>DISB01000016.1 GCA_002421685.1 Bacteroidetes bacterium UBA6221
TAATTTGAAAGCAAATCACAACCCCGTCCGCATCTATGAACCATGATGAAAGTTGTCAAAGACCTAAGTTACCACATAATTTGAAAGCAAATCACAACTACACGGGCGTATTCCTCGGCCAACCTTTGTTGTCAAAGACCTAAGTTACCACATAATTTGAAAGCAAATCACAACTAACATTTCAAGGCGTCATTAAAGCTGTCGTTGTCAAAGACCTAAGTTACCACATAATTTGAAAGCAAATCACAACTTAGTCGGTAACGGGATTCCACTACGTTGGGTTGTCAAAGACCTAAGTTACCACATAATTTGAAAGCAAATCACAACGTAAACTTCCAAATATATCACAGTGGGGGCGTTGTCAAAGACCTAAGTTACCACATAATTTGAAAGCAAATCACAACCAAGGAATACAGGGAAATAGAATTGATAGTGTTGTCAAAGACCTAAGTTACCACATAATTTGAAAGCAAATCACAACTTTTTTGAAAAAAGTTTGTTTATTTAAAAGTTGTCAAAGACCTAAGTTACCACATAATTTGAAAGCAAATCACAACCCAATCGGCCAGTGGGTAGCCCGTATGACAGTTGTCAAAGACCTAAGTTACCACATAATTTGAAAGCAAATCACAACGAAAACGCAGAAAGAGCGACGCCTGGTTTTGTTGTCAAAGACCTAAGTTACCACATAATTTGAAAGCAAATCACAACGCACATTGCAGCCGGCGCAACAACCTGACAGTTGTCAAAGACCTAAGTTACCACATAATTTGAAAGCAAATCACAACATCACATCAACCGGCAAACGCTTTAAGGCGGTTGTCAAAGACCTAAGTTACCACATAATTTGAAAGCAAATCACAACTTCTATCTGCACCACTGCGCAGCCAATGCGTTGTCAAAGACCTAAGTTACCACATAATTTGAAAGCAAATCACAACGCAGCTTGTAAGGGACAAAAAGGGGTTCATGTTGTCAAAGACCTAAGTTACCACATAATTTGAAAGCAAATCACAACCTGTTGGTAGCGGGCATCATTGTAGCCGCGGTTGTCAAAGACCTAAGTTACCACATAATTTGAAAGCAAATCACAACGACATGAACGAAGTAAAACTCCCAATTACAGTTGTCAAAGACCTAAGTTACCACATAATTTGAAAGCAAATCACAACCGGTCTGATTGGCGAAGCAACACAGGAGCAGTTGTCAAAGACCTAAGTTACCACATAATTTGAAAGCAAATCACAACTCTACCGCTGAGCGCAGCATGAACAGGCTCGTTGTCAAAGACCTAAGTTACCACATAATTTGAAAGCAAATCACAACAGTTTTGTTCCACTCTTTGCACTCGATATAGTTGTCAAAGACCTAAGTTACCACATAATTTGAAAGCAAATCACAACAATGGACAGAATGTTGACCGCGCTCGGTGTGTTGTCAAAGACCTAAGTTACCACATAATTTGAAAGCAAATCACAACAAGGAGTTGTATTTCGATTTCACAACTCCGGGTTGTCAAAGACCTAAGTTACCACATAATTTGAAAGCAAATCACAACGCGTACTATCAAGGTTTACACAGGCATTTCGTTGTCAAAGACCTAAGTTACCACATAATTTGAAAGCAAATCACAACCGGCTAAGAAAAGAGGCCAAACAAGCGAAGTTGTCAAAGACCTAAGTTACCACATAATTTGAAAGCAAATCACAACACCATCCTGACCGCTTCGAAACGGTCACGGGTTGTCAAAGACCTAAGTTACCACATAATTTGAAAGCAAATCACAACAAACTTTTGTAAAGTATTCACCGGCCCGTGTTGTCAAAGACCTAAGTTACCACATAATTTGAAAGCAAATCACAACATACTTCGCAAAGAAACATTTGAAGAAAACGTTGTCAAAGACCTAAGTTACCACATAATTTGAAAGCAAATCACAACAATTAGCTGCATCACTACCAATATGCCAGGTTGTCAAAGACCTAAGTTACCACATAATTTGAAAGCAAATCACAACGCTTATATTGAAGGGAGAATTTGCCGTTGCGTTGTCAAAGACCTAAGTTACCACATAATTTGAAAGCAAATCACAACGTCGTACAATATCGACAGTATGTCTTTTGGTTGTCAAAGACCTAAGTTACCACATAATTTGAAAGCAAATCACAACTTTTACGATAGTGCCGTTACATTCATTAGGTTGTCAAAGACCTAAGTTACCACATAATTTGAAAGCAAATCACAACAAATGCCTATGTACAAAAAATTATCGGACAGTTGTCAAAGACCTAAGTTACCACATAATTTGAAAGCAAATCACAACTACTTGGCCATTTTGGTATTCGTTCATCAGGTTGTCAAAGACCTAAGTTACCACATAATTTGAAAGCAAATCACAACACCAAAAGCCACATGAGCAAACAGGAATTAGTTGTCAAAGACCTAAGTTACCACATAATTTGAAAGCAAATCACAACATTATTTGTGACATTAACCTATGATAACAAGTTGTCAAAGACCTAAGTTACCACATAATTTGAAAGCAAATCACAACCGGAAAATAAGCCTTCCGAATAGCACTGTAGTTGTCAAAGACCTAAGTTACCACATAATTTGAAAGCAAATCACAACTGTATTTGCAACATTAACGTATGATACTACGTTGTCAAAGACCTAAGTTACCACATAATTTGAAAGCAAATCACAACTAACTTTACACACACTCACTATACTTTGTTGTTGTCAAAGACCTAAGTTACCACATAATTTGAAAGCAAATCACAACCCTGTAGTTGCACTTCCATTTGGAATACCTGTTGTCAAAGACCTAAGTTACCACATAATTTGAAAGCAAATCACAACAGCGGCCTTGACATAAGGGTTGCGTCAGAGGTTGTCAAAGACCTAAGTTACCACATAATTTGAAAGCAAATCACAACTGCGGGCACAATAGGCTGTGCCTGTACTCTGTTGTCAAAGACCTAAGTTACCACATAATTTGAAAGCAAATCACAACACCAGCATCATTATTACGTCCCTTGCCCGCGTTGTCAAAGACCTAAGTTACCACATAATTTGAAAGCAAATCACAACACAAGGTTATAGTACACCATAGTTATATTGGTTGTCAAAGACCTAAGTTACCACATAATTTGAAAGCAAATCACAACAAAATTGAACGGATTACCTTATACTGAAGCGTTGTCAAAGACCTAAGTTACCACATAATTTGAAAGCAAATCACAACAAATGGTATAGTGTGCGAAACAATGCGGGGGTTGTCAAAGACCTAAGTTACCACATAATTTGAAAGCAAATCACAACTGTTACGGAAATGCAGCGAACAAAAGCACTGTTGTCAAAGACCTAAGTTACCACATAATTTGAAAGCAAATCACAACTAAAACTATCATGGTCGAATAGGACACAGCGTTGTCAAAGACCTAAGTTACCACATAATTTGAAAGCAAATCACAACAGGGATTGCAGAAAACCACTGTAGGTCGTCGTTGTCAAAGACCTAAGTTACCACATAATTTGAAAGCAAATCACAACAGAGCAAAGCCCGGCCACAACAACAGGGTGGTTGTCAAAGACCTAAGTTACCACATAATTTGAAAGCAAATCACAACCCTATGATGTATACATCTACAAATGACAATGTTGTCAAAGACCTAAGTTACCACATAATTTGAAAGCAAATCACAACGAAATACATCAGGCGCCGGGCCAGGTGCAGTTGTCAAAGACCTAAGTTACCACATAATTTGAAAGCAAATCACAACTAACGTTTAAGATGTGACATCGTATGAAAGTTGTCAAAGACCTAAGTTACCACATAATTTGAAAGCAAATCACAACAGTGTCCGCAATCGGCTCCACTTCGCCAGTGTTGTCAAAGACCTAAGTTACCACATAATTTGAAAGCAAATCACAACCTCAACGCTCAGCGCCGTGTATGCTGAAGGGTTGTCAAAGACCTAAGTTACCACATAATTTGAAAGCAAATCACAACCAACGCCCGCAAGGTGTACCAATACACCACGTTGTCAAAGACCTAAGTTACCACATAATTTGAAAGCAAATCACAACCTGGTAGCCCTCTACCCGGCAGTAGATGAACGTTGTCAAAGACCTAAGTTACCACATAATTTGAAAGCAAATCACAACTAATTATGTCGGCTTTGTGAAAGATACCAGTTGTCAAAGACCTAAGTTACCACATAATTTGAAAGCAAATCANNTACCACATAATTTGAAAGCAAATCAATCACAAAGAGCTTAAATATTTCATACAAGTCATAGTCCTATATTTTTTTGATAACTTTAACATTTAGTAAAGCTCATCATTATATGAGAAAATTTCTGCAATATGTCTTTCTCATGCTATTAGCTTGTCGCGCTGATGGACAAGTTTCTTATTCTATCATTACAAGCTTAAATCAAGGTTATACATCGTGTGCACCAAGCGGCAATTTACAGGGTAGCTGCAACATCACTTATACTGGTGGTTTATTGCAATTTGGAATTGCTGTCATCTCCAATGATACAGTTACTTTTCAGTTAAAAAGATGTAGCGGAAACCAATTTGGTAGCACTGACACCTTTTATCTTAAAGAAGAAATAAGTAGTACAGGTATAGATAATATAGTAGTATGTGGTACTCCAATTCCTTCTAATGGCATACCTATAAGCGGCTACACTACATACACATACAAACATAAGGTAACTCATCAGACAGGTATTAAATACTATTGTGCGGTTGTAATACTTAAAAACAACGGTATCACCTATAGATTCTACTCTAAACCTATTGGCATAGCGGCCAACCAACCAAACTGTCAAACACCGAACCATACCCAATTTTCAGGTTCAACTTTTACAAGCACCAGCTTTCTTGCAACATGGCCTGCTGTAACGGGGGCCACCAGCTATACTATCTACCACCGTACTTTAAGTGGGTCGTTTGGAATGTTTCAACCACTTACTTCAACAACAAACTCGGTTAGCATCACCGGATTAACCCCGAATACCGATTATAAATTTCAGGTAAGAGCGAATTGTGGTGCAAACAATTCAAGTCAATGGAGTCCGTCATCAACTAACACATTCAGAACTTCGGCAAGCACTAATTATACATTTACTATAACAGCACCCAACGGAGGACAATTTTTTACAACTGCTACATTACAAAATATAACATGGAATAGCACGGGATTAAGTTCTTCTGATACTATAAACCTCGAACTTTGTGATACAAATGGTAACCCTCAATTTGTTTTACCGCAAGCTGGCGCCATTCATCTAAATACAGGCTCTTACTCTTGGTATATCCCCAATAGCATACCATCAGGGCAGTATAAAATTAAAATTTATAAGACTGGCACGGTTGGAGGTGCTTATGATACAAGCGATAGTCCTTTTACAATAACAAACAACAGTTCCACGCCTACTATTGCAGTAACAAGCCCAACCCTTTTCCAGTCGTATAATCTTGGTGGCTCATTACCTATAACATGGACGTATTCTAATATTTCATCTTCTGCACTGATTGGGTTTACTTTGGTAAATCCATCAACTAAAGCGTCTATTTATGCCATACCGCCAAGCACTGGTGTAATAAACAATAATGCATTTACCTGGAGCAATATATCAGGCGTAACTGCGGGAAGTTATCAGGCAAAAGTCTATCAGATTTCTAACCCTTCAATCCATGCGTACAGCCCGACATTCATTATTAATAGCGGTTCGCAAGCAAAAAGCATAACGGTCAACTACCCCAATGGAGGTGAAACGCTTACTACTGGTCAAAGCATAGGCATATCTTGGTCAAGCACCAATATCTCACCCGACCCTGTTAGTTTAGAGTTGGTACAAGGTAGTAATACAACAGCTTATCAGATTATTGCCAGTCCTATACAAAACCAAAGCCCCTACTCATGGACAATACCCAGCAATATCCCAACAGGTCAATACCGAATAAAGATATACCGAACGAATACAACTAATGGAACAATAGTTGACTATAGTAACAACACCTTTACGATTACTAATACTACTGTTCCATCATGTATAACATGGGCAAGCGGAATACAACCTAACTCATTTGAAAAGAAAATAGCTGCGGAATACCTATGTAGTCAGGGCATCATTCAGAACACGCAAAACGCCAATAGTAATGACCAACCAATACAACGACATGATTTAGCCAAAATACTGTTCAAAGGATTGTTTGGGTCTGGTTCATCGGTTACAACACCTGTTGATTATGCACCAACTCCTTTCTATGACATACAGAGTACTAACTATTACAGTCAGTTTGTCAAAGCACTATACTATCTTGAATACGGCAATGGTGTATCTGTTTTTACTCGTGATTTTGCGCATTTCCGTCCGAGTGAAAAGATAAAACGAAAAGACGCTGTAAAGGCTTTTGTTGAGGCATGGAATATTCCGGTTAATTTTAATCCTGTTGGTGCAAGCCCATTTGGGGATGTACCAGTAAACGACCCTGCTTACCCGTGGATAAAAGCTGCTAAAGATGCGGGGTTGGTAAATGGGAATAGTAATGGCTCTTTTTTCCCTGAACAATATATAACACGTAGCGATGCGTTTATTATCCTGTGGCGGATGCTTACCAGTACCACAATTTCTAAGCCAACTCCCACAGCCAATGATTTCTTTTTCTCTAATAACGTCACATCTCTCACCTGGAACAAATCACTAAGTACAGCAAACGCCAATTTTGATAGCTATGTCAAAAATAGCTTTGCCATAGATGGTATCGTGCCATTATCATTCTCCCATTTTTATAGCGCAGTTTCTACAGAATTACCCGGTGAACTCTACGAGAAATACAACTATGATAGCTCTACGATTCGTTATAAAATGCTACCGCTTGGCAAAGGCTGGTCTCATAGCTACAATGCGTACCTGTTAAAGATAGATGGCGATACGGCTGGCTCTTTGACTGATGACAGGTATATTATTCATTGGGCGGATGGGTCGTTTGCGAGCTATAAGCTGACTGGTTCTAACACATTCATCAGCGAAACAATAGGGAGTTATGATACGCTTTATATAAACAGTGGAGCATTAGAGGTAAAAAAGAAAGACCAGACACGATACAGGTTTACCTATGTAGGAAACAATAAAGTCTTTACGTTATCTCAGATAATTGACAGACACGGGAATGTCCTGAACCTCCAATGGTCGCTACAAAACAACTCACCTCGATTAGATAGAGTAGTTGTATCGCCTATCAGGTATCTGCAATTTTATTACAATAAAGCGGGTGAAAACCTGATAACCGCTGTATCAGCCTATACAGGGAGTATTGTCAGGACAGTATATTTTAGTTACAGTCAGGATAATACCGACCTGATTTCATATAAGGATGCCAAAAACCAAAGCACAACCTATAACTATGGCACAGGTGAAAAAGAAAAACACCTTCTAAAAACAATAACGCTTCCCAGGGGCAACGTAATTACTAACACCTATCACCAACGGAAACTCGCCAGCACACAGTATAACAGTCAATATAAAACCGACATAGATTTTACCGCTAATTATGGCACAAACAACCCAACCACCAAGACAAAAGTAACGATATATAACAGCCCTGCAGGCACAAGCAATCCTCATCAATCGAGATACACCTACGATAAGTTTGGTAATGTAACTGATTACGCGTCTGCATTAGACAGCACACATATAGACTATAATATTGCAGGTCAACAAAACCTGCCAAGTTCTATTACGGATTATGTCAGTGGTATTCAAACAACGATTAACTATAATGGCAAAGGAAACATCACCCAAATTCAACGTAGCGCACCCGGACTGCCCAACCAAACATTTAAGGCTTATTACAATAGTCTGAATGATATTGATTCAACAACCGATGCGAAAGGGAATACAACTACATATTCTTATACCAGTGGTCAGCTTACACAGATAAAGCAACCTAATAATGTTACCACGACTATCGTTCCAAACACTAATGGTACACCTGCCTCTATTACTAACCCGTCCAACATCAAAACAATATACGCCTATAACCAATATGGCAGTATTACGTCTGCGATTGTTGACAATACTGGTATAAAAGCAACTGCATCTTATGATGATGCGAGCAGATTGACAGACTTGGTTGACCCGAACAATGTACTAACAAAAGTCACCTATGATAATAACGACAATGTACTATCTGTAAAGGAAGATGCGAATAATACAGGCTATATAACTTCTTATGATTACGATGCAAATGGTAACAACATAAAAATCACTCCACCGTTAGGGCAACATACTATACTGGATTATGACAACAACGACCTCCTAACAAAAGAAAACTTTGGCGGTTACTACAAGCAATACACCTATAATAATGACGGTACGCCTAAAACTATCAGGAACAAAAACGGACATACATTTAATTACAGCTTTTATCCATCAGGGAATACCCATGCAGGACAGTTGCAAAGCAATGGTTATGCAGATTTCAATTATGATACACGTCACAACCTTAGAACGATAATACACAAGGGGAATAATAAAACCATTACAATTGGTTATGATGCGTTTAATCGTCCTGATTCCGTTTCTTACAATGATGTGTCCAACCCTAAAGCAATTAAATATTATTACAACAGCAATAACCTTGATAGTGCTATTGTCTATCCTACCAGTATTAATCTGACAGTATATTACACCTACGATGCCAACAATCGTCTAATTACTGTCAAAGACAACAATAACTACACTTATGTAACCTATACCTATTTAGCTGACGGCAGGTTGGCAATAGAAACCTTTGGTAATGGTACAAAATCAATCTACCAGTATGAAAACAATACGGGAAGGCTGGATAGTATGGCATCACTTACCAGTAGCAATGCAGTTATAGTTGGCTATAAGTTCATAAAGGATAATGCAGGAAACCATGAAAATGAAATACCTAATATCCCGAATGGATTAACCACATCACCACCCAATACCGTTAATATTATCTACCAGCATAGCTCCATTGACAGGCAAACGAAATTTGACACCCTTAATCAAGGTTTTAATGCAAATGGAGCACAAACTACCCTAAACGGTCAATCGTGGGCAAGTTATGATGAGTTGGATAACCTGACCTCATACAAGCGAGGAAGTATTACTGACACATTCGAGTATGATGGAACAGAAGGACGAAGACGTAAGAACAACACACGGTATGTACTGGATATACTGCATAACAATAACGTATTGGCAGAAACAGACCTAAACGGAAATGATAGCAGTATTTATATCTATGGCATAGGGCTTGTTTGCAGAATAGACCCTGGCACACCAACAAACAAGAGCTATTACCATTATGATTACAGGGGCGGCACCATAGCCATTACTAACAGCAGCCAGACAGTTACGCACCGGTACAAATACAGTGCATACGGCATATTGGAAGCTAAACAGGAAAGCGGATTTAAGAACCCATACAGATACGTAGGCAAATACGGTGTACAATATGACGATAGTGCATTGTACTTTATGCGGGCGAGGTATTACAACCCATACCAGGGACGCTTTTTAAGCGAAGACCCAATTTGGTATACAAATCTGTTTGCATATGCCGGGAATAACCCTATAATGAATATTGACCCAAGTGGAGAAAACTGGCTGTCTGATAAAGGGGATGCTGTGGTGAAAGCATTGCTTTCATCTCCAACTGTAAACTATGCAGCAGATGGAATAGCTGGATGGTCTGCATTGATAAACGGGGAATATGAATTAGCAAATGAGTATTTTGATAAGTCAAACAAAAATTTTGTTCCCGCAGTAAAGGAAATCGTTACCGAAGCTGCTATTAGCTATGCTACAGCAGGGGGGTATAAATTACTAAGAGCTGGCAGGTATGTACTTAAACCTTTGGGCTTAGGTTCTACAGGTAGAACGGTTGCAAGAAACCTTACAGAGCGATTAGCAATGGAGGAAATTGTGTCTAATCCATCATCGGGAAAGGTAATAGAACATACATTGAAAGATGCTCGGTGGTTTGGTTGGAGTAAAATGTCAAATAAAAAAGCTCACGGTGTAGAAATCCATTATAATGCCTTATGGGAAAATGGAGTAATAAAGGCAATTGACGATTTTAAATTTATTGATATAATAAAATGAAAGTAGTTTGTAGATATAATAACCCCTCAAATTTGCCCAAGGGTATTCCTGATAATTTTGATTATGGTCTTGAGTTAAGCAAGGAGTATTTAGTAATGGGAGTATTGACCTTTAAACAATCAAATGATTTGTATTTTTTAGTTGATGAAAATGGTAGCCCAAGTTGGTTTCCTTATCAGATTTTTGAAATAGTAAGTAACGAATTACCCGCTAATTGGTTTGTGAAAATTAATATTGGAAATGACTATGTAGATTATCAGAACTTATTTGGTTTTAACGAGCTTTGTAATAAGGAAGACTTTTTCAATCAACTATTGGAACGTGAAGAGGAAACAATGCAGACCTACTTCATGCGCAAAATAGAGTTAGAAAAGGAATTAACCGTCTAACCTTGTACAATGAAATTATTGAACATAAATTTATGAAATCGTCTTTGTTATTATGTTTAAGCCTCATTACCTACAATGCTGTAGGCCAGAATAATATCAACACGTTTGACAATCGGGGTCAACTCATCCAACAAAATAAGGACGTTACTACACAAACATGGGACATAGACAACAACCAAAACTTCACTTCACAAAAGATAACTAATAGCAGTGTCACTATTGACCTGCAAAATACAGTAGTATCAGTATCTTCCATTACGATAGTTGCAGGCAATACAATTACTGTAAACACAAGTATTTATAATTCAGGTGGAGGGACTGCAAATAGCAGTCTTTTTAAATACTTTTTAAGTAGCAATACTGCCTTAGATGCTGGGGATGTACAATTAGATAGTACTGGCATAAATGGACTTACTGGTGGTAATACATACAATTTAGGTAACAAGCAACTTACTATCCCATCAAACACAACTAATGGCATGTATTATATACTCTTTGTAGCAGATGCGCTTAACCAGGTAACAGAAAGCAACGAGAATAATAATGTTGCTTACCAGCAAATAATTGTTGCATCCTGTACCAATGCAATAACTATTAATGCTGTGCCTACACCAGCAAATTGCGGTGTAAATAATGGGATAATTACGTTAAATCCATCGGGTGGTACATCCCCTTACCAATACTCTATAGACGGAGGAGTAATATACTCCAGCCAAAATGCATTCAATAATCTCGCGCCTACTACCTATGCGGTAAAAGTCAAAGACTTGACTGGCTGTACCGCTACCCAAAATGTAACTATTATCAATGCAGGAAATGTAACACCAATAGCTGCTTTTACACCTACAGTAAACGCAAATGCTGTATCGGTGCAAAACACCAGTACCAATGCTACGGCATATCTCTGGAACTTTGGTGATGGCAATACCTTGAATACACTCCACGGTACTCATATATATAGCGCCCAGGGCACATACAATATATGCCTGACTGCCGGTAACGCCTGTGCGAGTATACAGAATTGTCAGCAAGTAAGTGTTACTTCATCTATTAGTGGCAGTACATCAAATATTTTCGCCAAAATTTTCAAGAACAATGGGAAAGAAATACTCCTAAATGACGTCTGCCAATCTCAAACTGATAGCGGCTTTTACATTGGCGGCAATTACGATGGTGATTATCCTGTTTATGGCCAAATTACCAAAAACGGGGAAATGTTATGGTCAAAGGAGTTGAATGCAACTGCTTTTTATGGATTATCCATTATGCAAATTGAGCCATTTGGTTCAGGATATTTGATACAGGTAGGCGACAAAAACCTTGTTATGATTGATAAGGATGGAATCGTACAATGGACACGAGTATTGAACAACTATGGCTTAATAAAGATATTTCCCCAAGCCACTCTTGTATGCGGTCTCGGAGCAAATACCAATACCTTAGTTATACAGAAAATCAATCAGAATGGCGGCCTGGATTGGTCGAAGCAGTACCAATATCAGATATACGGCACTTCAACAAACGACTCTACTGATTTAGTTGCGGAGGGAGATATTACCCAAATCGGCACCAGTTACTACGCATTGGCTCTTACAGTCAGAAAAAAATACATTTCAACTTCTTCTTCCAGTTATTATTCATACTACGACCCTCTTTTGCTAAAAATTGATGCGTCCGGGAATCATCAATGGAGCAAAACTGCTGGTGGCACATTAGACAATTACGATGCACCGAAACAAATATATTATGACGCGTTAGTTAATAAATTATTTGTAATAAATGAAAGTGCGTATCAATCATCTTATGCAGGATTAATTACGTCACACAGTGCAAGTAATGGAACTTCTTCGTTTTGTAGGTTGTACACGTCTGGAACGCCGTATTACTTAGGCAATGTTAATACACTAAATGGTTATAACTTCAAATGGGCGCTTGGGAATCTGCTTTTCTCTGTTGACAATTATTTGTATCCGGCAAGTAATAATGCTGTTTTGGTGGATACCCAATCTGCTGATGTATATTTTAATGATTGCTTCGTTACAAAAGAAAAAGGCTATATCGGATATTTTACCACTATAAACAATAATACTAATGCTTCCGGACTGCATCGGGGCGTGCTAAAGATTGATAGCTTTATAAATAGCCTGCCATGTAAATCTGTCAAGAATGTAGCTACACCTGCTAATATCACGGCATATATGTATAGTACTCAAATCTATACTCCGAATGTTAGCAACTTCTCGCCGGTGATTACCAGCCCAAACTTTATTGCGAATGCAATAAATATGTATGATTCTCTTCTCTGCGAGCAAAAGGCAAACCTTTGCTCATTAGCTACAGATTTGACTGCAACCAAACAGACCCCCTGCATAGGTGAACAGATAGTCGTTACCCGCGCTCCGCAGTATGGAACAAGCCAGTGGTTTCTGAACGATACGCTTAAATGCACAAACTGCGGTAGCTATTCTTATATATTTAATCAACCAGGTACATATAAAATCAAGATGAAAATCGCTAATTTTTACTGCGTGGATTCATCTGAGTTGACATATTCTATTGCACCGCAAATAACTGCATCTTCTACAACTACGCCAACGATATGCGGCGGATCAACGGGACAGATTAGCATACTAGTAAATGGAGGTTTACCTCCATATCAATATGCCATCGATACTGTTAATACTTATCTTTCAAGCAACATATTCAGCAGTTTAGATTCGGGGCATTATGTTATCAAAATAATAGATGATTATGGCTGCGTAAAAACAATTTCAGATACGATACATAGGGCAATGTCGAATATGTCATTGCAGGTTCGTACAACGCATCCAAGCTGCAATGGATATGCAGACGGTGAGATAAGTGTTCTGTCGGACGGCGGCACTGCCCCTTATAGTTACAGTTGGAGCAATAGTGCTACAACTAATAGTATTACAGGGCTATCGCAAAACAGCTATACAGTCATTGTAACGGATGCTAATTCCTGTCTTGCATCGCAGACGATAGCACTCAATAATCCTCCAAAATTGGAGTTGGACTCACTAATAGCTACTGATGACATTTGCCTTGATAGTGTCGGAACCGCCCTTGCCATAGCCACCGGGGGTACGCCTCCTTACGCATACGCATGGAGCAACGGAGGAGTGGATAGCTTCCAGCATAATCTATGGCCAGGTGATTATATAATATCAGTATTCGATAATAATGGCTGCATGATTAGAGATACGGTTACAGTAGATACTGCTTCCGCACCCTCACCTGCGCCTCTTATTACGCCGGCCTTAACTCATTTGTGCCAAGGCAATGGAGTCACGCTACAATCAAGTTATGCAGGCGGATCGCACCAATGGTACAATAATGGAGTATTGATACCAAATGGACTAAGCGATAGCTATTACACAACGACAGGAGATACATTCACCGTAGCATACACGAATATTGATGGATGCACATCCATTTCTCAACCGAGCATTGTTATTGTTCATCCGCTGCCGCCTGTTCCTACCGTTTCGTTCTCAAATGATACACTGTATTCAAGTGTACAAGACACAGGATATAATTATCAATGGTATCTGTATGGGATAAATAACCCTATTGCGGCGGCTACAAATTATTATCATAAAGCAACAGAGATAGGCGCGTATTTTGTCGTAATCACAGATAGCAATGGCTGTCAGTCAAGTTCGCAGTTTTTCGGGGTGCCCGTTTTGGGCGTAGAACAAATATTTACCTCTCATTCATTTACTAGTGATACGATTATCGTGTACCCTAACCCAACTACCGGTAACGTAATGATTGCTACCCATACATTTGACGATGCCCCTATTGACGTGGCAATTACTGACATATTAGGCAAGAAGTTGGCTTCTTACACTATAATTCCTAAAAACAAGTACGGATATATGAAAATAAATATTGCTGGCCATGCTTCGGGCGTATATATGTTCACTTTTAGTCGAGGAGGCAGCCACTGGCAATCTATACGAGCCATAAAGAAGTAGGTTGACTTACAATTAATTATATAGCCAGAATTCTCAAATACTCAATAATCTGGTTCGACATTTGTCCCAAGAGGTTCACTAGAAAAAGGTTGCAGCAATGCAACCTTTACTTATTTATACGCATCCTTACCTGGAAACCTTGATTTTGAAGAATTTATAACAAGAGCGTTTTGAGATAGCGAACTACCTTTATACAGGTTTACGATTTTTTAATCGAGTAAAAATTGAGTAACCCATGTTGTTACCACTCAAAGCAATTATTTTCCTGAAATAATGATAAAAAAACTACTCGGGTTTCAAGTTCTGGATGAAGCAAGCGGGTGCATAGGGAGCCCGCTTCTCCATTTTATTTTTATTATGTGCAACGCAGTTCTCTATAATATTGCTGGCATATCTTTCTGGTAAAAACGCCAACTGCTGCATTTGTGGTCAGCCATTATGTACTTCTATTTCCCTTTATTGCGTGGCCTTTTGGGGGAGAAAAACAATATTTATATGCAGTTAAAAAAAATATGTACGTTGCTTATTTTTGTTCTGTCCAATTGATACATTTGTTTTGTATTTATGCCTTTTGGACACAGTACCAACAGGTAGTATATAAAGTTTTGAACACCAAAAAAATTACTTATTACAAATCGCCGTCTTACAGCTTAATAATACCTCACCCCGTCACGGCATAAATTATTAAGGTATATGAGACATAATCAACTTCCTCCTTCTGCACCGTATTATTATATCCTGTGGGGTACCATTGTTGCGTTATATTCGATTGCAAGATATTATGCTATTACATATAGCATGCCCACATTCAACAGCGCTTCTCTTTTATTTCTTGCCGGGGGTATATTATCATACAGGCATGCTAAAAGAGACAGGTCTGAGTCTCTTCGTATAGATAAGGTATACCTGGTAGTGTGGCTGCTTATCAGTCTGGGAATATTGGTTGCTAATATTGCAGGCGCGCAGTTGGGTATTGAGTATACAATACCGATTACATTGACTTTATATTGCCTGGGGGCATTTATCACCGGCTTGGCGTCAAGATTCTGGCCATCTATTGCTGGCGCAATACTTTGCACGGTATGCGTTGCCTGGAGTTTCTACGAAAAAGACTATGCCGCGCAAAATTTATTAATGGCAGCCGCAGTAGCTACTGTACATATAATTCCTGGCCTGATAATGAGAAATAAAGTTCAGACAAGCTTATCCAAACAATAACTTAAAGCCCTGATTTTTTTACTAATAGGATGGTGTCGCAATCATCTTGTATTTCCGAATAATGTTATTACCAGGTGATGATGATACATAGAGGAATTTGTGCTACTATAATAAAAAAGATTGCAAATTGAAATGTTTATCGCTATTTCCTCCGTAATAAGGATGCTATGAAAAATGGGTAAATAATAGCATTAATATTCCCAACATCAAATTATTTTGCCCAAATATTCCCTATCGTAAAAATGTATATCATGAAAAATGACCAGGTCTATTTTTTTACGGCTATTAATTGTTTGTTTTTTATAACAATACTGATCGTTATTATTGTTAAAAGAGACAAATTTAAAAAATATGGCGCGCAGGAGGAGAAGTACCTCTCTCATAATGGGCATAGTGTAAACATGCGAGACCAGGAGCAGATCAAAACCAGCATTTCCAGGGAACTTCATGATAATATCGGGCAGTTGTTAAGTGTAGCTCAGATGAATATGTATTACCTGAGCAAAGAGACTAACGGTGATTTCAGGAATAATAAAGTGGCAAAAGATACAATATCTATTATCAACCAGATAAGAGACAGTGTGCAGGATATAAGCCACAAACTGAATTCGGACTATATAGGCCGGCAGGGACTTATCAAATTATTAAGACAAGAGGTCAGGAACCTGAAAATCATTAAAAATATCAATGCAGACTTGTTGGTAGATGGTATAGAAGTGCCATTAAAAAAGAATGTGGAACTAACTGTATTCAGGATGGTACAGGAAGCATTGCAAAATATTTTTAAACATTCAAAGGCCGATGAAGTAGTGATCAGGCTATCATATTATGATGATAGTTTTGAATTGAGTGTATCAGACAATGGAATCGGCTTTAATACGGAAGAAGTACTTAATACCGAAAATACGGGAATAGGCATTTCAGGCATGTATGAACGAGCACGTTCTGTCGGCGGCAACCTGGAAATTACCTCGTCGGGTAAAGGCACCACTGTTAGGATGATGTTGCCAGATTATGCCTTTGAAGCAGGGATGATAAATGCTTAAAGGATTTCCTGTGTCACTCCTGGGGCCCTTCCAATATCCAGGTTTGCATCACGCCCTTACCTTTTACCTCTACGGTGTCTCTTGCTGTAAAAGAAAAATAGTTTGCGGTAGCCTGTTTGAAGTTATCAGTGCAATGTATTTCTCCCGCTTTTCCCATAGCTTCCATCCTGCTGGCAGTATTGACAGTATCGCCCCATACATCGTAAACGAATTTTCTTTTGCCCAATACTCCCCCTATTGCCGGTCCGTTATTGAGGCCAATCCTGAAATCTATATGACGGCCAAACTTTTCACGTATTACCGGCACCATAGCCTTTATCTCAAGAGCCATCGTGGCTGCAGCACGGGCATGATCCTGCATCGCTTTTGGCGCTCCTGATACCGCCATATAACAGTCACCAATAGTTTTTATTTTTTCCAGTCCATTCTTGTCTGCTATTTCGTCAAAAATGGTAAATATATCATTGAGCATGTTTACTACTAGTTTAGGGTCTGTAGAAGCGGTATAGGCTGTAAATCCAACCATATCCACAAATAATACCGAAACAGCGGAGAGATTGTCTGCAATAGGGTGCTCTTTATCTTTCAACCTTTGGGCCACACTACGCGGCAAGATATTTAAAAGCAGCTTTTCAGATTTTCGTCGCTCTCTGAAAACGACTACCAGGCTTAGGGCCAGGAGCAAACTGCCGAGGCTAATGAATATAACCTGGTTGTTTCTCTTTTCTAATTTCAGCTTGTTTATCTGTATCTGTTTGTCTTTCAGATACATGTCTCTTTCTGTCTCCAGGTAAGCTATTTTCTGTAAGCTCCTGCGCGAATAAATAGAGTCTTTATAAGTGCTGTATAGCTGGTAGTATTTCAAGGCTTCTGTCGGATTGCCCAGCATATTTTCTGCATCGGACAGATCTTTGTAAAAATTCTGAACAATATCTAATGCACCTAATTTTTTAGCAATGGCTATAGATTTTTGCAGGCAATCAATGGCTGTACCTAGGGCGGCTTCACGGTTGTAAGGCAGCTTATACTTTGTGATAGTATCCCGCAGGATATACATATATAACACGCCCATGTTGCCATAGCTAATGGCCAGTCCATACAAATTGTTCGTCTGGCTGTTTATCTCAATGGCCAGCTCATTATTCTTAAAGGCTTCATCGTAATTAGCTTTCACTGTATTTATCATGGCAATATTCTGTATGTTCTGCGCCATGCCGTATTTATCATTCTGTTTCTGATAATGTTCCAGCGCCAGCGAATATGCAGATAATGCCTCATCAAATTTTGCATTTGAAAAATAAACATTGCCGATATTGCCGTATACCTGTGCTATGCCGTTCGTGTCTTTTAATTCTTTATAAAGCTCCAGCGACTTTTCATAGTGCTCAAGCGCTTTAGCGTTGTTGTTGTGGGCATACACAAGGCCCAGCTTATTGTATATGGCTGCTATCTGTTTGTATTTGTCACTATGTTCGTAAATGGCAAGTGCAGTCAATAAATTTTCGAGTGCTTTGGCATATTCCGAAAGTGAAATATAATTGACTGCAATATTCTGATGCGCATTGGCAATGCCTGGTTGCCATTTGATTGTATTGGCTATCTCCAGGGCTTCAAAGCCATACGCAATGCCCGAGTCGGGAGATATACGGTAATAAGCAAAAGATAAATCACATAACGTATTAATCTTGCCCGTGTCTGATCGTTGCAGCTCAATCATTCTCTTCAGCGAATCTATATTCGACTGGGTAACGGGTTGAGCGACGCAAATATTTACTAAAAGTAAAACAGTAATAGCCGGGCAGAACTTCATACACACAAAAAAGTTGATACAAAATAAGCGTATAAATACTTAAATCCTAATTACTATCGTTGGCAGGCCCTTAAGTATATATCCCGGTTTATAGTTGCCGGCAAGGTGGCGCATAAACTATCCCCTTTTTTCGGGTTTTATATGCCGGGTATTTATGTGGATAAAAGCCGTAAAATGTAGTAGTGGCAACCGTTACAGGGCCATTTGTCCAACTACTTTCGCAATATCAAACATGTTATTGCAGGTTCAGTAAAACTATTATTAACTAAAAAAAAACAACTTAAATTTTATGGCAAATTACTCACAATTAGACAACGGAACTGCACAGCAAATAGTGCTGCAGCAGTTCGAAGGCGATGCTAACTACCAGGCATTTAAAGCATCTTTTGAAGCCGAGGGTAAGCAGTTCTTTTATGACAGGATCATAGGACTTGTAGGTGTAAACCCTGAAAAGCCGGGTGAATCGTACACTATGGCGATAGTGCCGAGCTTTGTAGACTTCAACTTTGAAGCAGACCCCAGCCACGAGGCAGCAAGTATCGTATGTTTTTCCGCAGGTGGTGTCCGTACTACTATTGCGGCTAATGCCGTGATCACTCACAACCCCTTGCAGATAGCAAGCATTACGTTGAAGGAGATCGGTACTGACGGTTCTATCGTTGACACAATGATCAACCGTGTTACACTGGTCAACCAAACCCCCGAACAGATCGCGGCAGGGCTGAGCACAGCTCACCTGAATTCTCCCAATGCTAAAGTCGCTCCGACCAATGTTGAACATAACGACATGGCAACAATAGCTGCTTCGGCCCTGGATGAGCTCCTGAATGACAACTACGCCTCTGGTTTGTACCCAACCGGTGGGGTGGGCTTGCTGTCTGCTGACGGCGTTATAGCCGGCAGGTTCTCTCAGGCTATAGGCCTCAGGGCGTTCGAGATGGAGCCGATATTCGGTATAGATATAGTTGTATGTACTTCGTGTAGCTCAAACGCTTGCACAAGTAGTTCTTCTACTCTTAAGCTCTAATCAATTAGAATGCAACCATGTTTGATTTATTTAATTATTAAACGATAGTGACACTGAACGAGGCGCCCTGTAAGGCGCCTTTCTTTTTGCTATAAAAAAAGTTCTTAATCCCATGCAGATATCACTACATTTTAAATGATGATTTCCAACATAAAAAGGGAGGAGTTATCCTGCAACTAATAGCGATATGCCGCCACAAGGGCAATACACAGGCGGTAGCTTTGCGAATATTATCAATACAAAATTCATTACTTAACCACATAAAATAAAATATATATGCCCAGGAAGAAAAAAAGGGTTTGCACTGAAGAAAATATGATGGCACAACTCATCGCAGATGTACCAGGCGCGACCATACGTCCTTCAGTCCGCTTTGAATATTCATTAATAACCATAAAAAACTATAATGTACAATGAGACTTATGTATTACAAACCTGCCATTAACCAAGGAACAGACCTGTCTGCTTATCGCACAGACCCAGGTAGTCTGCGTGCCAGGTATATTGCCCTGGTAGATGGCGAAAGGACAGCAGATGAAATTGCCAAAATGTTGCTGGTAAACGGAGACCAGATAGCAGATATCATGGCAGTAATGAATGAACTTCAGAAAGAAGGGATCATTTCGGAATCTCCTGAATCCGACCTGGGGATGTTTGAGCCGGAAGAGCTTGAGGCCTTGCAGGACCAGCTCAAGGCAATGTCCAGACTGTATGCTGATAAAAATGGAATGTTCATCCCGTTTTCATCAGGTGCATTAAGTCACCAACGCAGGATAAAAGAAGGTAAAGTAATGATAATAGGTAACGGCAAAAATACCGCTTTACTCATCACGCGACTTTCTAAACTGGGGATAGGAGAACTGCATTATTATATATATGGCTCAGAAGAATTGCTGGAACAGGAAGATATCATCCTCGACGCCCTGAATGCTGACTCCAATCCTTTTTGCAAAGTCTTTATTCATAAAGTGTTCTCTAATGAAATTGACACCGATATTATTAAAAACACGGATGCAGACCTGGTAATATACATGGCCGATAATTTCTCAGAACAAACAGCCATAGACCTGAATAAGATATGCGAGGAACAACAAAAAGACTACTTGCCTTACAAGTCAGCATTTCCGGTTGTATATGTAGGGCCGTTTTATATTCACAAGCAAACGTCGTGCTATAAATGCTACCAGGTAAGAAAATCTGCGGCAGATGTAAATATCGGAAATAACCCGGCCGCGACACAGGCTAATAGCATGGATGTTGCCATTGGTGTCGATTTTGTCTGTTATGAAGTATTTAAGTACTATTCCTATATGCTGGAACTAGTTACCGTGAATAAAGTGTGGGGCCTGAATGTGATGACCGGCAAAACATCCCTGGACCCAGTATTTAAATTACCCCGCTGCCCGCTATGTGGTATCAGCAAAATAAAACCAGCGAAAAAACTATGGGAAAACATATAAGAGCGCCATATTTTGGCCAGGGAGACATGTTTGATCTGTACAACATGAATACAGGAATTGTCAACTTTATTGCAGAAATTAACCTGGAACATTCTGACCCCGAGGTTTTTGTAACTGCAGGTACTTCATGCAATATTACTAAAATAGGCGTGCCTATACCTTTCGGTATCAGCGGCTCAGGCGCAGGCCTTAGGTGGGAGGATTCATATTATGCAACCATAGGCGAGACAATTGAACGATATTCTATGACCCTCATACATCCGGAGGACCTGGTTTTCGCTACCCCTGATGAGATGGCACAAAAAGGATTACCGTTTGTAGGGCCAGGAAAGTGGAGTCTTTTTGACGAGAAACAGGAGATAGCTCCATACGTGATGTTTAAAAACGATACCCCTGTAACATGGGTGCTTGCCGATAGCCTTACCGACAAGACTAGCAAATATGTACCCGCATGTTTCGTGTACTTGCCTTATTACATGCATTTTAAAGAACAAGGTGAGGAGATGTTGAATATGTCTTTGTCAACAGGTGCATCGTGCGCAACATCAACGGATGAGGCTACATTGAAAGGGCTCTGTGAACTGATAGAACGAGACGCATTTATGATCATGTGGAAAAATCAACTGGCCTGCCCCAAGATATCAATAGACGAACATTGCGGCATATATGAACAGTACTTGTCCCGGTTTGTACGTCCCGGCTTGCAGTATGATATATACTACACAACTATGGACCTGGGGGTGCATTCTTTTTTCGGAGTGCTCACGGATTACAGGGGCGAATATGTTTCGAGAGTGGTAGGAGGAGCAGCCCACCCCGACCCGGAAAGGGCTGTGCTTAAAACACTGCTGGAGCTGGTACAGGGTTTTGTATGGAAACAGCACAAAAAGCATGTGGACTTTCCTGTATTAGATGACTTTTCAAATGTCAATTCTTTTAAAGACCGCATGGATATGTACGCGTATAACGATTTGTCGGAGGCATTTCGGTTTTTACCTACCGAAGAGAGCGTTAGCCTGAGCAGTATAGCATTAACCAACCGGTATAAAGACAAAAATACAACCGGTGCACTACAGCAGGTGATCGCTGAGTTTAGGGAAATGGGATATGATGTTTTAGGTGTAAACCTGACCACCCCCGAAGCATTTACAAGCGGAGTACATGTTGTTAAGGTTGTTGTTCCTGACCTTGAGTTGATGGATGGAGAACACAGTTACCAATACCTGGGGGGCAAACGTTGGAAAGAAGTACCTTACAAGATGAACATGAAGAAGTATGGGGAACCGCTGATATTAAACCCTTTTCCGCACCCATACCCATAATGAAAAAATTATTACTAAAATCAAACTATACTTATATGAAAAATAATAAAAATGACAACTATCATTCACTGAGCGAACTGTACCATGAAAACTCCAAGATGAGAACAATTGACTACGGTTTTTATAAGTGGGTGAACCAGGTAAGTTCTGATGTTACTATCAGGGAAGTGATTTGTAAGCCCAATTACAATTTTCACGGTTATCCTTCTGTTCCGTTGAACCAGGATATATTGACAGATGCAGAACAGCATAAGAAATATGATATGTTCCTGCAACGTAAATCACGGCGCGAGTTCCAGGATACACCATTGTCCCTGGCTGCTATATCCAACATATTATTTGCAGCTAATGGAGTAAACCGCCAGGAAACCTTTGACGATGGTACTGTATGGAATATGCGCACGGCCCCATCCCCGGGAGGATTGTTCCCTATTGATATATATTGTATAGTACAGAATGTGGAACACGTAGAGCCGGGAATATATAGCTATTCCCCGGTTGAAAATTGCCTGTATCTCATATCTAAGCAAAGTCGGGAAGAATTAAATAACAACCTGTGTGCCGGTATGCGCCCTATGAAGGCATCCATAACCAACAGCGCCATATGCATTGCACTTGTTTCTAATATGGCGAGGGTCAAGTTTAAATATAAAGAGCGGGGATACAGATTTGCCCTCCTCGAGACAGGACATATTGCACAAAATATATCTTTGGCAGTCGAAATTGAACGAGCGGGAGCTGTATGTGTGGGAGGTTTCATGGACGACAGTGTAAACGCGATGCTAAACATTGATGGGTTGGAACACATAGCACAATATTGCATTTTAATTGGAGCAGTTTAGTTTTATTTTAATGTTTTATTGTTGATACAATATAAAATATATTTTTATATATTGTTGCCTGATAGCGAAAGTGTTGATAACCACGCAACACATCACTGTATAACAATAACAAGTTCCATACCTTATGAACCCTGCTTTACCAGATAAGGGATATGCGTTAATGATGAATGTGCTTATTAATTTGTAATCTGCTATGGGACGATTTGCAAGATATCTGCTGGAGTATCCGGGTGCTAATGCTGCGCACATATCAGTGAAAGACTCTATAAAGTTTTGTTGTTTAGATATCTCCCCGTCCAAGAACGTGATACTGGAATTGAATTCCTTTGCCATATTGCATGAATCGCTGCAAGAGGTAATAGATGACTTTCTGAATGGCGTTTGTAACACAAACGATGTGATAATTGAGCTGCGGGAGGATATTGACCTGTTGTTTCACGTATTGACCGGGGAAACTATACGACTGAATAACATAATGAAGGTAACGTCTGACAGGCATAAAGCTATATTAAAACTGAAAGACCATGTAGAACTGATAATTCATTCTTACGATAGGTGGAAGAATACGCTTGCTGAGGAAAACCTGGAAGACGTTATCAGGTCGTCTGATGACATATTGAAGAGTTTTAATGCTGTTCTGAAACAAGTCATTAAGTTTCTGGACAATAAGTATGCTGAATACGGACTGGTAAGTCTGTGCTTCCTGGTACTCGCATTGTTAAGCAATATGCTGAAGCAAGGTGTACGGTTTATCAACAACAGGGCATCGAGGTTCATCAGTTACTACCATCGTGCTACGAACTATTCTATTATTGACTCGCTTGCTAACAGGTTGACGGAATTGGAGCAAAAAAATGATGAACTGGGCCGTGCATATGCTCCGCAAAAAAGATATTGGTTTGATGAGAGTTGCCTGGTGATAGAAGGAGGGATCAGAAACGGATTTACTTATAGAATATATACTGAGCCGGCACCAGGGCCAGAGGGCGTACAACATTCGTTCCTGGATTTGAAGGATATTATGGCTAAATATGAAGGAGCGAGAAAACAGTATGCGGAAAACAGTGAGATGATGTCTTTTGTCAGGCTGGCTATATATCATTGTAATAACTACCGGGAAATCGTAAATACATATGCAACCCAAATAGACGATTAAATAATGATTGCTGTATTATAGTTTCTTTTGTAAATTTATTTTGCATAAACTTTTAACCAAAAAATTATGATAAAAATTGGTATCGCCGATGATCACACCCTGTACCGTTCAGGTCTTATTAGCATGATATCCGGGTTTGACGATTGCCGTATTGTTTTCGAGGCGGAAGATGGCAAATCTGCATTACAAAACCTGGGTCCTTTAAATAAGAAAGTAGATATCTGTATCCTGGATATTAACATGCCCAATGTGAATGGCTACGATACGCTAAAGGAAATAAAAAGTAAATGGCCTGCAGTAAAGGTGCTCATGCTATCGGCTTACAATAATATCCATGCAATTGTCAAAACATTACGGGGCGGAACCAACGGCTATATGCTGAAGAACTGCACCCCTTCCGAATTACATGAGGCATTGCGCAAAATTCACTTTAACGGGTATTACTATCCCGAATTTATATCCGGCAGAATGATATACTTGTTAAATAATAACAGTGTAGATATCCCGGTTCTCAGCGATGTAGAGTTAGACTTTCTGGCGTTATGCGCAACTGAACTTACTTATAAACAGATAGCGGACATATTGTGTGTCAGTCCAAGGACAGTGGATAAGTACAGTAAAGTGCTTTTTGATAAACTAAATGTGCGTACGCGTACTGCGCTGGCCACCTTCGCGTTGAATATCGGGCTGGAGTCAAACATTAACGAGGCCTATAAGGTATAGCAAATTCCCCTGTCATTTGGCAAACAAACAGTCAATGCACATGCAGATACCGGGCAATACCACCCGGTATTTGCATGTGCATTCAGCCGCGGGATAGTTGTAGGTTACAACAATACGCGTGTATTCCATATAGCTATTTGTTCCGGGTTAACACATGTAGAAGTTAGGCGGTTTTATACGGCTCATCGTATTCATATCCCATTTATAATATGGTAGTATCCTTCGCTGCCGCCCTGTTTGGGGCAGTAATTTTACATAAAACAAGTACAATGATCAATAACACTACCATTTTCCTCGCAACGATAGGTGTATTAGGAATATTGTTGCAAGTTATATTCAGGAAATTTATTTCTGATAAAAATATCCATGGCAGAAAATTCATCAGGCGAAATTTGCTTGTATTAGCAATTTCAGTTGTCACAGTCGTAGCGGCTTCGCTGTTATCCAACTCGATAAGCTCTCTGCAATTGGCGGGCCGATGGCTGGCATTCGGAACCTTTACAATAGGGTATATGACCTATAGCCTGTTAAGTAAATTCATGCATGCCGGTGATAACTAAATACCACCCGTAATTTTCTCAACTTAAAATGGATACTATGACGCAGGGAAGGAATATTGACACCATCAGGATATTGACACATTACATTACCAATCAGCAGGCTTATACTTTAACCTTTCTTATCGCAATGGGGGTTATCGGTATTATCCTTCACAACCTGGTAAAAATGGATAGCATGAACAGGAAAGCAAAAGGCGAGATCAACCTGGTGCATTACTGGAAGTTGGAGCGGTTTAGCATTGCCATTTCATTCCTCGTAGTTATCGGTGCATCCATGGCTTCGCATGAGATTAGCCAGCTTGAATTTGCAGGGAAGTGGCTCGCGCTGGGTTACCTCAGCCTTGGTTATACTTCCCAAAGTATACTGGCAAAGTTTTCGAAAAAAGCAGAAAACTATATAAAATAACAAACCGGCCGGTTATTGAACGAATTTTTGTGGCATAGGTGCAATGCAGCATCTCGTTCTCTCTTGTTGCTGCGAAAAGCCCCTTTCCAGGGGCTTTTTTGCTTGCCTGTGCCGTCCTGAAAAAAGTTGCATACCACCACCATAAAGTTTTTACCTCATTTAATAAGTCCTTATTACGCGAAAGGAACCGGGACTGCCGGCATTTGCAAACTTATGCGCAAATACGTACACAACCGCCGGCATCAGCTGGTGCAGCAAACGGTGAGCTGATGTGAACAGGTGCCAGTCCAGGTCCTGGTGACTGAATACATAGACCATAAAATAGCCTGCAAGGCAGGTTAGTATGATCAGCAACCTCTTGTCAGGGAGTTTCCTGCGCAACAAGCAGTATAACAGGTAAACTATCACAAGGTATTTCGGGGATATATAATGTTCATTGATGGTATCCATCCACGAGCGGTAAATTTGTTGATAGCGCGCCCAATCAGATAAGTTATTAATTGTTTCTGCAGACTGGCGGGAAATCAAATCATTGGCCGGAGCATAGCACAGCTTAAAAATGAGTAGAGCCGCCAGTGGCAATCCTACCCCATACAATACCCTCCTCCACTCTGATATAAATACCCTGCCATGGAACAACACAAAAACCAGTGCCAGCATGATGCCCTCGTTTTTCGTCCACATACACAAGCCCAGGAAGGCAGATGCAAGTATCATCATCTGTTTGTCTTCCCTTGCGTAATCAAAACAGATGAACGCTGCAAGGAAAAAAAATGCGAGCATAGTATCCGCCATCTGCGACACCCCCTGTGTTATATACATTTCGTTAGTAACGAATAAGGCCAATGCAAGCGTAGCTATCAACAGGTTTTTCTTTGCGACCTCCGCATACACTAAAACGGGTATGCAAAGCATGATAAGAAAATGCAGGGCGTAGGGAATCACGAGGTTGTACCCTCCTGTCAACCTGTTAAAGAAAGCGACGGTTGCCGGCAAGAAAAGCGGATAATCGGGGTGCGCGTGGGTAAGATTAAGGAACATATTGCGCCAGTGTACCGGGTCGGCCAGGTAACGTGCGTGAAGGTTCCATATAGCCCATGCATCCCACTGCCCATGTTTTTCCGCCAGGCCATCAGCTTTTTCACCTATAAGAACAAGCCCGATAGCAAGAATAACCAACTTCCACTTGCCGGTAGTGGGCGGAGTTTGGTATTCCCGGTTCACCCACCGGTATAAAAACATCAAAGCGCTTGCAATAAGCGGTACGGTAATAAAAAAGGGCAACCGGCAAATAAGTGCAAAAAAGTACACCAGGCTGATACAACCCAGGCCCAAACCCACATACAGTATATGTTTGCTATCGCTCTGCACCCGCTGTTAAATAATATTTGTATTTATTGTCTGAATGCCGCCATATTATCGCACCGGTTAGCCTGGTGGTGTCTTGCAAGGGATATATCCAGAGTAAGGTATCCATGTTTTCTGCCAAAACTATTTCGGGGGCCAATACAAACCTGCTTTGAGTGCGAATGCCGATATCAGTAGTGCCGCTGAAACCGATAGCGGATCCGGCCTGCAAAATTTCCTTTGCCTCAGCCAGTGCGCTTTCAAGCCGGTCAATATCGTCCTCCTTCCCCCTGAATTTGTGATGAAAAGATAGCGTGCCGGCAATGACCGCGCCCAGTAAAATCAATAATAAAAATGATGTCTTCAATTGATATACTTAATCATCTAAATGTCCCTCGGCATGATACCAGGGGAATGAGCCTGCATTCCTGCCCGTTTCCCAGTAAAACAGGCTGCGTGGTGTATTATAATTGCCAACTTCTGCCATAGTCTCTGCATCGTACAACCTGCCGTTTACCATCGTATATTTTATACTCTCTGTATTGTAGATGTCCTCAAGCGGATTTTTATCCATTACCAACAAGTCAGCAAGTTTACCTTTCGCCAGGGAGCCGATATGTTCGTCAAGCCCGAGGCTTTTGGCAGGATTGATAGTCGCCGTGCGCAGTGCATCAATAGGCGACATACCGCCCTGGGTCATCATCCATATCTCCCAGTGTGCACCCAGGCCCTGCAATTGGCCATGCGCGCCCATATTTATCAGCACGCCGGCATCGCTTAGTTTCTTTACGCTCTGCGATACCAATATATGTCCGTTCTCATACTCCTCTTCAGGCGCCATGATACGGTGCCTGCTGCGGGTATCTAACACCGGGCGGGGAGTGAAACGTGCCAGTCGTTCTTTTTCCCACACATTACTATGCTGGTACCAATAATATTCGCCCGATAGTCCGCCGTAGGACACTATCAAAGTAGGCGTGCCGGCCGTTCCGGA
This sequence comes from Bacteroidetes bacterium UBA6221, assembly GCA_002421685.1. Classification (GTDB taxonomy): domain Bacteria; phylum Bacteroidota; class Bacteroidia; order Chitinophagales; family Chitinophagaceae; genus UBA5543. Next base: position 28,463 of record DISB01000016.1, read on the forward strand.
ACGCTTCCATAGCTGCACAACATCATCGTACAGAGGCGCTACCGGGATATTGTGTTCTATGGTTGTATGCCCATCCAGTATCATGCTCAGGTTGTGATAAAAAAATGAGCCGCCTTCAGGCACAACATTCATCCCGAGTTCGCGGGCAGCTTCTATCACCATCTGCCGCTGGTCCCTGCGGGGCTGGTTGTAGCTCTTCACGCTGAATGCGCCAAAAGCTTTGGTACGCGCCAGTGCACTCTTCGCGTCGTCGATAGAATTAATAACAGCTTTGAAATCGCCGTCAGCGCCGTACAGGATCGTTCCGGTAGAAAATACGCGGGGGCCAACCATCAACCCTGCCTTCACCATTTCGCTTTGCGCAAAGACAAATTCACTGTTGGCAGATGGGTCGTGCATGGTAGTAACACCATACGCCAGGTTGGCATAATAGGGCCAGTGTTTCTCCGGCACTATACCACTATGGAAATGCCCAGCATGAGCGTGTGCATCGATAAAGCCGGGCATAATGGTTTTCCCGCTGCAGTCTATTCTTTTCGCATCCGTCGGGATAGGCACATCTCCGGTCTTACCTACGGCGGCAATCATATTTCCATCTATTATTATCGTTCCGTCTTCTATCACTCCCACGCTATCCATAGTGATGATGCGGGCATTGGTGAAGACCAGTTTACCTGCAGGTTTATCTGTTTTTGCCGTCAGGCCGATAGCAATTCCCTTAGACGGGATGCTGAACATAGAATCCGGCTTGCCCCCTACAAATTCAAACAAATCGCGCATGTTGATAGTAAAATATTGGTCACCCAATGTGTAATACAACGATTTGCCATCCCCACTCCAGTGCAGGTTGTAGCCGGCATGTTTAGAGACTCTCCGCAGGGGGAAATTGGATGAATCGCTGCCGATGGTTACTATCCTGCCCGTGTGGGGAAAAGAAGCGATATACACCTGGTGCAGGTCTGTATACGCAATCCATTCTTCGTTGGGCGACACCGTAAAATGTTTGGCATAAGTGGTCTTGAAAATAGAGCGTTCATCTTCTCCGTCAACTTTACACCAGTTGAATGTTTTTTCCAGTCCGCCGCCAGATTGGTAATATATCCGTTTATCATCTTTGCTGAAGGCAGGGTTATCACCCTTGTCAGTTACAAACTGTTCGTCACCACCGGTTGCTGGCATGATATATATACCGGGCTGCGAAGTAAACGCCGGACCAAGTATATTACTGCTTCCCTCACGTTCGTACACCAGCCATTGCCCGTCGTGCGACCAGGACGGCGTACGGAATATGCCCCGCCTTGTACTCAATTTCTCTGATTTCCCACCAGTGAATTTCATCTTATATAAACTTCCACCCACGCTGTCATTCCAGGTTACATAAGCTAATGTATTGCCATCGGGAGAAAATGCCGGGTCGTATTCCAACTCCTCTGATCTTGTGATGCGTTCCGGCTTGCCATTAGGTAACCGTTTTTTATATAAATGCCCGAGTGCATTAAATACCAACCATTTGCCATCGGGAGAGGTAACTGCCATGCGCACTACCTGTACATTGAATGTTTCAGGGTTAATATCCTGCTTAAACCGGACAACCTCGGATATCTTTTGCTCTACCTTGCATGTGAATGGTATTTCAACAGCTTTGTTTATACCACTTACGTCCACCTTCATAATCTTACCTCCCGCCCATATCGCAATGTGTTTGTCGTCGGGAGTCCAGGCAAATCCGGGGTAAACGCCAAAAGTGGTCCATGCTTCCTGCTGATCTTTTGACAACCTATCATATACCGGCCATTCTTCAGCCGTTTCTATATTGCGCAGGTACAGTACCGACTTTGTTCTTACCCTTTTTACAAATGCCAGCAATTTGCCATCGTGCGATATCTGCGGCCGTACCGCACCACCCGGTCCGCCTGTTACCTGCTCCACAATACCTTTTTCCCTGTCGAACCGCCTGATAGCGAATATCTGGTTGTTGGGGTCCTTATTATATTGAAAATGCCCGCCGGGATACATGTCTTCGCTAAAATATACATAGCGTCCATCGGGCGAAACAACAGGCTCATTTACATCCTGCTGGTCGTTTTTCTTTACCGTCAGTTGCAGGCCGTTGCCGCCATGTATATGGTACATCCACATCTCGCCTGCACCCAGCGAACGCGTAGAAGTAAAATGCTTCCTGGCTACTATATATTTTCCGTCGGGCGTCCACACGCCGTTATTCAACAGCCTGAAACTCTCTTTGGTCACCTGCCTGGCATTGCTACCATCGCGATTCATGATCCATATATTGTCCCCGCCACCTGCATCGGAAGTAAAAGATATCTTTTTGCCATCGGGGCTGAACCGCGGCTGCACTTCCATAGCTTTCCCTTTCCTGAGGACCTTAGCTTCTCCACCTCCTGCGGGTATCATGTATATATCCCCCAGCAGGTCGAAAACTATTTCTTTTCCATCTGGGGATACGTCCAGGTTCATCCAGGTGCCTTCCTGCACTGTGAATGAAACTTCCTTCTGCGGACCTGGGTTCTCCACATCCCATTTCTCCTTTTTATCCTCTGCCAGCAAGCAGCAGGGCGCCAACAGCAATGCCGGCAATAACCATCTGGAAACCATAGCAAAATTTGCCTTAAAGATAACAAAGCAAACTATGCGGGGGAAACTAAAGAAGATGCCGCCCTCCCGGACGGCATCCAACCATATAGATAACGAGCAATAAAACCTTTCCGTATTAACGGTTCATATCGGGCGTGTTGTCCGTATTGTCCATCCCTGTATCGCCGAAAGAACTTGTATCGGTAGTTGTGGTGCCGTCTGCCGGGGGTGCGTACATTTCCGTCTCGGGATTCAACACGTCTGTTGTGTCTTCGTCATATCCTTCCCGGGTATCGCCACTACCACAGCTAAAAAGGAATACTGAGAACAGCACCAGTATCAAGGTCCTGATATGCATGCCCTCTTTTATCTCTTCCAGCATTTTCCTGCAAAAGGCAGGCAAATCGCCGGGATTTCGGCTGGTTACCAGCCCGTTGTCCACCACCACTTCTTTGTCCACCCAGTTGGCGCCTGCGTTAATGAGATCAGTCTTCAGGGATGGATAAGAAGTCACGGTCCTGCCCTTTAATTCGCCGGTTTCTATCAGCGTCCAGGGGCCGTGACAAATGGCTGCAACAGGTTTATTGTTTTCAAAAAAGCCGCCCACAAAAGCAACGGCCTGTTCATTCATACGCAGTTTATCGGGGCTCATTACGCCGCCAGGCAGCACCAGGGCATCGTAATCCTGTGCGCCTACTTCGTCAACAGTCTTATCAACGGTTATTTCCTTTCCCCAATTTTTTTCATTCCAACCCTTCACGGCACCGCTTTTCAGGGATATAATATCCACCTGTGCGCCGGCCTCTTTCAATGCGTCAACTGGTTGTTCGAGTTCGGATTGTTCAAAGCCGTCCGTTACCAGTACAGCTACTTTTTTGTTATTCAGGTCTTTCATAAACAGCTATTTGCTGTCACGGTTTAAAAAATCATACCAACAAATGGCTATTTGTGCGCAATAAATACGGGTAACTTATGTGTGCTGATGATATCTTCTGTAAAACTGTGGAAAAAAGATTCCGACAATACCGACCTGCCAAAAGCACCCGCTACCAGCATCGACGCTTTCACATCCGTAATCCAGGTATTAAAATATTCGTCTGGGTCAACGGCCAGTTTGAAGAAAGTAAGGTCGGGATAATGCCGCGCCGCATATTCTTTGATATAATCAAAATCGGGCATGTCCGCTGTCTTGCGTGTTGCATACACTACCATTGTCCTCAACCCGGACAACTCGGGAAAGAGGTAAGCAAATTGTTTTATGGCAAACATCGAAGACTCGCTACCGTTAAAAGCCAGGATTATACTTTCGGGAAATGTGTATTGCTCAGGCAAAACCACCACCGGGCACTCAGCAAGATGTATAGTTTTTTCGAGCTGCCTGTTCCGGCCACGGTCACCCAGGTTTCTGTAAAACAGGTCACTGCTCAGGATTACCAGGTCGGCATAGCGGGTTTCGTGCGTGATTCCCTCCAATATAGTACCCTTTATCGTGGCGTGTACCCGATGCTCTATATTGTTGGCAACGCACAATTCTTTAAAGACTGCGATATTTGCTTCCATTGCTTTTTCATCAGCCTCTATTTCCATCTCTGCGTTCAGCATAGCGCCATCTATACCACCCAGGTAATACACCATCTTTGTGTAGTCCACCGATGGCAGAAATACACCTGCCAATAACACAGGATTCTGCTCGTTCAGCCTGGCAGCAAAATCGAACGCTGCTCTTGAAAAGTTTTGGCCGTCAAAAAGGATAACTATCTTTTTCATAACTATGGTATTTATCACATTTGTGCTACTACATGCCAGTTATTTTTTGTTTGCAGTTGCTCTTCAGCCCTTGCAATATTTTCCATGCCCCTGGCCAGGGCATCGGGATTAAAGGATATTGAATCAATACCCTGCTCTACAAGAAATTGTGCGAATTCAGGGAAATCGCTGGGGGCCTGTCCGCAAAGCCCGATCTTGCTGCCCGCATTCTTCGCCTCGCTTATCACTTGTCGCAACATCATCTTTACAGCTTCGTTATTCTCATCAAAGAGGTCGCTAACAATTGCAGAATCCCTGTCCAGCCCCAATGTTAGCTGTGTGAGGTCGTTGGAACCGATGGAAAATCCGTCGAATACTTCGGCAAATTCTTTGGCCAGTAAAACATTGCTGGGTATTTCTGCCATTACATATACTTCCAGGTCATTCTTGCCGCGCTCCAGGCCATACTCTTTCATTGTTTCCAATACACGTATCCCTTCGTCCACCGTCCGGCAAAATGGTATCATCAACTTAACATTCGTAAGCCCCATATCATCCCGCACTTTCTTCATTGCCAGGCACTCCAGGCCGAATGCAGCTTTATAACGTTCATTATAATACCGGCTGGCCTCCCTGAAACCCAGCATAGGATTCTCTTCTTCAGGCTCAAACTGCTGCCCACCCAGCAAACGAGCATATTCGTTGGTCTTAAAATCGCTCATCCTTACAATGACATCCTTAGGATAGAAGGCAGCCGCCACCATGGCAATGGACTCCGCCAATGTATCTACGAAATATCGCTTCTTGTCCGTATATTCTTCGCAAAGCAGGGTTATCCTTTCTTTCTCCGGCGAGGCCGGCAATTCGTCAAACTTCACAAGCGCCATGGGATGCACCAACACTTTATTATTAATGGCAAACTCCATGCGCATCAGGCCTACGCCATTGTTGGGATAGGCGGCTAATGAAAGCGCCTTATCCGGGTCCGCAAGGATATACATGGCCTGCGTATGGGTACCGCTCAATTTCTCCAGGTCCCACTCCTTCAATTCCCACTTTAATGCACCGGCGTACACGAACCCTGCATCACCGCCCGCACAGGATACAGTAATTTCCTGCCCGTCTTTTAAGGCCTTAGTTGCATCGCCCGTGCCTACCACTGCGGGTATACCCAATTCGCGCGCCACAATTGACGCATGGCTGGTGCGCCCTCCTTTATTGGTGACAATACTTACGGCTTTTTTCAACAGCGCATTCCAGTCAGGGTTGGTAATATCCGCAACTATGATATCGCCCTGCTCCACTTTATCAGCTTCGGCCAACGATGTGATTATTCTGGCTCTACCTGTCACGACTGATTTTCCTACTGCCTTCCCCTTGCAAAGGGGCTCTGCATCCGTCTTTATCTTATATTCTTTTATTACCAGCTTCTGTTCGCGGCCATGTACAGTTTCCGGCCTGGCCTGCAATATGTATAGCTTATTATCCAGGCCATCTTTTGCCCACTCAATATCCATAGGTTGGCGGTAGTGCTGTTCAATATCGTAGCACCAGGCTGCCAACTGCGCAGCCTCTTCGCGTGTTAGTGTAAAGCGCGCCTGTTGTTCTGCGGACGTAGCTATCGTTTTTACCGGTACTTCCGCAGCAACATCACTATACACCATCATATTTTTCTTGGCGCCTAACCTGCGCGATACCATGCTCTCCTTACCATTTTCAATAGCCGGTTTGAAGAAATAGTATTCATCGGGATTTACCGCACCCTGCACCACCGCCTCGCCCAGTCCCCATGCGCCTGTAATATATACCAGGTTCTGGTTCCCGCTTTCCGGCTCAATGGTGAAAGCTACCCCGGCTGAAGCCTTATCAGACCGCACCATCCGTTGTATACCAATGGACAATGCCACATCCATATGTTCAAAACCGTTATCTACCCTATACTTGATAGCCCTGTCGTTAAATAGCGAGACATAACACTTATGGACGGCTTCCTGCAGGGCTTTATCACCCTTTATATTTAAGAATGAATCGTGCTGACCTGCAAAACTTGCTGTTGGTAAATCTTCAGCGGTAGCGCTGCTGCGAACAGCCACACTCATTTCCTCTGCCCCGCTCATCCCATGATAAGCATCCAGCAACTCCTGTTTGATTGCGCCGGGCAACTTTGCCCCGCTTACCAGGTTGCGACAGGCTTCACCTACCTCATGCAGGTTCGACAATTCTTTTGTATCCAATGTCGCAAGCACGGAAGTAAGTTTTTCTTTCAGGCTATTTTCTGTAATAAACAACCAATAAGCGTCCGCGGTGAGCGCAAAACCTTCCGGCACGTTAATATTTTTAGACGCCAGCGTGGTTATCATCTCGCCCAACGATGCATTTTTGCCGCCAACTTTGGGAATATCCGTCAATACCATTTGGCTAAAGGGAAGTATATACGTTGCCATATCAAGTAAATTTATTGCAGGAATACAAAACTGCCTAACCTGCACTGTCGTTACAATGACTATTGTCAGGATTAAGCCTGAACTATATCATTATAGTGTAACCCGAATATAACCGCCGGAATGTTAAAATGTTCCCGTTTCGCGGGTATTATCTCCGGGAATCTGTCACGAAGATTACCTCATGATGCTAACATAAAAAAGGAGAGGCGCTGTGTTGCAGCGCCTTCCATTCTTTTCCTTTCCCTTCGCCGGCATTGTCCGGATCAGGTCGTTTGGGTATGATCTCAGGCTTTCTATTTTGAGTACCGTAAGGTCCTTTATATAAAAAACCACCCTAAAAGAAGAGAACAATTAAATAACGGAAAAGACCGTGCCAAAACACCTTGAACCGAATGGCATTTTCTTAAAGCAAACACTATCAGGGATATCGACATTTCAATACAATATATCCTGCCCCACGCATTTTCGTGGCCAGGAATTGTGTAGAGATAAAACCACAGCTATTTCTACGCTCCGGGTTGTACACAGGCGCAATGGCATAGTATTTTCGCTTGTATGATGCAAAGTGATGTACTATGATACAGGAAATAACCAAAGACCGCGTGAGAGATAATACTAACGAAGATGTAAACACAGAAATAGACCGAGTAACTGAACAGAATATCCAGTTTTATAAAGAGCAGAGCAGGGAGGTAATACTAAAACGACTGCAGGAACTGGACAGGGAATGGGATATTGAAAGGACGCTTGAACTGAACGCATCGGTTATTGCATTTACCGGCGCCGTGCTAAGCGCGCGATACAGCAAGTTATGGCTGAGCGTGCCTTTGATAGTTACCGCTTTCCTGGCGCAACATGCCATACAGGGATGGTGCCCGCCCCTGGCTATCTTCCGCCGCATGAACATCAGAACAAGAAAAGAAATAGACAGGGAAAAATATGCCCTGCTGGAAACGTTGGAAAAGATGCAATAGTTGCAGCGAAAAGGGAAAGCGCTGTAGCTTTCCCTTTTGCATATCAATTCTTTTCAGCAAGTTCTTTTAGTTTATTCAGCGCCTTTGGCCATGTTTCTGAGAAATACTGGGCCCAGTTATCGTTAATGTCCATGTCTACCGTCAATTCTGTTTTACCGTCCACTTGCTTCAGCGTATAGTTTTCCATAGAGCCTGCCCATTCTTTTACTTTTTCGCTCTCCATATCTTCTTTGCCATCTACCAACTGGCCTACATGCCTGAACGACATATATTCGTTTGGTATTTTTTCATCGATAAATGCCACCATGCCTTGCCCGCTGCCATCAGTAAAATAAACTTTACTACCCTTCTTCCAGTCTGTTACAGCATTTGAGCCTTCAGCAAATGCAGAGGTCCAAGCCGGGTAAGTTTCTTTGCCCCAGAGTATGTCCCATACTTTTTCGCGGGGTGCATCGATTACAGTTTTAAACTCGTGTTTTTTCATGATTTATATTTTTTATAAAACAAATATCGGTTAGTTTTCAGACTATACAGAGGTGTGAAAACGACATTGTCGGTGGCAGGTTACGTCACTAAAAAACTGCACCGTTGCATTATAACGAAAACCAACCGTAAATGCGGGGCAAAATATTTTATTGTTAGTTTATTTACATCGCCTGGTGTACTGTGGCAAGCTTTGGTATCTTAATGATCCGCAACTTGCTAAGCAACAGGATAATGGGGTATACTGGGTCTATTTCATGCCACCTTACACCAAAGTTAATAGACGAAGGATATTTATGATGGTTGTTGTGGTAAGATTCGCCCAACATCAGCACATCTATGAAAAACAAATTTTCAGAAGTATTCTTAAGTATAAAGTTCTTATACCCGAACTTATGCGCAAACCAGTTGATGATAGCGCCGTGAAACGCTCCCATGGTTATTATTACAGGCAAAAGTAAAAACCACCAGGGTGATGTTGCGAAAAAGATGAAGAACGCCACATATGCCGCTACCCACAACGCCCTCGACAGAGTAGAATTTGCCCAACGGTCGAATGCAGGCCATTCAGGAAGGTTTTTAGTGAACTTTTCTTCTACTTCTATCTTGCCCTTATATATATCGGTATATATCTTTTTTGTTCGCCACATCATAGAAAATATGTTGGACGAAAAGTTGGGAGAATGCGGATCGTGCTCCGTATCGGTATGGGCGTGGTGCAGGCGGTGCATGATAGCATACGCACGCGGGCTCATATAGTGCGACCCTTGGGTAATATAAGTAAAAATAAAAAAGAACCTCTCCCAGCCTTTATTCATACGAAATGCCCCGTGAGATGCATACCGGTGGTGAAAGAATGTTTGTGAAAAAAGCGATAAATACCATATCGCGCCGAAAAAAATGAGGATAGCCATAATAATGCTTTCTTGTTTAGTTTGAAAAAAAAACCAGAGAAAGAAAACATAATTGGGGATGCTACCAGGATTGATATATACGTGTAGCCGGAAATTAAATCTATTTGTCTGATTAGTTACAGAGGTAACGACAGTAAAGGTAAACAAGCCAATGTTAAGGTATTCCTTTAATAAGTATTCGGATACGGCTTTTTGCCTAATAATTGTTAAAACGCAAAAATAAGCAATGTGATAAAACCTATGACTGCTACAAGGCCGTGCACAATAGCCAGCCATTTAGGTATAGGCTTCCCGGAGAGATCGCGTGCCACCATGATAAAGCCCCCCAGTGCGGCGATAACAAACAGGATGACACTTTCGGTAGGCCCCGTGTTATTGCCAAACGTATATAAGATTAGCAATACAAGCCCGGTAGCTGCGAAAAGCCCGTGCAATATCATTACCGGTTTAGATGTTTCCCTGGAGCGCAAAACATAAGACAGCAGCGTAAGCCCCATAATGGCAGCCAATGCGAAGAATGCAATTATCGTGTACAACATAGAATCTTGATTTTGAACTAAATAATATACTCAGCTTCGCCCGGTGCACAGTCTTATACCCAAAACAAGGTATATTCCAAAAAGTTCAAATAGGTTAAAAGCAAAAAGGCTCCCCCGATGGGGAGCCTCGAAAACTAAACACTACTACTACTATTCTTTTTTACCTGTGTTGAACGTGTAAGTATATCCTACGGTAGCCATAATGCTACCTGTACTGTTCTCTCCGTTTATGGCGGTATTTTCACGTATATTGGGCATTCCCATTACATATCGCCCGTCCAGCCATATACCATGTTGACCGAAGGTATAGCCAGCGCCTAAACCGCCGACAAACCCGAAGTTGAAATCTTTTACCTGGCTTTTTATATCGGTGTTTTTATCAAAGGATACTTTAGTGCCGTCATACACCTGTGTGCCATTTGCATCTTTGTATAAAGCGCTGCTGCCTGATGTTTCATTTTTAGCGCTTAAGAGGTATGAGCCGAATATACCCAGGTTGGCATAATACCTGAAAGCCTTTCCAAATGTAACCCTGGCCATCACAGGTAATTCCAGGTAGTTCAGCACAGTCTTGTTATCAAAATTTGCATACAATGTACCGTTACTGCCATATCCTGATATGGCCTGTATACCATTCTTTTTCCCACCCATGGTGGTGTAGTTCAGTTCGGCGGCAAGAGATAGAATGTTATTGAAACCATAAGCCGCAGTAATACCAAATGCAGGACCTTCCCCGAATTTATAGTCTTCGTTAATGGTCATGCTTCCGCAGCACAATTTAGAAATATTCACCCCGGCATGTGCCCCGGCCTGGAGGCTGCCTTTTTGCGCATTTGATGCTAATGGCAGGCTTATAATTGATGCCGCCATGATCAGTAATTTAATCTTCATACTCATAACAATGTTTTTGGTTTTGTATTTATTGACACAAATGTATGGCCACCCATTGCGGCCATGTTATGACTGCCGTCAATAAGCTGCATGATATATATCATGCCCGATGTTGGTATTATAATCTAATGAATAATCAGTGCTACCTTTACGGGCTGATATGTCATTATACGAAAAGAAAGGTGCAGTAATCATTACCTGCAATAAACGTCTTGCTCCATATTTAGAACAGGAAGTAAAAGCTCTGGGATTTGTTATCGAAGAGGCATTTATAACGGGCGTACACGTTAGTGCCAGCATCAACGAATGTATCAAACTGAATTTAAGCCTGCGTTGTGCCAGCCAGGTGTTGTACTCCATAAAAAAGTTTGAAGCACGGGATGCCGATGACGTGTACAGGGAAGTGTACAGTTATGCCTGGGAAAGCCTGCTGATAGGTGATGGATATTTTTCAGTGACGAGCAACGTGTTCAATGACACCATCAACAACAATATGTTTGCCAACCTGCGCGTAAAAGACGCTATTGTTGACCGTATGCAGGAGAAAACAGGCACGCGCCCGTCAACAGGTGCGGAATTATCCGGCGCTGTGATCCATCTGTTCTGGAAAGGAGAAACGGCCGAGTTATTCATCGACACATCGGGCGATTCGCTGGCAAGGCATGGCTACAGGAAAATACCGGGGCGCGCGCCAATGCTTGAGGCCCTTGCTGCCGCAACAATCCTGGCCGGCAGATGGGACAGGAAATCGCCTTTTATAAATCCCATGTGCGGCTCGGGAACATTAGCTATCGAGGCGGCTCTTATAGCAACCAATACATGCCCGGGGCTGTTCAGGGCCAATTATGCGTTTATGCACCTGCAAGGGTTTGACGAAACTTTATACCAGGAAGAAAGGGGCAGGCTGGAAAACCAGATACAGGATAATGTACACGGCCTCCGGATAATTGCTACCGACTATGATGCGCAAGCGATTGTCAATGCAACTAAAAATGCCAGAGCGGCGGGTGTAGCAGACCTGGTAGAATTCAATAAAGTTGATTTTGCAGACACCCATGTACCCCAGGGTCAAAATGGCGTAGTATATATCAACCCGGAATACGGTGAACGTTTAGGAGAGTTAAGTGAACTGGAAGCTACCTATAAACGCATAGGCGATTTTCTGAAACAACAATGCAAAGGCTATCATGGTTATATTTTTACCGGCAATATGGACCTGGCGAAAAAAATAGGCCTTAAGGCCAGCCGGCGTATAGAATTTTACAACAGTAAGATAGATTGCCGCCTGTTGGAATACGAATTATATGCAGGAACAAAAAATGGTTGATATGGGAAAAAGAACCGGGCAGATCAGGCTCTTTTTCGATCAGTATGCGGATAGGTTCAACCTTGCTTTGAAAACCGGCGACACAGACATAGATGCTACCGTTGCCTGTTTTGCCGACTGTTTTGTAGAGGCCAGCCCTGTGGGGGTGGCCTGCGGAAAAAATGATGAACAATTCCGGCAAGTGATACCCCAGGGATACGGCTTTTACAAGAGCATAGGTATCATTGCCATGAATATTCTTGACAAAGAAGTAGTTATACTGGACGACCACCACGCCATGGCCAGGATACATTGGCGGTCCGACTACAACCGCAAAGACGGAAAGGCCGGGCATATCGACTTTGATGTCATTTATTTTGTACAGGACATAGGAAAAGGACTGAAAATATTCGCCTACATCACAGGCGACGAGCAAAAAGCATTGAAGGACAATGGCTTAATATAGCGCTCCGTCCACGTGCACCATATGTATATTTTGTGTAATTTTCCTGTATAGCTTAAATTATGAAACAGATATTATTTGCCGTACTTGCCATCTTATTATTTACTGCCTGCAAAAAGGGGACTACCATCACCTACAGGATAATCAACCATAGCGGCGAACAAATAAGTTTTACGAGTTATTACAACTATTCAGGAATGGGAACGCACTCAGCAATAGTGAACAATGGTGATACCAGGGAGATACTGATATTAAGCAAAGCCGATGGCAGCTTTGATGAAGGATATACCGCAGGCGAACAGGTTGACTCAATAGTAGCCATAACCAATACAGGCAAGAAAGTGAACATGAACCTTACCAATGCTGCAAACTGGAACAAAGTGACCACCAAAAAACAGCGGCTTCATACCTTCACTGCCGAGATTACCTCAAAAGACATACAATAATCAAAGCGTTAAAAGGGCGCAAAAATCACACCCCTTCAACGCTTCAAAAATATCACGAAGGGATACTATTTCTTAGTTTTCCTGTCTCTTATGCGCTTAACGCCATAGGCAGCGCCTGCCACCGCCAGGAAACCCAGGCCGCCGTCCAGCGGAATTTCGTTTGCGTCATCATCGTTGTAATCGTCATCGCCGTTATCATCTTCTTCACAATTATCATTGTTATCCCCGTTGTCATCGTCATTACCCCATGTTACCACGTCGTCTTTAAAACCCGGCCCTCCGGCATAAACGATGGCAGGTGAAGAATATACTGCAATCATCAACAATACGTTTACTATCTTATTTATGTATTTCATCGCGTGCTTTTTATTTCTGCTCAAACAATTATTGCTTCATCAATTTCTCTGTCAGCCTGGTATGCCTGCCCTGCAACTCTACTATGTATATACCTGCGGGCAACTGCACAAGCGGCACTACCGCACTACCCTGCCCACGGTTAACAGTTGTGTGGTACAATACCTTGCCAGTCACGTCCATCAGCCTGATAAAAGCATCGTCATCATTCACTTTCTCAAACGAAACTTTCACGCTGTTCTGCGCGGGGTTGGGTATCAACTGCATGGTAGCGCTCCTGCGGTTGTTCAGTACACTGACATCCGCAGGGTTGCCTGCCATGTTTATCGAGAACCTGTCTTCGCCATATGAGTTGCTGTCGGCAGTAGCGTCAAACCAATATTCAAAACCCTCTGACAATTCTTCGGTCTTATTCAGGAACTTATCGTGCAGGTACAGTTTTACCCCTGCAGGTACTACCATAGATGGCACCTTCAACTTAAACTTCCGCTCCATATAGGGCATAAAGCCAAGCTTTATCGTCTTATTATCCTCGTACGGGCGCATATCTATAGACAATGGCTGGCCGTCATCAGACAACGTATAGAAGTCCACATCCGGGTTGTTCAGCTTTATCATGTCAAAAGTGTCCTGGACAGCCATACCCGTACTGTCGAAGTCGATAGCCAGCATATCCCAGAACAGTGAGCTGTCTTCTATTGCGAGCTCAACCTTGAAGTCGGGAGCGGTACCTTTCAGCAGTCCCGCAGGTGTTGAGCTTGTTTTATGCGATTCAAGGAAATTGATATATCCTACGCTACCACTGTATATAGTTGTAACGAATGCACTGTAAGCAGGTAATACATAACCCCAGCTAAAATAGCGAGCTGTGTAGCCACCCCTTTGCCCCTGGTATGGGTCCCACACCACAAATGCAGAGGATATATTGGTTCTTACCAACTGGCTCATCTGCACGGGTGAGGCAAAAGGATTACCACAAATAACGAAGTAAGAATTACTGCCCTTGGCCAGTCCTACCAGTTTATCTCCCTGACTTAAAGGGCCGGTCATGTCCAGCGTTACCGCTTTTGGGGTGTACGTATTACCGGTTAGGCCCTGTCCCTTTTCTCCCCGAATAAAAATACGCGCCATTTCATATGGATCCCAGTAGGCGCCATACGTATTGGAAAAATCTTTCCAGCCGGGATTGTTGCCATAGGTACTGTTGTCGGCAGTGAACTGGTCGAACCAGAAGGCTGAAGGCGCATCTACCGGAACGGTGGTAAACCCGTTGGATGAGCCGCCCTGGCCCGTGATGTCTATATCATCCATCAGTTGCCCGAGGGGAATGGCCGTACCGAAAGGATGGCTCAGAAAACGGAACGCGCGCCTTCCGGGTATGTACCGTTCCACGGTAACGTTACCGTCTATATAGTTGCCGGAACCACTACCCTCCGCAACGCGGGCTGTACGAATGGGACTGCTTTTCAGTACCAGTTTGTTGTTTGTCGTGAGTTTGCCGGACGTGGGATAATAGGTATCCATTATTTTAAGCGTATCGGCCAGGGAGGCGCCGGAGCTATTGTCCAATTCTAAATAGCGTACGGTATTGTTCTTAAATGCACCGACCGGGATAGTTTGTGCAGCGGAACCCGTCAATTCTATTCTTCCATCCTCCGCGTCCAGTACACCGCTGTTGCTGATACTGCCTGCTATACGCAGCGTACCTCCGTCAACTGTTACGGTAGCGCCTGAAACGATCTCAATGTTTTTACAGCTTGCTGTACCCGAAGATATGTCAGGGTAGCGGCTCCGCCCGGAAGGTATCTTCACATTGTCTGAAGTAGTGGGTACCGCATTTGCCGACCAGTTGCCCGCATTGCTCCAGCTATCGCTGCTATTGCCTGTCCAGGTATTCACCTGCGGGGCAGCGCCTGCATGTTTCATTACGGTAGCCTTCTGGCCTACGGCATTATCCTTAAACCCTACATAGATAGTATTGTTACCCGGCGCGATAGCTATGGATGTATAATCTACCGTGTTGGAAGAAAAACCTGCTGTAGTAACCGCTGCCCAACTGCTGCCGTTGTAGGTCATGACCGTAGCCTTTTGGTTGTTGCCATCGTCCCGGTACACTACATAGGGCGTGTTGTTGCCGTCCACGGCTATATCCGGCGAACCGATGCCATTTGCAGAAAAACCCGCGCTGCCTACGGTTGCCCAGTTGCTGCTGCTATACGCCTTAACGGTGGCTTTATTGCTTTGAGTCCAGTCTTTGTAAATAACATAGGGTTTGTTATTACCATCTATTGCCAGGGAGATATCTGATATGCCGCCCGATGAAAATCCTGCAGAGCCCAGCGTAGACCAACTGCTGCCGTTGTATTTCATTACTCTTGGTTTCCAGCCCAGGTTGTTATCCCGGTAAGCGATGTAAAGATTACCGCTGCCATCAATATCCATATCCAGGTAATCTGTTTCACCTGACGTGAAGCCTTTGCTGCCGACGTGTACCCAGTTGCTGCCACTCAACCTTTTCACCGAACCCCGGCTACCGGCAGTCTGGTCCTGGTAGGCCACGTAAACAGTCCCGTTGGGGGCTACATCTACCGAAACAAAATAGGCTCCTCCATCGGACAGGCCTGCACCACCGGGCGTAGACCAGGATGAACCGTTGTAGTTCATTACAGTAGCCTTATTACCATTGGCCCCATCCCGAAAACCTACATAAATATTGTTGCTGCCGTCTATTGCGATAGATATATACTCAGCAGAGCCTGAGGAAACACCTGCGCTGCCCACCGTCACCCAACTCGTCCCATTGAATTTCTCAACTGTGAGTTTATTGCTTTGTGAATTGTCTGAATAAGCTATATACGGAGTATTATTGTTGTCCACCGCCATGGCAGTATAGTTGGCCACAGAACTACTGAGGCCTGCGCTGCCTACCAAAGACCATTGAGCTGAAACCTGGTATACGCTTGCCGGCAAAAGGGCAAACGCCAATAAGATGGACGCTGATATCCTTTTCATTGTGTGTTTTTTATTTTTTGTCTGGATAGTGCAAATACGTCATAGCGACGTGTTGTGGCTACCAACCATGTGGATACACCACAACGGTTACCACCAAAAGTATATCCCCGGCACATCATATAACAAAAAAAGGCGAGGGGTTAACATGTTAATAACATGGCAGGCATGAATACACTTGCTCTTTATATTTTCTCCAAGGCCTTGACCTTATAACAAAAAATATTAATTTCAACTCATGGTTACTATACATATGGCATGGCAGCGTATAGCTCTTGCAATCTGCACCGTATTTCTTTTTATTTCCTGCGGGAAGGAAAAAAAACCTGCTACCGAATTCACTATTAACGGCCTGCACGATGTGGTGCTTGAAGAAAACGGCTCTGAGACCGTTGAGGTACAGGTAGAGCTGAAGTCGATCAATGCAGAGCAGGTCCATCTGTCTGTAGAAGGTGCGCCGGACGGGCTTAACTTAAGCTTCAACCGTGTGACGGATAAGCCCACTTTTACCGCCAAGTTATATATGAAAGATGACTCGAGCAGAGCGGGTGAATACCCAATAACGCTGAAAGCACGCAGCGCACGCGGCACAGAGCACACTACTACTTTCAAAGTAACTACCCGGGAGAAGACCTGCGCATTGAAAGCTTCCGGTTATTACCGGGGAACCTGCATGTGCAAAGACGGCAGCGGCCTAATATTTAATGATATGCATTTCGTTACAGACCCCGATGATAAAAGCAAACTGGTGTTTGTATGGCAGAATGCCCTCATTTACGCAATAGTGAATTGTAATAGAAACCTGCTGACCATACCGCTGCAAAGCACGGGCGCTTACTCCATACATGGCGAAGGCTACCTGGATAAGAACTACACCATTATCAGCTTTGACTATACACAATACCACCGAAACGGCAAGGAGGTGAAATGCAGCGCGCATTTCATAAGAAAGTGAGCCGTCAGTAACTTATTCTCTTGCTTAGTTTTTGCGAAGGCCGTTCTACAAGGCGATTGAACAAATAAGCGCAGAATATACATACAGCCAGCGCAACAAACGCCACTATTAACCGTAGATTTACGTTTTTGGTCAGTACCTCTGTGATATTCACTATACGCCCGCCGATGGGAATATGCAACAGGTAAAGCGAGTACGAAATATGCCCCAGCCAGGTGAGCCAACGCGGAACATTGTGTATAAAAGCTATAGCCGCCACGGTGATTAATCCCAGTCCCACAAGTATTGGCCCGTGAATATAAAGACCCAGGATGACGGCTACGGCGAAAAAGAACCCAAATTCAACGCTGCTATAAACACCGCACCGTAACAAGCTATAAGAAATTCCCATAACAAAAAATGGCAGGTACTGAAATACATGTTCCTTTGGAACGGGGACAAAGGTCATCGCCAGCAAGGCGGCAGCCGCAAGCCAGGATGCCCATTTTTTGCGGTGTACAAGGAGCGGATATATTAAGGCCAATCCAAGGTAAAATTCAAATTCCACAGCAAGGGTCCAATATACATCCTGCAGCCACTTTTCGCCGGTGAAGGCGTTTACATAGCCCAGGTGCCCCAAAACGTTACCCCAGTCAATATCCAGGCCGGCGCCCCGGTAATGAGGCGACAACGTTGACACATACATTAGCACAAGTACCACCACTATAGAAACAATATAAGGCGGTTCGAGCCGGACAAACCTTTTGGCTACAAACCGGTGTGCCCTGGCAAGCCTGTATCCCCCGTGAAACATGGCGTATGTAATAATGAAGCCGGATATTACAAAGAACATTTCCACCCCGGCCCAGCCATAGGCGCCCAACTTAACAAACACGTTTGAATCAGGCAGGTACCTGGGGTTACCGCGAAAAATGTGGAAATAGGCCACCATCATTGCAGCAATGCCGCGCATCATTTCCACCGCCTTAATGTTCTTATTGTTGTTGGACATCAGGGTGTGAATATATGGCTGATCATTTTCAAAACATAATCCATGTTATATTAAATCTACTTTTCCCGGAGGCTTTCGTCACCATATATATCCGGCGCACTGTAAGAAAACGCACCGCCTATTGTTCACCAATTATTTCCCGGTATAACTTTAAGTAGTATATTTAGCCGCATTTTCCGTAATCATTATTATCCGCACATATGACATTGAAGGCTTTTGAAATATTAGACAAAAACGGCTTTACCAAACCGGACGGCTCGTGGTATGAGCTTACTTCCGCAATTGATAAGGAAGAAGGTAGTTTCCTCCATTCCCTCATAAAGCAATACCAGCCTAAAAATACACTCGAGATAGGTTGTGCCGAGGGGCTGTCATCTATGGTGATATGCGAGTCGATAGGAAGCACGGGGAAACATACTATTATTGACGCCTTTCAAAGTACAGACTGGAGCAACCACGGCATTTACAACCTGAAAAAAGCGGGTTTTGATAATTTTACCCTGATAGAGGAACGCTCTGAATTAGTGCTGCCACAACTGCTGAAGGAAGGAAAAAAATACGATTTTGTATTCGTGGACGGGTGGCATACCTTCGACCATGTGCTGGTAGAGTTCTTTTATATAAACAACCTGTTGCCTGTAGGCGGCGTGGTAGCGTTTGACGATACAGGACTGACCGGCATCAACAGGGTAATGAGGTATATATCCAACTACCCTAACTTTGAATGCCTGGGCAGTGTAGGCGACCATCCGAAAACATTGAAAAGACGCGCCCTGACCGGCATGAAGAAAGCGGTGAATGCTGCCTTTTCACCATTGGGCCAAAGGATAAAAAAGGAACTGCTGAACGATACCGTATTGCGCACCGATAAAGAACTGAAACTGAACGGCACCGTTACCGCATTCAGAAAAACCGCTGAGGACAAAAGGCACTGGGCCTGGTACGAACATTTTTAGGTTTATCAGGAGGGCTTGAACCAGCTCAAAAAAAATAAAGTCATGTTACTAAAAATAGAATCCAACAATGCAGGATAGCAATAGTATCATAGAAAAGAATAGAGAGAAAATTTATGAAAAGCTCAATTACCAACCGCAGCCTGAAAATTACTTTTCCGAAATACCCTGGACAGTACAACAACAAATTTCAGCAACTAACGGTATTCATTATGGTGATAGGGTAGGAAAATTAAAAAAATATCCGATTTATGAACTTCCAGTTCCCTCCGTAACTGGCAATAGGCTATTTTTAGACATCGGTTGTGGCTGGGGACGTTGGCTTGTTGGAGGAAGTAACAAAGGCTATATACCAATTGGAATCGACTTGCGATTAGAATTTTGTGAAACGGCAAGAAAGGTTCTGAATGACTTAAACAAAAATGGATACACAGTCGTCGCGGATTTAGAGAATATTCCTTTTAAGGATAATATTTTCGATCTCATTTGGTCATTTAGTGTCATACAACATACCCATTACAATAGGCTTGTTAATTGTCTTGACCATATCAATAGGATTATTCGGTCTGACGGATTTACCAAGCTTGAATTCCCAAATAAGAAAGGGCTTAGAAATAGACAAAACAATGTAAAAAATAGTGAAATTAACAAAGACAACTATAATAGCTGGTGTGTTCGATATTATACTCCCAATGAATACAAGCAGATATTCGATAAATATCTAAAAGACTTTTCCTACAGTAATCATAGTTTTTTAGGAATAGGTGTTTTGAAAGAAGACCTAAAATACGTCTCTTTAAAGAATAAGTTATTATGCTCAGCGTCATTATTGGGCTCATTAATTGCTAATATCATTCCTGGTGTTAAACAATTTTCAGACAGTATCTATATTACAGCCCACAAAAGAGGAAACGCACAATCCCCTAATAGCGCAATAGATACGTTTATAAAAGCACACACTCTAAACCCCAATGACAACTTGAATATTATTCCACTTTTGCGTTGCCCTAAATATGGTGACGAAATTATACTAAGCAGCGACAGAACTAAAGCAATATCTGGAAAGAATGGAATATATTATCCAATAGAAAAAGACATACCAATAATGATAGTCTCGGAGGCCAGAAATTTATAGCTGAACATCTATATCATTCTTAGCCTCCAAAACTTTATCAGATATTTCACCGCAATGTACATTACTAGTATTAACACAACCCAAAACAGTATTTGACGATCCCGGGCCAGCCGGGTCCGGATATTGTTGCAACTTGTCATTTCAGCACGCAAGGCTTCAATAGATGCACGGTTCACTACCTGCTTTTCTTTATACAGTACCAGCGTGTCGGTAATACGCAGCGGCGGGCAGGGAATTTTTACCATACCCTGTCCCTTTGTTGCGGCGCTGTCGCAGTCGGCGTACACATACACTATTTCGGACCGTGCCCCGGGCTTATACACCATGCTATCGCGCGTGTACTCTAGCGGAGGGTACAAACCGGCGCAGGCCGTAGCTACCGCAGCCGGATGCGCTGCCTGCATTTTCATTATCCTTTTCAACGCTTTTCTTTCTGTGAGGCAACCCGGCAGCATAAACAGGGCGACCATGGCTATTATCATATGTTTCATAGCGATGTTAATTATTGATGATCAATTCAAGCCTTTCCACACGGGTGTGCAGCAACTTTATCTCGAGTTTCTGTATGGCCAGCTCCGTTTTAAAACCGTAATACACGCTTAAAACCGTAGATACGCTAACGGCGGTGCACAGTACCAGCGCCCATATCAGGCGCAGGTTGATGCCCTTTAGCTGCCTGTCTATAATATTAATTTCCTGCTGTGTCATGGCCGGGAGTTTTTTGTTGTCCGAAAAATATTACGCCTATGGCCAGCAATACCTGCACCGTATCCAGCAGGTAGTCTACCCAGGCCATGGCAAGCAGTTTGCCCTCGCCTGAAAGAACAGGCAGCCCGTTTATAAGATGCTGTTTGGCGGCAATGGCCAGCGCAATGAGCGAACTGGCGTTGATGATCCAGCGGGGGGCGTAGCTGCTCACCTGGCTAAGCCCGAATTTTAGATTTGGTCTCATGGTCTTTAGTTTTTTTTGGGTTACTTAAAAGCCGGACAGCGCGGCGCGTCTCCATCCGGCGGAGGTCCTTACATAGATATAATTATCGTCCCAGGCAATGTCACCCTGGCTACCGTTACCGTCGGCCGAAGAAGAAGGTGTGTAACCGGTGCGCAATCTCAACTGGTTGTACCCGGTGCTGCCATTCAGGTCTACCAGCGAAGCAGGAGAAGAACTATTGGACAGGTAGCCTGTGCCACCTTTTACAAACCAACGGTCTGTAAGGGCCTGCAGGTCGCTGCCCGGGGCCGCTGCTGTGGCTGTGGCCAACACTATATCGGGTGGAATGGCGGCGCCGGTACTTTTACCTGCGGCCAGCCTGAGGAATCCCCCGGCTTTGTCGGTACCGTTGCCGCCCGAAGCATTGATGGTGACCGGGGCACCCTGCCCGCCGTTGAGGCTGCTGCGGGGCCCGGAGCCGAAATATACCTGCCGGTAACCTCCTGTCGAAGCATTGGTATTACCGTCAGCAAATATGAGCTGGTTGTCCCCGGTAGTTTGCTGGTAGTTGCCAAAAATGGAGGAATATTTATGCAACACTGAATTGTTGGTTCCGATAATACATTGCCCGCGACCTGTCGTAGTAGCTGTAAAATTTATCGTATTGTTATTCCCTATGACACACTGATCAGTTTCTTCTGTCAGTATAACATTAAAACTGCCGATAGCAATTGTATTACTACCCGCTACCGAAAGGTTGTTGCCCTGGCCTATGGCATACTGCCATATCTTAACGGGGTTGCTGCTGTTGTCATTGCCTATCTTAACACTACGTCCGCCTGTCGTACCATTGTTGCGGCCTATCAATACTGATGTATAAGCCCCCACCGTGTTGCCGTCCAATATCTGTATGCCCTGCGTATTGTTTTGAAAAACCAGGTCTTTTTCAATATAAGTATGGTCAGTTATCCTGGCCCTGCCGGTCACGTCCAGTTTATACCCGTTATCTGCCGTTGAAGCGATGGATACGTTCCCGTTAGGGAATATTTTCAGCCGCGATGCATTGCCCGCAATAACATTCAGGCTGAAATTATCCTTAGTGCCTATAGACACATCGCTACCATAGCTGTTTCCGCCTTTGGCAAAATAATTGGCCGCCAGGAAAGTTTTCGTTGGCAGAAACGCAGCAGAATCACTATACCGCACTTTTTGCGTTGCCAGGCTATCGGCATAGTAATAGGTGGCCATGTATTTGTTCCGTCCTGTATCTGCCTTCAAGGCGAAAGGCGAAAGGTTGGGGGCGTTGGCGAGTATCAGTTGCTTTATCAGCCCCGTATCGCGGTAGGTCATGTACCGCACGCGTTTATCGCCATCGAAATGGTAGAGTACAGAATCCTGCAGGTCGTACACGTACAAGGCCCGGGCGGTGGTATTGATGCTGTCCAGCAATACTTTGGGGAGTAACAGCCCACGGTTGGTGGTATCGTTGCCCAGTTGCAGCCAGGCAGAGCTATCGGCAAAGGCCCTGCTGCTCTGCCCCACGGAGAGCGAACCCGAAATATAATACCGCTGCATGAGCAGGCCTGTTTGCGCGGAGGCAACAGAAGAAATAAAAAATGAAATGGTGATGAGTAATTTGTACATGGTTGTTTATTTGAAGTAAATAATTGTTGTTTTTTGTTGTGCAATGAGGGGTGTGTTGAAAATGATGGTAGCGGTTACGCTGTTGAATTGGTATTCATCTTCACCTGCTCCCTCGTGGCGCATGGCCCCTTCTATAAATACCGCTACCTGCCTGGCGTTCACCAGCCCGGTATGTGTGGCTTCTGTTTGCCCTTCCGTAGCCAGGAACTGTATTTTGCCCGTACTGATGGCAGCGCCGTCTTCTGGATTGGGATAAACATATTCCGCTCCCGGCAGTATGGGCACTGTTTGGGCGATGTAACCACCATCTTGCAGCAGGGTATTGCCGGGTGTGTATAACTTGATGTGGTAAGTATAAGCTTCGTTGAGCCTGGCAGGCACTACCAACTGCTGCCCAGCAGTGGCTGAAAACTGTACATATTGATAAGCACCGTTGAACGACGTAAGAAACGCCCAGGTGCCGGTTTCTGTTGCCACAATGGGCAAGGCAACGGCTTCGCTGCACACCGGTATTTCGCCCAGGTGTATAGCATTGGTGATACTCATGATGATAGTTTTTAAAAAGGTTCGGAAATACAATTGACGGGGATGAACGTTTTGGACACGCTGAGCGAGAGGCGGATGATGGTTTCGTCCTTCAGCCTTTGCAATGCAGCATTTACATCTTCCATACGCATTTTGGCCAGTTCGGTAGTTACCACCTGCTCCCTGTTCCACGATGCGGTGACGGGCACAACATTTAGTGGTGCATAAGCGAGGGCGGTGTTGCGCAGGTTTTCTATCAGTTTGTACGCATCTGCGTTGTTCACCACTGCTACCAGTTGCACGCTCATTGTGTCCAGGAAAGTGAGCCTTTGCGTGCCGGTATCGGTCATGCGCTCGGGTTCTCTGGCTTCGTGTTTCATCCATGCATCGTTGCGCAGGTAGAAGTAGTTGCCCAGCGTGTCAGCAGGCAGCAGGCGTTTCATATTCCTACCCTCTCGCACCCATACGGCATGCGTGGTGTCATCTTTATAGGCATTAGCAAAACCTTTGCTGAAATAGGTATTGCGCAGCAGGATGAAATCCTTTAGTTGTTCAAAATCTTGCTGTAACATTATCGTTGTTTTTTATGGTGAAACTGCTTTTTGATTAATCGTTTTTTCTTGGCGGGTTTTGTTGCCCGCCCGGATGGCCCGGTCGGACGAGTGTTTTGTTGCGGTGGTTCTATGTGTTCTATACGCTCCGACAACGTGCGCAGGTAGGCTTCATATTCCGCCAGTGTCATCGTCATGCTGAAAAAGTTTATGAATGAAATACAAAGAGAGATTGGTGCCGATGCCTACATACACTAAGTACCATATAATATTAATCAGCCAGGCTGCGGGCACACTCTCAACAGGTGTGGTTATCCAATAGCCCGGCACATGCTGCATAAAGAACAGGTAGAACCAGAAGCCGAGGAAAGTGATGAAGTGGCTGAAGCATAATTCGCAGAGCCCACCGGCTTTCGCCAGGAACTCCTGCCCTGACAGATCCCAGTTGTAGAGCCTGTTCTGCCAGTTGAATAGTTTATCGATCCACTGGCCGGGTTGTATGCTGATGTACAGAATTTTTGCAATACAGGCGTTAGCCAGCCATGCTATTATTGTATATAAAAGGAATGTTATCATGATAAATACTTTTGGCTTTTAACTTTTGAATTTTTACTTAAAGATTAGTTACCCACCTCAGGCCATTGCATTGCAGGCAGTCATCATTGAATTGTTTCAGTATGCCGGGCATAGCGTTGGCGAAGGTTTTCCATTTTTCGCGGTATTGGTTTTCCAGGTCGGTCAGCCATTCTCTGGCTTCTTCCCTGCCATATACCACCCAGTTGTTCAGCCTGTTGGTGCGCAGGTGTTCTTCCATCAGTAGTACGCGGCTTTTCAGCCATACTATTTCGCCGATGTAGGTTTGTGCCATGTCGCAGAGCAGTTGTTCGTAGTCGCATACGCAACTGAATTCGAGATTAATACCGAAACCTTCCTTGCTGCTAATCTCACGTTCGTCGTACCAGCCTTTGGTATAGGCGCAGTCGTTGGGCATAGCACCGTTGCAGCCTGTGAAGCAGGTAAGGTAAGTACCCGCAACCTGTACGTTAGTACCATCCAGCAACACACGGGCAAAGGTTCCTTTCACTTCATACTCCAGGGGGAAGTTGTTTACCTTATTGGCTTCCAGGTCTATATTATACGTACTAACCATACCGCCTGCGTAGTCGTCATAAATCTTCAGCACAGCGCCTTGCACACCATTCAGTGCATATACCTGCACGGTGTGGATGGTGAGCTTGCGCAACTTGCCTTTTATCTTCCTGTTTTTATATAATGTCAAGCCGCGCTCTTTTGGTTCTGCCGGGTAGTTTATGATTGTTTTAAACTCTCCCGTTGTATGCTTCTTAGTTGACAGGTTGGGGATGACCTTGTTGGCAGCCATCACGCTCATCATATCGTTGCGCACGAGTATAATTGCCTGTTCTACTTTTTTCTTAGCCAGGTTCAGCCCGGTGGTGTATTCTTCGTTGGCTATGTTGGCGAGGTTCTTTACAGATATTTCGGGTGCGTCCATCAGGTCGAGGCCGCTTAAGGATTGCTGTTGTTCGGCCGCACATATATCGCGTACAGAAATGATATTTTCTAATTTGCTCATGGTTTTTGTTTTTCCGGTTAAAGAGATAGAAAGGCCCCCGCGCTACTGTACGGGGGTTACTTTCATGGTAGGACTATTTAAGGGGCTGCTGTGAAGGAAATATCAGTAGCATCATTTACCTGGCCGGACAAGGCGCTGTAACCAGTGTAGGTTATCTTCGTTGTATCCACGCCAAATACATATCCTGTTACATTCGCGTTGAACAGGTCTTTCAACTCTGTTACATCAGCGACGGTTTCGTTGGGGAATGAGGTCTGTCCTGCCAATACCAGTTTGTTGACATACAGCGGGAAGGTGACTTCACCTGTTGTATCCCATTCGTAGGTATCGCTGGTGCCGCCTGTTAATGGCGTGCCACCTTCAGGACATTCAAACTGCACAGGTGCGCAGGTAGTGAAATGGAACAAGCCATTGACACCGGGAA
Organism: Bacteroidetes bacterium UBA6221; assembly: GCA_002421685.1. Lineage (GTDB taxonomy): Bacteria > Bacteroidota > Bacteroidia > Chitinophagales > Chitinophagaceae > UBA5543. The sequence goes on from DISB01000016.1 coordinate 54,330, forward strand.
TATTGCACACCATCGGCGGCATGAAGAATATATCCCACTCCAACTTCCATTGGAAAGTCCAGCGGTAGTTGCACTTGTCGTAGTTCACATCCAGGTCCCAGAGCAGGCCGGTAAGCGGATCGGCCATTACACCTTGTATATAATCGGTACCGCCGCGCTGGTAGATGGCATCAATCGCGTCTATATTTTGCAGGTCGGTGGCGAATATGCCGGCGTTACGGTTGAAACTCACAAACTTCAGCATCTGCGGGTCGAATGCCAGGATGTGTTCCGTGGTAGCATCACCAAAAGCATCGTTCACCAGGTTGTCATAATAGGCATTCGCACGGCCCATGCGGCTGATGTTCTGCCCCTGTTCGTTTATGCCGCCTACTTCTGTAGCCTTGCGCCAGTGGAATACATCGGTACCACCCACGATAAAGGGATTCGCAAATCCTGTGTCGCGATAAATGCGTTCTACTTCCCACAGGCCCATCGGGTTGATATTGCCATTGGTCTTATCCAGGAAGGGCAACATGCGTTTCTCGTTACCGTCGGGCAGTAGGCCTACACCCGCTACCATCAGCGCAGCGGCTTCTGTGGCCAGCTTGCGGCGTACCGCGGGCAGTGCCGCATTAATAGCAGCCTTAGCATGGTCGCTGAAAGTGTAGTTACCATCTACAAAGCGGATATCATCACGGTTGAGTTGGTACACGGCCGATGCGGTAGTGCGGGATATTTCGAAAAATACCTGTTTGGGCTCTATCACTATACCGGGGTCGCATATACTCTCGTTGCCGGTGCCCGCATCGCTGCATACAGGCGGATAATAATTGATCTTCAACTGGCGTTTCTTGCCCGCTTCAGCCTGTAGGTCTGTTTCCGTTATGGTTGTATTGAATTGTCTTGCTGCCAGCAGCGCCGCCAATACCTCGTATGGCTGGCCTTGTTTGGCATATTGCAGTATACTCTTCTGAGTAGCCTGCATGGCATTCTTAAAGCTCATGGCTTTCGGTTATTAATAGCGTTATAAAATGTTTTCGGTGTTCCGCTCAAGGCGCGGACTTTAAGATTAGCCTGTAACGTATTATCAGCGCCGCGTCCGGCTGCGGGGAAAAGTTGAGGGTTTTAACCCTCCGCCCATGCTTCTATGGCGTTCATAGCGCCGGGGGTTTGCTCATCGGTATCCGTCAACATGCTCATAAATCCATTCTGCTGTCCTGCCTGAACATCAGCGGGCGAAATATGGCGGTTGTCTTTTACCAGGATACCGGCTCGTTCGGCCCATTCGCGGGCAAAGTCTTCATCGGTTAAGGGTGTATTATTTTCATTGTTAGCGGGTTTGCCTTCTTTGTATAGTTCCAGGCGACAGGTGTTTTCGTTATAGCGCACTTCGTAAGCCTTCTGTATTTTGTAGCTGAGCATTTCGGCCTGCTCCTGCAAGTCGCCGCCTTTGCGGGGGAGTTTTTCCACAATCCCCAGGCAACGTGCTGTAATATCGCGTTGCATATATTTTGCTTGTTCCGCTTTCAGCTCCTCTTCATGCTGGACTTTCAACTGTTCTAATTGTTGCTCATATTCGCGCACTGTAGCTTCCAGTCCGGTTTGCCTTTCAGCATCAGTCTGTGTATAGCGGCTTTCGAGTGCACCTTTGCATTTAGACAGTAATTGCTCCACGCTTAGTTCTTCCAGTTCGCGGCGCGGGATATTAAATACTCTGTGGGCTGCGCTGCGCAAAGTGCCCAGGTAACGGGCAGTAAATGCAGCGTCTGAGCTTGCTTTCAGTTCTTCTTCCAGCGCCGGGCGTATTGCTTTGCCTACTACCTGGCTGATGTTATCAAATACAGCTTCTACATCTGCATTTTTATCTGCTTGTTGCTTATCCGCCACAACTGTTACACCGGCCGTGAGCTGAGAAAGTAATTTGTTGGCTTGATCTATAGAGAGTTTCATAATGGTGATTGTTATAAATGGTTAATGTGCTTTTTTTTTGACAGAATATTTTGTTTTGTCCCCGTATATGCGTTGGTAGCTTCTTTCGGGGTAGAAGAAACCACTCCCCTCTTTTTCCGTACCGTCAGGGTGCAGCCCTACTATATATACATGGCCTGGTGGCACTTCAATGGTCAGTTTTTGGGCTTTGCCAGATTCTGTTTGGATAACACTTACGGGCTCTAATAATTCCGGCGGTTGGTTTCCATGTGTTTTCTTTGACTTTGTCATATTTACAGGATTTTAAATTCTCGGGGATATTTGTTGCACAACAGTGCTGCGGCCTTAGCAGACATGTTTATCAACCTGCCCGTTTTGAGGTTTGCCAGTTGTGCCAAACCTTTTGACTTATGGTGCTCAGTTTGTTGCTCTGTTTTGGCAAGAGTGATGATACGTGGTTGTTTCCTTTTCGTTCTCATGGCTGGTGTTTTTCATTTCAATAGCAAATATACAACTATTATTTTAATAGCAAAATTATTTTTAAAAAATGTTTATCAACTATTAAAATATGCCTGGCAGAAAGATTAATCGCCAGTTAATAAAGCAATATTTACTCAGAACATTGCTAAAAACACCAACAATAAATATCTTTATATAGATATACGTAAATCGCAAAAAACTCCTGCAATATGAAAAAATCATTATTTACACTTTGCTTCGCTGTGCTATGCGCAACGGGAAATACACAACCTTATATAGATTCGTTTGACATTAACACTCCGGGAGTTTATAAAAGCTCTAACCCTGCTAATTTATTCGGCTATGGAAACTCACTTTATTTCATGGCTACTGACAGCACCCACGGTGCCGAATTATGGTCGATGGACGCCAATTCAACGTTTCCGACAAGGCTTACAGATATAATGCCCGGCACAAAAAACTCCTTGATGTATGGATTAAACACCATAGGCGTATTAAACAGTATAATTTATTACACTGCCAATGACTCTTCACATGGGGCAGAGCTATGGTTTTATTATCCCGGAGGTGGAACAGGTATGATAAAAGACATTCGCGATGGCGTACTGGGATCATTTCCTAATTACCTCCTGCCCTACGACAACAGGTTATATTTTGCAGCTACCGACGCTCACGGCAATGAGCTTTGGATGCACGAACCTGCATCCGGCAAAACCGAAAGGCTGACAGACATTAATATTGATAGCCTAAGTTCCTATATACGGGAACCCATAGCTTTTAACGGTAAAATCTACTTCCAGGCGATGACACAGGCATCAGGCCCTGAGCTATACGTCTACAACCCCACAGATGGTTCAACTCAAATGGTAGCCGACATACGCCCGGGGAATATCGGGAGTAACCCCTTAAAATTTCACGTTATGGGTAATAAGCTATACTTTATTGCAAATGATGCCACCACGGGTTATGAACTATATGCCTATGATGGCAACAGCGCCCCGTTGCGTCTTACTGACTTAGGATCCGGGCCAAGCCCGGGTATATATCAGACTGCAAACATGGAAGACCTCAACGGCATATTGTATTTCTGTGGCTATGACAGCCTGGGCAATGGATTCCAGCTATTCAAGTATGACCCTGCGAGCAACAGTACATCCTTAGTACATACTATCAACCCTTCCACATCAGCATATATCAATCATATCACACGCTACGGCAATGCTATATTTTTTAGCGCCAACGATGCCACACACGGTCCTGAGCTATGGAAATACGATGGCATTAATACCCCCTCAATAGTGATTGATCTTTATCCGGGCTCAACCGGGAGTTTTATCAATGCCATCACCAATTGTGGCCTGCATTTATACTTCGCAGCTCGTAATGTCACTTACGGACTTGAATTGTTCAGATATTCGAACTTCCCTGCCGGTGTAGAAAATATATCAAGGCTTAGTGGTGCGTTTGTGTACCCCAACCCTACAAAAGACATTGCCCACCTGGAAATAGACCTGAAGCAAAATGAAACTTTAGAAATCCTGCTTACAGATATGCAGGGCCGAACAGTGTACAGAAGCAACAAAGTTTTATACAGCGCTGCTAAGTATATTATTGATATACCTGTGCAGAACCAACCTGCCGGCAATTATATGTATTCGTTATACAGCAGCATCAACGGCAACCTGGTTGCGTCGGGCAAACTGGTTAAAGAATAATATACTAATCTGAAAAACACAGCCCCTCCGATAACGGCGGGGCTGTTTATATATACCCTACTTATGAAAGCTGCTTTACTGTTTAATTATTTTAACTGTCTGTTTGTTTTCAAACTTCACAAAGTACATACCTGCCGACTGTGCTGATAAGTCAATGCTGCCTGCTATATGTCCATTTACGATTACCCTTCCGTTCATATCCGCGACCAGCATACGGGTATGTGTTAAAGCCGATGGGTATTCAACTATTACCCTTCCGGTTGTTACTGTTGGATAAACCTTTACTATGGCTGTCGCTACTGCCTGTTGTACATACACCGGTTCTGGAATGATAGTCAGGCTGTCGTTTGTAAAGGGGTCGGCCCATTTGGGGTTGGTATATATATTACTGCCCGTCAATGTTCTGAGGAATGCTACCAGGTTAGCTTTCTCCTGCATACTCAATCTCAGCCGCTGCAAATTGCCTCCCGGTCTCAGGCGCGGGTCGAGGTTGGGATTATTCTGCGTAATGGAATCATAATGGTTAATAACATCCAGCAAACTGTTCAACCCATTTTGGCCGGCAGTATGCATAAAGCCTCCATACGGGTTGCCATTTGCGTCCACCACATCCCTTAGCGAGGGAGCGCGTGTATTCGTAATATCGTTGGGCTGTGTGAAAGACCCTATAATGCCGTTATTTCGCGATGCAGGAGCGATGTCGAATTCCGGAGGCCTGTGACATCCCGCACAACCAGCTCCTCCCCCTACCCTTACGCCATTGGCATCAAAAACCGGCGGTTGTGTAAATAAGCCCTTCCCCTGGTTCTCCTGCTGTGTAAAATTAGGAAACGGCCCGTTTGGATTACCCGTTTGTGCAATTCCTGCATCGTATTTTGCGTCGAACGACTGTATGCTGCGAATAAATTGGGCCAAAGCCAACTGTATCCTGTTTTCAGTTATTTGTGCGTCGCCATACACCCAGGTAAACAACTCGGGATAATACCAGGTCCCGTTCATCTTGGCTACCAGGTCGGTTATATTGGGGTCGCCGTTCTGGCCGCTATACCCCATCTCTGCATGATCCTGGATGGGTCGGGTAGTTTGTTCTTCCAGGGTTGCAGCCCTTTCGTCCCAAAAAAACCTCGCCTCGTTGGCAAAGCGTGCATTCACCAGCCTCATGGAATGCCGGCCCGTGGTTCCGTTTACACCTTGGCTGGCGCTTGCAGTATCCCCAAATGCAAACTGCTGTTTGTGGCAGCTTGCGCACGATTTTGTATTGTTTACAGACAGCTTTTTGTCGTAAAACAACACCCTGCCGAGGGTAGCCCCTTTGTCTGTAATTTCATTGTTCAGCGGTGTATTATCCTTGCTTATATAGCCGGGTATGGCCTGACTTTGATAATTAGCCATATTGCCCAGGTCCAATGACGCAGAAACAGCCAGGAGGCTAACTACAGGCAGGGACGCAAGAAGCATTCGTTTCATATGGAGTATGTTTTTATATTATCCTGTGCACGATACCGCTATCTCCAGCCCGATAGACTGTGAATTAAATATAAAGTTTAATACAAGAGGAAATTTTTTATTCCGATTTTAATCTTTATGGTTAAAACCTCTTGGTACATTTACGTAGAGTGGTTATACCATTTTTCTAAGAGTTGATTTATTGCATAACGGCCCTTTCAGGGCCGTTATGCATTTTGCTTATCCATGCTTCATAAATTAATAACTTTACGAAAAAAGCAAGAATATGGCAGGAAAACTTACAGCAAACATCAGCAAGGAAATTCAGGCGCCGGCAGAACAAGTCTGGAAAGCGTTGACCGATCCCGAACTAATAAAGCAATACATGTTTGGTACTAATACTGTCAGTGACTGGAAAAAAGGTAGCACCATTACCTACATGGGCGAATGGGAGGGCAAACAATACAAAGACAGCGGGACAATCGTTGACATCGTACCCGGCAAGCTGTTGCACACCACTTATTTCAGCAACCTTAGCGGTAAGGAAGACATCCCGGAAAACTACGCGAATGTCATTTATGCCCTGGATGATAAAGGAACTAAAACAATTCTCACTATTACGCAGGACAATATAGAGAATGAAGAGCACCTGCAACATACGGAACAGAACTGGAACATGATACTTGATACAATGAAAAATATGCTGGAAAAACATTAATCGCATCGCCGCCATGACAAAAAAAAGTGCTGGCATATTGGCGTATAGATTTACCGGCGGTGTGGCTGAATTTCTGCTAGGGCACCCCGGTGGGCCATACCACAGAACAAAAGACTTTGGTGCCTGGTCCATACCAAAAGGAGAATTTACCGATGAACAGCCCCTTGCCGCTGCAATCAGGGAATTTGAGGAAGAAACCGGTGTAAAACCGCACGGCGATTTTATTGAACTAACCCCGGTGAAACAGGCAGGAGGGAAAGACGTCTATGCCTTTGCCGTGGAGTTTGACTTTGATCCTGATAACCTGGTCAGCAATACCTTCCAGATTGAATGGCCGCCACGTTCAGGCTTGCAACAAACCTTCCCGGAAATTGATAAAGTAGAATGGTTCCCCGCCGACCAGGCACGGCTAAAAATAAACCCAAAACAAGCTTCTTTTATTAACGAACTATCACTGAAACTCGCGTCGAAAAACAATTAATACAAATTTCACCTATATTGTGCCTTATACAACATGAAACGGCTAATCGCTATACTGCTGCTGTTTATCGCATTTCATACCACTGCCCAGACATGGACAGGAGGAGTGACGTTCCTTAGTAACGACAGCCTTAAGTCATTATACGTCCTGGAGGAAAACTGGATATTTCATAGCGGTGACAATAAAGCCTGGGCTGCTAAGGATTATGACGACAGCCGGTGGATAAGGCAGGATACGGAATTAAAGTATAAAAAAGGGATTGACAGTATTTTTAAAGGCAATATAGGCTGGTTCCGTTTGCATATTCGTATAGACAGCAGCCTGGCCAATACGCAACTGGCCTTGCGGGTAGTACAATACGGGGCATCGGAAATATTCCTGGATGGCGTACGGGTAGCAAAGTATGGCCGCGTGCACCCGCACAAAGACAGTGTAAAATATTACGATCCCCACAGTTTTCCCCTATCAATTGGCAGTTTAACTCCCGGCAATCACGTTGTTGCAGTGCGCTATGTCAACCACATGGCGAAAGAACAGTGGTTAACCGGGCGGAATTTAACAGCCGGTTTCGAAATTGAGATTGGCGAATCTGTCACATTGTTCAATAAATACCGCGGAATGATGGTTATAGCCGGTGTAGGCTTGCTGATACTGGCTGGCTTTTTCATTGCGTTAAGCCTGGTGCATTTCTTTATGTGGCTGTACTATCGTGTCACAAGATCCAATTTATATTTCTCAATATTCTGTTTTTCTGTTGGTGCAGTACTGTTCCTGCCTTATATAAAATTCATGACCAACAACCCCAGCCATGAGCTAACTGTTGCTTATGCCGGGTTCGCCCTTGGCGTGGTCATAACTGTTGCTCTAAGCGGTGTCAGCAATGAACTATTCAGTAAGAAAAAACTCAGGTTCTGGATAATATCCATAATATGTACTTTCCCATTAATTGCGATGTACTTTGATATGACGGTTGCAGCTGTAGCCTATATTTTATGCCTGGTAATGGTGACTCTGGAATCAATCCTGCTTACCATCAGGGCAATATACAGGAAAGCAAAGGGAGCACGGATAATTGGTGTAGGCATACTTTTTACAACGCTTTTCTTCTTCGTCATATTTGTAACATCCCTTTTCAATGACGGACTGTCTATACAGGGCGATGTTGCGGGCCGTGTCTTTGTATCTCTCGCAGTAGCCGCAGTGCTCAGCATACCCGTTTCCATGTCTATATACCTGGCAAGAAATTATGCAGAAACCACCAAAGACCTTGACAGGCAACTGCACCAGGTTCAGATATTGTCAGCAAAAACGCTGGAACAGGAACTGGAAAAACAACGGTTGCTGGAAAACAGGCAGGAAGAGCTGGAACGTGAGGTAGCTGCACAAACCAGCGAAATAAGGGAAGCGAAAAAGAAATCAGACGAACTGCTGCGAAACATATTGCCCGAAGAAGTGGCGGAAGAGTTGAAACAAAAGGGCGCATCCGCTGCGCGGTACTTCGACCATGTTTCCGTAATTTTTACTGATTTTGTAGATTTTACCAAGGCCGGCGAACGTATGACACCGCAACAGTTAGTAGACGAGTTGCACTCTTGTTTCAAGGCATTCGACGATATCATATCACGCTATCAGATAGAAAAGATAAAAACCATTGGCGATGCTTACCTGGCCGTATGCGGCCTGCCGGCGGATGTTGATAGTCATGCTGAAAAGACCATATTAGCCGCGCTGGATATTATGCAATTCATGCAGCAACGCAAGGAACAAATGCCGGATACCACCTTCAATATACGTATTGGCATACACAGCGGCAGCGTTGTAGCCGGTATTGTAGGTGTCAAAAAGTTTGCCTACGATATATGGGGCGACACAGTTAATACCGCAGCACGCATGGAACAAAGCAGCGTTCCCGGAAAGATCAACATATCACAAGCCACTTACGAACTGGTAAAAGCCAAGTTCGTTTGCAGTTACCGCGGAGAAATAGCTGCCAAGAATAAAGGCGATATGAACATGTATTTCGTTGAAGGCGTACGGACACAACAAGAAGCGCCTTCTCCCGTTATACCATCATGAGGACTTTATTATGCACATTGCTGATTATCTTCATCATTTCCGGCTGTCGTAAACCAACGGAAATAGTGACCTACTACTGTACTACACCCGGAATAGTTTTGCAGCAGCAAGGCTTTGATGCCACTGAATGGGATACCATTATTACCATTGTTTACGAGCCCGATAGCCCATACCCGGTGGTATCAGATACGTTCATAACCACAGATATTACCAACGAACTGCTGATTACTCCGGATATAGACAGTCCCAAGAACTTTGTCATATTCCTTCCTTCAGTAAAAAGGGTATTCACTGTAACCGATATCAGGATTATTGCCCATTATGAACAGGCACCCAAAGGCCGGCGCCCCACTTGTTATCACGATATAAGTTTCAAACTTGATGATCAACTGATATCCCGCCTGGATGCATCTGCGGGCAGTGTTTACGCTCAATTAACGAGGTGACTTCAACAGTAAATTTTTGTTAAATGCTGGTTAACAGGTTGTAAATCAGCCGTTAACCATTCCCGTATTTGTTCTGTAATTCAAAAGCCCGTGGCATTTTTGCATCAACAAACACAAGCAAACAACCGCCACTCAATGCGGTAATTTTTGAGAATACAATGAAAAAGATCACATTATTAGCAGCGTTGCTTATTGGCTTGAATGCAGTAGCATCAGCCCAATCCAACGGGAACGGTAACAATGGCAATGCCTATGGTAATAACGGTAACGGTAATGGCCAGGGCAACAACGGCAATGGCAACGGTAACGGCGGAAGCAATAATAGCAGCGGAAGCAGCAATTCAGGTACGGGTGAGGCATCAGCGGCCACACAATCTACCCACCTTGCATTATCCAATGCTATTGAGGTCACCTTCACAAGTAATATGAGCGCTATGGGCGGCGATGTTACTATGCCTTTCTCTACCGTTAACGATTATGCCAACGGTATAGAAAGCGATGCACAGGAAATGAAAGTGCGTTCTAACAAAAACTTCTCTGTAGCTGTAAAAGCTAATAATTCAGAGTTCTCTTACACTGGCAACACCAGCCCCGCTCCTGAAATGCCGGTTGAAGGCGTCCTGGCGGTCAAAGTAACAGCCAACAGCACGGGTGGTGATGTAGCAGGTTCTTTCAGCAACTACGCAACACTCACTGCCAGCAACCAAAACCTGATAACTTCTGCTGACCGCGGTGGCAACCAGGCCTTCAGCGTAAAATATAAAGCAACTCCCAGCTTTGCTTATCCCGCAGGTACTTATGCAGTAGATGTGGTGTACACAGCTACCCAGGAATAAAGATTGTCTCTCTCGTTGTAATAATTACATGGCCTCGTATTTACGGGGCCTTTTTTGTTAACAGGTTGTTGCCAGCTTGCAAAGCGGGCGTTAACCAAAGCCGTTTTTTTGGACTTGGGGCCTTCCGCGTCGCATCTTTGTATCATCAACCGAGCAAGCTACTTGCGAGCTCATGAGAGGCAAATAAAAAAGACATAATAGCTCGAATAATAGCAAACAAACACAAACAAACATTCAAACAACGACAAACGACAAACAAAATGAAAAAGTTCATCGCAATCGCAGCCTTCGCAACAATCGGTTTCTCAGCCAACGCTCAAAACCAGTCTAACCAGTCTAGCTCTGCTTCTCAAACTGTACAGCTGACTCTGAGCAACGCTATAGAAATTACTTTTACCGGTAACAGCAGCGCTACAGGCGCCGATGTTACCATCCCATTCTCTACCGTTAACGATTATGCCAACGGTGTTGAGTCTGATGCACAGGAACTGAAAGTGCGTTCTAACAAAAACTTCTCAGTAGCAGTTAAAGCTAATAATTCAGAATTCTCTTATACAGGTAATACTACCCCTGCTCCTGAAATGCCGGTAGAAGGCGTCCTGGCTGTAAAAGTAACTGCCAACGGTACAGGCGGCGATATCGCAGGTTCTTTCAGCAACTATGCTACCCTGACCAGCAGCAACCAAAACCTGATAACTGCGGCTGACCGTGGTGGCAACCAGACTTTCAGCGTAAAATACAAAGCAACCCCCGGTTTCGCTTACCCCGCTGGTACCTACGCTGTAGACGTAGTGTACACCGCAACACAGGAATAAGATTTTTTCACTCTCGATACAACCGAAAAGGGAAGCCTTGTGCTTCCCTTTTTCTTAGGCTTCATTGTCGAAGTATATTTTATAATAATGCTTGCCTACCGCTTCATCGTAACCCCTTTCTATCAGGTCACGATCACCATGCACATATACGTGGAAATTCTTATCTAGTTTGATGACACTTTTGAATACCCTGGCGGAACGTTTTACCGCCGAACCGGATATTGAAAAACTATCCCCTAATTCCATTTCATGCTCTTGCTCATAACTGCGCTTGTACCCGGAAAATGACCTTATCAGCTCCTTGTCCTCAAACACCTCCTGTACAAAGGCCTTTTCATCAAATTCATCATTATTCTTGAAAAAGGTGATCGACTTATTCAGATAATCGGCCTGCTGGGCTTTTGTCACCTCGTATTCCTGCGGTATCTGTTTGGTAATGAAGTCTTTGGCGGCTGCGAGGTACTCAGCTGTGTAGTGGTATTCGTCGGCTCTCGCTATTATTTTCAGAAATTTATCCTTCCAGTATTGGGCTTCGTTGCGTTTGTTGGTCTTGTCTATAGCCGATACCAACAGGCCATCCGGCATATCATAAATAACACAACCTTTATCCATTTTATCGGCGGGTATTCCTTCCTGTAAACTAATGCTATATCCATCGAAGCCTTTATCTACATCAAAAAAGACGTCCCTTGTCTCCGTTTTATATATACCTATAGCGTCCACTATACTACCGTCCATGTAAATTCCCGTGAAATAGGCCAGGTGAAGTTCTCCGCTCTTGATATTAGGCGAATCCGAAATCTCAAACAGATGTTTGGCTATGGCTACGGAATGGGATAACAGTGAACCTGGAGTTTCAAATATCTGTTCGGCAAAATGTTTTACCGTGTTCAGGGCGATATTGCTCTCATGGTAAAACTCATAATATTCTTCTATATCTCTGAACGGCCAGGAAAAATATGTGCACAACTGGCCTTTTAATTCCTGGCCGCCCAGGTCAATTTCTTTTTCAGAATAAAAAAAGCTGTTGTCCGTATGCTTATTGCCCACATAATGTGTAACCAGCCTTTGCAGGACGGCGTTGGTAAAATCTGCTCTCAAAATATATGCTTGAAGGCCACAAATTTAGCTGTTTCATTGGCAAAAACAGGGTTCCGTTATTTGTTAACAGGTTGTTGCCAGCTTGCAAAGCGGGCGTTAACCAAAGCCGTTTTTTTGGTTTTGGGGCCTTCCGCGTCGCATCTTTGTATCACAATAGCAAACAAACACAAACAAACATTCAAACAACGACAAACGACAAACAAAATGAAAAAGTTCATCGCAATCGCAGCCTTCGCAACAATCGGTTTCTCAGCCAACGCTCAAAACCAGTCTAACCAGTCAAGCTCTGCTTCTCAAACTGTACAGCTGACCCTGAGCAACGCTATAGAGATAACATTTACCGGCAACAGCAGCGCTACAGGCGCCGATGTTACCATCCCATTCTCTACCGTTAACGACTACGCCAACGGTGTTGAGTCTGATGCACAGGAACTGAAAGTGCGTTCTAACAAAAACTTCTCAGTAGCAGTTAAAGCTAATAATTCAGAATTCTCTTATACAGGTAATACTACCCCTGCTCCTGAAATGCCGGTAGAAGGCGTCCTGGCTGTAAAAGTAACTGCCAACGGCACTGGCGGCGATATCGCAGGTTCTTTCAGCAACTATGCTACACTCACTGCCAGCAACCAAAACCTGATAACTGCGGCTGACCGTGGTGGCAACCAGACTTTCAGTGTAAAATATAAAGCAACCCCCGGTTTCGCTTACCCCGCTGGTACTTATGCTGTAGACGTAGTATACACAGCCACACAGGAATAAGATTTTTTTCATAGCAGTAAATGGTTAACAGCCCTGCGGATCTCCGTGGGGCATTTTTATATCCTGTCGCGATTTGTTAACCGCTCGTTAACGACTTGTAAACAGCTCGTTAACAACTGAAAATCAAGGGGTAAAAGGTGGCATCGGCAATTATATTGCATTAACAAACGGACAACAATCCGTAAACAAGCCGATAACAAAGGCCATAGGATTATGAAAAAGATCACATTGTTCATCACACTTTGCCTGCTGGTACACACTGCCGCAACCGCGCAAAGTAAAGCCAGCAGCGCTTCGCAAACCGCGAGCCTGGTGCTGAACAATTCCATCGATATCTCCTACATGGCTACAGGCGACGGTTCTGGCAACGATGCGATAATGCAGTTTAGCACCCCTACCGACTATTCAAACGGCGTAACTTCCCCGGAACAGCAATTAAGGGTACGTTCCAACAAGAATTTCAAAGTCGCCGTAAGATGCGATGCGGCCAGTTTCGCCTACCAGGGTAATACTACTAATGCCATGGATAATATGCCGGATAACGCTCTATGGCTGAAAGTAACCGCCAATAATACAGGCGGTGCGGTAAAAGCGCCTTTCAGCACAGCGGGTTATGCCACCTTATCCGACGAGAACCAGGACCTGCTGGTAAATGGCAACTATGGCGGCAATCAGACATTTGCAGTTCAATATAAGTGTACCCCGGGTTTCAACCTGCCCGCAGGCACATACACAATGAATGTCGTTTTCACAGCGACACAGGAATAAAGTCGTTTTTTTTAGTACACTGGTTGATTTCCTCCCGTTCTCTACGGGAGGTTCTTTTTTTACACAATACCGGCACGCCGAAAATTCAGCAATATCCGTAGTGGAAATACGTAAAACTACGCGAAAACAAATGCAACACGTGTAGTACATTCGACTTAGCATTGCAACTAAATAACTGTATATGACAAGGGCTACACGCAACAAACTAAGGCCGGAGAATTTTACCGGCCATCCGGATGTGCAGAACTGTATATCGAGTCTTAAGGCAAAATTCGGAGACAGGTATGAACGGCTGAATGTATCCGATACTCTGGGGGAACAGGCAGGAGCAGATGGCGTAGAACTGCAGTACGTTGACCTGGTACAGAAGGGCGGTGGCGTGCTCGGGATAGCATTGGTGGGTTATACCTATATATTGGAAGAAGCGGGTATCCGGTTCTTTAGCCTTGCCGGTACCAGCGCCGGGGCAATTAATACCGCCATGATAGCCAGCGTAGGCAAAGACAAATCAGAAAAGAAATCTGTAAAGATCATAGAGTACCTGTCGGATCTCAATTTCTTTGACATGGTAGACGGCCACCCGGTCGCACGCACGCTCATTCGCTGGTTTATCAAAAACAAAAACTTCTCCAAAGAGGCCAAAAAATGGATAATAGGCCTGTTGGGTTCATTTTTCGCATTGTTGCTGTTAGATGTCCTCTTCCTGGGCCTCATACACGTTAGTGTAAAATGGAGTGTCGCGGCCCGCGCAAGTTTTGTGCTTACCGGTGTATCTATGCTGCTGATAGTATCCGTGGCGGGTTATGGGAAATATATGCTGTCAAGACTGAAAACAGCAGGCTATGGCATTAACCCTGGAAATTTCCTGCTGAACTGGATCAAAGAAAAAATGCAAGGCAACGGCGTAAACAACATCCGCGACCTGGAACAAAAAGTATCTGTCATACCACCATTAAAACAGAGGCACGCTAACATGGAAACCCTGTCAACCCTCAAGGCAAACGTCACTTTTATTACTGCCGAACTTGTAACGCAAAACAAAGTAGAGTTCCCGAAAATGTGGGACTTGTTCCGGAAAGAAAACAATGGCACCCCAGACATACATCCCGCCTTTTTTGTCCGTGCGTCCATGTCCATACCCTTGTTTTTCGAAGCCTGTGTAATAAACGGAATTGATACGGAAAACGAAGCAGTACAGCAGCGCTGGAAAGAAATATTTGGCATTGCCAAAGAAAAGATACCCGTAACAGCAAAATTTGTAGATGGAGGTATGTTATCCAACTTCCCCCTGAATATCTTCTATAATCCACGCATCACCATTCCGCGCATGCCTTCTTTCGGTATCGATCTCGACGACTCCCTGCCCCAGGTTGACAGGGGCGCAAATTCGCACAAATGGGAACTTGGTTCCTTCATGGGCAAAATGCTGAATACCATGCGCGGTTATTACGATAAAGACTTTGTCCTCAAAAACAAAGTGTATGAACGTGGTGTAGGCAGTGTAAAGCTGAATGAGTTCAACTGGCTCAACTTCTTCCTGACAGACCAGGATAAGATAGCTATGTTCGTTAAAGGCGCTAAGGCGGCCACACAGTTCCTTGAAAATTTTGATTGGGAAGAGTATAAAAAAGAACGCTCTAAAGTATAGTTGTTATGGAACAGATATTAAAAGAAATACTGCAACCGGCATTCTGGACTTATTTTTTCATCCTGTTTGCAGGCATGCTTATTGCCAGCACTATTATGGACGTATTCGCACAGCGTTTTGAAACCGTAACCCGTGCACGCCGTAAGTTCAGTATCTTCGACCTTGAGTTTACGGCAACGCCCGGAGAACTGACACAATTACTAAAAGGCATAGATAAATTGGGAAGTGCCCAATCAGCAACTGTAAAAAAAGCATTGCGCCTTCACCTGCTTACCGACTTCTTTTTTATGTTCTGTGTATATCCCGGCGTAGCTATGTTGTGCATCAAAACAGCCTCTAAAATGACTGGTCTGGGGCATTGGATTTTCCTTGTACTGGCACTCGCCCAGGTATTTGCCTGGATCTTCGATATTATCGAAAATATCTACCTGCTGAATAAACTTCGCAGGCCCGAAGAGTCCACGCCCACTGTACATAAGATGTATAAAAGAATGGTGATGACAAAATGGGGGATCGCTATTACCGGTGCAATATGCTCGGTATTCGGACTGCTGTACTTCTGGATAGTGGGCGAATTTTCACACCCTTCGGCTGTTGTTCCGTTTATTGTTCTGCTCATTATTATCGTATGGGCTTTGGCCAATAAAAAGGCCATGAAGGTATTCGCTGCAAAATAGCCTACCTCTATCCGGGTATAAAAAACCCAGACCGGCAACATTATCATTGTACCAACATTAATTGGTAACTTTGCCTTATTGGTTTATGAACAGGAAACATTTTATATCGCTTCTGGGAGGGGCTGCAGCAATGAGTACATTATCCGGGTTCAGGCGTTTTACAGATGACCTGCAAGAGCAGGATGACTATATGCCGGTGTTATTTGTGGGGCATGGGTCGCCTATGAATGCTATAGAAGACAACGAATTTAGTCGGCGATGGACAAAGATGGCTAAGGAAATACTCGTGCCGAAAGCGGTACTGATCGTATCAGCACACTGGCTCACAAAAGGCACCCATGTTACCGCCATGAACCATCCGAAGACTATTCATGATTTCGGAGGTTTCCCCAAAGCATTGTTTGATGTGCAATACCCAGCGCCCGGACATCCTGAGCTGGCCAAAGAAACGGTTGCGCTTATCACATCCACCAATGTGGGAATGGACCATGATTGGGGACTGGACCATGGCGCATGGAGCGTGGTAAAGCAAATGTACCCGGAAGCCAATATACCCATGATACAACTCAGTATAGACTACAACAAACCACCGCAGTACCATTACGACCTGGCCAAACAACTGCAGGCATTACGCAAGAAAGGCGTGCTGATACTGGGTAGCGGCAATATGGTGCACAACCTGGGCATGATGGCTTTGCCGGGTGGAGACTTCAGCAAGATAAACCAGGAATACGGATTTGATTGGGCACACGAGATGAATACCATATTCAAAGAAAGAATTGCCAATGGCGACCACAAAGCCTTAATAGAATATGAGAAACTGAGCAAGTCGGCAAGGCTGGCAATACCGACGCCGGACCATTATTATCCCCTACTGTATTCGCTTGCACTCCAACGAAAAAATGAAGGCATTACTTTCTTCAACGACAAAGCTATAGCCGGATCGTTAACAATGACATCAGTGAAGATTGGGTAACACAATACTCAAAAGTGGCTACCACACTGCATTACAGCCTATTTTACTTTGTTAACAGCTGGTTAACTGATTGCAAAGGGACGGTTAACAGATTGCTTTTTTTTGAATACGGATGAAGGGGTGAATATCTTTGTTTCAACATATGAGGCAAGAGAGAACTTGCCCGAACAGGGGGAAATAAGAGAGAACTATTGACACCTGTACAAAGCTCACAAATCATCCCACGTACTACGACTTCTGAAAAAGATCACGTCTCAAAAAGCTTCCGGCCCCGCAAGGGGCCTTATCTTCTTTTAGGCCACATCAATGCCCTACGGGCAATGTTACAGTAAAGGTAGTGCCCCTGCCGGGTTTACTGCATGCTACCATATCCCCCCCATTGTTCTTTACGAAATTATAAGAAAGTATTAGCCCGATACCGGTGCCTTTTTCTCCCCCGGTGCCTTGGGTACTTGCATTCGTTCCATCTTTAAATAGCCGGTCAATTTGCTCCTGTGTCATCCCCACACCTGTGTCGGTTATGGAAATAGATACTTTGTCACTTTCCACGGATGCGTCCACTGTTATCATACCACCATGGGGCGTAAATTTTATCGCATTGGAAACGATATTGCGTATCACCATTTCTATTTGTGTTCTGTCGGCTAATATATAAAGCCCTTCATCCACATTGTTAACCAGCCGGATGTCTTTGTGGTCGGCAGCATCTTTAAGTACCGCGAATACACGTAAAACATTGCGCCTTACATTTATCCGCTCAACACTCAAGGTATGTTCCCCTTTCATCTGGCTGCGTGCCCACAATAGCAGGTTATCCAACATCAGGCTAACTGATTGCAGTTTGTTATTCAGCTCATTCTTATAGACGGCGAATTCCTCGGGAGTAACAATACCTTCATCCATCATCGCCATAGTGCCTGTAAGGGCATTGATGGGGCTGCGCAGGTCGTGAGATAGAACGGAGAACGTAGTGTCTTTGAACTGGTTTAGCTGCTCAAGTCTTTCAGCTTGTTGCTCCAGTTCCTGTTTCTGGCGGGTTATCAATTCATTGTTTCTTTTTGCGTTCTTCAAACTGCTGAAGAACAGGAAAGCAATAGTGGAGGCAAGCACAAGGCCGATGACTGCGGCTATAAGTAACAGTCGCTGTTGTTTTACGTTGGCGGCCTCTATATCCTTGTCTTTCTTCAGCAAAGCAATTTGTGCTTCCTTCTTTTCCAGTTCGTAGTCAAATTCCAGTTTACGGGCATTTCTCAAGGCCTCCTCTTTAGCCAGTGAATCGCGGTAGGCCTCTTTTACTTTGTAATACCTGATGGCAGATTTGTAATCGCCGTTCTGCTCAAAAGTTTTCGCCAATGTCTCCGCAGTAGCCAGGGCTTGCTCTTTCAGGCCGGTTTTGCTCAATATTCTCAGCGCTGCTTCGAGCTGGCTCACTCCTTCCTTTACCTGCCCTTTCTTAATCAGCACTTGCCCTATACCACTCCGGGCCACCGCTATGCCTTCTTTATCTTTTAATTGTTCCGACAAAGTCAACGACTCCTTATATAAAGCATGGGCGCTGTCCGTATATCCCAGGTTCAGGTAGCATTCTGCCATGTTCCCCTTTATTATGTTCACCACAAATGCCTGGTTCAGGCCCATTGCCAACGCCATAGCCTGCCTGTGGTATATCATTGCTGAATCATACTTTTTCTCATCGCTGAGTATGCTGGCCAGTGTAGTATAACAGGATACCAGTGAATAATCAGAACCGGACTCCCTGGCCATTTTTATGGCTTTGGTCGCATATGCCTTAGCTTTATTATAGTCACGCAGGCTATAGTAGATATTGCTCATATTCAGCAATGACACTTCTATATCTTCTTTATTGTTCAGTCGCTCATGGATCTCCAATCCCTTCAGGTAATTTTTCAACGATAGCTCGTATGCGCCTTGCTCATAGTAAACGAGCCCCAGGTTGGTAAATATCCGCGCCAGCACGGCACTGTTATTATTTTTTCCGGCGAAAATCGCACCGCTGTCAAAATATGTTATCGCCCTGGGGTAATCACCCAACCGATGGTGAACACTCCCTATATTAGTATATATATATTCCTTCAGACCTGTAAGCCCATTTTTATTACATATATCCAGGGCAGCCCGGTACATAGCAAGCGAGCTATCATACTTCCCGCTTACCAGGTAAGCGGCGCCCACCTGGTTCATAGCACGTACCAGGTAGGATTTGTCGCCGGTTTTCTTAACTATCCGGTATGCTTCTTCGGCATAAAACCGTTGAGAATCCGCATTGATATCGTGGTACTGTGCGGAAATATGCAGCAAAATATTCGCCCTGCTGGTATCTTCCTTCCTGTATTTCGTGAGCGCATCCTTCAGGCTGTCAATTGTTGTCGTTTGCGCGGTACAATATTGCTGGTAGAATAATAGTCCCGCAATGAGCAGGATAAGTCGCTGTACCCGAACGTTTTGGTTTATCTGTGCCAGAGTTTGTTTGTTTTGCTTTTCTCTCACTTGCCGAGTATCGGCAATGATGAGTAAAAATAATCTATTTAGATAAAACGTACATGTCTGAATGGAAAAACTTTGAGACAATTGTCATTGCTTCATTGAAAGTTGCATCTTCCGAGCAGCTTCTACTGCCATAGCGGCATTGACGATCCCACCTGCACGGCAGAAATACCATAGTTGGGCCTCAACGCCTTTTTCTCCGGGCACAGGATAGTATCTATTTGTACTAAGAACGTTATTTACCAACAACTGCTTTACCTCATCGGCAGAAAGATTGGGGAAATAGCTACGTATTAAAGCGGCAATGCCTGCGACAACCGGTGCGGCCATACTTGTACCCGAATACTCTGAAAACTTGCCACCTGGAATCGTGGAATATATACTACTGCCCGGCGCCAGTATGTCCACTGCATTCATCCCGTAATTAGAGAACCCTGCTATGAGCTTCTTACGGCTATTAGTGTTCGCTCCTACTTCTATCCAATTCTTTGCCCTTGTTACAGAATCTAATAACGGGTTGGGATAGTTGTAGGAATAAACGCTATCTAACATTTTATTGTCATTGCCTGCACCGTGTACTAATAAAACATCATGCTCAACTGCGTAACGTACAGCCATACGCACCGCTTCCACATCAGGCGAATAGTCCTTACCGAAACTCATGCTGATCACCTTCGCGCCATTATCCACCGCATATCTTATCGCATTGGCCACATCCTTGTCTCTTTCGTCTCCGTTAACCGGCACTGCACGGATAGACATTATGCGCAGCCATGACCCACTGTCCGGGCTTGCACTTGCCACAAATCTTACAATACCAGCCGTATGTGTGCCATGAGAAGGATCTCCGGCTGCAATGCGGTTATTGCCATAATATCGCTCCCCGGAATTATCCGGGTCATCTCCGACAATCACTTTCCTAGCCGAATCCGGGTCTATGGTATTAGCGTGGAGCAGGGCCTTGGCATCATTTTTCATTTTCTCAATTTCCTCATTGGTCATATTCTCACCAACGAGTGAAAATATACGCCGTACAAAGAAATTGTCTTTGTTAGCGTATAGTTTATCAGTGAGCCTGGCCATGCTTTTCACATAACTCTGCCAATTGTCATATGATTCTTTGGCATGCTGCAATTCTATCTTTTGTTCCCCGGTCAGTTTGCCGGTATCAGAATATAGCTTTTGCATTTTTCTATACCTCCTCACCTCTTCAAAAGCCTCAAAGACAATATCACTATCCTCACTACCAAGGAAATTCCAGCCATTAATATCGTCGATATAACCATTATTATCATCGTCAATATTGTTGCCCTTGCGCTCCCCGGGGTTTTCCCAAATATAGGGTTGCAGCGACGGGTGGTCTATATCACAGCCATTGTCTATTACGGCTACCACGACGTTCGATGGCTCACGGCCTTCAAGCTTTGCATATGCCGCGTGAATATCGACTCCAAACGACTTACCTCCATCAGGTCCCTCAAGGTACCACATACGTTGAGCTACGGCAGAGTCGGTCAAAAAGAAGAAAGCAGAGGAGAATAGCGCTATAAGGATTTTTGTCACAACGGTAGATTATCAGGAACTAATATAGCAATTTGTCCATAATTCCACGACAGGCGGGAAAATAACTTATTGAGCCTGCTAAGCTTTCCTTTTCCTCAGTGCATCTTGTAATATATTGCCCAGGAGCCCACCCATCAGGGCGCCGTAGGGCGTCATCTTCCAGGGGTCGGATTGAATAGCACAGGTGCCGGAGGCGCATCCGATGTAATACCAATAAAGATAACCGCCTGCGAGGCCGAGAATAACTCCGACGATAGTTATCGCATTTTTACGAATGAAACTGGTCATGACGCAAAATTAAAGTACCGCTGAACAGGATACTGTAATAATAGTTACCTTGGTCATATATTGATATATACCTTTTTCGTATCTTTATACATGCCGGTATTTACCAGCATTTTCTGCGCTGCATCAACGATTATTTTTTTCACTAAAAAATCGAAGATTATGAAAGTAACTTTCGCATTGGCTTTGGCACTACTCTTGTGCGGCTGCCAGGAGGCAAAAGAAGAGGCTACCGAAGTAAAAGAAGAAATTAAGCAAGAAACCCAGGAGCTACGGGACGATGTTGCCGACGTTGCAGCCAAAATCCACCCGCCTGACGAACCTGCCAAATCGTTCGCACATGATTATCCCGACGTAAAAAATCCCGACTGGGAAAAAGAAGGGGAAATGTATGAGGCGTCGTTCAAGAAGGACGGACTTGAAACAACCGTGATTTATGAAGCAGACGGTAGCCTTTATGCTACGGAACGGGACATGGCTGTGAGCGAACTCCCTGACGATGTGCGCAAAGCTGCCACCGTTAAAGGAACTATCTCGGAAGCCTCGGTAATAACCATGGCCGATGGTCGCGAACAATTTGAATTGGAAATAGGCGACCGGCATTATATTTATAATCGCAAAGGCACACTACTCGTCGAAAAATCTGGCGAGGACGATTAAGACCGGTACAAGTTTATGCCCACTTTCCAGGCTTCTTATGGCGCCATCAGACGTTCATTGACGCATCACGCTGCCATCTTGCCCATTGGTATTTTGGAGGAATAGTTCTGGAAATATTGCTGGAAGAAATACCGCATACAGTCGAACAGGTCCATTTTGTAGGCCTCCCGGTCTTTGCGCAGGGCGCCGTTGATGTGGCTGTCGGTATCTACACGGGCTGTAACGCAATCGTTGATGAGCAGGGGGCAGCCCTCGCGGCTGAACAGCAGGCGCGGATACGAGCTCAATATACTGTTGATGAGCATATAACTTTCGCCGTGCGGCAGGTTGCGCCGGTGCAGGTGCATTTGCCCGCGCGATATGCCCAGGTAGCTTTGTATCATAGAATAATAAGTACTCCCGGATTCGGTCATCGACAGGTCGTGCCGGTTGCCGGAAGCATCGCCCGTAACGTTGAGTATATGGCCGGGGAAGGTCAATAATATCTGCCTGCACAGGTCTTCCAGCGAGCATTTGGCCGAGAACTCGCGGACGAAATGAATAAAACTCTGCTGCCCGCCCTGGTTGGGGCTCATTTGCACAGCTACACAGGTCAGCGGGTCAATATTAAAATCGAAGGAAAGATAAACAGGGAATGTAGGCAATACGGGAAGCCGCTCCACGGCATGCCTTTTATGCTCGAAAGAAAACAGCCAGGGCCGGTCGTTGGTGAGTATGCCCCATTCGCCCAGGGCATATACACGGTATTGGTTGTTGTCGAAGAGGCTGATATTTTCAATCTGCTGCTTGTCCTGCTCCGTCAGGAAGCTGTTCTCCTTGTAGGTACTGTGTATAATTGACACATCGGGGTCTTCGCGGTCGAAGAAATGCTTTTTCAGCCAGTGTTGCTCGTCTATGGGATTGAAAGTAAGGGTTATCTGGATATTCTCCCTGCCCCGGGCGCGGCGGTTCAGCTCCATAAAATCCTCCAGGGTCAGTTCTGCCGCCTCTTCTACCAATATGCGTGTAAGCCCTTCAAAAGATTTCAATTTATCAGGGTCGTCCAGGCCACGAAAAACTATTTCTGCACCGTTTTCCTTCTGGGTAATGATGCGGTCCGTTTTGTTGAACCTGAACTTCTCTTCCAGCCCCAGTTCTCTTATCCTGCTCAGGAAGGAGGGAATCACGGAATCGCGCAGGGTATTGCCCACTTTGCGGATGACCAATGTTTTAATTTGTTGCATATCTGCGCAGATAACTTCCTTTTGCGCAGCACTGTAACTCTTGCCGGCGGCTGTGCCGCCATAGTTGATGACAAAGCGCTTGTCGGTGGCCGCCAGGTCTCGAAATAAGTCGCTGAATAATTTTTGATTGTAATGTTCGGGGACATTCATGGTGATAATATTTACAGGGTATATAACAATGCATCATGCATTATTTACAATAGCAAATATACAACTTAAAAACAAAATAATAAAATACCGGGGCATAAAAATACCGCCGATAAAAACCGGCGGCCATTGTGCTTATGTTCAGGTGAAAGTTAATTGATATCGACAGTAGCCGTAGTAGATGGCGCAACAGGGGACGTCCATTCCACTTTATCGGTACCGCCACCTACGCCGTTGCAGTAGGTACCGCAATTCAAAGGGTCGATATGGTCGAAATAGGCAATCGTTGGCCCTCCGCAGCCGTCAACACTTACATGATTGGAAGTACAACCTGCAAACGGGTCGGTATAATACACCCTTACCAGGTTTATGTTGTCCGATGCCGTCAACGGTGGGCTGCCGGGCACCCCGTTGCTCATACCCAAAGAGCCTACATTGTAAGTAAATGAGCCGGGTGCAGTGATGGTTACCAGGCTGCGGTACCCTGTGCCGCATCCCGGGGCTTTGTCGCCATAGAAAACGATATAAACATCGCAGGTCGCATTATTATTGATAGTTACCGCGTGGGGCTGGGCGTATGCCATAAGCGTGATAAGCAGCGCAGCCGCCGATAAAATGATCTTCTTCATTCGTAATCTTTTTTTAAATGATGAACAAAAACTGAAAGGGGCAAAGGACAGTATCGGGCATTATCCGGAATGCACCTCTAATTTCAGGCCCGGCGGTCAACGAAAAAAGCATAAATGTATAAGCGGCAGCAGGAACTTTATAAGCGGGCGAAAAAGGCGCAAACGCGGCCCGATTATGAACACCGCCTTAAAAAGTTTTAATGTTGGGTTGCGGGAGTTTGGCACAGGGTTTGCGTTTGTACCTGTACAAAGATTTTTTCTAAGGGTAGCCCCACCATCCTTAAAACGGGGCAAAAGGCATAGCGGTGCAACTGTGCCTGAGATGGGTATATAAAGTGGCCGTTCCTGCTATAAACCGGAACGGTCCTTTATTTTCTGCCAGGCCGGATGTAACCCCGAAAAGATATGTATTAGCTGCCCTGAATAGATAATCGTTATAAAAATAAAAGCTATAATTGATAAGAAAATCCCGGATGCGTTTATTATCATTGTGGCCCCATTAATAAAAACCGCAACTAACTTCACTCCATGAGCTATAAGGGATTTCCATACCAGCCATCCGAGCTGTCAGCTTTCGCAGTTACCTGCGGTATATTCGTCATATCGTTGAAGAACGGTAAGATCATACATTATACCCCGGACAATGAAGATAGTTTTTACGATTGGCTGGTCAGCATCAACGTGCGCGAGGTAGTACCGGCCTGCTGATGCCGTAAGAATACCCGGCGTTCACCCGTCCCCGTTTGTTAAGTGCTGGTTATCACTATTATAAGCCCATGTTAATCACGGGGCTTTTTTTGCATTAGGGCATCCCGCCAACCGATATTTGTATCACAAAACAGAAAGACAACACTAACCTGTGAACACCGCCCACGAAACAAGCTGAAGGCAATTTTTGCCGGAGGCCCAGGCAAAACAAAACGAATAATAAAAAACACACGACATGAATGCAGCATCTGCAGCAATAGCTATTTTATTTCCCGGAGTGAGGACCTCTGATATTGTAAACGGCGCCAGGCAACACGGCGTAAGCATACTGATAAAAGAACTGTACGACCCTCAAAAAAATTACGCACGCTATCAAAAGAACCTGAGCCCGGTGGTAACAGGTACCGGCATCAGCCTGATGTTCGTATTCTCCGACGGCAGCAGCATGATAGCCAACGACCGCAAAGATATTAACACCGTGATGAAAAGAGTGAGCGAAGTACACGGTTGTGTATTCTAAATAAACTTTTCCGGTTTTTATGGGTTAGCGCCTGCCTTGTATATATACATACAGGGCGGGCATTTTTTTATATCTCCCGCTACACTTCCAGGGCGAAACAGGTTATTCCATCAGAATAAGGTCCGGTGCTTCCTCCATCTATACACTACATACACGATTATTGCCAGGAGCAATAGTGTAGGCGCAGATGCCGCTATCAACGTCGTTCTATCCATAACAGGTAATTTTCTCTTCCACATGAAAAGTTACGCTGGTTTTCATGCTTTCCTGTCAGGCAATTATCATTTTTCGGCTGTAGCAAGAAGAATTAATTGTACTTTCATGTACACATATATGTTGTATGGAAAGCTTTAAAGACGCCAGGTTTGCCCTGCTGATAGATGCGGACAATATCTCATCGAAATATATAGACGCCATAATAGAAGAAACCACCAAGTATGGCACCTGTACCTACCGGCGTATATATGGCGACTGGGCCAAGCCGCACCTGAGGGCATGGAAAGAGGTAAGCCTGAGCCATGCGCTGGTGGCCGTGCAGCAATACAGCTATACCTCGGCCAAAAACGCCACCGATACCGCCATGGTGATAGACGCTATGGACATGCTGCATACCGCGCAACTGCACGGTTTTATTCTGGTGAGCAGCGACAGCGACTTTACACCGCTGGCCATGCGCCTGCGCGAGGGCGGCAAAATAATCATCGGCATAGGCGAAGAGAAAACGCCCACACCCTTCAAAGCCGCCTGCAACCAGTTCATACACCTGGAGAACATCATGCACAGGGTAGATGAGGATGAAAAGGGCAGTACACCCACGAAGGAACAGGTGCAACCGCCAAAGAAACATCCCGTAGACCGTAAAACCCTGAACCTGCTGAAAGCCACCCTAACCGACCTGGCCGACGATGAAACCGGCTGGGTGACACTGGCCAGCGCGGGCAATACTATACTGAAAAAGAAACCGGACTTTGACCCCCGCACCTACGGGCATAGTAAGCTGCTGCATTTCATCCGTAGCCTGGCAGAATTTGAAGTAGCCGACCGGAAGACTGAGCGCGGCGACAGCAACTATTTTGTAAGGGTAAAAGAAACAAAACGAAAAGCAAATAAATAACATGCATCGTATTTTTGCCGCATGAAATACTTGCTTCTTTTTATAATTCCGGGCCTGTCAATAACCGCCTGCAAACAGGAGAAACAATATTGCTGGACCTGTAACTATACCTACATCGGCAGCGGCAAACCGGATAAAACTGGCGACACGACTCTGTGCAATTTTACCAAGACCGATATAGAACTGCGCGCGGGCAAAACATTTGAGTCGGCAGACACTGCGTATATGCTATGGATGATAGACAACTGCCGGCAGCAATAGGTGTGTGTGTTTTGTAAAGCCGAAATTGTTTAACTTTAAACAATGCGTTTTACCCTCGCTATAATATCAGCCTGCCTGGCGCTTGCATCGTGCAATAAAGAATATTGCTGGGAATGTGATGTAAACTCGGCCGGCATAACCTATAAGGAAACCTACTGCGACAGGAGCAAGAAGCAAATAAGGGATATGCAAAACAATCCGCTGCAAACCAAGGACAATACTGGTGCAGTTATTTATACCACTACCTTCAGCAACTGCATGAGGAGATGAAAATAACCGTACTGGTAATACTGGCAACAATACTACTGGCAGCCTGCGGCAAAGACAAAAAAAGCTGCTGGGGATGTGTGCTGATATTCAGCGACGGCTATGTGGCATCGTACCGCGACAGTATGATATGCGACAAGACCCAGGGCGAAATCAACAGTATGAAGCGCCAGACCTTTGACGCCCGCCACCTGGGCTACCAAACCTACGGCATACACCAGTGCAGCAAAATTAAGTAGAGTGTTTCCCCGGTTGCGGGAGGTGAGGGGATTGGTGTAATTTGATGACCATGTTTCATAAAATTCAGTTTAACTTACAAGCATCATGCGACTACTACTATTCTTGACTGCATTTTATCTCTCTTCATATTGTTGTGCGCAGTTAACGGGTAAGACATGGATAATCAGCAATAGTAGCAACGCTTTGATATTGAGCGACAATAACACTTTCATAATCGATGACGGAGTTTATTATAAGAAACCTCAAACGTATCTTCTTGATGGCGATACTATAACATTTATTGAAAAAGAACTTTTTAGTAATCTTAACGACATTGAAATATTCAAACAACGGCAGCATAAATATTACTTATTATCGGAAACTAAAGACAGCTTGATATTGATTCGTTGCAATGAAACGAATTACCTGGGCTACAACCGAGACACTGTCACATTACGCGATTATCAATCATTATATGACCCTACATTCAGCTTTCGACATATATATTTCGCTGCCACTTCATGCTATGGCTTTTGCCCGGATTTTAAAATGGAAATATTAAGTAATGGAGTTGTCTATTTCTATGGGAGGCTATACACTGGTAGATATAAAGGCACATGGAAAGGTCATCTAAGTGACAAACAAATGAGCAGACTATTAGCAATTCTGCGAAATAGTAATATCCGGAATTTCCCTAGTGGTACAGGGATACCAATAGATGCTCCAGAACGTAGGTTGATCATTAAATACGGTGACCACGAACTAGATTTCTGTGGTAGTGATTTTCCATATACAGGTCATAAGCTAATGGCATTCTTATTTACAGAGTACAAAAATTTCAGACTGAAACGATGTACTGGTTGTAGAGCCTTTATTGAAAAGAGTTGTTTTGAAATCATGAGGGAAGAACATGAGACGTTTATGAAAGAGTTTATAGATACGAACATAGAATAGGCGACAGAACATAATTCTTATTCAACTACACATTTAGCTCTCTCTAACTCCCTGCATAATCAACTCCCTCACCTCCCCCATACTCGCCCTCATCAGCCAGTGCATGCCCTTTTGTTGCAGCAGTTGGTCTATCAGCAGGGGCAGGCGGCGGCTGTAGGTAATATCGGCCTGTGTTATGGCGCCGGTGCCGTGCAGGGTGGCTATTTCTTCGGTGCTTAATACGCTCAGTTCGTCCAGCTCGGTAATGAGCTGCGCTTTCTTTTTCATCAGTTCGTCGCCGCTGTATTGTTTGTCCACAAAGTCCATAGCCATACGGCGGCGTATAAATACAGGCATTCCAGCTTTGGTTCCCTCGCTGTATTCGGCCAGCAGGTCGGCGCCGGTCTTTATACGAAACTGCGTAGGCTTGATGATGCGGAAAGCATTGGCGGCCGGCTCCGCATTGCGGTAGGCAATGATGTCGCGCAGGGTATCGTAAATCACCTTATCAAACATATCGTTGCTGATGGTGTTGATAAACTTGTACAGGCGTTCCTGGTCTATGGCTTTGGCCACGCCGCTCTGCGCTTCGTCGGTCCTGTGCAGGTGCAGGGCTTCTATTACCAGTTGCATCACCTGGCGGCATACGCTGCGGTGGTGTATGTTGATATTGACATCGGGGTTCACAATTTGTATGGGCGTGCCGTTCTTCATTTCCTCGTGCGGGATGATCATGCGCTGGCCGGGGTTGCGGCTCACCTGCCCGTTGCCGCCGCAGGCGGGGCATTGCGCCAGCTCTACACCCGTAGGGCAGGTTTCGCAGTCGCGCTGCACATGGCCGCGGCCCTGGCAATCAGGGCAGTCGGTACTCGCCTCCACTATATACGGGTGCGATGCTTCTTTATCCACCAACTGCGCCGCGCTGTAACTACTAATGAAATCATCCGCCGCAGCTTTCGCCTTGCTGAAGTAACTGTCGTAATATCCCTGTGTGTTCCATTCGCCACCGGCAACCGTTAGCGGCAACCTGCCGAGCATATGTGCGTAGTAGCCACCGCTGTCTTCTTTGGCCAGGTAATATTTTTTGCTCTGCGCATCGTAAGCAAAGCGCCAGATGGTATGTTCATTCACCCACCAGGCATAGCCATCACGTTTGAAGATGATATCGGAATTCGTACGCCATACCATATCTTTTGTATTCACAAACCAGATATCCACTTCCAGTTTATCATCGCCTTGCTCATAAAAGGGTTTTGCAGGCATACGCAGGAACACGCCATTGGGGTCTTCCACCATATTGCGGAAACCGATGCTGGCGAAGTAACCTGTAATATCATAACCGCTGAAACGGTTGCCCCATATATAGGCACGGTCGTTTTCGTCCGTTACTTCCAGCGTGTAGTTACTGTCCTGGAATATAGCGCCTGTCACAACTTCTGTTATCTGCCCGAAGGGTGCTTTGGTGAGCGGGCGGTACTGGCTGTAGCGCCAGTTGCGGGTGGCATCGTCCTCGCGCGGGTGGCGGCTCAGCAGGAAGTTATCAAACAGGTACTGGTATTCTTCGCCATAATAGCCGGCGGGCTTTATCATACGCCCGGTAGCCGCATCGCGAAAACGGGGACATGCGCCCGTAGTGTGCAGGCTGATGCCATAATATACATCGCGCCAACGTTGCAGGTTTTCCGTCATAGCGGCAGGCATTTTTACATCTTTATTCAGCAGGGCTATTACTTGTTTTATGTTCATGATTTTAGTTTTTAGTAGTTAGAGATTTAGTAGTAAGTAATAAGTTGAAAAATAACAGCGGGGCGGGTGTTGGTGATATTGTATCCCCGCCATTGCGGGGCAAGCTATTTTGTAGCGTTTTGTATCGTTTTATTGTGCATTTGCACTTTCCTCACCGCCCGGCTGTTATTAATGGACAGGCCTTAAATCAACCCGTTGCAATCGCCGAGGTAAAACAGGGCATCGCCTGTGGTCAGCTCAGGCTTGTTAAAGTCGAGCGGGTCGCCTTTGAACTCCAACTGGCCTTTTTTGATTTCCAGTATGTAGGAGCTGCCGCCGCTACCCTGCCTTTCGTAAGACAGGAATACATCGAGGCTGGCCTCCATCGGTTTGCCGTTCTCATCTTTGGGCACCACTACGGTGCCGTCGCAAAACACAAACATGTAGCGCATCATAGCGCGTTTGGTTTTCTTGTCTTTCCAGAAATCGTAATCGAAAAACAGGTTAGCTGCCTCAGCCGGCGGCCCTACCACTGCCGGGGTTTCTATCGCTATCCTGTCCTGGAAGGTGATGATGCGGCTGGTGGCCACACGTTCACTGGGGCGGCAGTCGGCTATCTGCAGTTCTTCAAAGCTCGGGTCCTGCACCTCTATGTTGGCCAGCGGGCTGCTGAAGGTAAGCGTGTTAGCTGTTGCCAGGCCCTCAAGGCCCACACAGGTAAAAGGTACGGGCAGGTCTACACTGCAAGGGAAGAAACCGATACGGTCAATATTTCTTTTGCGCACTTTCAGGTCGCAACCACCGGGCTCGTTGACGGTGACGGTAATGTTGGCGCAGTCTGCGGGACAAAATGCCATGGTAAAAATGTTTAGTTCCGGCCCTACCCTGCGGGCCATTTTGTTAAGTAATGTTAAGTCAGTACCAGGGTGTACTTTTTTTATCCTTGTTCTTTCCATCTCCGCTTTAGGGCAGAGGGTGAACTTTAAGCGCAGGACCCGCTTGCAGGCAGGAAAAAATTATGGTGTTGCGTTAAAACATATCGTGCGGCAGAAGGTCTCTTTGATAGGCCAGCCATTGTTGCATACGTCTATAACGCTCACGTAATATTCAGTGCATTCTTCCAACTCGTAAAAGAGCGGATTGATTTTTCGTTTTACAGAAGTGGTAGTGGGCGATATGGGTATCACACCGTTGAAGCTATCACCACCCGGCAGTCCACGGTGCCACTGGTTGTACACCAATTTCAGGTTGGTAGTAGCCGGGCTCGACTGTGTGAAGCTGATGTTCATATAATAATCGCATTTGCCATTGCCCAACGGCACTTCGGAGAAGGTGATGACCACATTAGAAATAGCTACGCAGGGCGGGTCGTTAAATGCCTGTACGTCATTTACGTGACAGTTTTTGCTACGGCCATTGCAGAGCAGCGCGCGTATATACAACACTGTACCTATGTTCTGGCAGGGAATTTTTATAATGCCGCTCGAGGGCAGGTTGGTATAGGTAAACTTGCTCGATGTGCCGTTTTGTATATACTCCACCTCCCAGCCACATGTTGGGTCTGTATGCCCTGGCGGCAGCGTGTAGGTTATTTCTATATGGTACAGGCTGCCCACCTTCTTCATCTCCGAGGCAAAACTAATACACTCGTAATCGTTGATTAAGGTATAAGTTCGGTACACAGGCGGGCAATGCGTTTCATCCGCATTCACCAATATGAATTCAAATTCATAGTCACCGGGCGTTAACCCTGTGATAGTGAACGCCGCATTGGTACGG
This sequence comes from Bacteroidetes bacterium UBA6221, assembly GCA_002421685.1. Classification (GTDB taxonomy): domain Bacteria; phylum Bacteroidota; class Bacteroidia; order Chitinophagales; family Chitinophagaceae; genus UBA5543. Next base: position 85,721 of record DISB01000016.1, read on the forward strand.
TTGGTATAGCTACCCCAGGCACCTGAAGGTAGCTGCCTATGCCGCTCTTTGAAATACTGCCCTGCGGTGAGCGTGGGCGCGGGTATGGTAATAGTCAGGTCTGCCATGGTGTTATGGATTTGGTGTGGTGTTAAGAGTTGCGTAAAGGCTGTCTGCATGATAGAGCGCCGTAGCTTTCACACGGTAGTAATAGGTTTGTCCGTTGGTGAGTTCTGTATCCAGTATTGCCGTACTGCTGCCGGTGTACACTATTTCAGTATTCACTGTAAAGGCTGCATCATCCGCACGTTCCAGTGTATAAGATGTTGCGCCGGTTACTTCGTCCCAATACAGCGCTACTTCTGTATCTCCGGGCGTAGCTACGAAGTTGGCGGGTGTGTCCAGTATCGTGGTATTCACAGACAATTCCAGTGGTGCGCTAACGATTCCGTAGCAGCATTGCCTGGTGATGCGGATGTTGTACAGTGTATCATCCAGCAGGTTGTTCAGCTCGATAGGCGGAATATAGGCGGGTTGCGTAGTCCACAAAGTTTCGCCTTCTGTTTTGTAAGACACGGTATAGCTGGTGCTGCATACGGTGTTATGGTCGGTAATGGGGATGGTGATTTTTCTTGCCATGGTTTTAGATATTAAATGTTATGTTATTCAATTCAATTGTTACATCGCTTGCAGAAGCTGCTGTCGAGAAGCCATAGTAATAGATACGCCCGTAAGTGTCTATAGTAATGAATGTATCAGGTGGTAGGCTGCTGTTGGTACTGTTCAGTGCAATAGTTTCTGCCGGGCGGCCGTTGCTGCCAATGATGGCGATTACTTCTCCTATATGTACAGGTTCGCCGGGATGTGCAGGGTCTTCAGTAAGTGTTTCGTTCACCACCTTGAGGTTAATTGCTACTTCGTGGTTATGGGCTGCTCCCGAGGTTTCCGCCATATCAGGCTCCCAGTCTGCAAAACCCACCATTACCACTTCATCAGTATCGGTATCATCTACTGCAAACACACCAGGTACCGGTATGTCGCATATATGCTCTGCAACAGAGAATGAAACCGCGGCAGGTAATGCACATACTGCGGGCAGACCGGCACAGAGATCGATTATATTGTCAGCATTGCGGGCATGGACTTTATTAACAGGCGCGGGCGCATCATAATAGATATAGGCGTCAATATAGCCGTCTGAAGTAACTCCGAATACCTTGTACACATCGCAGCCTATAGATACTGTATCAATATCATTGACATGCGTCACACCGTTCCTGGTGCGGAAATAATCAAGCAAACCTTGATAATCGTTTGCAATGAGCTGTTTACTGCTATTGTAAAAAGCACCGCCGTTATACGTTCCCGGCAATACATATATTTTATCGCTGCCGTCAAAGTTCTGACTGGTTTTACAATCGGGCATGCAGCCGAATATTTGTCTTTGTGTACAATCCTCCAGCGCCACCTCCAGCTTGAAAAATTCAAAGCACTTGCTCACCTGTTTGAAAGCCGTACCACCAGCAAACTGATATTCCCTTACGCCTGAGAAATCGTCCACCCATATACGGTTGGCGTGCAGTTGTCCTTCTATTTCATACATCTTCCAGGGTGGCAGGTATTCAAAACCTTCCAGCAGGTATTGCGCAGCACTTTCACTACGTTGCAGTTTACAGTTATAGCTGATTTCCCTTTTTATATCTCGTGGGCGACGTACTATACGGCCACGCAGCGTGGTTATTTTTCGATAGGCAAAGCTTGCATCGCCGCTCAATACCTCATCAGCCGTACCGTAAAAGTCCCCGGTAAATTTATCTATACAATCAAACTTTGAAAGGATGCGTATGAGTTGCTCTCCACAGTTGCCGGCAGGTATAAATATTTCGGACGATGCACCTGCCAGGGTTACTTCATTCCCTAAAACTTCCACCAGCGGGTCACTAATATCTCCACCGTCTATAACTAATGGCGAGAAGCCTGTTTGTTCAAAAGTGATATTGCGTGCTACATCACAGCAGTTGTTCTGGCAATAACGCTCGGTATATTTATTGAAGACTATTACCCCGTTGCTTTGTATAACTTCCGCACGCAATACATAACACTCGTGTGCGCACATAGCAGGGCTGAACGATTTGAGCCGGGCATTGAAAAAATGCGTACCGTGGCCGGGTATCTTGCCGAAGTAATAGTCGAAATAAGAAGTTGCTTCCTCATATTGTATCAGGCCATCTGCACTGTACACGTATATTTTCAATATATAGCTACCGTTGCCGTTATTAATATGTCCCTGCAAAAACATATCTGTTGGATAAGCAATGGCTTCGCAGTAACAGGGTACATCCTTAGACTGGTGATAATATTGCAGGTCGGTTATTTTGTCAAACCAAATCATGATGATGAATTATTTTATTAGGAATCAGGTTTTTTATTTTTTGGGTTTATACAGTTCCTTTGAGCTGTATATATGGACCGAGGCTATCCGAGGTGTCATAACTCACTTCTATTTCTTTGATGCGGCCTTCGTTGTAGAATTGAACCGGCAAGAGAACTTTCTGGTCCAGTTGAATATTAGTCAGGTCGCCAAATAGTTCCAGCTTTTTAATATCATCGCAGCACAATTCCATTTTGGCCTGCCAGTTCATATTCATTACGGGTTTGCGCAGGGGGTCGTCCACCCAATGAAACCAATCCCATAATGTATTCTCGTAACCGGGCTCGAAGTACATAGGATAGTTAACCAGCGTAGCCGGCTTTTTAATTTCGCGCGCACCGAAGAAATCTGTAACCAGGTAATAGCCGGGCTGGTTGGGGGGTAATGTGAGGCCACTACCTCTCACAAAGGTCTGCTCGGGATGCTTCACCCACCAATCGCGCCCATCTGTGTACCTGCTGTTCTGCACAGGCGGGGTAATCGGTGTATTGGCCAGCCACCTGCCTGTATGGCTTTTTATGCAACGTGCATTCTCGTAACTGACGCCATCCCAAATCAATATTTTGGGCAGGGTACAATTCTCATCTTTAAGCAGCAGGGCGTAATCGGCAAACTCCTGTATGTGCTTGCCCACCATGTCAAACATCACACCCGCCAGGAAGGGTGTGAGGAACGAACCATTTACCACTACCTGCATCGCATCATACAGGTAATCTTCACTGGCGCCATCCAGCCTGAATTTGCTAGCGCCAAACTGCACACTTTTATCCTTTACTCCTTCAAAATTCGGGTTCAGGTCAATATTGCCATGCGACACCATCCCGTTCATCTGGCTCATAGCCTCGTTACCACAGGTATCAGCCGCATCGGGGGTATATATTCCCGCTGTATAAGCAGGATACTTCAATTCGTTCCACTCAAAGCATAAACCTTCCAGCAGCTTCAACCTGTCCGCACTATTTTCGGTGAAATCGTAAACGGGTGCGCCTTGCAAGTACCAATCCTTCCGCTGAAAATAGAGTTTACCATTTTTTACCCGCCACTCAGCATTATACACTCCCTTCAATTGGTCAAGGAACATATCCAGTGTGAGCAGCGGGTTGTTATCTTCTATATAATAATCTGTATTGTTAGGAATACCACGCAGTGCATTCAGCGTTTTAAACCTACGTATGCCACGGGCCACAGGCGCGTGGAAATAACAGGCGTTGTAATGAGGATTAAACACATCTTTCATCAAACCGCGCGACGAGGTTTCTACATCTACATACTGTTTAAAGAATATGGGCGCTGTATCGCCATCCACCTGTACATTACAATAGTCGCAAACATTTTTTATGTAATCGCGTATCAAAGGTGCGGGATGTTCCCTGCCGCATCCACCCGCTTCTACAAAGAACGAACCGAAGGCATCCAGCATTTTTTTAAAATCGAAATAAGGTATCGTCTGCCAGTTAACGGTATTCAACGGTTTACCCGTTAGTATATTAATCAATGCATTTATGGCACCTATAATAATATTAACAACGCCAAATACGCCATTTAAAGCAACCATTAAAGGCACAAGTGCCTGGAGGGTAGGTATTGACACAACACCGCTCATCCACCACACTATAATCAGCATACCATTGGGCCGCTGTTCGTTGCAATAGCTGAAGCGCGGGTGTTTCTTACCATTTGCGGGTACTTTCTGAAACATACCGCTGTAGTTGTCGCTTATCATCGTGCGTTTGATGCAGTTCAGGCGGTCATCTTTCTGCTTCAGTGTAACGTCAAAAGTACAGGTGCTCTCTTCGCACCACCGCAGGTCTGCCGCCTTTATGCTGTAGTGAATATAGCTACCACAGTTTGTACTATGTTCAATAGTAACATCCACGCTGTTTAATGGAGCACTTACATCATCTATCAGCCATTGCTTCAGTAAACGATATGCTTCTCCCTCGAATGTCAGCGTACCTCCTGCACTCTTCTGCAATTGGGATTCCCCACCTGTAGTCAGGCCATCTGCATTCTTATTACTCGTCCAGGTAAGTTTCAGCTTATACAGGTCGCTTACATACTCCGTCATATCCAGCGGATTGGGGTAATTAGGAAAGCATCTGCTCTGCGGAAAGGGATTTATATTATGTTTTTCCACCCGTAGCGATTGTGGGTTAGGGCCTTCATAGTAAATCCTATCGCCCTGGATATTATAGGTCAATGCCTGGTTGATATATATTTTCAGTTCCATGATGATTTGTTAAGGGGGTTATTGGTGATTCTATTTCCAGCGGCTGCGATTCTTTTGAATGGCTTTCTCGGTCATAATGCCTACACCTTGTTCGTTGAAGAATATATCCTGTTTCAATTTATTGTCTTCTATAGCACCTACTACCTCATCCAGTTTCGTTTCCAGTCTTTGCATATCATTTGCTGATGCATATTGTCCCTTTATACCTACCTCTGGTGATTTAAATGCCGGCATTACAAACGGCAGAGCTGTACCTGGTATTTGCAGCCCCGTGCCATTGTTGATTGCTTCCAGTAAGGCACGATGCTTTTTTGTTCCCTCGGCTGTTATTATGCTTTCCCCGGTACTGATGCGCACCCAGTTTTTATCATCCCTGGGGCCGCCCTTGCCTTTATAGTCAATCACACCATCTGCAAAAGCATTTCCGCTGTCATTAGAAAGACTGGTTACTGCGGCATAACCGGCAGCAAGCGCAGCTATCAATGCCGCTATTGTCGCTACTGAACCAAAACCACCACCATCTAAGGCTGCGCGTGCCACGGCGGCAATGGCATTGGAAACCGTAATCGCTGCGTTAACTGCTTGCTGCCTGCGAGCAAAATTCTCCCTCTGTTGCTGCGCTTTGCGTAGCCGTTCTTCTTCCAGGCGCAGTGCTTCAGTATTACCGCGCTCTGCCAGCTTTTTCGCTTCCTCTACCCTCTTCTCCCTAAGTGATATCTCCTTATCCAAAGTGTCAATCTGCACCTGGAGTATCTGGTTGTAGGCATCGGCTGCTGCTTGTGCAAGCTGTTGATACCCCTCAATACCTTTTTTAATATTGTCCTTCTGTTCCCTGGTCAGACCTTCCTGTTTTTCTTTGTTACCGGGCAGTTCGGTTGTTCGGGGTTTATACTCTTTTCTGAATTCGCTACGCGATTTAAGCGGCTCAATATGTTCAATGCGGTCAGCTCGCAGTTGTACTGACTCACGAGCCAACTGTGCATCCTTTAACTTGTTGTCCTGTATTTGCCTTTCCAGTTCAGCTGCGTCCTTCTCGTTTTTCTTCACTCGTGCCAGTTGCAATTTCTTCTGTAAGGCAGTCTGTTCCAAATCGTTCAACCTGCGGGCCTCAAGGTTATTTATGCGTCTCTGTTGTTCTTCATATTCCATCTCTCGTGCAGTGCGTTCTTCAGCACTGAGTTTTGTTCCTGCAGCTATATCTGCAGCATATAAGGCCTTGTATTTCCCCTCAAGCTCAATGCGTTTTTCAGACAATTCCCTCAGTTGCTTATCTGTGTTCCTGATTATCTTTGCTTCAGTATCTATTCTCGTTTTCTTTTCAGTGTATATATCACCACTCGTTTTGTCGCCCACCCCTCCCGTAGCACGGTTGATGCTCGACTGAACCGAATCTAACTCGTTCTTTGTTTTTCGGAACTTGGCACCTCCTATCTGCAATCCTTCCAATTGTTCTTCCAACACCCTCTTCTGGGCATATAGTCCCCGAAGTGTATTTCCTGGTTGTTGCGCAGCCTTGTCAATCGTCTGAGCATAAAACTGATCGATTAGGCGCAGCAGGCCGGCATAATGGTTAGCTTGACGGGTCAGCCCTTTTTTTCGTGCATTGTCCTCCAGACGTTCCAGGCGTAAATGATAATTAGCTGCCTGGTTGATAAGCGTGCTACGGGTTTGGGAATCCCCCTTTTCGTACTCCCCGATATAGTGGTGTAGCATCGACTGGCGCTTACGATAAGACTCTCGTTCGTTGTCCTCTATTTCCGCTAAAATGGCAAGATGCATCGTAGACGGATTAGTCATTGCGATACTCTTCGCTAAAGAATTTCCTGTGTCCAGCAGGGCCTCACCCGCTGCCAACTTAAAATTATCCCAGAACGTTTTCAACAGGTTAATTTTATCTCCATATGTCACCATGTCTGCACCAGACTGCTGTAAATGTTCATAGATGACTTTTGTTGCAGCTCCGGCATAGTCTCCTGTATTTACAAACTCGTCGTTTATCTTCTCTATGTCAACCTGGAGATTACTCAATATCGGTGCGGAACCTGCTCCTAAACCTGTGATAAGTTGTCTTGTTAACAGTTCGACACTCTCACCTGTTTGTCTTGCACGCATTTCTGCAAAATGCATTGCGACAGCCATGTGCTCCAACGGTAAACTGAGGTTATTGGCTTCTATGGCTGATTTCATCAGTTCAACATCGGACACCATACCCCTGGTTGCCTTTCTCATATCGTTCAATAGCTCCGGGCGATTCAGATTATTAAAAGCGATCTTAATGTCCTCAGCAGCTAATGCAACTTTGACGCTTTGTTGTGCAAAATCGTTCAAGACCTTTCCTGCGTCTACAGCCAACCCTACCCACCCGGCTTTACCAAATGCCTTGCCGAATGCGTTTCCCATACCGGCTGCAGAAACCGTTGCCTTATCATTAACTGCGGATAATCCATCCAAAGTTTTGGTTAGGCGTAGAATTTTTTCATACTGCTGTATTAGTGCGCTGTCATTAATCTCGTACGTAATTTTATGGATGACTTCAGTAACATCTGCCATGTTTAAAAAGTTTATTGTGAAACCTTTGCACTTGAAGGTGGCTTGTTACCTGTAACGTATTATGGGGAAATAAGGACGTCTCCTTTAATAGCAATTTCACAACAAAGTAAGTAATTATTTTTTATTTCGCCAAATTTATTTCTGACAAAACAAAAAAATAAATTTGCTACTCCTGATTTTAGCATCATTCAATTGAAAGAAAACATTACTTTTATAGCGTAATGAATTAAATATGACCATGCTTTCAATAACAAACCGTTTATTAATTTCCTTATTATCGATCATCTCCGTTAGTACAATGGTCGGATGCGATGCAGATAAGCCCGAAAACAAAAAGGACTCACTACAGTTTAACCCAGCAGAGGTAACACACTTAAAAGAAGAAATGCTGAACGGACGCGTACAGAAGTTAGTAAAATACAGCTATGGGCCTGTTGTAAAAACTGAAAATGGCTGGATAAAAGGGAATATCATTACTAAGCGAAACAGCATGTTTGGGGAAAACGGCAATCTGGATTTAACGATGGAGGAGTATTATGGCGACGCTGAGGTTCTCTTGGGAAAACAGCTGATCATGTATCAATATGACAAAGATGGCATGTTCGCCGGAGCTACTGTTACCAATCCTGCCGGCGATATTACAACCCAAACAGTAGAATGGGACGAGAACAAAAGAACTACCACGAGTTTCGCAGGTGAAGATATCTCCAATATGAATAAAGTTGTTGAGATTCAGGTATGTAGTTTCAATCCTGATGGCGCGGTTTCAACGAAAGTAGTAGATGACGGTACAGGCTCGATTGTATTATATGGATATAATTATAAGAGTGATAACACTATTATAACCGTACAGGACAAAACAAGCAATGTAGAATCAAAAATCTACAAAACTGTATTGGAAAAAGACAAACACAATAATCCCCTGGTAGTAGTTTTATCGAATCAGCCATTCGATGGAAATATCGCTGATGGCTATGAAGAGTACGAATACACGTATTGGGATGAATAAAACTCTTGCACTTCTTCTTTTTTTATTTTACGGGTTTATCGTATCAGAACAACCGGGTTACAAGCAGGCTGTATACAGTATGCACACCAGCCTGGGAATGAATGGACCTATAAAAACAGTGACTACTTATAAATATACCCGCCTGAAATATACTTCGGGAAAAGAAGAGGAGGCAAAAGGCACTCTATATTCAGTTATCAAAAACTGGTACGATAGTTCAGGTCTTATAATAGCAGACAGCACAGCTACCTATTTCAATCCTAAGGTAGCTGAAGGGTATTGTAAAACATACGAGTATTCATATAAAGATAGTACACCCGTTATTCTTATTATCACCCGTTTCGGTTGTGTACCGCCATACGACCATCCTCGCACGCAACTTAGCATTGTAGAACTCACATCGCCAAACGACAGCACGGTACTGGCACGGGAATACCCCGGTACAGAACTGCCACGCAACCGCAGCAAAGTACTTACTTCCTATCGCTTCACCCTGCGCGATAGCCTGATACAGCGTACAGTCTTTGAAGCCTGGGAGAATCGCAAACATCATTACGGCACTTCAGCATACTTGTATGATAGCTATAACAACTTTACGCATACTACCTTAACAGTCAATGAATCTCCTAAGGAAACCATCACGCATAAGATATTTAAAATAGACCCGTATGGCAATGCCCTGCTTATGTTCAACTATATCAATGATAATCCTGAGCCGGAATTTATGACCGTGTATGAGTACGAATATTATGAGTAATAACTGATTACTCCTTCCTGCTCACTTGCTCATTATGCCATTTCACCCATTGCGCTTTTTGCTTGATGCGGTAGTAAAACATAAACACACTGGTATCCATAAAATGCTCCGCTGCCTGCACATCACCGTCACAATACTTCATAGATATATCCCAAAAGCTGTCATACCAATCATCCACTGTGGAGGCTACCGATTTCAGCGGTTCGGCTGCAGCCCGCTCAGGTTGTCCGTTCTTGTTCTGAAGTAATTCGAATCGGTCAAAGTATCTGACAACTCCTTCCATACCGGCGTGGATACGATGCCGATGCTCAAAAAAAAACTGTACAGTTCCGGGTCGGGTGGAATATTTTGTGCTGCGTCACCCTTAGCCCAGGCTACTTTGCGTGTTGTCCAGTAGTCATCGGTAACATCTGGGTTTTCTCCTTCAGCAAAAGTATAGATAGCGCCCATGCGCAACGCACAATCTTCATCTACCGGGTAGCGTAGCCTGTATTTAATGTTATTGGCCAGCGTAGCAATATCAGTCCGCAACAGTTTTATATTCTTTTCATCATTGCACAGCTCCAGCATCTTATCCATCATGGCGTTCAGCAGGTCTTTGGTAGCGCCTCCGGCGGCATAAATGTTTTGTGCCCCTGCCGCCACATACCTGCTCATATGGTAGCTGTTGGCGGCATCCTGCGGCATGTACAGCTTTATGTTATGTACTGTTGAATGGAAAACTTCTTTGTAAGCGGAGTTATCGGCTAATGTGTTATTCATGATTGGTTTATTTTGTGTTATTGTTAAATATCAGTTTGCTATGTCTTCCATCCTGCTTTTTCCGCATCCTGCAGCCCTTTCAGCATTTTGCGGGCATCTTCTACCTCTTCTTCCCCGGGCTTTACAAATATCGTTCTCAGCCCTTCTTTTGTCACAATATCAACGGCTGTCTCTCGCCTGCCATCAATTACCATCTGCAGCAGGGTCATTTTATCGTTAATGTCCAGAGGCCTGGGTACAGGCACATCTGTATGCTTTACTATCTGCCTGAACATATACAATACACCTGCTTCAATATGCCGGGGGACTTCAGGGTTTTGCATCATATAGGTTATAGCCGCCTGTTCAAATCCTTCTTCCAGCCGGGGGAAAGCCTGCTTTACTGCCCACAGCTTATTGCCGTGCAGTATCACTGCTTTCACAAATATGGCTTCATGTGACGATAGCGCCATCTTTATTATCCTCCATACAAAGATAATATAAAGAAACAATAAAACAACAATTTTTTGTGGTAATTATTTTTTTGCCCAGAAATACATATACAGGACAATCACCAGTGTAACAACAATCACTACGTAAGGCAAGCTTTTCTCCCAGTTGGCTTCCCGCTCCCTTGCTTTGAGCCTTGCCCGCACCCGTTCAAACAACTCATCGTTCCCCTTGCTTAATTGTACCAGCTTTTCGGCCACAGGGCGGAAAAACATGTACTTCAGTCCCTTTGTGCTGTCCAGTATCATATTCACTATCCCTTCATTCACCGATGGTTCTTCACCGTTTGTAAGCGTAGCCATATGCTGTTTGCTCAGCAGTTGTTCCAGGTACTCATACAGGGCTTTATGGTTCATCCGGTACACATCTACCGTTGCCATATGGTTATACAGTTTGATGCTCTCTTTTAATATCCAGTCGGGGGTGACGGTTGTATGCTGACGGGCCCGGCTGGTCATACCTGCCAGCCATAGTTCGTTGTCGTATTTTTTTCTGGCCTCATCGTTGCTCAGCACTACGTAAGCCTCCTGCGCATCCAGGAAATACGATTCCGCAAACGTACTTTTCTCTCCGGTATCAGGATGGTATTTAAACGCCATCCTGCGATATGCCTTTTTTACCTCGTCGGCGGTAGCCGCAGGGGTTATTTCCAGTATTTTGTAGTAGTCTTTCAACGGGGCTGGTGGCATGTGGCAAAGATAAGATTTAAGCAAAAAACCAATATATTTGTGCAGTAAGTTTATATAAAATGAGATCTATCCTATTGTTCCTAACCTTATTTTGCTTTTTTCATATTCCTGTATTAGCGCAGACATCCAGTAACATCATAGATATTGACACACGCCTTGGTCAAGGTTCAAATCCAGTTAACTTTACAGTATTTAAAAACAAAGTATACTTTTATGCAACAGATAGCATACACGGAACCGAATTGTGGGTTACGGATGGGAATACAACATCTTTAGTTGCAGATATTAATCCAGGCATCGAAAGCTGTCTTTATAACTATAAGTCGCAAAATATTATCGTCCATAATTGTATGCAGGTGATTGGTGATACTCTATACTTCGCTGCAACCGATAGTCCTTTTATCAGGCCAAGTATTTATAAATTTGATGGCGTAAACCCACCGACAAAAGCTTTTAACCTACATGCAATTACATATCCCAGTTTTAATCCTCCCCGCAAGTTCATAGCGTTAGACAGTGTGCTATACTTTGTCGCTGACATATCTTCAGGGGTTGTAGCGATAATGTCGTACCATCCGATAAACGGTTCTGGAAAAATTATTAACACCGCGCCTCCATACCTTAACACACCGCTTATACCCTGGAAGAATAGTCTTTTGTTCTGTGGGAAAGACTCAACTTTAGGATTTGAAATACATAAGTATGATCCGATAACACAATCAACAAAACTTATGATCAATTATACTTCTCCAGGAAACACCATGTTGTTTTTTCACCAAATATTCAATAACAGCATTTACCTGAAAGCCTCAAGCATCAATGGCGTTCAGCTTTTTGTGTATGACGGCGATACGACAATCAAGGATATTTCGTTTGATACAATTGAAGGCACAAGTTTAAACCAATTGCAGAATTCCGTCAATCCTTTTTGTTACTATAACAACCATCTTTATTATTCGGTTGTAAGAAACGGAACCAGGCATATATACAAATATGACCCGGCTACAGGCAAAAAAAGTTATCAAATACAAGTAAAATCATACCCGGGCGCAGCTTATCTGGTGCCGTACAAAGGGCATTTGTATTATGATGACTCCAGTTCTTCTATATACGATTTCAACTCAACGGTAAGAAAACTCTCAGAAATGTATCAATTGCCGACAACCACAAGACCTAGCCTTAATCATTATATCATATATAACGACCTCTTAATAACCGCGGCATTTATTGACTCCACCCGAGGTGTAGAACTCCTTGTTTTACACGATTCCACTCTGTCAATTGGAAGTCCAGGTCAAGAAATTTCTTCAATCCTTTACCCCAATCCCGCTACAGACAACACTTACCTGGACTTAGAACTGAATGAACCGCAAAACCTTTCTGTAAGGATATCGGACATTAACGGTCGAACAGTACACACTATACATTCAAAACTCTATTCGCCCGGCAAACACACTATCTCTCTCCCTATGGCCAACATGTCGCCGGGTACGTACCTTTGTATAATAATAGATGAAAAAAATGCAGTGCTGAATAGCACCAAACTCATAAAACATTAAAAATCAGGGCGGTTCGCTCGAAAACGAACCGCCCTTTTACACACTCACTATACACTACTCTGCTTTTAGCTACTATGCCCCTATTGCTAAAGCACTATCCTAATAACCACTTAGCAGGGAAAAAGTTCAGCGAGCGTCAAAAAAAATTTATGGCGGATTACCCGGTATTCACCAGGGGAAACATTACAGTCCTTTATAAACTATAAACTCCTTCACCACATCCAGCACCTTGCGGGCTGTAAAGGGTTTCGTGATATACCTGTCAGCGCGTTGCTCAGGTTTCAGCTTTTCGTAGCTCTTATCGTCCTCATCTACCAACATGATAAAGGGAACGTTGGCAGTGGCGGGATTATTCCTTGCAAAAGTGAGCAGGTCATAACCCGTCATATCGGGCATTTGTTTTTCGCATATTATCAGGCCGGTTTCATTTTCTTTCAGGACGACCACTGCATCCCTGCCCTGCTGGGTATGCTTTACGGGAACGTTTACAATACCCAGTATCGCTCTTATCATATTAGCGATTCCGGTATCCTTCTCAACAATGAGTACGATCTTTTCCTGCTTGTCCATAACTATAGTTGACAGGGAACTATAGGCATAGCCCGGTGTATCCTCATTTTTTCGGGCGGTGATTAATACAACCGCAATTAACGCAAGGGCAGTATCGGCGCCAATTCTGCTACCGTCAATAACAATAGCATAACCACGTGTTAACCAACGGATAACAAAACGGAGGGCAAAGGGTTGCGGATAACCTCATGTTAACATGGATTATTGAAATGAACATGTATTTTTATCTCCTGAACACCAGGTGTACAAAACATAAACACATGAATAAGAGTATTGTATTAAGTATCTCAGCTCTACTTTTATTGGCTTTTGCTGCTTCCTGCAAACGGTCACACATGTGCCATTGCAAGGTAACAGGCACTTTTGATACCGTATATATTAAAGAATACAGGGGATACTCAAAACGTGAAGCACGCCAGCTATGCGAAACTGATGAACTTACATCTACTCACACCATAAAGATAGAATGCGAAATACACCGGTGAGGAAGTATCAGTCGTTGACACTGAATTTTTCTACGGTACCCCCCTCGCGCTCATTACCGGTCAGCCTGGTGGCTATCGCCTGTTGCACAAACAGGTCATAATCTTTATCGGCCAGGGTCTGGCTCAACATTACCATATCAAAACACGCAGGAATACTGAACCCCTTGCGCAAAGTATACATAAAGCGTAATCTGTGCGCAATAGGTATTGCCGGCAAAATATGTTTCCACTCTGCCGCTCCCTCACCCGCCTCCTTAAAAACTGTCTCTTGAAACCTCTCGTAGTGTAACATGCAATTAATTACAAGCGTTAAGCTACAAAGGTTGAAAAACTTAGTTTGTTAATAAGTTGTTAACGACTTGTTACCGAGGGCGTTCTGGGGATGTTTTTTCAATGCCCAACCCAGGCCTGGTTTAGCATTACCGATGATTTTATTACATTAGCCCCATGTCACGACTATTCCTGATCCTAATATTACCGCTGGTACTTTTTTCGTGCAGAAAAAAAGATAAATCTTCCGAAAAGGGCGATTTCAAACTTCTAAACACCGCTGATAAGGCGGTGAATATTGACATCTACCCCAGTGCATCAGATTACTGCAACGTAACAAATATTCACTCAAAGCTAAGAATCGAACCCAATAGTAGCGCAACTATACCGCTGATGAAATTTAGTGAAGATGTTTTTTATTACGTGGACTGGTACTCTGATGACTATACAATAGGAAACTGGCTCGCGCACCCCGAAGATACACAGGTTCACTACTATGTGAAGATAAAGCCGTCCAGGGACGGATCTTATATTATACAGCCTACGCCCGACATGTCTATCCCACGGCGAGTAGTGCTTAGTAATACAGAAGGTTCATCTACCTGGGATGCAATTGGTTATACCAACCTGCCGGTAACAGTGACCGAGCCCTTGCTTGCCGGAGAATCTCTTGAGATAACTTTCAGAAAAGACCATAGCTATACCATGAAACATTCGGGCATTGAGGAGAAGGGTGTATTTGAACTCGGCACCAGCAGTGTTACTATGGGCTCCCATTACAAATTTGCAGCGTTCGCGTTCGCCGATAGTGTAATTCGGCCAGTACAATACCTTGATTCAATTATTTACTATAACGCAATTGAACCGGGGCAAAAACTTTATCTATTGGTACGACGAAAATAATTTATGAAAGAAATACGACCATTCTCTATTCTATTGGGGTTGGTTCTCATAATATCATGCAAAAAGGAGAGCCGTAAAGACCCTGTAATATTTCAGAACAAATCGGAGAAAACCATTCGGGTAAGTATATATTTTTCCCAGGCGGATTATTATCAGGAGGTAAATCCGTTAACAACTTTTACCCTGCCATCACTAGGCGAAACAGAGTTAGCCGGCGATATGTTTGAGGAAGGACGAAGGTACTATTATGACTGGCATACCGATGACGACTCGGCTTCTAACTGGGGAAACACGGAATACCCATTAATACACCCTTACAGTCCCATTCCAGGTACGAGATTCGTGACCTTCACTTATCCGGCGGGCATGCCTGTAGATTGCGGCAACAGCGACATTGGCAGGCTAGTATTATTTGGCGGACAGAATATTTCAGCTATATGGAAGGCAGTGGATGCATACGATGGCGGAGGAGGACACGCCTGGCCCACAATGACCATAACGCAGAAAAACGTTTCGGTAACATTGAACAAGGACTATACCGCAATCTTTGAATACTCCGAACCCGGCGGTAACATAAAAAGATGGGAACTGCGGTTTGAGCAAATTTCCGGTGATATTACGCTATATGATTGGTATGCCTCTAAGGTCAATATTTCCCGGGTTCCTGCTTTGTATAGTCCATACCCGCCTGCGCATAGCGACGCCTTATACTTGTCTGTAGAGGGTGGTGAGTTCGAGTACATTATACAACGTCAGTAATCTACCCATTCCCCCTGGATTTCCTTATCTTTATAGTTACGCATTGCGCGAAAAGACCTGCAAAAACGAGATAATGAAACGAATAATACTGACTTTCTGCGCCTGGACGGCTATTAATGCCAATGCACAAATGCAGCCCGGTTTTAAAGATTTTGACGTAGCGTCGGGGCTGGCCAGCTCTAACCCGGTGTACCTGGCAGATTTTAACGGGAAACTATATTTCTATGCTACAGATGGTTCGGTAGGTAAGGAACCATATTATGTTGATGGCTCCGGCACACCGGTGTTAATCAAAGATGTTAATCCCGGCATCAGTGCTTCGGTGAGCAACAACTATCAAAAACCGTCTGCCTTAATGAATGGTAAGTATTACTTCACTTCCGATAACGGCTTTACAGGTCAGGAAATGTATGTGTATGACGGTACCAATACACCCACCATAGTATTTGACCCGAATTTTGGGCCCGACAGCTCATCCCCGGATAACTATACAGTACTTAACGGCAAATTGTACTATTCGGCAATTACGTCGGGTGAAGGACGTGAATTATGGGTATACAACGGCAGCGCTAACACGCGCCTTACTGATGTGAATAACGGCCCTGCAAGTAGTATTACCGGCCCCGCTATCGACTTCGCAAACAGGATATTCTTTGTATGCAACACGCCCCAATATGGTTCAGAATTATGGTCGTACAACCCGGTTACCGACACCACTATTTTAGAAGCTGATATCGACAGTGGCGCTTCATCGTCAAACCCGGCTAACCTCACCGTTTTGGGTGGCAAATTATATTTCAGCGCCACTACCTTCCTTCATGGCCGGGAATTGTATGTTTATGACGGTACAGGCCTCCCCCAGCGCCTTACAGACATCAGTGCCGATGGATTGAGCAGCCTCAGCCCAGTACGTGGCAATGCTTTCGCATTGTACAAAGGGAAAATATACTTTAATGGTAAGGATACCAGCGGGCAGGGACATTTGTGGAACTACGACCCAACGAACGATAACGTTACCCTGGCGCACAAAGTAAACCCGAATGGTGATGCAAGCCCGCGTGAATTCGTAGTGTACAACGACAGGTTATTTTTTACTGTCAATGATGGCGCCAATGGTTTTGAACTGTATGCATACGATGGAACCAACAGCCCGGCTATTATCGGCGATCTATGCCCCGGCCCCAACAGCAGCCTGCCTTCCGAGCTTACTCCGATAGGCAACGAGCTTTATTTTACTGCCAATAACTGCAACAACAGCGGTATTGACCTTTTTTCTTATAACCACGAGCGTGTAGGCGTTCGTAATGTCCTGTTTGATGCAGACGTCCAAATTTACCCCAATCCCGTAGACAGGGAACTGCATATAGACATAAACCTGAAACGGGATGAGCAGTTGCAAATACGCCTGGCAGATGTTAACGGTAGGAATATTTACGACGGAGGCCTGCTGCCTTACTTGTTCGGCAAAAACAAAACTGATATTCCTATGAAAAATCTACCGCCGGGCAACTATATATACTATATCACCAATAAGGAAGGCACTACTTACCTTACTGGCAAGGTAGTAAAACAGTAATCATTATAAAATAACATTATTATGAAGCGATTGATACTCTATACCACACTGGCACTGGCACAATTATCTTTTTGGCACCACGATGCTTTAGCCCTCAAATACTCCTCGGTTGCATCAGGTAGTTTCTCCAGCGCAGCTACATGGCTGGGTGGCTCTATACCGCCGGTAAATTTTAATGCGGGCGACACCATTATAATTGACAATGGCCACAATGTAATACTCGATCAGGATATTACCTTAACCCATACCCTTGCACAACTGGACGTTCGTGGCATCCTGCGTTCTTCCGGCTCTGAATATATCAATTTTAACGGCTCAGGCATACTCAGTGTGTCCGGCACATTGGACATTGACAGCATCGCATTTGTAAATGTGACGAATGCAAATATCACAGGGCAATGCACAATAAAAAAAGTACGTTGCCTTATTTTTTCGGCATCAGGCAGCGGAACATTTACTGTTACAGAGCGCCTCCATGTTTACGGTAGTATATCAAACACGGGCGGCAATACCATTAGTCTGGCCCCTAATACTGAAATATACATGCTGGGCGGAGAGATCATTCCTACGGGCACAGGCATATTTACTTTACCCAATAGCTATGATGTTATCTACACCAATTCAGCACACGTAAAGCCAACCGGGATTGAGGCAACCGGTACCGGCCTGCGCCACGTAACTGTCAGTCTGCTAAGCGACACCAGCGAGCTGAAACTGGGTGCCGGTTTAGAACTCAACAACGGAACACTCAACCTTGTAAAAGGAATACTTGCCCTGAACAATCACGACCTCAGGTTTGGCAGCAACGGCGACTTATCGGCGGCAGGCGCCGGAAAAATCAAGACCACGTCTGCGTCAGATATAGAAGTCAATGTTACCAACTCGCTATCGGGTCAGCTGACCTTTTCCGCCAATGGCAATACAGTGGGCGACTTCATTGTTAATTGTGGTGGTCCGGTAAAACTGGGCACGGCATTAAAAGTGACCGGTAAAGTTGACCTCCAAAATGGCAAACTGGACGTCCAGGGAAATAAACTTTCCTTGATAACCGGGGCGACTATAAATGGTGCAGATGCCAATAAATACATCATCACCGGTACGGGAGGAACATTGTCCGCTGATATTGGTTCCGGCACATCGTTTACCTACCATGTAGGCACTGCCGCACAATACGCCCCTTGTGTTATTACGTCCAACAACAATACTGTATACAATGGATTAAACGTAGGAGTAAACCCCGGGGTAAAAGTATTTGGCACCTCCGGCAATGATATGGCTGCCACACAGCCAATGGTCAATGCAACCTGGTTTGTAACACATAGCAATCCGGTAGTGGACATAGACATGGAACTAATGTGGCATGCATCTATGGAGGTGAACTCTTTTGACCGCGGAAATGCTTTTATATCACACCTTATGGGCAACTACTGGGATAAAGACGCCGATAAAGCCGCCACGTTAAATGCCAATGGCCTGTATGCGCTCAAACGTGCAGGAATAAAATCGCTAAGCCCTTTCGCAATATTCGATAAGAATACTGTTGATGTGGCCAACCCGGCAGCAAAAGAAGAACCGGCAATCTACCCGAACCCGGCCGGGGAGACATTATATATCAGGTGGGATAGTACCGGTACAGGAATTATTGTCAATTCTACAGGCCAGGTCGTAAAACATTTGTTCTTGCAAAAGGGTGAAAACATCATTGATATAGGCGCCTTGCAACCCGGTGTTTATTACCTGGGATTATCCAATGAGTCTACAAATCGTGGCCACAGGTTCGTCAGGCAATAGTTCAGGTTACTATTATTTATGCTATATTTATAATTCAAACATATCTATATGAAGCAAATATTTACGAAAATCTTCGTTTCTCTTTTCCTTTTCATGCCTTTTAGTGACGCAATCGGGGCAGCGTATACAGCGGGCACATCGGGAAATTTTAGTAGCACCACTACCTGGGTTGGCGGTGTGGTACCTCCTAGCAATGTAGGCGCCAACGACATAATTATCAGTAGCGGTGTTACCGTTACTCTTGATGTGAACCTGGTGTTGAGCTCCTCTTTTTCATTGCTGCAACTACAGGGCAATGGCCGGCTTGCCTCTACCAGCAGCCACTATATCGTGTTAATGGGTGGCAATGTCACAGGCAATGCAGCCAGCACTATTGAGGTGGATAGCATCACTTTTGGGAATGCAACATATTTGTTTGACGGCAGCATAACCGCCAATAAGATAACACTTGCCGGCGTCAATCTGCCGGGCAATATCAATATCAAGGCCGAAAAATCCCTGTACTTCACTTCCGGCATCACCAGCTTCCAGGCCGGTGCTACTATAGCATTGGGAACAGGAACACCACCGCCAACTATCGTCATGGATGGCGGTAGTTTTAATATTGCCGGTGGGGTTAATTTTAACTTAACTACTCCCTATAATCTTCGGTACGAACAACCTTCCGGAATCATCGGCTCGGGACCCGAATTGTCTGGCACGGGGCTTGGCGAAATTGAAATAGCGATTGGTGCGGGCAACTTTGTGATGTTGGACAATGATTTGACTGTGAAGAATTTGCTCAAGCTTACGTCAGGTTCATTAGCGCTTAATAATGGCACATTTAAGCTGATAATGGCTGGCAACAGCAGTTTCGATCCTGGTGGAACGGGGTCAATACAAGGTTCTAACAATGCTGAAATTGTAATCACGTCTTCAGCTACCAACCTCGGCATGGTACGTTTCGCAGGCAGTTCGCCAGAAGTAAAGAACCTGGAAATGAAAGCTGCCAACAACAATGCCGAACTTAAATTAGGCTCATCACTCATGATAAGTGGCCAGCTAAACCTGCAAAGCGGGCGTCTTAATATGCAGGACAAGACATTAAGTATAGCGCCCGGCCTTGGCAGTATTACAGGCGGCTCGGCAAACAGCTATATCATTACAGAGGCAAACGGCCAATTGAAACAGGATATAGTGGCGAACAGTACCGTAAACTTCCCTGTGGGATATGCTTCAGCCTATGCGCCGGTTGCTATTACCGACCAGAAAGGTTCGCATATGGCGGGAGTGATGGTAAACGTACAACAGGGCGTTAAAGAACAGGGTGCCGCAGGAAACAATATGGCTGCAACTAAACCATTGGTAGATGCTACATGGACCACATCTTTATCAGGGGGCGGCCCGGCTGTGAGCTATAGCCTGGAAGCAAGCTGGAGCGCAGGAATGGAAGTGAACAGCTTCGACAGGAACAGGTCTTTCGTATCGCAATATACCGGTGGAAAATGGCAGAATGCTGATGGCGGGGCTGCCGGCACTGCGGGCAGCATGTACACCAGCAAAAAGGATAGTATTAAAGCCGCAGGTACCTTTGCCGTTTTAGATGCAACAACACTAGGCATTGACAATATAGTTACGGAACACAGGATTGCCGTTTATCCCAACCCGGCAAAAGATATTTTGCACCTTGTTGTTGATGATGCCGCCACTGTAGCACTCTATAATGCTATCGGTCAGCCTGTAGGCAGCGCAAACCTCATCCAGGGCGACAATACTATTAATATTGATTATCTGCCTGCAGGGGTTTATTTTATCCAGCTTTCAGGCGAACAGGTAAATGGTTCGGGCAGATTTGTAAAGGAATAGGTTTCCCCGGTCGGAAGAAAAAAGCATTTTAAAAACTAAAAAGGACAGCCAACTTAACGGCTGTCCTTTAATATTTTCCAAGTCGGTATCTACGTTTCCGGTTACACAAAGGCTTTATTGTTTCACCCATTTAACCGTATGAGTAATATCACCACCCGAAAGATGGATTGTATAAATACCCCTTGCCAGTTCCCCAGCCGGAAGTTCTATATAATTGTCTCCTGTTTGCAAACTTTGTGTATTGCTGTATGCCGTTCTACCCGCGGCATCTACAATATGTATATTGATTTTCTCAGCGGCGGACATGTGTACCTGCAGTTTAGCCTGGTTGCCCGAGGGGTTAGGTATTACGGTAGCCCACGAACCACTGGCCAGTTTTTCCGCTATGCCCGAAGGCTGTATCGTCGCACTGGCATCTACGGTATTGAATGCTATGATCGGGTTGCCATCCTTATCTATCATAATAGCATCATCGAATACTAAATTCACTGTAGTACCCGGCATAGCATCTATTGGCACAGTAAAGTCAAGTGTTGCGATAGCGCCGCTGCCGCTTACATTTTGCTGGTCATTACGGGCAATCGCCCAATCAAATGTTGACGTGCTGAAATTCTTACTGAACACAAGCGTGTTGGTGGTATTGCCTATCCAGTTTGTGGCAGCAGGGTTCATCGTGGCCTGCGCCGCCAGGCTGATGCCGTTGATCTGTACATTAGCGCCCAATCCATAGAAATCATTCATAGGGTCAGCGCTGGTACCCAGTTTTACCGGTATTGAAACTGTGGCGCCGGGAGTTAAGGTAATACCTGCCAAGTCAAAATACAGGTCGGGCACACCACTTGTTTTGCTCCTGGGGCCGCCTTTAGGGTGCGTCATGCCATAGTTGGCAGCAATAGCCGCCAGGTCACCGGCATTGATCGTGCCGTTACCGTTACAGTCGCCATGTTTTATATTCACGTTTGTGAATGGATAGTTTTGCGACCAGTTGGCAGCCCATTGCGGCACCCAGTTTGTAGTGGCATTAGGGCGGGCGGGGCCGGTCTTGTTGTAAGCTACAGCTACAGCCAGCACATCCCAAAGGTTAGCTATCTTATCGCTGTTTGCATCACCCGGCCATACGCTGTCTGTAGGACATTGTTGTGTCTTTACCAATAGCGTGTAATTAACCAGGCCCCGCGGACATGCATTGTCTCTTACCCGGATATTTACATAAAAATAAGGTAGTGTCGAAGGATTGAGGTTAGACGGCGCCGTCCAGGATACAGTTGCAGAACCGGTAGGCGAACCGTCGGTTTTGCTGATATTGAAATTCCAACCCGACAATTGTACGGGCGTATCCACCTGTTCTATATATACTGAGTCTGTAGAGACCGGGTCGGTAAAACTGAGTGTGGCAGACCCCACCGCACCAGGACACGCATAGGCCGTAGCGCTGCTCAACGAATTGAGCATAGGGAACGAATATGGTGAACTGCCGGAAAGTACCACCACGGCAAAATCCCGCATATAGGTTGCTACCAGGTTACCGTTCCGGTATTCTTTTACCAGGAACGCCAGGTTGTGGGTCCCAAATGTAACACCCTTTAAAGTCATTGTTTGCGCGCCGCTATTAAGGGTGTAAGTGCCAGACGTACCGAATGGAGCGGTAGCCGAATACCCCGCCGTGTAAGTAACATTCGTAGTCGCATTGGTTTTAGGCGCAATAGCGTCAAATACAATGCTGTCGCCATCTGCATCTACAGCTTGTACCGGTACTGTGGTCGTGGTGTTTACTGATAAGTAGAATGGTCCGTGGTTAGCGATAAGCGCATTCGTGTTTTCGCCGTTTGCATTGTTCAACGTCGCCATCAGGTGTAGGTTGCTACTGCCTGACAGGTTTACCATGGCCGTCCTTGCACTGGCGTTATATTCTATAACCCAGTCTGGCTGGGCCGATGGCAAGGTGACAACAGCCCTGTAAGTGCCCATCATAATGCCTGGCACTGGGGAAGAAGGGTTTTGGCACTTGGTTACTGTGCCGGGACAGGGCAAATTAATGACGCTGAGGCCGCCAGTACTTTGCTGCGCGGTGACCTGGAAGTTGGCCCCCGCCGATGCGGAACGTATGGTAATTGTTGCCGAGCCGGGCAATTGTATTCCTGAACAATCCCGGTACAAGTGTAAAGTAACTACATAATTAGAACCATTATACGCATAGCTCAGCTCGCCGCCCATCAGGTGACTGGCCCCGGCCTGGATAGTTGATAACAGTAAAATCGCAAGTAAACAATTGATGTATTTCATGACATATTATTTTTTTGGTGCAGAGGAATAGAACACACATTATCCGGGAATGGTTGGGTCAATATTAAAAAATCATAAAAATATTAACCATCGGTTTATTTTATGCGCGTTAGTTTTCACAGTTTGTTGTCAATCGTGAATCTGAACCTTTCACAGGAAATAGGGTTGTTGATTGAGAAGCATGACATGAACACTGCAACTCAGATACCACCGGCATGGCAATACAACCCCTCTTCCTGGGCACAGAGAGTTCCATTAGTGGTCATAGGTTTCTTAGGTTTTTGTATCGCATTGTATCTCGGTATGTACCAACTACATGTGATTGATAATGTGTGGGAGCCATTCTTTGGCGACGGCAGCAAAAAAGTGCTCAATTCAGAGTTGTCAAGGGTATTGCCTGTGCCCGACGCAATACTTGGAGCTTTGGGGTACTTGTTAGATGTGGTTACCGGAATTATTGGCGGCACAAAGCGCTGGAAAACCATGCCCTGGATGGTCATTGTTTTTGGTATAGCAGTAGGGCCGCTGGGCCTGGTAAGTGTATTGCTCGTTATCGCACAGCCATTATTAGTAGATGCCTGGTGCACTTTATGTCTTATTACGGCCGTCTTATCTGTTGTCATGATCAGCCCGGCTATGGATGAATTGCTGGCCAGTCTGCAATACCTGCAACGGGTAAAACACAGGAACCTGTCCGTAGCCAAAGCGTTTTGGGGTAATAAAGATATCATACAAAAAATGCTTTAGCCATGTGGAGTTGTATCGTACATATTATTACGGGGCTGTGGCTGATGGCCATGCCGGGTGTACTGGGCGCCGGTGGGTCATTTGCAAATAGCAATCATATAGCCGGCCCGCTGGTTGTTACCATTGGCATCATAGCCCTTTGGGATATAAACAAATCCTTTATAAAAATAAACATTATTGTTGCGGCCTGGATAATGGTCGCGCCATTGTTTATTCACCATGACACCACGGAAACCATACTAAATATTGCAGCCGGGATAATCCTCATCGGCTCCGCACTGGTGAAGAGAAAAGACAAATACAATTATGGCGGGGGCTGGTCATCTTTATTTCAAAAGCGCCCTCCGCATGCCCGATCAGGTAACTATATAGATAACAATAGCGACCAACGCAAGGCTTAAAATCACGTATATATAACCCCTGTTGATGCTCGCCCACAAGGTGAAGCTCCTGTTAGTCGCCTGTTGCCCGAAGTCTCCGTAAGTGCCCATGTCTTCCGGCACAGGTTCCCATACACTATCTTTTCTGCCGGGCTCTATAGGTTCATCCGTCTGCTGCCCCTTTACCCCCGTCCTCGCCAGCACTATGTCTGCATACCACGATGCCAGCTTGTCGCCTATAATTGCCTCGTATGTCGGGTAGCCGATGTATAGTTCGCGCCGGTTGTGTGCCGCGGCAAATACAATACCTCTTGCCGCTACCTCGGGCTGGTATACCTTGCCCATAGGGCGCGGCTTTTTGGGTAGTTTGTTCAGCACCCATTTAAATTGCGTGGTGTTCAGCGCGGGTAGCTGCACCATACACGTTTTTATATTGCTTTTGTCATGCAACAATTCGGTGCGCAGCGAATCGTAAAAACCCTGGATACCATGTTTGGCGCCGCAGTAAGCGGACTGCAACGGTATGCCCCTGTACGCCAGTGCTGAACCTACAAACACAATAGAGCCCTTGTTTCTCTGCCGCATCCGCCTCAGTGCGGCCATTGCACCATATACAGTGCCCAGGTAGGTTACCTCCGTCACACGTTTATATTCTTCGGGGGTAATATCCTTTATCGGTGCAAAAACGCTGTTCATTGCATTATTCACCCACACGTCTATCGGGCCCAGTTCGCGTTCTGTTTGTTCAGCTGCGGCTTCTATTGCTGCTGCATCTGCCACATCGGCTACAATGGTTATGGCCGTACCGCCGTATTGTTCCACCTCTTTTTTCGCCCCTTCCAGTTGCTTCGGGCTCCGCGCTATCAAAGCCAGTTTCGCGCCTTGTTTGGCAAATTCCCAGGCGGTGGCCCTGCCCACGCCGCCGGACGCTCCCGTTATCACAACTACCTTATTCCTGAACAGATTGTCTTTCATACCTCTGTTAATGAACAATAGCGGCATATGAATGTTTAAAAAACTGAAGCTTTGACCCGATGGAGATAGGTAAAAAAATATGGATAATACCTGAGGGTTACATCCCAAGGGAAAGCACCGGCCAAGGACGCGAATTCATCAGCCACGAAACAGCCTGCATATTAAACACGAACAACGCTCCTGCGAATATTGAGATCACCATCTACTACGCGGATAAAAGTCCTGTGGGGCCATACCGGGTAACCGTGCCTGCGCAGCGTACTTATCACCTGCGCTTCAACGACCTCAAAGACCCCGAACCTATACCGTTAGGAACAGATTACGCCAGTGTATTCATTTCAGACCTGCCTGTTATCATTCAGCACACGCGCCTCGATTCCCGCCAGGCCGAAAATGCATTGATGACCACTATCGCATGGGGAACATAGTTATTGACGCAGTAGTTTCCCAGACCATAGTATATTTCCACTGCTGTTTAATAACGATACGACATAAGTACCCGCAGGTAAATTTTTTACCGGCAATTGAATTTCCGTTTGCCCACTACTGTATAATGCAGGAAGTGTTTTGTACACTGTCTTTCCTGTGATGTCTTTTACCAATACCGTGAGCGATGTCGCATTGTCAAGGCTGATTTTTAAGTATGTATTCCCATTTGTGGGGTTGGGGTAAATTGCTACAACATTTTCCGAAGTGAATTTTTCCTCAACAGACACTTTAGTATTTACGTCAAAAACCCCAAATGGGCTCAACGAAGTAATACCTTTCCTTGCCGCAAAAAACACGCCGATAATATTATCCCATATTGCAGTATCTGTCGCCACGGAATCCCATACGGTTCCGGTATAATGAGAAATGTACATTTTGTTCCTGTTGAAATTATTCACTTCCATTGACAAAGGCCAGCCAACACTAATATCCAGGTTTAATCCCGTGCTTAGCGTACTGGTTACATTCCAGGTAGCATTTACCAGGGGTTGTGTTGAAGATACTGATGCGCCAAAATTACCGTTTGCCTGTACACCTTTTTTTATGCCAACGGTTATCCTGTTTAAGGGGGTGGTATTGCTGGGCAAAATTATGAAGGGTAAATATGCATCGTATGTACCCAATGAAAAAGGTACAGTTGTATTGGGTGGCACATCCGCTGTTAGTGTACCCCCTTTTTCTGCTACAATATAAAATTTTTGAGGGCTTTGGTGGCCGGCTATACCATTAGGCGGAACAGATGCACCAGGTAGCATGTTTACATGATACGATTGAATGTCTAACCAGCCATTGAGTACTAATTTATCAGCGATGTTTACATTTGTCATTAATTTCACAACATTATGAATATCAGGCCTGGCATCAAAGTATTGCACAGTATCCCCACCGGGGGCAAACCTTACATAACTGGTGTCAGTTGTTGCGTATATCCATAGTGCCGAAGTCCTGCCGCAAAATAAACTCCCGTTGCCGGATGACGGTATTTTTAAATCATCAGTTATTAAGACATAATTATTACTTTCAATGTGCCTGATTTTAATGTCAGCACGCCCTTCGCAGTCATATTGCTTGTCATTGACACCGTATTACCCGGTAATACATTAATATCCACATCGTAAACAGGGTGTCCGGCTATTTCAGCGCCTGTTGATGTTGGGGCACCCTGGTAAATTATCTTGAAAGATTTATTCCCGGTCTTAATAACAGTACCAGCCGTCAGTGCGATATTTCCACCGTCAATTATCACCTCTCCTGTTGCCGGCATGTCAAAATCTCCTCCTGATATAGTCAATGTACCGCCAGTAATTCTTAAACGATTCTGCGCGCCGATATAGTTGCTGGGGCCGGCACTGCGTGTGTTGGTAATCGTAAGTGCTGATGTGTTCAGTATTTTGGGTCTTAGCGCTACCGGACAAGTCATGGTGGTAGTCGCCCCTGTTGAAAAACTATCAACGGTTATTATGCCCGAGCCTGATAATGTACCGCCATTGAATGATACGTAGTTGCCCGTTCCTCCTGTCAGAGTGCCGGAAATACTTAGTGTTGTCGATGGGTTTATCGTCAGGTTTTGATCGAGGGTAATCGTTAGACCCAAGGGTATCGTTATTAAATCTCCGGATACAAGGCTTGTCGGCGGTACTGCCGCTCCTTGCCATGTGGAGCTGTTACTGAAATTGCCTGAGGTTACAGCGGTATATGTTGCAGACCTGGCATATATTGCGCTAAGCAACGTTAAGACGAGCAGTTTATAAGGTTTCATAAGTAGAAATTTTCACTAAAATAAGAAACATTATTTCAACCTGCAATACACAAAAAAATAATGCTCTTCTGCAATGTTGATTTCCGACTCGGTACATTCTTGCGATGCTTTTTTACTATTGGTCGCCCTTACTGATATGAGTAGTGTGTCTGCTTGGTCATATTCGTCCAGGTAGGTACATTCGCAATTGTAATATTGCTTCTTGCAAGATGATGCTGCAAACAGTATAGCGCATAGTATTACAAGCCGGTACACTACTCCACTTCGCATTGCACGTTTTTATATTCCGGATTACCGCTGAAGGTGAGATTCTTTTGCTTGCATTCAAACTCCGCCTGCGATTTATCATCGGCCTTTATTTCATAGTCAGAAATTGCCCTGTTGTTATCGCCCTTGTCAGTGCATTTGCAGGTATAGGTTTCATCTCCGCAGGACGAGAAAAGAAATGGGGTAAATGCAATCAATAGCGATTTTCTCATGATATTGTGTGGCAAGTAGATGAACACACAAAATTAATTACTTTGGATGACCCGGCTATTCCCGGGATCCACTTTTTTTACCTGCCTCTATCATTAGCGGTTGACGGTCCCTTTTTATAAATTTACTGCACAATACGCTCATGTGCATTTAAGGCTGGTTATTCTGCTCATCTCATTTTTTCACTATTCCGCGTTGCTTGGCCAGGATATGACTACCGTGTTCAGCACCCTGGGTGTCAACGAGGGGCTTCCCAGCAGTTCTGTGTACGGATTATACCAGGACAGTAAAGGCCTGGTATGGGTTGCGGGCCCCGAGGGGTTGAGCCGCTACGATGGCAATGCAGTGAGCAACTATTCTCCTGCGGACGCGAATGCGGCCTTCTCCCCGTTTTTTCGCGAGGCGCCGCTGGAAGGGCCCGACGGAAACCTCTGGATGACAAGTGAATCAGGTATTTGCAAATTCGACCTGGCCTCGAAGAAATTCAAGACTTTAGTCAGACTCCCGGGTATATCCCGGCAATATTTTTTGGATAAGGGAGGCTGGTTGTGGCTGCACCATATAGACAGGGGAATAATGAGGTACCATATCAAATCAGGCCGCCTCAATATCTTCCCTCTTCCGTTTCAAGCCGATGCGATGGACTGGAATTCCTTTTGCGCCACTACGGATGAAAAGGAGAGAATATGGTTCTGCACCTACAATAGCCGGGGCTTTTATGAGTTTAATATCCGCGACGGAATATATCGCCGGCTGCCAGGCCCGCCGGTAAATAACCTTATCTATGCAGCGGGGCGGCTGTATTTAGGTACTTCGGAAGGCCTTGTTGTTTTCGACGTCCAAACCAATAAAGTGTTACATACTGTCAAACTGCCCGGTGAAAAAAGCTGCCGGCTAAAAGATGTGGTCATCGACGGTGTTGGCAGAACATGGGCGGGATTCCTTGGCCAGGGTATTATTTCCGTTGGCAGCAACGGAAAGCTGCTCGCCTGGCACCGGCAGGACAACCATAACATCAATACCTTGTCTTCCGACCTGGTGACGACGCTCATGATTGACAGGAACCAAAACCTGTGGATAGGCACGGATGGGGGCGGCATTTCAAAGCTGAACCTGAAAACGGTACCATTCTCAAAGTTCCCGGTGAGTACTCAAAGTTACCCGGCACTAAGTAGTTTTTTTGTCCGGGGTATCTGCGAAGACAGCGACGGAAACATCCTCTTCGGCGCCTTCAATAGCGGGCTGTGCAGGTTGGATATCGTTACAGGCGCATTGCATATTTACAAAAATGCACCTGCAAATCTGAAGGAAATAAACAATATTACCGATATAGGAGGGGGGCGCTTTTTGATAGGCGCACGCACAGGACTGTTCTTGTTCCACCAGCCGGCAGAGACATTTACTGCCGTGTCACTGATACCGCCCGCAAAAACGCCTCCTCCTTATGACCATGGTGTAACAGATATTTTGCAGACAGGCGAAAATGAATTCGTGCTGGCAACAACCCTCGGGCCTGCCCTGCTAAAAGCATCCGGCAACGAATGGCATGTAACCTCAACGGTTGAGAAGAGATTGCTCAGGAAAATAAACCAGGTGCATCCCGCTGGCAATGGTATTTTTTATATGACGGTGGCCAACGGCGGGTTGTGGCGGGCGCAACTTGTGAATAGTGAATTTATTACAGTAGATACATTCCTGGCTCATCATGCTATCCGGTGTATACATGGCGACGAAGAAAAACCGCACGTCCTTTGGCTGGCTACCAACAAAGGTGTTATCCGTTTTGATGATTCATCGCACACAAACACGGCCATTACAACCGGCAATGGCTTGCTGAGCAATAATACATACGGCATATTGGAAGATGAGCTTCACCGCCTGTGGATATCTTCTAATGGTGGACTGGCCTGTTATTCAAAAGACAATCAGCATATCAGGAACTATACCTTCCGCAACGGTTTGCAGAGCAATGAATTTAATTCGGGGGCTTCTTACAAAAGCCGCAAAGGTGTACTCTTCTTCGGCGGTGTAAAAGGAATGAACTGGTTTACAGCAGCCACCGTTGGCAGCGATACTACTTATCCCTTTACTGAGATCACATCCATTGTAACCGATGAAACAGAAGTACTGCCCGATAACAACCATTATACTATACCCGGCTACAAAAACTCATTTACCATAACGGCGGCGGTATTGGATTATACCCACCCGGATGCCAACCTCGTGCGTTATAAAATGGAAGGATGGGACAATGACTGGATAATTGCGCCCACCGGCACAATAAGATATACCAATATGCGGCCCGGTGCCTATACGTTCAGGCTGGTGGGTATTGCAGGCAACGCATTGGAGAGTGCTGAGAAGGATATTTTTATTACTATCAATGCACCCGTGTGGGATCGCCGGTGGTTCCATTTCCTGGTTATGGCGCTGCTGGTGCTCATACCCGCTACGCTGCTCTATCAGCGACGCATCAGCCGGTCGAAACGGGAAATGGAAAAACAGCGGCTGCTGGCTATGGAACGCACCCGGATATCGCAGGACCTGCACGACGAGATAGGTGGCGCCATAACCAGGATAGGCCTCGTAAGTTCCTTAATTCCGCAAAAGAACAAAATGCACCAGGATATAGACAAGGAAGTGGACATGATTGCCACGACCGCCCGCCAGGTAGCTGCCAGTATGGGTGAAATTGTCTGGGCGCTGCATACTGACTACAACACGCTGGAGAGCCTGCTCGCCTACATCCGCGAGCAAGCCACGGGGCTTATCGGGCCATCGGGCATAAGATTGGAGGTACATTTCCCCGACGTCGTCCCGGATATGCAGCTTTCGGGCGAGGCCAGGAGAAACCTGTTATTAGTTACAAAAGAAGCATTGAACAATGCAGTGAAACATGCCCGTCCCACTCATATCACGCTCAACTGCGCTATATCCAAAACAACCATAACATTCACAGTACAAGACGATGGTATGGGCTTTGACCCGGCTACACCTGCTACAGGAAACGGGATCAGGAATATGCGTAAGCGGATGCAATCAGTGGGCGGAACGATAGAATGGCATAAACTGCCACGGGGCACGGAGGTAGTCTATTCGGTTACTATAGACAATTAATTACTACTATATTCACATCTGCCTGCGCCGGCAGGTGCTTTATTTTTACAATGATGAACAAGGTGATTCTTATCGAAGACGACGAAACTATACGCACCGCCCTGGCGGGCATAGTGTCCGGCTCCGGTACGTTCCAGGTCGTGGCTTCTTTTGAGAGCGCCGAAGAGGCCATGAACTGGTGCAACCGGGAGGACCCTGCCCATTTGGCGCTGGTACTTACCGACATACAATTGCCTGATAAAAGCGGTATAGATTTTATCTCCTGGTTCAAGCCTAAGTACCCCGGGGTTCAGTGCATGGTGCTCACTGCTTTTGATGATGCCGAAAAAGTGTTCAGCGCGCTGAAGGTGGGCGCCACCGGGTATATTCTCAAAAGTACGCCCGCCCCAAAGCTTATTGAGGCTATGAACGACCTTGTGGCCGGGGGCAGCCCCATGAGCAGCCAGATAGCCCGCAAGGTGGTGGCAGCATTCAGCGAAAAGGTACACCAGGACCCCATGAAAGATCTTACCTCGCGCGAAAAGGAAGTGCTGGATTGGCTGTCGAAAGGGCTTACCTACCAGGAGATAGCCGATAAAATGTTCCTCTCCATTGAAACCATCCGCACACACATCCGTAATATGTACGAAAAACTGCGTGTACGCAACAAGAAGGAGGCTTTAAGAAAAACGGGCTATTGACTTTTAAATCAATAACCCGTACTAACGGAAATGCAATCGTATTCTTAGGGGAGTTCTATTTGCATATCGATAGCGTCTTTACTTGGCTTCAACCTGCGAAAATTCAAGCTCGCAGTTGTAGGTGTAGCTCTGCATATCAGGATATTTCACCCCCGACATAGGCAGCTTAGCTTTTGTAGTAAACCTGAGTTTCCCATCTTTTTTAGAGATGTACACCACACCCGAAGTAGCGCGGTAAAAGTAGTTACCTCCTCCGTCCACATCCAGCTCCACGCGTATTGAATCGGTCACAGTGCTGCCGGTTGAGATAGTTACCGGGAATGCTTTGTATTTACCTTCTTCAATCGACTCCCTGATATTTTCGTTGCCGTTGAAGAAAACACGCAGGTGACAATAGCCGTAGCCAAGGTCGGTAAAGGGTTTGGCCAGGCTCATATTCCCGCCGTACAGGTCCACCTGCACTGCGTCCATACTCCCGCTGTTGGCTGTGCCATTTATTTTCCAATAGCTTTCCGTCGGAGGTGTAAATTCGTTGCTATTGTTATTATTATTGTTGTTATTGCTGTTATTGTTACCGGGTGTTGTTTCGGTCTTCTGGCACGAAACCAACAGGGCAACGCTCATCAATGCGAGTAGTGTTTTTTTCATTTCAAATATTTATTTAGTAGTTAGCAGATTTAGATTTTGGGCTACATTACTTCAACCTCTTTGAACTTCAGGAAGTTGCTGCACTCCCCACAGCTTTCCAGTCCTTTGCAACCGCGGGTGAACGAGTCAATGATTCCTTTTTCCGTTGCCCCGGGTTTTACTTTCAATTTCACCTTGTAATCATTGTTGGCGATCTCAAAACGCACACCCCTTGCATCGGTGCAGGTTACTTCTATTTCGTAACGGCAGCCCATGGCAATTTTTTTTGTGGCGCGTATACGCACAGAGACGCTCACGAATTCAACGTCTTTTTTCTCCATTTTTGCGCTGCCGATCTTAAATTCCAGCGGTTCGCTCCATTCGGTGGCCCCGTTGGGGAAAACGAATTGTCTGCTTTCCAGCGTAACTGCTTTGGCAGCCAATTGGCTGAATATGGCGATAGCCATTATTAACATGAGTCTGTACATCAGTTATCTTTTATGTGTGTAATAAATTGTAACACAAAGAAAACTCAGTCTCACGAGGCATAAAATGTGAAAAAAGTAGTAGCAGTATACAGGGTCGGGCCGAAATGAAATGAAAAGCCCAACATAGGCGCTATGCTATCGCCGCTCTTGTCATCTGCAGTATTTGTCCATCAGCATCCTTTCTATGCCTTTCTTCCGGGCTCTTGCCGCTTGCCATTTCATTATGGGTACCAGCAGGGAAAATATGCCATTGGGATAAGTACCCGATAGCGTAAGCAATATTGCCGCGTGAGAAAAGCTCTTGGGCATGCTCTTTTTTGTAGTAAGGCCATCGGTAGCCAGGCCATATGCTATTTTTATACAGTTTTCAAACCCGCTATGTCCCGGCCGCAGCTCTACATGAAATTTTATCGGTTTATCACCTGGATTTTTAAAAAGGTGCAGTGCGTTTACCGGCACCGTGGCTTTTTCGCCGGGCTTCAATACCATTTGCCTGTCGCCGTTGCGAATGAGCAGCTCACCCTCCAACGGTACAAACGTTTCGGTAAAGTCGCGGTGCGAATGCAATGTATTGCCCCCGCCGGGAGCCAGCTCTACTTCTATCAGCGAGTATTCGCCGTTGGTTTCTTCCGCGGTTTTCAGGAACACCGCTTTATCCCCTATCAGGGGGTTAGTATAAACTTTCTTTTGCATAAACTATATTTTTGGTTAATGACCAAATACGGTGCAAACATATTTGCAATTTGGTTAACAACCAAATTTATTTTATTTTTATGGTATGAAGACGCGCGACAGGATACTGGACAAAGCACTGGAACTAATGAACAGCAAGGGATTGGAGAATGTATCCACCTACGATATTGCACGTGCCCTGGATATCAGGCAGAGCAATATCACTTATTATTTCCCCACAAAGCCGGACATTGTAAACGCGCTGGCAAAACGAATGGTAAAGGATGTAGACAGCATATCCGCCATTGCCGATCCGCAACACTTTTCTATCACGTCTTTTTACAACATGGTGGAGGAGACCATGAAAGTGCATGAAAAATACAGGTTCATCCTGATGAATTACGCCCAGGTAATAACTGCCGACAGCGAGCTGCATGAGCATTATGTAAAAGTGTTAAAAGGCCGCCCTGCCCAGTTTGAGGGATTGGTGGCAATACTCGATGCCAATGGCTATGTAAACGGCAAAGAAATGTTGGCTCATAGTAAATACCTCACCCTACTGCTAAATATGACTGCGATATACTGGATACAGGAGGCTGCTATATATATGGCCAGAAAGTCCGACAAAGCGAGGCGAAAACATCACCTCACCATATTCTTCCAGGCATTTATTCCTTACCTCACCGCCAAAGGCAAAAAAGAACTGGAGATGCTGCTGGATAAACACGCATAAGAAAACCCCGCCGTTAATAGCGGGGCCATACTTACTAACCCTTAAAATAATTTGTCCCGGCAGAACCGGGATTTGGCTGTAATCAAACCTTTATCTCAAACCGTTTAGGCGGCGGCATTTCCCAGTCTATTTTGCGTTTCACCAGCCATAGTTCCTTTATCTCGCTCTTGGGTAGCAGAAATTGCGGATAAAACTCCTCGTTATCGCTGATGCACACAAAATGTTCATTGTCTTCTTTGCGGTACAGGCGTTTTACCATGATGCGGTCTTCCGTTACTATTACATATATATAGAACTGCGCCGTACTGTTCCAGTAATCCGGCGATACTGTCTCCGCCACTACATGGAAACCCTCTTTCAGTGTCGGCTCCATGCTGTCGCCGCTCACTTCAAACACCCGGTATCTATCGCCTTTGTAGGGCATATTAGGCACATTCATTACCTCCAGTTCCTCCACGAATGCGGGGTCCAGATAATGCTTGCTATAACCGGCCTGCGCGCGTATAGGCACTACATGCAGCGCGTCGGGCCCCATGCCCAGGGCCTTTTGCATGCGCAGGTCGTCGCCGGTGGTGCGCGTAGGGTGTTCATACATATCTGCGGGATTGTTGTACGCCCCGCCAAACAACTGGTCGGTAGTGATCCCCAGCGCTTTGGCGGCCCTCATACGTATCGTATCGTCCAGCCTTTCTTTGCGGAAGTTGTAATACAGGGTGCTCCTTGGCACATTCAGCGCTATGGCCAGACCGTGTACACCCAGTTTGCTCATACGCGCAGCGTTCTGCAACGCTTCACCTTCATGGATATTCATAGATTAATGCATTATGGTTAATAATATTTT
This sequence comes from Bacteroidetes bacterium UBA6221, assembly GCA_002421685.1. GTDB lineage: Bacteria > Bacteroidota > Bacteroidia > Chitinophagales > Chitinophagaceae > UBA5543. The sequence continues at coordinate 120,643 of DISB01000016.1, forward strand.
TAAATTATTTTGGACATTTGTACATAATGTGTACATTTGTCTAACAATAATGGTTTGCTAATGATTTATTTGAACAAATGTATAAACAAAAAAGCAAATTACCAACTAAAAGAACAAAAAACATGGAAACCGGCAATTGTTGCAACGGCATAAAAATGTAATGATGAAAAAAACGGAATGACTATGAATAACAAAAAGAAAAAACCGGGGAGCGCTTTACAGTCAAGGCTTGCCGCTTACGCAAAAAAAATGCCCGTTGTAGACACAGACGGGCGTTTCAAAACAAAAAATAAAAAACACGATACGAAGATAATAAAAAAACGGGAATTGGAACATTTCGGCCAGAGCAGGCTCTTTGTACAATTCTGAGTAGAAGGTAAATAAGTCAACAGGTTAATTGGGAAATAGGGATAACAGGGGTGATAAGGTGCGTATTAACTACTTAATCCTTTAACCAATTAACCTCAAAAAACAAGTAACCAAAAAACATCAGATATGGAAAAGAACATGTTTTACAACCATGTGAGTAGCTGGATAGATAGTTACTACAACGCCGAGGCGCTGGAATGGCTGCGCAGGTTCATCAGCAACAGCTCTCAGCCACAGGAGGTAAGAGACCGCCTGCACCGGGAGGTAGACCGTAAGATAGCCGCGCTCACCAACATGCCTTTTTTTGGCAAGCACGATGGTATGCAACTGCTGATGGACGAGTACTGCCATCCGCAGATATTCACCACCCGTTATGCTGCCATGAGCAAAGTCGCCCAGTTGCGCATTATGGGATATGACGCGCGCCTGCTGGAAGGAAGCGCTTTCTTTCGCATACAATTGGTACAGTCCGCCCCTGTAAATTTTATATCACCGGTAAATGAAGGCCGCATACCCGATGTTCCCATGCAGGAGCTAAGGATGACTGCCTGAGGCAAACCGGTACATGAAAACATCCATAAGCCCTGTCAAAACAATAGCGGATACAGGCGGAAGTGAAATCCGGGTTGCTTTTACAACCGCCCCTCCGCGCAAACTATAACGTTAACCATGAGTGCCGCAAGCCGGTACGGAAAAAATGAAAATCCCCGATGCAAAAGGGGTGACTATTATGAATACAGAACTAAGAATCGTTGCCGAATCCACCGCCGACAGTTTTGCTGCAGCTATGGGCATAGGCGCCAACAGAGAAAGGCAGATATGCGACTTGATCGAAGAATGTTATGACGGTACAGACACTTATCCGCAGGCTATCGCCTGCCTGTCACAAATGGTAAACAGTATTAACGAACTGGCCTACGCCCTGTTTCACCTGGGCGCTTTCGCCGGTAACGAGCAGGCTAAACGGGAACTATTGAGAAAGCTCGAAAGTTGAAACAGATGATGAGTGCCCGTGGATGATAACCAGGGCAGGTAAACACTACAACATGAAAGATGAAACAAAAACAAACAAAGAGAACACGATAGTGCTGGTGGTGGGCGATGTGGGCGGCATGAGCTATGAGCAACGGCTGGACTGCTGCCGGCAACTTGCCCTCAGATTGGGGCTGGCGCCCGAAGGGCCGGACCCTCCCCCACACCCCGCTTTCCCCGATTCGCTTTTTTTATGCGACGGGGACTTGAAGAAAACAGTAAACAACTGTAGTGACATAAACACGCTGCTTGCATTGTATATCGAAAACAGGTATCGCGTGGAAAGGCAGCCTTTGTTGGAGCAATTGTTTGCCAACCGCCGGCGCGAACTGGAAGAAATATACTGCTGTACAGGCAGTGAAAATTTGGGTTAGTAACCTGTTGCCCTTCACCCTGGAAAACAACATTAAAGAAAGGCAGAACCCTAAGCCCTTCACCTTTGAAAAAACATGTAATGAAAGCCCTCTCACCGGGAGCGGCTTCTGAAGTTCTTTGAAAAGCTAAAACATGCGGGGGTGCTTGTCCAGGGTCATGATAAGCATATAAATGATAACAGCTACCGATAGTGCGGATATGGCAATATAAGGCAGTGCAAGCAACAATACCCATTTGCTGCGTCTCGCCCATAATAATATGGCATCGGTAACGATGACGCACATAATGATGGCTGCGGGAAACAATACAAACCATAGCTCGTCTATGTCTACAATGTCTTCCAGCACATCCATGCCTGCTGCTCCTGCAACAGGCAGTATGGCGCAGATGGGCAGGATTGCTTTGTAGCCGGAGGGTAATTGGGAAAAATGCTTATGCGCTTTTGCAGGTGACAGTGTTCTGCGGTACAGGTAGGTTAGTAATATGGGCGTAGCTATCGAAGCTAATGTTATAAGCAGTATGATGCCGTCCATAGGTATAAAGATAGTGGAACTCATTTGTAAAAGTCCTCTCCCTGGCAGAGGGTTGGGAGAGACTGCTACGTTGCCATAAAAAATATGATGGCAGACATAGTGTAGAAGATAGCGGTGGCGGCATTAAGCACCATTAGCGCCATAACCGATTTGTTGCGCCCGTAAAAGTATTTGCTCATGGCAATGCCCATTACGGCCAGTATGGCGTGACTGGAGGTAAATAGTCCTGCAAACACCGTATGGCCTTTGGGATTTATTAATGGCATGTATTGCCCGGCCGCCAGCAGTATCATCAGTTGCACCGGCGTGTACAATACCACGAACCAGCACAGCAAACGCTGCACGGTGTTCATGGACGTAGTTGAATTCCTGAACGGAGAGAACCGGTAAACGATACTGTACAGAAGGACCGTGATAGCAATGGCCGCCAGTATTACCAGGATGAGTGTACCCATACGGGCAAAGGTAATATTTACTTGTATATGTAGAAGAACAACGCTATCAGGCAAGTAGTATATACAGCGCCGGTCAGCAGGTCGCCTACAAAGTAGATGGTATTGCGGCGATCGCGCCTGCGCAGGTACCAGGCCCCTGCTGCCCCTACCGAGCTGATGCAGGCATGTCCCGCACAAAACCAGGCCACCAGGCTAAGGCTTTCGCCTGTATTGCCCGCAGATATGCCGGGTAGTATAAAAGCCATGACGGCCAGCAAGAGCAGGGAAAAAGGCGGGTAGCCTGCCATAGTATAAAGGGTTTTGCGCTCCCACTCAGGCAGCGTCACCGTTTCGTCGCGGCGGCTGTATGGTGAGAGCTCGTAGCAGATGGAAGTAAAGATAAAAATTGCAACAAAAGACAACATCACGTAAAACAAAACCCCTATCGTCATTCCCATCGTGCCCATAACAAAACCTCTTGTATTAAGTATAAAACAAAAACAATACCAAACTATATATACAGACCAATAAAAAATTAAAAAAATCGGCTTTTATGATGATTTTTTGACAATAACGAAGTATAAAAACGATACAAAACAATACAAAACAAACTATGGATGACCGGGAATAGTAACCCAAGCCAAATAGTTGGTCTCCCCGTCACCTATCCCGCCACCGGCGGGAGGGAGCAAGGGGGAGAAACACAAAACCAAGCACAAAATGTTTCCTTTTTCGCATTGCTGAAAACAGGAAACAAAATGGAAACAAAACGGAATAAAACACGAAAGTTTTAACATAACAAAACAATACAGGCCATGTTATACTTAATAGAGAAAGAGAAGGCCAATTTAGAAAAGGAGGTAATTATGAACACCGATGCGAACAATGTCTTCTCAGCATTACGCAGCAGGGCGCTGGCCGACGATCGGCGGTTTGTGATGCTATACCTGGCCACCGGCAGGGTCAACAAAGAACAGCTCGCCGCATGGCTTACCGCTTTCAACAGGTGGTTACAATTTAAAGCTGAACCGGTAAACGGGGAACGTGACTATCGCCGCCGTTTCGCCGCCTGGTTCCGGCTGCGGAATCCATTTACAGAGCGCCCCGATGATTATGACCCCGGCGCAGAAACCACAACTACGCAGGCGCCGGCAAAACTTGTTCCCTTGCCTGTATATCAGCCTACGCTGCCCGGCATAGACGATACCCCCGGCAACGAACTGGGATACAAGAAAGTATTAGGTATAGACACGCATGGCAAATTCAGCAAAAAGGATAATAAGTACGACATGCACTGGCTGAAATCCCTGAGGGATGAAGTGAGGAAGATGGGCGGGTAAGGTATATTTCCTATTTTTACGTCCTACTCTTATTCAAATAATTATGCGTTACCTTTTATCCTTACTAATTCTGTCACTACCTTTCGGGCTTCAGGCGCAGTCCGGGTGGAGCTTGTCCTCAAGCGTGGGGCTCAACTTTACCAACGTTCATATTTATGGCCTCCCCCCTACATATGGCCCCGACGCCGTTTATGCCGACGGCGATATACTCATCGACCTGCGCGTATCCAAAAAACTGGGGAAACACTGGCAGGTGGGCCTGCTTGCAGAAACAGGTAATATGCACACCAGCCTCTGGCAAAAGATGGATTATTACAGCAACGACAGGCATGTCAGCAGTTCTTCCTATTACCAGGATGTGCGGTTAATATCTCCTTTTGTTTTGCCTGCCTTATTTGCACACTATCGGCTTAACTATGGCAAGGGTTCTTACCTCTACGGTGGCCCTATGATAGGTATTATCACCGGGGCCAATGAAATCGATTTGGGCAGAAACCTTACCTGCCCGGTAGGAGGCGCCAACCTGGGCGTAGCCATAGCGCTGAATAAATACGCGAAACTGCAGTTTGGGCTGGGCTGGCGGCTTGCTTATGTCAACCTGAAAAAGACTGATGGACACATACAATACCTGGGCAACAACGGGGACTATGTGATACGCAGGTTTTCCCTGGCCTTCCAGCATTATTTCGCTGGCACGATCGGTATCGTTGCCGAGTTGTGACGCCAGGCAGACATTGATTTCTTTGCAGTATCTTTAAGAAAACTATAAAAATGCACAAGTACATTATTCCTGTAGCGCTGTTAATGCTGCCGTCTCTGGTCAATGCCCAGGGTAAAGCAAAAAAGATAAAATGCACCGTCACCAACGAAGAAGGGCAACCGGTGCGCGGAGTTGTAGCGGTGCCACACGGCACCGAAGACACCTTGACAACGGGAGCGGGCGGCGTATTCACGATTATGGCCGCGGAGGCAATCCAGGTAGCCCTGTACGCAGACGGCTACTACGAGGAACACATATTGGTTAGCCCCAACGCCAAATGCACTGCACAACTGCGCAAAGACGAAGAAGCCGGCTTTGATGTAGACGACACAGAGGAATAAAAAAACGGCGATCTGTCACCGCCGTTTTTCTCTTCGTCTTGGTTAATTGATATTACTGCTTGATAAACTTGTGTGTACCATTAGCTGTTTCACCGTTTAGCCGTATGTAGTACATACCGTCAGGTAAGTTGGACACATTTATGCTGGCGTTGTTCAAAACAGGAGCGGTGTGCACCAGTTGGCCTGAAACGTTATATATTTCGGCATTCATATTGCCTGCACCTTGTGCGGATATATGGATAATATCGGTAACGGGGTTAGGATAAATACTGATTTTTGTGCTACCGGCTACCTGCCCTACAGACAAGGTGGTATTCTCGTCGAACACGGCAAACGGGCTAAATGAAGTAATAGCCGCCCTTGTGAGGCTATACATGCTGCCCGAAGTGCTGGCCACCGACGTAGCATGCGCATCCCAGGAACCGTTCATATAATGAGATATATATGCCTTGGTCCTGTCGAAGGAATTTACTTCCATGCCGCTGCTCCACATCACGGTCATGTCTACATTCACATTGCTGGTAGCGCTGCTCGCTACAAACCATGTTGCATTTACCAGCGGCTGCGTAGCGCTGGCCGAAGCCCCGGTAGTACCGTTAACTTTCACATCGGTATTTACGCCCACGTCAAACCGGCTGCTGGCAGAACCACTGTTGGATTTGATGGTAAGTGGCGCGTAATTGTTGCCGGTGCCTATATGGAATGTTGTAGTAGCCCCGGTATTCACATTCAGCGATAGTGTACCGCCCGTGCCGGTAATTACAAAACTGTTGGCAGAACCGCCGGTTACAGTGGCGTTAGCATCCAGTTCCAGCTTGTTGGCGCCTATGTTCAGCCTGCCTTGCTGCAGGTTTAAGGTGCCATTTACCATCAGGTTGCTGCTCAGCATTACTGATGCTGTATTGCTGCCCAGGTTTAATGTGAAGTTATTCACCGTATTGCCGCCGGATGTAAACCTGAGTGTACCCGCCAGGCCACCTGATGCATTGACCGTGATGTCAGAACCTGAAGAACTTGTAATGGTACCACTGCCGGAAGCTGCCAGGTCGCCATTGGCGCTGATGGTCAGGTTGTTGTTATTCAGGTTCAGTGCGCCCATAGTTAGTGTTAGGTCACCGTTCACGGTCAGGTCGTTAGATAGTTTTACCTCCTGTCCGTTGTTGGTATTAACGGTGATATTTGTAAGCCCCGAACCAGAAAGCTCTATGCCCGCGGTAGAAGTTGCGCCTTTATACATGACGTGGTAGGTGGTATTAAGATTGGCCACACCGCCTGTCACTGTCATGCTGCCGCCATCTACTACTATTGTTGCATTGCTTCCCAGGTTTAGCGTACCGCTTGCCATGGTCAGTGTGCCACCCGCCAGGTACAACATATTGTCTACCATAATTGTGGCAGTAGAATTGATGATGGCATTGGTGGAGTACAAGGCATTAGTAGTTAATGTCCCGGTAAAAGAAAACCCGCTGGTAAATGCGGCTGAAAAGCTGTCAATGTCTATCGAGCCTGTACCACTCAACGTACCTGTAGAAAGCACCAGCACTTGCCCCGTACCTCCCGTTAGGGCGCCGTCAACATCAAGACTGGTAGATGTACCGAGCATCAAGTCCTGGTCAAGGGTCACAGTAATCCCCGATGGGATGATTACATCATCGCCTGACGGCAATAATGCCGGCGGAATAAGGCCACCAGACCAGGTAGCGGTACTGCTGAATGCTCCTGATAAAATAGCTGTGTACGTAGCAGCTATCGCATTAGTGGACAATAAAAATGTTGCAGCTACAAACAGCGCGGTTTTAAAAAGCGTAATCATTCGTTTCATAATCAACTGTTTTTTAATTAAAGAATAGGTGTTAAATACACCGGTCAATAATGAAACAGAAAAAGATTATGCCGTGGTTCTACAGGGACATATTAAAATGCCGTTAGTACGATTTAATATACCTGGCTATCAAATGATTAGAATACTTAAGAAGCAAACACTTATCTTATCAGGTCAATTTACCAACGCCTATGGCCTTCGGTGCTACAACCTGTTTGGGTAAAAAACCCCTCCGTTATCCAGCATCCTTTACCAGGTGCTCTTCAATCACTTCTTTGAGAACGTGTTTGGGTAACGCGCCTTTTTGCATCATCGGTTGCCCGCTAACAGGTATAAACAATATGCTGGGGATGCTCTGTATGGCAAATACGGCGGACAACTCCTGCTCCACCTCTGTATCTACTTTGTATACCAGTAGTTTACCTTCATACTCTTTCGAAAGTTCTTCCAATATCGGGGCCACCATTTTGCATGGGCCGCACCAGTCTGCATAAAAGTCTATGATAGCAGGCAGTTCGCCAGCGTATTTCCACTCTTTGTTATTTTCATAGTCAAAGACGTTTTGCTTAAAACCGGCCGTTGTTAATTGTATCGTTCCCATTTTATCTTTTTGCAAAGGTAGTACATCGGTGGGCTACGCATTTGTAATAAATATTACATAAGGCTGTTAATGCAAAAAGCCCCCACGAATATGAGACTTGACTGTGGAAGCACACGGTACCGACAGCTATCGGTACCAACCGCGGAAGCCCTTACAAATGATTGTAAATGAAAAAAGGTTTAGAATTTATAATTCTAAACCTTTCTATTCTGTGGAGGCACACGGATTCGAACCGCGGACCCTCTGCTTGTAAGGCAGATGCTCTGAACCAGCTGAGCTATGCCTCCTTTTTCGCTTTTCCCGAATTGGGATTGCAAAGATAGGCAGCTTTCGGATTTCTCCAAATTCATTTCTAAAATTTTACCAAAGAAAAAGCCCGGGGCTATATACCCACGGGCTTACTCCTATGAAAATTACCAATCGCCTTTGTTCTATCACTATCTTACTAACGGCTTTTTCACCACTGCTATTGCCCAATCCGGCAATATACAGGCCAGGCGGTAATTACTGCCAGTCTTGGTTGAGGTGCGCCAGCGCGTTCACCATGGAGAGATGTGTACGTATCCATTCCTGCTCGCTTCGGTTGTCGTATTCAGGATATACTATCTGATTCACATCAGGTTGCTCTCTCCAGCATTTGTTTACCTCGCACAGCTTTTTATATGCCTGTTTTGATTTTCCGAATCCCGTAGATGTGATACATACGAGTAATAGTGTAATTATTGTCTTCATTAGCGTTGAAATTATATACCTGTAAATTACCTGCATCTGCAGTGTTAATTGTCTGCCGAATGTCATTAAATATTTAAATTATAAGACATCCGACCAGCCTTTTAAGTTGGGGTTAAAAGATTGCTTTCTTATTTTCGCCCCACAATTTCCATTATGGTACAAGAACTGATACTGGCTGCCTGGGCCGACCGCGAACTGCTGAAAGACGACACCTATAAAAACGCCATACGCGCGGTAATAGAAGAGGTGGACAAGGGTCGGCTGCGTGTAGCCGAACCCCGTGGCGGCAACTGGAAGGTGAATGAATGGGTGAAACAGGCCATACTCATGTACTTTGGCATACAACCTATGCAAACATGGACGGTAGAGCCTTTTGAGTTTTACGATAAGATGCTGCTGAAGAAAGACTATGCATCGTTGGGTGTGCGCGCCGTACCTCATGCCGTGGCCCGCTATGGCGCCTATGTGGCCAAAAACGTGGTGCTGATGCCAAGTTATGTAAACATAGGCGCTTATGTAGACGAGGGTACTATGGTGGACACATGGGCTACCGTTGGCAGCTGCGCGCAGATAGGCAAGGGTGTACACCTGAGCGGCGGTGTGGGCATAGGCGGCGTACTGGAGCCCCTCCAGGCCAGCCCTGTAATCATTGAAGACGGAGCTTTCATAGGCTCACGCTGTATAGTGGTAGAGGGTGTACATGTGGAGAAAGAGGCCGTGCTGGGCGCCAACGTAGTGCTGACGCAAAGCACCAAGATAATAGATGTAAGCGGCAACGAACCTGTAGAATATAAAGGACGCGTACCAGCCCGCAGCGTGGTAATACCGGGCAGCTATACCAAGAAGTTCCCTGCAGGGGAATATGGTGTGGGCTGCGCACTCATCATCGGGCAGCGTAAGGAGTCGACGGATAAAAAAACGAGCTTGAATGATGCGTTGAGGGATTTCGGCGTTTCGGTTTAAGGGAGTAGTAAGTAATAAGTAGAAAGTAGTAAGTTGTCGTTTGAATAACAGGCTTTTGTTAACTACTTGCAGTGCGGGTTTAACTGTTGGCAATATCACACCTTAGTGAGCGATTTGCATTATGTTTGTTAACTTTTGTTAAGTAAACCGGTTTTCTTCCGGGAAATGATATGATATGCAAAACGCCCTCGTTGAGGGGCGTTTTGCTGTATAAGATATGGGGCCTATTAACATTGCCCGTGGTGGAGGGTGGTTCATCTGGTTTATTATTTACATAGCAAATTTACAATAATTATTTTAAAAAAAACAAATGGTTAATTGCATTATAAGACAGGTGTCAGGCATTTACCCATCCCCATGGGATATTTGTATTGAAGATTTGATATTGCGAGAAGATTTTTATAGAAATATGGATATTAATGGGTATAAATATGGATATTTAATAACTTTATGGATATTTATGGATAACAGTATAGGTATATGATAAAATCGGAAACATTACATATCAGTCCGGAAATACTATCGCTTATTGCAGAGATTGATGAATTTAAGGGCGCGTGGCGTGCATTAGGGCAATTGGCGCCAGAGCAATTAACTTCTCTTAAGCGTATTGCCACTATAGAAAGCGTGGGGTCATCCACACGTATAGAGGGTAGCAAGCTAACCGACCATGAAGTTGACATATTGCTGGGTAATCTGCAAATCAAAAAATTTGAAACAAGGGATGAACAGGAAGTGGCGGGGTATGCAGCAGTGATGACCCTTGTTTTCCAAAACTATGAGCATATACCACTGACGGAAAATTATATTCAACAGTTGCACGCTGAACTAATGCGGTATAGCGAAAAGGATGCCTGGCATAAAGGCAATTATAAAAAAACGTCCAACCATGTAGAAGCGTTCGGACCAGGTGGGGAAAGTTTAGGAATCGTATTTGAAACGGCGTGCCCGTTTGAAACCCCGGGACGTATGAGTGAGTTGATAACATGGACGAATACAGCAATTGAAAGGAGACAGCTTCATCCGTTATTAATCATAGCCGTCTTTATTGTTGAATTCCTTGCTATCCATCCGTTTCAGGATGGCAACGGCCGCCTGTCACGAATTCTTACCACCTGGTTGTTATTAAAAGCGGGTTATGCCTATGCGCCCTATAGTTCTATGGAGGCTGTGATTGAGCATAATAAGGAAGGGTACTATTTGTCACTTCGGCAGACACAAGGAACAATTAAAACGAATCAACCTAACTGGCAACCCTGGGTATTGTTCTTCTTAAAAACGCTTCAACAGCAAAAACAGCGCCTGGACGTAAAATTAGAGCGGGAAAAATTGTTGCTTACACAATTACCGGAGTTGTCCCTGCACATCCTAGAGTTGGCAAGGTCACGCGGTAGAGTAACCAATAGTGAGATAGTGACTATAACCGGGGCGAACAGAAACACAGTGAAGAAGCACCTGGAAAACCTGGTAGAACAAAACTACTTGCAGAAGAACGGAGTGGGCAGAGGCACATGGTATTCATTAAAATAATAGCCGAGATATTCGTACCTAAGGCCCCTACGGGACTAAAAAAAGACCAGCCTGAACGATGCCCTGCGCGAGTTTAATGTGGCGGTGTATAGGAAGTTGCGAAATACGATGATATTGGACGAAATAAAGTAACTTTAATACCAAATATGCCCTATGAAACTTTTGATCACGCTTGTTTTTGGCCTTGTTGTTTCGACCAGTTATGCTCAACAACCGGATATCTATTACTTCGAGCCTCCATATAATGCATTCTATGGCAGCTTTACGCTCGATTCCACTAATCATTCTGGCTCGTGGCAAATCGGGAAGCCTCAAAAAACAACGTTTGATTCTGCCAGATCATATCCCAATGCAATTATTACTGACACTCTTAATCCCTACCCGGTAAATGACACATCTGTTTTCTTATTCAAAGTTGACAATTATTATTGGACAGCTGGAAAATGGTACATTTTTATGGGCATTCAGTTCGATTATAAATTGGATATTGATTCTGGAGAGGTGGTGAAAGTTGAAATTGCAACTGATAGCGGTACTCACTGGATTGATTTGTTGAAAGAAGATACAGCATACGATATTACCTGGAATGCAGGGAAACCAAATCTTACAAAATCAACGAATGGCTGGGCAACCTTTTCTGTATCCTTTTATGATTGGGCAATCGATAGTCATCATAACGATAGCAGCAAGTATGCTCATATTTTTAACACAGACAGCACTTATATCCGATTTACATTTATTTCAGATAGCATACAGACCAATAAGGATGGTTGGATGATTGACAATTTATTTTTATACCAATACACGGAAAGCATCGAAACCGTCACTAATAACGACCTCATATCCATATACCCCAATCCTGCCGGGGACTATATTTACATCAAAGCCAATTACAACTACTACACGAAGCCGGAAGTGGTGATATATAACCTGCAAGGGCAGGAGGTTTATGCTACAAAAGAACTTCCCCAAAACGGTTACCTGCATGTTAATCTGCTGGCCGGAATGTACACGCTTGTTTATTCCACCGGTTCAGAACGTGCTGTAAAACAATTAGTCATACGCAAATAAGCCTATGTATCCAGCGTGGCTATACCGGTCTTCAAGGCGTACATCACGAGGCCGGTCCTCGATTTGATGTTGAGTTTTTCGAAAAGTTGGTCGCGAAAGCCGTCTATGGTGCGGTGGCTGATGCCCATGGTGTCGGCTATTTCGCGGTATGTCATTTCACTGCAACAGAGTTTCAGGAACTCTAACTGTTTCTCGTTCAGTTGGGTAGTGGTTACTTCCTGGGGTTGCGAGATAAGCCGGTGCAATATCTTTCCTGTTACCAGTTCAGAATGATAAAAGCCGTTTTCATATATGCCTTCAATGGCTTTTCTCAAAGCATCGGGTTGGGCGTCTTTCAGGATATATCCGCCTGCACCCGCGCGCAACATACCTATGATATTGAACTCAGAATCATAAACTGATACCGCCAGTATTTTTATATCCGGCCATTGCTCTTTTATCTTCCTTGCGGTTTCAAAACCATTCAGTTCAGGCATATTGATGTCCAGCAGGCATACATCGGGCAGCTTGCCCGACGATAGTTTGTTGATGAGCTCCTGCCCGTTGGGCACGCTATACAGCACTTCCATATTGTCGAAGTCTTCTATCAGCTCCTCCATCCCTTTGCGAAAAAGGTTATGGTCGTCTGCCAGCGCTATTTTTATTTGCTCACTCATCGGTATTGATATTTAACGTAATCGTAGTACCCCTCTGCTTGCCTGAAACAATACTGAACCTGCCCAACATATTAGCCCTCAGCCGCATATTCTGCAAACCAAGGCCGTTGCTGGCGTTCATCAGCTCTGTGTCAAAGCCGGTACCATCATCCTCTATCACCAGGGTGACAACGTCAGTTTTGTACACTAAGCTAACTATAATGTTGCGTGCTTTACCATGTTTTATGGCGTTATTTATGGATTCCTGCACGATGCGGAATGCCATCAGCTTTTTATCCGGCGCTATCTCGCGTGTTTCCCCACTTACAGTCAGCGTAGCCTGCGTTTCATCATCGCGAATGTAGTTCAGTTCGTTCTCCAGGCTCTTTTCCAAAGGGATGCGTGTAATCAACCCGCCACTGAGCGTATGGCTGAGGGTGCGCAGGTCGTCCATGGTTTTCCCCAGCAATTCGGTACCGGTGTCCAGTCCGGCTATTACCTGTTCGTCGGTGGTTTTGCCTTTTGCCTTGTATAGCTTTATTTTTACCAGGCTCAGCATTTGTGCTATATTATCGTGCAGTTCTTCGGCTATGTATTTAAAAGTCTGTTCCTGCACTTCTATCTGTGTTTTCAGTACCTCATCATTATAGCGCTGGCGCAGTTCCATTTTCTCAGTGACATGCCTTACCTGCCGCTTGCGGTATTCAAACAGTATCAGCACTATGAATAGTACGAATACCAATAGCGTGAGAGAGCCTAAAATAAAGACAATAGCAATTTTAGTAGCGTCATCCATTTACTATTTTTTTTTTAGTTAGTTGTATAAAAACGCTACCGATTCCTGCGTACATTATCATATTCACTCCCATAAATAGATAAGATGCAAAATTCACGTATTGCCATTGTCCAATAAACAACACAGATATGAAGGCCCAAAAGAAAAAAGTACTGCTCCACATAATCAGCAATAGCAGTGCAATTCTTACATGTATGTCTTTGAAAATATTCCGGGTACCTGTGTTTTTGATGGTATGGTAGATGAAATATAAAGCCATACTGTTTATTGCAAAACTTTCAAACATCAACATATTGGTATTCAACTTGTCTATGGGTTGCAGGTAAATAATGTTGAGTATCCCAATCAGCGGACATAAGGCAGATGCTGCTATAATAAGTTTTCGGTAGTGATAGGGTTTAATAGCATAAATAAAAAACTGGGTTATCAATAATAATTGCAGTATGTTATAAACATGAAACACTGTATATCTAAGACCATATGATTCTGATTTGACTAAAATATAGGAAGCCGCTTCTGATACAAGAGTCAGTATCAGCAGTATCACAATAAAACGCAATGCTGTATCAAGACGCCTGTACAGAATAATACCTGTTATTGTTGCCAATAGCAGGACAATATAATACACACTAAATATTATTGTTTGCATGATGTACCCAGATTCAATTATTCATCCCCCGTAGTATGCGACCTGCCAAAAACGCGTATCCTCTCTTCACATGTGGGGCATGGGAAGGCATTATCCATTACCTGCGGGTGTTCATGTCCGGGGTCGGAGGATTTATAGTGCGCCTGCTCTACATAAAAGGTATCTATTTCACCATCGCCCTGGTCTACAAGACTGTCTTTGGCGCCTACATATACCAATGTCATTGACCCTGTAGCATCAGGCGTTGTCCTCGCGAGGTATATATCCAGCATTTTTATGTCAGGATGAGCATCCAGGTAGTTCTTTAGTTTTTGGGCATCTATCATAAATGACAGTTGCCTGTCCAGCAGTTGGTTGGTATCAATACCCAGCGACTCCCTCAGGTACTTATGGTAGTTCTGTATCAAAGTATCGCCTGCGCCTTCTGATATATATAAATGTTCATAGGATGGTACTTCATCGGTTTCCGTCGTAATTACATCAGTTGCTGTTTTTGCTTCTTCAGCATTTTGCTGGCAGGCGGCCAATAGTACAATGGCCAGCAGTGCAATAATTGTTTGTTTCATAATAGTATATGTTTTGTGTGAGCCTCCAAGGTACTCATACATTATGGACAATCATAACGTGATAATACTGTCCTGATACCGTGTTTTCACGGTTGATAATTTCCAAAGCATGTAAAAAAGGTGTTTTCACGGTGGCCGGCAACGTGCTAATACCGTGCCCCACCGGCCATTCTACTAATAAAAAGCGTCAGTGGCCGCCGCACCTTTGTATTGTCAAAAAGCAAACATTAACCATCTTAAAAAATACAATTATGAAACAAGCAATCATTTTCATCCTTGCTATCTGCAACACGCTTCTATTAAGTGCGCAACCCACAGCCTTCAACAGCATCGCCCTGCACGGCCAACAGAAAAGGGCTTATATCAGCTTTTCAACACGCAACGAGGTGAATGTGCGGTACTACAGTATAGAGGCCAGCAATGATAATAAAGAGTTCAATATAATAGGCCGCCTGTCCGCTACCACCAACTCTATACAACCCGTACAGCACCAATATGACCTCTCCGGCCACGACTATGCTTATTACCGCGTGGGGCAGCTCAACATGAACGGCACCATGTCTTATTCGGAGGTGGTAAATATTACCCCACCTTCCCTGGATAGACATAAGGAAACTGACAGTTTTCCTGCGGCATTACCCGAACTGGCGGAAGCAAAACAGTAAGTATTTTTCATGCTAAAAAGCCGTAGCCTTTTTTCAGGGGTTGCGGCTATTTTTGTTGCAATTGATTGATTATCATTTAATTAATTACGAAATGTTTGTTAATTACCCGTTAACCGCTTGCAAACCGGGCGTTAACAGGTGCGGAAAATTTCTCTTTCGGGGCTTGCCCGCCGCATCTTTGTATCACAATAGCAAACAAACCACCGCCGACGGCGGGCAAGCAAACAAACAAATCAATCAAACAAACCAACTAAAAAAACAAACAAAATGAAAAAGATCATCGCAATCGCAGCTTTCGCAACAATCGGTTTCAGTGCTAACGCTCAAAACCAGTCTAACCAGTCAAGCTCTGCTTCTCAGACTACCAACCTGATACTGAGCAACGCTATCGAGATCACTTTTACCGGCAACAGCAGCGCTACCGGTGCTGACGTTACCATCCCTTTCACAACAGTTAACGACTACGCTAACGGTGTTGAGAGCGATGCGCAGGAACTGAAAGTACGTTCTAACAAAAACTTCTCAGTAGCTGTAAAAGCTAATAATGATGAGTTCTCTTATACAGGTAACACTACCCCTGCTCCTGAAATGCCTGTAGAGGGTGTACTGGCTGTAAAAGTAACAGCTAACGGTACAGGCGGCGATATCGCAGGTTCTTTCAGCAACTACGCTACTTTAACTTCAAGCAACCAAAACCTGCTGACAGGCGCTGACCGTGGCGGCAACCAGACTTTCAGCGTAAAGTATAAAGCTACTCCCGGTTTTGCTTACCCTGCAGGTACTTACGCTGTAGATGTGGTTTACACAGCTACTCAAGAATAAGCATTGTCTCTCTCGTTGTAATATTAAGCAGCCCCGTAAGGCTGCTTTTCTGTTTATATATCTTCGTCTATCCGGTATTTCTCCGCCTGCTTTTTAGGCGCCACCGTGCAGTAGGCTACCGTGAGGATGTCTTTTAGCATTTCCTTCCTGACAGTTTGCAGGTTAACATGCGTCCATCCCTGTTTGCCCCAGGCATTGGGCACGGCATACACCACATTTTTATCAAAGGTGCAGAAGACATCCTGGTCGAGCGGGGAAAGCTTGAGGGTCATGCGTTTTTCAGGCTCATTCATAGTGGCGAATATCTTTTTGCCAATCCTAAAGGACGTCTTTTCAAAATGCGGCTCTTCCATCACTTCGTCGAACGACATAGCCATTTGTCTTGCTGTTTTGGTGGTGACCATAGTTATTTGACTTTAAATAAATGTACCGTATCGAGATAGAAGCCGGGGTTGTTTACGTTTTTGACAATGTGGTGCTGAACTTCCCTTTCGCTACCCAGGTTGAGCATCGTTTCGTCACCAACTACCGCACCGGTCATTTTTGAGCCATCTTTATTTATATCCAGTACCCGCAGGAAGATATACCAGTGCCCTTCCAGGGGATTAGTGAAATATGGTATATTCAGAAACGTTTCGCTTTCCACTTTGGAATAATATACATTCCCTTCATAAGTAGGATTAGTGCCACCCCTGTTCCAGAACCGTACATGATACTGATGTGGGTAGGCACTGGGATATACCTCGTAAAAATTATTTTTGTTAGTGTCTTCCTCAAATTTCCATTTGCCTATGAGGCGGTCATCGTCAAGCGACGCATCGGGCTGGCTTATCGGATAAGTGGAAATGTTGTCGCAACTGCAATAAACTGACAACATCAAAAGTACAGGTATCAGCAGGCGTATATTCATACAATAAAGATATGAATAATTATGCCCCCTTATTCTCCGCATGGTCTACATTGGCCAATTGGCCGCAGGCTGCATCAATATCCTTGCCCCGGCTGCGGCGTAGCTTGGCATTCACCTTTTTCGACTCCAGGTAACGCAAGAAATGCATAGTCTTGTCCTCGTCGGGCTTGCTGAAGTCGGCCTGCTCTATGGGGTTGTATTCAATGATGTTGACCAAATCAGCCGGTACCTGGCGGTAAATCTTCACCAGTTCGTCTGCATCTTTTATACTGTCATTCACACCGTTGAACAGGATATACTCGAATGTTATTTCGTTCTTCGTCTTCTGGTAGAAATGATTGAGCGCAGCTACCAGGGCTTTCAGGTTGTTGGTTTCGTTGATGGGCATTATTTGGTCACGCTTCACATCGTTGGCGGCGTGCAGCGACAGCGCCAGTTTGAACCTCACCTGGTCATCGCCCAGCTTCTCAATCATCTTGGCGATACCTGCGGTTGACACGGTAATACGGCGGGGACTCATGCCCAGGCTGTCGGGCGAGCTGATGATATCGATCGCTTTCAGTACGTTTTTATAATTCAGCAATGGCTCGCCCATACCCATGAACACAATATTGGTCAGCGGGCGGTTATAGTGCTTCAGGGCCTGCTCGTGCGCCAGCACCACTTCGTCCACTATTTCATCGTAGTCTACATTACGCTTGCGTGGCAGGAAACCCGTGGCGCAGAACTTGCAGGAAAGAGAGCAGCCTACCTGCGAGGAAACGCAAACCGTCATACGCTTATCAGTGGGTATCAATACGCTTTCTATAAAATAGCCGTCGTGCAGTTGCAACCTGTTTTTGATGGTACCGTCGCTGCTGAACTGGCTATGGTGGATCTTCACTTTCGGGATAAAATATTCCGCTGCCAGCTTCTCCCTGAGTTGCTTAGGCAGGTTGGTCATATCCTCTATACTTCCGGCAAATTTCTTCCAGAGCCATTCATATACCTGCTTCGCCCTGAATTTCGGCTCACCCCATTGCTGCAGCAGAGCCTCAATAGCCGGCAGGTCCATATGCCGCAAATTTTTCATCAGGTGCAAAGGTACATTCGTTATCGTTATCAATTTTCTTTATAAAAAGCCAAAATATGTATAAAACACAGATGTTAAAGCAAAAAAACACATAAACGCTACACTCTTATATTGTTTTTTATAATTTAGCAATCTAAATCATCGCTATATGAAAGTCTTACGTTTTTTATTGATACTAATAATAATCCTCTTTGTCGGGTACATCATATTGTGTATTGCTACACCTGCACAAATGACAGTTGTAAAAAGTACAACCATAAACGCACCCAAAAATGTGGTCTGGAACCAGATGGTAGACCTGGAAAACCAACAGAACTGGAGCCCATGGAAAGAAATGGACCCTAGTATCAAAACGACCATCACAGGCCCCGCAGGCCAGGTTGGCCAAAAGTCGTCGTGGACAAGCGAGAGCAATATGGGCGAGATGACCATAAGCACAGTAGAAGGCGACAGTATGCGTTACGACCTGCATTTTGTAAAACCATTTGAAGGCAAGGCGGTAGGCTGGGTGACGGTATCGGGTGAAGATGGCGCTGTGGTGGCTACTAACGGGTATAGTGGAGAATCCTCTTTCTGGATGCGCGGCATGAGCGCGCTGTTTGGCAAAAGGATGATGGAAAAAATGCTGGGCCGCGGCCTGGAACTGCTGAAAGAATACGTGGAAAGCGGAAAAGCCAAGGCACCCGCACCTGCGTACACCATCGAAGAAGTGACCTTCCCGGCTACCAGTTTTGCGACTATTCGCAAGACTCTAAAGGTGAACGAGATGGACAGCTTTTTCGGGCCATCTCTCAAAGCCATAGCGACAGCAGCCGGTAGCCAAATGCGTGGCCCTGCATACACCATCACTTACAAATGGGATGAAACAAGTGGCGAAACAGACCTCGCGGCGGCCTTTCCTGTGACTGGACCGGTAAAAGGTATGACTATGGTGGACATACCAGAAAGCAAAGGCTATAAACTGGTACTGGTGGGACCGTATACCATGGAGAATTTCAAAAACGGTCATACGGCAATAGAAAAACATGCTAGTGAAAAAGGACTGACCAACCCGTTGAGGCTTGAAGAATATATTATCGGTCCCGAGCAGGAGCAAGACAGTAACAAATGGGTGACCAATATTTATTATTTGTATCAATAATTTTCTCACAATTATCTCATAAAAGCAGCCCTGTACAATTGCCGGGCTGCTTTTTCGTTATTTACAAAGGGTGCCAGTATATTCGCAAAGCCAACACACCGCTCGATATTAAATGAAGCTATCGGTAATCATCGTCAACTATAATGTGAAGTACTTCATAGAAGTATGCCTGCATTCAGTATTTCGTGCCGCTGAGGGTATGGATGCCGAAGTGATAGTAGTGGACAACAACTCCAAAGACGGTAGCTGTGCGATGATAAAGGCTAAATACCCGCAGGTACATCTGATAGAAAACAAAGAAAACCTGGGCTTTTCCCGCGCCAACAACCAGGGTGTAGCCTTAGCAAAGGGTGAGTATATTTTATTCCTGAACCCAGATACGGTAATGCCGGAAGATTTTTTGCGAAAGATGATAGCCTATATGGATATCCATCCCCAAGCGGGAAGCATAGGCCCCCGGCTAATAGACGGCCGCGGGCAATACGCACCTGACGGGAAGAAATCCTTTCCCAGCCTTTCGGTAGCCATATTCAAAACCACCGGCATCAACAAGATATTCAAGAACTCGCCCTACTTCAATAAGTACTATGCCGTACATGTGAAGGAAAACGAAACGGCGGAGGTGGATATACTCTCCGGCTGCTGTATGATGGTGAGGCACAGCATAATAAAAGCCCAGGGCGGGGCCTTTGACGAAGCCTACTTCATGTATTGCGAAGACTTTGACCTTTGCTACCGCATACAAAAAGCCGGCTACAAGAATATTTATTATCCTGAGGTTAGTTTGATACACTACAAAGGAGAGAGTACGCGAAAAGCCACGATATCGCACGTGCGTATTTTCAATGACGCACTTTCCGTTTTTGTAAAAAAGCATTATTCAAAAACCAATGCCCACCTGTTTATAATGCTTATCAATATTGGCATAGTGCTCAGGGCCGTCCTCAGTGTTGTGAAGCAGGTATTGAAAGTTCTGCGCCTGCCCTTATTTGATGCATTGATACTGTTGGCCACGCTTGCGTTTATGACCACGTTTTGGGTGGAGGAAGTGAAACATATTTTACCCATTCCTCTCGAATCAATATTAAAAACCTTTCCCGCTTATATAGGTATATGGATACTCAGCCTGTTCTTCAACGGCGTGTACGACAAGGCCTATAAACCTACCCGCGTAGTAAGAGGCATGGCGGTGGGTACCGTGGTGATATTGGCTTATTATGGTTTGCTGCCACCGGAACTTCGTTATTCGAGAGCTATTATTATATTTTCCGCTTTCATCGGCACCGTGGCTATGCTGGGGCTGCATGGGCTGCTGTACAGGCTGGGGATATTCCGGTTTATCCGCTACGACGAGCTACCCGGCAAAGGAGTGATAGTAGCACACGAAGGCGAGTATGAGCAAACAACCATTACCCTGAAAAATGTTCATTTCTCGCCGGAAATAACAGGGCGGATAGAGCCGTCAGGCAGCAAAGGAACTGCTATCGCAGCATTACCCCAACTAAAGCAGTTTGCCTACGCCGCAGATATAGACGAGATTATCTTTTGCATCAATGGAGTGAGTTATAACGAAGTCTTCAGGCAAATGGAGGTTTGCGGCAAAGATTATGAATATAAGATACACATCCCCGGCAGCAACAGCTTTGTAGGCAGCAATTCCAGCCAAACCGCCGGCGACCTGTACACGCTGGACAGGCGATACAATTTGTCTGACTTCGGCAGGCAGCGCAATAAGCGGGTGATGGACGTATTTTTCGCCATCAGCTTCATATTATTATTCCCAATACTGGCATTTTTTGTAAATCGGCCAGGACGTCTATTTAATAACTGCATAGGTGTATTATCCGGGAAACTGACTTGGGTAGGCTATAGTCAACACCAGCCTGGCCTGCCCCGGATAAGGAAAGGCGTATTACCACCTTACAACATCGTTAAGCACTATACGCCTGATGATGAAGCAGCCGAAAAACTCGATATTATTTATGCGCAGGAATATGCATCGGATACTGATATAAGGCTGATACTTAAGAATTTTAAATATCTGGGTGGATTTCAGTAAAAAGATTTTGCAAAAATCAGAAGTTGGTTATTTTTGCAATCCCAATTAACAATCCTCCTTAGCTCAGTTGGTTGAGTCCCGCACGTGCGGGATTAATCAGGGGGCCGAAAAGGAGGCGGGAATAAAAAGTTATTCCTCCTTAGCTCAGTTGGTTAGAGCACCTGACTGTTAATCAGGGGGTCTCAGGTTCAAGTCCTGAAGGGGGAGCAAAGCCGGTTCGAAAGAATCGGCTTTCTTTGTTTTATGTTTTACCTATACAAAACAACCTCATTATCGGTGTTTCTTCATTCTTTCTGCTATTTTACTGTTGCACAGATTACCTATACTCCCCTCATGGGTGTGTACAAGGGAGGACTTTTCGTATATAAAACTTCCGGATAACACCTCTTCGGCTACCTGCCTGTATGCATCTCTGAACGGGATGCCACTGTTTACCATATCGTTTAATTTCTCAACCGTGAAAATGTACCTGTATCTTTCATCAGCCAGTATATTCTGCCTGACCTCAATATGCCGGAGCATCAACACTGCCATATCCAGGCATGACTTTAACGCTTCAATTGCCGGAAATAATATCTCTTTCGTCAATTGCATATCTCTGTGATACCCGGATGGTAAATTGTTTATCAATAGTGTAAGCTCATTCGGCACAGCTTGTATCCTGTTGCATTTCCCCCTGATCAGTTCAAACACGTCAGGATTTTTTTTGTGGGGCATAATGCTGCTACCCGTGGTCAGGTTGTCAGGCAATGTTATAAAACCAAAATTCTGACTATTATACAGGCAGACATCCATGCTGAGCTTTGACAGGGTAGCTGCTACAGCGCTCAGCCCGTAAGCCACAAATTTCTCGGTCTTACCCCTGCTCATCTGTGCGTAAATGCTGTTATAGTGCATATCGCCAAAACCCAACAACCGGGTAGTAGTCGTCCTGTTAAGAGGAAAGGAAGAGCCGTAACCAGCACCACTGCCAAGTGGATTTTTATCCGTCATAGCATAGGCGGCGGTGAGCATTTCCATATCGTCAGTCAACGCCTCGGCATAGGCACCAAACCACAGGCCAAATGAAGAAGGCATTGCTACCTGCAAATGCGTATAACCAGGCATCAGGCTACCAGCATGCTTTTCGCTCAGGTGGATAAGCAGGTCGAACAGTTCCAGCACCTTATATTTTATGGCACCCAATTCATCTTTCAGATACAGCTTTATATCTACAGCCACCTGGTCGTTGCGGCTACGGCCACTGTGTATCTTTTTTCCTGCATCTCCAATCCTCTGAGTCAGCATCCACTCAACTTGCGAATGTATATCCTCACATTCAGGTGATATACTAAACCTCCCTTCTTCTATTTCAGAATAGATAGCTTCAAGCCCCTCTTTTACAGAAGCATATTCTTCTTTTGTTAACAACCCCACATCGCAAAGCATAGCTGTATGAGCTAACGAGCCCCTGACGTCGTATTTAGCCAGTAGCATGTCAAAACCCCTATCACTTCCGACGGTAAAACGTTCTACAATTTCAGATGTTGAGCTATCATTTTTCTGCCAGATCTTCATAACAACCTATTTAATATCTGTATATAAATATCAATCCCATCTGCTATTTCAGATGTATAAATAAATTCGTCAGCAATATGGCTTCTGGCTGAATCTCCAGGCCCGATTTTCAGTGCAGGGAAATCCATAAAAACCTTGTCAGATAATGTTGATGAGCCAAAAGCCTTTTTGCCCAGCGCACGGCCCGCGGCAACTAAGGGATGGTTAATATCAATAGCAGTTGATCTTAACCTCATACTTCTTGCCACAACATCACAGCTTACGTGTTTTTTTATCTCCTCTACCAGTTCTTCGTTTGAATAACACTCATTTACCCTGACATCTACAGTAAACCTGCAGGATGCAGGCACCACATTGTGTTGCGTGCCTGCATTAATCATTGTCAACGACATTTTGACGGGGCCCAACATATCTGATTCTCTGGGGAAATGGAAGCTTTGAAACCACATGATATCATGCAATGATTTGTATATAGCGTTCTCTCCTTCATCTCTGGCGGCATGACCCGGCACACCTGCCGTTTCGCAATCGAGTACAATCAATCCTTTTTCGGCGACAGCCATTTGCAGCAGTGTTGGCTCCCCTACTATCGCAGCATCAATATTCCCAAGTTCAGGCAACAGTGCGGCGATACCGTTTGCCCCGGATATTTCCTCTTCAGCTGTAGCAGCAAAAACAAGATTGTACTTCATGTTCTGCTTCTCGTAAAAATGCAGAAAGGCAGCCAGCAACGACACCAAACAGCCTCCTGCATCATTACTACCTAACCCGTACAGCTTACCATCGGCCTCGATTGGCGAAAATGGATTGTTGGTATAAGCACTATTGGGCTTTACAGTATCGTGATGGGAGTTGAGTAATATCGTAGGTTTAGCATCATCAAAATACTTGTTGACCGCCCATATATTATTCATCAGCCGATTAGGCCTGATGCCATGTGATTGCAAAAACTGCTGCAAGACCATAGCTGTACCCTGCTCTTCTTTGCTAAATGACGGAACTGTTATCAATTGCTTTAGCAACTGCAACACCTTGAGAAATAATACCTCTTGAGAACTATTAATCATAATATTTCTGTGCCGCTTTTACCTGATAAAATATTGCTTATGTATGCTGCGTTACCTATCGCCACCCTCTTTACACCACAGCTCACGGCATTACCTGCATTCTCCAACTTTGGTATCATGCCGCCGGAAATAACACCCTCAGCTATCAATGCATCAAAATCGGTCACCTCTATCTGTTGAATAACGGAGCTTTCATCATCAGCATCTCTCAAAACCCCATTTTTTTCAAAACAATAAATCAGCTGAACATCCATAGTTGCAGCCATAGCCTTAGCCACCTCCTGCGCTATTGTGTCAGCATTGGTGTTAAGCATGCCGCCATTACCATCGTATGTTAGCGGGGCCAACACAGGTACTAAGCCCAGGCCAAGCAGGGATGCTAATATATTTACGTCAACTCCTGAGCCTGGCACATCTCCTACAAAACCATAATCAACGTCGACTACGGGACGTTTTACAGCCTTAATTACCCCTGCATCTGCGCCGGTGAGTCCTATTGCGTTGCACCCTTTAGCCTGCAATACAGCTACTATATTTTTATTGATTAACCCACCATACACCATTGTTACCAGTTCCAGTGTCTGCTTATCAGTTTTCCTCCTGCCATGCACATACTGAGGTTGTATATCCAGTTTCAGCCCAAACTGTGTGGCGAGCTTCCCTCCTCCATGTACCAATATTTTAGGCTCCTCTACTTTATTAAAATCACACAAAAACGCATCCAGCGCATCTGCATCATCAATCACATTTCCACCAATTTTTATAACAGTCAACATACCTTACAATGATTTTAGAATTTCAGCTAATACCGCCTGCGTTGCACAAACCCTGTTTGCAGCCTGCATCGTCACTATGCTATTGTCAGAGTCCAGCACCTCCCCGCTTAATTCCAAATTCCTCCGCAACGGCAGGCAATGCATTACCCGGGCATCATTTGTGGCCAGCAAGTGTTCTCGTGTCAGCATCCAGTTACTATCCTCTGTCAAAACCTTTCCATATTCTGAGACACTGCTCCAATTCTTCACATAGACAAAATCCGCACCTTGCAGTGCAGCCTGTTGATCATATTCAATGGTTGCGTTACCTGTATAAGCGGTATCTAACTCATACCCATGCGGGTGGGTGATAACAAAATCAGCCTGGCCCCATGTAGTCATCCATTGCGAAAATGAATTGGCCACACATTGGGGAATAGGTTTAATATGCGGTGCCCATGTCAGCACGACCTTTGGCCTTGTTAACCGGTTGTGGTGTTCTGATATCGTTATTATATCTGCAAGGCTCTGCAGGGGATGAAGCGTTGAGCTTTCAAGACTGACAACAGGTATCCCGGCATATTTTATCAAACTGGAAAGCAATGGCTCTGCGTAGTCATCCTCTTTACTTATCAACGTAGGAAACGTACGAACCCCAAGCACATCGAAATAAGCCCCTAAAACGGGTGCGGCGTCTTTAATATGTTCGACACTTGTGCCGTTCATCACCACATCATCTTCTAATTCCAGTTTCCAGCCGTCCTTATCCATGTTAAATACAATGACCTCTATCCCAAGGTTACGCGCAGCTACGTGGGTACTTATACGTGTGCGCATGCTGGGATTCATAAACAACAATCCCATGCGCTTACCATTTCCTAGCGCCATGTCTGCCAATGGGTTGGCCCTATACACAAGCGCTTTTTCCACTAATTCGTCTATATCTGCAACATCAGATACTGAAGTAAAATGCCTCATCTCAATTCACTGTATTCAAATAATCTATTTCTTGTTTAATTGCATCGACCAGTATATCCAACTCAGCATAGCCGATGGTCAACGCAGGCAATATCCGCACGGTATTTGGCTTGGCCTCACCAGTGAATATTTTATGTTTGTGCAGCAAGTTCCTGCGTAAATCTCTGAATCTGTCTGCTACATCAAAACCAATCATAAGTCCGCGGCCGCGCACATTCATTAGCCCGTTAACCTCTTGAAGTTGTTTTTTCAAGTACTCACCCTTTTTATCAGCAGCTTCTATCAGTCCTTCTTCCCTGATAACTGTCAGCACAGCCAGCGCAGCGGCACAAGCCAGGTGATTCCCTCCAAATGTTGTACCTAACATGCCGTACTTCGGCAATATACCGGGTGCAATAGCAATGCCGCCTATCGGGAAGCCATTGCCCATACCTTTGGCCATACTGTATATATCTGCATCTACGCCGGCATAGTCATGCGAAAAAAACTTACCACTACGACCATAGCCGCATTGAACGGCATCGGCTATATATACAGCCCCATATTTATCGCTCAAACTGCGTATAGTACGCAAAAAGTCAATTGATGCAATATTGATACCACCCACTCCTTGAATTCCTTCAACAATGACAGCAGCAATTGTATTTCCATGCAGAGCGAAATACTCTTTTAATGCTTCGACATCATTAAACGGCAGGAATATTACATTACCGGTTTCATTAACCGGAGCTACAATGGCCTTGTTATCAGTTGCTGCTACTGCCAGAGACGTTCTGCCATGAAAAGATTTTGAGAAGGCCACCACCTTGCTTCGTCCTGTGTGAAAAGAGGCGAGCTTTATGGCATTCTCATTGGCCTCTGCACCTGAATTGCACAAAAACAGTTGATAGTCGGTTTTATCTGACACTTCGCCTAACAAAGCTGCAAGTTGTTGTTGTATGGGTATGCGTACAGAATTGGAATAAAACCCAATCCGGCCCAACTGCTCCTCAATAGCCTGTACATAGTATGGGTGGCTATGGCCAATGGAAATAACAGCATGTCCGCCATAACAATCCAGGTACCGTACATCATTATCATCCCATACATAAGAGCCCTCACCCTTTACAATAGTTATGTCATTTATGGGATATACATCAAATAATTTCATAGCAGTGTATTTAAAATGAAGTTGATTTAAGTAATAAACCGGTAGTTTCTGCCAGGCCAAAAATGAGGTTCATATTTTGCACTGCCTGTCCCGAAGCGCCCTTCAACAGGTTATCTATGGCTGCATGAACTACTAACTTACCCTCTGTAAGTTCCAGGTGTAGCAGGCACTTGTTTGTATTTACTACCTGTTTTAAGTCAACCATACTTCGCGACACATGCGTAAAAGGATGCTCCTGGTAATACTGTTCATATATCCCGTATGCCTCTTCTAAGCTTTTATCAAACGCTGTATATGCTGACACATAGATACCACGGGTAAAGTCTCCACGCCATGGAATAAAATTCAGCCCGGTAAAACCCGGCTGCATATCTGCAAGCGTCTGTACGATTTCACCTACATGCTGATGGGCCAATGCTTTATATGCCTGGATATTGTTTGCCCTCCATGCGAAATGTGAACTTTGCTGCAGTTTCTGCCCCGCGCCTGTTGCTCCTGTAATTCCTGTAACATGTATTTCTTTCAGTAATTGACTCGAAGCCAATGGCAGCAATGCCAACTGTATAGCCGTAGCAAAACACCCCGGATTGGCAATAGAATTTGCTTTGACAATATTTTGCTTATATACCTCAGGCAACCCATAAACGAAATCGCGGCTACCAAGCTTATGCGCACCTGCCAGCCTGAAATCCTGCGACAAGTCTATTATCACTACATGTTCCTCAACCTGGTTAGACGACAAAAAGGTTTTAGACTCGCTATGGCCTGTGCAAAAAAAGAGTACATCAATGTCGTAGCCCGGTTTTGACACAAAACACAAATCTGTTTCTCCAACCAGGTCTGTATGTATTGAAGCCACTTGTTTGCCTGCATTACTTCTGCTATGTATAAAGGCTATATCAACTGCGGGGTGATGCAATAATAATCTGGTCAACTCACCACCTGTATACCCGGCACCACCTACTATTCCCGCCCTAATTTTCTTATCCATTTTCTACCACCTCCTCTTTACCATTGTTGACAGCATGAAAAATAGCAACCTGGTTCCCGAATATCTTTGCAAAGCCTTTCACATCTTCGCCATCCCAGGTATTATTCATCTCTCCATAAGCGCCGAATTTGTTGTTCATCAGGTCGTGTTCACTGTCAACGCCGGTTATCACAAACCTGTATGGATAAAGAGTAACGAATACGTCACCTGTTACATTAGCCTGCGTGTCTTCCATAAACTTTTCAACATTACGCATAGTAGGGTCCAACATCATACCCTCGTGCAGCCAGTTACCATACCAGGTGCTTAGCTGATCTTTCCAATACATTTGCCATTTGGTAAGCGTATGCTTCTCCAACAGGTGATGCGCCTTGATGATAATGACCGGGGCGGCAGCTTCAAAACCCACCCTGCCTTTTATGCCAATAATCGTATCCCCTACATGAATATCGCGGCCTATGCCGTAGGGCTGCGCCAGTGCCTGCAACTGCTGTATAGCATGAATGGGGTTCAATCCTACCTGTTCATTTATCCCGGTCAGCTCTCCGTTGTCAAAGTGCAGCACTATCTCTGCGTGTTCAGTAGCAGTAACCTGTGTTGGCCAGGCTTCTTCCGGCAAATAACCATTACTGCTCAATGTTTCTTTGCCACCTACCGACGTGCCCCACAGGCCTTTGTTGATACTGTATTGCGCTTTATTGAAATCCATTTCAACGCCGTTCTCCTGCAAAAACGCTATCTCTGCCTCCCTACTCAGTCTCATGTCCCTGATGGGTGTGATAATTTTAGCCGATGGAATCATACTTTGAAAAACCATATCGAAACGCACCTGGTCATTTCCCGCACCGGTACTGCCATGTGCCACATATTCAGCACCTGTCTCTTTCACATATTCCGCCACCGCTACCGCCTGCAGCATCCGTTCAGCGCTTACACTCAGCGGGTAGGTCGCATTCTTCAGCACATTCCCATATACCAGGTAGCGAATGCATGATTCATAATATTGCTGAGTTACATCAATTACTTTAAAAGAAGTAACCCCCAATAACAATGCCCGCTGTTTTATCTGTTCCAGTTCTTCATCGCTGAAGCCACCCGTCTGAATAGTAACAGCGTGAACGTCCAGGTTCATCTTCCTGTTTAAATAAATAGCGCAAAATGTAGTGTCTAATCCGCCGCTATATGCCAATACAACTTTCTGTCTCATAATTTACCAGGTTAACGATACCAGTACTTTTGTTTTTTTAATAAATAGTTTCTTTATGCGCAGCAATCGCTCGTATATCTTAGCTTTTTTCCTGAATTGCCTGGCGGTAACCTCAGGCGGGAAGTGATCTTTGGGGTCGTACAACATAGCAGTACACAGGCAATTCATACGTCCTTTGCTCATCAATATTTCATAATTCACGCAGCTGGTACAGCCAGCCCAAAATGCATCGTCCTGGGTAAGCTCTGCATAGGTAACAGGCTCATAACCCAGGTCACTGTTTATTTTCATAACTGCCAATCCTGTTGTCAGGCCAAATATTTTAGATTCAGGATACAGCGTTTTACTCAGCTCAAATACCCGCTTCTTGATTTGCTTTGCCAGTCCGCTCTTCCTGAACTGTGGCGCTACAATAAGGCCTGAATTAGCGACATATTCACCATGGCTCCAGCTTTCGATGTAACAAAAACCAGCCCATTCCCCATCGTTGGTGAGAGCAATCACCGCCTTGCCTTCAAGCATTTTTTTCTCCACATACTCGGGGGTACGTTTGGCTATACCTGTACCACGGGCTTTAGCGGATGCAGCCATCTCTTCGCATATTGTATGCGCATAACCGGCATGGTGGCTACCAGCCACCAAAACCATGAACGTCTGGTTCATTATTTCAGAATGTTAAAAATGTAAATAGATACACGATGCCACGTGATGAAAACACGCAGATCAGGCAGTCGAAAACCGGCAGGCCGGTTTCATCAACAGTCAATGACTATTGGGATAGTTGTGTATCAACGTCGCAACCAAAGACAGGCAGTATGGTTGAAAAAAACTGAGTCGGTTACAGGCTCAGCAAAAAACCCACCCCTGAAGCCTGCACCTTGTGCAGCCTTGCAGCTAAGCGATTGTAAGAAGGTTTTTTTCATTCTTGATGTTAATCTAAGAAGTATTTGAAAATTTTGAACGCGCAAATGTATACTTTTTTGACAAATACCAAATTACCTTCTGATATTTTTTTTCTAAGGCGCCTCGAACGAGGAGTCCGGGTTGATTCACTGGGTCAGGTTAGCGGGAATTTGCGCGATAAAAAATGTCATCCTTCAAAGGTCTATATCCCCACTTCGTACAAACTGAGTGCAATTTTGGAGTTTTAGTCATTTTCTTCCGGGATGATAGATATACTACCGTCTATCTCCAAAACCGCATATTTTACCTGGTCCATACGCCCGAGGCCATGCAGGTTCCTTGCAGCTTCCAACACGTCTTCTTCACTTACCCTTGTCTTTGCCATCCGTTCTTTGAGCGGCTTGCCGTTTGCTACCAGTATTACCGGTGTGCCTTCTGTTACTTTTTCAAACATACGGAACCTGCTTTTTATGACTGAAAAGAACAGGTCCGTACCAACCAATGTAAGTATAAGCACAAGAGAAGCGGTTATAGAATAATCCTCACCCACCAGGGCCTGTTGAGTTACTTCGCTTATTATTAGCAGCAACACAAATTCGAATGGTGTAGTACTCGCCAGCGTACGCTTTCCGCTCAGACGGAAAATGAGCATCAGGAACAAATAAATAACAATGCCTCTTATTACAGGATTCATGACTAAGGATATATTATATGAGATAATGCAAATTTTCTTCCGTTGACCATTATATCTGTTGTGAGCCTTCCGGGCATTTTAGGTTTTACCAGCATAGAAACCCTGGCGATACCTGTGGCGGGAAAAGTGTAAACGACAGTATGATTCAATAATTCGCGGGTCTGCGGTTCGGGATTAAATCGGACAATACCTATATAGTCAAGGTAGTCCTGCGGCAATGCCAGGTGCACTGCATCAACGACATTGTCTGCTGTAATAATGACCTCTGTCTCGGCCTCATCGCGCAGGAAACGTTCGTATTTAATTCGCCCACCCTCGTTGGAAACCTCGCTATAGCTTAACGGCCCTGTTCCGAACAAGCCAATAGCAGCGAAGAATATCAGTACATAAAACACAACCCATGCAATAATGTGTATTTTCCAGCCTTTCTTAAACAGGGACATGTCCTCGTCCAGTTCCAGGCTATGTTTTATCTTTTCCATGAGGCATTATTCAGCGTTACAGACCATCCAACTTTTTTTCTTCCGACAGGGTCTTCAGCATGGTCTCATTGGTCAGGTCGAGGCGTAGGGGTGTTATAGACACATATCCGTTCTCCACGGCCCACCTGTCGGTGCCTTCGTCCGCGGGCTCCAGGGGGGTTACCGTAAACCAATAATGTTTCCGGGCCATGGGGTCCATGCCTGGCACTATCCTCCCGTCGTACAACCTTACGGACTGCCTTGTCCATTTCATGCCTACAGGCATTGACGGAAAATTGACATTGAACAGCCCAATAGTAGTCTCGTCCAGCAATATGCTTAGCGCCTTTTCCACGAAGGGTGCAAGCGTATCAAAATCAGGTTCCTGTTTACCTACCGGCGTGCTGAGTGCTATGCCGCGGATACCCAACAAAACCGCTTGCTTCGCCGCAGCCAATGTGCCCGAGTGCCACATTGAATTGCCCAGGTTGGGACCAAGGTTGATGCCGGAAAGCACTACGTCCGTCCTGGACCAGAGGTGTGTACCCAACGCCACACAGTCGGCAGGCGTACCATTTACACGATACGCTTCTATACCTTCGAAATTAATTGGCGATTTCCTGTAAGACAACGGGCGCGAATGCGTAACAGCATGGCCCATAGATGATTGCTCTACGTCTGGTGCTACCACCCGCACTTCGCCAAACTTCAAAGCGATCTTAGCCAGTGCGGCAATACCGGGACTGTAAATACCATCGTCGTTCGTAATCAGAATTCTCATGTTACAGCATTATATACCACGGCAATAGATATGGCATGTTTTTTATTCTATAAATAGTAACAACTATACTCTATGAAAGTTGCAAACTTGTTTCACAACCCCAAAGCGGGTGACAGCACACACGACAAACATGAACTGGTGTCGCTCATCGGGAATGAGGGCTTTAAATGCGTATATATTTCTACAAAAGGAAAGAAGTGGGATATAGATAAAGATGCCGATATAGGCATAATAGCCGGGGGTGACGGTACTGTGCGAAAAGTTGCCGCCTACCTGCTAAAAAAAATGAAAAAAGATATTCCACCTCTAGCCTTGTTACCCCTGGGCACAGCCAATAACATAGCATCCGCACTGAATATTAGCAGCAGCCCCGGCGAAATTATCGCGTCGCTGAACAAGAGGCAGGCAAAACCTTTTGATATTGGCAGTATAGACGGACTGAACGGCCAGGATTTTTTCCTGGAAAGTTTTGGCTGCGGAATATTTGCCAACCTGATGAATGCTATGAAGAAAAAAGACCACAAGGAAAAATCCGCAAGTGAAAAACTGAACGATGCATTGCGTACCATGCTTGAAATAGCAGGTGACTACGAAGCAAGGGAATGCAAGTTGGAGATAGATGGCAACGACTACTCAGGCAGCTACCTGATGGCAGAAGTAATGAATATCAATTCGATAGGCCCTAACCTGCTACTTAGTCCTTTTTCCGACACAAGCGATGGGATATTTGAGATAGTGTTGATAGCAGAGAAAGACCGTAAGCAACTGGTGCAGTACCTGGGAAACCGGGTGAACGGTATAGAAGAGGCGGCATCGTTTCGTACCATACGGGGCAGGAATATCAAAATAAAATGGGAAGGACTTCATGTGCATGTGGATGATAAGATTGTAAAAGAAAAAAAGGAAATAAAAGCCAAAGTAGAAGTTGAGCCCGGGCGTCTCCAATTTCTTATGTAAAGGCGCTGCGAGTACTTTTTCAAAACTGATATATATCAGCCAAATGAATAACACTACTCATAGGAATAATATTTTAACGGTAGTTCTTTTGAGTAAAACGCCTGTATATGCGCCGTTATTTTACCAAAAAAGTCGCTTTTGACGAGGATGAAGCGGTGTCTGTTCTCCGCGCCAAAGCAATCGTTCTCGGACAAGACAAGATATTGGAGCGGCTGATGGATAGGATAGGCAATGCGCGCATCGTAATGATGGGCGAAGCCACACATGGCACGCACGAATACTATTTGTGGCGTAGCCTGATATCGCAGCACCTGGTAGAAGAAAAGGAATTTAATTTCATAGCCGTAGAGGGCGACTGGCCGGATTGTTACGCGCTGAACCGTTATGCAAAAAACTATGACCAATCGGCCAATGACGCCAGGCAATTGTTATCAAGCTTTAACAGATGGCCCACGTGGATGTGGGCCAATTGGGAGGTAGCGGCTTTTATAGAATGGTTAAAACAGTACAACAAGGATAAGAGCCCGGGCTCAAAAACAGGCTTTTACGGCCTGGATGTGTATAGCCTTTGGGAGTCTATGGAAGCCATCATGAACTACCTGGGCAAAAACGATCCCGCTGCCTATAAGATAGCCGAGGAAGCCTTCAGGTGCTTCGAACCATATAAGAACAATGAAGGAAGAGAGTACGCGATGGCATCGAGACTGGTGCCTGAATTGTGCACAACTGAAGTATTAAGCCTCCTGAAAGAGATACAGCTAAAACTGCCGCAGTATAATTCCGACCCCGAAAATGTTTTCAGCACAGAACAGAATGCGCATATAGCAGTCAATGCAGAGCGCTACTACAGGGCGATGATAGCCGGGGGGCCACATTCGTGGAACGTAAGGGATAAACATATGCAGGATACGCTGGACAGGCTGTTGCAATACCACGGACCGTCGTCAAAGGCCATAGTATGGGCGCATAATACGCATATTGGCGATGCCAGGGCTACTGATATGGTAAACGAGGGAATGTATAATATCGGTGAACTGTCGCGGCTGAAGTACAAACATGATGATGTTTTCCTCTTGGGCTTCGGCTCATATAAGGGACAGGTGATTGCCGGGAAAAGCTGGGGCGCAGACATGCGCACTATAGATGTACCCGCCGCCATGCAGGGGAGTTGGGAATACCTGCTGCATAAAACCGGCAGTGAGAATAAATTGTTGTTTATGGAGGACATAGCAAATGACCTGTTTATGGAGCAGCATTTCGGACACAGGGCCATAGGTGTGGTATATAACCCGGCTTATGAACAGTATGGAAATTATGTGCCCACCATCCTGCCATTACGGTACGATGCTTTTATACATATAGATGAAACAACGGCGCTGCACCCGCTGCATATTCAACCCGATGGTACACAAATACCGGAAACATATCCATTTGGCATTTAAAAACATATAGTTATGAAAGACCAATATTTTCAGCAGCCTGAACGTCCCCAAGAACTTCCCGACCCAGGCAAACAACCGGAAATACCCGGCAAGGGAGAACCACCGCAAACGCCACCGCCTACTAAACCGGAGATAACGCCGGTAGAAGAACCGGGAACGGATAAACCACCTGTGGAAGTACCGGAACCGTAACCCGGATTTTTTTCGTAACAATAAAACGTAAGTTGTATAGGGCGAGCCTGAGTCAATCGCGATTCTTTTTGAACCTATCCAGGTTTAGTAGCCCACAAAAAAAAAGCAAGCAAGGCCGTACGGCCTTGCTTGCTTTCGTATTACATCACATCCTGGCCAATCGCCGGATATTTCGGGTTGTTTTATTTTTTGTTCTTCATATTGTCTTGTATGCTTTCGGCCATCTGAAGGTGATGCTCTAAAGCGGGTATTTTGCTTGCCGCCCATCCTTTAATATCAATATCTTTGCCTTTCCCGGCCTCGTCTTTAAACAATTCGATATCTTCTTTATGGTCCCTGACCATTAAATCGATATACGCCTCGTCAAATTCAGCCCCCTTCTTTTCAGCCAGTTTATTGATCTTGTCCAGTTTGTCGTTGTCGGGCACTGTGGGCAATGTAATATTCTTTGCCTGCGCCATTGACTGAAGTTCCTGGTTCGCAGTTCCATGGTCTTGTATCATGCTCCGGCCAAAATCGCGTACGGCCTCCGAGCCTGCATTAGCCAGGGCCAGTTCTCCTAACCGCACTTCCATTAGCCCACCCGATGCTGCTTTAACAGCAAATTCCGAGTCATAACCGATATCCGTGTCTTCAAATTTCTCTTCATTCGCCTCTTCTGCGTTTTCGTTGCTGGCATTCTCGCCATTGCAGGAGTATAAAACTACTGATAACAAGAACAAGGCAGGTACGATCAACTTTCTCATATATAGATTTTTGGTTTCAGAATTCAAAAAGCCAGCCGGCTGATATTTCACAGAATTATTCCTAAAACGAAATAAGCCGGCTGGTGTACAACATGATGCTTTTTTACCATTGTCAATTACCCATGTTAAAATACCGTGCCAGCACACTGGGCATTCACCACGCCAAGTACGCGCATCCTGACAATACCGTGACAATCTATTTACATTTTTCATATGCTATTAAGGCGCACAATCATACCTTTGCGCCCAAAATAGAATTGATGAAGCAACACAGTATCGTCGCCCTGTTCCTGTTATTGGCCGCCTGCGGCCCGGCAGACGAAGGGAAAAAGGAAGAAGCAACACATGAAGCGCACGGACACAGCCATGGCAGCGAACCGGCACATGAAGTAGATACCAATACACTGGTGTACTCTGACGAAAAACACTTAAAAAACGTGATACAGCTCACTACCGGCGGCGACAATGCCGAGGCGTATTTCGGTTTTGACAGCAAAACTGTTGTATTTCAGCGCACTAACCCCGCGGAGGGTATTGAATGCGACCAGATATTCTACGGCGTATTACCACAAACCGGGGAAGACAAATTTGAATACAAAATGGTGAGCACAGGCACAGGCCGCACCACCTGCTCTTACATGATGCCCGATGGCAAGCATGTGATGTATTCATCTACCCACCTGGCAGGCAAGGAATGTCCCCCCGTGCCGGATAAGGAGAAGATGAAGAAATACGTATGGCCGGTGTACGACACCTACGATATATTCATTGGCGACCTGGATGGTAAAGTAGTAAAACAACTGACCAATACGCCGGGCTATGATGCTGAGCCTACCATCTCACCCAAAGGTGATAAAGTAGTGTTCACTTCTACACGCAACGGCGACCTGGACCTGTATGTGATGAACCTGGATGGCAGCAACGTAAAGCAGATAACTAAAGAGCTGGGTTACGACGGCGGCGCATGGTTCTCACCCGATGGCAGCCAAATAGTGTGGCGCGCTTCACGTCCTAAAACTGCAGAAGAGCAAAAAGAATATAAAGACCTGCTGGCTCAAGGCCTGGTAATGCCTACCAATATGGAAGTATTTGTGGCTAACGCAGATGGCAGCGATGTAAAACAAATAACCAACCTGGGTAAGGCCAACTGGGCGCCCAACTGGATGCCCGATGGCAAACGCATCATCTTCGCGTCTAACCACGAGTATGAGCGCGGTTTCCCTTTTAATATGTACATTATCAACATGGACGGAACCGGCCTCGAGAAAATTTCTCACGACGGAGGCTTCGATGCCTTCCCCATGTTCTCGCCCGATGGCAAGCGAATCCTGTTCAGCAGTAACAGGAACAACAAAGGCACCCGCGAAACAAATATGTTTATTGCGGACTGGGTGGATTAACAATCAACCGATAACTATCGGGACAAAATTCAAAAGGTAAAAGCCAAAACTTTACGGAGTTTTGGCTTTTGACTTAATATAATCGCAAGCCAAAATTCAACAGAGTATTCCTGTTGAATTTTGGCTTTTGAACCGAGCTTGCGGGCTCATGAGTTCCTTGAAAAAGTGATTGAGTTACGAATAATTTTTACTTTTAACTCATGTTTAAAGCATTCCTGCTGGTGGGTATTGGTGGTTTCTTTGGCAGTATAGCCCGTTATGGGGTCAAGCTGCTGACGGATAAATATATACCGGCCTCTTTCCCTTACGGCACATTCATCGTCAACATAGCGGGCTGTTTTATTATAGGGCTGTTATTTGGGCTGGCGCACCGCAGCCAGTTAAGCGCCAATACCTGGCTGATATTGGCGACGGGTTTCTGTGGCGCTTTTACCACGTTCTCCACCTTTGCTGTAGAAAACAACCTGCTGCTGATGGGAAGACAATCAACTACCGCGATAGTGTACACCGTTCTCAGCCTGGTACTTGGGCTTGTGCTGTGCCGCTGGGGTATAGCACTGGCGCGTTAACCGTAGTGCATTTCTATTACATTGGTATCGTTCAGCAGTCGCAGTATAGCCTGGTCGTGCCTGCGGCGCGACGCGCTTACCGTCCAGTGTACGGTCACCACCGTGCCTTTTTTCTCGTAGCCTGTCTCCCTTCGCATATAGCCCTTGCCGTTGAAGTATGTTTCATAATGAAAATGCTCTGCATTCACCACGTTGGCAAAGCTTACCTTATAGGTCAGCGTTTCCGATACTTTGTTCAGCCCTGTTTCCACCCATTGCAATACCACCAGTATCAGCCATACGGCCACTGTTGCCGCTACCGCCAGCATATAGTCTCCGGTACCCACTGCCATACCAATGGCGGCTGCAATCCATACTGTGGCTGCTGTGGTGAGCCCGTGCACATTGTTCTTTCCTTTGAAAATGATACCTGCGCCTATGAAGCCTATACCTGTCACGATATTGGAAGCGATGCGGCTGATGTCTATTTGGTTCGTGTTGTCCAGTTCAGCGATATTATACGACACGATGGTGAAAAGAGCCGAACCTGTGCATACCAGTATCAGCGTACGCAGGCCTGCGGGCTTACCGCTCCATTCCCGCTCCAGGCCTATTACCATACCCAGCAGGGCCGCTATTAGTACCTTCTGTACATCCTCCGTAAATATTGACGACCAATCCATTATTAAGAAAAACAGGTATTTGACGAAAATAGTTCGTTTTTGAATAATACCCGCGGGTTTGCTAATTTAGCATCCCCAAATGTTCAAGTTTTCATGATAGAGATAAAAGTGCCTGCTGTGGGCGAGTCAATCAGCGAAGTAACCCTGGTAAAATGGTTGAAGAAAGACGGGGAATGGGTGGAGCGCGACGAAGTGCTTTGCGAGTTGGAGTCTGAAAAAGCCACCTTTGAGCTGAACGCTGAAAAAGCAGGTATATTACACATTGTAGCCCAGGAGGACCAAACTCTGAACATCGGCGACCTGGCTTGTAAAATCGATGACAAGGCAGAACGCCCGGCTGGGGCGGCCCCCGCTAAGGAAGAAAAAGCGCCCGCTAAGAAAAATGCCGCACCGGCCGCAAAAGAAGAACCTAAAAAAGAAGAGAAAGCTCCTGCGACACCGGACGCCAAGGCTACACCGGTAGCCAAAACCATGATGGCGGAGAATAAGCTGAAGACAGGGGACATAAAAGGTACCGGCGGCGGTGGCCGCATCACCAAAAAAGATGTACTGGCCGCATTGTCTGCACCCGGCCGTATAGGTGGCGGCGAAATAAACCGCAACGACGACCGCAAGAAAATGAGCAACCTGCGCAAGACGGTAAGCCGCAGGCTGGTAGAAGCCAAAAACAGCACGGCCATGCTCACCACCTTCAACGAGGTGGACATGACCAACATCATGGCCATACGTGCTAAGTACAAAGATGTATTCAAAGAGCAGCACGGTGTCAACCTGGGCTTTATGTCCTTCTTCACCAAGGCTTGCTGTTATGCCCTGCTGGAATGGCCGGCAGTGAACGCCTATATTGACGGCGATGAAATAGTGTACCACGATTATTGCGATATATCCATAGCAGTATCGGCGCCTAAAGGACTGGTAGTGCCTGTGATACGCAATGCTGAAAGCCTGGGCATGGCCGAAATAGAACTGGCTGTAAAAGACCTGGCTACAAAAGCGCGTGATAATAAATTGACGATAGAAGAAATGACGGGCGGAACATTCACCATTACCAACGGTGGTGTGTTCGGTTCACTGATGTCTACACCCATTATCAATATACCACAAAGCGCTATACTGGGTATGCACAAGATACAGGACCGTCCGATGGTAATAGACGGCAAAGTAGAAGTACGGCCGATGATGTACCTGGCGCTGAGTTACGACCACCGCATCATCGATGGTCGTGAGTCGGTGAGCTTCTTAGTGAGGGTAAAAGAACTGTTGGAAAACCCCGAACTGCTGCTGATGGGCAAAGACCCTGTGAAGACGCTGCTGGAGGTATAGCCTCTCCCGGCCTCTCCCAAGGAGAGGTGACAGTAGGTAACAACAATGTATTTTATGCCGGATGTAACCATCCGGCATTTGTTTGATAAAATCTCATGTTATGAACTGGCTGATATTGATAATAGCGGGATTGTTTGAGGTGGCGTTTGCGGCTTGCTTGTCTAAAGCAAAATTAGCAAGCGGCAGCCTGTTTTACTTGTGGATGGCGCTCTTCTTAGTGAGCCTTACTGCAAGCATGTATTTGTTGTACAAGGCTTCTCAAACCATACCCATGGGCACCGCCTATGCCGTATGGACGGGCATTGGCGCAGTGGGTACGGTGATTGTAGGTATAATATTCTTTAAAGAACCCGCAAGTTTCTGGCGTTTGTTCTTTATCGTTACGCTGATACTATCTGTAGTGGGATTGAAGTTTGTGTCGGAGTGATTGACTGTCCGTCTAACTTTTGAATTTTTACTTTTTACTTTTGGATTAAGCTTTGCATTACATCTGGCAACATATTGAAAGCATTATTAGCAGCTACGATGGTACTGTACCGTTGGTGCATTTCCTGAAGAACTATTACAGGCAATACCCCAAGCTGGGCAGTCGCGACCGTAAGATGCTGAGCGAAATGGCCTATAGCTGGTACCGTTGCAGTAAGGCCCTGGATATAACACTAACACTCAAAGAAAAAATAGCTGCCTGCCTGCAATTGTGCCATACAGATAATACAAGATTGCTGCAATTGACTGAAGGTTTTAGCATGACACATGATATTCAGTTGCATAATCTCTTTCCTTACGAACTACAATTATCAGGTGGAATAACAAAGGAAGATTGGCTAAGGAGTATGCTTACGCAGCCCTCGTTATTCATCCGCATACGCAAAAGCAAAAGTAAACTGCTGGACATACTGGAGGAGCAGGAAATACCCTATGAGCCAATTACAGATAGTTGCCTGGCACTGCCCAACGGCACACCTGTTGATAAATGGCTGCCACCCTATGCCTATGTAGTGCAGGATGCCTCTTCGCAGAAAACAGGTGAGTATTTCACCGCCTTGCCTTACGAAAAATGGTGGGACGCCTGCAGCGGAGCTGGTGGTAAATCACTCTTACTGAAAGACAAAGAACCACTTGTTGACCTCACTGTATCGGATACCCGCAAAAGCATACTCAACAACCTGAAAGAACGGTTCCGCACATACAGCCATATCATGCCCATGGCATACGAGGTGGATGTGGCCAACGCATCACAACTGAATGATGTAATGCGGGACAAACTATTCGACAATATCATCTGCGATGTACCCTGCACAGGTTCGGGCACATGGGCCCGTACACCGGAACAGATGTATTTCTTCAATCAGCGAACTGCAGATGAATATGCGGACAGGCAAAAACAAATTGCCGTAAATGCCGCACAGTATCTGCAGCCGGAAGGCAAATTATATTATATCACCTGTTCGGTTTTCAGCAAAGAGAATGAAGCAGTAGTGCAGCACCTTGTAAAACAAACGGGAATGAAGCTAACAGCCATGCAACTCATCAACGGCATAGACATTCATGCCGATAGCATGTTCATCGCCGTGCTGGAAAAACAGGTTTAACGTTTCAGTATTTCTTTTGTGACTTCTTTATCGTTAAGTGTCGCCTTGAGGAAATAAACACCACCCGGCAATTGCGGAAAATCGGGCTGAATAGTGCGTACACCCGTGCCGGCTTCAGTAGCAGTGCTGTACACCACCCTGCCGGTTACATCAGCCAGTTGGATACCGACAGTGCCTTTGCGCTCGCTATATACTCTTATTGTCACCTGCTCACTAAACGGATTCGGGCTTATGCTCAGCCAGTCTTCTTTGCCGGGCATTTGTGGCAGGTCCTTTACATTCAGCATATCCAGCGCCGTATGAAAATTCGGCACACCGTAGCCCAACTGCACACCGGGATTATTATACACATGCGCACTCTTTTGTATCGCTGTGCGTACCTGGTAGGGTGTTAGTATTGCCGTGGTTTGCATCAGGCATGCAGCCCAGCCTGCCAGTTGCGGCGTGGCCCAGGATGTGCCGCTGGATAATACCGGGTTAGGGCCATTGCGCATTACAGACGCCGGCTGCCCAACCATGCACACATCGGGCTTAACATGCCCGGCAGAATTAGGGCCATAACCGCTGTTACCTGCGGGCACCCTATCTAATCCTACAGAGCCTATCGTTATGGCGCTGTCGGCGTCACCGGGTGTCAGTATATAGTTCCATGAGCCGCCACCCTCGTTACCTGCAGAGGCTACGAACAGTATTCCTTTTGTTGTCGCCATATTAGCGGCTTTAGCGGCTATGGTAGTTTTGCCATCTATATCAGCATATGTCAGCGAAAAATTTACCGGCAGGTTGAACCTGTCGTAACCCAACGATATAGTGATGATGTCCGCCCCTACGCTGTCCGCTCTTTCAGAAGCTGCTACGATATTGTCCATCTCTATCACCTGCTCGCTTCCCTGTATCTCCGTAATGTACAATGCATAATCGGCATAGGGTGCGGCGCCCACATATGTGCCAGGCAGGTTACCCGCCATGGTAGATAAAGACGTAGTTCCATGCTGGCCGTTGGTAAAGACATTCGCACTCGCATCGGCATAATTGTATTGGTCCTTTACCCTGCCGCCGTTTATCATACTATCAAATGCCGGGGCGGTATTTACGTCCGAAAAACCTTCGTCCAGTACGGCTAT
The DNA here is from genome assembly GCA_002421685.1 of Bacteroidetes bacterium UBA6221. Taxonomy (GTDB): domain Bacteria; phylum Bacteroidota; class Bacteroidia; order Chitinophagales; family Chitinophagaceae; genus UBA5543. The sequence continues at coordinate 162,412 of DISB01000016.1, forward strand.
CAGTTTACCCTCACCTTTCCGGTTTATATCATGCAGGTAATCTCCCCTTACCAGCGATGTCTGTTGCCAGGCGTCTCCATAATACAATGCTGAACCCGTAGTGCGCATGGTTACAGTTTCTTCAGGCTCGTTATTCCTTGCCGGTTTGTGTAATCCGCCTGCATAATAGGCTATGTATTCTATGGTTTTTATATATGGTTTTCCCTGAAGGGTAAGGACATCACTCGAATCGTTGAGCAACAAAACTGTATAGTTGAACCATTTGGATGTCATATGCAGCTTACCGCCTGTAAGCGTGAGCACGCTGTCCATATAGACCGGGGAAACAGGCAGGTCGGTACTGTCTATAGCTATACCCTGCAGCGTGCGCCTGTCAATGGCGCGTTGAGACAGGTAGCCCAGCGGATTGCTTAAACTGTGCGTAGTGCCGGCCTTATCCGTAAAACTGATACGGAAGCCATATTGCGGTTGCGCAAACGCTGAACAGGAAATAATGAGTAATCCCACAAAACACAAAACCACACCCCTGCACATACTATATGGGTTATATTAGTTGTGGTCAACGGCCCGCATCACCACGCCAACGCCTTTGCGGCATTTTGTAGTAGCAGGGTCGTATGTCCACCTGATGTATTCGCGATAGACCATGCCTACACCTGAGGCATATACTTCACGGCCACTGGTACGCGATGCGAACTCTTCCTCGAAGACTTCCGGGTCGCCAACAGCCTCGTCCACTTGCTCGACGGTAATGGTATTATCAAAAACTTTATGACCGGTATTATACGATTGTCCTACGTTTTTGTAGCGGTAATCCCAATCGTCATAAAACTCGTTTTCCGGGTCCATGGTCAGGATGTAGTTATTGCCTTTCCACGAATCGCCCTCATGTATCGGGAACACCAGTTTGATGAACCTCAACTGGTCGTACACCATTTCCAGCGTCACCTTGGTATTGGTCGCATACATCACGCGGTGGCTTTTCCAGTCGTCCTGCACTTTTTCCCTGATGAAGGTCTCCACCCTGTAGGAAGGGCGGCCCTGCGCATCTGTAAATGTATCGGCTACCCTGTGCATTACCTGGTAATGATAAAAACGCTCTACGCAGAATGTATCATCCCATACGGTCGAATCTACTTCGTATAATACCCATTTGCCCTTTTCCAGCGGGTAGTACTCCTGTTCAGCCTGCGGGGGCGCCGGCCTGTCGTCCGGTTTCTTGCAGGAAAACATAGTAACGGTAAATGCCAATGCCAACAGTAAGAAAGGTAGCGACTTCCTGATCATATCAATTTATGTGTACAGTTATTACCGTAAATATAACTAAAGAAATGAAAAGTTAATATTTTCCGCAGGCTTAATCGGGGAATTTAGTCCGATATATGACTTTTTACTGATATTGAATGAGTTATCACTCAAATCCGGCCCGGATAATACCGCCGCCAACAACATCATCGCCTTCGTAAAATACTGCCGATTGGCCGGGCGCAATGCTGTTTACCGAATGGTTGAAATGCACTTCTACCAGGTCGTCCTTTACATGCAGTATGCTCTCCGTACCGGGGTCTTTGTAGCGGATTTTAGTTACCGCTTCCATACCATCGGGCACGGCGTCATATTTTATCATATTGATACCGCCTACCAGCATTTTGCTTTGCTGCAGTTCTTCGGGTGGGCCTAATACTACGGTGTTTGTTTCAGGTATTATTTTAGTGACAAACATAGGCTTACCCAGCGCTATGCCCAGCCCTTTGCGCTGGCCGATAGTATAAAATGGATAACCGGCATGTTTGCCCACTACGCTGCCGTCCGACAATACAAAATCGCCCCCGGCCACTTCCGCTTCCAACGCGGGATTATTCCGCTTCAGGAAACCCCGGTAGTCATTATCGGGCACAAAGCATATTTCGTAGCTCTCCGCTTTTTTCGACAGTTCTTCGTAGCCCATATCATAAGCTATCTGCCGCACTTCGGTTTTCAGGTAATCGCCCAGGGGATATATACTTCTCGACAGGCAGTCCTGCCCCAGGCCCCACAGCACATAGCTCTGGTCTTTGGTCAGGTCTTTCGCCTTCGATAATACATAACGGCTGTTCTCTTCACGCACTTTCACATAATGCCCGGTAGCAATAAAATCGCAACCCAGCGCATCAGCCCTTTTCAGCAACGCCGACCATTTTATATGTGTATTGCACAACACGCATGGATTGGGTGTACGCCCGGCGATGTATTCGTCCACGAAGTTGTTGATAACAAAATCGCCGAATTCTTCCCTGATGTCCAGCACGTAATGTGGAAAGCCATGCTCTACCGCTGCCTGGCGGGCGTCGTTGAAGGAGTCGAGGTTGCAGCAGCCTGTTTCTTTCTTGCCGCCGCCCGAAGTGGCATAATCCCATGTCTTCATGGTGATGCCTACTACCTCATACCCCTGGTTATGAAGCATTAACGCACTAATGGTACTGTCAATACCACCACTCATTGCCACCAATACTTTCCCGTTCCTGCTCATTGCGCTAATTAAGAATTTGCAAAGTTACGAATAACACGCTTAGCACCCATTTTCTACATATAGATATTGCGTACCGCCTTATCACTGAGCCTGATATACATTATTTTTCACGCTTTCAGGGTAACTTTGGCGCTCATGCAGTATTCAGTTTCATTTCCGGGAGGCACGGCCAGGTACCTGTTCAATAGCTCTTTTGAACAAATACACCAGTGGCTTGCCCCTGCTGAATGCATCATCGTTACAGACAGCAATGTGGCGGCATTATACAACCACCTGTTCAGTGGATATAAGGCCGTGATCACCGTTCCCACCGGAGAGGTGCATAAGAATTTCAGTACAGTGTTATCTGTTACCCAGCAGTTGCTGGAACACAAGGCACACCGCAAAACATTCCTGCTGGGCGTAGGTGGCGGCATGGTAACGGATATTACGGGCTTCATCGCATCCGTCTATATGCGGGGAGTTCCCTTTGGATATATACCAACATCCCTGCTGGGCATGGTAGATGCATCAATAGGTGGAAAGAACGGCATTAATATCGGTCTGCAGAAAAACCTGCTGGGCACCATAAGCCAGCCGGAGTTCATTTTATTTGACACACATTTCCTGGACACCCTGCCTGCATCGGAATGGAGCAACGGCTTTGCAGAGGTAATAAAATACGCTTGCCTGTTTGATGTAAAATTATTTGACGAATTAGTTGAGCGTGATATACAATACTATAAGAACGACAGCTCCGCCGCATCGGCGCTCATCGCCCGTTGTGCCGACTGGAAGAATAAAATAGTATTGGCCGACGAGCGCGAAAGCGGAATGCGCAAGTTGCTCAATTTCGGGCATACCGCAGGCCATGCATTTGAAACCGTTTGCCTGGTACCGCACGGTCATGCCGTGGCATTGGGAATGTTGGTAGCCTGCAGGCTGTCAGAACAATATGGTTTAGATGCCGGCGTTACTAAAAGACTGTCTGCCGTTCTGCGTCAATATCATTTGCCTGTGCATATTCAAGCAGATACACAGCAACTGATGGACGTACTGCACATGGACAAAAAACGAAGCGCCACAGGTATCGACTTCATCATTTTGAAAGACATTGGCAAAGCGGAAATACAAAACGTGGCGTTTGAAACTATCAGACAGGTTATTCAACAATTTATAAATGCAGGCGATCATTAATCCGGGCCATATCAGCGGGGTAATTACCGTGCCCCCTTCCAAAAGCATGATGCAACGCGCCTGCGCAGCCGCCTTGCTACATCATGGCAATACCGTTATCGCCAATCCCGGCTATTCGGCCGATGACAAAGCGGCGCTGAATATAATACAGGAATTGGGCGCATTGGTTTACGACACCATCGAAAACACTATTGAAATAATCAGCAAAGGCGTACTGCCCAAAACCGGTACAATACATTGCGGCGAAAGCGGCCTGGCTGCCAGGCTGTTCATACCCATTGCCGCATCATACGATACTGATATTACTATTACCGGGTCGGGCAGTTTGCTGCACAGGCCCATGAAAGAATACCTGGAACTGCTGCCATTGCTCGGTGTATCGGTATTGGAAACCAACGACTGCCTGCCCATATCTGTTCGCGGACCTCTGCAGGTAAAAAACTTTTTGATGAATGGTTCTGTCAGCTCGCAATTTCTTACTGGTATGCTTATAGCATATGCATTCATTGCTCCAGAACCTGTCACCATACAGGTCGACAACCTCACCAGCAGGCCTTATGCCGACCTTACCCTGGATGTGTTGCACAAATTCGGGAAACATATTATCAACAACGACTACCGTGAGTTTACAGTCAACCCCTATCTGCACAAACAGGTTAACGAAGTGAAAATAACTATCGAAGGGGACTGGAGCGCCGGGGCCAATTTCATAGTTGCGCAGGCTATGGGTGCGGATATATACATCAAAGGTTTGAACGAAAATTCTGCACAGGCCGATGCTGCCATTACCGGAATTGTAAATGGCGATATCCCGTTTGAATTTGACGCCACCCACTGCCCCGACTTGTTCCCCATTCTTGCAGTATATGCAGGGCATTGCAAAGGAAGAAGTAAGATAAAAGGCCTACACAGGCTGATACATAAAGAAAGCAATCGCATGGAAAGCATTAAAGCTATGTTGCATAGCCTGGGCGTAAAATTCTTTATTGAAGACGACACATTGGTGGTTGAAGGCGGAAAACCCTTTAAAAGCTGCACCGTAGATGCGTATAACGACCACCGAATTGTAATGGCGGCTGCCATAGCGGCCCTGGAAGCTGAGGGGCCTGTAACTATCAACGGTGCGGAGGCGGTAAACAAATCCTACCCTGCTTTTTTTGACGCCCTATCATCCGTGGGCCTTAATTCCCATTTTGTAAATTAGCGGTATGAACAGTTTCGGACAGATATTCAGGTTAAGCATTTTCGGGGAGTCGCATGGTGTAGCGGTAGGTATAACCGTGGATGGCTGCCCTGCGGGCATACCCTTATCCGTTGAAGATTTTCTGCCCGACCTGGAGCGACGTAAAGCAGGTGCAGCAGGTACTACCCCACGCAAAGAAGAAGATATGCCCGAAATCATCAGTGGTGTATTTAACGGCCATACAACAGGCGCCCCCATTACTATCCTGTTCAGGAACAACAATACCCAATCAAAGGACTACGAAGCTACGAGGAACACACCTCGCCCCGGACATGCAGATTTCGTACTGGACAAGAAATTCAATGGATATAACGACTATCGCGGTGGGGGACATTCTTCGGGCAGGCTCACGCTGGGATTGGTAGCGGCGGGAGTCATCGCAAAAAAAATCATAGCACCTGTACAACCCACAGCACGACTGATAGAGGCCGGCGGCGATGCCGATATAGAAGCGGCCATCAGCAAGGCAATAGAAATGCAGGACAGCATCGGGGGCATAATAGAATGTACAGCTACAGGATTACCTGTCGGTTGGGGTGAGCCCTTTTTCAATTCTGCCGAGTCAGTTATCAGCCATTTAGTTTTTTCCATACCAGCAACTAAAGGCATAGAGTTCGGCAGCGGTTTCGCGGGCAGCAGGTCAACCGGCAGCCAAAACAACGATGCAATACTGGACGAAACCGGAAGAACGAAAACAAATAATGCCGGCGGCATCAACGGCGGTATAACAAACGGTAACGAATTAATTTTTCGTGTAGCCATCAAGCCCACCAGCAGCACACCAAAAGAACAACAAACCTGGAATAATCAAACCCAATCGGTAGAAGCATTTACTGTTAAAGGCAGACACGACTTATGTATCGCCCTGCGTGCATCGGTAGTGGTAGAGGCCGCTTGCGCTATTGCACTGGCTGATTTGAAGATGGTGAGTAGTAGTTTAAAAACGTAGCATCGTATCATTATCTATCAGGCAAACAAAACAAAAACTTATTGAGATGCTTTTTGTCCCCCGCTGACGGGGGTGTCACGTAGTGACCGGGGTGGAACACGTAACATGGACAAGAAACACAAAGACAAATATTCGCACTACAACAGTGAACTAAGAGGTCTCTCGCATACCTTGCGCAATAACATGACCAAAAGTGAGGCTTGCTTATGAAAGTACGTATTGCGTGCCGGAATAATGAAAGGATATACGTTCAGAAGGCAACGTCCAGTCGGAAACTACATAGTAGATTTCCTGTGCCAGGAATTAGGCCTGATTATTGAAGTGGATGGCCTGACCCACAATAGTGAGCAAGCAGTAGATGCTGATACGTTAAGACAAAGCTATTTGGAAGAATTGGGTTTTACTGTGCTACGGTTTACAAGTAATGAAGTACTGAAACATATTGACGAGGTCATGAATGCTATTGAACTTTGGATAGATGAGCGGCATGGCAATTCTATTTAGCTATTCCACCCCCGTCCGTAAACGGACACCCCCGCCAGCGGGGGACAGAATAAAATTACCAATGAATGTTTAAGATAAAACCTACACCCCCACCAATATATTCATCAACTGCTGCACTTCCAGCGCTTTTTCCTCGTCGCGCTTGTAACGGTAGCAGAGCATCAGCTCTTCCAGCATTTTGAAGATGACACGTTTCGCATCCAACGGTTTGAAGTACGACTCCCTGTCGGTGGCGCTTATTTTTTTCAGGTATATGTCCACGTCCTTCTGTGTATAAACCATCCCGTTCATCGGGTCTACGAAGAACTGCATTTGCTGTACCGGTGCATCGTCCACGCTATAAAAATGGTGCAGCGTGTCTATATAGGCGAATACAAATTGACGGGGCAGATCAATGGCAAAAATGGGAATGTCCAGCAGCTCGCACAGGGCCAGGTACAGCACACCTATCGAATAGGCATTGCCTTGTTTGCTTTCCAGCACCTGGTTGATGAAATAATACTTCGGCTCCCGTTCAGTAAGCTCGTGCCCTTGCAGCTTGTAATAATTGAACAAGATACTGTTGAAGATATTAACCTGCTCCAGCGGTGTGAGGTAGTTGTTCAGTTCCAGCCATATATTCCTGCGCATCTGGTCAAACTGTGTAAGTATAGACGGCACATTCATCTCCGGGAACTGGAACTTGGCCACCAATATAGCGCCACGCAGCAGCTCCGGCTTCTTTGCATTACTCCACTCGTAAAACTCTTTTTGCAGGTTCTGGAAGTGCACACGGTGTATGAGCATTTCTATACGCTCCTGTGTAGCCGCGTCCGATGTTACCTCCCACAGTTTCTCCAGGTTGGGGATTATTTCCACTCCGTAATTCAGCAACTTTTCCGCCACGGTATCAAACACCTCTGTATCGGGGTCGTCAATCAGTTTCAACAAAGCCGATATTTCCTTCTCGTGCTGCATGCTCATTCGTTCCTTTTCGCAAGGTTAATTTACGACTTTTTCTTCTTACCGCGTGCAGCTTTTTTAGGCGGGTTAGCCTTCACGTCTTCTATGATCGCTTTTACTTCTTCTATGGTCAGGTCGGCCGCGGTTTCCTGCTTTTCCTTAGGTAACTTATAGTTGCGCAGGCCTTGTTTTATATACGGACCGTATGGACCTTTCAGTATCTTTATTTTCTCTTTTTCAAAAATTTTGATGGTATTCTCTGCAGCGGCTTTACGCTTCTCTTCTATCAGCGGCGCTACTTCATCCAGCTCTACCGTATATGGGTCCATCTCTTTTTTCAGCGAGTAGAATTTGCTGTCGTGTTGAGCGTACGGGCCAAACCTGCCGATGTTCACTACCACGTCATTGCCTTCAAACAGGCCAAGTTTTCTCGGCAGTTTGAACAGTTCCATCGCTTCTTCAAAACTGATGGTTTCAATACTTTGGTTTGGGCGCAGTTTGGCAAAACGTGGCTTTTCCTCGTCTTCCGTTCCGCCTATCTGCACCATAGGGCCAAACCTGCCCAGTCGTGCCACTACGGGTTTCCCGCTTTCGGGGTCTTCGCCCAGCATGCGTTCACCTTTCGCGCGTTCCGCATGCTCCAGCGTATGTTCTACATTTTTATGGAACGGATGATAGAAGCCGTCTATCATTTTATGCCATTCCTGCTTGCCTTGTGCTATATGGTCAAATTCCTCTTCAATTTTAGCTGTGAAGCCATAGTCCATCACTTTCTTGAAATGTTCGCTCAGGAAATCTGTCACTACCAGCCCCAGGTCGGTAGGGAATAATTTGTTACGCTCGGCGCCTATATTTTCCGTGTCTTCTTTGCGCGTTATTTCATCACCTTTCAGCGTCAGTATCCTGTATATACGGGGTATGCCTTCTTTATCGCGTTTTTCTACATAACCACGCTGCAATATGGTGCTGATGGTTGGGGCGTAGGTAGATGGACGGCCTATACCCAATTCTTCCAGTTTCTTCACCAGCGATGCTTCGGTGTACCTGGGTTGCGGGCGGGTAAACCTTTCAATGGTACGCATTTCCACCAACGGCAGTTGCATACCAACTGTAAGTGGTGGCAGCATATCGGCATTTTCTTCATCGCCATCTTCTTCATCTCTACCCTCGGTATATGCTTTCAGAAAACCGTCGAAACGCAACACCTCGCCTTTTGCGGTCAGTTCATCCTTGCGGGTAGATATTGCAATTTTTGCGGTGGTGCGTTCCAGTTCCGCATCTGCCATCTGGCTGGCTATAGAGCGCTTCCATATCATCTCGTACAGGCGTTGCGCGTCGGCATTGCCGGTTTGCATCACATGCATATCTGTGGGGCGTATAGCTTCGTGCGCTTCCTGTGCGCTTTCGTTCTTGTTTTTATACTGCCGCTGTTGGTGATATTTTTCCCCATATTGTGATAGTATTTCATTACGTATCCCTTCCAGTGCAGTCTCCGACAGGTTTACCGAGTCGGTACGCATGTAGGTTATCTGCCCGCTCTCATACAGTTTTTGCGCCAGCAGCATGGTCTTCGATACGGAATAGCCCAGCTTGCGGCTGGCCTCCTGCTGCAGGGTAGACGTAGTAAACGGCGCTGCCGGAGATTTTTTCGCCGGTTTCACTTGTACATCGCTTACCTTATAATTCGCACCTATGCAGTCCGACAGGTATTTCCTGGCTCCGTCTTCGTCATTTATTTTTTCACTGCTTTCGGCCTTAAAGGTTACCTTTTTCTTATTCAGGTCTTCTGCCTGGAACCATGCTTCCAGCTTAAAACTGCTTTGCGGTTCAAACCTGTTGATCTCTCTTTCCCGTTCCGCTATCAACCTTACCGCTACCGACTGTACGCGCCCTGCTGACAGGTTATTGCGCATGCTCATCTTCCGCCACAGTATCGGCGATATCTCAAAACCCACTATCCTGTCCAGTATCCTGCGCGCCTGCTGGGCATTCACCAGGTCCATGTTAACGGTGCGGGGTTGCTCTACGGCTTTCTTTATGGCAGGTTTGGTTATTTCATGAAAGACAATTCTTTTGGTTTTACGCGGGTCCAGGCCCAGTACTTCGCAAAGGTGCCAGGATATAGCTTCCCCTTCGCGGTCCTCATCCGTTGCCAGCCATACTTCGTCCGATTTTTTGGCCTGCGACTTCAAGTCTTTTACAACCTTCTGTTTATCGTCAGATATTTTATACTTAGGTGTATAATCGTTCTCAATATCTATACCCATATCCTCCTTCTCCAGGTCGCGGATATGCCCGTAACAGGACATTACTTCAAAATCTTCTCCCAGAATTTTTTCTATCGTTTTGGCCTTTGCCGGAGACTCCACTATCAGAAGGTTTTTTGCCATTCGTTTACCCTTTTGCTCTGTTATTTATTTATTCAGTTTCCCTTATTGCGTTTTGTCCGGGATGTGCAATAATAAAGTATTGTTTCGGAAAAATAAAAAAGGGCGGTTTCAGAACCGCCCTTTTATTGTGAATATGGTTATTCAAATTAGTGTGCAACAGTCACACGTTCAATCTTGTTTTGTCCACCTGCTTCAACATTTACCAGGTAAACACCATTAGCCAATTGGCCGGTTGCAAATACAGCCTCACCAGTAGTCACATTGTCGAAAGATTGACGGCTGATAACCTGTCCCATTACATTAGTCAATGTAACGTTAACATCAGAAGCAGTGCCCAGTGCGAACGGCACCCTGGCTTCGTTTACTGCAGGGTTAGGGTAAACCTTAACACTGGATATCAATCCGGATACATTATCAACATTTACTGCAGGACAGTTAGCGCATGATACAACCCAGTCTACATAAGAAAACTCCATGCCACCTTCTTTAGCCCAGAACCAGGCAGCAAGATATGTATCATAAAAAGAGCTACTTGTGTCATATATCTTTAACATACCCAAACCTGTATTGTAGTTACCAACGTTATATTTCGGATATTGACCATCAGCCTCCTCAAATGTCCAGGGACGGAAGATGTTATATTTTGCCACTTCCAGTCCGGGTACCATGTCACCACGGAAAACGGTGTCAGTATACGGAGCGGGCTTGTTGGGGTCTCCGCTTATGAACGTAGCGGTAACACCTACCAGGTTCCCTGCAGGAATTGCCTGTCCGAAATGAACGGCAAAGCGGTGAATACCCAAACTACCTACAACTACAGTATCACCAAAATTACTGTTGTTCAGCAAGATATCTTTTATCACCCTTGTGTTACCACGTGCTACCCTGCGCACTGAATCATACATTACAGTAGCAACCCTGAGTGTATCGTAGCCGAAGTTTTGCTGGAATACTCCTGGGGTCAGGCTATACCATCTTGACACACTGATATCTTCGCCTGTGGCGCCACTACCATAAATAAGCGATACACGCAAAGTATCTGTAATACCGGTCTTTTGTGAGTTCCTCTGATAAAGCCCGTAGAATGCCACACTATCAACAGTGTAGGGAGAGTATTGCTGGATAGCAACTTTGCCTGCATAATCCAGGGCGAACTGGTCGTTAAAACCTGTGAACCATGGGTGTAATACTGAACCGTAACTCATAACATTAACGGTATCATATAGGTAGCCGGTTGCTGGCTTGTACATTGCCATGCCTACACCATCTTGCCACATATAAGGGAAAGAATAGCTGGGTGTACCCAGTATGTCCAGGTAATCAACATAGTTATATACACGTGAACCGCTGATAGTAGTCTTGTTTGCAGACCTGCCTGCGCCATTGTTGTACTTCCAGGACATGGCTTTCTTTAAATTCTCCATGCTTATATTGCTCTGGATGCTTTTGTGGTCAGCCGTCTCCTGTAGATTGGCACCAGAAGATACCATTATAGAGGTATTGGCAGCCTTTTGCGCATAGGCACCTGTAACCATTACGCTTACAGATAAAAATAGTAGTAACTTTTTCATCATTTTATCGTTTTTTAATTTTAATCGAGCCATAAAGATAAGTATTATTATTACATTAAGACAAAATTTTTCCCTCTCACGTTAGCTATTCCCGGCCAATTTGCTTTTTTTATACATTACCGTGACACTGATAATTGTCACTAATAAAAATTTCATTCCAACAGTGCGGGCAATTACTTTTGCATACTCAATATCAATATGCTGCCGCAATTCGACAATACAGAAATAGCCTTCAAATATCGTACCAATCGCGAACTGCGACAGGCGCAAATCCTGTTTTCCGCAATTGGTTCTCCCGCAATAACCAAAATGGGTATGGCACTTACCAAATGGGCCATCAGCCTCCGGCTGCCTATAGAAGGTATCGTCAGAAGTACTATTTTCCGCCAGTTTTGCGGTGGAGAAACAATGGAAGATGCCGCCCGTACCGCAGATATGCTGGGGCGGTACCACGTAGGGGTAATACTGGACTATGGCGTAGAGGGTAAAGAAGGTGAAGCAGAGTTTGACAACGCGGTACCTGAATTCATCAAGGCCATAAAGTATGCGGCCTCAAAGTCCAACATACCTTTTATATCCCTGAAGGTGACCGGGTTCGCCCGCTTCGCATTGCTGGAAAAGCTGCACGAAGGCACGCCGCTTACCGACGCCGAACAGGCAGAATGGCAACGGGTGCACCAACGTATAGACCAGATATGCCGTGCCGCCCACGACGAGGGTGTGATGGTACTGATAGATGCCGAAGAAACCTGGATACAATACTCGGTGAACGAGCTATGCGAAAGAGTAATGGAACGCTATAACAAAAAGAAAGCCGTTATCTTCAATACCTTCCAGATGTACACTACTGGCGCACTGCCCTACCTCCCCGAGGCATTGAAAGATGCCGAAGTAAAAGGCTATATACTTGGAGCCAAACTCGTGCGCGGGGCATATATGGAAAAGGAGCGCAAACGTGCAGAAGAAAAAGGTTATCCCTCACCCATTCAACCGGACAAGCCAGCTACCGACCGGGACTATGATGCGGCTGTTCTGTTCTGCCTGCAAAACCTGGATAAACTGTCCCTCTTTATCGGAACCCATAATGAGAAGTCGTGTATGGAAGCGGTGAAATATATGGAAGCACATAACATTCCTGCCAATAGCGACCGGGTATGGTTTTCGCAGCTATACGGCATGAGCGACAATATATCGTTCAACCTGGCTGCGGGCAATTACAATGTAGCCAAGTACCTGCCTTACGGACCGGTACGCGATGTGCTGCCCTACCTGATGCGGCGGGCCGAAGAGAATACCTCTGTAGCCGGACAAACGGGACGAGAGCTTTCATTGATAAACAAAGAACTTAAAAGAAGAAAGGCGCATTAAGCGCCTTTCTTCTTTATTATCATTCAAAGACGTACACGTCTTCGTTATCCTTCTTCATCCGGTAGTTTTCGCGGGCGAACTTTTCAAGTACCGCAGGGTCGTTTTTCAGGCCGTCCCTTTGGGCTTTCATATCCGCTATTTCAGCACGCAGGTAGCCGATATTCTCCTTTGTACTTTCCAGGTCGCGCTGGCGCTGGCGTTGGGTAAACCAGTCGTTACGGTCGAAATAGCCTACCCACACTACGAACACTATGGCCGTAAGCAGGTATTTATTGGTAGCTATGCGTAACGCTTTTTTCATCCCTGGATATTACTTACCAAATATAAGATTTTTGCCGGGATAATAGGCATTGCTGCCCAGCTCTTCTTCTATCCTCAGCAGCTGGTTGTACTTGGCCATACGGTCGCTGCGCGATGCGCTGCCCGTTTTTATCTGGCCGCAGTTCAGCGCCACTGCCAGGTCGGCTATGGTATTGTCTTCCGTTTCGCCGCTGCGGTGGCTCATTACCGTATTGTAGCGGGCGTGCTGCGCCATCGTTACGGCGTCTATGGTTTCGCTCAGGCTACCTATCTGGTTTACTTTTACCAGCAGGGCATTGGCTACCCCAGTCTTGATGCCCTCGCTCAGCCTGTCTACATTGGTTACAAACAAGTCGTCGCCTACCAACTGCACCTTGCCACCCAGGGTATCGGTCAACTTTTTCCAGCCCTTCCAGTCATCCTCGTCCATACCGTCTTCTATGCTCACTATGGGGTATTTCTTGCACCACTTGGCCCAGTACTCCACCACCTCGTCGCTGCTCAGTTTGCGGCCATCGCTCTTCTTAAATATATATTTCTTGCTCTTGCTGTCGTACAGCTCGCTGATGGCGGCATCCATAGCTATTGCTACCTGGTCGCCGGGTTTGTAGCCCGCTTTCTCTATGGCTTTCAGTACAGTTTCTATCGCCTCTTCGTTGCTCTGAATATCGGGGGCGAAACCACCCTCGTCGCCCACGTTGGTGCTGTAGCCCTTGTCTTTCAGCACGTTTTTCAGGTGGTGGAATATCTCCACACCCCAGCGCAAACCTTCGCTGAAAGTAGATGCGCCCACGGGCACCACCATGAATTCCTGGAAGTCTATCTTATTATCCGCATGTGCACCACCGTTCAATATGTTCATCATAGGCACGGGCAGGGTTTTGGCGTTAGCGCCGCCCACGTAGCGGTACAGGCTGAGGCCCGTAGCCTGCGCAGCCGCCTTTGATACCGCCAGGCTCACCGCCAGTATGGCGTTGGCGCCCAGCTTTGCTTTGTTTTTAGTGCCATCTATCTGCAGCATGGCTGCGTCTATACCGCGCTGGTCGGTCACGTCCCAGCCATACAGTTCTTCGGCCAGGCTGTCGTTGATATTGCTTACCGCTTTCAGCACGCCCTTGCCCATGTATTTTTTCTTGTCGCCGTCGCGCAGTTCCACGGCCTCGTGCTTGCCGGTAGATGCCCCTGAAGGCACGGCGGCACGGCCTGTAAAGCCATCGCTGGTATGTACGTCAACTTCTACTGTGGGGTTGCCCCTGCTGTCGAGCACCTGGCGTGCTACTATGTCGGTAATGAAACTCATGATTAGATATTTGATTTTTTTCGGGGGCAAAGATAATTTGATAATGTGACAATTAGTTAATGCGGCAATGCGATAATCTGCTAATGCGGTAATTGGGGCGTTTTTTACCCTGCTGGCGGGGAAAGTGTTGCCAAAAAATGTGCAGCGGAACAAAAGATGTTGCGCTTGGTTGCGGTTGCAGGCAGGGGGGCACCTTGTAATTGCTTGACAGCCAACGATTTGCAGAATGTTCCATTTTGATGCCATGATTTTGAAATAAAAAATTTTGGGTGGCACAAAAAATCCCGCTTGTGGGCGGGAGGATGATGTGTGGGTGATAAGTGTTTGCGGTTTCATGGTTCCTCTTTTAATGCGGTAATGGGATAATCCTCCTGAGGCGGACAAGTCCGGCAAGGGGTAATCATCCTTTTACTACTACAAAAATACAATAATTATTTGATTGGGTGAAATTGATTGTTGTATTAAAATATATTTAATAACAGTGTTTTTCCCGTATTGTTTTATTCTAATCGTTTAATATATTTACAGATAATGAAAGCATTAAGAATAAATGAGGAAGCATTTTCAAAACTATATCCGTTAATAGAACAGAGACAATGGTTAGGAAAAAAGTATAGTGAGCTGTTGGAACTATACAATAGTTGTGATTCATTACTTCAACAAACTATTGTATTACATTTATTAAAAGAGTTTAAACACGTAAATAGTGCGGAAATTGATGAACTAGGAAAAAAAATTGCCGAACAGATTGAAGAGAATTGGGAATTTAATCCTGCGGACACCATTATAACAGCGATTTCAGATGAAATTGATGTCGATGGGTCACAGGCGTTCTTGCAAAATCTCAAGAATAAGTTTTCAAATGAAAATTGGACTAGCAGTAATTTTCTGAATAAGATTGGCAAAGCCGTACATCAAGTTAAAGATGGTAACAATTTAGTGTTGTTTGATGATTACATTGGGTCTGGAGAGACAATTATTCGAAAATACGATTGGTGTAGGGCAAAACTTAATAATCTAAAGAAGACAAATGTTAACTTACGAGTAATATCTTATGCAATAATGTCGCAAGCAAATGAAAAATTTCTTGAGCATGATATTGAATGTTATTCACCATTAATTCTAAAAAAAGGAATTTCCGACTACTTTGAATCCGATGAAGCTGAAAATTATAAACGCGAGATTACTATGCTTGAAAATAAATTTGAACCAAATTGCAACAACATGCATATTGCTGCATATTCATTAGGGTATGCTCAAAGTGAAGCGATTTTCACCTTTGAATCATATAACATACCAGACAATGTTTTTCCAATATTTTGGTGGCCTGAGATAAAACCTCGCACTAAAAGAAGATTATTATTTAAGCGATTATAGATGCATATTGCTACTAATATTACTTTACGGAAGATTCTCCAAGTACTACTTATTGGAGAATTTGATTTATATTATTTCCATAACAGATACGCAATGGATTTAGGTGAATTAGCAGAAGCCATCTCATTTCTCGTAAATAATGGGCTTATTGTAAGAAGAGAAGAGTTCATTAGAATTACAGATAAAGGCCGAAAAGATCTATTATGCAATAAACAGAAGTATTTTGCAACAAAAGATGAATCATGGCTTAAAATCCCTAGCGATTTTACATTTAATCAGTTGCGAAAAAAAATAATAATTGAAAACTAAAAAAATTGGAGAAGTAACAACACTAGTGATTAAAAGTCGTATCGACTTTGTTTTATGAGGTCAGTTTAAGCCGATTAAAAATATAATAATAGTAATATATAAAAGGTGACACTGACGTTAATCAACAAAATAGAATGTAAACATTGCAATGCAATAAAAATAAAATCACATACGTGATGCTGTAGTGTTGTTCTTCTCCAAAATCATTTACTATGCTTACTTGGCGTGAATACCTGATTAATTCACAAAATGAAATGTCGTCCAAAAAAAAACTGGTCGAATATGCATACACTATTGAACAGCGTGGTTTTCCCGTAATTTTTGATAGATACCACCTTTCTTACCTTCTAAATATGAGCCCTGTAATATTATCAAAAATAATAAATTCTGCCAATTCGTTCTACCGCGAATTTACCATACCGAAAAAGAATGGGGGGCAACGGAGAATTAAATCACCATACCCCAGTTTACGTATGTGTCAAAAATGGATTAAAACTCATATTATCGAAAAAATTCCAATTGCCGAACAATGTTATTCATATGTGAAGGGGAAATCTATTGTCGATAACGCAACTGTTCATATTGGGAGTACAGTGCTATACAAATTGGACTTAGAAAATTTCTTCGATAGCATTCCATTGAAGCGGATTATGTCCATTTTTTTGAACTGTGGGTATTCACATAAAGTTAGCTATTACCTTAGCAAAATTTGCACACTGGATGACTGTTTACCACAAGGAGCATGCACGAGTCCGCCGTTAAGCAATATTGTTTGCAAGAGACTTGACAGACGCCTCGCAGGATTTGCAGACTATGAAGGCATCGCATACACACGATATTCAGACGATCTTTTTTTTAGTGGAGTAGATATTTCTAACCAATCAAAAGCATTTATAAAAAAAATAGTAACAGCAGAGAGCTTTCAAATCAATAATGAGAAAGAGCTATACATAGATAGCCCTAGGCAGAGGAAAATTATTACTGGATTGTTGACAACCGAGAAAGAAGTAAAATTGCCAAGGAGTTACAAGCGTGAATTAAAAGCATCAATATTCAAGTTTCTGAAGTACAACGAAGGACTCGATATCTATAAACCCACGTTTGACCCTTTGTGCACAGAAAAAATTATAGGCAAGTTATTGTTTTGGAAATACGTAGAAAAAAATCAGGCGTATATTGATGATATTATCTTCCATATAAAAAATCACGAAAAAAGCTATATCGAATCAATAACCCCGCTGTCATGAGATGTCCGATACGATATCTTGTAATCGCAACATAAGCTATTCTTCGAACTGCGCATCCCTGTCTACATAGTCACCCGACATCAATCCTCCCGCTCCCGCTCCCACCCTCAACTTATCTCTATCCATATTGTTTATCCAAAAGAGAGGGCCCATGCGCTCAGTGTGTTTACCATATTATTGCTGATAGCAACCTGCTACTGCCGGGCACAGCAACTATCTGCCCATGATATGCTGACCATCATCCAATGCCCGGACACGGCTTGAGTAAAACCAAAGTGCCCGAATACGGGGAAGGTTTCGTTTTCAGGATAAACGAAAAAGGAATTTTCCTGAACTACGCGATAAATCTCAATCAGCCCGGCACAACCTGTTTACACCAGCGGAGGGGCGCTACTGCCCCGGTAAGCAATTAGTTTGTTGAGGAACATGGCGGCCATCTTTTCGCCGCGCCATTTTGCTTCCCCGGCTTTCGCGCCGTCAAACAATGCGTCTATGGTTGCGCGCCACAGCTTCAGCCACGCGTCAAAATGCGCCTGGTCTATAGGCAGCCTGGCATGTGGAGGAAAGGGCGCCCCGTAGTAAGTATGGTTATCCAGCAGCACGGTTTCCCAAAACTTGTACATCTTATCAAGGTGCTGTGGCCATCGGTCTTGTATCACACTGATGAAGATGGGGCCTATCAGGGTGTCCTGCCTTACGGCTGTATAAAAGGTATCCACCAGCAGGCGTATATCGCCGATATCGGTTATGTCTTTTTTATCCTTCATAGCAGTGCCGGTCATGATATGGAAAAATACCTGAACAAATAATACATGGCCCAACCTGCAAAACCGATGATGAGCACCCATACCCATGCGGGAATACTTTGCGGTGTTTCGCTGCCGGTAATGAGGAATGACTTCTGGTCGCCCTTGCCGTAGGCGTTTATCATCAGTGGCAGCACACCATCTACCACGGCATTTTCCCTGATGCCTTCAATGGCTATGGCAGGACCGTTGCGCACTACGAAGGGTATTTTGCGAATGCCCTCCTTGCCCGTAGGATCTTTGCTCACTATCTTCAGCACATGCTCCCCGTCTGCCAGTTTCCTTGTATCCAGTTCAAAGCTGACCGGGGATACCACTTCCGCAATGGGTTTTGTTTCCTCATCTATAAAAATAAATATCGTACTACTGCCGCGCATCATATGTGTTATTTAGTATTACTCGTTTAATATGACTTTCAGATTTTTCTCCGGGACGCACCAGCCATTTTACCGAATAGAAAACGGTCAGCAACACCACTGCTACCGTAGCCCATACTATTACATAGTCCCAGTTGCTTTCCGGTCCCGCCCCGTGGGTTATGCCCTTCAAAACCTTAGGCTGGTTGCGCTCGCAAACCGGGCAGGCCATTGCATATACTGTTTGCAACAGCAGCAGCGACAATATGGTCATTCTCTTCATTACGGAGCCATTTTAAGTTTTACAAATTCCATTACCTTCTTTATCTCTTCGGGTGTGACAGGCGCTGCCTCGTTGCCCCAGCTGCTGCGTTCGTGGTTGATAATGGCCGCCACTTCGTGTTCGGTAAAGCCCATATTCGTTCCTATTGGCGCCATTACTCCATACTCTTGCCTTGCATCGTAGCCGTTCATAATTATGTCTACGTATAGCTCCAGGTCATCGCCGGTTACCACAGGGCTTCCTTTCAACGGCGGGAATGCACCGGGCAAGCCCATACCGTCGGCCTGGTGGCAGGCCTGGCAATTGGCGGTGTACAGGGCTTTTCCGTCTGCCAGCGCTGCGCCTTCTGCGCCTGCGGCAGCCACTTTAGGCTCAGGTTTGTATAAGAATTCCGGCACTACGGCGCCCGATGGCAGTTCAGTCTGCTTCATGCTCTGCAGGTAGGCTACCAGGTACAGCGCGTCGTCTGTAGCTACCAGTTTTCCTTCTTTGCCGCGCATGTAGCTTTCGGGTACGTTCACGACAACATCGTGTTTACCAGGTTCCTTTTTTATGGTGAAGAGCCAGGGATAGGCAGGCATGATAGATTCCTTCACTACTATGCGCGGGTTGTACAGGTGCACCAGGTTCCAGTCGAGCGAGGGCTGGCGGTTGCCTACGTCCGTCAGGTCGGGGCCTGTGCGTTCGGTACCCATTAGTGTAGCTGTGTTGCGCCAGAAGTCAGTGCGGGTAATACCTGCATAGTCGGCCGCCATACTGGGCCGCGTGCCCCACATCTTGTCCATATCTATATTGCGCACCTGCTGGGTGTGGCAGGCCACACAACCGTTGGCTACAAATATGGCCTTGCCTTTTTCAGCTTCAGGACTCAGGGGCTTTGCGCCCGGCAATGGCGCGTTGTTGTTCTGGTTGCTGATGGCGGGCCCTACAGCCACCAGCATGGTGAGGCCGATAAACATCAGTGCCGCGGTTCCAAAAAGCTTTTTATGATTATCAAACAGTTCCATCTATTTTTCTTTTAAACTTCTTCAACAATAAGCCCCTGTTTATTCAGCGATTTTTTTTCGAGCCTGTCTATCGCTTCTTCCTTCACATCCACCACGTAGTCGCGCTTTATCATTTTGTACATATTGTAGGCGAAGAACAAATGCGAAACCCACATGAGGCTACCACCTATGGCGCGCCAGAGCCAGTAGGGCGCCATCAGCGTCACGCCTTCAATAAACGGTTTGCCACTCAGCCAGTGCAGCCCTTTCAGTGTGCCGCCATACATAAGCGGTATAGAATAGAACAGCAGCCCGATGAGCGCCAGCCAGAAATGCGTGCCGATGGTGACCTGTGGGGCTTCTTTGCCCGTGAGCCGGGGCACCACCGCGTATATACATGCCCAGAGGAAGAAACTGACGATGCCATACATGGTAAGGTGCGAGTGCGCTACCGTAAAATCAGTGAAGTGCCATACGAGGTTGGTAAAGCGGAACGCCTCTGCCGTGCCCTGCAGCGAACCCGTGCAATAGAAAATAATACCTACCAGGAAAAACGGCAAAGTGTAACTGTCCCTCACCTTGTACCAGGCCCCTTTGAAAGTCATCAGGAAATTGGTAGTGCCGGCGACAACGGGAACTACCATGCCCATGCTGCCTACGATGGCCACCGTTTGCAGCCACCAGGGTATAGCGCTGAATACAAAGTGGTGTGAGCCGATGAGTGTGTAAAACAATATCTGCGCCCAGAAGGCGAGTATGCCCAGGCTGTAAGAATAAATAGGCTTGTTGAGTTGCTGCGGCAGGAAGTAATACACAATGCCCAACGTAAACAGCATGAACCACATGCCCACGCCCTGGTGCATATAATATCCCTGCACAACGGTTTCACCCAGTCCCTTCTGCCAGTAAGGGATATAAGCCACCAGTGAAATAACGATAGTGAATATGATGGCCGACACCATATACCAGTTGGAGATATAAATTTCCTTCGTCTTCCGCGCGGCAATAGTCTTCAGGAAGTTGGTGAGCGAGAGCGCGAGGGCGATACCAAACAGCAACATCACGGGCCACACATATTCACGGTATTCCCCTCCTCCGTTGTTGATACCCGCCATCAGGAATATGGTGCCTATCACCACCGCGGCATTGATTAAATACAGGCTGTACCATCCCCATTTTATTTTTGCCAACGGCACATTACTTACCCGCGGCACGATGTAATGGCCCAGCCCAAGCATACCCAGCGAGGCCCAACCCCAGAAGACGGCGTTTGTATGTACGGGCCGCAACCTGCCAAAGCTCAGCCAACTCAAATGGTCGGCATCGGGGGCAACAAATTTTATCCCGAGGTATTCTCCTATAGTAGTGCCAAACAACAGCCAAAACGTAGCACAGCCAAGGTACCAAAGCACCAGCCGCGACAATGCGGGATCAATATTGGGGCGCGGCAGCGCCTTCTTTTTTACCGCAACGATGGGCAAACCATAATCCGGTATGATATTTACCAAACCTTTTGAGTCTTCGGCGGGCGCATTCCCCGACAGCTCGCGGTTGTTGAGCGAATAGTCCAGGGCCTTCTTCCGCTGCGCCAGGATGGCCTCAACTTCTTCAGCAGGCCTCGACCGCAAATATTCAGCCAACTGTTCCGCCTCTTCCATCCGAAGTTTGTTTTTCTGGCGGTTGACCGCATTGCTTATTTTAACCCAAAGCAATACAAGCGCCGCCAGTATGGGAATAGATAAAAGTGCGATAGTGATAATGACGCCGCCTTCTGAAAGCAAAGAGCTTCCGTCGGCCTTGGTGAGCGCCTGCGCCGCCGCCGGGCCGGATGCGGCCAATGATAGCAGGAATAATAGTACACTGGCAACCTTGTGGGATGAGCCTGGCCTGTCGCGCTTCTTAAGGGTGAGCAGCTTATCTATCTGCCCGCTGTCCAGGTTGCGCATATGCTCTTCCAGCAGCATCCGGTTTGTATGGCTATTGCGCTTGCGGTAGCTTTCCCGCAATGCCGACACTTTCGACCTCAATGCAACGGCAAACACAATCATCGCAAGCGACGCGAGAAAAACGAACCATACCGGCGCCCCGCCAGAACTGAAGGAAAAACCGGACGGGGTCATTTCCCCGGCAAACGCAGCGTTAACCCCCGTAAGGGCAATAACAATTGCGATAAACGTACTTATAATGACTTTCCGCGACTTCATATTAAGATATTAATACCTTTTTATCTTTTATTTTATCAAAAAAATGTTACCGTTTCAAAAATGTCCCGCTGTTATCCAGCGCGTCGCCCAAATCGCCCACCTTAGCTGTTTCAAACGTTTGCATCAGTTGCATCCTTACTGTTTTAAACTGGTGATGAATAGGACACGGATGACTTTCGGAACATTGAGGTAAGCCTAAACCACAGCCCTTGAACAATCGTTCTCCATCCACAGCCCTGACTATATCCGCCAGTGAGCGTTTCATTGAAATATGATCAAGGTAAAAACCGCCGTTAGGTCCTTTTGACGATTGCAAAAGCCCCTTCCGGCTCAAATCCTGTAAGATCTTGGCGATAAAATGTACGGGTGAATCAATTCCCTGTGCAATTTCCTTTATAGCAACCTTATCGCCGTCCTTTGTTTTCTGTGCTATAAATATCATAGCCCTTATTGCATATTCACAGGTTTTGGAAAACATCTGGCTCTTTTCAGCTGCAAAGCTATATTAACAAAAAAGAAGACCTTATTGTCTTTTTTAATAGGGTATAGTATTCATTGATATAACAAATATAAGTAACACGGCAGGCTTAGGCTTAAATCATCCGCATGGCCATTTTCTCTATCTTTGCCACCGGATGCTCTACGCCATAGTAGATATTGAAACAACTGGTAGCTACGCTGCTGGAAACGGTATTACCGAAATAGCCATCGTGATACACGACGGGCAAAAGGTGATGCATGTGTACGAGTCGCTGGTGAACCCAAAACAGGAGATACCCTATTTTATACAAAGGCTTACGGGCATCAACAACGACATGGTGGCCTACGCTCCTGCCTTTACCGAAATAGCAGCACAGGTGCACGAACTGCTGCAGGACAAGGTCTTTGTAGCGCATAATGTCAACTTCGATTACAGCTTCCTGAAGCACCACCTGGCCAACGAAGGCTACGAACTCAATACAAAAAAGCTCTGCACAGTAAGGCTGGCCCGTAAGATCATTCCGGGCTATCGCAGTTACAGCCTGGGTAAGCTCTGCCACCAGGTAGGTATCGAGCTCACCAACCACCACCGTGCGGGCGGAGATGCCGTGGCCACTGCAGAACTGTTCAGGATACTGGTGGAAAACGATAATGACGGCGTGATAGCCAATATGCTGAAAGGCCGCAACCGCGAGCAATACATTCCGCCCAACGTACCCGTGGAGCAGGTGGACAACCTGCCGCCGGCGCCGGGTGTATATTATTTCTACAATGCACAGGGGAAAATCATTTATGTAGGCAAGGCAGTGAACCTGGCCAAGCGCATAAAAGGGCATTTCAGCAACAACAAACCCAATAAGCAGAAACAGGAATTTATGCGGGAGATACACCGCATATCTTATACCGAATGCGCTACCGAACTGATGGCGCATATACTGGAAAGCGCGGAGATACGCCGCCTGTGGCCATCGCACAACCGCAGCCAGCGGGGCTACCTGCCACGCTACGGCCTGTTTGTATATGAAGACCGCAATGGCTACAAGCGTATGGGGATAGAAAAGAACAAACTGTACTTCAAACCCGTACATACTTTCAACACCATAATAGAGGGGCACAACCGCTTGCGCGAGCTGATACAGGAATATAACCTCTGCGCCCGCCTGTGCAACCTGGCCAAAACCGACGATTGCGCGGAGAGCATTTACGCTGAGCATTGCCACGGTGCATGTACCGGAGCAGAAGCTACAGATGTGTACAATGCCAAAGTAGAAAAAGCCGTCAACACCCTACAGCAGCAATTACCCACTTTCGCACTGCTGGACAAAGGGATAAACGAGGCGGAGCAAAGCTGCATATTAGTAAAGCAGGGCAGTTTCTTCGGCATGGGTTATATAGCGCACGATACCAACCTGGATGACATAGAACAATTAGAAAGCACCTTACAGCCCTACCAGGACAATGATTACATCCGCAACCTGGTTTTCAAACACGCGGCGGAGTATCCGGAAAAGTGTTTTACTTTTTAGTGGCAAGCCCAGTGCCCATTATCAAATTATCAAATTGCCAGATTAACTACTGCGCCAGCCAATACTTCCGCAGCAACCACTCAGCCGCTACAAATAAGAGGATGAGGAAGAAAAACCATTTACGGTCGATGAGGGGAACGGTTTCGATATTGGTCTCTATTACGGGTTTGATATTTTCATTGGCAGTGATACTATCGTACACACTCGCCATAGCCGATGCAGGGAAGAAAGCGCCGTTGTTATTTTCCGCCAGGCTGTACAGCAGGTTGTAATCGGCGCCAGTTTCCATCAGTTCCAGCGGAACAGATTCCACCACAAAACTACCTGTGGCAGTTAATGTTTGGCCATTGTATTGCGTAGCGGCTGTATAGCTGTATGTGCCGCCCGCACGAATACCAATGTTCAATTGGTAGGCATTGCCCGAACGTTCGAACGAATAAGGAGTTTCATTGCCCGCACTGTCCTTCACCGAAATTTTTACATCTGGTGTATTGACAGCTTCATTGTTAGCGTTGCGCAGATAGGCGTTAAAGCTGATTGCTTCCTGGTCGCTCCATACATATTTGGGCATAGTTACGCGGAAGGGTTTATCATCTGCTGCTGTGGACAAAAAAGAAACAGTCTGCCTGATGCATTCGTCTGTCACATTGCTGTTGCCAAAGTTTTTAAACTCGTACATACGCCAGCGCCACAGTCCCTCGCCCGTTATTATAGCGGAAGGTTTTTTGCCTTGTTGCAAAGCCCACAGTGGAAGGTTGTTATCGTTCTTGTCTGTAAACAAAGCCTGTGCGCCCGGCATGAGCTGTATCTTGCCTGCAGGTATGTTCAGCGGTGGCATCCTGTCCATCACTTCGCGTATGTTTTGCGGCAGGGTAAAACTATTGAACGATGAATTATACGAAGGAAAGACATTCCTGCCGTGTACATTGGAAATATTGGCCACTACCGGCTTTTTCATGCTGCCCAACGCGTTGTTGTCCGTCTTGTTGCCGAGGATATACCAGGTAGGTTTGTCGGAGCGGATGATTGTGGGATTGCTGCGGTAGCCCATCCCCGGCAGTTGGTGCAATATGAGTATGTCATAGTCGTCAAGCAGTGAAGGGAAATCGTTGTTGACCCGCACGGTGATCTTATAATTGTCCAGCCCGGCTAATGCTTCGCGGATGGCCTTGATGTCCGGGTCGGGTGCGGCGGCAGCTATGAGGATGTGCTTTTGTTCGTCCACCACTTCTACAAACACGTCGCGGCGGTTGTTGGCTGTGTTTGTTTCACCATCGGCTGCCGGGGCGTTTATTACATAGTGGTGCAGGCCTGCACGGTTAGCCTTTAGCGTAAAAGATACCGAGCGGTCGTATTTATCACTGCTCACATTTACCACGGCTGTAGCAACCGTGCTGCCGCTTTCAGTAACGCTTATGGTGTTGTTGTACTCTTTAGATTTCGAGGCAACTATATCCGCTCTTATCTCGAAACTATTGTTGAGCGATACCGTCTTATTGGCATATACATTTGCTATGCGCAGGTCTTTTTGCAGGCTGGTGTCGCCAATACCCACCGTGTACAACGGTCCCTTCAGCGACAGCGACTGGTAAACGGGATTTACGCCCTGGTTGTACCTGCCGTCTGTAGCCAGTATTACCGCGCCCAGGTTTTGCGTGCCGTAATATTCCTGCGCCTTTGTAAGCGCCGAGGACAGATCGGTAGCCTCACCGGTATACCTGAACAAGCTGTCTAAACCTGCATTCCCATCCAGGTTCCAGGTAACAACGTTGTATTTGCCCGCCAGTTTTTCAACAAGTTCACCGGCCTGCTTGTTATAGCTGTTGCTGTCCCCGCCTAATGCATCTTTTATAGAACGCGAGTTGTCCTGCACAAAGAGGATAACGGGTTTGCGTGTCTCATGTTTGGTAATGGTAAATACTGGCGCTAATAAGAGTAAAACAGTAAGCAGTACCACCATGCCCCTCAGTGTGGCTGTGAGCCAGGGGTATGGTACGGCCCGCTTCGCATCGGCACGATATGATACATATCCTGCCGCTGCAGCAACCAGTAGAGCCAGTAAAAACCAAAGCCAGGGCATAAGTATGCAAACTAAGGAAAAAACATAAAGGGTTGATAAGTATATAATTAACAACGATGAATAGTTACCAATTATTTAACGGTTCGGAAGCGGCCGCAAAAATTGACTTATCTTACAGCGCCAAAGGTTTCCTGCATATGAGGATGTATGAAGTAACCACTGCAAAGGACAGGCGCGACTTCCTGGAGCTGCCTGTAGCTATTTACAAAAATGACCCCAACTGGATACGCCCGCTGGATAAAGACATTGAAGAGGTATTCGACCCCACGAAGAACAAAACCTTCAGGAAAGGCGAGTGTACGCGCTGGCTGCTGAAAGATGATTCGGGAAAGGTAATAGGCCGCATAGCCACCTTTGTGAATAAGGCCTATAAACAGGAGCAGCCCACGGGCGGCATCGGATTTTTTGAGTGCATCAACGACAGGCAGGCCGCGCATGTCATGTTCGACTACTGCCGCGACTGGCTGCAGGAGCGCGGCATGGAAGCCATGGACGGGCCCATCAACTTTGGCGAGCGCGATACCTGGTGGGGGCTGCAGGTGGAAGGCTTCCAGCCGCCTATGTACCGCATGAACTATAACCCGCGTTATTACCAGGACCTGTTTGAAAGTTACGGGTTTCAAACCTATTTCGACCAGTTGTGTTTTTCGCTGGAGGTAAAAAACCGCCTGCAGGAGAAATTTTACCATGTGCACGATGTGCTGAGCAAGGACCCCAACTACAAGGCCATCCACTACGATAAGGACCGGCCTGAAAAATTCGCCAAAGACTTTACCTATATATACAACCTGGCATGGGCCAGCCACCCCGGCAATAAGAAAATGGAAGAGCGCACCATGCTGAAGATGCTGAAAAGCATTCGCCAGGTGGTGGACGAGCGCATCATCTGGTTTACCTACTACAAACACGAGCCCATTGCCTTCTGGCTCAACCTGCCCGACCTGAACCAGTATTTCAAGCATTTTAACGGCAGGTTTGGGCTGGTAGAAAAGCTGCGCCTGCTGTGGATGAAGAACTTCGGCAGGATAAGCCGTTTTACCGGCCTGGTGTTCGGGGTGATACCTGCCTACCAGGGCAAAGGGGTGGACGGCTATATGATAATAGAGGCCGCCAAAGTGATACAGGACAAGCACCTGTACGACAGCTACGAAATGCAATGGATAGGCGATTTCAATCCGAAGATGATAAACATAGCCCAGCACCTGGGCACCACTATGAGCCGCAAGCTCTGCACCTACCGCTACCTCTTCGACAGGACGAAGGAGTTTAAAAGGCACCCTGTGTTGAAGTAAAAAGTCAAAATTCAAAAGCCAAAAATTGTATCTTGGAGGTATGAAACCCACCTTCAAAAACATCTGGATAACCATCAATATACTGTTGGCTGCGTGTATGGTGTTGTTTGTAATTACAAAAGGAATATCACACAGTACCACTCTACTCTTCATCGGGCTTACCAACCTTTCGGCATTACTATACCTTGTGCTGAATAAGAAGTTGTTTAAACTATAGTGATTATCCATGGCCTATTCCAGGTTGTCATAGTCTATACCGTTTTCTTTGAAATACATTTTGCCGAAGGTGGAGGGTTTTACAGGCTTTTCATTGCGCCGCTTGCGGGCGTATTCTTCATCCAGTTCTTTTACTTCTTCGGGGGTGAGGATGTGGGGCGGCGGGGCGGATGCGCGGGCTTGTTGTTCCTGCTTGTAGAAGCTGGCGGCGAGGGGGTCGGGCCCTCTATCTCCTCCAGGCCCGCCCGGCCATGCCGTTCGGACGGGGGGAGGGCAGTGTTGTGTGTTTTGTTCCGGCGCGAGTGGGACCCCTAAATCCCCAGGATGGGGACTTGTATGATTATTTTGTTCCGAAATGATGCCTGGATTTTCGATTTGGATTTTTCCCGGCTCGAGTGTTCCACCCCTGTCAGCAGAGCTGACACCCCCGCCAGCGGGGGACAATGCACTTCCGAAACTGTCTGGACAGGTAGCGGGGGACAGTGTAATTTCACCGCGGGACAAGTGTTCCGTTTTGATGCCAGGATTTTCAGGTTGGATTTTTTCCTGTGCGAGCAAGACCCCTAAATCCCCAGGATGGGGACTTGTATGGTTGTTTTCGCCGCCCTGGCGGGACAAGTGTTCTGAAATGATGCCAGAATTTTCGATTTGATTTTTTTCAGACGCGAGCAAACCCACCCCAACCCCTCCAGGGAGGGGAGTTTCTTGTTTTTGTTCCGAAATGATGCCGGGATTTTGATTTTCAATTTGTGGCATCGAGCTCGTTCCTCGGTTGATGCCGGATTTTTCGATTTTATTTTTTCTGCGGCGGGGGAGCATGTAGATGCCGGGGGGTAGGTTGGGGTCTGGCGGGAGGTGGGGTTGGTCGCAGGGGCGGCCGTCAATGTAGATGTAGAACTGCGAGAAGAAGGGGTCGTTGTAGTTGCGCATGCGGTTGCAGGCATCCTCCATTTTCGCATCTGTTTGTATGGCCTGCATGATGTCTCGCGGGCGGGGGTCTTCAAACAGCATGATGTACCTGCCGCCGTCTTTTACAAAGCGGCCTACTTTCATCTGGCAGGTGGCTATCTGGGCCAGTATCTCACGCCGTTTCATCATACTGAGCAGGGGTGTTTTCTGCCGCTCCACATGGTCGCGGTAGGCCTCGGCATAGGTGCGCTGCCGCATGTAGGCGGTTGCTTCCTCTATTTCGGCCGCTACTTCGGGATGATGCCGCAGTATGCGCTCGGCAGATTTGCGGGCTGTTTCGTCGTTGGTGCATTTGGGGTAGGCTGCACGATAGGCTTGTACTTTGTCGCCGTATTTTATCATCTTGATGATGAAGATTTGGTGTTGGGGTTTCATGGTTATTTATGATTTTAGATTTGTGATTTAGGACTATTTAGGATTTGTGATTTAGGACTTTTGATTGTTTTTAGGGTTAGTAGCTAATCGCAACCCATGGGAATAAAACTGAACTGATTGCTTCTACTCAGCTTCCTTTACTTTCTTTTATTTCGTTCATTATGTCTTTTCATTTGTCTCAATGAGTCGCTACGCTAGTTGCTTCTCCAAAAGAAAGTAACAAAGAAAAAGAGCCCCGTCCCTTAAGCTTCAAAGGGACGGGCCATTGCCCTGATAGACTGTGGTTCTTCGGCTCTGCCGGGCTGCGAATGGCTAATGCCTTATTGTTTATACGGGCTTCCTGGCGTTGGGGTTTCATGGCTATTTATGATTTTAGATTTGTGATTGATGATTTATTTAGGATTTGGGATTTATTTAAGATTTGTGATTTAGGATTTATGATTGTTGGTTGTCTGAATCAGGATAAGCGGGATTTTAGGATTTACGGGATATTCATTGGTTTCAGCTTTTTACTACAATCCCGTACGAACAGGATTTCAGTAAATTCATTCAAATTTACTACAATCCCGAAATAGTCGGGACTTACGTAAATTCACTCGAATTTACTACAGCAAAAATACGTATAATAATACATATCTACAAATTTAATTGAAATTTGATTGATACGGTTGCAACACGGGAAGAGGTTGAAAGGGTGTTTACTGGGAGCGGACGCTCTCTTTTATCATGGGTCTGAGCGGGATGCTCGGACCAGTGCGGGAACTTGTTGGAGAAGAACACCAACAAGGACAAAAGAAGGCAAAAGACCTGGACCATTAAGGGAAACAGAATAAATGCTATTTTAGCATTCCCAGTATTTCAAATGAAAGAATACCTTGTCAAAATAAAACATATAGTACCTATATACCTGTTAGTTGCCTGCAGCACCATTACCATGCTGCTGGCATTACGGTGGGGACTTTCTATTTCTACAGGCATTATTGATATAAGGGAGGAAAATTGGGAGTTATTAATACCCATGATATTAAGCATAATCGTGGTTATTATATGGATAAGGCCCAGATTCTGAATACTGAAGCCACATAAAAGTGGTAAATCATGGGGTGACTTTTTCATTGTCATTTCGTGGATAAGTATCATGGCTGCTGCAGCCGTATCTCAAATGTATTTGTCAACGTCAACAGGCAAGTTATTACGGCTTGACAGTATTAATCAGATAGCTGACCATGAGCCCGTACGTTACTACCAGGTGGACAATTTTTCCGTGCTTAGCGAATATCCCAAAACTTATTTTACATCGTATACAACAGGAAAACGTAGCAGTACCCTTAATCACGACTTATATGTAGCAGTGCCTATCATAGCATTCACCAATAATATTGCCAAAGACACTCCGCTGATTGTCTTTAACCAAGTACCATTGTATTGGTATGGAATCAGGTATACATACAGTATAAGAGACAGAGCAACCTACAAAGAGAAAGAAAAAGCGCGCCAGGAATTTATTGACAATTCTGATGCCAGTTATCGGAATCATGTATTTAACGACCATAATTATTTTGAAAGGCTACCGAAATCGACAACGCGATTAAGATATTTAAACGCAATTCTGCAGGATTTGGAGGGTGTACCTGAAGATTCAATTGTTATACTTGAGCCAAGATATGAGCCTTTTGAAGAAAGGAGCGGCAGTAAATTTTTCTGGATATTCGGGTGGCCAGGTATAGGGTTAATAATAATGATGAGCATGCTGGCTATCCCTGATTTAGACAAAAGAGAATTTTTAAGGCAGAAAGCAGGCATTAAGCCTGAAAAGGACAATGTAGTTGAAGCGTTAAAATACCTGGTTCCTGCAAAAGAACATTGGGGCACTTCAGTTATACTTGATATAAACCTGGTTGTATTTATCATCATGTTCCTGAATGATGTAGACCTGCTGAGCCCGGCAACCGGGGATTTGGCAAAATGGGGCGGAAATATATCATCATTAACCCCCACACAGCCATGGAGACTGCTAACAAATATTTTTGTTCATAGCGGTGTCATGCACCTGGCTCTGAATATTGCCGGGCTTGTAATAGGCTCGTATTTCGTAGAACGTATTTATGGCAGATGGCGTTACCTTGTGTTGTACCTGTTATCAGGTTTGTCCGGAAGCCTGCTTAGCCTTTGGTGGCACGAGTACGTGAATGTGGTAAGCGTGGGCGCTTCAGGTGCCATATTCGGATTGTTCGGTGCCGTACTCGCGTTGCTGGCAACTAATGCTTTCCCAAAAACAAGCAGGAAAAGTATATTCATTTTTACAGCCTTGTATGCAATTGTAAGCCTGATAGCGGGATTGATGGGAGGTCTAGATAACGCCGCGCATATAGGGGGGCTGACAGGTGGCGCCATTGTTGGTTTTGTACTGTACCGTTTAAAAGGACGAGCGGCTGAAGGGGAATATTAGGTCTGTATATGTTTACACCCCTTTTTGATTGGTGCGGTCGCAAGGCGGACCAAAGGAGCGTTTCGGGAGCGGACGCTCTCTTTTATCATGGGTCTGAGTGGGATGCTCAGGCCAGTGTGGGGGACCAAAGGGGCGTTTTTGGAGCGGACGCTCTCTTTTATCATGGGTCTGAGCGGGATGCTCGGACCAGTGTGGGGCCTTTTAAAAAAATCAACAACCTAAATTCAGATTTGACAACTTGAAAATTGTCAAATCTCTATGTAGATTTAAACATACTATGAAAAATACGCCCTGGATAAAATTGTGGCTTGCTATCAACATTCTATTGTTGTTGTTTGTCGCATACAGTCTGTTCGGCCCGGAAGAACCGACAAATGTTGCCCGCGTAATTACCGTAGCAGTATACCTTTCCAACCTATTATTTGGAACCTATAGTTTAGGGATGTTCAGGAAAGGGGTGTTTAAGAACGAGAAGTATTAATACCTGGCTCATGCAACGCAAACTTGTGTATGTCGAGTTAAAAAGCGGCTATGATGACAATGGCCCTGCATGGATTGGTTATGGATTAGTCAACCGAACAGGTAAAACTATTTATTTTAACGGTACCGCACTACAGAAAGGCAATGGTGTAAGCGGGAATTATTTTTCAGGAGAAGATGAATATTGGGTAACAGGCATCAAGAAAAATGCAGAACATCGCTACCCATGGGGCAATGGGAAAATACAGATAGATAAAGATGCAATTGCAGAGTATAAAGAACTCACTGGATTAAAAGAGCTGCTTAAAAGTAAATATGAGATAGTTCAACTAGACAACACTACTCATGCCGAATATCATGAACGGCAGAATGAAAAGTTGTGAGCATACATAAAAAATGGCCTTTATACAAACAAGCCCCATTCGTCTTCACACTCATCTTTTTGAAAGGTATTCACCCATTCGATGAACAGTAGTCTGAAATTGTCTATCTCATTTCTTGTTACACGAATGTGCCCTTCGTCAATTATATCATCTTCGATAAACAGCAACAGGGATGAATAAATACCCATTGCCAACTCTCGGACAACAGCGGCATTACCCATACGAATGATATATATGCCTCCCGCTTCGGAACTGATGATCTTGGCTCCTATAAGATAGGCATCCTGCAACACCTGGGCGGCGGTATAGCTATGAAAGCCATCATCGCCCTCGGCAATGGTGCTTAACAGGCCCTTGAGCACAAAGACGATTTCCCGCCATTTCTCATACAGGGCTTTGCAGGCATGGTAAGTAGCGTTAGGTTTCCACTCTTCGCCTTCCATATCTTCGTTATAGAAACGTTCATCGACCCATTCCGGCAGGTCTGAAAAATTATCGGCATTCATAAGGGTAAAATTACGGACTAAACGAGATTGGACGATTTGCCCAGGCAGGTGCAACGTGAGATGGCGGATCACGGTTCCCGCACGAGCGGGACAGGCAGCCATAACAGGTAGGCTTATTATCTTTTAACTTATTACCCTATTTACCCAATTACCCTTTTAACTTTTCCCTTAAAACCCTATTTTGCGGTATGCAACTCTTAGACGGTAAGGCGGTATCCGCCCATATAAAAGAACAGATAAAGAAAGATACCGCGGCCCATATAGCGGCGGGCGGCAAGCAACCCCACCTGGCGGCTATCATAGTGGGCAACAATCCCGCCAGCGAGGCTTATGTAGCCAGCAAGATAAAAACCTGCGGCGAGCTGGGCTTTGGCTCTACGCTGCTGCGTTTTGACGAAAGCGTCACAGAGGCGCAACTGCTGGACGAAATAAAAAAACTGAACGCCGACAAAAATATAGACGGCATACTGGTGCAACTGCCCCTGCCCAAACATATATCGGACGATGAGGTGATCAACACCATAGACCCGGGTAAGGACGTGGACGGGTTCCACCCCGTATCGCAGGGCAAGCTGGTGCTGGGGCAAAAGTCGTACCTGCCGGCCACGCCCTACGGTATGCTGCTGATGCTGAAGCATTATAACATAGACACTACGGGCATGCACTGCGTGGTGGTGGGCCGCAGCAATATAGTGGGCACGCCCATGACGCTGCTGATGAGCCGCAACGCCAACCCCGGCAACTGTACGGTGACCATCTGCCACAGCAAAACGCGTAACCTGAAAGAGATGTGCCTGCAGGCCGATATCATAGTGGCTGCCATAGGCCGCCCGCAGTATATTACTGCTGATATGGTGAAGGAAGGCGCCATAGTGCTGGATGTAGGCATCAACCGTATAGACGACCCCACTAAGAAAAGCGGCAGCCGGCTGGTGGGCGATGTGGACTTTGACAATGTGGCGCCCAAGTGCAGCTACATTACCCCCGTGCCCGGCGGCGTGGGCCTGATGACCATTTGCGGGCTGATGATGAATACTTTGGAAGCTGCGCGGGAACATTCGTAACTTTGCGCCCATTGGCAATTACAGACGTACATATTACTGCTTACCCGGTAATGGAGCATTTCTACACCCTGCAGGGTGAGGGGCAGCACAGCGGGCGGGCTTCTTATTTCATCCGCCTGGGCGGCTGCGACGTGGGCTGCGTATGGTGCGACGTGAAGGATAGCTGGGATGCGGGTAAGCACCCCGTGATGCATGTGGACCAGATAGTGGCTGCGGCCATGCAACACCCGGCCCGGCTGGCGGTGGTCACCGGCGGTGAACCTGCCATGTACGAGCTGACGGCACTCTGCAATGCCCTGCATGCTGCCGGCTTTACCGTACATATAGAAACTTCGGGGGCCTACCCTATTGTTGGCGATATTGACTGGGTGACGCTGTCGCCCAAGAAATTCAAGCCGCCGGTGCAGGAAGCGCTGGACAAGGCCGATGAACTGAAGGTGGTGGTGTACCATAAGTCGGACTTTGCCTGGGCGGAAGAACATGCCGCCAAAGTGCCTGCAAGTTGCAAGCTATACCTGCAGCCCGAGTGGAGCAAGAAGGACAACATCACCCCGCTGGTGATAGACTATATACTGGCGCACCCGCAGTGGGCGCTGTCTCTGCAAACACATAAATACATCAACATACCATAAGCATGACCTGGATAGAAGCCATTATACTCGGCATAGTAGAAGGAATAACGGAATACCTGCCTGTATCATCTACCGGGCATATGATACTCACCAGCTACCTGATGGGCATTGAGGACGATGCCTTTACCAAGATGTTTGAGATATGCGTACAACTGGGCGCCATACTGTCGGTGGTAGTGCTGTACTGGAAAAAGTTTTTTGATAAAAGCAGACTGAATTTTTACCTGAAGTTGTTTGTGGCGGTGATACCTGCGTTGGCGTTGGGCTTCCTGTTCAACGATGCGATAGAAGAACTGCTGGAAAGCCCGATGGTGGTTTCGGCCATGCTTATTGTCGGCGGTGTCATATTGCTCTTTATCGACAAGGCCTTCAAAAACCCCACGGTTGTAAAAGAGGAGGACATTACCCTGAAGCGGGGCTTTATGATAGGCCTGTGGCAATGCCTGGCCATGATACCGGGCGTGAGCCGCAGCGCGGCATCTATCATAGGTGGTATGCAGCAAAAGCTGACACGCAGCGTAGCGGCAGAGTTCTCCTTCTTCCTGGCGGTGCCTACTATGGCGGCGGCAACGGGCTATTCTATGGTATTGAAGAACTGGGATGTGAACGGCACCGAAATGAAAGGCTACGAACTGATGACCCTGAACAGTGATAACCTGCTCAACTTCGGCATAGGCACGGTAGTGTCCTTTATAGTGGCTATGATAGCCATTAAGACATTCATCACCTACCTGCAAAAGCACGGTTTTAAGATGTTCGGTTATTACCGCATCATAGCCGGTATCATTATGCTGTTTGTATTAGGGCTGAAATAGTTCCGCCCCCAAAAAAAAAGAGCATCCCGCCGGTGGCTGAATGCTTCTTCGTATATAAAGTGTTGAGTGCCGGTTATTGTGCAGACAGGCCGCTCACAGCAGGATAAACCCCTACTTTGGCTTCCGCATCGTATAGCACAGGCGATTGGTTGATAAGGTTGTTCAGCGCGTGTTTCCACCTCAATGCACCCGAGGTATCGAAAGCGTACATAGTCTGGTCGTAGCTGCCTATATACACCATACCCTTGTACACGATGGGCGAAGACCGTATCAGGGCGCCTGTGCGGTACTTCCATTTTACCGAGCCGTCTATGATATTCAGCGCGTAGAAATGATGGTCGTTACCGCCAAAATACACCGTCTGGTCGTATGCGAAAGGAGAGCCGTAAATACGTTCGTTTGTTTCAAATATCCACCTGGGGGCTTGTGCGTCGGGGTCAATGCAGTACAGCTTGTTATCCTCGCAGCCGAAAATTACGTTGCGGCCAAATACGATAGGCGATGTACTGATAAAATCTCCGGCGTTGTAGCTCCACAACTGTACACCTGTGTTCAGGTCGAAGGCCCCGAGAAGGGAACCTGAGCATACATACACCACCTGCCCGTCCGTTACCGGGTTGTTGGGGTTAGCGCCGGTGT
Organism: Bacteroidetes bacterium UBA6221; assembly: GCA_002421685.1. Lineage (GTDB taxonomy): Bacteria > Bacteroidota > Bacteroidia > Chitinophagales > Chitinophagaceae > UBA5543. The sequence continues at coordinate 198,138 of DISB01000016.1, forward strand.
TACTCCACGCCAGGGGAGCGGTAGGCGCTATCTGCACCAGGTCCAATTTGGCCTGCCAGGGGATAAGCATCTTATTGCCCAGGATGAGGGGCGAAGTAGGCAGGACGGGCACGCTGGGTAAGCCGGTAGGGATAGGAGTCGAAAAATTCAAAGGCGTCTTCGGCGCACCCGCTATAGTATGGTCAAATTGAGCCAGGTTGTTGGTAGTACCGCTGCCCGTCTGGGTAATGCTGTAAGGCACATATACATAATTGCCCTGGCCGATAACCGGGCCCAGCACGGAGTAATCTGTAACTGTCGCGGACAGTGCAAAAAAGCTATCCACCACCTTACCATTCCTGGCGTCCAGCTTCAATACGTTCTTAGGCACTACTACGAAAACATAACCGTCAAGCGCCAGGGGCTCCCATGGCATACCCCTAAGGTCGTGGTATTTCCACCTTACGGCGCCTGTTTTAGGATTCAGGGCATACAGGATATTACCGTCTGATATTATATATAAATTGTCCTGCTGTTCTTCTATCAAGGGCTCGTCTTTACTGAATTCAGGCTTAGTGCAGGAGGTTGCCAGAACCACTGCTGCGGAAAATACAAGTATACTCCTGGTCCAATTTAGGCGCATTGTCATAATTAGTTTAAGTACTGCAAAATAAGCGTTTTGGCCTTTTATTGCAAGGTGTATAAAAAATAAATCCGGTTTTTCGTACAAAAAGACCGGATTTACAATCATTAGGTTGGCAAAGGCTTTAAGCCATCGTCCTTTCTTTCTGCCGCTTGATGCGGGTTACCATAGAGTCGAAGGCACGGTCGAAAGACTCTTCAAAGGCCTTGGACTGGTGCTTTACAAAGAAAGAATGTTTCGGAACATACACTTTTATTTCGGCTACCTTGTCTTTTATCGTATGGACAATATTATCCAGCTTCAGGTAAACGTCTACTCCTATAATATTGTCCTGGAAGGTTTGCAATTTTTCCAACTTCCTGCTCACATGCTCTAAAAGCTTGGCATCTGCGTCGAAATGCACTGTCTGGATTTGTACGTTCATAATATCACGTTTTATGTTTAATAAAAAGCCTATCCGCGCGGATGGCTGTTTTTATGAATTTCTTTCAGTTGTTCAATGTTATTGTGGGTATATACCTGGGTAGCCGCCAGGCTGCTATGGCCCAGCAGGTCTTTAATGGCCTGTATATTGGCCCCGTTGTTCAGCAGTTGGGTTGCAAAGGTATGGCGCAGCACGTGCGGGCTTTTTTTAGACAGGCTGGTCACCATGCCCAGGTTTTTCTTTACTACCCTGTACACGTAGCCGGCATATAGCTGTTTACCGTTTTCCAGCACCAGCAGGTAGGGGCTGTTGCCATTCTCCAGTTTGCGCTTTTCCTGTATATAGTCCTTTATTTCCTGCAGTAGCTGTGGGCCCAGGGGTATCAGCCTTTCTTTATTCCCCTTGCCCAATACCCTCACCTGTTTCAGGGGCCACTCTATATCCTGTTCTTTCATGTTCAGCAGCTCGCTGCGGCGCAGGCCAGCCTGGTACAGCATGCTGCATATCATCCTGTCCGTAGCTCCCTTAAAACCTTCATCAAAGTTAACCACCTCCAGCAGGTGCGTGGTCTCCTGCTCTTTCAGGTAGGCAGGCAACCGTTCCGGCAGTTTTTGCGCATGCAATTGCCGCACCGGGTTTTTACCGGCCTTGCCCTGCTTCAGCAGGTATTTATAATAAGAATTGAGGGACGACAGTTTCCTGTTGATGGTGCGGGCCGATTGCTTATCATCTTTCATTGTCGCCAGCCAGCTACGCACATGAAAATGCGACAGGTCGTTAACGCCGGAGATACCAAACTGACCGTCAATATAAGTAAGGAACTGGGAGAGGTCTTTTTCGTAAGCTACCAGTGTATGGTGAGAATATCTCTTCTCAAATTTCAGGTATTGCAGGAAGTCCGGTAGCCACTGAACCATCATAAAAAAATACTGGTATTGTAAATATACTACATTACAATACCAGTAGCAATACTATGGTAGCTTAAACTTTGTTAAAAAGTTGTTGTTGCTTATTTCTCTATTTTGCCTGTCTCAAGCTGTAGCTTATACACAGCTTTCAGCACCTGGGTACGGCGCCTTACAGATGGCTTGGTGAAAGACTGGCGATCTCTTAATTGATTGAGCGTGCGTGATTTTTCGTACTTCTTTTTGTACTTTTTCAGCGCTTTGTCAATGTTTTCGCAGTCTTTTGAATCAATAATCAGCATAATATATACCCCCTTTGTTTATTAAGGCTTGCAAAGGTATTGATTTTTCATATTTTCAACAAAGAAAATCGCATTATTTATTGGTTGAGGGATAATTTTTAGCGGGCTAATTACGTTATTTTTGTACCCTTGCCTTTCGCGAAAGCAATATGCATATAAAATTATTAACATACATAATAGCCGGGTTACTATTCTTAGGCTGCAAAAAATCTGAACCTTTTGACAAGGCAGATGAAAGCCAGTTTACGACCAGGTACTGCAACGACCCGATAGCCATTAATTATAACCACGGCTTCCCGGGTACTGCCGATAACACGGTCTGCATCTACCCTACCGATGTTTTTTCCGGGACATATGAGTTTAAGGATTCCATTTATGATGCAGATTTCAACCTGGATACCATACTGAACTACGTGGTCAGCTTTCATAAGGTATCGCTCACTAAACTAAACCTTTCAGGCTTTTGCGTAAATGGTGATACGGTAAGGCTGACGGCAGACAGGTATTACAAAGCCGCAGTTGATTCCACCATGCTCCCCGACTCGTCAATGATAGAAGGCCATATATTTTGTCGTGCTATAGATACCCTCAGCGGTATCATCAGCAAGTACAATGACGACAGCAATAAGATAAAAGTCAATTTTATTATTGCCAGCGACACCGGCATCAACTACCATATAGGTACAGGCATAAAAAAATAACACCGCATGTTTACAGGAATAATTGCTTACCTGGCCAAAGTGAAAGAGGTATCACCAGCCGGGAGCAATGTGGATATCTGGCTCGAAGGACCGTTTGCTGCCGAACTGAAAGTAGACCAGTCGGTAGCGCACAACGGCGTATGCCTGACCGTGGTGGAAATAGCCGGAGGTGCATATAAGGTAACTGCAGTAGCTGAAACCCTGCTGAAGACCAACCTTAGCCAACTGAAGCAAGGGGATGAAGTGAATATAGAATTGGCGCTCCGTGCGGGCGACAGGCTGGATGGCCATTTTGTGCAAGGGCATGTTGATGCCACAGGTACCTGCGAAGAAGCACGGGAAGTGAACGGCAGCTGGCTCTACCGTTTCAGTTTCCCCGGAAAGTTTGCGCCACTTATCATTGAGAAAGGTTCTGTTTGTATTAATGGTGTCAGCCTGACAGCCTTTGATGTCACGCGCAATACCTTTACAGTTACCATCATTCCCTATACGTATAGCCATACAACCTTCCGGCACCTTAAACCAGGCGATACGGTCAACCTCGAATTCGACGTACTTGGCAAATACCTGCTCAGGAAACAGGAGTTGGATGCATCGTCATAAGTTTTCGCGGCACAATTATTTATACATGATAGTATAAGATGATTGATAAAAACAAAACCGACAAGGCAGGCAGCTACCTGCTTGCCCACAACGAAACCATATCCATTGCCGAAAGTGTTACTTCGGGTTTACTACAGTTCATTTTAGGCGAGGCCACCAATGCCGAAAAATTTTACCAGGGCGGCATCACCGCATATAACCTGGGGCAGAAATATAAATACCTGGGGGTAGAGCCCATACATGCCGCTGCGGTCAACAGCGTGTCGCAGCAAGTGGCAGAACTGATGGCCATAGAAGTGTGCCGGATGTTCAGCAGCGATTGGGGCATTAGCATTACCGGCTATGCCACCCCGGTGCCGGAGTCGGGCAACAAATTGTTCAGTTATTATGCCGTGGTCTATAAAGGCCGGGTAAAATCTTCAGGAAAGTTAGACTGCGAGGAGATGCCGCCGATAAGGGTAAAAGAAAAATACAGCGAAGACATAATTGATGAATTGCTCAAGCTGATGCAAGGGGATTGATTCATTTCTTTTTTTTCGCCTTAGCTTTTCCAGTATTTTCCTTTACCCTGAACTTTACGATCTTTTCAATCAGCTTCAGTGGCATAGGTTCGTCTAACGGAAATTGCACTGACCCTTTTCCCTCTTTGTATTTCGAGAGTTCTTTTTTGAATGCCTGGTGACCTGTGGGCGTGGCATAAAATCCTACATGGCTTTTATATCCGGCAAAATAAACCAGCGGTCCGTTCAGCTTATACGCCGGCATTGCATATGCAATTGTTTCTTCGGCTGCCGGGGCTGCTTTACGTATAGTGTTTCTCACTTCCTGCAATAGTTCCTGCACATCAGCAGGAAATGCTGCAATATATTCATCTACCGTAGTGGCTTTTTTATTATCCATAGACATATGGTTATTCTATCTAAATATAGGAACTATCCGACAGGTATATACCTCTTTTTCCTGATTTGACGGAAAATACCTTTCTTGCAGCTATGAAAGGTTTTGCCAGTGACAACTATGCGGGTGTATTGCCCGAGGTGATGGAGGCTTTGCAAAAGGTCAATTTTGAGCATGCGCGTTCTTACGGCGCCGATGATGTGACATCCCGCGCTGTAAAATTATTCAGGGAAGTGTTTGAAGCGGACGTGGATGTACATTTCGTATTCAACGGCACTGGCGCAAATGTGTTAAGTATCAGCAGCGCTACTCAATCATTTAATTCAGTATTGTGTGCGGACACATCGCATATGTATTGCGACGAGTCTTCAGCCCCAGAGACATTTACCGGTTGCCGTTTTTTCGCGTTGAAATCGGACGATAGCGGTAAACTGGCGCCCGAAATTATCCGTAAACGACTGATAAGAAAGGGTGATATGCATTATGCGCAACCCCAGGTTATCTCGCTGACTCAAACCACTGAGTATGCTACTGTTTACCCGATTGAAGAACTGGCGCAGGTGGGTGCAATGGCCACGGAACATGGGCTGTATTACCATATTGATGGCTCACGCTTCTTTAATGCCGCGGCCTCGCTGGGTTGCAGCCTGAAAGAGATGAGTACCGATATTGGCCTTGATATATTATCGCTGGGTGGAACTAAGGCCGGTATGATGTACGGAGAGGCGGTGGTTGTATTTAATAAGGACCTGGCCAAACATATGGCCTTCAAACACAAACAAAGTATGCAACTGGCCTCGAAAAACAGGTTCATAGCTGCACAATTTGAAACGATGCTGGCCGGTGAACTATGGCGCAAACATGCATCTCATGCCAATGCTATGGCGCAGTTGCTGTATAACCTCATAAAAGACATTCCCGGCGTGCATGTAACCAAGCCGGTGCAGGCTAACGGAATATTTGCCATTCACCCGGCAGCATGGAACGAACAAATGTGGGAGCAGTATCCTTATTATGTTTGGGACGAGCATACCAATGAAGTACGTATTATGTGTTCGTGGGATACAACCGGGGAGGAGGTCAAAGGTTTTGCCGGGCGGATGAAGCAGCTATCGGCGCAGTAAATTGCTAACGTCCCGCACGTACCAGGGTTTTTTATCCATTGATATAATAACTAAAATTCTTTTTGAAAATATCGGGATAACGCTATCTTTGCAATCCCCAAAATAGCGGGGTATGTCATTTATTACACGGTGAGGTGGGTGAGTGGCCGAAACCAATAGTTTGCTAAACTGTCGTACGCTTAACCGCGTACCGCGGGTTCGAATCCCGCCCTCACCGCTCGGTCATTTTCTTATTCTCAGATAGGGATGCCGGAAAAAGTTCGGGAAGTAGCGCAGGCCGGTAGCGCACCTGGTTTGGGACCAGGGGGTCGCAGGTTCGAATCCTGTCTTCCCGACTGACAGCAAATAGTCATCTTCGGATGACTATTTTTGTTTTATGGAATATTACGTCTATATCCTCAAGAGTCTCAAAGATGGTAAATATTATATTGGAAGTACAAAAGATGTCAATGCACGTCTCAATTATCACAATGCCGGCAAACAACGTTCTACAAAACATAGAATTCCTTTTGTACTAATGCATCACGAACAACATGCTGATAAAAAATCAGCATTAGCACGCGAAAAGCAAATCAAGAGCTACAAAGGCGGTGAAGCATTTAAGAAATTAGTGGACGGGAAATAGCTCAGCCTTCAGCAATACCTGGTGGAACAAAAAAGTTCGGGAAGTAGCCCCGCCGCGGCGGGGCACCTGGTTTGGGACCAGGGGGTCGCAGGTTCGAACTTCTCTCAGCGAAGCTAATCCTGTCTTCCCCGACTGACAGCAAAGAAGTATAGAGCTTCGGTTTTACCGAAGCTCTATTTATTTTATCCATTGCCCTATGTGCTTAGTTCAGCTTACCCGGCATACTTCACTACAACATTCGACTTATTGCTGTCCTCCTTGCTTTGGGTGTTTTTAGCCAGCAACCTTTCCAGTTCCCCGGCAAAGAATTCGTTGCAGGTTTTATCCTGGCAGTGTTGTATAGCTTTTTTTATGCTGTTGATAGCGCTAGCATATGCGACCTGCTTTTCGAACATCAGTGCTTCGTTGTAGTATATACGCGATTTGTCGATGCCGGGCACAGTCAATGCCTTGCCAATCAGCTTTTCAGCCCTGGCGAAATCATCTAATATAATAGCCAGCCTGGCATACTCATAATAAGTATGAACATACCCGGGTTCATGGAATAACGCCAGTTCAAAGTTTTCCCTTGCCGCATCGAAATGCGACAGGTCGCGATAGTATATCTTTCCCTGCAAGGTCAGCAAGCCGGCGTGTGTATCATCGTGCGATAAGCCGTAATCCAATGCCTCCAAAGCTTCCTCCAGGCAATAAGGATAATTTTCCTTTGCTTTCAAATAATATTTATCCGCAGCATTCATAGCTGTCAATGTTTTAGTAATAATAAAAATGGTTGAACCGTCCCTTTACGGGCATGACTTAGCCTGTATACCGATTGCTTAGTTAACAGAAGGAAAATAACAAAGCCAGCCCGGTAATATGAATAGGGCGCAACAGCAGTTGATATGTATTTCTCAGACGCATTGCCTTGTTTTTACGAAATGAATAATTGCCATCTGCTATTACAAAAATAATGCCAGCATTTTTGCCGGCATTATTTTACTTGTTATTTTATTTTTCTACCGCTCCACCCTGAAACGTAAGCCTGTTGTTTCCCCGTCGATGTTCAGCCTGAGCAAGTAGATACCGTTGGCAACATTCGGTAACTGTATTTCCTTATGCAGTTTGTTAGTGCTTGCGGTTATTGTTTCCCTATGTACTACCTGACCCAATGCGTTGATAATATCCAGTTGCACAGGTTTGTTTGTGTTCAGCCTGCCGGAAAGGATAAAGCTACCGTTGTTGGGGTTGGGGTACAGTGCCAGGTTGTGTTTCTGAGTTATACCATCTACACTTGTAAGCACCTTTACCCTGATGCCATTGCTGCTGGCGGTAGGAGGCTGCGGGCAGCGGTAATTGCTGATGAGTTCCACGCTGATGCTGTCGTTGTCATTCAGCGTATTGGCGCTCCATTGCGGACCGGTAGCCCCCTGCACATCCTGCCCGTTGCGCTTCCACTGGTACCTGGGGTTGTTGCCCCCGTTAACGGGTGTTGCTGTAAAGGTTACATACTCATCCACGTTCAGCGGCCGGTTGGGGTTGGCGCTTATGGTAACAGATGGCGCCAGCCAGGGCAGTACTTTCATTTCCACGTCATTGCTCGGGTCAACATAGTTTACGCGGCATTTGGTGTTTTCGGTCATATCCACACGCACCACATCGCCATTGTTCAGCGTACTGCTGCTGTAGCCGGTTGAGTTACCTCCTGTGAGCACCCCGTTCACATACCATTTGTAAGTAGGTGTACCGCCATGGTTGTTGGGCAGGGCCGTGAAACTGGCTTGTTCACCCACGCAAATGCTATCCCCCGGTGTGGGGAATATCACCACGAAGGGAACGGGATTGATATTGACCTTGATAGAGCCTGCGGGTGAAGTACAGCCATTGGCGCTGGCGGTTACGCTATAAGTGCCGGTATCTCCAAACTGCATATTGCTCCTTGTTGGGTTCTGGGTATTGGCATTGTAGCCGCCAACGCCTGTCCAGGTGTAGGTAGCGCCTGATACTGTACTTGCATTCAGTTGTAAAGTTTCTCCTACGCACATGGGGTTGCTGTACGATACAACAGGCGTAGCTGGTATAGGGTGTACCACAGCGATGGTAGTGTCCCGGAACAAGCAGCCGTTCAGGTTGAGGGTAAGGATATATGCCCCTGATGCAGCCGTGGTACTGTTGGCTACAAAACCGTTCTGGGTATTGGCAGAAAAACTGTTAGGCCCTGTCCATGAATAGCTTACGCCAGTGGTGGATGTGCCGGAGCTAATATGTAAAGTATCTCCCGCGCATACAGGCCCGTTGTTGGATGTGGTTATGGGTACAGGTAGGGGTTTTACCAGTACAGTAACGGTATCCTTCCGGTTGCAGCCGTTCAGTATAGCGGTCACTATATAATCTCCGCTCATAGCCGTGGTGGTATTGGTTATTGAGGGATTCTGTGTGGAAGAGCTAAAGCTGCCCGGCCCGCTCCAGGACCAGCTTACTCCTGAAGTAGAAGTAGTGGCTGTGAAGTTCAGTGTTTCACCGGCACAGATGGGTGTGTTAACCCCGGCCACAGGTTTTACCGGGAGGGGTTTTACCTGTACGGTCACGGTATCCTTCAGCGCACAGCCGTTGAGTGTCCCGGTCACACAATAATCCCCGTTCTGGGCTGAAGTAGCGCCGTTGATAAAAGGAGTAGCGCTGTTGGAATTAAAACCATTAGGTCCCGTCCATGCCCAGGTAACGCCTGAAGACGTGGTGGAGCCGGTGAAGTTGATGGTCTCGCCGGTACATACAGGTGAATTGGACGAACCGCTGAAATTGGCCGGGCGTGGTTTTATCACAATGGTTACCGTATCCCTGGAGGTGCAGGCGGCATTGCTGGCATACAGCACGTAGTCGCCCGACATGGCTGCTGTGCTCAAGGGCAATACCGGGTTCTGGCTGTTGGAGGTAAAATTATTCGGGCCTGCCCAGGCATAGGTGACAGATGTGCCGTTGGCAGTGCCGAAGAGTTTCAGTGTATCGTCTGCACAAATGGGTGCATTGGTAGTGGCAGAAGTACCCGAAGGGCCGGTGCCGGCAAATATCACTGCCGTGGTAGTATCTTTTGATTCGCAGCCGTAGATATATGCGGTCACGATATAATCCCCGCTATCGGCAGGCAGGGGATTTATTTTTGAAGGGTTTTGTGCATTAGACGAAAAGTTGTTAGGCCCCGTCCACCGGTAGCTCACGCCCGATGTTGAGGACGAAGCCGTGAGCTTTAAAGTATCGCCACCGCACAAAGGACCGTTGTTGCCCGCTACAGGTTTGGCGGGTAGTACGGTACCTATGCTGATGTTTTTGCCGTTGTCATTAGAAATCCTTACAGGATTGGATGCCATGATCCTCATCCTGTATCCCGCACCGGGAGTAACATTGGAGGGCACAACCCAGGTGATAGTACCATTGGTATCAGAGTTAAGCGTGCCGATATTTGTAGGCGAAGCGAAACTGCCTGAGGTGTTGGACAGTTGCGCAGTAAATACATTATTACTCTTAAACTTTTTTGTTACGGAAAAATTTAATTTCACCGTGTCGCCCACGCAAAGAGTAGTATCGGCTATCGGCTGCAATACTACGGCAGTATCGTACGCAAATTCAAATTTGAATCCGCAACCACTATGTCCGCCATTATGCATCACCCTTATAGAATCCACAGAACCGACGTTTGTAATATCTACAATTGCATTAGAAGTATTTACCCCACGCAAATCGCCATTACTTGCTATTGAAACCGTATAGCCGGTACAAGTTCCTGCATTGGCAGTAATGTTTCCCGATGTGATCATGTATTTCGTACCATTGATGTAGAAACTTACACGTTCCGAATCGTGCATTACCGCAAAGGACATACGAAAAGTATGTACCGGTATACTAAAAGAGAACTTAAACCCTCCGGGAATATATTGATTAACCGGAATCCCGATCAGGTAGGGGCTCGCATACCCGCAATAAGGACCTGTATTCAGCAGAACCGATCCTATGGTATCTACTGTTACTGTATTGCCGCCATATGTTGCGCTCCCCGGACCGTGTGTGACATGATAAAATGTTTGTGCCGATAGTACCTGTGTATTGATACACAGCAATAATAACAGAAAAGCCCTTTTCATTGGATGTCGTTTACAAAATAAATATAATGAATAACTCCGGTACCGCAACGAGATATGGTATTTTAATACTCCTTTTATCTTATGTTCTGCGTATCTTTTCAACTATGGGCAAGATTATCATCATCACGATCATACTGTTGTTCTCTGTTCACGTTCATGCGCAACCCTATGTCCTGGTATTAGGTACAGCACAGGATGGCGGCTACCCGCACATCGGGTGCAGGAAACAATGTTGCGAACAGGCATGGAACAACCCCGATAACAGGAGATATGTTGTTTCTTTCGCTGTTACAGACCCGGAAACTAAACAATGGTGGCTGTTTGAAGCTACACCGGATATAAAAGAACAACTGCAGGATTTTTACGAATTGACCCGAGGAGCTTACAAATACCTGCCCGATGGCATATTTATCTCCCATGCACATATAGGACACTACACAGGACTGGCGCAGTTGGGACGCGAAGCACTGGGTGCGAAGAATGTAAAAGTATATGCCCTACCCAAAATGGCATCTTTCCTGGAGCAAAATGGCCCCTGGCAACAACTGGTCCGTTTGCAGAACATCGATATAATACCAGTCGCTGTGAATTCCGTAACAGGCTTAACGAAAAATATACGTGTACAGTCATTCACTGTGCCGCACAGGGACGAGTATTCAGAAACAGCGGGGTTTATTATCCATACTTCACAAAAGAAATATCTCTTCATCCCGGATATAGATAAATGGGCTAAGTGGGATAAAGACATCGTCAAACAAGTGCAAAAGGTGGATATAGCCCTTCTTGACGCAACATTTTACAGCGCGGACGAACTGCCTGGAAGGCGTATGGAAGAAGTACCTCACCCGTTTGTTAAGGAGACGATGAAATTATTTTCAGAAACGGAAGAGGCAATAAGAGCCAAAATCCACTTTATTCATATGAATCATACCAATCCACTGATTTGGGACAGTACTGCACAGCAGGATTTAATGCACGCAGGGTATAAATATGCTATACAGGGCATGAAATTATAAAAGGTAGCAGAAGATGATCCTGCTACCCTGGTACATTATCAAATGTCTCATAACTATTGGCCGGGGCGTGGGCCACGGGGACTAAAACGCCTTCCGGGCTGCCTGTTGGGGTCTTCCCCACCACTGCCGCGATTGTCGCTGCTACCCGAACGGCCATTGCTATCGTAACTTCTCCTGAAACCACCACCGCCGCTGCGATCGTTGTCATAGCTCTTCCTGAAACCGCCGCCGCCATTGCGATCATTGCTGCGGAAACCACCGCCACCATTGCGGTCGTTGTTGCGGAAACCACCGCCACCACGGGAATTACCACGATTGCCACCCTGACCGTTTTTGGGTTTCGATTCCTTAACACTGATCACCTGGCCTTCGAAGTAGATGCCGTCAATGTTGTCAATGGCGTCATAGCTTTCAAACTTGTCCGCCATTTCCACAAAACCAAAGCCGCGGGGCAGGCCCGTTGCAGTGTCAACCGGGATTTTTACGGAAACAATTTCACCAAATTCAGAGAAAAGCGTGCGCAGGCTGTCTTCACTGGTTTGCGGGTTCAGATTACCAACAAATAAATTCATAAAACTGAGATTAATGCCCAAACCTACATAAATAACGGGATATAACACCTTTTTTAGGCCTTGGGCGGTTATAATTTTTTTTGATTTAACAAAAACAAATAAACGACGAAATGGTTCCGGTTGCACGGTTGATAGCTGTACCATTTATAAACTGCTATCATCACCCCGGATTTTTCATTACATTTAACCCGTAAAAACCGTAGTATATGAGATACCTGAAGGCTATTTTACTGGCCCCCGTAATATGTAGTATGTTCTGCATTTTCAGCAATGATGCTTTGGCCCAGAAGAAAAAGAAAGAGAAACCCCGCAAAGATGCTACGTTGGAGAATACATATTGGGCCTTGTATGAAATGGATGGTAAAACAGTGGAAACACCCGCCAATGAGCGGGAGATATATATTAAACTGGTAGAAAAGAAAAGCCAGCTGGAAGGTTATGGGGGTTGCAATATTATCACCGGCAGTTACGACCTGGGTAAGGACTACCTGATCTTCGAAGCGGCAGCTACCTTGCGCGCCTGTGACGATATGACCAAAGAGAACTACGTATTCAACGCACTCAACAATACTAACCGACACGAACTGAATGGGCAGCACTTGCTGCTGTTCAATGGCACCTACCTGCTGGCGATATTTGAGGCCAGGTACTATGATGATGAAAAATAAAAAGAGCCTTCCGGCTCTTTTTATTTTTCATCATTCCTTCATCTTTTAAATATGGAACTTAATCCCCTGTGCCAATGGCAATTGGTCGCTCCAGTTGATGGTATTGGTTTGCCTGCGCATATAGGCCTTCCAACTGTCTGAACCGCTCTCTCGTCCGCCACCGGTTTCTTTTTCGCCACCAAACGCGCCGCCTATCTCAGCTCCGCTGGTACCAATGTTCACATTGGCTATTCCGCAGTCGCTGCCCACGTGTGAAAGAAAGGTTTCTGCCTCGCGCATATTGAGTGTCATGATGGCAGAAGATAAACCCTGCGGTACGCCGTTTTGCATGCTGATTGCCTCCTGTAGCATAGTGTATTTCATAATGTACAGTATAGGTGCAAAGGTTTCGTGCTGTACGATAGGCATATCATTTGAAGCTTCGTAGATGCAAGGCTTTACATAACAGCCGCTTTCATAGCCTTTACCTTCCAATACACCACCCGGTACGACGGCTTTTGCTCCTTGTTTTTTCAAGGCTGCAAGAGCGTTCATATACTGCTGCACGGCATCTTTATCTATCAGCGGGCCTACGTGGTTTTTCTCGTCCAGCGGGTTGCCAATGTTCAATTGCTTATAGGCTGCTGTAAGTTTTTTCTTGAATGCATCGTAAACTTTCTCGTGTATAATCAACCTGCGTGTGGAAGTACAGCGCTGGCCGCAAGTACCCACCGCGCCAAACACGGCCGCACGCATAGCTATGTCCAGGTCGGCGTTTTCTGTAATGATAATGGCATTATTACCGCCCAGTTCCAGCAATGCCCGGCCCAACCTGGCTCCCACAGCGGCGCCTACGGCCTTGCCCATACGCGTTGAGCCTGTTGCCGACACCAGGGGAATACGAGCATCATTGCTCATCCACTCGCCTACTTCGCGACCGCCAATCACCAATCCACATACTCCTTCCGGCACTTTGTTGGCCTTAAATACTTCGCTGATGATATTCATGCAGGCTATTGCAGATATGGACGATTTTTCCGAAGGCTTCCATACACAAGTATCGCCGCACACCCAGGCTATGAAGGCGTTCCAGCTCCACACAGCCACCGGGAAGTTGAAGGCACTGATGATGCCTACCACGCCCAGCGGGTGCCACTGTTCATACATCCTGTGCTGCGGGCGTTCACTGTGCATGGTGAGGCCGTACAACTGGCGGGATAACCCGACTGCAAAATCCGCTATGTCTATCATTTCCTGCACCTCGCCCAGCCCCTCCTGAAGGCTCTTGCCCATTTCATAACTTACCAGTTTACCCAGCGCAGCTTTGTTTTTGCGCAATGCTTCGCCTACCTGCCTTACCACTTCGCCTCGTTTGGGTGCGGGCCACATGCGCCATTCACCAAACGCTTGCTGCGCCTGTCCCACTACAGCGTCATAGCTTTTGCGGTCCACTGCATTTACGGCAGCTATTTTTTCCCCGTCTGCGGGCGAATCGGAAATAATTTTCTCGCCGCCGGCCTTCTTCCATTTCGTGCCTGTAAAAGCACCTTCATTCTTCTTATCTATTCGGAGTTGTTTCAGTTCTTTGTTCATAAAATTCGTTAATTATACACCTGCATACTTAATAAGCAAAGTTAGAGTAACTGATACACAGACACCATTAAGATATACAAACAAATTACGCTGGCAATAAACGATAGAAAAATCTAATTAGCAATAATACCTATGGCGTTATCGCCATTTATGAATGTTTCAATTTTCAAATTCAATCTAAGGCGTTCGTTAATTTGTGTCAGAACCTTAATTTTCTCGGCTGTGCTTATTTGAACCATAACCCAATAATTATCTAGATGTCTTTGGTGATATTTAGGATGCTTGTCCTCTGAAATCAATGGTACGGTTGAACAAATAATTTCCAGATCTTTAATTTTCTCTGGTCCAACTTTTTTTATAGTATTTAGAAATGTTTCAACAACCATTGGGTCTAGTAATCTGGTTTTATCTGGAAATGTCACAGATATATTAACCCTATCTTTCTTTGGCTTTCTTCTTTGAAAAATATTGTCCTCAATTTCCGAGAATTTTGTTTCACTGCTCTTCGCATTATCGCCCTTATTGAAATTATTCTCATCATATTCATCTTCAGTCAATTCAAACAATTCTACTATTTTGTGCTTAACAAATGCATCAACATTCTTGGCCTCTATTCTAAATCTTGGATTTGAAACTTTTATTCTATTTGCTAACGTTTGGGATATAATTCCAACGACACTATCTATCGATGTTATTATAGTATCCCAATTCTTCTCTAAAGCCTTATTCGTCTGAATTAATGTTTCAAGCTCATCTATGTTACCGTATGCAAATGATGATAGCTTTCTTGAGACCGACTCAACACTGTCTTTTTCCAAATTTATTTGCCAAACGATCCTATCTTGAGGATTTCTCTGAAAAGTATTAAAAAGCAACCAACAAATTCCATTTGTCAATACTCCAAAATCTACACCTTGGTTATAACAATATCCTGACAATTGATTTACAATTTTAATATCTGTTAATATTGCTGACAAGTTTTTAGCTTCTACAATTAATCTGTTTGTAGCATTCTTTAATAGAGTATAATCAGGAATTTTCCCGTCTTCTCCCGGCGCATTATGTCGAACAAATTTAGGATTAGATGTTTTCCACCCAAGTGAATTTAATATCGGTTCAATCAACTGCGCTCTAACAGCTTGCTCGTTATTAAGGTAACTTATACGATGCTCGGCAATTGTTTCTTTAATTTCCTTAAGGGTTTCCTCTAAATTTGTCATGGAATAAAAATAAAAATAATACGCCAAATACGGTTACACCCCAATATTGCATCTCTCTTCACCTGTATACATGTTGCACTTCGTTGAGTATACGCGGCCCGATGTACTTATTTAATGATTGTGGTGTAACGAGTTCCACATCCCGCCCCAGCAATTCTTCAAGAAAGGTGGACAGGTCCATAAAGTTGTCGTATGTTTTTTTGCCCTGTTCAAATTCCACCAGCAAGTCTACATCGCTTTTTTCATTTGGTGTATTCCTAACAAATGAACCGAAAACACCTAACTGCTTCACACCGAATTTGCGGATTTCACTCCGGTACTCCAGGAGAAGCTGTAGCAATGTGGCCTTATCCATCACTGTTGGTCGCATGTGGTAAAATTACTGAAAATTCAATCTAAAACACGCTCTCCCAATCCCCTGACGCAGGAAAGGACAAATCCCTTTCAGAAATAACGGGGTTATCAACTCCCCAGTCGAAACCGAAGCTGTTGTATAAAATGCCTGTATCGTGCTCTTTGCTGTATTCTGATGATACTAAGTAGTAGGTTATTGCATCGTCAGTAAGCGATTTGAAGCCATGCGCAAAACCCACCGGGATATAATAGGCTTTGTGATTCTCCGCACTCAGCTCCTGTACATGAAATTGCCCGAACGTAGGTGAATCTTTACGCAGGTCAATGATCACATCCAGTATAGCCCCCTGCGGACAAAAAACAACCTTAGCGTGCTGGTGCGGCGGGGTCTGAAAATGCATGCCGCGTATCACATCTTTCTTCGACAAGGAAAAATAACTTTCCTTCAAATCGAAACTGATGCTATGTTCTGCCAATGTAGCGGCATGAAAAGTTTTTACAAAGCTGCCCCGATCATCGTAAAAGGCGGGCAGGTCAATAATATACGCCCCATTCAGTATAGGTGTGAATTGCCACATCAGCTTAAATCTCCGAAGTATTCTTTTACCTGCATCATGCATTTTTCATAAGCAGTATGTTTACGGTCGGCATACCAGTCTGCCGTCCAGTGTATGGCTGTCCGTGCATCCAGTTTGGGTTGCCAGCCTATCGTTTGTTTCGCTTTGTTACTATCCAGCAACAGCAGCTTCGCTTCGTGCGGGGCATCCTGGTTAGGAGTAATTGTGTAACTGCCCCTGCCAAACTGTTGAATGAATATTTTTGTTAGTTCTTCCACGGTCAGCATATCTTCCTGGTTGGGACCAAAGTTGAATGCAGTGATATATTCCTGCGGCTGCTCAGTCATCTTCGCGGCCAGGTACAGGTAAGCGCCCAAGGGCTCCAGCACATGCTGCCACGGCCTTATAGAGTTGGGGTTGCGCAGGTTTACGGGCTGGTCAAATTCCAGCGCGCGTACTATATCGGGTATGATACGGTCGTCGGCAAAATCACCGCCGCCTATCACGTTGCCGGCACGCACAGAGGCCACCGATTTCTTATGCTTATTATAATCAGCGCTGTTGAAAAATGAACGCTGGTACGATTCTATCACTATCTCAGCCGCTGCTTTGCTGGCGGAATACGGATCATAACCGCCCAGCTTATCATCTTCGCTGAATGGTGTGCCCCGTTCGGGATTTTGATATACTTTATCGGTGGTTATCATCAGGCCAACACATGGCTGCTGCACATCACGCAAAGCGTTCAATATATGCACCGTACCTTGTGTGTTTACCATGAAGGTGTCAACCGGCTGCTCATAACTACGCCTCACCAGCGACTGCGCGGCAAGATGAAAAACAAAATGCGGGTTGAACCTCACCAGTTCACCATGCAGTTTTTCCAAATCGCGCAGGTCGCCTTCTACCGATGCATAACAGAGGTCATTACCATTTACTTGGTTGTACAGGTCATTGTCTTTTTCAGGTGCCAATGCATAGCCTTTTACATCAGCGCCCAGCCAATGCAATATTTGCAACATCCACGCGCCTTTAAAACCCGTGTGCCCCGTCAGGAAAACCCGCTTGCCCGCATATGCCGAGCGTAAATAATCAGTGCTTACCATTTCTTCCAAACCGGTTTAGTTTCCCAAAGCTGCTCCAGTTCCTCCCTGTCGCGTATGGTGTCCATACATTTCCAGAATTCATTATGGCGGTAGGCTGCAATCTGCTTTTCCTCCGCCAGCTTGTCCATAGGGTAACGTTCCCACATCACGTCGTCAGCATCTGCCGGCAGGTAATTTTTTATCTCCGGTTCTATCACGAAGAAGCCCCCGTTTATCCATGTACCGCTATCCTCGGGTTTTTCTTCAAACTTGTCTATGATGCCGCTGTCATCCATTTTTATCACCCCAAAACGGCTGGTAGCCTGTATGGCGGTCATGGTGCATACCTTACCGCTTTTTTTATGAAAAGTGAGTAACTCATCAATATTCACATCACTCACGCCGTCGCCGTAGGTAAGCATAAAGGGCTCGTTATTGGTATAAGGCAATACTCTTTTTAACCTGCCTGCTGTCATCGTATCCAGCCCGGTATCTATCAGCGATACTTTAAAGTTTTCAGAATTATGGCCGTGGTATACTTTTTCACCGTTAGAGAGGTCCACTGTCAGGTCGGCATTGTGCAGGAAGTAGTTGGCGAAATATTCTTTTATCATCCAGCCTTTATAACCCAGGCAAATGATAAACTCGTTGTGGCCATAAGCCGCATATATCTTCATGATATGCCAGAGTATAGGTTTACCGCCTATTTCTATCATAGGTTTCGGGCGAAGGGTGGATTCCTCCGATATACGTGTGCCCCTGCCGCCCGCAAAAATGACTACTTTCATTCTGTGCCTTTTTCGTCTTAGTGTGCGACAAATATAGCAGGAAAGAAAGGAAATTTTCTCCCGCAGGGTGAATTAGCGGGATTTTTAACTCATTATTTGTTAAGTGTGTAACTGTCGGGAATAACAAAAGGAAAGTCTATCTCCTCATCAAAGCTGGCATTATTGAAATTCATGTCCAGGTGATGCAACTGATTGGCGCTATTGATGTCAATCGTTCTTGAAGTAGAAAATTTTCTGCTGTTCACCAGGGTATAGTCGGCAAAATATATTACTCCCGAAAAACCATCATCCGAAGACATAACCTGCAGAGTCTGCAGGGTAGTATCCGCCTTATTGATATTGGCCAACTGGTTGGTGTTCAATCCGCTGATGTCCACCGTCCAAAAATTGCCTGCATCGCGGGTACGCATCACTTGCTGATGAGGCGTTTTAAATATTTCGCCGATGATAAAGCTTTGCAGTATTTCAAAATCAATCTCGGCAGGCAGCAATTGGTTGGCCTCTGAAATATGCA
Source organism: Bacteroidetes bacterium UBA6221 (assembly GCA_002421685.1). Classification (GTDB taxonomy): domain Bacteria; phylum Bacteroidota; class Bacteroidia; order Chitinophagales; family Chitinophagaceae; genus UBA5543. The sequence continues at coordinate 216,802 of DISB01000016.1, forward strand.
GCGCAAGGCCTGATTTGTCGAGGTAGTTCACCATCCTGAAGCTATCGGGCGTTATCAGTATCCTTGCCACATTCACCAGTCCCATACCGGCAGTAATGTGTATCCAGATAATACTGTCTTTGGCCATCCTGATATTAGCCGTGAATTCCTGGCCCATGTTGCCGTTGCCATAGTTCATTTTGGCTTTGCCCTTGAATGTATTGAAGGCTGTCGCATTGTTAACCAGGAACTCTGAATTTATGGCGGGAGCGATATTGGCTGTATCCACAGCCACCTCTTCCATTATTATATGGCCGTCGGCCTTCAGGTCTACAATATCAGTCTGTGGCTGCGGTATGGCCGCCGTGTCCGCTACAACTATCGTTGAATCGCTTACCTTATCCTTGCGTGCAAGTTTTTTCCCCGGTTTACACGACGCAAATACCAACAGCAGCACAGGCATCCATATCAGCACATTCTTATTCATACAACTTCTTGTCAGCTATCTTCTTGTCGAGGTTGGGATTGTCCGCACCCAGCTCTTTTGCTTTCTTCCAGTTTTCCAGGGCTTTATCTTTGTCGCCCAGCTTGTAGTCGATATCCCCCAGGTGGTCCCACAGCGTGCCGCTGGCTTCCTGTTCTTCTTTCTGTATGGCTTTTTCTATGTACTCCCCGGCTTTTTTGTAATTGCCTTTTTTGTACATGATCCACCCATATGTGTCCATAAAAGTGGGCAGGTCGGGCGCCAGTTCCAGCGAACGCTTTGACATCTCTTCCGCCTTGTCCAGTTTCTCTCCACGCTCCGAGAGGTAGTACGCGTAGTTGTTCAGCGTGGTGGGATTGTCCGGCGCCAGTTCCAGCGATTTTTCAAAATACTCGTCCGATGATTTGTAGTCTTTGATGCTGTTGTAGGCGTCGGCCAGGGTGCCATACATGCCCGCCAGCTCACCCTTGTTTTCTTCGGGCATCATATCTACCGCCCGCTCCAGCGAATTGATGGCTTTGTTATAGTCTTTCTTCAGGCTATAGGCCAGGCCGTTTATATAATGCAGTTGCGCCTGGTTGGGGAACAGGCGTAAAGCCCTGTCGCTGTACTTCAACACCGAGTCATAATTCTCCATCTGCAGGTACACCGACAACAGGTTCTTCCACACTACATAAGCCGCAGGTTCTATCTCTACAGATTTTTTATACTGCTCCGCCGATTCCTGCATGTTGCCGGTGATGCCCAACATATCGCCATAGCCCGCTAATGCCCTTGCATCCCCAGGGTTTCGCATAGCAATTTCTTTTGCCAGCTCCAGGCCCAGGTTTTTGTCGGTGCTGTCTTCGGCTCCCAAAACAAACCCGCCCAATATGGTCAGTTGCTCCGAAGCTTCCAGCGAATTGTTAGTAACAACCTTACGCAGGTACTTTACATAATTCTCTTTATCTCCTTTCCTCTTGTAGTAGTCAGACAAACTGAGCTGTATACCCGCATCGTCCGGGAACATCTCTTCGGCCTTCCTGTACACTTCGGCGGCTTTGTCGGGCTGGCCATTGTTATTGTACATTTCCGCCAGCCGCACATAATACTTGCTCTCGTTGGGGGCTATCTCTATCAGGCGGCTGTTTACTTTTACCGCTTCTTCCAGCTCATTATTGTTCAGGTGCAGTTGCAGTTTGCCTTCCAGTATTTCCTCATCGTTGCCATACATGCTCAGCAGCTTTTCAAAGGCTGCCGTTGCTTTTTTCTTCTCTCCCGCCCGCTGGTACAGGTAGGCTATGGTCTGTAGATATTCTTTGTTGTTCTCATCCTGCGCCACTATTTGCTCGTATATCTCAGCCGCTTCGGTAAACTTATTTTCTTCCAGCAGCAGCCCGGCATATTGTTCCTTATACCACTTATTATCCGGCTGCAGTTCTATGGCCTTTTTCAGGTTCTTTTCCGCTTCAGTATATTGTTTCCTGGCGATGTTGATGCGGGCCAGGTCGAAATACAGCCCGGCTCCTTCCGGGTCGAATTTTATCGCATTGCGCAGTTTGGCTTCAGCCCCGGCGTTATCGCCTTTGTTGCGGGCACGCACGGCATCGTAATGCAGCACCACGGCATTCAGCTTGCTTTGCTCACCTATAGGCGGGGGAATGGTGTCCGCTTCCTGCGACCTGGCCGGTAAAACTGCGCCGAGGCACAGGAGCGTTATAATAATGGCTTTTTTCAATAAGATCATGACATCGTCGAAAAGTCTCCCAGGCTCAGGTCCTGCGGCTTTTCCGTGTAATTTACGCTTTTACCCAACATCGAGTTTTCGAGGCGCGCATTTTTAACAATGCTGTCAGGCTGCACAATACTGTTGCTTATCCTCGAATCCATCACCTTCACCCCGTTGCCCAGCGACACATGCGGCCCCACCACAGAATTCACCAGCACTACGCCCTCGCCTATATAACAAGGCGGTATGATAACGGAATTGGTAGTAACTACCGAAGGATGTACCAGGTTTTCTTTGTCCTGCTTCAATTCCAGTATCCTCTGGTTGGTATATACCGTTGCATCCTTGTTACCGCAGTCCAGCCACTCCTCTACCTGTTCGGTGTAAAATTTCATGCCCTTCTTCAGCATATGGTCCATGGCGTCGGTTATCTGGTATTCGCCTTTCAGCTTGATGTCTTCGTCTATCAGGCGCTGCAATTCTTTTTTCAGGTTCTCACCGTCTTTGAAATAGTACATGCCGATGATGGCCAGGTCAGACACGAAATCTTTAGGCTTCTCCACGAATGCCTCTATCTCGTTTTTGTCGTTCAGCTTCACTACGCCAAAGGCAGAGGGGTCTTCCACTTTCTGTGTCCAGATGATGGCATCTTTCGATGCATCAAAATCGAACACCGCTTTGAAAAGAGTATCTGCAAAGGCAAGGAATACATTTCCCTTCAGGCTATCCGACGCGCGCAACAGGGCATGTGCCGTACCCTGGGCTTCATGCTGGTAACATATCTTTCCTTTCGCGCCCAGTTCTTTGGCTATCGAAAGCAGGTTTTGTTCCACCTCCTGGCCGAATGCCGGAGATATGATAAACGCAATCTCCTCCACCTTTTCCTTCGATGTCTGGATAATATCTTCTACCATGCGCTGCACAATAGGCTTGCCCGCTACATGCAACATGGGTTTGGGCGTTGTGAGGGTATGTGGTCGCATCCTTTTGCCCATTCCCGCCATTGGTATAATTATGTTCATTTATCTTGCTTTTTATATTTAGTACAATAATTAATGTGTGCCCGAATGCCCGAAACCGCCCGCTCCCCTTTGGGTAGTTTCCAGTTCCGTCACCAGTTCCCAGCTTATTTGTTCGTACCTGGCTATCACCATCTGGGCTATGCGTTCTCCGTCGTTGATGGTTTGCGGCTCGCCCGACAGGTTCACCAGCGGTACCATTATCTCACCGCGGTAATCGCTGTCTATAGTGCCGGGAGTATTGATGAGTGTCAACCCTCTTTTTATGGCCAGCCCGCTGCGCGGACGTATCTGCGCCTCGTAGCCCTGGGGCAGTTCCATAAAAAGACCGGTCGGCATCAGCCTGCGCTCCAGCGGCTGCAATGTCACCGGTTCTTCCAGGAAAACCCGCAAATCCATACCCGCCGAGCCGGGCGTCTGGTACTCCGGCAGGGGGTGCGGCGATTTATTGACCAACCTCACTTGTTTCATACAGGGCGCAAAGGTAAGGCGCAGATGTTAAATATGGGAATATAATAAACGTTCTTAAATTGAGGGCTGGGTGGGGGCATATGTGTCTTGATAATCTACCCCACCACCACCTTCGCCTGCATCTCCAATATCTTCATCAGTACTCTTTCGTCGCCTGTCAATCCCGCTTCCTGTTCATCTGCCAAGGGGTCATTGCACAGCAGTGCCCCCAGCTTATTCTCGTTATACCTTTCCGGTATAGCGGGGTGAATATAATATTTACGGCATACGGCCCTTGTATTGCCCAGGTAAGCGGCCACTGCGTCTATCGCTTCAATTATCTTTTCCTTGCGGCCCTTTTCAGTTTCACACCAGTCGGCGTTTTTTAAATACTGCAATGCCTTAACGCTGCCAAACCATGTGCGGAAATCCTTAGCCGTAAACGGGTGGCCGCTTATTTCTTTTATATAACTGTTCACCATGCCCGAGTCCACCGGGTAATGCCTGCCGTCTTCATCGTAATACTGGAACAGTTCCTTGCCCGGTATGTCTTTGCACTGCTGCACTATGCGCGCCAGTTTTTTGTCATCCAGCGTCGCGCACTGGCGCACGCCTTTTTTGCCCACAAAAACGAACTGCATCGTTCCATTCTTCGTTACCACGTGTTTGTCCTTCAGCGTGGTCAGCCCGTAAGAGCCATTCTCTTTCTCATAACTGCTGTTGCCTATCCGCACACTGGTGTGTTGCATTACGGCAACTATGGCCGCCAGTACCTTTTGCAGGTTCAGTTCTTTCTGCCGGAGTCCTTTTTTTACAGCTTCCCTGATGACTGGCAGCGCCTGCCCGAATTCGTACATATGAGAAAACTTGGCCTGGTTGCGCATAGCCACCCACAGCGGGTGATATTTATATTGCTTGCGCCCCTTTGCGTCGTAGCCCGTTGCCTGCAGGTGGCCGTCCGGCATAGCGCATATCCATACGCGCTCCCATGTCGGGGGCAATACCAGCGACCGTATCCGCTGCAGTGTTGTTTTGTTTATGACTTTCTTTCGTCCCTTATAATAGACAAATGTGTCGCCTTCGCGACTGCGGACTATCCCCTCCCCGCTGTCTGATACATATACCAGGCTGACGGCCCGGGCGCTGCTTTTGGTATCCAGGGCCAGTTTCGCAAGCCGTTTCCGGTGTATAACTATCCCTGTATCTTTTACTTCCGCCATATACTATATAACAGCAATTGACAGGTTTGTGTTGAAGTAATTAATTGTGGCGCAGATGTGAAGGCCAAAAACAATTTGAAATTACATTTCAAAAACACAATTATTTTTTGTAAATTTGACTACGGTCCATGCGGGCCGTAGTTCTTTGACATCATGGAAACAATTTACACGAAAGGCGTTCTTCGCTGCTATATGAGAAAAAATTGCATCGGTTGCAATTTTGTTGCAACTGTTGAATTGACAACAAAATGCAACAAATCCAAAAACCCGGTCATTGAAAATCAACCAGTTAACGAAACGCCAAATTTCAGCAGGAGAAATATTGAACATTTTGCAACAATCTTCTTTTCATTAATTTTAGACAATAAACTTACAGTATGGGATTTCATATCAACGATAAGAAGGACAATAAGAAAGGCGGCAAATCGGCCAAAAATATGCTGGCAGCAACCAAACCGGCGGCAAAACAGGGCAAAGCAGGCGGAGGCGGCAAGAAGATGATAAAAACAGGCGGTACCAGAGGCAGCTAATGCCTAATCTATGTATTTTTTGTAGTGCGACCTGTACCCTGCCAGGTAAGCGACGGGCCTCAGGATGCCGAATAAAACTCTTTGCAGTCCATAAGGCGGCCTGGACAACCTGAAGGTGTCTGCATACTTCGCAGCCAGCGATACTACCTGGAGGAATACAGGCATGCCGTCTGCTTTAGTTTTACCGTCATTGGCAAGCCCCATAGCGTTCTCGAAAAAATATTCCGTGTCCATCGCCGGTTGCACTTTCCAGTTGATAACCGCCGTGGCAGATGTATTATTCCACATGGAATGTACCGTACCAGGTGGAATATGCAGTTGGTCGCCTTTCTTCAACACTGTCAGTCGGCCGTTCATCCTGACCGTCATCTCACCTTCCACTATGGTAAAGTCTTCCGACTGGTAGGGATGATAGTGTGGCGGTGGTTCTTTAGAGCCGGCGGTATAGGTTGATTCCATCTCCAGCAATGCACCGGCGGTATCCCTGGCAGTTTGAATGAATTTTATCTGCTGCCCGGTTACGGGGTTGGTTATCACTTTCCCTTTTACTGCCATCGTATCATTATTTAAGTTGCTCCACCTGTACTTCTTCACCTATCCTGATGCGGCCCTTATCGTCCCGCACCAGCCCTGCGCAGGCTATTTTCGGGTCATGCTCAAAGAAGAGGAGCCAGTTGTTATCCGCAGCCATGTTCAGCAGCTTTTCTTTTTCGTTCAGGGTATCCAGCGGACGCATATCGTAGGCCATCACCCAGGGCATGGATATATGGGCTGCGCTGGGAATAAGGTCGGCGCAATACAATATGGTCGTACCGTTATGGTCTATTCGCGGCAGCATCATCTGCTCAGTATGACCATTTACATAATGGATGCGTATGCCCGGTATCCATTCTTCGCCCTCTGGGGTTGTTACAAACTGCAGCTTACCACTTTCCTTTATCGGCAGAATATTCTCGGGCAGGAAGGACGCTTTCTCTCTTGCGTTCGGGTGAACAGCCCAGTCCCAATGCGCCTGGCTGCTCCAGTAGGTAGCGTTAGGGAATGCGGGCACCAGCTTATCTCCGTCGCGTTTGATGCTTCCGCCGCAATGGTCAAAATGCAGATGCGTCAGGAACACGTCGGTAATATCTGCCGGGGTATATCCTGCTTTGGCCAGGGAGCTTTCAACAGTATCATCGCCATGGGGGTGGTAGTAGCTGAAGAACTTTTCGTCCTGTTTATCGCCCATACCATTGTCAATCAATATCAACCTGTCGTTATGCTCCACCAACAGGCAGCGCATAGCCCAGGTGCACATATTGTTCTCGTCGGCAGGATTTACCCTTTGCCACATGCTCTTGGGCACTACACCGTGCATAGCGCCTCCGTCCAGTTTGAAGTATCCCGCATGAATAGTATGTAAGTTCATCTTCTTTTTTATATCACCGACGACCTGGTTTTTTCCCTTTTGGCCGTCAGCCTTGCAAGATACAAAATGATGCCGCCTATGACAAAGAAAACCAGCACAGCAAGCACCGATTTGCGCATGCTGCCCGTGATATGCTCTATAAAACCGAAGGAAAACAATCCTATAACGATGGCCAGTTTTTCGGTCACGTCGTAAAAGCTGAAAAAGGATGCCGTGTCTTTGGTTTCGGGCATCAGCTTGGAATAAGTAGAACGGCTCAGCGATTGTATGCCGCCCATTACCAGTCCCACAAAGGTGGCTATGATATAAAACTGGACAACCGTTGTAATAAAGTATGCATAGATACAAATGCCTATCCATATCAGCACGACGCCTATCAGCACATTCAGGTTGCCGTATCGTTCAGAAAGCCTGGCCATGATATATGCGCCGCCTATGGCTACGAGTTGGATGATGAGGATGGTGGTTATCAACTGGCTGGTTTCCAGGGGCAGTTCTTTGGCCCCGAACGCGGCTGCAGCCAGCATCACGGTTTGTACACCCATGCTATAAAAAAAGAAAGCGCCGAGGTATGTGCGTAACACGGGCATCTGCCTTACCTGGCCCCATACTTTCCGTAGTTCGTGGAAGCCATTGGTAAATACATTGTACTCAGGGTGTTGCTCCAAAGGCTGTCCCTTAGGCAGCCTACGAAAAGGTATCTGCGCCCAGCCCAACCACCATAGCCCCACCAGCAGGAAAGAAAACCTGGATGCGCTGCCGGCATCCATTCCAAATGTATCGGGCATCAGTACAAACAACAGGCATATTACCTGTAGCAATACGCTGCCTATATAACCGAACGCGAAGCCCTTGGCGCTCACCCTGTCCCGCTCATGTTCGGCCGCAATTTCCGGCAGGTAAGCATTGTAAAACACCAGGCTGCCGCAGTACCCTATTGCCGCCAGCCCGAAGAGGATGATTCCCGTCTCCAGCCTTTCTTTGGTAAACAGGGATAAACCGCAACAGGCAATAGCGCCCATATAAGTAAAGAAGCGCATATACTTCTTCTTATTACCGCGATAGTCGGCTATGGATGAAAGTATGGGCGATATAAATGCAATGATGAGGTAAGCGATGGATAAGGTATAGTCCTGCAATACGGTATTTGTGATCTCCAAACCAAAAAATGAAACCTTATCGGGTGGAACCTTGGTTGCGTCTGTGGTTATCGCTATATAATAAGCGGGGAATATGGTAGAAGTAATGACCAGGTTGTAAGCAGAGTTGCCCCAGTCGTACATAGCCCAGGCATTGTGCAGTTTCTTGTTGGTTGGCAGTGCAGCAGTTTCCATGCAGCTAAAATATGTTTTTTAGCTATTGAAATATAAAGTTAGCCGAAACATAACGCTATTTGCCCAGTATGAAGTTGCACATTTTGTACAGCGCCCTGGCGCCTACTATATTGTCTATACCGTCGGTGCCCTGCTGGCCGGTAGATACTTCATTCAGGTCGAAGCCTATTATCTGGCGTCCGCTCTCATACAGCAGCTTGAACAGGTAGTTCACCTGCTCCAGCTCAAAGCCACCGGGCACGGGGGTACCTGTGTTGGGACAAAGTTTAGGGTCCAGCCCGTCTATGTCAAAACTGATGTACACCTTTTCAGGCAGTTCGTCAATAATATTCTTACATATAGCCTTCCAGGTGATGCCTTCAAACTGGCGCTCCTTTATATCCTTGTCAAACCATGTAGAAATACGGTCGGGGTTCTGGCGTATCATTACCAGTTCCTCGTCGCAATAGTCGCGTATGCCCACCTGCACCAGTTTGCTTACCTGCGGCACTTCCTTCAGCACGTTGTACATAATGGATGCATGTGAATAGGTGAAGTTCTCGTAGGCTTCGCGCAGGTCGGCATGGGCGTCCACCTGCAATACACCGAAGTTGCTGTGCAGTGTAGCCAGTGCCTTGATGAAACCGAGCGGCGTGCTATGGTCGCCGCCTACCAGGCCTACTTTCTTGCCTTTGTTCAGCAGATCCATGGTCTGTTGCTGTACATGTGCCACCATCCAGGTGCAGCTCTCGTTTACTTCCTTCAGTTTTCCTGTCAGGTATTCATTCTCCGTCACTACGCCGCCATCTTCCAGGTGGCGGATGATGAGTTCCGCGCACTGGCGCTTATAATCGCTTTTTGTACGTACCTCCTTATCCACCGGCAGCATGCAGATACCTCTCTTCCAGGCATCTGTCACATCGGGGTCGTACAGGTCTACCTGCAGCGAGGCGTTGAAAATATGCTCGGGCCCGCGCGATGTTCCGTCACGGTAAGATATCGTCACCTCCCAGGGAACGGGTAGCAGCACCAGTTCAGCGTCTTCTTCTGAGAAGGGTAAACCGAATATATTATTGGATGTTAGCCCCACCGAGTTAGGGTCGAATTTTGACAGGTCTGCCATGTCGTTTGTTTTTACGAGGGTGCAAAGTTATACGATTACGGATTAAACAAGTCATGTCCTCATGTTCTTAACCGCCCGTTCACTTAACATTTATTTTGCTGTATATATCTTCACCTTTTTACCTTTAAGCTTCTCCTCTTTTACCTGTTCCAGCGCATAACCTGCTTTGGTTCTGCGTACGGCCGCAAAAGATGAATAGTCTTTCACATCTACCAGTCCTATGTCTTCCTTTTTTAGTCCGCCTTTCTTAGCCAGGAAACCTACAATATCTATTTTGTTGACCTTGTCTTTTTTACCGGCAGATAGAAAGAGGGTAACCCAGGCCGGCTTTTCGGGCAGCTTCGGGTGAGCGGGCAGCTTCACTTCTTCAATATCCGGGTCGATGTACGGGGGCAGGTATTCGTCCGGCGACAATATCAATATGACTGTTCCGCTGGCATCCATCCGGGCGGTCCTGCCATTGCGGTGGGTGAATATCTCTTCGGTCGGGGGCAGGTGATAGTGAATTATATACCGGATGTTCGGTATGTCAAGCCCGCGCGCTGCCAGGTCGGTAGTTACCAGTACATTAGCGCTCCCGTTCCTGAATTTGCACAGGGCGCTGTCACGTTCCTGCTGCTCCATGCCGCCGTGGTAGAAAACGTTCAGGATACCTTTCTCCCTCATTTTCCTGCTTACTTCCTCTACATCCTCCCTATGATTGCAAAACACAATGGCAGAGCGGTTATTGGCCATGCATAGCAGGCCAAACAAGGTTTCTGCCTTGTCCTTTGAAGGTGACAATGCTTTCTGTACTTCCAGCAGTTTCGGTTTGTCCCCCGGTGTTACAAAATTCAGCCGGGCGGGGTCGGTAAAATTGACGAAACCCGGTATCTCTACTGCTTCGGTTGCAGAAGTCAGTATCCGCTTACTGATAGCCGGAAGGGATTCCAGTATAAAACCCACTTCCTCCAGGAAACCGAGTTCGAGCGTTTTGTCAAACTCGTCCAGCACCAGGGTATCAATACCCTGCATGTTGATATTTCCCCGGCGTATATGGTCGCCCAGGCGGCCGGGGGTACCTACTATGACCGCAGGTTGTTCCACCAGGTTGTTCTCTTCTATTTCCCTTTTATGCCCGCCGTAGCAACTGGTTATCTTCAGCCCTGTGCCCATCTGGCGGAACACAGTTTCTATCTGCATGGCCAGTTCGCGCGAGGGCACTACAATAAGCGTCTGGGTTTGCTTTTTGTCAGCATCTATGCGGTCCAGCACAGGCAGCAAAAACGCCAGCGTCTTGCCCGAGCCCGTGGCCGACAGTAGCAAAACGTTATCATGTTCCTTATTAGCAGCTATAGAAGCCTGCTGCATTTCATTCAGCGCTTCAATACCTAAGTTGGCAAGTATCTTATCTATGGGAAATGTTCCGTTCTGCATTACTGCAAAAATACAAAATAACGGACAGCCCCACTGGTTTAAGTTTGCAACTTAAATTCCGGATGAAAGCAAGACTGTGTCTGGCAATGGAGTGGCGTAGCTGATGACCCGGTCGCTCTAAATCAGCATTTCTATCGGCAATAATCCCTGCTGTTGAGTGTAATAATCAAATGCACTGCTGTACTTATACTCCTCGGCCTTGTATACAATACCTGCACGAACCGGATTATCATGTACATAGTCAATCTTCTGTTGTATTTCCGCACCGCTTGTCAGCATAATAGGATGGTTATCTTGCTGCCAGAATTGATACCTTTCGTTATTCGGATTATTCCTGCCTGCGGATGAAAACAACCACATCATCCAGCTTCTGCGACTTTCGCCCGGCGTGTCTATGGCCTCCAGTAGTTCTTTGGCAGTATGTTTCTTAAAATCCCTCATAATGTCCGCCAAAGGTGCCCGCTCTTTCGCGCTTATCACCATGTGTATATGATTATTCATTATTACCCAGGCATGCACAACCAGGTTCTTTTTATCAATACAGTATTTGAGGGAGTTGATAACAATATCTTTGTAAACGGGCCTGCTCAATGCGTCTACCCAGTTGATAACCGACGTAGTAACAAAATGCGGGACGTGGCTTTCTCCGAACCTGTAACGTGTTGCCATGCATTAAATATACAATTTCAGCTTCTCCTCTTCCCTCCCGGTCACAGACCTGCTTCTTATTTGTGATTTAAGTTACAAACTTAAACCAGTGATGGTTTGAATAGTTTGTCTTCCATATAGTTGAAGTTACGACAAACGGGAAAGGTAGCTACTGCACCTGGTTGTACATAGCAGCCAGCCTGCCGCTGAAGATATATTGGTACTCGTGCAGCCGGCCAAAGCAGGTCTGTACCTGCTCGCGCAACCGCGTAGTCCATGGCGCGCCCCTGGCTGCCTGTATATTAATGAGCGCCGCATACAAGCCCGACGAGGCCGATGATAACAAGCTGCTGAATGCCATACCCGTATCACCGCGTGCCGATTTCAGGCCTATATCATATAGCTCCATAGATAGCGGCATGACGTCTATACAGGTATTGCAGAGCTTCAGCATAATTACAGTTGCACCTTCAAGCGCTTTGCCTGCTTGTCGCTTTAATACTTCTTTCTTGTCCGTGTCCGTTTCCTGGTCGCGCTGCAAACGAAGCCGCAACATGTTTTCTACGGCCGCCGCGTCTGCCTGCATAATGCCCTCAAACAAAGGCAGGTATTTCTTTTCCAGGTCCTGTTGTATCCCGGATGTTTCTTCATGTACAGGGGCGTATTTTTCTTTGCCGGTCGTGAGCTTGCAAATGGAAACAAGTATTTGCGTGGCAGCCATCGCGCCCAAGGCAGCGGTGGCCCCGGCGCCGGTCATTCCCGCTCCTTTGCCAAATTCGTTCATCAAATCGCGTACCGGTAAATCAAGCAACCTGGACATCCCGTTTGTGTTTTGCAGTCAATTTAATCAAAAAAAACGGGAAAGACCTGGATACACAAATACAAAAGCCCCGGTATGTTCCGGGGCCTTGTCAATTAATACCTTATTAATGCTATATACTCGCCAGTTGTACTTTCTGTTGCAGTTCCAGCACGCTCTCTTTATACTCCGCGTCGGTATCCATCAGGTTCTCCACCGTCTGGCAGGAATGTATCACCGTTGTATGGTCAAAACCTCCGAAATGTTCGCCAATATTCTTAAGCGAGCTCTTGGTAAATTTTTTGGCCAGGTACATGGTTATCTGCCTTGCCTGCACCACCTCGCGTTTGCGTGTCTTTACCAGCAGTTTATCATACGGCAGGCTGAAGTAGTCGCATACCATCTTCTGGATATTCTCAATAGTCAGTTCGCGTGCCGACGTCTTCACAAAATTCTTCATCACCCTCTTGGCCAGCTCTATGTCTATTTCTTTCTTATTCAGGGTAGCCTGGGCAAACAGGGCTATCATCGCTCCTTCCAGTTCGCGCACGTTGCTCTGCACGTTATAGGCTACGTACTTCACTACTTCTTCCGGCATTACCAGGCCTTCGTGGCGCATCTTCATTTCCAGTATCGCCTGGCGTGTTTCAAAATCAGGTGGCTGGATGTCTGCATTCAATCCCCAGCGGAAACGGCTCAGCAATCTTTCCTGCATACCCTCCAGGTCTTTGGGCGGGGTATCGCTGGTCAGCACGATTTGTTTACCGCTCTGGTGCAGGTGGTTAAAGATGGCGAAGAACACATCCTGTGTCTTGATAGCGGGTACAAACAAATGAATGTCGTCCAGTATCAATACATCTATCAACTGGTAGAAGTTGATAAAGTCGTTTATCTCGTTATTCTTCGAGTGGTCTATAAACTGGTTGATGAATTTCTCGGCGCTTACATACAGCACAGTCTTATTAGGATGCAACCTGCGCACCTCGTTACCGATTGCCTGCACCAGGTGGGTCTTTCCCCAACCTACCCCGCCAAATATCACCAGCGGGTTAAAAGAAGTTGCACCGGGTTTTTGCGCCACATGCATACCTGCCGAGCGGGCCACCCTGTTGCAATCGCCCTCCACGTAATTATCAAATACGTAGTTGCTGTTCAATTGCGGGTCCACCTGCATCCTTTTCAGGCCGGGTATCGCATAGGGGGTTTTGATATTAGTAGGGTCATCCCACTTCAGCGGCATGTCTACATAATTACTGTCTCTTGGGGTATTGTTGCGTATTCCGCCAGGCATGTTTACAGACGCCTGGTTGCGCTGCGTACCGCCGCCGTCCATTACTATCCTGTATTCCAGTCTCCCCTCTTTACCGAGTATCCGCTTAATGGTTTTCCCCAGCAGTTCTACATAATGTTCTTCCAGCCACTCGTAGAAAAACTGGCTGGGCACCTGCAGGGTAAGAATATTGCTTTGCAGGGAAACCGCCTTAATTGGTTCGAACCATGTCTGAAAAGTGCGCCAGTTTACATTATCCTTTATTATTTCCACGCAACTGCCCCATACGGCTTCTGCATCGTTGTGCGGCATGTTGTCGGAGTAGGAATTGTAAATGTCTTTATTCATATTAGGCAACCAGTTCAATCAAATTTTTCTAATCCTTTCAAAAAAATACCGGGGACGGCAGTTCATCCAGTCATCATTTCCTACGCCGGGTATTCCTCCTCTAATCGTCCTTTTCTTTTTTGAAATTTATTACTGCATGTCAGACATCGCTCACTGATGACATTCACTCTAAACTTTATTCTGAAGCAGGAGGACGAAATTGCTAACATTTTGTTGAAAAAACAAATCTTCTTCCGCTTGTTTGTTTGAAAACAAATACAGTCACCAGAGAGAAAAATATATGTCCTGTGTTTACTGATGTTTCAGGTTTTTTTTGACCGGGCATTCTTTTTTATGGATTTTATTCGCTATATTATAATGATGACAAAAACATTACATAGCAACAATATTTTTGGTTATAAAAAATCATGCTTTTTGTTATTCATTGATTCATGTTACTGCATCAATGCTCATTACCAACCAGTTACAAATGGAGGGTACAGGTAATAAACGCGGATTATATGGTATCGCAGTAGTGTTTTTATTCAGTTCTACATTCAGTTTAATTATTTTTGCAGATATGACCGGAAATAAAAAGAGAAGGTATATTAAGGAATTGATCGTATCACCGGTGAAAGAATTTTTTGCCGATAGCCGGGCCGTGGGTATCACACTCTTGTGTTGCACGGTTGTTTCATTAATTATCAGCAACAGCGCATCGGGGGAAGGATACCTAGCGTTCTGGAACATGGAGCTAGATATGCCTGCACCCGGCGTACACATACCTCATACTCCGCTGCACCTGGTGAATGATTTTCTTATGGCATTTTTCTTCCTGCTGGTAGGTATGGAAATAAAACGCGAATTGCTGGTTGGAGAACTTTCGTCAGTAAGAAAATCCCTGTTACCCATTTTCGCAGCCCTGGGCGGCATGGCTGTGCCCGCGCTGTTGTACCTGTTGTGGACAGGGGATAACCAGGTGTTCAGCAAAGGCTGGGGAATAGCCATGGCTACGGATATAGCATTTTCACTCGGCGTTCTGGCAATGCTGGGCAGCAGGACCCCATTCACGCTTAGGGTATTCCTGATGGCGCTGGCCATTATTGACGACCTGGGCGGCATACTCACCATCGCAATATTTTATGCTGAAAAAATTGACATGACCTTCCTGGCTATGGCTGGCGGTATGTTGTTTGTGCTTTCGCTGCTGAACCTGCTGAAAATAAAACGCCACTATATTTACATGCTGCTTGGCTTTTTCCTTTGGTATTTCTTCTACAATTCAGGGGTACATGCTACAATAGCCGGTGTACTGCTGGCATTTACCATCCCGCTGCATAAAATTGAGCATATGGTGCATAGCATGCACGATCCTGTGAACTTCATTATCCTCCCGATATTCGCCCTGGCCAATACCGCCATTATATTGCCGGATACGTATGGACATATTTTCACTTCGCCCGTGCATCACGGTATCGTTATGGGGCTTGTTTTGGGTAAACCATTAGGCATAGTGTTATTCAGTTGGTTAACCGTGAAAATAGGCATAGCGGCATTGCCGGGCGGTATGCGCTGGAAGGAAGTAATAGGCATGGGCATGATAGCAGGTATAGGTTTTACTATTTCTATATTCATGTCTACATTAGCTTTCAAAGTGCCTGAACTGCAGACAACGGCAAAGGTTGCTATCATGCTCGCATCCCTCCTGGCGGGAATTGCCGGGTATGTTTACCTGCGTATTAGTTATAGTATGAAGAAGTCCGGAAAATGATATAAAAGAAGGGGCAGTAAATGCCCCTTCTCTATAATATTGTCTGTTAGTAGAATTACACAGCCCTGTTCACGTCAAAAGCTTCCAGTTCGTTAGCGACGGCCGTGAGGAAGCTGGCGCCCAGTGAACCGTCCACTATCCTGTGGTCGTAGCTCATGCTCAGGTACATCATATGGCGTATGGCAATTACATCGCCATCTTCCGTCTCCATCACTACGGGACGTTTCTTAATGGTACCCACCGCCAATATAGCTACCTGCGGCTGGTTGATAACCGGTGTGCCCATCAGGCTGCCAAACGTACCCACATTGGTCAATGTAAACGTACCGCCCTGGGTATCATCAGCTTTCAGCTTGTTGTTGCGGGCCGCATTGGCAAGGCCGTTCACATCTTTCGAGAGGCCCAGCAGGTTTTTGGTATCCGCATTTTTGATAACAGGCACTATCAGGTTGCCGCTGGGCAGCGCCGTAGCCATGCCTATATTAATATCTTTCTTCACGATTATCCTGTTACCGTCTACGCTGGAATTGATCATCGGGAATTTGCGAATACAACTCACTATCGCTTCTATGAAAATGGGCGTGAAGGTTATTTTCTCGTTATACTTTTTCTGGAACTCCCCTTTTACTTTGTCGCGCCATTTCACGATGTTGGTAACATCCGCCTCGGTGAAACTAGTGACGTGTGCCGACGTAGCCTTGCTGCGTACCATATGATCTGCTATCAGCTTGCGCATACGGTCCATTTCAATTATCTCCACGTTGTCGCCATAGTTTACCTCAGGCTGTGCTTGCGGCGCCGGTGCCGAAGCAACTGCAGGTTGCTGTGGCGCAGGTTGTTGCGGAGCAGCCGCCTGGGTTGAAGGTTGTGCAGGCGCGGCAGCCGGGGCGCCATTCTTACGATTGGCTACATAAGCCAGTATATCTTTTTTAGACACACGGCCTTCAGCGCCGGTACCCGGTATATTTTCCAGTTCGGCCATACCTATACCTTCTTTCGCAGCTATATTCAATACCAGGGGTGAATAAAACCTGTTGCCACCGGTTGTTGCCACCGCCTGTGCAGGCTGCTGGTAGACAGGTGCCGAAGGTTGAGGTGCAGGAGCGACCGGTTGAGGTGCGGGTGCAGCCTGCGGTGGTGCCGGCTGTTCAGCAGCGGCGCCACTTTCTATACGTGCTATTACAGTACCTACGGGCACTACATCATTTACATTGAAGAGTATTTCTTTTATTACGCCCTCCGCCGTCGACGGCACTTCGCTGTCCACTTTGTCGGTAGCAATTTCCAAAATGGTCTCATCCATATTCACATGGTCGCCAGGCTGCTTATGCCATTTCAGAACGGTAGCTTCCATTATACTTTCACCCATCTTGGGCATTACAAGATCTACTAGTGCCATATATTTTATTTATATACTTTACGAGAAACGAAGCACAAAAATAGTCAAATAGCGCATCTTACCATAATCGGTATCATTTTACACATTTCACTATCCTTCATTCCGGGAAAATTGCCTAAAACACTGCGTCGCGATAGTCGCGCCTGCGCAATAATTTCAAATCCTGCAACACGGTGGCCTTTACATGCAGGGTAAAGTTGTAAAATCTTCTTTCGCCAAATGGCACAGCAGTCAGTATCATCTCCAAGCAGTGCAGGTCGCGCACGATATTTATCTGCGTCATCTGCAGTTTTTTCTGCACAAAGTTGAAACTGGTACTGGCAGTCAGTTTCCAGCGCGAAGTAACATTAATATCCCCGTTGATGCTGATATTATGATTATCTATCGCAAGCGTATCTTTTTTCGATTCTGGTACGTACCTTTTATTTAAGCCCAGCGAGTAGGTGAAGCCGAGGTTCCAGGGAACATTGAAATCATAATAAATATCATCGATGCCGTACATGGTAAGGCGCTTATATTCATCTGTACTTGTGGCAGGATTGTTCGTTTCACGCCTTGCGGGCCTCAGTTGCGCACCCACCGACACGTTAGCGCCGGTAAACCTGGCTATACCTGTGCCTTGCTCCCACATAGTCAGGTTCTTGCGTGTATTGCGTGCGGTGTCAAAAGCGTACGGGTCGTAATTGACATTGGCAGATACGTTGATGAGATTGAACAGCAAGGTATTGAACGATACCGCTATATTCTGCCAGTTGAAAGAATCGGCTGCGAGGTTGTATCCCGAATTGATGGCGAAGTTGTCTATGAGCCTTATATTTTTAAAACCGGTACTGTCCTTGTTCGACCGAACTTTTACCTGCAGGTTATTATCCAGCCCGAAAGCCAGGATACTGCTGTAGTTACCCAGTTGCGAGGGCGCACCCAGCAGCGAACCTTCATAGGGAGAAACATACTGCGGTTGCCCCATAGGGTCGATGATCGTCTGGTAGCCAAAGTGGTAGGGCGCTCTGGCGAAATCCGGCACGTAATTGAGCGATGTCCGGGGCGTGAGCACATGCCTGATACCCATCAGTTTCCCTTTTTTAAACATCTTCAATCCATATATGCGGGTATTGGCTTCTATTCTTGCATTGTAGTCGCGCGCGGTATAAAATCCCCTGTTCAATGTACGTGCCACGGTGTCTCCTGTATAGTCCCATGCGCGGAATGTCTGGCGGGTGTACCAGTACTCGTTATAGTTGGCGCCCAGGGTAAGGTTGATAAACCGCAATACATTGTAAGACGCGCTGATAGGTACAGTATGTTTAATAGCGTTGTTGAAATCGCCGATATTGAGCCGGGAAAGGCTGAACAGGCTATCGGTAAACGTTAATTGATTCTGACCTGTGAGCGTATAGCTGGTAGTTATTTTTTCGTACCAGCGTGTACCCATGCTGTTCTTGCCCTGGAACGGATTGAGCTGGTTGACAAAGAATGACAATTCCGGCAATGTAACATTTACCTGCCCTGTAGATGCTTCCTGGCTGTGACGTGCGCCAACTGCCAGCCTGAAAGGAGAATTCGCCCATGACTTTGAATAAGTGATATTGGACTGGTATTGGTTGTTCAATATCTGTTCCGCATCGTAAGTGTTGTTGGCATTGAACGACGAGGTACCTGCGTTGACGGATGCAGTAAACTGCTGGCCCGGTCTTGCTTTCGCATCTGTATTATGCAACCATCGTACGTTAAATTCCTTTTGTGTCTGTGCGCCGGGTTCAAATTCCTCTCCTGTTTTATTGTAGGCATAGGTAAACACGAAACCGCCGTTATACTTATAGCGTTTAGCATAGTTAGTGCGGCCGCTGGTCTGCCAGCTACCTTTAGAGTATATATTGGCGCGCGCTTCCAGGTCCATGTTCTGCCCGAGGTTGAAATAATATCCGCCATTCAGCAAGCCCACACCACGGCCCTCTTCTATAGTATAGGTCGGCAGCAGGAAACCCGAGCGTTGTCCTTTGCTGATAGGGAACAGCCCGAAAGGTAGAAATAAAGGGGTAGGCACCTGCTCCACCACGATATTGGCCGGTCCCGATGCCACTACCCTGCCGGGTATCACCTTTATTTTTTTTGCGCGTATGCCAAAGTGTGGCGTATCCAATGCGCAAGTAGTATATAGATTGCGATAACCGTAAATAGACTGGTCGGGGTTGCGTTTCACCTGGGTGCTGAATACATAACCCTCACCATATTGTGTCTTAGGATTATGTACAATAGCACGTTTACTTTTGAAATTGTATTGCAGGGTGTCGTAGGTAAACTTTTCTTGCCCCTGCTGGAAACTCGGCCTGTCCTTTAGTTTCACCGCAGTGTCAGACAAAGGCCCGGCAGTAACCATGTTGGCCGATTGGTCGTAAATGATCTTGCCGGCGTTCAGTTCCATATCCTCGTAATTCACCTTGGCCTTTCCATACAGGTAATAAACATTCCTGCGCATATCCAGCACGGCAGAATCAGCGGCTTCAGATTTCACAACAGAGGGTAGTGCATCGGGTGATATTTTGATACCCAGCCTCTCTTCCAGGTCCTGCCGCGAGACAGAATCGGCGCCTGCTGTTGTATCTGCCGCAAGGCTGTCGTTTACCAGGCTGTCATTAAGCCCTATAAGGGTATCGGAAATGTTCACGCTATCTGCAAGCGTGTCGGCCTGTGTGGTGTCGAAACGAAGTGGCCGTTCCTGCGCTAAAGCGCCCGGTGTTAAGGCAAATATAAAAATCACCGCCAATAGCATATACAGGCAGTGATTGCTTCGTACCTTTGGCGGAATTGTAGGACGCAGGTTCATCAACGGTCACAAAAATAGTATAGTTATTTGGATACTTAACTTGATGGATTTGTATATTTAACATTTCGCACACTACTATGCGTATTAAGTCTTTAATAGTTTTAATAACCATATTTTTTATTCATGTCACGGCGCTGGCCGAAGGCGGGAGAGTGGGAAAAATCGTCCTGGATGCCGGGCACGGTGGTGACAAGCCGGGCGCTATCGGGCATTTTTCACAAGAAAAGGATATAGCGCTCGCGGTTACCCTGCAGGTAGGCGAACTGATGAAGAAGAACATGAAAGACAGGCAGGTGATCTATACCCGTACCACAGATATAGATGTGCCACTGGCTGAGCGGCATGAAATAGCCAATCGTGCCAAGGCAGACCTTTTCGTATCAATACACGTCAACTCTACACCCGGCACAAGGACCAAAATACGCTCAGGGTCCAGGACAGTAAAAAGAAAGGGCAAATCGGTAAAAGTGCCGAACTACATATATAAATACGACAAAACTACCGAAGCGAACGGCACAGAAACCTATGTGCTGGGGTTGAGCCGTAACAACCAGAAGGTAGAATCGATAGGCGAGTACAGCGACAACCTGACAGGTGAAAAGGAAGGGCTGATGGACGAATCGGACCCGATGACGGCTATCATCATAGCCCAGTATTCGCAGGCTTTCCTGGCCAGCAGCGTGGACCTGGGTGCGAGGATACAGGGCCAATTTGCCAAACAGGGCCGGCTGGACCGGGGGGTGAAACAGATAAGCGTCGAGGTGCTGGCCGGCTGTGTAATGCCGGGCGTGTTGATAGAAATCGGGTTTATCAACAATGTTGAAGAGGAAAAATATATGAATTCCCCGCAGGGCCAGACCGAAATCGCCCATGCTATATACAATGGCATCCTGGAGTATATCAAGGCGGTAGAAGGATAAAATATTGACCAAATTATTCCCTGCATAAGGGATATTATCTATATTGCGCTACGCAAAACAGCCCTCAACCTGCTCATAACCGGCGGTTTATAAATTTTAGGGTTTGTTGCATTTTAAAATAGTTTCGTTTATCTTTAAACTCGTTAAAAAATATAATGTGCTAATGAAAGCCCGTTTAAAATCTATTATCTTCTCGGCTCTTGGAGTCGCTGCTGTATTTACTACGGTAACCGTAAGTTCCTGTAATGATGACCCCTGCAAGTCGATAGTATGCGCTTATGGCGGCACCTGTGCCGACGGGGATTGCATTTGCCCTTCAGGTTATGAAGGTACGCACTGCGAGGTAGTGACCAGGGAAAAATACAGGGGTGTCTGGACGGTATTTGAAGACGGTACTGCTACCAATCCCGCTCCACCTTACCAGGTATCTTTTGTAAACGGTGAAGGCGCTACAGATATGACCCTCACGAACTTTTATAATACTTTCCCCGGCAATGACATCAACGTGCGTGTAAAGAGCGACAGCATGTTCATTCCCCAACAAGTGGTGAACGGCTATACGATAGAAGGCTGGGGCTACCTGAAATGGTCAGGTATCTATCCCGACCATGGCGAGCTGACCGTACACTACAAAGTAGTTAACCCCGAAGGTGTAACAAACGATTTCGGTGTCAACACCGGCACGCCTTCCAAATGGTCAAGACAACATTAATTCCCCAAGGGAAAAACTAATATCGTCCCGCTGTTCACAAACAGCGGGATTTTTTTATTAGAGTCTGACCATAGTTACGTACTCCACCGAGCCGTTGACACTTCTCACATATTCGTACTCTAAATCATCTGCAGCTATAACCTGATAGCTAACTGTTCGGCCATCATTGTCCGCAACAGCAACTTTAACTGTGTCAAATGGCAATTGATCGGTTGTAAATCCCAGGAATATTGAATGACAATTATGCTGATCGGGTTCACCTATTATCCTCAAATGGTCAATACCAGTATAATCCGAATACTGTAGGTCATAACGAGCAATATTGTAGTCAGTAGCTACCTCACCCTCTAATGTTGCACATACGATATTATTGTAGAGAGCTTCCGCAATATTTTCGAAATCATCATATGCCAGACCATCTTTCCACGGAATATGCATCTTTTCCAGCCAAGGCACCAAACTCCTCAGACAACCCTGAAAAGTGTTCATAAGTTCGGTTATGGTAATATCGTAAGGTGTGTCAACCAATTTTCTTTAATAAGGTTTTGCAGCTTTCTCCTTCTTCGTTATCCTGTTGACCATACTGATGAAGAACCCGCAAACCATCACCACTATACCCAGCCACAATACATTTATATATGGGAAGAGTATGGCCTTCATCACGATATAATCTTCGTCGGGCTGGCGTATCATCAGTTCGGCGGCGTTCTGCTCGGGCAGTATTTTAGACAAACGAACATAAGTACGCTTATCTGCTATCGTATCTTCTATATAGTGTTCAAAGTTCTTCCTTATATAATATATAGGCGCAACGTTCATACTGTCTCCGCCCAGGCTTCTTAAAGATAGCTGTGCCGTCACGGCAATATCGCCCGGTTCAGGGGCGTAATTCGGGTTATTTACCTCGGTGGTAAAGCCCCTGAATACAACATAGCCCCTGTTCACAAATACCGTATCGCCAATTTTCACCACATGCTTTTTATAGGCGTTGGTGTCTTCGCGTTTAGCGGGGTCTATTACCGATGTAACATAGGTAAATACATCTTTGGTAAGGTAGTGTTTGGAATCGGGGTTGGCGCTCATGCCGCCTTCCTGGCCTTTGGGGTTTACAAAGGCATCCGGGTACAGGGTGAACGCCTCCTTCACCTGACCGGTAACACTGTCCCTTCTCTGGTAATACACTTTGTAGAACGTACGCGGGTCGTTTGCAGAAATTGAGTCGCCGAGGTAGGTAACATCATACTCACCAATCGGCACGGTGATACCTTTATATAGTATCACGTTCTGCATACTTTCACGGATGTTCTCCATCTTGTCTTCTCCGTAGGGAATGATAACACCGGTGGTATTGTAGGATATAACTTCTTTATTATAAGACGAAAGCAATATACCCAGCAGGGACAAACCGAAGCCCAGGTGCGTAAGCGAGGCGCCCAGCTTCATCAGTTTCATCTTCTGTATAGACACCGCATAGTTGATGGTGGCTACAATGGCGAAGCAGCTTGTAAACAACAATATCACATATTGCAGCGTGCTTATCTTTTGCGCGAAGCCGATGACCAGCGTAACAACAATAGCAATAGCCGTCACTATAGTTATCCTCCGCCAGAAGACTTTTATGTCCGTGGTTTTAAACCTAAGGTATAATACCGCAGCAGATAGCAGGGCCAATACTATGGCTACCCATACCTGTATATTATTATAATGTGCTACCGGGTCAACAGGCGGGGCTATCTCTTTGCCACTGATCCATTTGGCCAGAGGCGCCCACACCGGTATAGAGGTGCTGATGATGATCTGCACGGCACTGAGGAACAATACAAAAGAGCCAATGAACATCCAGAACTCCCGGCTGCTCACCTGTTCTTCCGCCTTTACCCGTGGCAGGCCTTTCCATCGCTTTGCCAACAGGGCTATGCTGATGACCATTAATACCCCTATCACTATCAGCAAGTGCCAGTAAAGGGATGCACCCTCGCCGGTGAAAGCGTGTACCGAGGTATCGCCCAGTACGCCCGTACGGGTGAGGAAGGTAGAATACCAGACAAGGCCGTATGTAAGCACGAACAGTATTGCAGTAATAATATAAGCCCTGCCCGTAACCTTAAATACTATCAGCGTATGCAAGGCAGCTACCAGCGTGAGCCAGGGTACCAGCGAGGCGTTCTCTACAGGGTCCCAGGCCCAGTAGCCGCCAAACGTAAGAGACTCGTAAGCCCAGGCGCCACCCATCATGATACCAGTGCCTAATGCAGCGCCGGCAAACAGGCTCCATATCCAGGTGGGGCGTATCCATTGTTTGTAATCGCCCTTCCACAAGGCGGCGATAGCATATGCAAAAGGTATAAGCGTAGCGGAAAAGCCGAGGAACAGCACCGGCGGATGGATAACCATCCAGTAATTCTGGAGCAGTATGTTCAGGCCGTTACCGTCTTTTATAAACTCCATGTAGTTGGGCTGCGAGAATATAGGCGCATCCACCATTTTGTCTCTCAGCAATAAGAAAGGAGATGAACCGATGTTGATATCCGGCCCGAGGTAAAAGCCCAGCAACATAGTGGCAAGCGCTACCTGCACCAACGCGATGATAGCCATAACCCGGCTTTCCATGTTCCTGGCGGTGAACATCACTACCAGACCAAGTACACTGTGCCAGAAAGACCACAACAGGAAACTACCCTCCTGCCCTTCCCAGAAACAGGATAGCAGGTATTTGGGAGACAGGCTCAGGTCGGAGTGCTTCCAGGCGTAATGGTATTCAAACAGGTGATTGGCAATGATATAATAAAGTGTAAAGAATATGCCCAATACAGCCGCGGTGTGTATGACAAAGCCATTGCGGCCCATCAGCAGCCAGGCGGAACTGCCTTGCCGGTCACTAGTTTCAGTATTAGCCGCCCTGAAATAGCTGAAAGCGCTGAACAGCGCCCCTGCAAAGGATAATATCACAAAAAAATGACCCAGTTGCCCGGGCCCCAGATGCTCTCCTATATATTGAGTGTCCAATAGCAGTTTGTTTTTGTATAGCTCATGTTATTAGCCCTGGTTGGCGACAGCCACCTTGTCGTTTTCATATTTAGAGGGGCATTTCATCTGTATCTTGCTACAATGGAAAACATCACCTTCCATATAGCCGGTCATTACTATCTGTTCGCTTTTTTCAATGTCCGTAGGTTTGGCGCCTTTAAACACCACCTGGTTCACATTGCCGCTTTTGTCCTGTACATAAAAGCTGAAGTGGTTGGGGTCTTTCAGGGGGTCGTACTCCATCGATTTGCCTTTTGCCAGTTCCCCTATCACATGGTACTGTTTGCCTTGGTCCTGCGCGGCAGATGCGAAGGTTTCGTAAGTACTGAAATCACCGAACATGCTTATGATAATGGTAACCGCGGCAGCTACCAATACCAGCAATACTATATGCGATTTTTTCATTGTATATCAGTATTCTTTTACTGTAAGCAAAGTTAAGGTTAAATGGGCGAATTAAGACAGTCTGGTGACAGAAGTCACGACTGTAGGCATATAAAAATTTGTTATAGAGCCCGAATGTTTCCATTTTGTTTCCTGTTCCGGGGATTTAAAAAAACGGAGCGGGAGGTTGGGGCAACCGATTCCGGTTTGCTCGTTTTCCAACCCGGTTTAGTGCCAACCTTTTATTCAATAAACAAAGAACATCTATCCACAAGCGGGTACGGCCTGCATATACAAATTTACGTAAAATTGATGTGAATAGCAAAAATATTGTAAGATATGCCGTTTCTTACAGCAGGCTATCGCGAGGGTGTATACAGGCATCCGGGCCACAAACATTTAAATTACCATTTTTTTATAACATTGCTACTATTTTAATTACGGACAGGATAACAGAACTTTGTCCTATGGACGAGAAAATTACCATAGCGATAGACGGGCATTCATCCTGCGGTAAAAGCACACTGGCCAAAGACCTAGCAAAGACGCTGGGGTATCGTCATATAGACAGCGGGGCCATGTACCGTGCTATTACCCTTTACTTTATCAGGAATAACATAAGCATCAATCATATAGACGAGGTGAAAGAGGCGCTTGGTAGCATTCGGTTGAGCTTCATAAAAAATGAAGCTACAGGTCAGTCTGAAATATGCCTGAATGGCGAGGATATAGCACACCTGGTGCAGGATATGATAGTGGCTGAAAAAGTGAGTGATGTGGCAGCCATTAAAGAAGTGCGCGAATTTGCGGTAGCACAGCAGCAGGAGATGGGTAAGGACAAAGGCATAGTGATGGACGGCAGGGATATAGGAACCGTCGTGTTCCCCAATGCAGAGCTGAAGATATTTATGACCGCGGAAATGGACATACGCGTAAACCGCCGTTTCCAGGAATTGTACCAGAAGAACCCCAACATCACCTACGAAGAGGTGACCGCCAACATACAGATGCGCGACTATATAGACAGCAACCGTGAGGAAAGCCCGCTGACACAGGCACCCGACGCCGTGGTGCTGGACAATACATCGCTGAGCCGCGAAGAACAGCTAAAAAAAGTCTTGGGCTGGGTGAAAGAGAAAGCCGAAGCATTGGCCTAATCCTTCCGGTAACGTAATACTTAATTCTTCCTGCTATCCAGGCCGGGGGCAGTACCCTTCCGGGATAATTCCTGTATCTTTTTGCGCTCGCCCACTATCCAGACGACATCGCCTTGTTGGAATACCATCGTTGACTCAGGGTTAAGAATGCGTTCATTGCCCCTCTCGATGCCGATGACAAGGCCATTGGTACGTCCCCTGATATCAGAGTCGCGAATAGAAACCCCGTGCAGCCTGTTAATCTCGTTCACAACAAATTTTTGCAGTATAATATCCTGGACACTCGCATCCGAAGCATCGGATACTTCAACGGCGTCAAATACCGGTTTGAATTGCTGCATCTGCTCCTCTGTGGCTATAACGCCCACATGGTCGAAGGGGAGGAGTTTATTATTCCGCCCGGGCGCGAGTATCAATTTGTCCCCGCGTTTTATGTAACCGATATTGATACCATATGCCTCCCTCCATTGAAGGTCAACCAATGTCTTGCCTACGTACTCTGCAAGCGGATTAACCTCCATATCTATGATTTGCGCCGTCCACGGCGACAGGCCCTGCTGGATGTTCTGTCTTGCCTGCAGCACATCGTCGGGCAGGCTGCCTTCTATTTCACGCGCGTTCAGGTTGCGCAAAAACCGGCCCTCAAGGCGCTGGTAAAAACGTTGTATACCTCTTGAGAAATAATACATCAGGCCAATGGTGACAGGTATGGCAACCAGGACAGCCACCATGGTTGACAACAACCAGTTGACCCATATAGTGATGATGGCTAATCCGATAAGAAACCGCGACAGTTCGATAATAAACAACGGCCCCCTGTTATATCTCTTGTTCAGCCATATAGTGCGGTATGCCTTGCTGTCCTGCTTTTTCACCATCAGCGCCCATATAAAGGGAGCGGCAACAGTCAGCGAAACGACGAGCCCGACCAGGTTGGCGATTTTGTCGTTCTCAATGTTCCTGTGCAACAAGGGTAGCAAAAAGTTGATAGACAATAGCAGCAGGGCAAACAAGATGATGCCATTGGTAAGCACTATAGTAAGGTATGCCCGCAGCACAGTTTGCCATTGATTTTCAGCTTTTATACTTTCCGTGCCGGAGGAGTACCTGTCGATAGCCGCGATGAAACGGGCGGGCAATATTTTCGCCACAGCATTATATACAGGTTCGGAGGCCTTTATCAGGTAAGGAGTAGTGAACGTAGTGATGGCAGACGCGCCAACGGCAACCGGGAAAAGGAAATCGCTGATAACGCCCAGGCTGAGGCCGAGCGTAGCCACTATAAATGCAAATTCGCCTATTTGCGCCATGCTCATACCCACCTGTATAGATTGCTTTAAAGGCTGACCGGATAACAATGCACCAATGGTAGTGCTGAAAAGTTTGCCAAACAGCGTGATGGCGGTAACTATCAACACCGGCCATTTGTATTCCATAATGGTCACGGGGTCTATAAGCATACCTACGGATACAAAAAAAACAGCCCCGAACAGATTTTTTACCGGTTGTATCAGGTGCTCCACCCTTTCAGCGGAGGTCGTTTCCGCAATGATAGAACCCATGATGAAAGCGCCGAGCTCGGCAGAAAAACCTACCTGCGTTGCCAGCAACACCATGCCCAGGCAGAGCCCTATGACGAGTATCAGCAAGGTTTCTTCGTCCAATAGATCACGGGTCTTTTTGAGGAAGGTAGGCAGCAGAAAAATCCCCATAATGAACCACAAGCCCAGGAAGAATAACAACTTAAGGACTGTCATCAGTAGCTCCACACCCTCGAAAGCCTGGCTGACCGCCATAGTGGAAAGCAATACCATGAGCAGTATCACCACTATATCTTCTACCACCAACACTCCGAAGACAATACCGGCGAACCGCTTCCCCTTTATGCCCAGTTCATCGAAGGCTTTAATGATAATGGTGGTGGAAGAACTGGCCAGCATACCGCCCAGGAAGACACTGTCCATAGTGGACCAACCCATCCATTTTCCTGCAAAGTATCCGGACACGGTAATAAAGATAATTTCGACAAAAGCGGTGATAGATGCCGACCCTCCCACACGCAGGAGTTTTTTGAAGCTAAACTCCAGGCCGAGGCTGAAGAGGAGAAATATCACTCCTATCTCAGCCAGTGTTTCTACGTTTTCTTTATCCACTACGGTAGGTGTGACCGATAAATAGGGTCCGACTACAAACCCTGCGATGATATAACCCAGCACGACCGGTTGCCTGATCTTTTTGAAGATCATTGTAACAATGGCGCCGGTAAACAATATCAACGCCAGGTCTTGTATCATGCTTGGTAAATGCCCCATACTGAAATGTATAAATCCTAACTAAAAAAATCTTTTGGACTATATGCCTTGTCCGGTTGGCCTGAATGCAACCGCGTAGCAAATTACGAAAATCGTTGCTGACAATTTGCACGGCGGGCGCAACAGCCGTGCACAGTGGAAATTATTCGTTAGATTGCGTTACACATCCGCCCCATATTAATAATATCCAATAAACAGTATATGAAGTTTGTAGTGTTAACAGATATGTCGGAAAATTCAAGGCCGTTGCTGCAATTTGCCCATAAAACCGCAGCAAATGTGAAGGCAACGCTCCTGGTAGTACATCAAAGCACGCTGCCTGTTCCTGCCATGGGCGACTCAGAGAGCCTGCAATCAATTAAGAATGAAAACAAAAACCGCTCTTTGGGTGCGCTAATGGAATATGTGGCTGATACGGTAAACATTGATACACCAATAGAATATAAAGTAACTACAGGCAACCTGCAGGCATTCATATACTCCATGGAAAAATCTACTGATTTCGACCTGGTGTTCGTAGGCGTGAAGCACAAGGGGTTGGTAGAAAAAATGCTGGTGGGCAATACAGTGACAAAACTGGCAAACGAGATATCCAAGATAATTGTTGCGATTCCCGAAGGAAAAGCTGCGCCGGATGTGAGCACGCTATATGTCGCGGTAAAAAAAGAATATGAACTGAACGAAGAAGCGCTGCATAAGTGCATCAACGCTTTTCGAAACAGCACCACGAGAGTTCACTTGTTTTCAATGCTGCCACCCAGTGAAGATGAAACTCCCACGACCGTCTATTTAGGAAAAATAATTTCCGGTTTGCCGGCAGGCGTAGCCGCCGGATACGAACTGCAAAAAACAGAAACTCCCCACAAGCACATTAAGGAATTCATGCGTGGCAATACCGACGGCATACTGGTAATACAAAAAGGGCCGCGGACGTTTGCCGACATTTTCCGGAAATATTTTGTGAACGACCTGGTGGATGATACGCAACTGCCGGTGATCATTCTTCCCTAACACTCTTTAATTGTTTTTTGCTTTTTGATTTTTTCCTTTTGATTTTTGCGCGAGGTTGCCCCCGCCCCTAAAGGGGAGATGTAATGACATATCCTGCGCGAAAGATGTCCACACCATAGGGCTATAGCGGGATAAATGACCATTTTTCAATGCTCTCGAAACTTATGGACATGCGTTGACTGTCCGGCGCGATTTGACCCCTATGCCGATAGCTATCGGCACCCCTTCCAGGGGACTTTCCCGTTTCTTGAAAATCCCTCTGGCATGGACATCCTGCTTACCGTCTTTGCGGAATAGTTTTAAACAAATAATTTGCAGCATGACCAATAGCGAAATAGCCGACCATTTTTCCATGCTCTCGAAACTTATGGACATGCACGGGGAAGATGCTTTCCGTGCAAAGAACTATAGCATTGCCGCTTACAATATCGAGCGGCTTGCGGTGGAATTGTCTGAAATGGATGAGGCGCAGCTCTTTGCCACCAAGGGCATAGGCGGCAGCACGGGCAGTAAAATACTGGAACTGCTGCAGACCGGGAAGATGCAGGCGTTGGAAGACATCATCAACCGTACACCAAAGGGCGTGCTGGAAATGATGCAGATAAAAGGATTAGGCCCCAAGAAAATTGCCGTGATATGGCGGGAGATGGGCATAGAGAGCGTGGGCGAACTGGAGTACGCCTGTAACGAAAACAGGCTGGCGGCCTTCAAAGGCTTTGGGTCAAAAACACAGGAAAGTATTTTACAGAATATCGCCTTCATCCGCCTCAATCAAAACTACAGGCTGTGGGCGGAGGTGGAAAATATATCGAACGTGCTGGTGTCACAACTGCAAAAGGCAAATCCCGGCAAACTGTTCGCACTATCAGGCGAGGTGCGCCGGCAGATGCCTACTATCGAGTTCATTGATATTATTACGGATGCGGATGCCGCTACTTTGCAAAAACAATTTGGCGTGACGCAAGGCGTGAAAACAGAGCTGCAAGGCAACGTGCTGCATGTGGACGCCCCCAACCAACCGGCGATAAGATTATTCCTGACCGACAAGGATAATTTTTACCAGGCGCTGTTCGTCAATTCAGCCTCGCAGGAATTTATCACAGCATTTGAAGCTAAATATGAGATACTGGCGGCTGTACAAAGCGAGGAAGAAATATTTGCATCCAATAAACTGCCCTATATCATTGCTCCCCTGCGGGAGAAAGCAACCATACTGGAAAAGGCTGCGGTGAACAACTTGCCGCAGTTGATACAGCCGGGGGATATTAAGGGCATCATTCACAGTCACTCCACCTGGAGTGACGGGGCTGATACCATCGAAAAAATGGCAAAAGCCGCGATAGAAAAAGGCTATGAATATTTAGTCATCAGCGACCACTCACAATCGGCCTACTACGCACAGGGATTAACACCCGACAGGATAGCCAAACAGCATATCGAGATAGACGCGCTCAACGCACAGCTCGCACCCTTCAAAATTTTCAAAAGCATAGAAGCAGATATACTGAATGATGGCAGGCTGGACTATAATGACGATGTACTGGCTACGTTCGACCTGGTGATAGCGTCCGTGCACAGCAACCTGAAAATGACGGAGCAAAAAGCGATGGAACGTGTGCTGGCAGCTATTCGCAATCCATACACAACGATACTGGGGCACCCCACGGGCAGGCTGCTACTATCGCGCGAGGGCTACCCGCTGGACCATAAACTAATAATAGACGAATGCGTAAAGCACAAGGTGGTAATAGAAATAAACGCCCATCCGCGCAGGCTGGACCTGGACTGGCAGTGGATTGAATATGCAATAGAAGCCGGTGCGTTGTTGAGCATAGACCCTGACGCACATGCCGCGGCGGCATACCACGATGTATATTACGGCGTGCTTGCAGCACAAAAAGGCGGGCTGACCAAGGAACGAAACTTAAGTAGCTTTTCTTTAAAGGAGTTTGAGGAATATTTGGTGTCAGTGTAGAAGCAGCTATCCCTTCCGCTTTTCCCGTCGTTCCTCGCGCCGCTCTTTGCGTTTGTCTTTTGCGTCCTTGTCCCCGCCCGAAAACACGTGCTTCAACAATCCCGGTTTGTCTTCCTCTACTTCCTCATCTACTGTTTCAATATTCACCTGCTGGTCTATCTGGGGCAGCAGGGCCTGGATGAAGGCATTTTTCAGCAATTCAAATACGGCCTCCCATGTGTCTATCGAGGTATTGCTAAATTCACCTTCGATGGGCACCTTGGTGGCCACCTGGTCTTTTTTAGGATTCTTCAATATCACGCCTGCCCCCCCTACTACCCCTTCCCATAGCTTGTCGAAGAACTTATCGTCTTTATCCTCCGGGCCCACCACGTCCAGGTCTTTGATGATGGGTTTGACATAACCCGCGAATTTTCCTTCTTTGGCTGCAAACTCTGTGTACAAGCCGAAGGTGCCTTTGTTGATGTCAAAGTTCCCGTAGGTCTTCAGGTAATCGTTCAGCAATACAAGATTCAGCCCTTCCATCTCCGTCTCCAGGTCGAAGGTAGGGTCTTCGGCCAGGGGGTTTAATTTCATTTTGAAATCCAGCGAACCCTCATAGGCATATGCCGTAGCGGTAACAGTTGACGGCAGTGTATCGCCGCTTTTTTCTGCATTAGTGAGGTTGTATGCCAGGATGTGTGTACTATCCAGCGAGATGTCAATTTTAGGATCAGCAGTCTCATCCGTGTAATGTATGCTGCCGTTAAATACCTCGAAACGGTTCACTTTCAGCGGCATGAAGTCTTTCAGTATTTTCCTGAAATCGTTGGTGTCCTTAGCTACATCGGTGAGCTCTGCCTTGTCTTTAGTAAACACCAGCTTCGGTTTCTGAAATTCCAGTTCCCCAACGATTTTGCCGTCAAACAACGCCTGCCATTCTACAGAAAGGTCTATCATCCGCGAGCTGAAAAATTCCGTCTGGTCGCCGCTGGCGCTATCCACTTTGTTGATATAAAGAGAATCCAGCTGGTATGCGCCGCGATAAATATGCAGGTCCACATCTTCCACGTGGCCGTAATAGCCGTCCATCTCCGCCAGGGTCTTGTTAGCATAATGCAACACGATATAAGGCAGCGCAATACGAATGGCTATCAACACGGCCAAAGTTATCAGTACGATCTTCCATACCCTGCCACGTCTTTTGCTGCGCGGGCGTTTGCTCATCATGCATTGTTTATGCATGAAACAAAAAACAATCCCCGCTTGTTCGCCTGCGGAAATTTTATTTGGCTGTAAACTCCTTCAGTTTCGCCACGAATATGTCTTGCTGGTCAATAAAAACGGCATGAGACGCGTTGCTGACCAGGAAAAAGTTATCGTCACCCACCAGCTTCTTTATCTGTGCTAATTGGATTGTATCGAACAGGCCGTCCTCGCTGCCGTAAATCGCATAGACAGGAACTTTCTTTTTTATTGCCGCTACAGTATCGTATAACTTCAGCATTGTATAGCGTTCACTATCGTAAAAGCCTTTTACAGGTGGTTGTGCCATATCAAACAGGTATTTAGCATCAGGCGAGGCTCTCATTGATTTGAACAACTCTATTGATGATGTCGCGGGAGTTTTTGCCTGGTACAATCCTGCACCCATAGCATGCATAAAGCAATAGTTGGCATAGTCCAGTCCTGTAGTATCCATTTCTTCCAGCATGGCCAGGTACTTCAATTGCTCATCTTTCTTGTTTTCCGTATAAACCCATTTACAATTAGAAATAATAGCCTTAAAGGTCTGCTGATAATCGAGCGGTGAACCTGTAAGCACCAATGCGTTTACTTTTTCCGGGTGCTGCTTAGCAAACATGATGCCCACCGTGCCGCCCCAGCTATGGCCTACCAGTATGGCCCTGCCGATGCCGTATTGTGCATAGATATCCGAAAGGTCCTGTATCGCCTCTTTGAAATCATAACGGGTGCCATCCGGCTCTACCGAACGGCCACTGCCTCGCTGGTCGTACACTATCACGTAATACCCTTCATCGGCCAGTCTTTGGGCGGTAGATGCCTCGAAAGAAAAGGAATTGTAACCCGGCCCGCCATGCAGGAATACCAGTGCGGGATTGGTTTTGTCTCCAAACGCATTTGAATACAATTGCGGCAATGGCTGAGCATGTACCGCCGCCGTGTACAATAAGGATAAGACGAGAAATAACCTTTTGATAAAGTTCATATAACAAAATAGGTAATTTTTTGTTAGTAATTCGCAACTCAACGCAGCGATAACATAATGGCATTACCCGCTTTATTTCCTTTAAGATTGGCACTGTTTCTTTTAATATCCGCTACAGCATGCTATGCGCAAGACCCGGATAGCAGTACAAAGAAAACTCCTAAAATAAAAGTCTTACCCGTGCCGGCATTTGGCCATACTCCCGAGACAGGTACCTATGTGGGCGCAGTATGTTTGTTCACGCTGGATTTTTACAGGGATACACTCACACGGACGTCCAACGCCAAACTGGAGTTCAACTATACCTGGCGCAAACAAGTGATACTGGAAGCGGGCTGGAACTATTTTTCCAGGGAAGAAAAATGGTACACACAGGGCACCCTGCAATATTCAAAATTTCCCGATTACTACTACGGGATAGGGGCTACAACAAGCGATGCAGCACAAGTGCTGTATCAGAGTAACAGGATGGTAGCCGACGTAAACCTGTTGAAGAATATAAACAGGAAGTTTTTCATCGGCCCAAGGCTAAGGTATATCAACTACTATGCGCTTAGTTACGATACTACCGATAATTATCATGCGGAACTTGTGGATGCGAACATCGTTGGAGGCGGGTTTACTGCATTGAAAGATACCCGCAACAACCTGCTCAATCCCGCAGCAGGCACCTACCTGGAACTGACCAACACCTACAACGGTTCAGCGGGGGTGCCGGTATACAGCAAACTGCTGGCCGATGCCCGGGGATACAAAACTTTGTGGCCCAACGTCGTTATCGCGGGCCGTTTCCTGAATGAATTCACCTTCGGCAATCCGCCTTTTTACGATTACTCGCTGATAGGCGGGGATAAAAAGGTAAGAGGATTTTATTTCGGCAGGTTCAGGGATAAAAACCTAAGCACGCTACAAGCAGAGGTACGTTTTAAAGTGGTGTGGCGTTTTGGCGCAGCAGTGTTTGGTGGTATCAGCAAGCTTTATCCCAGCTTCGATAAACTATCCCTCAACGACATCAAACCTAACTACGGGGCGGGCATCAGGTTTGTGATAGACAGGAAACAGAACATCAACCTGCGTTTCGACTATGCCCTGGCCAGCGACGGACAAGATGGTTTTTATGTGTCTTTCGGCGAATCTTTTTAACAAGACCTTATTCACGGTACGATTTTTTAACAAGTGTAGTAACAAGTCTGACAATATGAAAAGAGCAATAATGCTGATCCTGTTGTGCATCCTCGTTTCCCATACAGGTTGTTACAGAATGAAGAAATCTAAAGGCGGCGGCCAGATAGGTAAAATTCCACCGCGGGTTATCAACGCACAAGACATTGCCCTGCCGCCCGGCTATACCGCCGAATACGTAGCCAGCGGGCTGACATTTCCCAGTTCCATGACCTTTGACGACCAGGGACGTATGTACGTGATAGAGGCAGGTTATTCTTATGGCGAAGTTTGGCTGGAGCCAAAGCTATTGCGGCTGGAGAATGACGGCAAATTTACAACACTGGCAACAGGGGGAAAGAACGGCCCATGGACCAGCCTTATATTTCACGAAGGGTACCTCTACCTGTCTGATGGCGGCGCAGCCGAAGGTGGTAAGATATTCCGCGTGACGACGGATGGTGAAATGAAAGAACTGGTATCGGGCCTGCCCAGCATAGGCGACCACCATACCGACCACCTGGTCATCAAGGATAATTACATCTACTTCGGGCAGGGAACGGCTACTAACTCAGGTGTAGTGGGTGAAGACAATATGCAATTCGGCTGGCTGCGCAGGCAACCTGAATTTCATGATATACCCTGCAAGGATATTACCCTTACCGGGCAGAATTATGTAACGGACAATATATTGACAGAAGACCCCGACGATAAAGCCACTACCGGCGCATTTGTACCCTTCGGCACATCCACAACAAACGGACAGGTGATAAAAGGCCGTGTGCCCTGCACGGGTTCCATCATGAGGATACCATTGGAAGGCGGCCAACCCGAGATGGTGGCCTGGGGTTTGCGCAACCCGTATGGCCTGGCGCTGGCGCCCAACGGGGATATTTACATCAGCGAAAATTCTTACGACGACCGCGGCAGCCGGCCTATATGGGGTACCGGCGACGTATTGTGGAAACTGGAGCCCGGTCTATGGTACGGCTACCCTGATTTCAGCGCCGGGGTAGAACTGGCAGGGAAGAAAGGTTTCGCCGTTCCGGGCAAGGACCTGGTAAAGCCTGTAATGAAAGACTACCCTAATAAGGCGCCGAGGCCGGTAGCTATGTTCGGGGTACATTCATCTACCAACGGGATGGACTTTTCTACCAATCCCGCTTTTGGGCATACGGGTGAAGTATTCGCAGCAGAATTTGGCGACATGGCGCCCGGCGTAGGCAAGGTTTGGGCACCTGTTGGCTTCAAAGTAGTGCGAGCCAATGTGCAAACAGGGGTTGTAGAAGATTTTGCCGTAAACAAAGGAAAGAAAAATGCACCGGCCAGTATGCTGGGCAAGGGCGGACTGGAAAGGCCATTGGCCGTGAAATTTCATCCCAGTGAGGCGGCCCTGTACATCGTAGACTTCGGCATACTGAAAATGACGAAGCGCGGCCCCGAACCCCAGACAGGTACCGGCGTCATTTGGAAAATAACAAAAAAACGTTAAACAATGGCAAAGACAAACGAGCTATCTAAATATATAGTAGCAATCAGCTTATTCATCATTGCCGGTTCCTGCGCCACCAGGAAGAGCGAACCGATAACAGGTGCGGTGGTGGACCGTAGCGATACCCGCGTAGCCAACGGGCAGGAAAAATATAACAGGTATTGCCAGAAATGCCACCCCGCCGGCGAAGCAGGGCTGGGGCCGGCAGTGAATGGCAAGCCCAACTTCCTGAAAAAATTCCAGGCGAAACATGGGCTAGGTGTCATGCCTGCGTTTAAAGACATCATCTCCAAACAGGATATAAAAGACATAGGACTTTACCTGAAAAAATTAGATAAACTGAAAAAGCGGAAAGACATATGAATAGTCCGTAGATGTAGGCTGTAAATTCTTTATAAATGCTTTAACAAAATCGAAAGGTGGATTATCGTACTTTTGTACTGTTTTCATGGTGATAGGGTTTATAGGGGCTGATCCGTTCTCGGATCGGCTTTTTTATTTCTAACGACATATATAAACCGATAAAAATTCCACATACATAAAAGACCGACGGCTTACTATAATTATCCAAATAACCGGTCAACTACTCCGTTTCACCTTATCAGTTTCCGCGTCCAGCATAGATTTCCACAAACATGAACGCATGTAAAAAAAGCGTATATATTTTTTGGCTATGATTTCTATCATGCGTCTATATGAGTATAGTCATAACTTATTGACACTCCCGTGACTAACATTACATCGTGATTATAGCTAATAAGTGAATAATCATACGAGTCTAAAAAGTTTAACAACAAAATCAATAAAAAAATTAGTCTTATGAAACGTGTAAAATTAGCAACGCTGCTCCTTGCGACATCCGCACTGGCTGGATTTACTTATTTCGCCAGTTGTACACACAAAGACACGCTGGATGTAGCGCCTCTGAAAAAAGAAATTGTACGTGGTAACGATGTAATAAAATTATCAGACGGATGGTCATGGGATAAATCGCACTCAAACGTCATGTGGGAAACTCCTTATGACGGCGTAGGGGCCCTACTGACCGGCAGGTTCAACCAGTTTGGACTAACAACCATGGAATTTGATGAAGCGAACCCCGAAAAAATACAATTTGAAGGCTGGGTTAGGCTGAATACTGTAAATACCGGGGAGATGGGCCGGGATACAGGATGCCTGTTAAAAACCTTTAAAACGGCCAAAGGAAAAGTTGACGAGCCTGAAAACCTCGCAACAATAAAATCCAAGACAGTTAAATTCAATCCAGAGGATACTACCTATATCGTAACTGCGGATCTGACCTTCATGGGCATAACAAAAGAAATTGAAGGCATATTAACATACTCCGGCACAACCAGGTTTGATATAGGGCAACTGGGTAGCAATACCAAAGTGACCAACATCTGCGGTTTGAATTTCAAATTCAATTTACTGGCCAAATCAGTTTTTGGAATTGTATCTACCAGCATAGCCGATAATGTGGATATTATAATAAATACGCAGTACAAGATGACGGAATAAGGGATGCCGTTCCAATTAATATTTAAAACCAAATATTATGAAAAATACAATAAAATTAATAGCACCTCTTCTGCTGGTTATGATTGCAATACTGACCGGTTGTTATAAAGACAGGAGGATAGTGGACCTGCCGGCTACAACGACAACCGGAACCACTAACAACAACAACACTAACAATAACAACAACAATAATAATAATAATAACAATAACAATACCGGTGATGTAAGTTTTTCTAAGGACATTCTTCCGATTTTCACTACTTGTGCCCACAGCGGATGCCATGTAACAGGCGGCAAAAAGCCAGACCTGACAGCCGCAAATGCGTATGCTTCATTACAAAGTGGTAACTACATCAATACTGCTGACCCTGCAAACAGCGAGCTCTACCTGTGGATGAGCGGCAAGAAGGCCTTGACCATGCCACCAGACGGTGCAGATTCTAAGGATAATGCAAAAGTGCTTGACTGGATAAAACAAGGAGCTAAGAACAATTAAAACAACTTAATTATGAAAAAGCTAAAAATAATCCTTTTGCTTACGGCCGTCATCGGCATGGTATCGGGCCAGCTATATGCCCAGGATGAAAGTGCTGGGGCGCCGGAGGTTAAAAAGAAACAATATGCCAAAAATACTTTCGATAGCTACGCTATACTGAGTAGCCAGACAGTAATGGTACCTAATAAGGGAACGCTGGTAATGGACATACAACACCGCTTCGGTACGCTGAAGAACGGTAGAAAAGATGCCTTTGGCATCTTCGCACCTTCTAATATCCGGCTGGGGCTTGAATATGTGCCCATCAAAAACCTTATGGTTGGTACCGGCCTGACAAAAGAAAGGATGCAATGGGACCTGAATGCCAAATATGCAATACTGAAACAGACTAAAGATTTCGCAATGCCGGTTAGTGTCAGTTATTACGTTAATATGGTAATGGATCTCCGTGACATCAGCAATTTTAAATATGGTTCGGACAGGCTGTCTTACTACCATGAGTTGATGATAGCCTGCAAAGTGCACGATAAATTTTCGGTACAGGTTGCGCCAAGCATTTCACATTTTAATAGCGTGGAGGCATTTGTAAACTCGAATGGTGACATACAAAATAAAATGAAAAACACGCACCTGGCGATCTCTGTAATAGGACGTGTGAAAGTATCCCAGAAAACAGGAATCATAGCGGGATACAACCAGCCTCTTACCAAACACTATACCAACAACCCCCATCCAAACATTACCCTGGGCATTGAAACAAGTACCAGTTCACACTCCTTCCAGATATTCGCAGGAAACTACTATGGAATAGTACCACAGAGTGACGCGGTATTTAATCAAAATGACTACAATATGGTAGGCCAGTTCCTGGTAGGATTTAATATAATAAGATTGTGGAGTTTTTAAAAAAAATGTAATAAAAATCAATAGTTATGAAACATGCAGTTCTTTTAATGTTGTGCTTCTTCTTTGTTGCAAGCGCTTCATATGGTCAAAGCAAACCATGGCCCGTTCCGGATAAATACAAAAACATGAAGAACCCGGTAAAGGCAGACCTTGCCGAAGGCAAAGCGATATGGGCCAAACACTGTCAATCATGCCACGGTAAAACAGGCGCCGGTGATGGCACAAAAGCCGCACAACTGGACACACAGCCGGAGGACCTGGGCGCTGCAACTATCCAAAAACAATCAGACGGCACTTTGTACTATAAAACCTCTGAAGGACGGGATGATATGCCTGCGTTCAAAAAGAAAATACCTGATGAAGATGAGTTGTGGCAGGTTGTGAATTATATCAGAACCTTCAAAAAATAACAATCGAGAGCAACCGGTTGCAATATCAACCGGTTGCCTGCAGGTTTTTCTGAAACTTCTGTTTGAATAAGAAAAGAAAAATAACATGGAAAACAGGCGATCTTCTCTTTCCCGCAGCCGTTTTGTTGTATGGGGGCTTGGCGTACTTGCTTCATTTACTGCCTTGAGGTTCCTTAATACATCGAAGAGTGCTAAAGACGGCGAAAGAAAAAAAGTAAAAATGCTGACGCAGGATGGAAAACTTGTTGAAATAAACGAGGACCTGCTCAATACAGGCAAGCGAAAAATAACCAATAAGGAATTGCAGTCCTGGGTAAAAAAATAAAAGATGGAAGAACAAAGCAAATCAAGAAGAGAATTCCTGGCAACCGGCCTGCTTGCAACTCTTGCTGCCGGATGCTCTTCCGCGGATAACCCCTTTACCCCGGAAGACAATGTAGTGCCTTCAGGCACAAAGGTTAAGCTGCTTTCAGTAGACGGCGATGTGATAGAAGTGGACCAGGCTTTTTTAAAACCTGTGCCCGACCTTCCCCCGGTAAGCAATTCTGAGGCGAGGCGGGGTATCGAAGGTAAAAAGTTCGTGATGGTGATAGACTTGTCGCGGTGCAAAAACCTGAAGAAATGCCAGGAAGCCTGCAACCATTGCCATCATATACATCCCGGTGACAACTGGATAAAAGTGCATTCCATGCAGGACGCGGAGCATACCGCACCTTACTGGCAGCCCACTACCTGTATGCATTGCGACGAGCCGCCCTGCGTTAAAGTATGCCCGGTTGACGCAACATTCAAACGCCAGGATGGAATCGTGCTTATAGACAGCGACCGCTGTGTAGGATGCCGGTTTTGTATGGCGGCATGTCCCTACTCTACCAGGGTCTTTAACTGGGGGAAACCGGACATTCCGGAGGAAATTGCGGAACAACAATATTCCTGCGAAACAAGTGTGCCGCAACAAAAAGGCACAGTAGGCAAATGCGATTTCTGCCCTGATATGGCGCGGAAAGGCTTGCTTCCCCACTGCGTGACGGCCTGCCCTAACGGCGTCTTTATGTTTGGGGATATGAATGAAGATTCTGTTTCAAATGGTGCGGAAACATTCCGCTTCAGTGAGTTAATAAGAGATAAAGCCGGCTATCGTCTTATGGAAGACCTCGGCACAAAACCAAGGGTATATTATCTGCCCCCGGTCAGCAGGAACTTCCCATACGAGGCAGGGCTTGAAAATGAAAGTTAACCAACAAAAAAATGTTTTGTGGAAAATCCAGCTAATCTCAGAACAGCCGAGAAAATTACAAATGACCTGCTACCCCAGAAATTTGGCAAAGCGGGGACCATATGGACAATAATATTGATCATATTCTGTGCCATCGGCGCTTTCGCATACATCAGGCAATTGAGGTATGGCCTTGCAGTGACGGCACTTGGAGACTACGTATCCTGGGGAATATACATATCCAACTTCGTATTTTTTGTGGCCATCAGCCTGGTAGGCTCGCTAATTACCGCGATATTCAGGGTAACGAACGTCAAGTGGAGCACACCGCTCACAAGAATAGCGGAGATCATCGCCGTGTCGGCCATCGTATTTGCGTCGCTGATAATTATCGTGGATATGGGGAGACCGGAACGTCTTGTTAACCTGTTCTTTTATGGGCGTTTACAATCACCCATTATGTGGGACGTGGTAGTAATAACCACCTATCTTTTTATAAGCCTGCTGTTACTTTACTTCCCGTTGTTGCCCGACCTTAAAGTATTAATCGACAATAATAAAAATAACCCCAAATGGCTTAACCGGGTATATAAATTCCTCGGCTCATTCTGGAAGGGAACGCCGGGGCAATACCGTATCAGCAACAAGGCGATAAACGTTTTATGTATCCTCATCATACCTGTCGCCTTCGCTATACATACAGTCACATCCTGGCTATTCGCCACTACGTACCGTCCCGGTTGGGACAGTACAAACTTCGGCGCGTATTTCGTTTCCGGGGCTTTCCTGGTGGGTGCGGGCGCAGTGGTGGTAGCAATGTATGTTATGAGGAGGGCATACCGCCTCGAAAAATATATCACGCCCAGGCATTTTGACAACATGGGTAAAATACTGGTGATGCTTGCATTGTTATACCTGTATTTTAATATCAATGAATACCTGGTTCCGGCATTTAAAATGAAAAAGCCGGAAGAACAGCATTTAACCACGTTATTTGCCGGTGAGTTTGCGCCCCTGTTCTGGTTTGCAATTACGGTAGGTATGGTCATACCGACACTGATTTTAATATTCAAAAAAGGAAGAAGGCCCCTGCCCATGTTTATTGCAGCAATAATGGTGGTAGTAGGGGCGTGGTTTAAGCGCTATCTCATAGTGACACCTACATTGCTGCACCCGTTCCTCCCGATGTCAAATGTCAAGGAGAGCTACAAACATTATTTCCCTTCCTGGGAAGAATGGGCAATTGCCATGGGATCGCTGGCGGGTGTATTACTGATCATAACATTCTTTACAAGGATATTTCCAATCATTCCGATACAGGAAACAATAACCGAACAAGATGAAAAGCATGAATCTGAATAAATTATTTCTCGTCGCGGCATTATTGTTCATGACAATGCCGGTGGACCTGAATGCGCAGGAAGATGAAAAGTCCTCACTATTCGTTAACGTCGGGTATTATGCAAAAAACAACCAGCTGGCCTGGCTGATGATGGAAACCCGGACTAAGGTGGAGAAAAAATTTAAGGCAGTGCCCGGCGTAAAACTACGTTTGTACCTGGACAGCGCTGAAAATGAAAATTACCTGATAGGAACGTATGTGACAGATGAAAAAGGAATCGCAAAAGCAGTGTTACCCCAATCTCTGCGCGATGCATGGAACGCATCGGAGAGACATTCATTCATTGCCGTAGCCGACGAGACAAAACAATTTGAAGCAGGAGAAGGCTCCATTGAAGTGGCGAAGGCAAAGATGGCGATTGATACATTCTCGGATGGCGAAACAAAAACTATTGAAGTAACAGTACTGGAACTGCAGAATGGGGAATGGACACCTGTTGCAGACGCAGAAGTAAAAGTAGGTATTGCCAGGCTGGGCAGTGTATTGCCGGTAAATGAAGAATCATCGTTTACAACGGATTCTTCGGGAAAAGTAACAGCGGAATTTGCAAGGCCGGATTTGCCGGGAGACAGCAAGGGTGATATCGTACTCGTTGCCCAGGTGAACGAGCATGAGATACTTGGCAACGTATCAGCCGAATTGAAAACACCTTGGGGAATACCGGCTGTCCGCGACCACAGCTTTTTTCACAGGGCCTTATGGGCTACCCGCGACAGAACGCCGATTTGGCTGATGGTAATGGCATACTCCATTATCGGTACCATATGGGGAATATTAATTTATCTTGTCTTTCAGTTATTCAGGCTAAAAAAGCTCTCAAAAGCAAATTCCGATATTTAACATCATAAAAGAAGGGTTACCGCGTTGGTAACCCTTCTTAAAACGGAGACTTATCTCGACAGCTTTGAAGAGGATACTAAAAAGCAGGAAGTTACCGGAGTTTTGGTAGCAAAACAGGGTGTTTTTCCCCTACCATAAGTGCGGGCTAATGGGTATCTTACAGCCCGTTATACACACGCACCCCCTATGGCAAAAGTAAAAAAGGACGAGGTTGAAGAACCTTTAGAAAAAAAACTATGGAAGGCTGCCGACAAGCTACGCAAGAATATGGACGCGGCCGAGTATAAGCACGTGGTGCTGGGCCTGATATTCCTCAAGTATATATCCGATGCGTTTGAAGAGCTGTATGACCAACTGGTAGCGCAGAAAGCCGAAGGCGCCGACCCCGAAGATAAAAACGAGTACATAGCCGAAAAAGTGTTTTACGTACCCCCCAGCAGCCGCTGGCGCTGGATACAGGGGCGCGCCGCGCTGCCCTCTATAGGCAAAGACATAGACGACGCTATGGATGCCATAGAAAAAGACAACCCCACACTGCGCGGCGTACTGCCCAAAGTATATGCGCAGGAAAAACTGGACAAGGCCGGCCTGGGCGGACTGGTGAACCTGGTGGGCAGTGCCACGCTGGGCACCAAAGAAGCGCAGAGCAAAGATATACTGGGCCGCGTGTTCGAATACTTTTTGGGAGAGTTTGCACTAGCCGAGGGCAAGAAGGGCGGGCAGTTCTACACGCCGGAGAGTGTGGTAAAGCTGCTGGTAGAAATGCTGGAACCCTACGA
Organism: Bacteroidetes bacterium UBA6221; assembly: GCA_002421685.1. Classification (GTDB taxonomy): domain Bacteria; phylum Bacteroidota; class Bacteroidia; order Chitinophagales; family Chitinophagaceae; genus UBA5543. Next base: position 260,420 of record DISB01000016.1, read on the forward strand.
GGGCCGCGTGTTCGACCCCTGCTGCGGCAGCGGCGGCATGTTTGTGCAGAGCGAGAAGTTTATAGAAAGCCACAGCGGCCACTATAAAAACGGCAACGGCAAAAAACTGGCGCTTAACCCCGCCGACCGCATCAGCATATACGGGCAGGAGAGCAACCAGACCACCTGGCGGCTGGCACGCATGAACCTGGCCATACGCGGCATAGACGCCAGCAATGTAAAGTGGAACAACGAGGGCAGTTTCCTCAACGATGCGCACAAAGACCTGAAGGCCGACTACATCATAGCCAACCCCCCGTTTAACGACAGCGACTGGAGCGGAGAGCTGCTGCGCGACGACGCCCGCTGGAGCGTGATGGGACAAAAACTGATACCGCCCACCGGCAATGCCAACTATGCGTGGATACAGCACTTCCTCTACCACATGGCGTCTACGGGCATGGCGGGCTTTGTACTGGCCAAGGGCTCCCTCACTACACAAAGCAGCGGTGAGGGCGACATACGGCAGGCCATGATAGATAAAGACCTGGTGGACTGCATCGTCAACCTGCCCACCAAGCTCTTCCTCAATACGCAGATACCCGCCTGCCTCTGGTTTGTGCGGCGCAACAAGCAAAAGCGAAAAGGTGAAATACTCTTTATAGACGCCCGCAACATGGGCGAGCTCATCAACCGGAAGAACAGGATACTGACCGATGGTAAAGATGGCGAAGACGGCGATATACAGAAGATAGCCGCTACCTACCACAACTGGCGCACGGGCGATGCCCCCTATGCCGACGAGCCGGGCTTTTGCAAAAGCGCCACACTGCACGAGGTAAAGGAAAAAGGCTATGTGCTGACACCCGGCAGGTATATAGACCTGGCCGCCGATGATGATGATTTTGACTTTAACGAACGCTTTGCCACGCTGAAAGAAGAGCTGCAACAACAGATGGCCGAAGAGGCGGAGTTGAACAAAAGGATAATGGACAACCTGGGGAAAATAGAAATGAAACCCCTATAAAAAACGGAACCCGGAAGTTTGGCATGAGCCAGGGACAACCGGGATTAAGATAAACAAAGGTATAAAATTTTACAGTATGAAAACAATAGCAATAATTAAGGTTGAGTATATGGGTGTGGACATACTCATTCCCTATAAGGAGGATGCGGTGAATGATTTTAAAGACACCAATTGTGTACAAAGCACTGCAAGATGATAATCTGTTTAAGGTATTCAAAAACCCAATTTGGTTTTATGTAAAATCAGATGAAGAGCTAAGTAATTTTGTGAAGAATTTTTTTAACGAAAATCAGGGACAAAAGGTAAAGTATTTAGAAATTCTTGAAAAAGATTTTGCTAATATGAAAACCATAGAGACACCATTTGGCGATATCGAACTACCCACTGAAAAAGCGTATTCAATACCGGTAATCGTTAGGGAAAGTCAAGACGGACTGCCAATCGTTGACGATACGGTTTTGCCGGTTTTATTTATTAATAAACAATAACGCAATGGCGACCGTAACACGTACACGAACCATAAGGCCATCTACACGACTGGCTACCTCTGTAAATTACAGGGTGAATGTGGAGAAGGTATTGGCCGGCGATATGCTGGAAGTGCATATCATGCACGAGAGCAAGCCTTTTAAAAGGACATTCCGTTTTGAAGGCAGGCAACTGGCGGGTAGAAACAACATCAGCTTTAAGGTAGCGGAGACAGGCAATACAGTACACATAACATGGAGCGGGGCACAGCCCATAAATTTATAACCAATGGCGGAGTGGAAGGAAGATATAATTGGGAGCTATATTCAATTAATTAATGGATATGCATTTAAATCTAAAGACTTTTTAGACGTAGAATTAAATGGTGCCTTACCAGTAGTTAAGATAAAAAATGTTGCAAATGGAGATGTTAACCTAAATAACGTCCAATACCACAACTTCCACAGTTCTTTGAAGAAATACCTAATCGAAGAAAATGATGTACTTATCGCAATGACAGGAAATCACCCGCAAGCCAAAACGCAGGTCGTGGGCGATGTATCAAAGTACAAGTTGAAAGATAAGGCATTGCTAAATCAGCGAGTTGGGAAAATAGTTGCAGAAAGCAATACTAACCTTTCTTTCATTTATTATTTTTTTAAAGACGAAGCAACACATCAATATTTAGCAAGTCAATCATCAGGAAGTGCGAATCAAGCAAACATATCAAAGGACGACATTTTGAATATCCCAGTCCTCCTCCCCCCCTTGCCCGAGCAGGAGGCGATAGCGGAGGTACTCAGCAGCCTCGACGATAAAATAGACCTCCTCCACCGGCAAAACAAAACCCTCGAAAGCATGGCAGAGGCCCTCTTCCGCCAGTGGTTTGTAGAAGAAGCACAGGAGGATTGGGAGGAGGTGACGTTGGGGGAGGTTGTAAATATTTATGATAGTAAGCGAATTCCATTATCAAGTCTTGAAAGAGAAAAAATGAAAGATGGCTATCTATATCCATATTACGGAGCAGCCACAATAATGGATTATGTAAATGAATATATTTTTGACGGAGAATATATTTTAATGGGTGAGGATGGTACTGTAGAAACCGATGAAGGCTATCCCGTTTTACAATTGCCTGTAGGAAAGTTTTGGGTAAACAACCATGCACATGTTTTGGAGGCAAAGAGCCCTTATAGTAACTTTTTAATTTATATTTTCTTAAAGAGTACCAATATAACGAACATAATTACTGGTGCAGTTCAACCGAAAATTAACCAAGAGGCATTAAAAGGAATTCCTTTTTTAAAGCCGTCAATCAATATTATTACAAGTACGGTAAAAAACTTTGAATCTTATTGGCAAAAAATTAAGGCCAACCAATCCCAAATCCGCACGCTCACGCAGCTACGCGATACGCTGCTGCCTAAATTGATGAGCGGCGAGGTAAGGGTGAAATAATTGTTATGATACAACTGACTACTATAGAACAATCCATCATAAACACGATGCGCGAGTTTGAAGCGAGTGCTTCGGGCATCCTTAAGAATAATGCGCCTTGGACAAGAGGCATAAAAAGGAGGCTTTATGACTTGGGCTGCAAATACGACTATACAATCTGTGCTTCCGGCTTGGACGGTGACAGTGAGGCTGAATGGCTCTATGACGTGGTTTGGTATAAAGAAGATGGTAAGGGACAAGATGCACGCCTTGTAGATGTTCCTATGATAGCTGAGTGTGAATGGAATGCGGGCATAGGCCATATTAAATATGATTTTGAAAAATTGCTGTTGGGCAATGCACCGCTCAGGGTAATGATATGCCAGGCAACAACAGATACCATGCAGGCTACTAAAGACTATTTCGCAGATGCCATAGATAAGTACCCGTACAATAGTCGCGATGCGCGATTCTTAATAATCATATTAGAGACCACATCGGAGACGTTTAACTATATGCTGATAACCAATGGTGAGAACCATGAATTACAAACACACCTAAAACAGCTCCATACATAAATTATATATCTTTAAATAACTTAAAAACAACTGAGTACTATGCAAGAACCATTCAAACCACTAAGCCTTTCCATCAGGGAGTTATTCGGAAATGCTGATTCACTATATAAGATACCGCAGTATCAGCGCCCATACAAATGGCAAGACGAGCAGGTTGACAGATTGTGGGATGATATATATGAAGCCTATCAGAGTGGAGAAGAAAACTATTTTTTAGGGTCTGTCATTACAGCTAAGCCGAGGGAGGATGAACGATCTGCTTATGTGGATGTCGTCGATGGGCAACAGCGGCTTACAACCCTCATGATTTTGTTTTGCGTTGTCAGAGACTTATACCCCGGCTTGAACGACGACAAAGAAGAAGACCCGCTGGCTGTCGATATTAATACAATCAATACCTCTATTACATTGCACGGTAAGTCGAAACGGTTAAAGCTGTATACTCACCGCCAACACCAAAGCGACTTTGAAACGCTCATCTTGAACGGGGATACAAAAAGATTGAGTAAACCATATAAGTACCAAATACGTACCGATGAAGAGCCGAAGTATAAATTTATGAATACGGCTGCCATATTTACAGGCAAGCTGGAAGCATTAGGTGAAGAAAAGGTAGCTGACTTTATTGATTATCTGTTCAATAAAGTCATGATTATCCGGATAGACTGTATGAACAGGGGGTTTGCAATCAAATTGTTCCAAGTGCTGAACGACAGGGGTATGGATTTGACCGCTGCAGATTTGATAAAGAGTTTCCTCATAGAAAAGCTTTACTCCAGGTACAAAGACGATAATGACACCGCGAAAATAAAAGAGGAACAGTTTATTGCAGATTGGCGGGAAATGGAACAGACAGTTAAGAGCAGTGATGTAAGTATGAATGACCTGTTCATTATATATGAATACTACTTGCTCGGTTACAATCCACGCAGGTCACTATACGATGAATTACAGGACGCTTTCGAACACAGAGACCCCAATGATGTGATTAATGATATCAAGTTGTTTGCAGAGACTTATTTGAAAGACATCTGTGAGTCACAGGACACCGTTTTATTCTCCTTTTGGTATATCCGATGGAATATGTACTGGAAGAGTATTTTATTAACAGCCCTGCATACAAAATACCCACAGTACGACGAGTTGAAATTGCAGTTGCGCAGGTTTTACTATCTATATTGGATTGCAGGCAAGACACTTTCGCAGATAAAACAAACGTCCTTTAATATTATAAAATGGGTAAAAGAAGGCAAATCAATGTCAGCGATTGAACTTCAATTAAATAACAAAATTAATGATGACAATATTATCAGCCTTGCTACAGCCAATCTCCAATCTCAACAGATAGCATCCGAACCATGGATTAAGCCTCTGTTATTATTGATGGAATATAATGCTACAGATAATAGCAAGAAGCAAGGGTTCATTTCATTAAGCAAAGACTTGCACCTGGAGCATATACTGCCTGTAAAATATTATCGGTTTAATGAGTGGTCTCATTTCACAAAAGAACATGCGGACAAATGGCTTAATAGTGCAGGAAACCTTACGCTGTTGAGCGGTAAGAAAAACATTGAAGCCAGCAACAGTCCTTTTGCTACTAAAATCGGTGTTTATAAAGGTAAAGGCAAGTATGACAACAAGAATGAAAAAATTACCGCATTTGCCATAACACAGTCAGTAATGTATGACTATGAAAGCAGTAAGTATGGGAAACAATGGAATTTAGACGCAGTGTATGACAGGTGGGAATGGTTTTTCACTGAAGCACAAAATCTTTTAAAAGTGGATTTCACAGAGGTAATTAAAGCGCATCAAACAGAGCTTGTATGACCCTGCTTTCCGAAAATATCATAGAACAATCGGCCCTTGAGCTGCTGCAGGCCATTGGCTGGCAGTACGCCCATGGCAAAGATATTTCGCCCGATGGCATAGCCGCCGAGCGGGAGAGTTTCAGCGATGTGGTATTGGCAGGCAGGCTGCGGGCAGCCGTGGCGCGTATCAATCCGCACATACCCGCCCCGGCGCAGGAGCAGGCGGTGCAAAAAGCCCTGCGCATCTACAGCCCCGATGTGCTGCACAACAACGAGCTTTTTCATGAAATGCTGGTGGAGAAAGTAAAAATACCTTATCAGCAAGATGGCTTTGAGCGCAGCCACGAGGTGGCATTGATAGACTTTACCGAAGGGAACGATAACAACGACTTCCTGGCCGTCAACCAGTACACCATAATAGAGAACGGCAAAAACAAACGCACCGATGTGCTGCTCTTCGTCAACGGCCTGCCCCTGGTGCTGATGGAGCTGAAAAACGCAGCTTCTGAACAGGCCACTATGGATAGTGCCTACCAGCAGGTGCAAACCTACAAGTCCGTGCTGCCCTCGCTGTTTACCTACAATGAGGTATGCATCATCAGCGACGGGCTGGAGTGCAGGGCGGGCAGCCTCTCGGCAGGCCTCAGCCGCTATATGGCATGGAAGACCGCCGATGGCAAAACCGAGGCGTCAAAATACCGCCCGCAGTTGGAGACATTGATAAAAGGTATGTTGCCACCCGCCACCCTGCTGGATATGGTGCGCAACTTCATAGTATTCGAGAAAACTAAAAAAACCGACGCCGCCACGGGCCTCACCACCGTGCAGACGGTGAAGAAGCTGGCGGCATACCACCAGTACTACGCGGTCAACAAGGCCGTGCAGTCGGGCGTCAAAGCATCGGGTATAGATGGCGACAAGCGCGGTGGCGTGGTATGGCATACACAGGGTTCGGGCAAGAGCCTCAGCATGGTGTTCTTTGCCGGCAAGCTCATCACCGCCCCGCAAATGGAGAACCCCACCATAGTAGTGCTTACCGACCGAAACGACCTGGACGACCAGTTGTTCGACACCTTCGCGGCGTCGCGCCAGCTATTGCGGCAAGACCCTGTACAGGCCCGCGACCGTCAGCACCTGAAGGAACTGTTGCAGGTGGCCAGCGGGGGCATCGTATTCACCACCATACAAAAGTTTTTGCCCGAAGGGGAGAAAAATATATATGACAAATTATCAGACAGGCGCAATATAATTGTTATAGCCGACGAAGCCCACCGTACCCAATACGGCTTTGAGGCCAAAGTGGTAAAGCAGGTAGATAAAGAAACCAAAGAACAGTTGGGCCATCGTATCGTGTACGGCTTTGCCAAGTATATGCGCGACGCCCTGCCCGCTGCCACTTATGTGGGCTTTACCGGCACGCCTATCGAAAGTACGGACGTGAACACCCCACAAGTATTTGGGCACTACGTGGATATATATGATATAGCGCAGGCGGTGGAAGACGGCGCTACGGTGCGCATCTACTACGAGAGCCGCCTGGCCAAGGTGAACATTACCGACGAAGGGCGGAAGCTGATAGAAGAGTTTGATACGGAGCTGGAAGAAGACGAAGAAGTGACAGAAAGGCAAAAGGCCAAGGCCAAATGGGCGAAGCTGGAAGCCATAGTGGGGCAGAAAGAACGGCTGGAAAACCTGGCAAAAGATATAGTGGCGCATTACGAAGAGCGCAACAAGGTATTTGACGGCAAGGCAATGGTAGTGTGTATGAGCCGCAGGATAGCGGCGGAGTTGTACAGCCACATCATAGCCCTGCGCCCCGAATGGCACAGCGACGACCTGGGCAAGGGCGCCATCAAAGTGGTAATGACCACCAATAGTGCCGACGGGCCGGAAATACAGCGCCACCACACCACCAAAGAGCAGCGCCGTATGCTGGCCGACAGGGTGAAAGACCCCGCCGACCCGCTGCGCCTCGTCATAGTGCGCGATATGTGGCTCACGGGTTTTGACGCGCCCTGCCTGCATACCCTGTATGTAGATAAGCCCATGCGCGGCCACAACCTGATGCAGGCAATCGCGCGGGTCAACAGGGTGTTTGCAGACAAGCCCGGCGGCCTGGTGGTCGATTACCTGGGCATAGCTACCGATTTAAAAAAGGCATTGTCTTTCTATTCAGACGCCGGCGGCAAAGGCGACCCTACCGAAAAACTGGAGCAGGCCATCGGCGCCATGCTGGAAAAACTGGAAGTAGTGCGGCAGATGTTTGCCGAAGAGTCCAACAACAAAGAAGAGCTAACGCTGGCCGAACCCGAAGCCTACTATGCCAATGATACAGGTTCAGGTTTCAATTACAGGCGTTTCTTCTCTGCCCCACCGCAGGATAAATTGTCCATCATACTGCAGGCCGAGAACCATATAGCTGGGTTGAAGGATGGTAACGAGCGGTTCATACGCGAAGTGCTGATACTCAGCCAGGCATTTGCGCTGGCAGTGCCGCACGAGGCGGCCATGGCTATAAAAGACGAGCTGGCTTTCCTCCAGGCGGTACGCTCGCGGTTGGTCAAGTTTACCGGCACGGGTAGCGGCCGCAGCGATTACGAAATAGAAACCGCGGTAAAAAACATCATAGACGAAGCCATCAGCAGCGACAAGGTAATAGACATATTTGAAGCCGCCGGCCTGCCCAAGCCGGATATATCCATCCTGTCAGACGAGTTCATGCTGGAGGTAAAAGGTATGAAGCACAAAAACCTGGCGCTGGAGCTGCTGAAGAAGATACTGAACGACGAGATAAAAGCCCGAAGCAAGAGCAGCCTGGTGCGCAGCCGCAAGCTGATAGAAATGCTGGAAGGCGCGTTAAAACGTTACCAGAACAACCTGCTGAGCACTACGGAGATCATACAGGAGCTCATCAACATAGCCAAAGACATCAGGGCCGGCGATGAGGCCGCCGCGCAGTCGGGGCTCAACAAAGATGAGATAGCATTTTACGAAGCCCTGGCCGAAAACGACAGCGCCATAGAGGTGCTGGGCGACGAGCAGTTGCGTGTGATAGCCCGCGAGGTGGCGGAAAAAATACGCGCCAATACCACCATCGACTGGACCATACGCGAAAGCGCCCGCGCCCGCCTGATGGTAGTGGTGCGCCGCACGCTCAACAAATACGGCTACCCGCCCGATATGCAGGCCAGAGCCATAGAAACAGTAATGAAACAAGCCGCCATGATGGCTGATTATGTATTGGAAGAATGAGCAGATAGTCCCTGAATTTTAATTTCAAAAAAACATAAATTTTACGTATATTTACATTGCCGTCCGCAGGTGCACCTATTTGCGGACAGGATGCTCTTTGATATGTAATAAAAAATGTCACCTGGTTAATAACCGCGTTTTAACCTGTTAACTTATTAGCGCATTAACCCATTTTCCCGGCATCATTTTGGAACATTTTTAAGGTATGTGAAAAACCTGCGAAATTAGTCGCCCCGGCATTTATCCCGCAATCGGCGGGAGGGGTATAGGGGGAACCTCGCGTATTAACCCGTTTCCCTGGCATCATTTTGGAACAAAAATCAAAAAATGCCATCTGGTATGATAACCCTGTTTTAACCTGTTAACTTATTATCGCATTAACCCGTTTTCCTGGCATCATTTTGGAACAAAACACAAAAATTCGCTTATGATAGTATTATATGCTGAGAAAATTGAATGATTGAAAATTGCCTGGAATAGAAAAAGGGTTCCATTGCTGAAACCCTTTACTGTTGTGTGACCGCGTCAGGATTCAAACCTGAAACCTTCTGATCCGTAGTCAGATGCTCTATTCAGTTGAGCTACGCAGCCATCCCTTTAATTTGGGACTGCAAAGATAAGGGCATTTTTACATTTTGCAAAGCATTTTTTTGTTGTCGGCAGGCGACGCTTTTCTTACTTTACAACCCGAAATACAGGGAAATGGATATTGAAATATGGTCGATAGGTAAGGAAAATGAGCCATTTATAGAAGATGGGATACAATACTATTTTAAGAAGACCCGGCCATACAATCCCGTACAACTTGTAACCCTGCAATTGCCAAAAAAATTAGCCACTACTGACGTAGAGTTGAGCAAACAGCGGGAGGAAGAACTGGTATTAAAAAAACTTCAGCCGCATCATTACCTGGTGTTGCTGGATGAGCGGGGCAAACAACTCACCTCTCCCCAATGGGCCAAACAGTTTCAGCAATGCATGAACAATGGGGTGAAAACACTGGTTATACTCATTGGTGGGGCCTATGGGGTATCTGATAAACTGCAGAAGGAAGCCAAACAGGTTTGGTCGTTATCGCAACTTGTCTTTCCGCACCAGTTGGTGAGGCTGATAGTGGCCGAGCAGGTTTACCGGGCTTTCAGTATCTTGCACAACAGCCCATACCACCACTCTTAAATTTCAGGCATGAGTATTACCATCGTTATCATAGCAATTACAGTTATTGTTTCATTAGTGGCCTTCAGCAACGACGAGCTGCTGAACAAGCTGATATTTTACCCGGCCCGGATGAACAGCCCCGCGGAATATTACAGGTTTGTCACAGCAGGGCTGATACATGCAGACCTTATCCACCTGTTCTTCAATATGTATGTGCTGTATATATTCGGCAACAATGTTGAGTATGTGTACACTGCCTATATAGGCAAGCCATACCTGTTTGGCGTCATGTATTTTTTCGCGCTGATAGCCTCTTCCCTGCCCTCGTTTGCCAAACACAGGCATGACTACTATTACCGTGCGCTTGGCGCATCGGGCGCTGTAGCGGCAGTGCTGTTCTCTTTCGTGTATTACGCACCATGGAGCATGCTTTATTTCTTTGGCATCATACCCATACCCGCCATCATCTTTGCGGTCATATACCTGGTTTACTCAGCCTATGCGGCCAGGAGGGGGACTGATAACATTGGCCACGACGCGCATTTTTACGGGTCTGTATTTGGTTTCCTGTTCACACTGCTGTTCGACCCCACGCATGGCCAGGTTTTCATACAGCAGATAATGAACCCGGATTTTAATCTCAGGTGATCCTGGCGATGAGGACCTCTTTGGTAGATGCCCCTACTTTAAACCTTTCGTCCAGTCGGTGGCCGGCTACCCATACTATGCGTTTGTTGCTCTCCAGCACCCACACATTTTCCTTCTCGTGCAGGGGTATTTTTTTGTCGATGAAATAGCGGCTGAGTTTTTTCTTTTTCATGCCCATACCTAAGGGATAAAAATAGTCGCCCTGTTTCCACCTGCGCAATATCAGCGGCTGCTCCAGTTTTGCCGTATCTATACAGGCCGTATCATCGGCGGCGGGTATGGTTTCCGGCACGGGGGCATATTTGAATTTGTATTGCCTGCCACCCGCCTTGAGCGTGACCGGTATCTTTTCGATGGAGATAAAATCAGCCTCGCGTGTGTCAAACAAGGTGATGATAAGAAAGTCCCTGTCGCGGATGACGCGGTGCGTGGGCGATATAAGGTAATGGCCGCTTTCTGATGAGAGTAGTGAAATAATATCCTGCACCTGCCCCGGGGTAAAGCCAAAAGGCTTAAACAGCTCGTAGCAGAGCGTGTGCAACGGTTGACGTTTCTCTAATTTGCGCACGGCTATGTAATAGTCCTTGCCGCGCCGTTCCACAAGTTTTTTACGCTCCTGCTCAATAGCCCTTTTATACAATTCCTCCGCTTCAGAAAAACGCTGTATGCTGTTGTTCAGGCTGCTGATGATATTGGGAAAAGATTTTTCTATGGCAGGCAGTATATTCAGCCTAACATCGTTGCGGGTGTATTTGTCCAGTGCGTTCGAGGCATCTTCGCGATAGGCTACATTGTGTTGAATGATGTATTCCGCTATATCCTTTTTGGATGCAAACAGCAAGGGGCGGACGATATTTCCATTCCGTTGCGGAATGCCGTGCAGCCCGCTGATGCCGGTACCTTTAAAGAGGTTCATCAGCAATGTTTCTGCATTGTCATTGGCATGGTGCGCCGTGGCAATAAAGGCATACCCATTTTCTTTCCTTGTTTTCTCCAGCCAGTCGTAGCGCAGTATCCGGGCCGTTTCCTGTATCCCTTTTTTCCATTCCTCCGTTTTGGCCTTTGTATCAAAGCGTACATGGTGAAAAGCGATATTGTTTTTCCCGCACCAGTCGCGCACCAGTTCCTCATCCTTATCTGCCTCGTCGCCCCGTAGCTGGAAGTTGCAGTGCGCCACCGCAAAGGGTATTTTACTTTCCAGGAACAAATGAGCCATAGCCATAGAATCAGCGCCTCCGCTCACCGCCAGCAATACAGTAGCGTTATTAGCACCCAAACCACTACGTCGCCAGTTTTCCTGAAACCTTTTTAATAAAGACATCTTAAAATGTAAGTTCTTCGTATGCGCTCCTCAATTCGCTATAAGTGTGGTTATCGCCTGCTTTCCTGCTTTGCTCCATGCCCTGCTCATATAATACGGCAGCGCGTTGCTCGTCTCCCAGGCGTTCCAGCAGTTTGGCGTAATGGTAGTATGTGGCCAGGTAGGTGGGGTCGTAAGTCATATTCTTTTTGAACAATTCCCCGGCGTCAACGTCATTGCCCAACTTGATATACTCCAGTGCCAGGGCATGGTTTAGAAAACAATCGTCGGGCGATTGCTGCAGGTAAGCCTTGATTTTTTCTATCCTGTCACTCATACACTGCAAAGTTACAAAAAATAACAGGCTGCCTTATGCGGCAGCCTGCTGGTGTGTGGATATATCTTTACCTGGCAATAACCACCCTTGACTGTAATTTGGCATCGTCGCCATCAACGCTTTTATAAACAATGGTATAAATTCCATTGGTAATACCAGATGTATTGACCACTGTAGATGAGTTGTTCACCGCTTGCTGCAGCACTACCCTTCCCATCATATCTACCAGTTGCAAGGTTCCCCTGGCTTCAGCGATTCCGCCAAGTGTCACTGTAAGTTGTGCGCCGGCAGGATTAGGATAAACGCTCATAGCAGGTAATGTATTTACTTCCGTAACGCCCTGCGGCCAAAGTATATTGAAATAGTGGGTGAACCCGCAACCAAAATCGCCGCTGAAATAACCGGGCAATGCAACAGGTATTACCGTTTCTCTCCTGTAAAGGTAAAAATCGCCATTGCCATCGCCGGGGTTGGCCCACCAGCGCAGACCGTTGCAGCCGGCGTCTTCTACCACCAATTTATACATGCCCTGGTTGAGTATAAACGAATCTCTGTATGTGGTGTTAGGCGCGCAGTTGACCCGCTGTGCAACCACGTTATTGTTAGAGAGGTCAATGATTTTCCAACTGGACTGGCTGACACCCGCTGCCGTGCCCAGGTTTGTTTTCAGTTCTATTGACAGCTCGGATGGCAGGGTAATAGCGGCTTTGAAATTGGAAGACATTTTATTATTAGTAGCATCATCGTCCGCAGCACCGTTCACTTCAATAATTTCAACTTTAAATGTATGGTTGTTCCCTGAAATTTCCTGCAGGTCGCTAAGTATTCCCAATTCTATATCAGCTGTTTCCAGCGCTGCCAGCGTACCTTGCCAGGTATATTCCTTTGCGCCGCGCGTATCCGCTTCATAACGAAATTTGATAGAGCTAATAGTAGTCGCACCTGTATTCTGCACCTTTACGATGGGCTTCCCTGTGAAAGGATTGTACCGGAAATGCGTTTCATGGTCGCTGGGGGCAATGATATCGTCGAGGGAAGCATCTACATTTTTGTTGAAAGAGCCGTAGTAAATAACAGCAGATTGGATATTATATGAAGCATCGTTTGAATCCAGCGCCGCCTGGAAGTCCAGGTCTATGTCAAAGTTAGAATTAGCGGCAATGCCCGTTAATGGGTGTGTATTGGTAAATACAATGTCGCCCGGGCACCAATTGGCACGGTCGTATATCCAGGTGCCCGACTGGGGATATAAATGGTTGAAGCCGCAATCATCCCTCCAAATGTCTTTCTGCGCTACCTGGCTGCTGTTCAGCATCACGCGGTAATACTTCTTACAAAACTCCGAACAGTTCTCGTTATTATTGCCGTGGCCGGTAATATTCAGCTTCAATTCCGCATATTGGGTATTAGCCGGGGCTGTGAGATTAACAGGCGTTATTTTTGAGTCAATGGGGTTCTTTGTAGTATATGCATAGCCGCCGTTCCATAGCCTGTCAATATCTATCACATTGCGCGGTGGTGTACCTTCTATAAAGTCGAAGCGCACATCGGCAGTAAAGCCCCATGAATAGCCCGAATAGAATATCCGCACCGTGGCGCTGTCTTTTAATTGGTTGTAAAAGTCAGTTACGTCAAATACATATCGTTGCTTCCAGGTCCAGGGTGTGCGGGCGTAGCTGGCATTGGCATAGGGTGTGATGAAACGGCCTATTTCCAGCGTATCGCCGGTTTTGGTCATGATGAACATATGGACATCGTAGTCCCAGTCGCCGCAGTAATTGTTGGGGTTGGGCGGACACTGATACTTCCCCAACGTAAAAGTCATCTGTACCTTCCGGTAGGAAGCCGAGCCGTCGGGGAACTCTACCGTTGTGTCAAATGCGCCGTAGTGGTTCATCTGCAGGCCGGCGAAGGTCTGTACCTTAGTCGTATCGCCGGGTGCAGCGCAAGCTAAAGTTGTGAACAGTAGTACAGGGAGTAATGCAAGTAATCTCCTCATATGCCAGATTTAGGCAGTAAAGCTAATAAAACATCGGCATGGATGGCCAATTGTTATATATTTTGGCCGGGCCGGTTATCTTCCTGCGTTTTGGCTATGCCTGCGAGGCATCCGGGACAGAGGCAGTCTGCATAGTTTTCTGTCAGCCCTTTCAGCGTCTCCTTAGTCAGGGTGTATTGCTCGCACCAGCAACCCTGAACCGGGGCGCTGCAGGCAAATTCAACCTGGCATTTTGAGCATTGCTTCGTTGCCATTTATCCCATATTGTGGAACACCCTTTGCACGTCGTCGTCCTGCTCCAGGCGTTCTATCAGTTTCGATACGTCATCAGCCTGCTCCTCGGTTATCTCAACGGTATTCAGTGGTATCCATTCCAGTTCGGCCGACAGTGGGGTGAGGCCATTTTCTTCCAATGCCTTCTGCATGTTGCCAAAGTCGCTGAAGCCGCAGCGGATGACCAGGTGCCCATCGCTATCCTCGCCCATTTCCTCCAGGCCCGCATCTATCAGTTCCAGTTCCAGGTCGTCCTGGTTTACCCCTTCTTTGTTCAGCTTAAACACCCCCAGGTGCTTGAACAGGAAGCCAACAGAGCCGCTATTGCCCAGGCTGCCGCCGCCTTTGTTGAAATGCGAACGGACGTTGGCTACCGTACGGGTATTGTTGTCGGTGGCTGTTTCTACCAGCAGGGCGATACCATGAGGTGCGTAACCTTCGTATAATACCTCTTCGTAATTGCTTGTATCCTTGCCGAGGGCGTTTTTAATCGCTCCTTCTATACGATCTTTCGGCATGTTTACCGATTTGGCGTTCTGCATGATACGGCGCAACGCGGGGTTGGTATCCGGGTCGGGACCGCCGGCCTTTACGGCAATGTTTATCTCCTTACCTATACGGGTAAACTGCTTGGCCATCCGGTCGTACCGGGCAAACATCTTGGATTTACGAACTTCAAATATCCGGCCCATGGTTCTTGTTATTTAGGGCGCAAAAATAAGGATTGTTTTGGCAGATTGATACTAAAACTTCATAGATAGCATAAAAGGCAATTTGGAGGCTTGATTTGGGGAAGGCCGGCTTGCTACCTGTATCCGCGCCCTTTATATCAAGGCGCCTGCCCATTGGCATTTTTTCGCGTCCCGCGGCTGGCGGGGCGGGCGTTTTATATCGTTTTTGTCTGTAGCGAGGCTCCCCCTATCCCCCTCCCGTCGCAGCGGGATAAATGCCGGGGAGGGTAACGTGAGAAAATACTTTTGTTCCAAAATGATGCCGGAAAATGGACTTGGTGGATTTGGCATCAATTCAAACTAAGCCACTGATTACCAGTATTCTATATTGTTCCTGAATTGTGCGAAATGTTGCCAGCCGGAACAAAACATAACCAACTGACATATTTTGTGCAGAAACGCCTGCTGTGTTTTCATGTCAAAGAGCGTAGTACGTTGCCAATTTTGGCAGCATTTATTAAATGTAAATTTACGTAAATTTATTGTTATTTACAAGTTCATGTTTAAGCGTGCACTTGTTTTATCCTGGGTCAGTGCAGGATGCTCAGACTAATGGGATTTATTGTAAACCTTTTCCAGGACAAGACAAATCCAGGTTGAGAAAATATAGATTTGCCAAATAATTAACAGACGACCATAACAAAGAAAAATGGCTCCCGAACGGGAGCCATTTTGATGGGTACTTCTATGAAAATTAAAAGACGTTAGAAGCTATGACTTATACCGATGCTGAATGACCTGCCAGGATTTATACTGTCAAAGACCTGGTTATCTGCCTGGTACGAGTGATAGAATTTCTCTACCCGGTCATTCAACAGATTTGCCACTTTAAAATCAATGGTTGTTTTACCTTCTTTACCAATTGTTTTGTTAAGGCTGAAGTTCAGGCTATGGAATGGCTCGGCGTAAACATCAGGATACAGGCCAACACCCACAATGTACAGGGTGGGTCCCTTTACGTTATAGAACGCGCCGACATTCAAGCCCGCCTTCTGATTCAGATAGCTTATACCCGCATTGATAACATAGGGAGACTGCCCGGCCATATCCCTGGTATTGGTAATATTCTGTCCGGCCCTTTCATAACTTTTTCTTGAATTGTACTCAAGACCGGTCATCTGAATTTGTGATTTTACCAGTGTCAGGTTTCCTGAGAACAGGAAGTCTGAAAAGAACGGCGAAATAAAGCCTAACTCTTTCCTCAATTCCAATTCCGCTCCATACACCTGGCCATTACCCACGTTACGGGCCTGGAATTCTGTGCTGGTCTGCTGGGTTGGTATCCTTACCAGTTCTATCGCGTTGTCAAAAGTTTTGTAGAAGGCGCTGATTGAGATGAGTTCACTCCGCTCCATAAACATTTCCCAACGCAGGTCGAAATTGTTGATCATCGTTGAAGTCAGCTTACCATCCCAGTCAGCATAGGTAAAAAGGCTACCATTGAAAATCCTGTTGGTAATCGGGTCGAGTATCTGCGCAAACGAAAGTTCCTTAAAGGATGGCCTGGCTATTGTTCTGCCATATGTAAACCTCAGGTTTTGCTTTTCCGTTAAAGCATATATCAGATTCACGGAGGGGAACCAATCCAAAGCCGATAAAACTTTATCATTGTCCAGGTAGGTCCCGTTAGCCGTATCGCCGCTGGCATACTTCTGGTCTGCGCCGGTATATCGCTGAACATAATTTTCCGCCCTTACACCCAGTACAGATTTAAGTTTCGGCAGCAGGGACATTTCGTTAGAAATATAAAAGGCAGTGTTATTTACGTTAGAAGAATAGGCGTTGGGATTGAGCGCTTTGTTGCCTGAATTGTAGTAGATATTATTGGGCTTGTTCGGATAAATATTTTCCGGTGCGAGCACCTTGTTAGGGTCAGTGTGAGACCACGACTGTGTCCCTAAGAACTGCATATCGAAGAACAGTATCTCGTAATCCCTTTTCTTATAAGTATGGCTGCCCCCGAATTTCAACACCGCATCCCTGTCCATTAATTTATAATGCCTTTGCAGGTCAATTTTGGCAGATGCATTGACCTCGTCCAGGTAACGCCATATCCTGCTTGGGTTGCCCCCGGCGCCTGCCGAAAAGGTAGGATTGTCCGGGTTCGTTATCGTAAAAGCAGTCCTGCGTACGTCGGGGTCATTGGAGGTTGACCATGTGGGAGAAAGTTTCCAATCCACCTGCCACTTGTCGCCACCAAGCGAATGTTCGCCTGCGAGCAGAACGTTGGACAGAGAACGTTGATTATATTCCAGGTTATCAGAGATGGCTTTATAGCCTGATTGTCCTACTGCCGCTCCGTCGTTATCAATTGTGAATCTGCCGGCCCTTTTAGTGCCGTTTTGCAGCCGCATTGCTGTCAGTCTGTATTTTGATTTCTGTGTTTTATATGCAATGCCTGCCAACCCGCCCAGCAGCGCCATATCTTCCGAAACTTCACCCTTCTGGATGGTGGCATAACGGAGATCAGTTATTGTCGACTCTGAAAACCTCTGGTACTCGCTGTAGGTCACGTCGTCATAATACTTATAAGACCTTTTATAGGAAAGAGAAAAGATATAACCCAGGCTGTTTTTCTTTTCACCCTTTAGCTGGTATTGATCGCCCAGGGTTAAACTTGCGCCATAGTCTATGGGGCTTGTAGCCCTTGTCGCTCCCAGTTCGGGGTTAAGGCTGCTTACAAATTGATTCACTTCTTCTTTGGGCGCTCCATTTACAGGTGTGGGAATATTCACAGGGTCTGTTCCTTCAGGAAGCGCCCTGGTACCGTCATCAAAGCCGAGGAAATCAGTTTTACCTCCTTTGTAAGTAAGATAATTGGAGTTCAGGTGCATCTGGGGATTATACCCGGCATCTGCCGATACTTTAAAAATCTTCTTTTCCGGGAAAGCTTTGGTTTCAATATTTACGAGCCCTCCCGTAAAGTCTGCCGGCAATTCGGCTGAAAAGTTCTTATGCGCGATAATATTATCGATCAGGTTGGTAGGGAATATGTCCATCTGGAGACTGTTTTTGTCGGGATCCAAACCCGGTACCTGGATACCGTTCAACGTAGTCCTGGTGTACCTGTCGCCCAGACCTCTTACGTAAATGTATTTCCCATCTTCGATGCTAACACCTGTCACCCGCTTAGAAGCCTCGATGGCTGTGCCGTCGCCCACCAATTGCATCTGGGCCGACGAAATACCATCCATTATAGAGGTAGACCTCCTCTTCATAGCAATCAATGCGCTTTCGGAAGTTCTTATAGCCTCAGCTTTTACAACTACCTCTTCCAATTGGTTGCCTGCAGGCTTAAGCTTTATTTCGTTTAATACACTCACTTCATTATCCGCTACCTTAACCCCATCGATGTTCACAGGTTGGCAACCGATACATTTAACCTCCAGGTTATGTACCCCTGATTCAACAGAAAGCGTAAACGCTCCATCCAAATCGGTTACGGTACCAATATCAGTCCCTTTTACCACCACGATGGCAGACATCAGAGGCAGCCCCTCTTCATCAATTACAGAGCCGCGAATAGTTCCCTTAGCCAAAGCCGCTATACTAATGCAGCAGCTTAACACGAAAAACAAAGAAAATTTCATTGAATAATAATTAGTAACAGGAATTTGGGAAGAAATAACGCTTCCCAAATTCCTGAAGTAGTTTCTTATTTTTTTAAACCGAATCAAATTTTTTAAACAGTTTTTTTTATTAAAGGCCTGCCAGTATACCTGCTTTAGAAGCCCATGTCCATCCCAAACCGCTAATATTGGCTTTGTATGAAGATGAACTACCTAAGGTGATACCAGCCGGAGCAGGACCATCTGTTATATAGTCATCAATACTACCGGTACCGTTTACCACTATGTTAGCGAAAGTGGTACCAGGATTATCCTTAGTCCTGTTAACCTTATTTGCAGCATCAACGCTTTTAAAGAAAATGTTCTGCAGGTTAACCTTGGTGTTTTTATCTGTGTTGATCAGGTCTTCAGCAATCCTGCCGTCATGAGAAGCTAAAACTGTACCGTTCTTTATGGTATGAGCCCTTTCCATTGCGCCTTCTGCTCCATCCAGTTCAAAACAGTGGCCGGCGGGTGTTACTACAACAAAATTATCCAGTGTACCGCCCCATGATTGGTCAGTATCAAAACCATCGTCACCTGCATTCCAGGATACTACGTTTTTAAGGTTAACTGTACCACCAAAGCACTCAATACCGTCATCCTGATTAGCAACTATTTCTATATTTTCAACAGTTGTACCTGAACCAACACCCGCCAGTGTAAGACCATTGATCTCATTACCGGAACCGATGTTAGCGCCTCCATGACGGATAGATATGTATTTCAATACACCTGAGTTATCAGCATCGTCGCTACCGCCATACAGGCCGTTCGCATCTGAAGTCGGGATACCTTCAATCTGTATTTCAGCAGCAGAAGCAGAGATACTTGCCTTACCGCATATCAGCAAACCACCCCACAAACCGTTGGCGTCCGCCTCCAGGTTAGGGCTGGCAAAGTTGCCTGCCGCTACATTTTCTTTTGTAATTTCATCAGCTATTGAAGTAAAAATGATGGGTTTTTCCGCAGTACCTTCAGCCATCAGTTTAGCGCCCCTTGCTATCAACAACGCGGTAGCATTAGCACCCGTACCGGCCTGCCCTTTAATTACTGTACCAGGCTCGATGGTCAGTGTTGCACCTGCCAGTACGGTTATCCTGCCGGCCAGTATATAAGTTTTAGAACTAGACCATGTCTCGTTAGCAGAAATGTTCTGTGTTACTGTAATAACGTCCGCCACAACAGGAGGAGTAGTCGGACTTGGTGTGGTTGTCTTTTTATCGCAAGAGAAAAGACCGATGGCAATTGCCAGCACCAAAGTAGATTGTAGAATGTGTTTCATTTTCATAAAAGATTTTATTTTTTGCAAAAAGACTTAACTGGTATTAACCGAATGTTACTGCATGTTTAATTTTATATAAAGAAAGAACCCTGCAATCCGCTTTGATGTACACCCTGCTCAATAGAGTATGTCTTATAAAAAGCACAGTTGAAAAGTTCTAAATCTCTCCAATGCAAAATTGGCATTGGGATATTACTGCCATGTTACGCTAATGTTACGCCTGTGTGACCTTAATATTACCGGAATGTTAAGAGCGGGCCAGGCGTTGAAAATCATAACTTTGCAGCATGAATACCCGTGACATTTTCAGGCAGCATGTTGCCCAGACATCGGCCAGTCCCCTGGCGCTGCATATTGTGCGTGCCGAAGGAAATTACCTGTACGATGCCGAAGGCAAAACTTACCTGGACCTGATAGGTGGCATCAGTGTATGCAACATAGGGCACAAGCACCCTGATGTGGTGGCAGCCATTAATAAACAGGCACAGGACTACCTGCATATAATGGTGTATGGCGAGCTGGTGCAAACTCCTCAAACTGAATACGCCGACCTGCTGGTAAAGCACCTGCCCTCCGGCCTCGACTGTGTATATTTTACGAACTCGGGCACGGAGGCCACAGAAGGAGCGTTGAAACTGGCGCGGAGGGTGACCGGCAAAACCGATATTATATCCTGCAACCGCAGTTATCATGGCTCTACACTGGGGGCCTTGAGCATTATGGGCGATGAATACTGGCGTAATGCCTATCGCCCCTTGATGCCCGGCGTATGGCATTACGATTATAATGATAATAATATAGCAGAGGCAATAAACGAGCGGACCGCCTGCGTGATAATAGAAACAGTGCAGGCAGAAGCAGGGGTAATAGAGCCGGATATAACCTGGCTGAAAGCCCTGCGGAAAAAATGTGACGAAACGGGGGCTATGCTCATTTTTGATGAGATACAATGCGGCTTCGGGCGGACCGGTAAATTATGGGGGTTTGAGCATTACGATGTAGTGCCCGACATCCTGTTGCTGGGCAAGGCACTGGGCGGCGGCATGCCGTTGGGCGCGTTTATCTCTTCTTATAATAATATGCAGCAGTTCACGGACAATCCTGTGCTGGGGCATATCACCACCTTTGGCGGCCATCCCGTTTGTTGTGCGGCTGGCCAGGCAGGCATGAAGGCGCTATTGAGCGAAAGGTTGACGGAGGGTGTGGCTGCAAAAGAAGCGTTATTCAGGCAGCAATTGCGGCACCCGGAGATAAAGGCTGTGCGCAGCAAGGGCCTGTTGATAGCCATAGAACTGGAAAGTGCGGAAAAAGCCCTGCAGGTAGTTCAAAGATGTGTAGAAAAAGGTGTATTTACCGACTGGTTCCTCTTTGCACCGCAGTGCCTACGCATAGCACCACCGCTTACCATTGCACCCGATGAAATACTACAGGCATGCGAAGTAATAATATCGTCACTTTAAAAGCCGGAATTATTACTCCTTACCGAAAATTACTTTCCAGAATATAGCTGCAACAATGCCACCCACAATGGGTGCTACGATAAACAGCCAGAGCTGTGACATAGCCGTACCTCCTGCAAACAGAGCAGGGCCTATACTACGGGCAGGGTTGACAGACGTACCAGTAATGGGTATAGCCACCATATGTATTAAGGTAAGGGACAGACCGATGGCAAGCCCCGCCATATTGGGATTGCCGTTTTTAGAAGTGACCGCAAATATCACGAACAGGAAAATAAATGTCATGACTGCTTCTGTAATAAAGGCCGATGACGTGTTATATTCACCGAGGTAACCAGGCCCCCAGCCGTTGGCCCCCAGCGCCCACTCTCCCATAGCAAAGGCAGGCATACCGGATTGTATGAGATATAATACACCTGCGCCAAGTATCGCCCCGGCCACCTGTGCAATAATATAGCCAACCGTGTCTTTCATATTGATTTTGCCGGCTACCAACATAGAAATGGTAATAGCAGGATTGATATGGCAACCCGAAACAGGACCTATAGCATAAGCCATAACTACCACGGCAACACCAAATGCAAGAGCTATGCCGAGTAGTCCCAGCCCGGCAGGGCCGGTTTGCGATATCCCTGCCACTGCCGCGGCACCGCAACCGAATAGAACAAGGCAACACGTACCCACTAACTCTGCTATGTATTTTTTCATATCATAAAGTTTATTACAGCAGAAAAATACATATAGAATTTAATATATCATAGTGTTTAATTATAAAAATAATGCCGGGGATTGCCCGGCATTATTTTTTTTCATTTGATAGTTCAAAAAATTATGGAATCTTTGCTATACGCTTCACACCGTTTACATTAATAACCGCGTCATTATCACAGTCGCCTGCGCCATAGTCTAATACGCGCTGCGTTGCACCTTCGGGGAAGATGTTAGTTACACCTTCTTTTATCCAACTACAATCCAATGCATCTGACAATGGCTTAACGATTTCGAGATGATATTTATCTTTATAAGGGCCGACGAAATACCCGGACCCGGTAATACGATAGACATCGTCGGCTGTCTGGAGTGTTGACGAGCCTTTATACCATTCACGCTGGCGCTCGCTGGCACCGGTAAGCTGGCCGGTATTGCCGGGCTGGTAAATAGTGTCTACGCTGGCTATTTCGTGGTAATGGTTTCCGGCAGGAGTTTTCCCCTTGTAAGACATTGTCCTGTATCCACCTACCCGGTGCCCGTCTACCACATAAGCATCAAATATTGTTTTGCGGTAATAACCCGTATCATTTATTGATAATCCCTGCGTATAGTGCACGATCAGCTTTCCGCTCCGGTATCTGCCGTCAAAGCCCAGGCATTTGCCCCCTCCGAAATTAATAGTCATAACGTGGACAGCCGAATCGCCTGTAGTATCAGTTTTTATAGTCGTACATCCTCCCAGGGGGTTTTCGCCGCCTTTCAACGAGCCAACGCCCATCGTAATGGCTATATCCACTACCCTGTCGGCATTTGCATATATCTGCTCCAACATGAGTTGCTCCTCGGCATAGGCGGTTGTTTCGTTATTAATGATATTGTCATCCTTCTTATCCCGCTTGCAGGAAGAAACAAAAACAGCGAGCCCCGATACAACAAGGGCTGTTACGGCTAATTTTCTTGAAAACATATATGGATACTGTTGTTTTTAGTGTTGACCATAAATATAAGACATAATGGCTCAAATTTTATAAGCCGATAACAAATGATTGGCATTACCCTTAAAAATATTGGTTAGATTTGCCCAAATTTTTATCAATCATATGAAAATTGCTATAATAGGTACAGGATATGTAGGGCTTGTTACAGGTACCTGCTTCGCCGAGACCGGCAACACTGTAAACTGCGTTGATATCAACGAGAAGAAAATCGAGACCTTAAAAAGAGGTGAGACCCCTATATACGAACCCGGCCTGGACGTACTGCTGGAACGAAATATAAAAGAAAACCGCATCCACTTCACCACATCGCTGGTTGAAGGCATAAAAGACGCGCAGGTTATCTTCCTGGCACTGCCCACGCCTCCGGGCAAAGATGGCGAGGCCGACCTGCAGTATGTATTGGATGTAGCAGCCCAGCTCAGCAATATCATTGATTCGTATAAAGTAATTGTAAATAAAAGCACGGTACCGGTAGGTACTGCCGAAAAAGTAGCCGCTGTAATGGCAACCAACCTGGACCGTGAACTCTATGATGTGGTATCTAACCCCGAGTTCCTGCGCGAGGGAGTGGCCGTAGACGATTTCCTGAAACCGGACAGGGTAGTTATCGGGACTTCGTCGGAAAAAGCGCGCAAAATAATGGAAGAGTTGTACCAGCCTTTCGTGCGCCAGGGCAACCCGATATTCTTTATGGACGAGCGTTCTTCTGAAATGACCAAATATGCCGCCAATTCTTACCTGGCAATGCGTATATCTTTCATGAACGAAATGGCGAACCTATGCGAGCGGGCAGGCGCCAACGTGGACATGGTTCGCGTAGGTATGGGCAGTGACAGCCGCATAGGTAAACGTTTCCTTTTCTCAGGCGTGGGTTATGGCGGCAGTTGTTTTCCAAAAGATGTACAGGCATTGGCCCGCACCGCCCGTTTGCACGACTATGAGTTCAAACTGGTGGAAACCACTATGGAGGTAAACCAGTTGCAAAAAACAAGGCTGGGCAAAAAAATAAAAGACGTATTTGGTAAAGACCTGGCCGGGCGCAAATTTGCCATCTGGGGGCTGGCCTTTAAGCCGGAAACCGATGACATACGCGAAGCTCCTGCATTGGAACTGATAAACGAACTGCTGGAAGCGGGCGCACAGGTACATGCCTACGACCCGGAAGCTATGGGAAATGTAAAAGAACTGCTGGGCGATAAGATAGCCTACGGCGCCAATGAATATGAACCGCTGCAGGATGCCGATGCGCTGGTGGTGGTAACAGAATGGAACGAATTCCGCAACCCGGATTTTGAAAAGATGCATGCAACGCTGAAACAGCCATTCGTCTTTGACGGAAGAAACGTATTCACATTGGAGAAAATGGCAGAACAGGGCTTCTACTATGAAAGCATAGGCCGCAGCACGATACACGAAAAACTGAAAGAAAAAATCAACGTTCTGTCGTAAATTAAGGCAGGCATCATACTTAAATAAAAACAATGGCTGAACAAAAGAGAGTGCTTGTAACCGGGGCCGCCGGTTTCCTGGGTTCGCACTTATGCGACCGCTTTATAAAAGAAGGATTCAGGGTGGTAGGCATGGACAACCTGCTTACCGGTAATATCCAGAATATAGAACACTTGTTCCCGCTGAAGGAATTTGAATTTTATCATCACGATATAACGAAATACATCCACGTTCCCGGCAGGATAGACTATATCCTGCATTTTGCATCGCCAGCCAGCCCGATAGACTACCTGAAGATGCCGATACAGACGCTGAAGGTAGGCGCACTGGGAACGCACAATGTATTGGGTGTAGCCCTGGCCAAAAAGGCGCGTATACTGGTGGCATCTACATCAGAAGTATATGGCGACCCGCTGGTGCACCCGCAGGTAGAGGAATATTGGGGGAATGTGAACCCTATAGGCCCCCGTGGCGTGTATGACGAAGCAAAACGCTTCCTGGAAAGCATTACTATGGCTTACCACAACTTCCATGGCGTGGAAACAAGGATGATACGCATCTTCAACACCTATGGACCGCGTATGAGGCTGGATGATGGCCGTGCGCTGCCAACATTTATGAGCCAGGCGCTGCGCGGCGAAGATGTAACCGTATTCGGCGATGGTTCTCAAACACGTTCGTTCTGTTATGTTGATGACCTGGTAGAAGGTATTTACCGACTGCTGATGTCTGACTATCACATGCCGGTGAACATTGGTAACCCCGCGGAAATAACGCTGAAGGACTTTGCTGAAGAGGTGGTAGAACTGGTAGGCAACAAAAACGTGAAAATTGTTTACGAACCGCTGCCGAAAGACGACCCCAAACAACGCCGCCCGGACATAACCAAGGCCAAAGAAATCTTAGGCTGGGAACCCAAAGTGGACCGCAGCGAAGGTTTGAAACGTACATTGGAGTATTTCAAGCAACATATTTAAGCTGAGTTATTTTTATAAAAAGAAGCCGCTTCGATTGAAGCGGCTTCTTTTATTTAGCTATCTTATGTTGCTGTTGCGTTCCATCGGGCAATACGAGGTGCAGGATGTATACACCCGGCATGAGGTGAGTTGTATTAATGGTGTATTGTCCACCTTCGGTAGATCCTTTAAATACATTACTTCCCTTCACATCAGCCAGGCGCACCTGTGTGCCGGGCTGAGCATGCTCAATTATCAGCCTGTCTTTTACCGGGTTAGGGTACACCCTTAAAATGCCGACAGGGGTATTCACTACAGAAACAGGTATAAAATGCTGTGGGTCTGATACCGAAGTGCAACCGGCAACGTTAGTAAGGGATACCGTATAATCGCCGGTTGACAGAGGTTGATAAACCTGGGCGGTGGCGCCGGGTACAATGGCTCCATCTTTATACCACTGTAGCGTA
Source organism: Bacteroidetes bacterium UBA6221 (assembly GCA_002421685.1). Taxonomy (GTDB): domain Bacteria; phylum Bacteroidota; class Bacteroidia; order Chitinophagales; family Chitinophagaceae; genus UBA5543. The sequence continues at coordinate 286,355 of DISB01000016.1, forward strand.
CCAACAGAGGTTGTAGACAACTGCGTTGCAGATGCATTGATAACAGGCTTTGCCGGTAGAGGATCTATAGTGAATCCGGCACCCGCCCATGAATAAAACGCAGGTGCAGTACTTACAATGCGTACTTTATAATCATGGCCGGCTACAACCTGCACGGGCAAAACAAACCGGGCACTGTCAATGGGGGCAGCGCCGGTACGCGTTCCCAGCACCACCGGGTTTTTAAAACTCCCGTATTTATCAGAAATCTCAAACCGGAACACATTACTGCCGCCAAAGGCCGTATCTATATCAGAAAAATAGACAGTGATGCTATCCCCTTCGCAATAACTTGTTTTATCATTGCCATTCATAGTAATGAGTTCAGGCACTTTGAGTTGGGCGATATAAAAATCGGAATAAAACTTTGGGATAGCAGCGTACATGCTGTCTCCAATTGTGGCGTACTGGCTGAAATACCCTGCAACATAAACGTTACCTTGCTTGTCACAGGCCACATCTGCAGGGTCGGCTAAAGTTATATGCCTCGTCCATACAGTGTCGCCGTTCTGGTCGAACTTTAGTACCACCTGACCGTAGTGCAGGGGCGACGATACAATCGTGTCATCGCCGTATGTCCAGGGATAGCCAATTTCGCCGCTTAGATAGCAATTACCATTTGCATCTGCATCAAGGCCTAACCTGCTTTGCATCCTGGACGGAGTATTGTACCCGCGCACCCATTGCGATTGGCCTGTCGAATCGTACTTTGCCAGGTAGTATGCATAAAAATCGTTGCTTCGTAGTGTATCCCCATTATTGAAAATCAGCGAATCGCCACGGTAGCGGCCTGTGAGATAGATATGATCGTCATTGTCAATAGCCATGTCCATCACGTCGCTATAACCGGGCCAGGCTGCCTGGCTCCAAACAAAATTTCCAGAAGGGGAAAACTTCGCAAAATACATATTGCTACCACCCGGTATCTGGTAATTAATGCCGTCGAAACTCACGCTTGCATTTACCCTTCCGCCAACATAAATGTTGTTGCTTCTGTCTACAGCCAACCGGGTCCTGTTACGAAAAGAGCTTGGCTGACCCTTCCCTTCCACGCTACCTACCAGGCTGTGTTTCACCCAGATGTACTGACCCATCGAGTCCAGTTTTGCGAGGATAAAATTGTTATCACGATAGAGTGAGGTTACCGTAAACGGGCCATACGTCCTGGAATAATCATAAAAGTAACCGCTTACTATAATGTTACCTTGCTTGTCAACCGCAATATCCCCCAGGTAGTCCTCAAGGAATCCTCCCATCTTTCTCAGCCAGATAATATCTCCATTCCTGTCCAGCTTGGCTATAAAGGATTCCCAATCGTAAACGGAAGAACCTCCTGTCATGTGCAGACCGTCTATGCTCAATGAATCTGTAAAGTCCCCAACTATATAAACATTCTCATCCGCGTCTATTGCCATGGCATTGACCTTAACGTCGGCGTAAGCTGCATGGCCATATATAGGCTGAGAAAAAACTACTTTGCCATTTCGGTCGTGCTTCACCAGGATAAAATCCCATCCGTCATAGGATTTGGGCCTGTCGTATTTAACATTCCCTATCCACAGGCTGTCATAAGTCTGGAAAAAAGTATAAACATTCCCATTCTCGTCTGTTTCAATAAACTCTGCCGTTTCATGGCCGACACCACCATGCTGGCGTACCCAACCCCAACCGGGATTTTGTTGGGCCAGTACACTTATCTGCAGGAATAAAAGGGCTGCAACACATGTAAACCATCTCTTCATATCGTTTTTCGTTTGGACGGCGCAAAGTTACTGCATATATTAAATCAATCCCGCATTTAACTTAAATTTTGCGTAGTGTAACGCCTCGTGCTGGCGCAAGCATGACGTGAAGCAAGGTGCATTGCGTGCATGTGCAACATTGAATAACATTATTTTAGCCTAAAGTGGGTTGACTATCCTTAATTCCTCAGTCATCGTTATAAATTTCACGATTAGTACGGGGATATGGGGGATGAGCTTCATATCTTTATTAAACAATGACACAAACGAGTTTGTGCGAGTAAGCCAGCCCTACACACTTGTGCGAGCGAGGAGAAAATTCAATATTTAATAATAACCATGAGAAAATGTATTTGGTGTAATAGTAATGAACTAAATGTGTCCTTTAAGAAAAAAGCACATACAGTCCCGCAATCTTTAGGAGGGAAAAATATCTGCTTAAACGTATGTGATGATTGCAACGCTTATTTTGGAAACAGGTCGAATGGGAAACCAGCAGTTGAAGTAATATTAAAAGAATTTTTGCACCTTTCACAATACATACTACTCTCAACAATAAACCAACCAATTAGACATAAATCTGAATATTTCGATATTAACAAGAAAACAAATCAAGTTGGTATAAAGATGAAATACAGATTAATACAAAATTTTCAAGAAACAATAATACGACAGTTTAAGCGAGGATTATATAAGGTATTTTTAGAAGAAAGAGATAGGCAAAAACAAGATGCATATAATGAGAGGTTTAATTTCATACGGGAATTTGCCAGATACGATTTACTCGACTATCCTGTCTTCTATGTGAAACCATTTCAAGGTGCAGTATTTTTTCAGACTGACGATGCTAAACATCCGACAATTAGATTTACAGAATATTCTGATGAGATGGACATCGACTTTAGAATGTTTGAGTATACAATATTAGGTCACAGGATTGTTATACCAACAAGCCCATTATATTATATAAATTTTAAAAAGTTCGTAACCTACATAAAGAAACAAAATGTCAAACTTATGGGTGAGGACATCGTTGAGATTAAATCTATAAATGATATTGACTTCCTTTTTGAACATGTAAAGAACAACTAATAAAGAAGGCCCCTTGCAGCCACCATAACACAAGTATGCCGTAAACCAGGGTGCGTTGTGTGCTTCTGCAGTTGATTAATGTATTGCACAGTCCGAATAAGCGGTTTATGTTCTTTACAACAACCATGTTACTGTAAAACAGCACACCGAAACCCCTTATCGGCTAATAAGGCTATAACCTGCGTGGGCTCTACCAGTTTGTGGTCAATACGCAGAATTTTATCACAATCTTCCAGGTCGAAGTTGATAGTGCTGCCGGGCAATATATGGTGCAGCAGGCCGATGAGTTCATCAGCCTGCTGCGGATTGGAGACATTAGTTTTAAAAACCTCTATCATATTGCCATGTGTTTGAATCATGGTTTTGCCTTCAGAATTTTATGGTGGTAGATGTACGAGCCAAATAAAAAACCTACGGGCAATATCATAAATGACATAGCAGGGTCTAAACCGTAAGTGCCCGCTGCGGAAACGATCGCTCCCAGCAGGTCGAAAAACAAGCCAGCATATGCCCATTCCTTCAGCCTTGGGAAACCCGGAACTACTATTGCAATACATCCCAGCGTTTTAGCAATGCCCAGGAAGCGGGTGACCGTATCGTTATACCCGAGTCCGGTCATAAACTTGTGCGCCTCTTCGGTAACCAGTATATCCGGAATGGCAGAGAACAGCATGAAAGCGACAAACGGCGCTGTAAAGACCCAATAAATGATTTTCAGCTTTTTCATATTTATTGTTTGAAGTGTTTACGTTTATTGTCCGTAGTCGTAGCTAATCATCCACTGCACACCATACTTATCTACCACCATGCCAAAGTATGCCCCCCAGAATGTTTTGTCCAACGGCATATTCACCTTGCCCCCTTCCAGCAATCCGTTGTAAAACTTTTCCGTCTGCGCTTCGCTGTCTGTACTGATAGATATATTGAAGCTGTTGCAACGGGTAGCTTCGCCAAATGCAGCGGGCATGTCGCAGCCCATCAGCATACAATTATCGCCTATGGGCAAAGATATGTGCAGAATTTTGTCTGATTCTGCTTCGCCAGCCGGCGAGGGTACTTCTGCAGGTATATCCTTATTGCGCATCACCATATTTACCTGGCTGCCAAATACCCTGCTATAAAAATCGAATGCTTCTTCGCAGTTTCCATTGAATGCAATGTGTGCGTTTAATGTTGCCATAGTTTTACTGTTAAAAGTGATTGTTTAATGTTCCTGTTAATTGTCATTATTCATTAAGCTTCGCCCGGACCGTTGGGGTCCATCCATATGGTTTCCCACATATGCCCGTCAATATCCGTAAAAGCGCGACCGTACATCCAGCCATGGTCTTGTACAGGCATAGGACAGGTACCGCCTGCCTTAATGGCTTTGTTAATCAACTCATCCACCTGCTCCCTGCTATCAGATGACAGTGCTATAATAACTTCCGTTCCTTTTTGCGCATCCGCAACAGGTTTGTTGGTAAAGGTTTTGAAGAATGGCTCGGTAATCAGCATGGCGAAAATATTTTCATCTATCACCATGCAGGCAGCTTTCTCGTCTGTAAACTGTTCGTTGAACGTATAACCCAGGCTGGTAAAAAAGTCCATTGTTTTAGCGAGGTTTTTCACCGGCAGGTTTACGAATATTTGCTTTGCCATAATTTTTTAGTTTTATCTGTTATCAAAAATTGTTCAATGCAAACGTACAATGACGGCGGATACTATGTGATGTGTGATTACGGCAAATAAAGGTCTGTTTGCGACAAAACATTTTAATCGTTCAGTCTTACCATGCATTTCACCTCATCGTCATTAATGTATTCCTCAACACATGCCCCATTCTTGTCTATACGGGCGTCTGCTAGCAGCAGTTGGAAAGTATCACCTATCTGCCGCACATTTTCTTTCCAGTTTACCACCCGTCCTATGTACCTGCCCTTCCTGATAATAAATTCTTCACACCCGTACTGGTCGCCATCCTCGCCTTGCAATGCTATTACGCCTGCTTTGTAGATGATGCCATTCGGGCTGCCGTGAGAAATACCATAAGTAGCTCTTGTACCTGCACCCGGTACAATACTGTGTATCCTGCTAAAGGCAGCTTGTATGCCCGCCGGGAATGATGCAGCCGTTACGCATAACAGTTTAATATCCTTTTCTATTACATACTCTCGCATATAGATTATCGTTTTGAACAAAATTATCTACGTATTGCGTAACCAATGAGGTGCAATTACGGCAATGCAAGGGGCTTTTTACGACAAGGCATTTGCTTATATTTGCTTTACAAACACTAATCGTTATATGAAACACGTATCCATAATCATCCCGAGAAAAGCTATACTTGCCAGCCTGGAAGGCACCCGGATGTTGTTTACCCAGGTGAATAATGTATTGGCCATGCGCGGCGCAGAGCCGGTATTTAACATCCAACTGGTGGGGCTGGAAAAAGAAACTCCGGCCAGCGGAGGCCGGTTTACCATAAATGCAGATGCTGTCATTAAGGACATAAAATCGACAGACCTGATCATTATCCCTGCTATAGATGGCGACTTCACCGAGGCCATTGAAATCAACAAAGATTTTATACCCTGGTTAGTGCAGCAATACGGCAAGGGCGCAGAAGTGGCCAGCCTATGCGTAGGTGCGTTCTTACTGGCAAGCACGGGACTGGTAAATGGACGGAGATGCGCTACACACTGGGCAGCAGAAAACGCCTTCAGCAAGATGTTCCCGGAAGTGAACCTGGTGACGGAGAAAATACTAACCGAAGAAAACGGCATTTACTCCAGCGGCGGGGCGTTCTCTTACCTCAACCTGATACTGCACCTGATAGAGAAATACACGGGGCGCGAAATGTCTATGCTGATGATGAAGACTTTTGCCATAGAGATAGAGCGCGATAACCAATCAAGGTTTGTGATGTTCAACGGGCAGAAAGACCATGATGACGATGAGGTAAGAGCTGCGCAGGAATTTATAGAAAAGAACTACACCGAAAAGCTAACCGTTGACCAACTGGCCAGCACTTTTGCACTGGGCCGCCGAAGCCTGGAACGCAGGTTTAAGAAAGCAACCGCCAATACCGTAATAGAATATATACAACGCGTAAAAATAGAGGCTGCCAAAAAAGACCTGGAAACAAGCCGTAAAACCATTAACGAAATCATGTACAAGGTAGGGTATAATGATACCAAGGCCTTCCGCACTACGTTTAAAAAAGTTACGGGCCTTTCTCCACTGGAATACAAGAACAGGTATAACCGGGTTATGGTAGCTGTGTAGGTAACTACTCCGATTTGTTTTTCAGCATCATCAGCAATGTGTATGCATTGACCGTTACCACAGGCTTGCCGGTGTCCATTCCTGTTGTTGGCGTTATGGCAATATACCCTTCGCCGGCAACCCCTGTTACCACTTCAGTCATTGTGTACGTATTATTGCTGCCGGCTACGAAAATGTACTCTTTGTTTCCATAACGCACCACCGCATCTGCGGGTACGGTCAATGCCTCTGCTTCGTTAAACAATATTTCGGCATTCATATACATGCCAGGTATCAGCGCCTTGTCATAACTATTAAAGTGGCAATGCACCTGCACGGTCCTGTCGGCGCCGATATCTTGGCCTATCAATACTATTTCAGCAGGGTATTTTTTACCGGGCTCGTTATTTGTATAGGCCTCCACCTTCTGGCCTATAAACAATTTACTTATATCCTTCTCAAAGACTGTCAACAAGAGGTGTATATCGGTGGGGTTTACCAGTTCAAACATCACATCAGAAGGGGCCACATACTTACCTACGTTAATATTAACGGCAGACACAAAACCGCTAACAGGGGCGTAAACATTTACTGTACGTGAAATATTTGTTTCGTCTAATTGTGCAGGATTTATATTTATCAGCTTCAGTTTTTGCTCCAACGCGCCTATCAATATCCGGTTACTGTTATATTCCGCTTCCGCCTGCTGATAGACCTTGTCGCTGCTGGCTTTGCTTTTGTTCAATTCCTGCTGGCGCCTGTATTCATTCTCCAGGTAGGTTTGCCTTGATTTAGCCGTCAGGTAATCCTGCTGCAACTCTATGTATTGCTTGTCTTCCATTACAGCAATCACCTCTCCCTTTGCGACATGCGCCCCCGGCAGCAGTTTCGTCGTTTTCAGGTATCCCCCTAAAGGAAAACTTACCGACACCATATTTTGCGGAGGCACATCAATTTTGCCGTTTACCCGTAATGTGGCAGCTATATTGCGTTTGGTAATATTCCCGGTTTGAAGACCGGCATTTTTATATTGTTCCCCGGTAAGTGTCACCGTATTTTCTGTTCCCTCATTGGCTTCTTTTACCGGCGCTTCTTTTTGCCCACTACCGCAACCGGCAGCAACCAGCAAAAGCAATATCCATATAAACCTCATAGTCAGTTCTATTTATTTGCGAGATAATTTAATTCAGTTATTATTTCATTCAGTTCTTTCAGGGCCTCGTAATATCCATTGGAGATGGCAATGGATTGGTTAATCAACATAGTGTATTCGAGATAGCTTATATCGCCTTGCATAAATTTTTCACGGGCGGCATTAATAATTTCAGTGGCGTTTTTCAATCCCTTTGTTTCAAAGTAGGCTACCGTCTCTGAGTTCTTCCGGTAACGCGCCAGGGCCTGGCCATAGCGCACTGCAAGGGCCCGTTCACCGTCTTGCACCTGCAACTCCGCCGCGCGCCTGTTCACCGACAACGCCTTCAACCGTGCGTTTTGCGAAAAGAAAGCAATAGGTATCGCTACCCCTATCAATCCAGAGCCAAACCTGTCATTCTGCGTATAGTACTGCTCCACATTGCCTACTTTTTGCCAGCCGCTATAGCTCTGGTTGGAATAACCCCCTGTTATCTCCGGCAACAACCGGGCCTTCTCCAACTGGTGTTGGGTAACAGCAATCCGCTGCTGTTGTTGCAGGTACAATATATCCGGGTGACTATTAAGCCGCTCTGCAGTGAACAGAGGCGCAGGCAACTTCAATGCAATATCGCGTGGCCTGTACAATGTATCAGTTTGCAGCAGGTATGCAAACCTGGCCTGTAGTATTTCTATATCGGCTTGCATTTGCTGCAATTGGAGATATATCTGCCCGCGTTGGTTCTCCGCGGTAGCTTTCTCCAATATATCTGAGGCACCCAGGTTATACCTTAATACCGCCTTTTTATAGAACTCTTCATAAACACTATCTGCATACCCCAGCAGCTTCTTCTTTTGCAGGATAATATTTATTTCATTGTACAGCAAGGTCACTTGTTTCACTAACTCCTTCTCCCTGCGCAGCAGTTGAATTTCCGCTGCCTTCCACTCTTCGCCCAGCAGTTCGCGCTGCTTTGTATACACCAGCGGGAAAGATATCGTTTGCGTAATGCTGTACCGTGTATCGTTGTATGCACTGTTGATATTGCCCCACTCTGCAGCCACTTCAGTTTTCCCAATATCCCAGGCCGTACCGGTCATCTTTCGGTAATATTCAGTTGACAGTCGCTGGCTGCGCACCTGCAGGTTGTTGCGCAAGGCTGTATCAATAGCCGCTTCAAGGGATATAGCCGGCTGGGCAAATGACAAGGCCGGAGTTGACAACAACAACACTAATATTATTGAACGAGGCTTCATCCGGGAACTGATTTTTTCAAATAAGATAAATAATACGGGCAGCAGGAACAAAGTGAGAAAAGTAGCCGCTACGAGGCCACCGATGACAACCGTTGCAAGAGGTCGCTGCACCTCGGCGCCTGCGCCATGACTGAGCGCCATCGGCAAAAAGCCCAGCGATGCCACTGATGCGGTCATCAGGACCGGCCTTAACCTGGCTTTCGCTCCCCGCAGCACTATTTCACGAAGATCAGTCATGCCTTCAGCTTTCAGTCGCCTGAACTCAGCTATCAGCACAATACCATTCAACACCGCAACACCAAACAAGGCTATAAAACCTACTCCTGCGCTGATGCTGAAAGGCATTCCCCTTAATGCGAGTGCGAAAATGCCACCGATAGCAGAGAGCGGAATAGCGGTGTATATGATAAGGCCGTGCTTAACCGAACCAAAAGCGAAATACAATAACAGGAAAATGAGCGCTAACGCTAAAGGAACAACTATAGATAACCGTTTCTGCGCAGCCACAAGGTTTTCGAATGCACCCCCGTAAGTAATATAATAGCCCGGCGGAAGGGCTAACTGCTCTGCCTTGGCCTGCAGTTCATTCACTATCGTTTTTACATCCCTGTTCCTGACGTTGAACCCTACTATTATTCTTCTTTTAGCATCCTCTCTTTGTATCTGGTTGGGGCCATCTTTTACCTGTACTGTTGCCAGTTGGTGCAAGGGCACCTGGCTGCCATTGGGTGCCGGTATCAGCAGGTTGGCCACGTCATCAAGGTTTTTTTGCCTGTCACCGGCCAGGCGTACTACTATGTCAAACCTCCGCTCCTGCTCAAACAACATGCCCCTGGCCTGGCCGCCAAACGCGGTATTTACCACATTGTTTACCGCTTCAATATCCAGGCCATGGGCGGCAATCGCTGCCCGGTTGTATTCAATAACTATCTGCGGCAAGCCTGTCACCGCTTCTACATAAATATCCCTGGCCCCTTCAATACTCGATGCCAGCTTACCAAGCTTTTCAGCATAGAGGGCAAGCGTATCCAGGTCTTCGCCAAATATTTTACATACAACATCCTGTTTAGCCCCTGTCATCAGTTCATTAAATCGCATTTGCACGGGATATTGAAAACCGGTGGTTACGCCCGGCACTTCCGTGATGGCTGCGCTCATTTTATCCGCCAGTTCAGGAAAAGTTTTCGCGGATGTCCATTCTTTTTTGTCTTTAAGAATGATCATCAGGTCGCTGGCTTCCATCGGCATAGGGTCTGTTGGAATTTCACCGCTGCCTATCTTGGTAACTATCTTCTCTATTTCGGGAAACCTGTCCAGCAATATGGCAGATGCTTTTTGAGTGGCATCAATAGTCGTATTCAGGTTACTGCCGGTAAGTACACGTGTATCTGCAGCAAAGTCACCTTCCTCCAACTGGGGAATAAATTCCCCACCTAACGTAGAGAGCACGAACAATGCAATAACAAATAAACCTGCGGATATGCTGATAACCAGCTTAGGGAAGCTGATGACCTTAGCCAATAACCTGTGATACCTTTCACCCAGCCGATCCATCATCCTCTCCGACCAGGACAATTTATGTGATATCTTTTTGCTGATGACCAATGCACTCATCATAGGAACGTATGTGAGCGACAACAGGAATGCACCGATCAGCGCAAAGGCGACAGTCTCCGCCATAGGCCTGAACATTTTTCCCTCGATGCCCTGCAGCGTGAGTATGGGCAGGTACACTATGAGAATAATTACCTGGCCAAAAACGGCGCTGTTCATCATCTTAGATGCAGATGATCTTACCTCTGTATCCATATCGGCCTGCGTAAGCCGTGTAACATTCCTGAACCGGGCGGAATGGTGCAGCCTGTGCATTACCGCCTCCACGATTATTACCGCGCCATCCACTATCAGGCCAAAATCCAGCGCACCCAGGCTCATCAGGTTACCGCTTACGCCAAACAGGTTCATCATAATGACCGCAAAGAGCATGGATAACGGAATAATGGATGCAACCAGTAACCCGGCACGTATATTACCCAAAAACAAAACAAGGATAAACACCACTATCAGCGCGCCTTCCAGCAGGTTCTTTTCTACAGTACTGATGGCGTTATTTACCATTTTTGTCCTGTCGAGGAAGGGTTCGATAATTACCCCTTCAGGCAGGGTATTTTGTATCTTCCCGACACGTTCTTTTATATCTTTTATCACTTTGCCGCTGTTGGCGCCTTTCAGCATCATCACCACCGCCCCGGACACCTCACCCTCAGCATTGTAGCACATTGCACCATAACGTACTGCCGAACCGATACGCACCTCTGCCACATCCCTGATAAAAACCGGTATACCGCCCGATGTTTGTTTTACGGGTATATTTTCCAGGTCGGAAATACTTTGTGCCAGCCCCTCGCTTCTTATATACAACACCGCGGGCCCCTTCTCTATATAAGCCCCCCCGGTATTCGCATTATTATTTTCCAGGGCAGTAAAAATGTCATTGATGGTTACGTTATACGAGGCCAGTTTCGACGTGTTGACAGCCACTTCATATTGCTTGAGGTATCCGCCAAAGCTGCTTACATCGGCCACGCCCTCTACACCCAGCAATTGTCTGCGTATGATCCAGTCCTGTATAGTACGCAGTTCAGCAGCATCATATTTACCTTCATATCCCGGTTTTGGCCTTACTACGTATTGGTATATCTCGCCCAGCCCGGTAGTTACCGGGGCGAGAAAAGGTTCCGCCATCCCTGAAGGCAAATCGTTTTGTACACGCAACAAGCGCTCCGCAACCTGTTGCCGCGCCCAATAGATATCAACGTCGTCGCTGAATACGATGGTAACCAACGATAAGCCGAACCTTGAAAAACTACGTATCTCTTTAAGCCCCGGGATATTATTGTTCGCTTGTTCGATAGGGAAAGTTATCAGCCGCTCCACATCCGGCGCTCCCAGCGATGGCACTATAGTAATTACCTGTACCTGGTTGTCAGTAATATCAGGCACTGCGTCTACGGGCAACCTTGTCAGTTCGTAACTGCCATAGCTTATCAAACCCAGCACAAATAATATGATGATGAGTTTGTTCTTAATTGAAAACTCAATGATCCTGTTTAGCATAAAAAACCCTTATTGCATTATAATATAGTAGTTTCGCATGGTCTATTGCATAACTACAAGAAAGCAGAATGATATTGGGTGTCCTATGCCCTGGGCGGCTGCCAGATATTAGACAGTGATTCAGCAGAATGGAATGGTGATGCATACAAGGGTATCTTTTTCTCATGTGAATCGAAAAGCAATTCCTGCGTTACTATACTTTCAGCGGACGGAAAAAAGGTAAATACCAGCGACGAACTGTTGTACTGTTTAAATGGCAATTGCATGTCACGATCATGGTCGGCACGTTGTACATCGTCCTGCGCATAGTGTATTGCCAGGTAATCGAAGATGCCGATATGCCCGTCGAGGTTTTTGTGCTCGTTATAATGTTCTATCAGCTCCGTAAACTTAAAAAACTCATTTACAGGCGTCTGTACCAGCACCATCACCATGAATATCAATATGGATATAACCCGTGTCAACTATGCAAAATTAGTAAAACTACAGGTATCTTAAGTGACAAAAGTCACTTCGGCTATATATTGTAGTAAGTACCGGCAATGCCAGTTGCCAGCAGGGCTATGAGCAACAGCCAGAAAAACAGGCCAAATGTGATACCAAGAGCTACTGCTTCTTCCTGTTCTTCCAGGTCCTGCGAGGTAACACGTGTGGTAATACTGCCGGGAGTGCGACGGGGAAGACGCGGCAATAAAGCGCCGATGAGCAGTATTACAAAAAACGCAATGGCAGCATACACGGCCCAGGTTTCTCATCTTGTAATGCTCCTTACTTTATACAACAACGGTTTATACATAATGTTGAAATAGTTGTTTGCCATATAGCCGGATGTTGTTTTCTTTGCTCCTGATGTCACTCTTTGTCGCTTCACTGAACTCGGGTAGTAATGGCAATTGCTACTATGTAGGCAACGGCAGCGAGGCCGTGCTGGTAGATGCCGGTATCTCCTGCAGGGAAACCGAACGACGCATGGCCCGCCTGAACCTGTCGCTGAAAACCGTAAAGGCCATTTTTATTTCGCATGAACATAGCGACCATATAAAAGGTGTTACAGTCCTTTCAAAGAAATATAACCTTCCTGTTTATATCACCGAAACGACCGCCCGGTTTGGCAGGTTAAATATAGACAGGTCATTAGCCCGGACATTTGCAGCCGATGAAACCATCAGCATCAATAGCCTGTCGGTAACGCCGTTCGCAAAACACCACGATGCAGGCGACCCGCATAGCTTTGTAGTGGAAGGCAATGGTGTAATCGTGGGCGTTTTTACAGACATAGGCAATGTATGCGATAAGCTGACTATGCATTTCAAGGGCTGCCATGCAGCATTCCTGGAGGCTAATTATGATGCCGACATGCTGGAAAACGGCAGGTACCCCATACACCTGAAGCGTAGAATAAGGGGTGGCAAGGGACACCTTTCCAACCACGAGGCGCTGGAATTATTCAACACCCATAGGCCCGCCCATATGAGCCATTTGTTCCTGGCGCACCTGTCGGCAGAGAACAATAACCCGGAGTTGGTGAACGAACTGTTCTCAGCCCATGCGGGTGATGTGCAGGTGGTAGTGGCATCAAGGTACCGGGAAACCGAGGTGTTTCATATCCGCAGACATGATGAAATGATACACGAACCGGTCCCGCTAATGCATAGCAGGCAGGCCAGTTTGTTTTAGCCTCTCAGTTCAGTTATATATAAAGCAAAGTTACTAACTGAGAAATTTGTTGTCAGTTGTTGCAATTTTTCGTGAGAAACAATTTTTCATTTTTTGCCCAGATAGTTGGTATTCAATACTAAATCCTGACTTTGCCCCAAATCGGTCGCAACAACCGGGAATATTTCATTATACGTAAGTGTTTTACGCTTATTTGGCAAAAGCCGATTCCTCTTTAAATTCCTCTCCCCGGCTTGAAAGCCGGGACAATTGATAAGGCGTACCCCAGGTACTTTAACCACAAAGAATGCTATGTACTGAAGTTGCGCAAAGAGCATTTCGTTTTCAAAGAGCGTATCGCCATAATACGAATAATACAAATATACGTATTTTTGTTGTAGTAGAAAAAGAAAAAGTGGATTGACGGGTATTATGTATGGCACGGAGACTCCACTTGCAGAGTCTGTCAGTATTATTATAGCTAATTTATTCGTTTGGCAGAGAGTGGCTTCCCCGTGAACCCGTTGGTACAAATCTCGAACCAGATAATTAACGGATTGGCAATATTATGTATCTAGACATCTGGAAATACAGTATTTTACAAACAGTATTATAGTCTAAATATTGTTTATGAGAATTTTCCTAATCACACCGTTCAGTAGTGAATTTAATGATATTTCTTCTCTAATCAAAGAAGCCATCATTTCTTTAGGCCATACTTATATTAGAGCTGATGAAATTTTGGGAACAGGTTATATTATTAATCAAATACAAAATGAAATTAAAAGTGCTGATTTTGTAATAGCTGATATTTCCACAGGTAATGCAAATGTGATGTATGAATTGGGTATGGCTTGGGCTTTAGGTATTCCAGTATTGCCTATAACACAAAGAGGGGATCATATCCCTTTTGATATTGCTTCAGTTAGAACAATAATATATGATAGAAATCGATTGAATGAAACATTAATTAGGCCAATTCGCAATTTTTTGACTCATAGTAATTTTGAAATATTTCTTAAAAAAGAGAGTATAGAGATTGCAAAAGAGCGACAAGAAAAGAAAACGGTATTCATTAGTTATAGTCATGTTGATTTAGAATACTTAAATAGACTTAAAATTCACTTAAGACCATTTGAAAAAAAAGGAGTAATAGATTTTTGGGAAGATACTAAGATAAAGGCAGGAGAAAAATGGAAAGAAAAAATAGAATGGGCTTTAGAAAAGGCGGCTATAGCAATACTGTTAGTCAGTGCAGACTTTCTCGCATCAGACTTTATTATAGATAATGAACTTCCTCCTTTACTTAAAGCAGCTGAAGAAAAAGGTAAAATAATTTTACCTGTAATACTTAGACCTTGTCGATTTACTAAGGAAGTGCATCTTTCTCAATTTCAATCAATAAATGATCCTAAGAAACCTATTAGTAAACTGGATGATAATGGTAAGGAAGAAGTCTATGTAGAAATAGCAAACTATATCGATGATTTTGTAAAATAACTAAGTATAGCAAGTATAAATTATGCATAAATGAGACAAAGATTTGACAAGGACAACTTTATTGTACTCGAACCAGGTTGAGATTGAAAATGATGAGTTTATAAAACTTACATATAGAATATAAAAACAAAAAGCCACTGATAATCAGTGACTTTTACATTAAGTGAACCTCTTGGGATTCGAACCACATCAAAAAACAAAAAAGCCGCCCCAAACGAATTGAGGCGGCCTTGTTATTGATGATTGTTACTACTATTACCTGTTGGCTATGAACTTAACAATGTGCACCCTGCCACCGGCGGTGATACGCACCATGTGCAGGCCATTGTGGGCTTTGTCGCCCAGGTCTACACGGGCATTGAGTTCATGGTTGTGCACTTCTACCTGTTCCCTGTGTATCACTGCACCTACTGCGTTCACCACTTCCAGCATTACATGCTTATCATCGGTAGCCAGCGTACCTTTCAGTGTAAATGTACCGTTGTTGGGGTTAGGCGCCAGGTTCACATTGTCAAACAATGCGCCGGTGGCCACTTCTTTCACACCCACGCCTACACTCAATACTACTATATTACTGATAGCAGTGTCAGGCGTGCGACAACTGTCGTTGGTCTGTATCCAGAGCGAGAAAGTATCACCATCCTGCGGATCGAGGTCGGTATATACAGGACCGGTTGCACCCGGTATGTTCACGCCATTCTTACGCCATTGATAATTTACATTTGGCGTATTGGCCGAGCTGGTAAACCAGACTATATCGCTGTTGGTAAGCACGGTGCCCGGGTTGGCCGCTATGCCTACTACAGGAGCGGCTGTCGGGTTCACGGTCATAGTTATTGTATTGGCGCCCGCCACCGCAGGAGCATTGATACAGTTGTCGCTGCTCACAAACTCAATACTGATAACATCCTGGTGGCCTACTGTATTCATTGTAAACAACGTGCCTGTTACGCCTATCTGGTCAACACCATTCAGCATCCATTGGTACACAGGCGTGTTACCCACGTTTGTGCCATTGACTGTAAACATTGCCGACTGGTTGTCGCATATAGTATCATTGGGCGATACGGCAATAACTGCAGACGGCGTTACGATATTCATCACTAAAGAATTACTTATAGCACTATCCGGCGCCGGACAAACAGCGGTAATATCCAACCTGCAAGTGATCACGTCACCTGTTGAAAGACTGCTGGTCATGTATGTTGTGCTGTTAGCACCCATTATATCTGCACCATTCAACCTCCATTGATATGCCTGGGCTGTTCCGCCGTTCACCGGAACAGCGGTAAAGGTCACCTCGCCGTTCACGCAGGATGTCGTACCTGTGTTGGCCGAAATAGTCACAGCCGGTGTGGTAAGCGCGTTCACCGTCATAGTCACCGCGTTGCTGGTATCCATAGTGCGTGTAAGGCAGGTATGGTTGCTGGTGAGCACACAGGTAACTACGTCGCCCGTTACCAGGCTGTTGCTGGTATAGCCGCTGCTGTTGATGCCCACGTTATTTCCGTTCACCTTCCACTGGTATGTTGGCGAAGTGCCGCCATTGGTGGCATTGGCCAGGAATACCACATTGGTACCTGCGCAAACGGTGTCATCAGGACTTACCACTATTGTAATATCAGGCGTCAGATTAGGTTCTACGGTCATATTGATGACGTTGCTGGTATCCATTGTTTTGGTGAGGCACATCTCGCTGCTGGTAAGTATTACTCTTACCGCGTCATTGTTCACCAGTGCCGCGCTTGCATAGGTTGTACTGTTGGTGCCTACGTTGGCGCCATTTATCTGCCATTGATACACTGGCAGGTCACCTCCGTTTGTCGGCGTGGCTGTAAAGGTCACACTTGTACCATCGCATACCGTGTCATTAGGGCTCACCGCAATGGTGACGTCCGGGGTAATATACGGTTTCACCTCCATGGTTATCGCGTTGCTGGTATCTGCGGACCTGGTTACACATATCTCGCTGCTGGTGAGGATGCAATCCACCACGTCGTTATCAGCCAGGGTAGATGTGCTGTATGTACTGCTGTTGCTGCCTACGTTGCTGCCATTTACCCTCCATTGATATACGGGGGCTGTGCCACCGTTGACCGGTGTCGCAGTAAAGGTCACACTAGTACCTATACAGATAGTATCATTAGGGCTAACCGTAATGGTCACGTCCGGGGTAAGGTTCGGGTTAACCTTCATAGTTATTGTGTTGCTGGTATCGCCAGGCTTCGTCAGGCAAAGCTCGCTGCTGGTCATTATCACCCGCACCACATCACCATCTACCATGAACGGGCTAGAATATGAAGTGTTGTTAGTGCCTACGTTCGCCCCGTTTATCTGCCATTGGTATACAGGAGCAGTGCCGCCATTTGTAGGCGTAGCTATAAATGTCACATTAGTACCATCGCAAATAGTATCGTCGGGCAGTACGATCATCTGCACATCCGGCGTCACTTTGGGCAATACTGTGATAGTAATACTGGCGCTGGTATCTGCAGGCTTGGTGAGGCATTGCTCGCTGCTGGTCATGATGCAATCCACAATATCGCCGTCGGACAGCGTGGTCACGAAAGTTGTGCTGTTGGTGCCTGCATTCACACCATTCACCCTCCATTGATATGTAGGCGATGTGCCGCTGTTGACAGGAGTTGCGGTAAAGGTTGCCATATCGCCATTACAAATCGTATCGTTCGGGCTTACGCTGACAGTAACATCGGGCGTAAGTACCGGTTTGATCTTCATTGTAATACTGTTGCTGGTATCCGTATTTTTGGTTACGCAGGTATCGGGGGTAAACAATATACACCTCACCACAGCGCCGTTGGGCAACGAGCTGGTAGCGAATACCGTACTATTGGTACCTACATCGCCACCGTTCACCTGCCATTGGTAAACAGGTGCCAGGCCCGCATTGACCGGTGTAGCGGTAAAAGTCACTACATCGCCGGCACAGGCAGAATCAGAGGGGCTGACAGCTATCGTTACGTCAGGTTCTGATTTCAGTTTTACCCCTACGGTTATCTCGTTGCTGGTGTCGGCCGTTTTTGTTACACATGTTATGCTGCTCGACATAATAGTACGCACCACATCTCCGTTGGCCAATGTACTACTACTGAACGTGGTGCTGTTTGTTCCAACATTCACATCATTTACCTGCCATTGATACACAGGCGATGCCCCACCGTTTGCAGACGTGGCTGAGAAAGTGATATTGGTCCCTTCGCAAATTGTGTCGCTGGGCGCATGGGTAATCACCACTACCGGTGTTACATTGGGTATCACGGTCATGGTTATGCTGCTGCTGGTATCGTCAGGTTTGGTAAGGCAGGGCCAGCTGCTGGTCATGATCACCCTCAGGGCGTCACCGCTGCTTAAAGTGCTGCTGCTGAAGGTATTGCTGTTAGTGCCTGCATTGATGCCGTTCAACTGCCATTGGTAAGAGGGTGGTGTGCCCCCGTTCACAGGCGTAGCTGTAAAAGTGGTCATTGTGCCCGCACATATGGTATCGTTAGGGCTTACGGCGATGGTTACATCAGGCGTAAGTACCGGGTTTACCCGCATAGAAATAAAGTTGCTGAACACCAGTGACGATGTCTTACACTGTTCGCTGCTGGCCATGGTACACCATACAGTTGAGTTTACACTCAGGCTAACGGTGAGGTTGGGGCTATTGCCGCCTACTACTGACCCGTTTACCCGCCAAGTGTACACCGGGGTAGTACCACCATTGGTGGGGGTAGCAGTAAAGGTAACTGATGTACCTGCGCACACAGTATCGTTGGGACTTACGCTGATGGATATAGAAGGCACCAGGTTGGGGTTGACAGTCATCGTTATCGTCTCGCTGGTATCACGCATTTTAGAAACACATACTTCGCTTGAAGTGAGAATACAAACTACCGCATCGCCATTGACCAGCGTATTTGTGCTGTAAGTACTGCTGTTGCCGCCTACCACCACGCCATTTCTGCGCCATTGGTAAGTGGGAGACGAACCGGCGTTGGAAGTAGTTGCCGTAAACGTGGTAAATGTATTAGCACATATAGTGTCGTTAGGGCTTACCGAAATATTCACAACGGGGGTCAATATGGGGTTCACCTTCATGGTTATGCTGTTGCTGGTATCGGTTGCCGACGTAACGCATGTTTCGCTGCTGGTGAGTACACAACTTACTACATCGCCATCGGCCAGTGTAGAAGTGATATATTTGGAGCTGTCACCGCCAACATTCGCCCCGTTGAGTTTCCACTGGAAAGATGGTGTTGATCCTCCGTTGGCAAATGTAGCCGTGAACGTTACTGTCGTTCCTGCACATATAGTATCGTCGGGACTGAGCGAGATAGCAACGATCGGGGTCAACAACGGGTTCACCGTCATAGTTATCGTATCGCTGTTCGCCGTTGTCGGGCTGGCAGCCGGATCATTGCTCGTCATTACCACCCATACCATGTCGCCGTTGGAAAGGGACGTGGTAGAAAACGTGCTGCTGTTTGCCCCGGCGTTGTTGCCGTTTACCTTCCATTGGTAAGCAGGGGTCGTGCCGCCGTTTACCGGCGTAGCGGTAAAGACGACGGTATCACCGGCGCAAATAACTGATCCTTTGCTGGATACTATGCTGACAGTAGGCACAACCGCCAGTGCAGCCAAAGGCAATCCGACAAAACTAACGAGCATAATAAGTAAAAACTTCCTCATAAAAATTGTATTAGCACAATGTATTTTTTTATCCATGAGAACGGCATAACGTCCTATTACCTGCAGGCATACCCTATATCAGAACACCCGTTTTATTAAATTCTGTCCGGCAATTTAAAACAGGTTATAAAAATAGTGTTTTAACATTCCTTTTACAAGGCTTTTTGCGACAGCTATCTATTTATTATTTAATGGATTAAATACACACATATTCATGACAAAAATATACTTGACGGTGTGGATACAAATTGACGCTGAATTTCCACCCTTACGTTATTAATCATTTATTTTTACGCCCATGATATACCATGTTGTAGTAGGAGATATGGCGGCACAGCCATTGCTTGAGGCCATCGGTACAGAGCCCTCAATGGAAGGGGAAGTATTGGTTCTCAGGGACATATTACATGTAGGACCCATAAAAAAAGCACAGGGCCAGTCCTTCAGCCAGTTGCGGACGGAATTCTGGAAAGAGGTGATCAATGACGAGAAGCAGGAAATAGAGGTAAACGACCTGGAGCACCTGCTGGAGGTAACTACTAAACTGAACAACAACCCGGATGACGTGGTGTGGCTGTGGATGGCACCGTGGCCGGCGGATGTATGCGCCTACTACTGGATGCTGAACTATATGAGCAAACACCTGGACCGTTTTTACGTCCTGAACCTGGGAGGGTTGCCCTTCCTGGACGGGGAAGGCAAGGTGTATTATCCTAAGAACATCAGCGAGATACTGCCAAAAGAGCTCATAAAGGCCAGGCGACTGGCGCGACCGGTAACCCCAGCGGAACTGGAAGTAGATGGAGAAGAGTGGCTGAATATGATAGCGGAAAACGCCGGTATGCGGTTGCTGGAAGGCGGTAAGAAGTTGTACACACGAGACGAAAGTTACTTCGACGAGAAACTGATTAGTTTCTGTTCGCACCAATTTCAGAAAGCGCACCGCATCGTCAACCAGGCGATAGGCAAACTGAACGTGCCTACCGGGGACGTGTATTTAGGATGGCGCATACGTAAGTTGGTGCAGAATGAAACACTGGTGACAGACGGCGACATCAATAAGTCATTGCGCGATTTCAGCGTAAAACTGCCCGGCGGAACAGCAACGGAAGAAGTAGCGGCCGAACCTACTGAAACCCAAGAGGCATGATAAAAGTAACGCCCATAATACCCGCAGGTACAGACGAGCGCGGTTATACCGCAGAATTCAGGCAGGAACGGACCGGGACGCACCTGATAGTATTTCGTAAAGCCGGTACGGTAAGCGGCAGACACTACCACAAAGGGCTGTCGGCAACGAAAAACCCGGAAATACTGATACTGCTGAACGGCACCTGCACTTTCAACTGGAAACATATTGACGATACCGATATGCAGACAGCACAATATACCGGGCCCGTCCACTTCGAGATACCGCCATATGTCTGGCATGAGCTGATACCTGATACTGACTGCACCTTTATGGAACAAAACTCCATTGCAGAACACGCCGCGGATACATTCCGCCTGTAAAAGCAAGGGGCAAACATTATTTTTGCAGTTATGGCATTCGAGATTCCGCTGGCAGAACAGAAAATAAAACCCCACCAGGTAACGGCTTTGCATCTTATGATGGGTTTTGCATTGGTGGCTACGGGAGCATTCATTATTTCCGTGTTCTTCGCGATGATGCTGATGCCGTTCAGTTGGGAGCCTGTGGCTAAGGGTAGCGAAATCAATGTTCATTCAATACTGCTGCCCGAATACGTAATGGTAGGCGCAGGGCTTGCAATACTTTTCCTTTCTTTTTTCAGGAACAAGTGGCTGTTAAGACCGCGTAACAATAAAGCTTTGCGAAGAGTGGAGCTTGGTTTCTGCGTTACATTAACGGTTTACTCCGGGTTGACGGGCGCATTCGTCATAACGGCCATATTTGGTATACTGGCGGCGGCTATTATCTATTCCTTTTCTGCGGAAAACGCCGGCGGACAGCAGCCGGTGGTAACAGTAGATGACAATGGAATTAAGCTCCCGTTAACAGCAAAACGCAGGAATATAAACTGGGCGGAAACAGAAAAAATATTACTGCGCCACGGTACGCTAACCATTAATTGTATTGACAACCGCCTGTACCAATGGATAACCACCGTAAATAACATTGATGCAAAGGCTTTTGAAGATTATTGCAACGAACGGATAGAAGCGGCAAAAGAACAAAGGAAAAATTACGATTGGTAGATACCATTAGTCGTAAATGGTAAGTCAAAAGTTATAAGTCTGCGAGAGACAGATATAGTTACTTCACCAAAGCGCCTTCCAACTCCAGCACACGGGTTTCGTTCACTTTCAGGTTGTATATAGCTGTATAGTAACGCACCAATGCCTGCACATAACTGTTCTCCGCCTCGCGGGTTTCCAGCGTAGTAGCGATACCGGCTTTGAAGCGCTCTTTCTGGATAAATACATTCTCTTTTGCAGCCTCGATACTTCTTCTTTCCAGGTCATAAGCGCCCACCGATACCTGGTAGTCCCTCCACGCTGTGCGGTATTGCCTGCTTATTTCCGTACCCTGCCGCTCGTAAAGCAATTGGTCGCGCACTGCCTGCAACGAAGCTATCTTAGCCTCGCGCCTTACATTACCTCCGCGGAACAGGGGCATATTCAATGTTAATCCTGCACTGGGGCCATAGCTCTGGCTGAATGCAATAAAGCCGGACTGGCTTTGGGTATTATTATAGGCATAAGCGCCGTTCAGTGCAATGACCGGGAAATAATTTGCCTTGGCCATCCTGGCATTCAGTTGCGATGCTTCAGCGTTATACCTTGCAATACTGAGTGACGGGTTAATGTTTTCCAGCAATTCCGCATGTTCAGGCAGAAGGCTTGTGTCAATAGCCAGGGAATCCTGCACTGTATATATATAGTCGGCATCTCCGCCCATGAGCATATTGAGCGTAGCAAATGACGCATTGAGTGCGGCGAGCTGGCGCATCGAGTCTGACTGGCGACTGTTATAGTCTACCTGTGCCTGCAGGTAATCTACCTTGGCAGATGTCCCAGTTTTATATTTCAACAGGGAGAGCTCCATGCGTGTCCTTGCCAGTACAAGGCCTGTGTCTATTGCAATACCCTGTTGCCTTTGCCATACTACCTGGGCGTAGGCCTGTATTGTCTGCGATACTACCGACTGTACCCTTTCCTTCAACTGCGCCTCGCCTGCCAGTTCCAGTACATTCAGTTGTTTTTTCAGCAGGAACATCCGCCCCCCGTCAAACAGGGTCCAGTTGAGGTTAACCGAGCCGTTATATCCAAACGAAGGAGCGTTACTAACTTGTTGTACGCGGCCATCAATAAACTCATTGCGTACATTTTGCGATGCTGTATTCAGTCCACCCCGCAGGTCAAGATTAGGCAACATACCTGCGTTACCTGCAGTATTATTTACTTCTGCCTGTTTCGCATCGGTGCGTGCTATCCTGATGTCAAAGTTGTGCTGCAAGGCACGTTCTATAGCCATATCCAGCGTCAGCAACTCCTGTGCGTAAGCAAAAGAATGCAGCATTGCTATTAATATGGCTATACGTTTCATCATAGTTTATTCGTCCAGTTTTGTTATGGCCGAGGATGTAGCCGCCTTCCTGCGCGAGAGGAATGTGTACATTACCGGCACAATGAACAATGACAAAATTAGGGAGAAAAGTATACCCCCTACAATAACGATACCTAACGGAATGCGGCTTGTAGATGCAGCGCCCAGTGATAATGCCAGGGGCAAAGCGCCAAACATCATGGCGAAGCTGGTCATAAGTATGGGGCGCAGGCGCATACCGGCCGCATCTATGGCAGCGCGCGTTTTGGTGGCGCCACGTTCGCGCAGTCGGTTGGCATATTCCACTATCAGGATACCATTCTTCGTTACCAGGCCTATGAGCATGATCATGCCTATCTGCGAAAAAATGTTCAGCGTGTGGCCGAATAACCACAGGGATAATAATGCACCCGCGATAGCCAAAGGCACGGTAAGCATGATAATAAAGGGGTCAATAAAGCTTTCGAACTGCGCCGCCAGTACCAGGTAGATGAGTATAAGAGCAAGGATGAATGCAAACGCCGTGTTCGACGAGCTCTCTACAAAATCTTTTGAAGAACCACCCAGCGATGTATCAAAACTATCATCAATCACTCCTTCCTTCTTCAGTTTTTCATATATCCTGTCCATTTCCTCCAGGCCGTCGCCTATGGTATTGCCGGGAGTAAGGCCTGCGGAAATAGTGGCAGACTTATACCTGTTGTAATGATATACCTGTGCGGGGCTGGTGGTTTCTTCTATCTGCACAAGGTTATCTATAGACACCATTTCGCCTGTATTGCTGCTTACATAAAACTGCTTCAGGTCAACAGGGGCCTCGCGGTTGGGCCTGGACACCTGGGCCAGTACCTGGTATTGCTTACCATTTTTGGTAAAGTACCCCACCCGCCTGTTGCTCAATGCAAACTGCAGGGTCTGGGCTACATCTTCTATGGCCACACCCATCGACGAGGCCTTCTCCCTGTTAATGGAAACACTCAGTTCGGGTTTGTTGAATTTCAGGTCTGCATCCACCCCCTGGAATATAGGGCTGGCATTAGCCTCGTCCAGGAAGCGTGGCAATGCCTGCGAAAGTTTATCGAAGTTGATATTCTGCAGAATATACACAATCGGGTAGTTGCTGCCACCACGTTGCACCGAAATGGTTTGCTCCTGTATAGCAAAAGCTTTCCCGAAGGTGAATTGCCTCAGGCCGCTGTTAACCGATTGTACTATCTCATCCTGGCTGCGCTCCCGCTCCGAAGCATCCGCCAGCTTAACGTTACCAAACCCGGTGTTCACCGCGCCCGACCCTGTAAAACCAGGGGCCGTTACCGACAATATCACTTCTTTTTCGGGCACACTGTCTATGAGCATGTCCACGATATTGGTCATATAGGCATCCATGGCATCGTAAGAGGTGCCTTCCGGTGCGGAAACCGCCAGGCGAAACCGATTCTTATCCTCCATGGGCGCCAGCTCGCTCTGGATGGTGGTGCCTATCAGGATGATCAGCCCAAACGACAACAGGATACCGGCCGTTGCCGTCCATTTATGCTTCATCACCCATTCCAGCGCACGGGTATATCCATTTTCCATGCCGGCAAAGAACGGCTCGGACTTCACATAAAAGCGTGAAGGTTTATGTACCTTTTTTGTGAGGAAGACGTTGAGCACCGGGGTCAGCGTCAGCGATACAAATGCGGATATAAGCACTGCACCGGCAACTACAACACCAAATTCGGTAAACAGCTTGCCGGTAAACCCTTGCAGGAATACGATGGGCAGGAATACAATGGCCAGCGTAATGGAAGTAGCTATGATGGCAAAATATATCTCCTCGCTGCCTTCCCGGGCGGCGCGCATTTTGTCCATGCCTTTCTCCAGCTTCTTATATATGTTTTCCGTTACTACTATACCATCATCCACCACCAGGCCGGTAGCAAGTACTATGGCCAGCAGGGTGAGTATATTGATGGAAAAGCCCATTATGTACATGATGAAGAACGCGCCTATCAGGCTCACTGGAATGTCCAGCAACGGACGCAATGCTATCAGCCAGTCGCGAAAGAACAGGTAGATGATCAACACCACCAGTGCAATAGCAATAAACAGCGTTTCCTCCACTTCTTTGATGGATTTTTTGATGTATTGCGTATTATCCAGGGCTATGTCCAGCGTTATATCTTCAGGCACTTCGCTCTTCAGTTCTTCATAACGCTTGTAAAATTCTTCGGCTATAGCCACATAGTTGGAGCCGGGCTGTGGTGTAACGGCCAATGCGATCATCGGCGTATTACTTTCTTTCAGTATGGTTTCTTCATTTTCAGGCCCCAACGCCGCTTCACCTATCATCCCGAAACGGATATCGGTGCCGTCAACGTTTTTAATAATCATGTTATTAAAATCCTCTTCGGTATACAACCTGCCGAAGGTGCGCACTGATAATTCCGTCTGGCTGCCACTTAATTTACCGGAAGGAAGTTCAACATTTTGCCTGTTCAATGCCTGTTGTACATCCGGGAAAGTAATGCCGTACCCGGCCATCCTGAGCGGATCTAACCAAAGGCGCATGGAATAACGCTTCTCGCCCCATATACGAATGTTACTTACACCCGGTATGGTCTGCAACCTTTCCAGCAACACGTTTTCTCCATATTCGGTTAATTGCAACTGGTTCCTGGTGGTGCTCTCCACCGTCATAGACAGGATAGTCCCTGCACTGGCGTCAGCCTTTGAGACCACCGGCGGTGCGTCGATATCCTGGGGCAGGTTGCGCACCGCCTGGGATACCTTATCCCGCACGTCGTTGGCAGCGGCTTCCAGGTCTACACCCAGGTCGAACTCTACAGTGATGCTGCTGCTGCCCAGTGCGCTGGTAGAAGATATGCTCTTAATGCCTGCTATGCCGTTGATAGATTTTTCGAGCGGTTCCGTTATCTGAGACTCTACTATATCAGGGTTGGCGCCCGCGTAAGAGGTACGCACATTGATAATAGGAGGGTCGATGGACGGATAGTCCCTCACACCAAGGAAGTCGAATCCTATAATGCCAAATATTACTATAATAATATTCAGCACTATGGCTAAAACCGGTCTTTTTAACGAGATCGAGGGTAAGCTCATGCAGTATAAAGAGTGCCAAAGGTAAGGATGATGCTTTATTCTGCCATAAACTTCTTTCTATCCGAACATAAAGAGGATAAATGTGTTCTATAACCGGCATACAAAGCGAAACATCATCTTTTATTATGATTATATAAAACTTGCAAATTTTTAATTCCATGACCGATGGGTTAGCTTTGCCCTACTTTATATTATCAAACTGTTTAAATGAATATATTATGGCACACACGCTTCCTGATTTGAAATACGCATTCAACGCGCTGGAACCGCATATTGATGCAATGACAATGGAAATCCACCACGGTAAGCACCACGCCGCTTACGTGACCAACCTGAATAAGGCAATAGAAGGCACAGATGCTGAGAACCTGTCGCTTCACGAGTTAATGGCCAATATTTCGAAGTATCCTGCCGCTGTACGCAACAACGGCGGAGGTCACTATAACCATACCTTGTTTTGGGAAATACTCACCCCCGGCGGTGGCTCGCCATCGGGCAAACTGGCCGAAGCCATTAACAGCACCTTCAATTCACTGGACAGCCTGAAAGAACAAATGAATACGGCAGGAGCCACACGTTTTGGCAGCGGCTGGGCATGGCTCATTGTGCAAAACGGAAAACTGGCCATCTGCTCTACGCCTAACCAGGACAACCCTGTAATGGACATAGCGGAAGTGAAAGGAACACCGATACTGGGTATAGATGTGTGGGAACATGCATACTACCTGAAATACCAGAACAGGCGCCCGGAATACCTGGGAGCTATCTGGAACGTCATCAACTGGGATGAAGTAGCCAAGCGCTATGAAGCAGCGTTGTAACGTTATAGAGTATTAATTATTGTGAGAAGCCATCCCAAAAGATGGCTTTTTTTATTGCAATAAAACATATGCCTGTCCCGTTCTTGGCTCATAAACGATGCGATATGAAAAACAATTTTTTGATTCTTCCACTTGTCTTAATGACTATCGGCACAAATGCACAGGAAACAGAAGCATTGATACAAAAGCGCCAACCGGGTAAGAATGAGATCGGGATCTTCGTCAATCCGCTTGAAAACGACATCTACGGTTATGAAGTACCTTTCGGGTTGCAGTATAAACGATGGACTACTCCCAACCTGGGTTATAGAATAATGGTAGGTATAGCAGGCTACAGCGATGAATACCGAAGCACCGAAATGATCAGGAATGATACATTCTATTGGGCATTGACGTCTACCAACATGTCTATGATATTTGTCGGTGGCGGGTTGGAAATGCAACGGCGGTTCATCGGGAAAAGTTACTTGTACGCTGCAGTTGAGTTCAAAGGTGGATATGGCAAGGGATACACACATACTTCGCAGGTAAAGGAAACCGCAAAAGTATCGGCGTGGGAGCGGTCATATACTTATGAGCAGACTGCTGTCTCATCAATAACTACATCTGTTTTTACGCTGGACACTACTCCGTTTATTGGCGCAAAATTGAATTTCAGACGGTGGGTGATAGGGACTGAGTTAGCTGCGCTTGTGGCAGGCGCGATGAGTATAAAAGAAAATAAAGGGTATAACTATTCAACTTTGAACGTTGACTTCGGACAATTGCAACAACGGTTGTATATTAACTATAGGTTTTAACGCCCGCCCAGGCCAAAAGAGAATCCAAAGCCGAATATCAGCCCACCCGGCGACAGCAGGTTCATAGCCGTTATACCGTCACTGGTGAGCGTATGGCCAGATGTAATTGTATAAGGATCGGAAACTAAACTTTGTGACCAACCCAACTGCAGGTAAAACCTGTGGCCTCCCCTGCCCAGGTTGAAAAAGTGGTATGCCGAAACAGCTATGTTGGGCGAAGGTTCAAGATCCATGCCTACATCTACTGAACCGATAGTAGTGGGCATTTCCGCTACGAAGCCCTGCAGGCCTGTATTATACGTAAAGGCTGCCCCCAAAGCCCATCCCCTGTTGCACTCTTTAAAATAAAAGCGTCCTTCGCCGTAAGCTTTAAGCCCCCAGCTACTGATACCTGCACCGGTTCCCAGCGAGAATTGTGTAGTTACAGGCACATCGAAGTTAATACCGATTATACCTGAGTGATTATTAATACCACTGCTTAGGCCTAAGTAAAATTTCGGGCAGGAGCCGGAGTTATAGCCTTTTTGTGCTGAAGCAATAGTTAATGAAGCTGAAACAGCGATGACGAGGGTAATCAGTTTTTTAATCATTTGGTTTATGGTTTTTAGTTGCCGGCAAATATATATTCATTTTCGAAAACAGCAAATGACTTTCATAATACCAGGTCGGCGAGCATTGCTTTTGCCTGCTCATTTTCGGGATATTTTTTCAGCAGGTGGCGGAGCGTTTTCTCCGCCATATTATCCAGCCTGTTGTTGTGATACCAAACGGCCAAATTGATCAATGCCTGCCTGCTGTCCGGCTCGTATAGTATAGCCTTGCTCAAATGGTCGTAAGCCATTGTGTTGTTGCCTTCCTGCATATATATAAAGCCCAGGTTGGTATGTGCTGTTGCATATTGCGGATTTTCATTCACGATGAATTGGAATACCTTTTTAGCTTCCACATTGTTGTTCAGCGTCAACAGGCAGGCCCCGTATTTGTTCTGAAAATCCAGGGAATGAGGCCATATAGCTACTGCACGGTTAAACCATTGTTTTGCTTCTGCCGCCCTTCCTGATTGGGAGAGCGCCTCACCGATGCGGTATGCCGTCCATGCGTCTGCCAGTTCTGCGGGCTTGAGTTGTGCAGCATATTCCATCACTTTTTTATAGTTGTTCAGCAGGAAGTAGATGCGGATATAGTCCCTGTTCTGTTTTTCATTGCCTTCACGTTCTTTTTCTTTATCCAGGTACTGGAGCGCCGAATCCAGCAGGCCTTTGTTTGGATTATATCTTTCATAAAACTCCATAAAGCCGCGCGCGCGCGTAATAGCATCTACCTTATCATTGTTATAACATTCCAACCCTAAAAACGCCGTTATATCCTTTTGCTCACGTTGGGCCACCGGCAGCTTACGTATGTAATGGTCTGTCACCGCCACGTGTGGAATATCTATGCTCCCGTTTTTAGGCATATGGCAGGTGATACAATCATTATTCTTTGCCATTCGTCTTTCTTGGGTTTCGCTGCAATGCACCTGTTCCGCACCACTGTGGCAGCTATTGCATGCATTTAGATATTGACTGTTGGGGGTGAACTTGACACTCACATGCGGCTTGTGGCAGGTAATGCAACTCATCTTTCCTGAATTGACATAACAAGGGCTTTTTTTCATGCGCTCTACATGCGATGCCATGATCATTTTATCCTCACCGCCTTCATAGCTGGGCATGAACACATTCATCACTTCCGAGAGTTTCATGCCCGGACGGAAATCTGAAAATTGCCTACCATCGTTGAGCACGGCAATACCCTGAAGATGGCAGCGCTGACAAACATTATTCTGCAGTTCGGTAGAGAGCCTTGCCGGGTTTACTATGGTATAATCGGGCCCCGCAGAAGTATCTACAATATTACCCGCCTCTTTTTCCGCAACGTGCAGGCTGCCCGGCCCGTGACAACGTTCACAATCTATTCCTTGCTTTATATGTACATACTTGTTCTGGCTGTTGTGTACAAACTCCGGCAGGGCATTGTGGCAACTCATACATTCCATCTGTATGATGCGGCTAAAGCGGCTATTGCTACCTTTCTCAAATCCCGGCGCCAGGTCCCATCTGCCTTTTTGTGTATAATAGGTTATTGGGGCCTGGTAGGCATAACCATTCGTTACAAAAATATGCGAATTCGTATGCTGACCTGAACCTACTACATAGTCTATCCTTTGCACCAATTTATGCACCGTATCTTTTCCATCCAGCCTGAACTCCATAACGTACAGGCTATCTCCCTGCCAGAAAGGATGGTAATAGAAATCAAGGTCTTTGTCGTATACCAGTGTGTGGCCCGGGGTATAATCTGCTGCAGACTTTTGCCTTGTAGCGTGGTCCCACGACTGGCCCATACCGGTTTGTATATACGTCTGATACACCGCCTCGTGGCAAGCCCGGCATTTCTGCATACCTACGTAGTGTACGGTAGTATCGTACACATTGAGCCAGGTCGAGCTTTGGCCATCAATGGCATCCCTTTCTTCCGGGCTGTTGCAAAAGAACGCAGGCAGAGCAATGGCTACAACCACCAGCAACAATACCAGGCTTTTTACTTTCGGGGACGACATGCCCTTCAAATTTAAGACAAAAGAGCTACACTATTAACTGAATATCGCCAGCGTATAGTTCGATTTACCTTTCTGGATAAGAATATATTTGTTATTAAGCAAATGAGCGGAGGTCAGTTTGAAATCCAGTTCCGTCACTTTTTCTTTATTCACGCTCACGCCACCGTTCTGCAGCATTTTCCTGGCTTCGCCTTTCGAGGGGAATATCCCGCTTTCAGACAAGAATGTAAGAAAATCAGCACCTTCACCATCCAATTGAGATTTTGCCGCCTCTACCTGTGGCACGCCGTCCATCACTTCCAGCA
This sequence comes from Bacteroidetes bacterium UBA6221, assembly GCA_002421685.1. Classification (GTDB taxonomy): domain Bacteria; phylum Bacteroidota; class Bacteroidia; order Chitinophagales; family Chitinophagaceae; genus UBA5543. The sequence continues at coordinate 317,028 of DISB01000016.1, forward strand.
GTTGCTGCTCGTTGAAAGACTTCAATATTTCAACCGCATCGTTGCCTTTGCTGAACAGGATATCTGATGCCTGCTGTGCGAATGCCAGGTCTTCGGCACTGTGCACCAGTGTAGTCAATTCTTCAGCCAGCGCTTTTTGCAGCCGGCGTAAGTGTGGTGCCGTTTTGTGCTCTTCTATCAATGCTTTTATTTCATCCACAGGACGGAAAGAAAAAATGTAAGACAGTTTTTCCGCTTCGTCGTCGGGCTGCTTCATCCAGAACTGGTAAAATAAATATGGAGAAGTGCGCGCCGGGTCGAGCCAGATGTTGCCGCTCTCTGTTTTGCCAAACTTGCTGCCATCGGCCTTCGTGATGAGCGGACTGGTAAAACCCCAAGCTTCGCTGCCCCCCATGCGGCGTATCAGTTCGGTACCGGTGGTTATATTGCCCCACTGGTCGGCGCCGCCAAATTGCAGTTTTACATCGTTATGCTTATTCAGGTAGTAAAAGTCGTAGGCCTGTATAAGTTGGTAAGAAAATTCTGTAAATGACAAACCTGTTTCCAGCCGTTTTTGCACAGAGTCTTTAGCCATCATGTACCCTACAGTAATGTGTTTGCCCACGTCGCGGATGAATTCGAGGAAAGTATAGTCTTTCAGCCAGTCGTAGTTGTTCACCATTACCGCACCATTGGGTTTATCCTCGCCAAAGTCCAGGAACTTTTCCAGTTGCTTACGGATACCCGCAACGTTTTTGCCCAGGGTCTCCATGTCCAGCAGGTTGCGCTCGGCAGACTTGCCCGAGGGATCGCCTATCATACCGGTGGCGCCACCCAGCAGTGCATAAGGTTTATGCCCGGCCCGTTGCAGGCGCATCAGCAGGGTTATCTGCAGCATACTGCCCACGTGCAGGCTATCGGCCGTAGGGTCAAAACCTACATATCCCGGGGTTATTTCTTTCGCCAGTTGCTCTTCCAGTCCCGGCATAATATCCTGCACCAGGTTTCTCGCTTTTAAGTCTGCTATCAGGTCCATTGTGTCTGTGTAATATAAGGGTGGCAAAAATAATACATTGTGCCGTACGGCCTTACAAAGCCCGGTTTTTCTTACTCATATCCTTGTAAAAGAGTTAATAACATAAATTAGAAAAGAATACGAATTATATTTTTGTAATATTAGTCAACTTAAAAATCCTATTAGTGTTTTAACGTTGTATTTTGTTTTTGAAAAATTGTTTTTATCTTTCGCATTATCTCGTAATTAAAACAAGACCGTTTTGAAACGTATTATACTCAGCTTAGCTTTGTTATTGCCGTTGGCGTCTCAGGCGCAGCAGCATCATGAGTTTGGATTGTCTGCGGGCGTGAGCAGTTATTACGGCGACCTGCAACCCAAATTGTTTCCTGATAATAACATGCATGCAATGGGCGGCATCATGTATAAATACTTCATGAACCCGCATGTGGGCCTGCGTTTTGGCCTGGCCTACACTACAGTGGCCGGGTTTGACAGCCTGTCTGGAATACAGGCAAGGGTTGAGCGCAACCTGAGCTTCAGGTCGAACCTGCTTGAATTTCACGGAGGCTTCGAGTTCAACCTGCTGCCTATCGAAAAAGACCGCGTAAAATTTACGCCCTATGTATTCTTAGGTATAGCGGTGTTCCGTTTCAATCCTTATACCTATGGTTCGCAGGGGCAAAGGGTATTTTTGCGCCCGCTGGGTACCGAGGGCCAGAATATCCCCGCATATCCTGACCGTAAGGAGTATAAGCTGGTGAGCACTTCATTCCCCGTAGGTGGCGGTCTGAAGTTTTTCTTAGGCAAAACCTTTATGATCACCCCTGAGATCGGGTTCCGCTACACGAATACAGACTACCTGGACGATGTAAGTAAGTCTTATGTAAACATGGAGACCCTGAAGGAATACCGCGGCCAGGAAGCTGTTGACTACTCCTTCCGCACAGACGAACTGGGCTCATGGGATGGTAACTATCCTGACTACCGCTACCAACGCGGCGACAGCAAAAGCAACGACCTGTATTGGTTTGGCAACCTGACCGTGACCGTATATATGGATGCCATAGGCAATCTGCGCGACTACTGGCAGGCCAACTGCCCCGCATTCTTAAAGAGCGGCAGGGTTAGGTAAAAGATATTTTAGTAAAGCACACAGATAAGGGCAGCCATTGGCTGCCTTTATTGTTTCCCCGCTACGACGTCTACTACCAGCATCCCGGGAAATGTTTCCATTTTGTTTCCTGTTTGGGGTTAAAAAACACGCCGGAAGCTAAATAGTTGATAACCAACAATCTATTTTGTTTCCCTGCCGGTAAAATGTTTCCTGTTTGGAAACAAAATCAGGTATTTACCCCTCTAATGCCCCTCTATCTCCCCTGGCAGGGGAGACGCATTATGTAACGAACTTGTTGCGGGTTGTTGTCAAAATGGGAAACAGTTGGCGAACAGCATCTTATTCTGCGAGCGTCCTGCGCGAGGCACCCCTCTATCTCCCCTGGCAGGGGAAACGCATTATGTAAAAAAACTGTAGCGGTTTTTGGTCAAAATGAAGCAGTCGTCGAACAGGATTTTTTGCGAGAGTCCCGCGAGGTACCCTCTATCTCCCCTGGCAGGGGAGACGCATTATGTAAAAAAACTGTTGCGCGTTCTTGTCAAAATGAAAACCCACATTCTATATATCAAAGAACATAAAGCATTGCGCTGCCGCACACAACTCATGTACAAATATACACAAAAATCATGTAAAACTCAACTAAAATTATTGCAGGACAATGCGGCCCTGCAATGTTTCTTTTGGCGTTGAGATGCGCAGCAGGTAAACACCTAAGCATACAAACCCACCGCTGGGTAGGCCCATCTTTAATATTTACGGTAAGAAACTAATACATGCAATGCCCGGACTTGTGGATATTCCTTCCTGGTCGCTACTTACTACTTTTCCCCGGCCGCTTTACGAAACGGTCCACTACAAAATCAATAAGGTACCAAAAAGCTACACCTGCAAATACAGCTATGGTGGTGAGAAAAATATAACGGGGAGAAAATGATATATCCCCTATCCTGGATACAGTTACGGCAATCAGGATAATCAGGACACGGTATACAAATGGTATTTTCCTATTCATATTATTTACAGGTTTTATCCTCCGAAACTAATATAAAAAAACGTGTACTATATCACGCAAAAAGGGGGATATCGGCATGCAAAGAGCCACTGCGAAAACAGTGGCTCTTACAAAATATTTCAAGACTTACCTGGTTTAATACCTGTAATGCTCAGACTTATACGGACCATCTTTGGGGATACCCAGGTAGGCGCTTTGTGCATCTGTCAGTTCGTCCAGCGTTACACCTATTTTAGCCAGGTGGAGGCGGGCCACTTTTTCGTCCAGGTGCTTAGGCAGCACATATACCTTGTTCTCGTAGTTTTCGTGGCTCGTCCACAGCTCTATCTGCGCCAGTGTCTGGTTGGTAAACGAGTTACTCATTACAAAACTGGGGTGTCCTGTTGCACAGCCCAGGTTCACTAAGCGCCCTTCTGCCAGTACGATGAGGTCGCGGCCTTCGATGTTGTACAGGTCTACCTGCGGTTTGATGGTATCTTTTGTATGGCCGTAGTTTTTGTTCAGCCATGCCATATCTATTTCTATATCGAAGTGGCCTATGTTACAAACGATGGCCTTATCCTTCATCAGGCGGAAATGCTCTTCAGTTATCAGGTCGCGGCAGCCTGAAGCAGTAACGATGATATCAGCTTCTTTTACCGCATCCACCATTTTCTTTACTTCAAAGCCGTCCATAGCAGCCTGCAGGGCGCAGATGGGGTCAATCTCGGTAACTATGACGCGAGCGCCTGCACCGCGCAGCGATTCTGCGGAACCTTTACCTACATCGCCATAACCGCCTACAACAGCAACCTTGCCGGCCATCATTACGTCGGTAGCACGACGGATAGCATCTACCAAAGATTCTTTACAGCCGTATTTATTGTCAAATTTAGATTTGGTAACCGAGTCGTTTACGTTGATAGCGGGCATGGGTAATGTGCCGGCCTTCATACGGTCGTACAGGCGGTGCACGCCGGTAGTTGTTTCTTCGCTGATACCTTTTATGTGTTGTATCAGTTCAGTGTAGTTGTCCAGCACCATATTGGTCAGGTCTCCGCCATCGTCCAGTATCATGTTCAGCGGACGGTCCTGGCTGCCAAAGAACAATGTTTGTTCAATGCACCAGTCGGCTTCTGCCTGTGTCTGGCCTTTCCAGGCAAAAACGCCTATACCGGCAGCGGCGATAGCAGCAGCGGCATGGTCTTGCGTTGAGAAGATATTACAAGAGCTCCAGCGTACTTCAGCGCCCAGTTCTACCAGTGTTTCTATCAGCACGGCAGTCTGGATGGTCATGTGCAGGCAACCTGCTATACGTGCGCCTTTCAAAGGTTGTTTACCCCTGTATTCTTCGCGTATGGCCATCAGGCCGGGCATTTCGGCTTCGGCCAGCCTTATTTCCTTGCGTCCCCATTCAGCCAGGCTGATGTCTTTTACCTTATAAGGCATTTTAAAGTCGATCTCGGAGCGAGTCATAGTACTCATACTTGTTATATTTTAATTCGTTAAATCGGTTACAGAAGCGCAAAGGTAAGTAATTCCCTGTTATATGGGCGCGTTACTATATGTTTAAATGAATGAACCGTGATCTACCCCTGTGCCAGGTAAGCCTTTATTTTCTTTCTCAGGTCGCCGGTAGCGGGTACTAATGGCAGGCGCACAAAAGCCGGGCATACACCCAACTCGTCCAGTGTGCATTTTACACCTGTTGGGTTACCTTCGGCAAACAGCAGGCGGATGCCATCAATCAGTTTGTAATGCAGCCTGCGGGCAGCGGCAAAATCGCCCGCCAGGGCATGGTTGACCATAGTAGTAAAATCTTTGGGAAAACTATTGGCTGCCACAGATATAACACCCTCCATACCAATAGCCGCCTGCGGCAATATCAGGTCATCGTCGCCACTGAGGATGGCGAAGTGCGCAGGTTTGTCTTTCACCAGGTCCATACATTGGGCGATGTTGCCGCTGGCTTCTTTTATAGCCACTATATTTTTGAAATCGCTGGCCAGCCTGAGCACGGTAGCCGGCAACATATTGCTGGCAGTACGACCCGGCACGTTGTATAATATTATTGGCTTGTCTGTGGCCGAAGCGATAGCTTTGAAATGCTGGTATATGCCTTCCTGCGAAGGCTTGTTGTAATGCGGTGAAGCGCTGAGTATGCCTGCCACGCCCTTAAGGTCGTAGGTTTTTACATTGTTTACCACCTCAGCGGTATTGTTGCCCGCTATACCACAAACCACCGGTACACGACCGTTACATTTTTCTACAATAAAAGATAAAACCTGTTGCTGCTCCTCCCTGCTTAGGGTAGGCGTTTCGCCCGTAGAGCCCAATGCCACAAGGAAGTTGACACCCCCCTCTATCACATGGTTCACTAATTTTTCCAGCGAATTGAAATCGATGGAACTATCACTATTGAATGGTGTTACCAATGCTACACCTGTTCCTGCAAATTGATGCATATAAAAATTCAAAAGTTAAAAGTCAAAATTCAAAAGAGCCTATTGCATATTTCCATCATCTAATATCCTCTATCCTTTACACCTCCTCGTAAAAGCCCATGGCAGAAAACTTGTTGATGCGTTCTTCCACCCTTTTTGCCGGTTCTATGGCCGACAATTCGCTGATGGTGTCCAGCAAGTATTTCTTCAGCGTCTCCGCCATTTCTTCAGGTTTGGCATGTGCGCCACCGTTGGGCTCTTTCAGCACATCGTCTACCAGGCCGAAGCTCTTCATGTCTTCCGAAGTCAGTTTCAGTTGCTCTGCTGCCTGTACTTTATAGTCCCAGCTACGCCAGAGTATGGTTGAGCAGTTTTCAGGGGAGATAACCGTATACCACGTGTTTTCCAACATAGCCACACGGTCGCCGATACCTATACCCAGCGCACCGCCTGAGGCACCTTCGCCTATTATCACGCATATCACGGGCACAGTCAGGTTAAACATCTCGAACAGGTTGCGGGCTATTGCTTCCCCCTGTCCGCGTTCTTCTGCTTCCAGGCCGGGATATGCCCCCGGTGTATCAATGAATGTTATAATAGGGCGATTGAATTTCTCCGCCATCTTCATCAGGCGCAAAGCCTTGCGGTAGCCTTCGGGGTTGGCCATACCAAAGTTGCGCATTTGCCTCATCTTGGTATTGACGCCTTTTTGCTGGCCCATCACCATCACGGGCATTCCTTCCAGTTCAGCCATACCACCCACCATAGCTTTATCATCTTTCACCTGGCGGTCGCCATACAGCTCCCTGAAGTTGGTAAATATCTGTTCTACATAATATAAAGTATACGGCCTGTCGGGGTGGCGGCTGAGTTGCACACGCTGCCAGGGTGTAAGCTCCTGGTATATACGCCTGCGCTCATTTTCTATCGACGCTTCCAGTTCTGCCAACGTTTTAGTCACATCCACACCATTCTTGGCCGACAGCTCTTTCAACTTGTTGACCTGTGCAAACAGGTCTTCTATGGGTTGTTCAAAATCCAGGAACTGCATAAAAAATCTTTATGGGATTACAAATGTACTGCTTTGAATTATTTTAAAAGAAGATTTGCAGAATTAGCGAAATTGCTTTTATCTTTGCAGCCCCAACAACGGGAATTGGACCGGTAGTTCAGTTGGTTAGAATGCCGCCCTGTCACGGNNGTCACGGCGGAGGTCGCGGGTTCGAGTCCCGTCCGGTCCGCAAGAGGCTCTTGAGAAATCAAGGGCCTTTTTGCTTTATGGGATAAATGCGCAATGATATTCCAATGACCACGCACAAGTCAACGGTATGCGTGAAAACATTACAACAATTTTAATTTTAATAGACATTTAACCGGCAGAGCCCTTTCAGGATATATTATCTTTGCAGTCCCCTTAGGTTTTACGAGAGCCTTAAATCCACCCAACAAACGACTTATGGCAGAATCCAGGTTTATTCGAAAAATACGAAATGCTATTCCTATCTCAACGTCTTTAGGCAACGTTGCCGTTATCGGCGGAGACAAGAGCTTTAATACCAAAAGACTGTTATTCCTCAGCTTGCAGGCAATTATCAACGCCGTGTTTATAGGGTTTATTGCAAAACTGCTTGTCGCACTTATCAACCTTATAACAAACATTTCGTTTTACGGCAGAATATCCTTTGAAGAAAGTTCACCGACCCACAACAACCTCGGCTTACTTGTTATATTAGTACCCATTATTGGCGCAATAATCGTTGGCCTTATCGCGAAGTTTGGTTCTGCCGCCGTCAGGGGCCATGGTATTCCCGAGGCTATGGAGCAGATATTGACAAATGAGAGCAGAATCAAACCGGTTATTACGTTTCTCAAACCTGTTTCCGCAGCTATTTCCATAGGCACCGGCGGGCCCTTCGGTTCAGAAGGGCCAATCATCGCTACGGGTAGTGCGTTCGGTTCTGTTGCAGGACAGATAATGCGCATCACTGCCAACGAACGCAAGATATTGCTGGCCGCAGGTGCCACGGCGGGTATGTCTGCCATATTCGGTACCCCGGTCGCTGCTGTGCTTTTAGCTATAGAGCTACTTTTGTTTGAATTCTCGCCGCGCGCTGTTATACCCGTAGCACTGGCATGTGCCACAGGCGCAGCTATGCACTTTGTACTTTTTGGTACTGAACCTGTCTTCGCTATGCCCTCCATTCCTGAGCCCACAAGCATGGCCATGGTCATTTATATTGCTTTAGGAGTAGTGATGGGCATTGCTGCGGTGGCCGTATCAAAAAGCATTTACTGGATAGAAGATAAATTTGAACTGCTGCCAATCCACTGGATGTGGTGGCCGGCAATAGGTGCGGTTGCGGTTGGTGTCATAGGGTACTTCGCCCCGCTTACTCTGGGAGTTGGTTACAGTAATATCACCTACCTGCTTACCGGGGATGTTTCTATTCAGATCGCCCTTTCACTCTGCCTGTTGAAATTCCTCTCATGGGCCATCTCGCTGGGTAGTGGCACTTCCGGCGGAACCCTGGCACCGTTGCTCACCATTGGCGGGGCGCTCGGCGCCCTGCTGGGTATGCTCACACTGTCGTTGTTTCCGCATAGCGATATTAATATGGCTACCTTCGCACTGGTAGGCATGGCAGCCATGTTCGCAGGAGCTTCACGCGCATTACTCACATCTATCCTATTCGCCCTCGAAACCACTATGCAACCGCACGGTATGTTGCCGCTGTTAGGTGCCTGCACTGCCGCATATTTCGTTTCATTCTTACTGATGAAAGGCAGTATCATGACCGAAAAAATACAACGCCGCGGTGTGGTGGCGCCGGACTCTTATGAACCTGATATATTGCAAAGAATAACGGTGCAACAGGTGATGAACAGCACCCCGCATATCCTTAGCGTGGACAATACAGTAAAGGAAGCCCGGGAATGGATAAAAGATAACAACAGCCACCAGGGGTTATCTACTGCATTTGTAATTGCCGATGACAGCTACCATTTGCAGGGCGTAGTAAGCAGGGAAGATATATTCAGTAAAAGCCACGATGACTCAGCTGTCACTGCAATAGCGAAGAAAGATAAAACTTATGTACACGGCGATGCCCGCCTGTCCACTGCTGTCGACTTACTGGACAAGCAAGGGTTGGACATTCTGCCCGTTGTGGACGACAACCATATTGTCTTAGGCATATTGACGCATCGCGAAATTTTTGCGGCGTATAGCAAGCGCAGGCAAGAGGATGAAATTGCACCTACACACATTTCGCTAAAATACCAGGGTGCACGGCTGATAGCGAAAGGCCGCCAACTATATACCAACAAAAAATAGAAGGTACCTTACCTGTCTATTTTTTAGCTTTTTGCCCACGGGATTTATACTTTTGACATATAAAAGCTGGTAACCTATGGGATTTGCTGTATTGGGCATTATTATTTTATTCGTTTCCTTTATCATGGGCAAGGCCGGGCCCGAATTCCGCAAGTTAGTACCGTTTATAAAAGGGGCCAGGATGCTGGGGCTGATACTTATTTTGCTCGGCGCGCTTACAGCCAGCATCGTACAGATAGACGCAGGATATATAGGCGTAAAAAAACTCTTTGGCAAGGTACAGAAATCGGTACTGCCCAGCGGCCTGCACATGGTCAATCCGCTGATGGAAATAATAGAGGTGGACATACGCACCATGAACTATACTATGAGCGGCATGACCGACGAAGGCCGCCAGAGCCAGGACGATGCCATACATACCCTGTCGGCAGATGGACTGGAAGTGACTATTGACCTGACGGTACTATACCGGGTTATACCTTCGGACGCGCCGAGGTTGATAGCGCAGATAGGCCTGGACTATGAAGACAAGGTAGTACGCCCTATAGCACGCACTATGATACGAGACAACGCGGTGTATTACGATGCTGTTGCCTTGTACTCAACCAAGCGCGATGAATTCCAGAACAGGATACATAATAGTATAGAAAAGGAATTTAAAAAGCGGGGCCTGGTGGTAGAAAACCTGCTGATAAGAAACATCAGCCTGCCGGCATCTGTTAAACAAGCGATAGAGCAGAAGATAAATGCAGAGCAGGAAGCGCAGAAAATGCAATTCGTATTACAAAAGGAAAAACAGGAGGCGGAAAGAAAACGCGTAGAAGCGCAGGGTATAGCAGACTATCAACGTATTATCAGCACCAACCTGACGGATAAACAACTGCAATACGAACAGATAAAAGCCATCAAAGAACTGGCCACCTCCCAAAACTCGAAGATAGTGCTGATGGGCAGCGGCAAAGATGGCAATATCATACTGGATGCAAAATAGAGAGGGCCTGACGACCGTATGACGAAAACCGGACTATTACTGATTATTGTACTTTCCTTTTACGCATGTGGGGAAGAGAAGCCGCCCCTGACCGTCCATCAGCAGGCAATAAAAGAAGAGGGGTTTGCCCCGGACACGCTATGTGGTGAATACCGGCGTTATACCGGCACGGTGGCTGGGCAGCCGGTTGTATTGCACTATATGCAATACGGCAGTACTGTTACCTGCCAATATTACTACGAAAGCCAGGGAAAGAATATCCACTTGTACAATACCACTGATAACCCACATGATAACCCGCTGTTGCTGGCAGAGCAGCCTGAAACCGAAAGGAAAGAAGACCCGGCTACATGGCGTGTTAGTTTTGAAGGCGATAGCCTGAAAGGTGAATGGATAAGCGGAGACGGGGCAATCACGCACCCCATTCTGTTGAAAGAAGACTATACCGGCGGCGCTATTCCCTTCAGTATAGTTTGTATGAACGACAGTATGCGTTTTACCGACGACAGGCCCGGACCATATGCCTCAACGGCATACCAGGTATTACTGCCGGCGGGCAACGATGAAACGACCCGGTTTGTGCGCGCCGTGATATACACACGCATAGGCTGCGACAGTATAAACGGCGATGATATAAAAAGCTGCCTGGACGTTTTGAAAACAAAATACTTCGCCGACTACAGCGACGTAAGCGAAGAAGAAAGAAAACTCCTGGAAGCAAACAGCCAGGCCTTCAACTGGAGCGAGCAAACCAACTTCTGGGTAGTGTATAACACCGACGGCATGGTAGTGTTGAACCATCACATATATGCCTATACAGGCGGGGCGCATGGCAATTATTCAAGCGACTATATATGCATTGATGCCGTCAATAAAAAACTGTTGCAACTGCACGAAATACTGCAGCCGGACACCTCGCGGCTGGTAAAGTTATTAGAAGAAGAAGCAAGGGAACTGTACGAAGTGCAAGACGATCTGCCCCTCACAGCCAATATGCTGACCGATGAACTGTATATACCCGAACAATATTATTTCAGCAACAAAGGGATTACGTTTGTATATGGCATCTACGAAGTAGCGCCTTACGTAGATGGTGAAATCAGCCTGTTTATCCCATACAACAAAATCATGGGTATGCTAACACCATATTTCAAACAAAGGATGAAACTGGAACAGGTAGCTGTAAACAAATAGAAAATGGACTCACTGGAACAAATAAAATACCCCATAGGCCGCTATAAAGCGCCAACAGAATTTACACCCCAACTTATCAACGGGTGGATAGCAGCTATAGAAGCACTGCCATCGTGGCTGGACCCCTGCATTGAGAACCTGGACGAGGCGCAACTGGAGACACCCTACCGCGATGGGGGCTGGAATGCGAGGCAGGTCATTCACCACCTGGCAGATAGCCATATGAATGCCTACATCAGGCTGAAACTGGCATTGACCGAGGATAACCCGGTGGTAAAGCCCTACGATGAAAACTTATGGTCGGAACTATATGATGTTAAAGCCGTCCCGGTAAATATATCCATTACCCTGCTGCATGCCCTGCACAGGCGGTGGTCCGTCCTACTGCACAGCCTGGCAAATGAGGACTGGGAACGCACCTACTATCACCCCGAGCAAAAGAAGAACGTACCTATCTGGCAGATGACCGCCCTCTACGCCTGGCATGGCAGGCATCATATGGAGCAAATACGCGGATTGAGAGAAAGAATGGGCTGGTAAGACGTTTTTGAGTTTTAGGCAGTAACTTAGCCGTGCACAAAAGCTTATATCTATGTTGACCGGTATTCAGCACTTACACAATTTTCTTCGTTGGTTTATCCTGCTGTTCGCTCTGTGGACAATCATCAGAACAATAGGTGGCCTGGGCGGGGGCAAGCAATTTACCAAAGCAGACAAACGCCCTGCTATGCTGCTGATGATAACCGCCGATATACAGTTGCTGCTGGGCCTTGTGTTGTATATAGGCAAAGACTGGTTCAAAGTATTGACAAGTGGCGGGTTTATGAGCGTCCCGGCTTCCCGTTTCTGGGCTATGGAGCATATGCTGGGTATGCTTATAGGCATCATACTGATACATATCGGTTACAGCGCTGTAAAAAAGGATATTCCCGATACCGCTAAGTTCAAAAAGGTATTCTGGTTTACGCTGATAGCGCTTATTGTTATCCTTATCACCATACCCTGGCCGTTCCGCGAGGTGGTAGGACGCCCCTTATTTCCTGGCATGTAAACAGGTATGACAGGCAAACTATTACAACCGGTCTATTTAGCCTGGGTGATTCTTACATTCCTGGTATGCCTGCTGGCTGCGTTTCCCGTTATGTTCGTGGTTGGCCTTTGGGATAAAGCATGGGCCCGGAAAATAATCTGGTATATAGTGCACTACTGGGCCACAGGCTGGTTGTTCTGTATGGGGATGCCGCTACGCCGTATCGGCAAACGCCCTGGCAGGGAGAAATATGTGTATGTCGCCAACCATATTTCGTACCTGGACCCGGTAGTTATCTACGCTGCTATCCCCTACTATTTCCGCACATTGGCCAAAAAAGAAATGGCGAAGATACCGGTGTTCGGGTACATATATAAGCAGATAGCCATATTGGTAGACCGCACCAGCACAGAAAGCCGGGCCAAAAGCATGCGGCTGATGTGGCGGGCCCTCAAACACGAGTGTAACATAGCCGTCTTTCCCGAAGGCACCTTTAACGAAAGCGGCAGACCCCTGAAAGAATTTTATGACGGGGCCTTCAGGCTGGCCATTAATACGCAAACGCCGGTGCTGCCAATGGTTTTTCCCGACACAGTGCACAGGTGGCCCTACAACACGACCCTGGGGTTGAAGCCCGGCAGGAACAGGGTAATATACCTGGAACCTGTGCCGACCGCCGGCATGACCCTGAGGGAGCTGCCGGCACTGAAAGAGACAGTACATAAACGGATGGAAGAAGCCCTGGTGCAATACAGCGCCTGATACGTCGCCATAAGTCGCCGGAAGAACTTACCTTTGCGCAAATTTTTCAGAACAAATGGCATTACAGGCAGGTATAGTAGGCTTACCCAACGTAGGTAAATCAACATTGTTCAACGCGGTGAGCAACAGCGCCAAGGCGCAGGCCTCGAATTACCGTTTTTGTACCATAGAGCCCAACGTAGGACAAGTTGACGTACCCGACGAGCGATTAGACAAACTGGCTGAACTGGTGAAGCCCCAGCGCATACTACCCACTACCATCGAGTTTGTAGATATAGCCGGCCTGGTGAAGGGCGCCAGCAAGGGTGAAGGCCTGGGCAATAAGTTCCTGGCCAACATACGCGAGGTAGATGCCATAGTGCACGTAATACGCTGCTTTGAAGACGAGAACGTGCTGCGCGAAGAAGGCGATATCAATCCCGTAAGCGACAAAGAGATAATAGACACCGAGCTGCAACTGAAAGACCTGGACAGCGTGGAAAGAAAGATGCAGCGCTATGAGAAGATAGCCAAAAACGACCCCAAGGCCAAACGTGTGTATGATGTGCTGAAGCAATGCCACGAGCACCTGCTGCAGGGCAAAAACATACGCGGCCTGCAACTGGAAGGCGAGGATAAAGAGGCGATAGCCGACCTGTTCCTGCTGACGGCTAAGCCGGTGCTGTATGTGGCGAATGTGGATGAAGCATCTATGCTTACAGGCAATAGGTTTTCGGAAGCGCTGGTGACCGCAGTAAAGGAAGAAGGCGCCGAGGTGATCGTCATGAACAACAACATTGAAGCACAGATATCAGAGATGGAATCTGCCGAAGACAAGGCCATGTTCCTGCAAGAATACGGGCTGACTGAGCCCGGCCTGAACAGGCTGATACGCGCTACCTACAAACTACTGAACCTTATTACTTACTTCACCGCGGGCGTGCAGGAAGTACGGGCATGGACAATACAAAGGGGTTGGAAAGCCCCGCAGGCAGCCGGTGTTATCCATACCGATTTTGAGAAAGGTTTCATCAAGGCCGAAACCATCGGTTACGACGACTACGTGACCTACGGCAGTGAAGCCGCCTGCCGCGAAAATGGCAAGCTGCGCATTGAGGGCAAGGAATACATCGTGAAGGATGGCGATGTGATGCACTTCCGGTTCAATGTATAAGCTTTAGATTTTTTTTACATAAAAAAGACGCCGCATTATCACGGCGTCTTTTTCTATAACTGTGAAAACCCCTTATTATTTCTTCTCTTCGCCGTTATTCGTCTTGCGCGGATTGCGTTCCAGCACTTCGTCCACCATACCGTAGTCCTTGGCTTCCTGGGCTGTCATCCAGTAGTCGCGGTCGCTGTCTTTTTCCACTTTCGCCAGTTTTTGCCCGCTATGGTCGGCTATTATCTCGTAAAGTTCCTTTTTCAGCTTCAGTATCTCGCGGGCTGTTATTTCTATATCGCTGGCCTGGCCTTCCGCACCGCCCAACGGCTGGTGTATCATGATGCGGCTATGCTTCAGCGCCGTACGCTTGCCCTTGGTACCGGCACACATCAGCACGGCAGCCATAGAAGCCGCTATGCCCGTGCATATGGTAGATACGTCGGGGTTGATGATCTGCATGGTATCGTACATGCCCAGGCCTGCATATACGCTGCCGCCGGGACTGTTGATGTACATCTGCACATCGCGGTTGCGGTCGGTGCTCTCCAGGAAGAGCAACTGGGCGGTAACCACGTTGGCCACATAGTCGTTGATAGGTTCTCCCAGGAAGATGATGCGGTCCATCATCAAGCGCGAGAATACGTCCATAGACGCCACGTTCAGCGGGCGTTCTTCTATGATGTATGGTGTTAGTGCGTTGGGATTCTTAATAAGTGAAGATGTATAGCTATCTACCGTGAGGCTGCTGATGCCGTGGTGTTTGATAGCGTATTTGCGAAATTCATTTCTGTCCATATTATTTGTTTTAAGTTGCTGATTACTAAATTATTCTTCACAATTATCAGTCCAGCGTAAAGATAATGCCATAAAGGCAGATTTTTGCGGGTGATTAATGATTGGTGATTTATGAATTATGATTGTCTTGCCTGAACTATGATTAGCAAATGATTAGGTGAATACTATGATTTTTACCGGGTGGTCCCAAATCATAGCCCATCAAATAATTATATAAATCATAGTTTAGGACAAAACAGGGGGTAGTCCAAACGCAGAAACCAGCCAAATATTGTTCATTTTTTACGTTAACATGATTTTTAACAGTTGCAAGCCTTTGTTAATAACTTGGTTTATACTATATTGCAGGTAGAAAATATTGACTCATGAGGAGAATAGTTTACTTATTGGCTTTACCGTTTTTGTTGAGTGCTACGAAATCCGAGGCGCAGAGCTTTACAACCCAATATGACACCATCACGGTCGCAGCTTATGGGTATATAGATATTTACAACAAGGTTATCAACCAGACGTCCGACACGCTAAGAGTGCATTGGAGAGTGATATACGAGAATTTACCCCAAAGTTGGGAAGATTCTGCTGCCTTCGGCATTTGTGATAACGTCACTTGTTATGATAAAAGTGTGTTAACGGGGGCTACCTTGACTTCAGACACCATAGGAGTTGGGAAGATGATGCCTTTTAAGGTACAACTTGATGTAACGTCCTCATCGGTTCCCCCGACAACGTCAGGCCCAATATATGTTTCCTTTGAATTATCTGAAGGCACTACGGTTGATACCGTGACATTTGCAGTTAATAAATGGGCTACAAATGTGAGCCGGGTCAACAATACAAAGGAAGATATTTCTTTATATCCCAATCCTGCCTACAACGAGGTGAACGTCACATTTAGTAAGGAAATGGGCATAAGAAACGTGGCTATTTATAACCTGGTAGGAAAGCAAATAAGCAACTACCGGGTAAGCACCAACAGCGCTAAACTTGATATTGATAAAATACCCTCAGGAATATATTTTCTGCGTCTTATAGACGGCAACGGAAGGGTTGTCGCCACACGCAGATTCACACACCAATAAGGGAAGAAAATTTAAGTTAAAAATAAAGCCTCCAAAAAACGGAGGCTTTATTTTTTTATCATTAATCAATCCCTTAGAACTTATTATGGCATTATGACTGTAACGTCATAAATATATGTGGATTTTGGCGCATTAGCAATCCCGTTTACTGTTACATGATACACCAGGTCGCTAACGGGCATATCAGGTATAGCGGCCTGCGGTTCCCAGACAATTGTATTGTCTGCCACCTTTTCCATACGCGAAACTACTTTCACCGGTATACCCTCGCCCTTATGGCTCATAGTGACTGTAGCATTGGTAAAATCCGCCCCGGGAATAGAGAACGACCACCTGAAGAAAACAAGCGGCCGGGGCACCCATGTTGCCGGAGGGTAGGCAATAAATTCGGGTATCTTTGTATTCTCAGCCTTTACCAGTATGTGAATTGCGGCGGTATTATAAGTTGATCCGTGACTGAAAGCGCTTTGTTTAGAATACAAAAGCCAACGCCTGTGCCCGACAGCTTCGTTATACTCTTCCTCGTCATTCATAAACGCCACTACCGCGTCGGCGGCTGCCGAGCCTAAACGTAGTAAACTCTTTTTTGCACCGTCAGCACCCTCGGCTGTATAGCAAGGCCACCAATTAGGGTCAGGATCGTGGCTCAGATCGCCTGCCGCTGCCATCATCAGTGCGGTTTGCTGCTGTGCAGGTACCAGCGACTCGTCGAGCGTGCAATCATAGTTCAGGCCAACTATCTTCCTGAAATAATTGATACGTTTTATAACGGCATCATGCACCGCTTTGGGCACATCGCCCGGCATACAGGTAGCCGTATTTCCCGTCCAGGCTACGTTAGTTATTTCCGTCGCAAGGAACATTTCATTATAATCTTTAACAGCCGAATCGCGATTGTATTTGGCGGGCATTACAGGATCTGTAGAATCAGTGGGATCCTGCGGCTGCGGCGTGGTGACCGGGTCTTTGCCGCAGCCGGATAATAGTATTGCAGCAAAGACGGCTGACAAGAGGAAGCGGAATTTAGGAGACATCATACAGTGAATAGATTAAGTAATAAGATCAAAAAATAGTTGAAGCAATATAAATTTTTATTTTATAAAGACAGATTTATAAATCCAAATATGGCTGTAACTTATCCAATCCATGACTCACTAAGATTGTCATAAAAAAAATATATTGCTTTCCAAAAAAAATTGTGATTTGCAATTATTTTTTACTAATTTGAAGCAGCAAAAACATTTTAACTCTAACAAAAAAATATCATAAAATGAAAAAACTACTACTTGGAGTATTTGCATTTTCAGCATTAGCTGCTAATGCTCAGGTAAAGAAGGTTATCCTTCATGACTACACTGGCGTTAACTGCCAGTATTGCACGGATGGCACTGTAAAATTAGAAGCCCTGGCAGTGGCTAATCCGACCAATTTCATCCCTGTACAGATACACGCAGGAACTTACACTCCAGCCGCAAGCCCATTAAAAACTGCTGAGGGCAGTACTATAGATGCAATAGTGGGTAAATACGGTTATCCCTGTGGTACGGTTGATATGACCAGGTATCCGCCTGCTAATGATGCGCAGTGGACTGGTATTGGCATGAACAGGGGAGCTTGGGCAGCAGCTTTTAACGTACAAAAAGCAACAACAGCTGTGGCATCAATAAGCATTAACAACAGGAAAAAAACAGGGCCAGCTACGTATGAAGCCGATGTGGTGGTAGAGTTCACCGCTACTCCCTCTGGAACTAATGATGTGAACTTGAATGTATTCATCCTTGAAGACAGTATTAAGGCCACAAAGACCGACAATAATTTAAGACAGATTAATTATACAGCCCCCAGTCCGCTTACTTACGAAGATCACGGTTATAAGCATAACAACGTGTTAAGGAAAGCTCTGTTCGGAGCATGGGGCAAAACGATTCCGGATTCGCTGACAGTTGCTAATAAAAAATACGTTGAGCATATCACATTTACTGTTGATACTTCCGCAGCACCGGTAGGCATTAACAGAAACAATATGCGTATTGTGGCTTATATTGCATACAATGGTGCTACACAGGATGATAAAAGTATTCTCAACGGTGAAATGTTAAGCGTGAGCAAAACATTCTTCCCAACAGGCGTAAATGAGATAGCTAACAATGTTGAAATCATGTCTGCTTATCCCAACCCCGCCAAAATAGGGTCTGTTGTAAATGTTGAATACAATATTTCAACTTCTCAGGAAGTAACTCTGAATGTGTATAGCATGACTGGTCAAAAAGTTGCTACTCCCTGGGTAAGTTATGAAACAGAAGGCGGTCATACTATCCAGTGGAAAACCGGACTCTATAACCTCGTACCAGGCACTTACATAGTAGAAGTAGCTACTGCAGAAGGCAGGCAGACTCAAAGGATTACACTGCAATAACTTATTAACAATTGCATTGACAAAAAAAGGATGGCAATTGCCATCCTTTTTTTCGTTTTGTTGTTTCGATAATTACAATTGTGCCAACGCCCTTTCTATCCGCTTGCCCACATCCTCCTTCCCTATCATCTCCGCTATATCAAACACTCCCGGCCCGTATTTGCCGCCTACCAGCATGATGCGCAGGGGCAGCATCAGTTCGCCCTTCTTTAATCCAGCATCGGTAGCCAGTTGGTTGAAATTATCTTCCAGCATAGGCGCTGTCCATTGGGTGATACTGCCTAATTGCTGTGCCCAACTGCTGAAAAACTGTTGTTTTTGTTCATTCCATTTACCTTTTACAGACTCTATATCAATATTATCCGGCGCGGCAAAGAAGAAATGCCCCTGCGCCCAAAAATCGGTAAGCAGGTGGCAGCGTTCCTTTATCAATGATATTACCTTTTTAAGGTACTCGTCATCGGGGTAAACATCGTGTTGCAGTATAAATGGGCGAACTAATGGCAGCAATTCTTCTTCGCTTTTTTGCAGAATGTATTGCTGATTGAACCATTTCGCCTTGTCAAAGTCGAACTTGGCGCCGCCTTTATGCACCCTGTCCATACTGAATTCTTCCACCAGTTCGGCTAATGAAAATAGCTCCTGCTCGGTACCGTTGTTCCACCCCAGCATGGCCAGTATATTCACGAAGGCTTCCGGCAAAAAACCATGTTCTTTGAATCCGTCCAGCACTTCCCCGCTGGCAGGGTCTTTCCACTGCATGGCAAATACCGGGAAACCCAGGCGCTGCCCGTCGCGCTTGCTGAGCTTGCCGTGGCCGTCGGGCTTCAGTATCAGCGGCAGGTGCGCCCATTGGGGCATATTATCTTCCCAGCCTAAATAACGCCAAAGTAAAATATGTACAGGCGCGCTGGGCAGCCACTCCTCGCCACGGAAGGCATGGGTTATTTTCATCAGGTAATCGTCTACCACCACGGCCAGGTGGTAGGTAGGCATCCCGTCGGCTTTCAGCAGCACTTTATCATCCACCAGGTCCGACTCGTTGGATATTTCGCCGCGTATCATGTCGGTGAAAGAAATGGTCTCCCCCGCAGGCATTTTTATGCGTATTACATATGGAGCGCCTTTATCCAGCAACTCCCTTACTTCCGCTTCGGGTAGTGTAAGAGAATTGCGCATATCCATGCGGGTCTTGCCATCGTATTGGGGGTTGGGGTTAGCATCCGTCCTGAGGTTGGTGCGCATCTGCTCCAGGTCTTCAGGGGTATCAAAGGCGTAATAGGCGTAACCGTCCCCCACCAGTTGCTCCGCATATTTCCTGTACAACTCCCTGCGCTCACTTTGCCTGTAGGGGCCGTATGGCCCGCCTTTCAGCGGGCTTTCGTCGGGGGTAAGGCCGCACCATTCCAGGCAATCGTATATATATTGCTCGGCGCCTGCTACATACCTGTTCTGGTCGGTATCTTCTATACGCAGGACGAAGTCGCCATCATTATGCCTGGCAAAAAGGTAATTGTATAACACGGTACGCACACCGCCCAGGTGCAATCCACCCGTAGGGCTCGGCGCAAACCTTACACGAACTTTGTTACTCATAAGGGGACAAAGTTAGTGTGAAACCTCCTGTGAAAAAAGCCGACTACGGCAGGATGCCATCAGTAATTGATATTTTCATACACATCCAGTATCTTTCCTACTTCATACCGTTTGTCTTCTATACGCTGCACCCATTTCACACGGCGTATAGCATTGGTAGTAAATACGGCATCCGCCTCTTCGAGAAAACCGGGTACGAATGGCTCTTCCTTTATGGTAAACCCTTTGCCGGGCAACTGGCCCATGATGTACCGCCGCATTACTCCCGCTATACATCCTTCAGACAAGGGCGGCGTATAGATAGTATCCCCTTTTATGCAAAAAATATTAGATAGCGTGGTCTCCATAGCATTGCCATAAGTATTCATCATTATAGCATTGTCCGCCTTTTTTGCCGTAGCCTGCCTCGCTGCCAGGGCGTACAACATAAAGTTCGTGCATTTCAGGTTGGAGATGAAGTTTGGGCTCTTGGACAACCCCTCTGCATATACCAGCGATAGACCTTTATCGTTCAGTTGTATCAGGCTCGGTTCTACAGGTTGGCAATCAATAAGGAATTCGGTCCAGGCGCTCTGACCGTCAAACAACCCACCCCTGCCTGCATATACCTGGAAGCGCACCCGGCACAATTTTTCCAGTTGGTTTTTCTTTACAGTGCGCATCAGTTCTTCTTCCATCCATTCCTGCGTCATCAGTTCAGGCCTTTCCAGGTTCAATTGGTCTATGCCGGCAAACAGCCTTTCCCAATGCAGGTCTTTCAGTTGTATCCGGCCATCAATCACCAGCATGGATTCAAACAATCCAAAGCCATAGCGCACCACGCGGCTATCATAAGGCACACCTGCCGATGTGCTGCTCTGTATCTTACCGTTTATATTAACGTATCTCAAAATTGCTACAAAAGTTTAGGGGTTATGTTTAGTTTTCTTCTGCTTCTCAATAATGCTGTTTCGCACCGGTTCTGTTGTACATTTGCGGAAATACTGATTCATGAAACTTGAACAAGCAGTTCCCGTACAATGGATAGCTGAATACATTGGTGCAACTATCATAGGCAACAAAGACCGGACGGCAACCGGCATCAATGAGATTCATAAAGTTACTCCAGGGGATATATCATTTGTAGATAATGAGAAGTATTTTAACAATTGTTTAATCTCAGCCGCAACAGTTATTATAATTAATAAAGAAGTATCCTGCCCCGAAGGAAAAACCTTACTGCTACACCAGGACCCTTTCAGCGCATATGTAAAACTGGTAAAATATTTTCGCCCGTTCGAGCCGGCAAACAAAATGATAAGCGATACGGCTGTAATAGGCGAGGGTACACACCTGCAACCCGGGGTATTCGTGGGCAATCATGTACGTATAGGCAGGAACTGCCTTATTCATCCTAATGTTACCATCTACGACCATACCATCATCGGCGATAATGTTATCATACATTCAGGCACCGTGCTGGGTGCCGATGCATTTTATTTCAAACGGAGGAAAGAACGGGCGACGCAATATGATAAACTGGAAAGCTGCGGAAGGGTAATAATAGAAGATAATGTAGAAATAGGCGCCGGCTGCGCGATAGATAAAGGCGTAAGCGGAGATACTATCATAGGCATGGGCACCAAACTGGATAATCACATACATATAGGTCACGGCGCCGTAATAGGTAAAAACTGCCTGTTTGCCGGCCAGGTAGGCATTGGCGGCAAAGCCATAATAGAAGACGAAGTAATACTGTGGGGGCAGGTGGGCGTGAGCAAAGACCTCACCATCGGCAAAGGTGCAATTGTATATGCACAGAGCGGCGTAAGTCAGTCTATAGAAGGCGGGAAGGTGTACTTTGGCAGCCCGGTAGACGATGCCAAAACCAAAATGCGTGAACTGAACTGGATAAAACGGATACCCGAAATATGGGAAAAAATTTCCGGTATCAGGCAGGGCTAAATGCCTGCCCGCGATTTTCCGGAAGGCCCGGCCATTCTTTCTTCAGCAGGCCGGTTATTACTATATCGTGGTAGGCGCCGTTGAGCAGGTAACTCTGCCTTATAATACCTTCTACTTTAAAGCCCATTTTCTCAGCTACAGCAGCGCTACGCAGGTTGTTCACCATGAAGTGGATCTCCACCTTGTTCAGCCCTGCTTTATTAAACAGGAAATCAATAAAACCCGCCAGGCATCTTTGCATTATGCCTTTTCCTTCATACTCTTTCGACAGCCAATAACCCAACTGCGCTTTTTTCAGTGTATGGTCCCAGTTGTGCATACCCATACCCCCTATTATCCGCCGTTGGTATATTATACCTAAAGCCATAGCTTCCTGGTTGTGCTGTTGTGTGCGCGATTGCTGTATGAATTGTAATGTATACTCAACGCGGGTAGTAGCGTCTACCCAGGGCAGCCATGGCCGCAGGTGTTCGCGCGATGCATCCATTACATTGAACATTTCCTGCGCATCTGTCGGTTCCAGTGTACGCAGCAGCAATTCATCGTCTATAAGTATGGAAACCATAGACTGAAAATAAGCATTAGTGCTTAAAATGTCTTGTGCCGGTCATCACCAGCGCTATATTATTATCCTTGCAATATTGAATAGTGTCTTTATCTCTTACTGAACCACCGGGCTGAATAATAGCCGCAATCCCTACCTCATGCGCCATACGGGCACAATCATCAAAGGGGAAAAAGGCATCAGATGCGAGGACGGCGCCCTGCAGGTCAAAGCCAGATTGCTTTGCCTTATCTATCGCCTGGCGCAGCGCGTCGATACGGCTGGTCTGGCCGCAGCCTTTACCCACCAGTTGCCTGTTCTTCACCAGGGCTATCGCGTTCGACTTGAGATGCTTGCAGATAAGGTTGGCAAACAGCATGTCCTCTTTTTCAGCCTCCGTGCTTTCGCGCCCGCCGGCCTCGGTCCATTCGGCATAGTTGGCCCTATCCGCTTCCTGTGTCAGTACGCCATTCAGTATGCGTTTGTATTCTCTTTTGGGGAAGAAGGATTGTTTTTGCTGCAGCAGTATCCTGTTCTTTTTTGCGCGTAGCAGTTCTAATGCATCATCATCAAAAGATGGGGCTATCAGTATCTCGAAAAACAGTTCACTGATTTTCTGCGCCACTTGCAGGTTAACGGTTTGATTAGTAGCCAGCACCCCACCAAAAGCGCTTTCCGGGTCACCAGCCAGTGCTGCATCCCAGGCGTCAGATACATTGTCGCGCACCGCTACACCACATACATTAGTGTGCTTGATAACGGCAAATACCGGCTTATCAAATTCAGCTATCACCTGGCAGGCGGCATCTACATCTACCAGGTTATTGTAAGAAAGTTCTTTACCGTTCAGCTTATTAAACAGGGCATCGATGTCACCGTAAAACGCCGCATTTTGATGGGGGTTTTCGCCATAACGCAATGATTGTTTGTTATTGACAGAAAGTTGAAAAGAGGTCTGTTCTGTCGCACCTGCAAAATAATCTGCTATGGCTACATCGTAGTGGGCACATTCGGCAAATGCGGCTGCGGCAAATGCTTTGCGGTCGGCCGAATCTGTAATGCCATTTTTACTGTTCAGCAGGTCCAGCAGGTCGGCATATTTATCACGACTGGCAACGATGCAAACATCATTATAGTTTTTGGCTGCGGCACGTATCAGCGATACACCACCAATGTCTATTTTTTCAATAATAGCTTTTTCATTATTCGTAGCTTTCACCGTCTCTTCAAAAGGATAGAGGTCGACAATTACCAGGTCATACAGCGGAATTTCGTATTCGGCTACATGTTTTTTATCATCTTCAAAATCCCGGCGGGCCAGTATACCGCCAAATACTTTGGGGTGCAAGGTTTTTACCCTGCCGCCCAGTATGGATGGATAACCGGTAACACTTTCAACCGATACGCAGGGAATGCCTGCCTGCTCTATAAAAGACTGTGTGCCACCGGTGGAATATATCGTCACGCCCAGTTCGTGCAGTTTGCGCACGATGGGTTCCAGTCCGTCTTTATAAAATACTGATATCAGCGCCGCACCTATTTTGCGTTCCATACGTTTTATTTGAATATCTGAAGAAAATGAAGCGCAAAGATAGTAAGAGGAGCGGAGATTATTGCTTCGTCAATACAAAGGCCCTGTCCCCTCTTACATCATGCACCTGCAGGCCAGCCATTTCCGCCGTCTTTATAATCGTAGCTGCCTTTTGCCTCGAATAAGTACCTGCAATGACTAAAAGCCGTGGGTTGAACACTTTTTTGATACCGGCAACATCGGCGCTATTGCCAACCAACACCACATAATCGGCGGGAAGGAGTGTATCTCCTATCGGCTTATCCAATATAAAGACTGTTTTCCCGCCGATATGTACCATGTCATACTTCTTGCCCGGCTTTTGCACTGTACTAATATGTAGATTGATGTGAGCGGGTTCCAAAACAAATTTTTCCGTCGCCTCACTTACACTGTCTTTGCCGTATAAGATAACTGCCTTTCTGCCTTTTACCAATTCTATCCTGCTGTCTTTGCCGGCATTATATACCACAAACATTTCCTGTCGCAAAACCCGCCATTGCACCATACAACAAGATACTGCGAACAATACCAGCGCAATGACGCCGGCAAAAAATGCGGCTTTGTTCTTCTTTAGGAAAAATATGGCCAGCCCCGCAATCGCTGAATATACCCATACCAGTTGCCACCCCGTCAACGTCAGCCGGTGGAAAGACTCAAGGTTGACATGCTGCAGGACATACACGAGTTGGTTGAATGAAGTTGCGAGCGCTGCCGTAACAGTTGCAATAAATTGGGCGATGGGATAAAAGGACGATACCGCTATCAACACCATACCTAACACCAGCACAACGCCCATAAAAAAGTAAGCCAGTACATTGGCTACAATAAACTGCAAGGGGAATAAATGGAAATAATAAATAACCAGCGGCGCTACCAGTATCTCTACAGCAATGCTTACGGCAACGGCGCTCCATAGCAACCGTACTAATTTATTCACCGGCGCAATCCACTTATACACGGGTGTATAAAATAGCATGATAGAAAGCACCGCCACAAAAGAAAGTTGAAACCCGATGGAATATAGCCACATAGGATTGGCGCAGAGCAGGATAAACGCGGTAGCCAATAACTGGTTGATGCCGTTGGGTGTCTTCTGCAATGCAAAACCAATACCTAAGACGGAAAACATCAGCGCAGCACGAACGGCAGAAGGAGGCGCACCCGCCACTACTACATATATCCATACAAGTGGGATTGCTGCTATGTATTTTACCCAGTGGTACTTACGGTGCTTTATCCAACCCAGCAGAAAGGCGATCAGCACAAAAAAGATTGTAATGTGCCCACCGGATATGGCTATGATATGTACGATACCTGTTTCAGAATAGGCTTCAGTCAATTCACCGTCCAGCATATCCCGATCGTCGAACAACATAGCTTTGAGCAGGCCCAGTGTAGCCCTATCGGTAATATACCATTCCAGTTGCCGCACGCACCAGTGGTGCACTTTTCTTATCCATGGCAGCGAGTGTTCATCTGCGTATCGATGTATGACTATCTCCTTGCCCGAAATAAATTGAAGATGATGTATATTATCCCTTGCAGCGTAACCGGCATAGTCTATCTCAAACGGGTTACCCCTGTTCTCTATACACTGCCATTTATTAGGCACAACAATTACATCACCCTCCCGCAAAGCCGGTGCTTTATACTTGTTCATGTACACAAACGCCTTGCCCTTTGCCTGCACCACTTTGTCGCCGGTAACGGAATGGGTAACATCTACCTCCAGCTTCCATGTCCTTTCTTTTTCAGCCGGCGCCTTACAGAGCCTTACTACATAGCCGTCAGCGGCAGGCAGACTATGCCCCATCCAGCGCGGATCGTTGCGAATATCATGATAATAACAAACAGCCCAGGCGGCAAAAAACAGGCTTACATTCAGGCAGGCAAAAGCAATAAATCGTATCACTTCCCCGCGACCCTTTACAAATGAAATTGCCCAAAAAGCTATAAACGCCGCAACTACCCCGGCGATTATCCAGGATGCAAAACCTTCCCTATGTGCATCGGGGTACAGCCATATGCCTGCCAACAGCGGCAATAGCAACCGGAAAAAGGGAGCGGTTTCCCAGAAATATGCTTTATTAAGCGGCCAGCGTTTCATGTATGGCTGTTACACGCTTAAAATAATACTTTATCGGCTAAAGGATATTACAATGTTACGGCAGGCTGCAACTCTTTTACTTTCTTCCGCGCCAGTTGCACATAGGTACTACCGGGATATTCCATAACCAACTGAGCATATAATTTGCCCGCCTCTTCCTTGTTATTCAAATACCTTTCGTTGAGCTCTGCCATGGTAAACAGCGCATCGTCGGCCAGCACATCTTTTCCGTGCTCTTTTACGATCTGCTGCAGGTAAGTGATTGCCTTTTTATAGTCGGCCTGTTTACGGGCTATCTGCGCGTGCTGCATCATGATATCGTCCGCCAGGGGATGGTCGGGGAAGGCCTTTGCGATGCTATCCAGTATCTGCTCTGCCTCGCTGTATTTATTCCTGAACATTAACAGGTCGGCATGTGCAAAACGTCGCAACGGCACATAGTTACTATCGGGAGGAACGTTCTCTGTTATCAGTACCGACAGGTACAGTGCATCATTGGCTATCAGTTCGGAAGTAGAAGCCTTCAACACCGAGGCTTGTATGTTCGCCCAGTCAAAATCGCCCCGGTACCAGGCTAGTTTCGCATCGCGGAAACGCGCTTCTTCACCCAGTACGTCTTCCCTGAATTCTTTCTGCACCTGCGTGTAAGTGAGCGATGCATCCCATACTTTGTCTACAAGTATATAGTAATCCCCCAGTTGCAATTTGCTGCGCCCTACAAAGTCCCTGCGCGCGGCAGGGTGCTGAATAGCCCGCTCCAGCAATTCAATAGCTTGCTGAGGTTTATCTGCGTACCTCGCCAATAAGGTTGCATAGTCCTGCACCACGTGGAAGGTGTAATAATCAGGAAAACTATCCAGGAACTGCCGGTATTCTACAGCGAGTGCATTTACTTCTTCTTTACTAAATGATGGCTTTTCCTGGAGTAGTGTAAACTTCACCCGCAGCATCTCGTTAATAACAGAAGAATAAAACGGGTATTCCTTCCCCTTTGCCAGCACTTCATCATAAGCCTTCAGCGCAAAATCATGCTTACCCTCCCTTACCGCATAGCGGGCAAATTCCAATAAACGCTCGCCCTGCTCCTTATACCTTTCATCCAGCGCGCGCACCTGTATCAGTGCGCCTTCCCAATCGTCCTTCTGCGTATACAGCCAGGTGAGCAATTCAGAATAATAGGGATTATCCGGCTCTTCGTTTATTTTTTTTATCAGCGCCTTCTGTGCCTTTTGTATATTTTTCCTGTCGGTGCCTACAAATTCCAGCAGGGTGGTTTTTACATCATCTATGCCTCCGTTGTAAAAGCTTCGGCTAGCGTGTAATAAGGTAGATATCGCATTATCCATATCGCCGGCCTTAAAATAAAGCGTGGACATCGGCCCGCTGTACAGGAACTGGTTGTGCAATATCTCGCCCGCACGTTGGTAGGTCTTCAGTGCATAATCGTCCCTGCCCAGTTCACTGAATTTTTTAGCGATATATTGGGTAAGCAGGTCATCACCGTTCAGCATGGTAATAGCTTTCTCAAAGTATTCTTCGGCAGCTTTTTCTCTACCCGCCTCTTTCAGCACCCGGCCCATATCTACAGCCATGGCCGCGTTGCCGGGGCTTTTCTGCCATTGGTTGTTGACCAGCTTTTCAGCATCCTTATACTCTTTGGCACCTACCAGGGCGTCTAAATAACCATTATATACTTCCTGGTTCCTGCCATCTTTCTTATAAAGTTCTTCGTACAGCTCTATAGCCTTCTTATATTCTTTCATGTCCAGGTGCATGCGGGCCTGGTCAACAGTTGCTGTTTGTGCCACAACTGCTGCTGAAAATATAAGCGCTATGAACAGGGTGATATATTGCTTCCGTATCCTCACTTTTCTTTACTCGATTTTATCATATACAAATTTACTGCCGTCAAAATTATACACCTGCCATTTGCCTGTCATTTGGCCGTCAACTATTTCAGGGATATACAATTTCTTCCCGTTTTTGCTAAGGTGCACGGTGTTCACCTCTTTCATTTTTTCAAAATCATAATTGGCCATGTAATCGTAGATATAGGTAATGAACCTGCCGGAGGACATACCGCCCGAAAACAATTCAACCGCTTTCAACTGGTTGTCGGCCACCGTATACGCTGTCATGATATTCAGCATATCCCTTTCAGACATCTTCACCCTGGCCAGGAAGATATAATACCTGTCGCCTTTGTCATTATTTATTGTCAGCACATCGTAAAACTCCCCGGAAGCCTTTTTCAATTCCTTCGCATCCGATACGTTCGCCTTTTTAAATCCTTTCACTCCTTCATTCGTTTCATATAGGGCCACAGCGTTGTAAAAATCGACCTCACCCGTATGCGTATTCCAGCAATAGAGCACTAACTTGTTATCTGCCGAAGTGATGATCTTGATATCCGCATTCTCTTTCAGCACTGGTTTGCGCTTCAACACCCCGGGAATACCTGGGGCTGTGTTCATCAAATAATCTACCAGGCTGTCGTTGTATGCGTAGATAGAATCCGGTGCATACACAGTATGCCCGAAGCTGGTATCCTCGGCGTTGTATTGAAAACGCCAGTAGCTGATGCCGTCCAGGTAGCGCTGAATAACATTCGCATCCTGCGCGCCCGCCGTAGTTGCGGCAGCTATAAATAACAGCAGTATGAAGGCTTTATATTTCATATTAGTTCCTTAATGGTTTTCCGGTCTGCAATATACTTTGCAAACGCTCTAAAGTTTTCTTCTGGCCGCAAAGGCTCAAAAATGTTTCGCGCTCCAGGTCGAGCAGGTATTGCTCACTCACCGGCGTGGGCTGCGACAGGTCGCCACCACACATCACATGGGCCAGTTTTTCGGCTATCAGTTTATCATAGTCGCTGATGTAGTTGCCGCGCCACATGCCGTGTATCCCCGCCAGCAGCGGACCGAGCCCGCCGCGTCCCTGCACTTTTACGTCATTGCGCAGTATGGGTTGTGTATATCCCTGTTCATCCAGTGTCAATACCTTTCTTTTTGCATCGGTCACTCTCCTGTCACCATTAATGGATATACTGTCTGTCCCTTTACGTAAATACGATAGTTCAAAAGCTTCGTGGGCCGAGGTGGATACTTTTGCCGTTCCGATATTGATGAATAGTTGCTGCAAATAGTTCAGTTCTATATCTTCCTTAATGTTCCTGTCTGCCGCACGCACCACCATTTCTTTGGTGCCGCCACCGCCGGGTATCAATCCCACGCCCATTTCCACCAGGCCTATATAGCTTTCTGCCGAGGCTTGTACCGCATCGGCATGCAGGCACATTTCGCAGCCACCGCCAAGCGTTAGCCCGTGCGTGGCCACTACTACCGGCACACTGCTGTACCGCAGGCGCATAGTGGTGTTCTGAAACTGTCGGACCGCCATGTCCAGTTCATCATATTCCTGCTCTACGGCAAACATAAATATTAATCCCACGTTTGCCCCGGCTGTGAAGTTGGCGCCGCCGTTGGCTATCACTAATCCTTTATATTGCTCCTCTGCTATCGAGATTGCCTTATTAACACCGGCCAATACCTCACCGCCTATGGTGTTCATCTTGGTGTTCCAGCTCAGCGCTACCACATCATCGCCTATGTCCACCAGCTTGCAGGCACTGTTCTGCCATACAGTCTTTTCCGCCAGGTGCTCCAATATGATGATGGAACCACTACCGGGTATCTCTTTGTACGACTTGCTCTGTATATCATAATACTGCCGCCTGCCGTTCTCTGTTTTGTAAAATGTCATGTGCCTTGCCTGCAGCATTTCCTTCACCCACGGCGCTGGCTGTATTCCCGCCTGCTCCATCTGCTCCAATACCTTCTGAACACCCAGCACATCCCAGCTTTCAAAAGCGCCTATCTCCCAGCCGAAGCCGGCTTTCAGTGCATCATCTATTTTGTACAGTTCATCTGCAATTTCGGGTATGCGGTTGCTGGCATAGGCAAACAGCATATGGTGAAACAAACGGTAAAACTCCCCTGCTTTATCCTGCCCCTTGTATAAGACTTTCAGCCTGCCCGGCAGGTCCTCCACTTGTTTTGCAGTCTCCAGCGTTGCGAACTTCGCTTTCTGTTTAGGTGCATATTCCATCGTGGAGAGGTTCAGCGTCAGAATGTCGCTCTTGCCGCCTTCTCCCTTTACCTTTTTATAAAATCCCTGCCCGGTTTTATCGCCCAACCATTTGTTGGCAATCATCTGCTCTACAAAGGGTGGTATTTTAAAGATATCTTTCGCCTCGTCGTTGGGCACGTTTTGGGGCAATGCCTGCGCCACGCGTACCAGCGTGTCCAGCCCCACCACGTCGCCTGTACGGAAGGTGGCCGATTT
This sequence comes from Bacteroidetes bacterium UBA6221, assembly GCA_002421685.1. Taxonomy (GTDB): domain Bacteria; phylum Bacteroidota; class Bacteroidia; order Chitinophagales; family Chitinophagaceae; genus UBA5543. The sequence goes on from DISB01000016.1 coordinate 347,427, forward strand.
TGGCCTGCCCATTACCGTACCGGTCAGGGCGTCCGTTTCATCAATGTTCAGGCCCAACTGCTGCATGGCATGAAAAACCGCCATAAAGCCAAACACACCTACACGATTGGCGATGAAGGCCGGCGTGTCTTTGCACAACACAGTTGTTTTACCTAAAAAACGGTCGCCGTAGTCCATGAGGAAATCAACGACTTCCGGCTTTGTTTCCGGCGCGGGAATTATCTCCAGCAACTTCAGGTAGCGCGGGGGATTGAAAAAGTGCGTCCCGCAGAAATGCTGCCTGAAATCTTCGCTTCTTCCCTCCGCCATCATGCGTATCGGTATGCCCGATGTATTGGTGGAGATGAGCGTGCCCGGCTTGCGGTACTGTTCTATTTTTTCAAATACTTCTTGCTTGATGTCTAATCTTTCTACCACAGCCTCTATCACCCAGTCGCAATCGGCTATCTTGTGCAGGTCGTCCTCAATATTGCCTGTAGTTATCCGCCCGGCTACGTCTTTGGTATATACCGCACTGGGACTGGCTTTCAGTGTAGCCTGCAGCGCGTCGTTTACTATGCGGTTACGCCAGGCTGGTGTGCTTTCTGTTATTCCTTTTGCCTTATCCGCTTCTGTCAGTTCGCGCGGAATGACATCCAGCAGCAGCGCCTGCACACCAATGCCGGCAAAATGTGCCGCTATACGGCTGCCCATCACCCCACTGCCTATTACCGCTACCTTCCTTATGGCCCTGTTCTTCAATGTGTCACGTATGTTTTTAGTTACACAATTTAATGAAAATCGGCCAGTGTTGGGTGGGTTAGGAATATCTTAACAGGGGAAATAACGTTTTGATTGGTTATTACTTGTATGTTCTTTGCGATAGAAGGGGGAGGTGACACGGCATGAATAAGGTGGTCGTTATTTAGTTTTCTGTCGCCTGACTAAGCGGGAACATGGGTGACATCAACTGCAGCGGCTCCAATCATACCCCGAATGTATTAACTTCACGGCAGGAACTTATCGTAAGGGCCGCTAAAATTGATGGGCATTGAAAACTATTAAAAGCGATATATCCGGGCTGCAATACCCCGCAGCAGAATGTGTTTCAGCGAGGATCATCCGCAAATCTCTACAGGAGTATATCCGGCAGGAGCATCCACAGTTCAATGATAATAGTTTCTTATCGGTGGGTGAACTGAATACATACAGGGAAAAATACATCGCGGACTACCTCGTCAAACAATTGGGTGAACTCACTGAACTCGAAAAAAGTGTGCTTGCTTCCGTGAGCGACAAAACCATCCTTTCCGGCAATGAAGACTTTAGCGGAACTATAACATTGGGTCAGAAAGTAGCAGACAGGGTTGCAACTTTTGGAGGTAGCTGGACTTTCATCATCTTGTTCGGTCTCTTCATCCTTACATGGATAGCTGCTAACGTGTACTGGCTGGCCAACCGGGGTTTCGACCCATACCCGTTCATCCTGCTCAATCTTATACTTTCCTGCCTGGCTGCACTGCAGGCACCCATAATAATGATGAGCCAGAACAGGCAGGAAGAAAAGGACAGGGAACGTGCCAAAAAAGACTACATGGTCAACCTTAAATCAGAATTGGAAATAAGGCTGTTGCACGAAAAACTGGACCATCTTATCATGCACCAGCAGCAGGAACTACTGGAGATACAAAGGATACAGATAGAAATGATGAACGATATCCTGCAAAAGGTGGAACCAAAGGGCAGGTAAATACCCATACCATAGCACAAGTCCTTGCCGCTTGTAACCCACGGGCGTCAATCTAAACCGCCCGTATTACTTCCCAACCTTTATATAAGCCTTGCGATAGTAACGCAGTTCGTGGATGATTTTAGCCGGGTTCCGCCATTCAAACAGGTGTATCAGCCAGGTAGTGAACCGCAGTACTCCGCCCGGTTTGGCCAGTCCTTTTGCCAGTTCGGCTATCGTTTTGTCGCGCTGCGCTATGCAGGCCGAGTAGGCCTCATCCTTCTTGCCTGCCAGTTCGTTGGCAAACATCCACGCGCCGTCCCTGGCGTTGTTGATGGTGAACTGTACCAGTATCGAATTGCCCCTGGACGCATGAAAACCCAATATGGACATCAGCGGGGACATACGGCTGATATCATTCATCACCCCGTAAGACATGGCTGAAAGTATCATGTTGATGCTGTTGAAATCGCCCAGCATGGCGCTTAGTTCATTCCCCTCCATGGTCTCCACAGTGGCTATGCCCAGGTCCAGGTTGATGTGCGCATTGATACCCAGCAGCAGGTGCTGCAACAGCAAGGTGCGGCGCCGCTCTGTAGCCTCAAAAGCCACCTTCCAGCTACCCGTAGGTTCTTCGCCATTGCGCCATTGCCTGTAGGCCGCTATATACCGGTTGGCAAACAACACATCCAGCCGCTCCATCCTCGCCCCGTCTTCAAAGCGGTTATTCAATATTCCCTCCTTTACCTCGCAGGTCACCTTGTGGTACAGCGCGGCAAAGTAGCCGGCCCGGCTTGCCTTGCGGCTGCAATCATCCAGTATGGACTCCAGTTCGGCTATTACTTCGTCTATGGTTTGCGGCAGTTGCTTGTTCATAAAATAAATATACGGTAATGGTTCATAACCGGGAAACTATGATATAATTTTATTTTGAAAAAATTATATTAATAAGTATATTTGCTATAAACGATTTAGCCAGTACAGGCTACGAACCTATATGTGCCAGGCCCAATCATATGAATCATACATTTATCGCCATCCGCAACACTTGTCCCGCCATGGCGGTGATTTTACAATAATTGCTCCCGGTTTTTTGGGGATACTCAAAACCGCAACATTTTGCAACAAAACGACCCTAAAAAACACATCCATGATTTCTGCAATACCGGATGCAGGGAAAATCTTACTTCCCTTTTTTGGAAACAAAATGGAAACAAAAAACAAAACTGGTTGATTACCAGTCATTTGCAACAATGTTATGCTACCGGAAATACAACAAATCGCAACAATTTTTCTCGTTGTGGCCATTGAAAATCCCGCAACAAATCACAACAAAATCCCGGGAATTACCCTCATCACAACATCCTGGGACCAAATTTATTCCTTCCGGAACAAAATCATCAAATTATCACATTATCAAATCATCACATCATCAAACTATCTTTGCACCATGAATCTTAATGCCCCCGAATATATAGCCAACTACATAGGCGGCGGACTACAGGGCCCGCTCAACGGTAAGTATATGGACAATATCAACCCGGCCACGGGAGAAGTGTACAGTTATGTGCCCGACAGCGACCTGCGCGATGTGGACGAAGCCGTAGGCGCAGCCAAAGCAGTCTTCCCGGCCTGGAGTGTTACTCCTGCCGAGGAAAGGTTTAAGGTCCTCAACCGCATAGCCGAACTGATAGACCAGAACCTGGACGCCCTGGCGCTGGCTGAAACCAACGACAACGGCAAACCCCTCTGGCTGAGCAAAAGGGTGGATATACCCCGCGCATCCAGCAACTTCCGCTTCTTCGCCACGGGGCTTATGCATTTTGCATCAGAGAGCCACATTACCGAAGACCGGGCTATCAACTACACCCTGCGCCAGCCCATAGGCGTGGTAGGCTGCATTTCCCCCTGGAACCTGCCGCTCTACCTCTTCACATGGAAGATTGCTCCGGCCCTGGCTGCCGGCAACTGCGTAGTGGCCAAACCCAGCGAGGTAACACCCATGACGGGCTACCTGCTCAGTGTTATCTGCAAAGAAGCCGGGCTACCGGACGGCGTGCTGAATATCGTACACGGCAACGGCCCCAACTGCGGTAGTGCTATAGTAGCCCACCCGGATATAAAGGCCATATCCTTCACCGGCAGTACGCGCGCGGGTAGGGAAATAGCGGCGACAGCAGGGCCTATGTTCAAAAAAGTATCGCTGGAACTGGGTGGTAAAAATCCCAATATCATCTTCGCCGATTGCGATTGGGACAAGATGATGCGCACCACGCTGCAATCATCCTTCTCTAACCAGGGCCAGATATGCCTCTGCGGCAGCCGGTTATTGGTAGAAGAAAGTATTTACGAAAAGTTCAAAGCTGAATTTATAGAACGTGCTAAAAAGCTACAGCCCGGCGACCCACTGCTGGACGAAAGCAGGCAGGGTGCGGTGGTGAGCAAGGTGCACTACGACAAAATACTGTCTGCGATAGAACTGGCCAAAGAAGAAGGTGGTAAAATACTGTTGGGCGGCGAAGCTGTAAAAGGTGAAGGACGCTGCGAAAACGGGTACTTCATACAGCCTACGATTATTGAAGGCCTTGGCCCCGATTGCCGTACCAATATGGAAGAGATATTCGGACCGGTGGTGACGATACAATCCTTCCGTACCGAAGAAGAAGCGCTTGAGCTGGCCAATGCCAGCGAATACGGCCTGGCAGCAACAATCTGGACGCAGGACATCACCCGCGCCAACCGCGTAGCTATGAACGTGAAGAGCGGCATCATCTGGGTGAACTGTTGGCTGTTCCGCGATTTACGCACACCCTTCGGCGGATTTAAAAACTCAGGTGTGGGACGAGAAGGCGGTTGGGAAGCCCTCAAGTTCTTCACCGAACCTAAAAACGTTTGTGTGGAATTGTAACACTCATATGAAAACATTCGTCGTTATATGGATAATTGGGATAGTATCAACAGCAGTAGTCTGCCATTTGAAATATAGAACATTCATACACAATATCGAATTGGAGGATTTGAAGAATGGTAAAATCCTTGACTATGATAGACTTCAGAAAGGCCCAGGTATTTTAAATATTTTTGGTTTTATCATTCCTTATACTCCGCCAACTTCTATAATTAGAGAGACCGAAAATGAATACACTAAAAAAATAATCTACCAACATAATTTCTTCGTAAAAGCCTTTTGGGTTTTGTTTATTTTACCATTGCCTGTAGCCATAATATTTTATTTGCTAAACTAACAATATGTCAGAAAAAATTTCAACAGATAAAGCGCCTAAGCCCGTAGGGCTGTACCCACATGCCCGTAAAGTGGGCAACCTATTATTCCTATCGGGTATAGGCCCGCGCATGGCCGGCGATGGCGAAATGGTAGTGCCGGGATTGAAGCTGGACAAAAACGGCAACTTCCTTGAATTCGATTTTGAAGTCCAGTGCCGCAACGTATTTGATAACGTAAGGATTGTATTGGAAGAAAGCGGCAGCAGTTGGGACAAGCTGGTGGACGTAACCGTGTTCCTGGTAAACATGAAGCGCGACTTCGCCACCTACAACCGTGTATATGCCGAGTACTTCAAAGACAACCAACCCTGCCGCACTACGGTAGAGATCAGCTCACTACCCACGCCCATAGCGATAGAGCTGAAGTGTATCGCGGAGATATAAATCAAAGGGCATGATTGAAGTAATAGGCAGTGGGATAGCGTTGATATGTGGATTGTTATGGGCTGTGCAAGTTTTACTATTTCATTACTTAGAAACATCAAATAATCATTCTGGCTTGCCCTTTTTTAAGATTGGCTCATTATTCAGGCTTTTTACGTTTTATGACACGAGGGTCAAAGCTAAGGATGAACAAATAAGGAAGGTAAGAGACCTGTGTCTGGCATTATCAGGATATACATTGCTGACAGGAATATTATTTGTTACTGTAGTAGTTATTTTCAATTTAAAATAATACCTCATAGCCATAGAACTGAAGTGCATCGCAGAGATATAAGAAAAAAATCCCGATAGCTATCGGACTAAAACTTAAAACTCTTAACCATGAACAATCGCCAATTGTCAATTGCTTACTGTCAACTGAACTACGGCGCTATCGGTACATCAATCCTAAGCTGCCGCTGGAAAGGGCGTCCGTTGGCATCTTTGCCCGTTACCTTCCACATTACCGAGCGCAGTTCTGTGTGCATGGGCTTCGATGTGCTGCTCTTTACATTGCGCAGGCTGTTCACCCACTTCTGTATCCCGCTGCGCGACCAGTTGCGGTTCCTGGCGTCGCGGTTCACGGCGTTGCGTATGGCCTTGTTCGATACTTTCAGGCCATCCAGTTTTTTCGGTTCCAGGTCTATTTCATATACGCCATTGCTACCCTTTAGCTTCTTCCAGTCGGTGAGCTTCCGCAGCGATTCCAATGGCAGTGTACCCAGGTCGTTGCGGGCTACTATAATGGTCTGGTACCGCATATACACATCATCTATATTGGCTCCTTTGATGTATATCTTATTGCCAACAAGGGTGCCTTCGGTTATCTCGTAGCTCGCGCCGTAGTCTGTTTCCAGGTTAGGTTCTTTATAAGTTTTGACTGTTATGTCCGGGATGAAAAATTCTGCCTGTGGGAAGGGCACTTTCAAACCCTTGCCGGTTGGTTGCGCGGCTACGGCTTCTGTAGCATGAGTTGATGGTTGTGATGTGTCTGCAACCGCAGCAGGTGTCGAGTCAGGCCTGGTAGAAGCGATGGTTGCGGGCCGGCCTGTGTTCATCTTCAGGTCGGGCACCACGTCGGCCAGGTACTGCGAGTCGGTCTCTGTGACGATGGTTGCCGGGTCGCCTATTTTGATAGGCGGCGCCTGTCCTGTAGGGTTATCACTATCGTTGCAGGCGCTGAACGCCGGCAATAATAATAGTAGTATATATATGGGTAAACCTGCTTTCATATGCTGCTATTCGTTGCTAAGTTAATAAACACGATGGTTATAATAAGCCTAATAGTTCAATAGCTTCTGCACGCACTCGTCCAGCCTTTTCTTCGCCAGGAAGTTCTGTTCCAGCTCTATAGCAAATGGCACGGGCGTATCGAGGCTGGCGCAACGTACTATAGGTGCATCCAGGTATTGAAAGCAGTGCTCCGTTATCCATGCGCTGATCTCTCCGCCTATGCCGCCAAACAGTGTATCCTCGTGCAGCACCAGCACTTTCCCCGTACGTTCTACTGAAGCGCGAATAGCATCATAATCCAGCGGCAGCAGCGTGCGCAAGTCAAGTATGTCAAAAGATATGTCAGGGTGTTGAGCGGCATATTGTGTAGCCCAATGCACACCGCTGCCATAGGTGATGATACTGATCTCTTCACCCTGCTGCACCGTACGTGCCTTGCCTATCTCTATTGTATAGTAATCATTTGGCACCATACCGCTGATACTACGGTACAGGGCTTTATGCTCGAAGAACATTACGGGGTTAGGGTCGTTGATGGCGGCTATCAGCAGACCCTTGGCATCTTCGGGTGTAGATGGATAAAGCACTTTCAAACCCGGTGTGTGCGTAAACCATGCCTCGTTGCTCTGCGAGTGGAATGGCCCTGCGCCTACTCCCGCGCCAGTTGGCATACGCACCACTACATCTGCGTTCTGCCCCCAGCGGTAGTATATCTTGGCCAGGTTGTTCACTACCTGGTTGAAGCCCACTGTTACAAAATCAGCAAACTGCATTTCCATCATGGCCTTATATCCTTTCAGCGAAAGCCCCAACGCAGCACCCACTATCGCACTCTCACATATGGGCGTATTGCGCACCCGCTCCTTGCCAAACTCTTCTACAAAACCCTCGGTCACTTTGAAGGCACCACCATATTCAGCTATGTCTTGCCCCATCAATACGAGGTTAGGGTGGCGTTCCATGCTCTGCTTTAATCCCTCGCTGATGGCTTGTATGAATTTCTTCTCCGATTTCGCGCCTGTTGCCGGGGCAATTGCTTTATTGTCAAACGGTGCATATATATCCGCCATTTCCTCTTCGGTATCCGGCTCTATGGGCGGCGCTACAAACCCTTTCTGCACACCCACTTCTATTTCCGCCTTTATCTTTTCCCTTATCTCCTTGATGAGGAAGTGGTTCAACACCTCATGCTCCAGCAGGTATCCTTCAAAGCGCTGTACGGGGTCTTTCTTGCCCCATTCCTCAAAAAGCTCTTTAGGCACATACTTCACCCCGCTGGCTTCCTCATGTCCCCGCATACGAAAGGTCATACATTCTATCAGCATAGGTTTCTGCTCTTGGATGCAATACCTGCGGGCTTCACTAACCGCCTTGTGGACCTCCAGTATATTATTACCATCTATTGTTATGCCCGCCATGCCGTAGCCAATCGCTTTATCTGCCAGGTGCTTGCAGGCATATTGTTCATTTACAGGCGTACTCAGGCCATAGCCATTGTTCTCTATCAGGAATATAACCGGCAGGCTCCATACGGCAGCCACATTCAATGCTTCATGAAAATCCCCCTCGCTGGTGCCCCCGTCGCCGGAAAAAGCTAATGCTATCTTATCTTCTTTCTTCAGTTTATGCGCCAGCGCCACGCCGTCAGCTATGGCCATCTGCGGGCCCAGGTGCGATATCATGCCGCATATATGATAATCATTAGTGCCGAAGTGGAAAGACCTTTCCCGCCCCTTGCTGAAACCATCCTTTTTGCCCTGCCATTGCAGGAACAGCTTATCAAACGGCACATTGCGGGCGGTAAATACACCCAGGTTACGGTGCAGGGGCATAATGTATTCGTCGCTGTCCATGGCCAGGGCAGCCCCCACGGCTATGGCTTCCTGCCCTATACCGCTGAACCATTTGCTTATCTTGCCCTGGCGCAGCAGCACCAGCATTTTTTCCTCTATCATACGGGGGCGCAGCATATGTGTATATAAGTCAACCAGTTGCTCCGTGCTGTAGCCCGTCTTATCGAAATGCATATACGATATTTGGTGCAAATGTAAAGTTATCTGCCGCAATCACATATTACGGAGGGCTGTAGTTTGGGGAAAATATGTGGGCAGATATGAGGGGTAAATTAATTTTTGCTTCTGTTATTCTTTCTTAACTTTGTGTGACCGATTGAGCAATTCCCCATATTTTATTGGATATATAGCTGGATAAACGGTCTGAAAAAATCAGGAGCGTTATGACTAAGTACATTTTTGTGACGGGAGGTGTTACCTCTTCATTAGGTAAAGGAATTATTGCCGCCTCGCTGGCCAAACTGCTGCAGGCAAGAGGATACAGCACCACCATCCAGAAATTTGACCCCTATATCAACGTTGACCCCGGCACCCTGAACCCCTACGAACACGGCGAATGTTATGTGACTGAAGACGGCGCCGAAACCGACCTGGACCTGGGCCACTACGAGCGTTTCCTGAATACCTATACATCACAAGCCAATAATGTAACTACCGGCCGCATATATCAATATGTAATTAATAAAGAGCGCGAAGGCGCGTACCTGGGTAAAACCGTACAGGTGATACCGCATATTACAGATGAGATCAAACGCCGCATCACCTTGCTGGGCGAAAAGAATGAATTTGATATTGTCATTACTGAATTAGGTGGTACAGTGGGTGATATTGAATCACTGCCATACATTGAGGCGGTGCGCCAGTTGAAATGGGAGATGGGCGATGAAAACTGCTTAGTTGTTCACCTGACACTAATACCCTACCTGAAAGCTGCAAAAGAGTTGAAAACCAAGCCTACGCAGCACTCGGTGAAAATGATGAGTGAAAACGGGTTGAACCCGGATATACTGGTTTGCCGTACTGAGGAACCGCTGAACAAAGAAATAAAACGCAAAGTAGCCCTGTTTTGTAACGTCACCCAAGACGCTGTAATAGAAGCAATGGATGCGGATACCATCTACAGCGTACCGCTGGAAATGATGCGTGAGCAACTGGATGAAATATGCCTGAAGAAAATGGAACTACCTATGGGTACCGACCCTGACCTGACACGGTGGAAGGAGTTCCTGAACAAGCTGCGCTACCCAAAATCGAAAGTAGTGATAGGCCTGATAGGTAAATATGTGGAGCTACAGGATGCCTACAAATCAATACTGGAGGCATTGATACATGCAGGCGCTATGAATGAGTGCAAAGTAGAAGTACGCAACATACATTCTGAAGACCTGACACCTAAGAACGCTGCAGAAAAGCTGCGCAACCTGGATGCAGTGCTGGTAGCGCCCGGCTTTGGCAACAGGGGGATTGACGGTAAGATAGATGCCATTCGCTACGCCCGCGAGCACCAAATTCCTTTCTTTGGTATATGCCTGGGTATGCAGATGGCCTGTGTAGAATTTGCACGCAACGTGTTAGGGATGGAACATGCACACTCTACGGAAATGAATGATGATACCAGCCATGCCGTTATCAGTATGATGGCGGAGCAGAAGAACATTAAACAGATGGGTGGCACTATGAGGCTGGGCGCGTACGAATGCAAGCTGAAAGAAGGCTCAAAAGTGGCAGCAATATATGGTAGTCACGACATCTCTGAACGCCACCGCCACCGCTACGAATTCAATAGCGAATACCTGGAGGCATTTGAAAAAGCCGGTATGAAAGCTACCGGTATCAACCCCGCCACAGGGCTGGTGGAAATAGTGGAGCTGCCAGAGCATCCATATTTCGTAGGCGTACAGTTCCACCCCGAATACAAGAGTACGGTTGAAAACCCGCACCCGCTCTTCGTTGCCTTTGTTGCTGCGGCTAAAGAAGCCCGCAACCGAAATGGCAACGCGGAAAAAGTATTCGAAAAATCGGTAGCCGGAAATTAATTACAACCTCACATGCTGCGAGTGCACTTCTTCGCCAAAGAAGGCACTGCCATGCTTGTCGAAATAAGCGGGTGAATCGGTAGTATAAAAAGTTACCTGTCCACCCTGCGTCAGTTGATTTTCTATCTCGGTATTCCGCTGCAGGTATTCTGCCAGGCTATCTGCTACAATTTCACCTTGAGTCACCACCCTCACGCCCGGCGGTAAATGCTTTTTAATTGTGTTCAGCAGCAAAGGGTAATGCGTACAACCTAAAAGTACGGTGTCGATATCCGGGCATTGCTGCAACAGTTTTTCCAGGTCCTGCTTTACAAAGTGTTCTGCCGCGCTGCTGATATGCTCATTATTTTCTATCATAGGCACCCACATAGGGCAGGCGTGTTGAAAGACCTGTACCCCAGGATAAAACTCACTTATCTCTACCGGGTAAATATAGCTGTCGATAGTGCCATGCGTACCCAGCACCCCCACTGCATTTTTTTTTGTGTACTTTCCAATTATCTCGGCCGTAGGGCGTATCACACCCAATACGCGCTTTTCAGCGCCCATACGGGGCAGGTCATTCATTTGTATCTTCCTAAGCGCCTCTGCCGATGCGGTGTTACATGCCAGTATAATCAGCGGGCAACCTTGTGCGAACATCCACTCTACCGCCTGCAAAGTATATTCATAAACAATGTCCAGCGAGCGGTCGCCATAGGGCGCGCGCGCGTTGTCGCCCAGGTACAGGTAGTCGTACTGCGGCAGCCTTTCTTTAATGGCTTTAAACACCGTAAGCCCGCCAAAACCTGAATCGAATATACCTATGGGATGGGATGATTGCATCAGGGCAAATATAAAGCAGGAAATTCAGAATGAGGTAAGCAACACTGCAGCTCTATATATTGTACTTTTATGATAATGAACCCAAACCAACTTCAATTCCAACTCTTAGACCTTGCCGGTGTAAAAACTCTGTTATCCTGGGCGGAAGCGGAAGGCTGGAACCCAGGTCCGAAAGATGCTGAAGTATTCTTCGTTACCGACCCTGAAGGGTTTTACGGTTATTATCACGATGGCGAACTGATTGCAGGTGGTTCTATTGTGTCTTACGACGGCAGGTTCGGTTTTATGGGTTTGTTTATCGTGAAGCCCGAATACCGCTCCGCAGGTATAGGCAGGCAACTCTGGCACCAGCGGCGCGACACCTTATTGTCAAGGTTAAACGATGGTGCTACAATAGGTATGGACGGAGTGTTGACCATGCAGCCATTCTACGGCGAGGGTGGGTTTGAAATCGCTTTCCGCGATGAGCGGTATGTAAGGACAGGTGCGGCTTTTGATGTCCACAACAACATCACCCCAATAATAGATGATGATGTAGATGTTGTACTGGCCTACGATGCTGATTGTTTTGGTTTTTCCCGTCCGCAGTTTATGCAGCCATGGTTATTCCTGCCGGGGAATAAAACATTCAAGTACACAGAAGATAATATTATAAAAGGTTTTGCGGTGGTGCGGAAATTGATAAAGGGTTATAAGATAGGCCCGCTGTTTGCCGACAACGCCATGATTGCAGAAGAGCTGTACAAGGCATGCCTGGATGTTGTGCAGGGAGAGCAACTGTATATAGACATACCTGTGTGTAACGAAGCTGCCGTTGAAATAGTGAGCGAATACGAGGCAGAATATGTATTTGAATGTGCCAGGATGTACTATGGCACACCGCCGAAAATAGATATGAATAAAGTCTTTGGGATTACGAGTTTTGAGTTGGGGTAATGTTTTAAACGTACTGCCATAACATCAAAACCAATCCCAACACAAACACAGTCGTAAATATCAACTTATTATACCTCGCCAGCCATTCGGGCAGGTAAATATCAAAATTGTCTTTTCGCGAATCAGAATAATTGCTCGCCCATACTGTCAACGGGCATTTGCCTTTAAACAACCATAATACCAACCCTTCAACTATTACCGCAGCTACAGCCAGCCAGGAGTAAACGTTAATATCACCCGACACGCCGCTATACACAACATAAGCGATAATGCATACCATCACCACCCATATCAGTGTATGAATGCTTTTAATCAAAGCGAGCTTCGTTGCAGGACTAACGGCCATGCAGCGAAGCTCGTCTTAAGCTTTTATAAGAACAATGAGCATTATCACTGCATCCCCATGAGTTCAGGATACAATCTCAGGTATAGTTGAAAAGACATGGGGTTGGTGCCGTACAAAGCATCCAGCCTGCTATCTGCTGCATAAAAACTGAATTGACCGCCGGCCGCCAGTCGCACAGGTTTAATCTTAAGTACATCATAAGCAGCGCCGAGCGTTATTGCATTTACCGGAAACAGATCATGATGGTCAAACTGCGGCTCCGGCAATCCTAATTCTTCTCCCGACTTCTGCACCCACTCGTACCTGCCATACACTGCCAGGCGGTTGATATATAATGAAGCCTCAGCCAGTGCTGCATGTTCACCATCAAAATGTTTTGTTTTATTCAGTCCCCACAACGCTGTGGCATTGAATAACAGGTTCTTCTGCCATTGCCTGCTATATACTGCTGATGCAGTAGTACGGTACACATCTTCATTTACATGCACTTCTTCCGGGCTCTCGATGAATGCATGTGATACTTGCAAGGCCCAATGCTTGTCAGGATTGAATGACAACCTGGCGCTACGCGAATCAAAGCGGAGTTTGTCAAAATCAAAACGTTGTTCATTGGGCTCGCGTCCTGTAAAAGATGAACCTTCCAGCCTGAACTTCCCATAACGTACGCCCAATGTCGCTACACCAAAAGTAATATGCGTGGCATCTACCCAGTGATGACTCAGGGGCGCATCAGGGTTATTCAGTGCCGACGGACGGTGCATAAATGCTACAGCACCCAGCGCAGGTTCGCCGGGATAAGCCAGGTAGGCGAATACATCCAGCTTTTTTGAAAAAGAATGAGCATAGCTTACAGATAGTTCCGAAAACAAATCGTGCGGATGTTGCCTGTCTATTAGGGGTTTTCCCTCCCATGTTTCCCCGGTTTGAAAAAGTAATGGATAACCATTACCTCCCGTTACCAGGGCATCTGCAGACATCATAATATTGAAATGAAACAAACCTTTATTACCCACCCGGCGTTGGCCCATACCCATTATCCAGTTGGGCGCGTCAACCATTGCAGCACCACGGACACCTGCATTGTTGAAGTCCTGGTTGTTGTACCTGAGAAATATATTACCATGCATCATAAACATCCACTTACGTGCGTGAAACATATATCCATACATCGGCGAAGCATCGGGCAACCAACCTGTTCCGGAACCGTTCCTGGTCATAGGCAGGTTGAGCGAAAAGGCATGGCTCATATTATTCATGGCCATATGCCCGCTATGGGCTTCTTTTTGCATGGCTGTGTCCTGCCGCTTTGTTGTGTCCGGCATATGATGATGATCGTGCTGTGCATGTGCATACGCAGCACCGAGCATTATTACAATTGATAAGAGTATCTTTTTCATCTTAGTTGTTTAAACAGATTTAATCATATTAAGTTGAGCAACATAGCCGCGCTCATCAGCACCATCAGCACATCTTCAAACAGTGTCACTTTACTCAATGGCAATTTGATAATAGTACCCAGGCAGGCACATTGGAACGGGGATTTCTTCATGAGGTTTTGTACCACACCTATCGTACTCACGGTCATTACAATAAGCGTAACCCAGTTGGTCAATACAGGAGAAAAACCTGTCAAAAACGCGATACCTAAGCCCAATTCTATGAATGGATAAACATATCCATAACCCGGAAAGCGTTTAGCCACCACATCGTACATGCTATAACCTTCAGCAAAGCCTTTCAGGTTCATTAGCTTGAAAAAGGAGAATACGAGGAAGAACCCAGCCATAAAATGGCCCATCCACTGCATCCAGTGGAAACCACCCTGCACCAGTTGTATCAACAAAGTAATACCTGTTATATACCCGAATATCAGGAAGATGGGATAATAGGAATCGTCTTGTTCTTCGGCAGTGTTATCCATGCTGTGTTGCATATGCCCAGTTTCTGTTATGGTGTACCTGCCCGCTTTGGATATGGCTTGCTGCAGCGCGTCTATAGAAATGTGCTTCTGCATAATCACCTTCGCCTGGGGGGATTGTAATTGTACATCGGCACTTAATACATCGCCCAGCTTTAGTAATTCAGTTTTCACTTTGGCTACACAGCTATTGCATGTCATGCCTGTAATGTTATACTCATGTGTCATGTCGGATAATTTTTATACTGCAAAATTACCCTGCCCATTCAGGGCGGCTGTTACACAATCTTGTATAAGATTTACATATTCTTGTTGCCTATCTCGTCCAGAGGCTTGCGAGGGTGTTGCTTCATGTTTTTGAAGAAGCTGGGCGTGAGCCCAGTTACTTTTTTGAATTGGGCGGATAAATGCGCTACGCTGCTGTAATCAAGCTGAAATGCTATTTCGCTGAGTGAGAACTCGTCGTATACCAGCAACTCCTTTACCTTTTCTATCTTCTGTTGTATGATGTATTGCTCAATCGTGATACCTTCTACCTCTGAAAACAGTTTGCTGAGGTAGCTGTAATCATAATGGACTGCTTGTGCCAGGTATTCGCTGTGTTTGATGCGGGGTTTATCCGCTTCAGCATTATGGACTAATTCAATAACAGTGCTTTTTATCTTTTCTATAATGCGGCTTTTACGGTCATCAATCAGCTCAAAGCCTAATGGCCTGAGTGCTGCGTCTATCTCCGCTACCTGTATGCCCGTGAGCTGCTCCTCGTCAATATCCACCTCGCCCAGGCCCACCGTGTGCGGGTGCAGGCCAATGCGTTTCAGCTCATTTTCCACCACCATTTTGCAGCGGTTGCAAACCATATTTTTTACATACAGGCGCATATATGGTGCAAGCTAAGAAATTAGCGGAATCCGGGATGCCTTAGACATTATTTAGCCTGTTTATCTTGGCGGCATTCTCTATTTTTACACTATGCATACGCTCAGCATCAATATACCATCACTGCCACAGGCTATCAGCTACCATAGCAGGCTCTTCCTTACAGGTTCCTGCTTTGCCGAGAATATGGCTATCCGCCTCAAGCAGCACCGTTTCAACGTACTGGACAACCCGCATGGTATACTCTTCAACCCGCACAGCGTGGCCGACAGCATGGATAGCTATATAGATAACAGGCAATACAGTGCAGATGATTTATTTTACCTGAACGAATTGTGGAACAGTTGGGAGCACCACACGCAGTTTTCTGATATTGATAAAGAAACAGCCTTAACACGCATCAATCAATCGCAGGCAGAGGCTGCAGCATATATCCGTATCGCTACACATGTAATGATTACCCTGGGCTCAGCATATTATTATGTACTTAAAGAAACAGGAAAACCAGTAAGCAACAATCACCGCGCACCGGCTAACTGGTTTGAGAAAAAGCTGATGCCCATTGATGAGATAGTTAGCAAGTTTACCCATACGCTCAACAAGCTATTGGCTGTCAATCCCGGCGTACAAATCATATTCACTGTTAGCCCTGTGCGCCATTACCGCGATGGCATAGTAGAAAACAACCGCAGCAAAGCAAGAATAATAGAGAGTGTACACGCTCTTCGCGAAAAGTTTGAACAGGCTTATTACTTCCCGGCATACGAGCTGGTGATAGACATATTGCGCGATCACCGGTATTACGACATAGATTTTGTACATCCCAACTACCTGGCCACCGATTATGTATGGAACCGTATGGTAGAAGCATGTATGAACGAACCTACCAAAGCCCTGATGAAAGAAGTACATGAAATAGTGATAGCCCGCAACCACAAATCCCGCTTTCCGCAAACGGAAGCACACAAAAAGTTCAGGCAGAGTTATGTGCAAAAAATAAGGGCGTTGACTGCTCAACACCCTTACCTGCAACTTGATGAAGAGTTGAAATATTTTACCGATTAATTTCCGTGTACTTCCAGTTCTACTTTCTTATCAGATAATGTTTTGCCCTGCACCTGGTCGGTCGTCATTTTGCACTGGCCGTTAAATATTGCATTGGGTTCTATCTGCAGGCGTTTGGTATTCACATTTCCATTCACCGTGCTTTTCGATTTCAGGCAAAGTAAATCTTTGGTAATAACATTCCCGTTTACGGTGCCAAACAAGTCGGCATTACTGGCATGCAGGTCACCCTGGATGATGCCAGACTCACCCAAAACGATTTTCGCTTTGCAATACACATTGCCGATGATATTACCGTCAATGCGCATGTCCGAGTCCGACTCCATATCGCCATTGATGGTGGTACCTGCGGCTATAGTGCTTACTGCCCCCATATGACGGTTGCCTTTAGCAGCCTCCTTTTTCTCGTTGTCTTTTTTAATAAACATAGGACATGTTATTGTTTTGTGATACAATAGGCGCAGGCTTATTAATACCAATGCCTTATCCCTTATTTTTCTCTCTCAACTATAAGCCCTCGTGTTAATAAGGTGGAAGGGAAGCCTAAAATAGTTTTTTTAACCGCAAAATCATAAATATTATAAAAATAATTTAAATATCATGCTCTATATTATGTACGGGTTCACCTCATTTTAGCTACCTTTGCACCTCATTTTATAAAAATACATGGATCGTAATTCAGTCACGGGCTTCCTGTTATTGGTACTTCTGCTGGTAGGATATATCGCATACAACAACTATTCCCAATCAAAATTTGAAACAGCTAAAAAGGCTGATTCAGTGGCCAATGCCAAAGCACACCCCAAACCATTGGCGAAAGATACAGTCATAGCGCCTGTAGCTCCCGCAACGTCTGAGGTAGCTGCAATCAACGATTCCATAGAAATGGCAAAACCACCCGCCTTCAGGGGTGAGGAGAAAACTGTTGTGCTGGAGAACCAAGACCTGGCTGTAGAATTCACCACCAAAGGTGCGCACCCCGTAGGCGCCCTGTTGAAAAACTATAAGACCTATACCGGCAAACCATTGCACCTCTTCGAGGGCGAATACAACAAACTGAGCGCCCTGCTTCCCGTAGACAACGGCGCCACCGCAACCTCAGATCTATATTACACGGCGGAAGAAACCACCGATACGGCCGGTAATAAAGCTATAGCCTTCACTGCCGATATGGGCGGCGGTAAAATGGTCCGTATTACTTATAGCCTGCCCGCAGAGGGATATATGCTGCAAACCAATATCAGCCTGGCCGGCATGTCTGCTACCAACTTGCCTGTAACATGGCAGACAGAAGCCCTGCACACGGAGCGTGATATTAAGACAGAGCGTACCAACAGCCAGGTATACTACAACTTTACAGATGGCGATGAAGATTATTTCAGCTTCATCAATACGCAAAAAGAGAGCCTGGATAAATCTGCCAAATGGCTGGGTTTCCGCCTGCATTTCTTCGCCACCGCGCTGATACCCGAAGATGGCCTGAACAGGGTGAATATTGAAGGCAATGTTGGTTCGGAGCAGGACAGTTTTGTTGCGCGCAATGTAAATACCTTTGAAATACCGGTAAAGACAGCGGCCAATCCCAGCGTGAACCTGCGTATGTACATAGGCCCCAACCACTATACTACATTACGCTCTTATAAAATAGGGCTGGAAGAAATGGTACCCCTGGGTTATGGTCCTATGTTCTTTGTGAAGTATATCAACAAATGGCTGATCATACCCATTTTTAATATGCTCAGCAGCTTCATCAGCAACTTTGGTATCATTATCATGTTGATGACCATTATTATCAGGCTGTTACTGTCATTCTTTACCTATAAGAGCTACCTCTCATCGGCCAAGATGCGGGTGTTAAAACCCGAACTGGACGAACTGCGCGCCAAATATGGTGACGACCAACAGAAATTTGGTATGGAACAGATGAAACTGTACCGCTCAGCAGGTGTTAACCCGCTTGGCGGGTGTCTGCCCACTTTGCTGCAATTGCCTATACTGTTTGCCATGTTCTATTTCTTCCCATCATCTATCGAGTTGAGGCAGGAATCGTTCTTATGGGCAGACGACCTTTCTACCTACGATAGCATAGTAAGCTGGGGAGGTAATATACCCGTTATTAATTCTATATACGGTAACCACGTGAGCTTGTTTACAATACTCATGACTATCTCCAGCCTCTTCCTGGCATTGTACAACAGGAACATGACCCCGCAGGACCCGAACAATCCTGTGTTGAAATACCTGCCGTTCATATTCCCCTTCATGCTGCTGGGCGTATTCAATAAGATGGCTGCGGCTCTTACATTCTATTACTTCTTCTCCAATATGCTGAGCATTTTGCAGCAATTCATCATACAGAAGTATGTAATAGATGAAAAGGCTATCCATGCCAAAATGCAGGAGAACAAAAACAAACCCGCCACACCATCGAAATGGCAGTCGAAACTGGAGGAGATGCAAAAGGCGCAAATGGAACGCGCCAAACAGCCGCCTGTGCGTAAAAAGAAATAATACTGATATACCAGAATATTAATTTATAATGCCCTGTGTGTTAACATACAGGGCATTTTTGGTTTTTCCCGATTATCTAACTATTTTCGAAACCTGATTTCTACCTTGGCCCTCAGAGGATAATTCAAACAAACAACCAAACCCGGTACTAAAAATCATTTTTTCTGCGTTGTGCAGGATGCACGTTGCTTTCGTTTCAATAGGGGTAATGTTCTATTTGCATATGCAAACAGGGCATAAGAAAGTCCCGCTTTTCAGCGGGACTTTGATTTTATATACGGTTATGCGTCGTTGTTTTATACATCCAGCTTCGCATACTTCGCGTGGCTTTCGATGAATTCCCTGCGCGGTGCAACCTCATCACCCATCAGCATAGAGAATACCCTATCCGCTTCAGCGGCGCTTTCTATACTTACCCTTTTCATCATCCTTGTGGCGGGGTTCATGGTTGTTTCCCACAGTTGGTCAGCGTTCATTTCACCCAAACCTTTGTAACGTTGTATGTTCACGCTGTCTTCTTTACCGCCACCCAGGCGCTCCACCAGCGCTTTGCTCTGTTCTTCAGTCCAGGCATATTCCTGCTCTTTACCTCTCTTCACGAGGTACAGCGGCGGTTGTGCCAGGTACACGTGTCCCTGCTCTACCAGCGCCGTCATGTAGCGGAAGAAGAAGGTAAGTATCAGGGTGGCAATGTGAGAACCATCCACGTCGGCATCGGTCATAATGATGATCTTATGATAACGCAGTTTCGTTAAGTTCAGTGCTTTAGGGTCGTCTTCTGTACCTACTGATACGCCCAGCGCTGTAAACATATTTTTGATCTCCTCGTTCTCATATATCTTATGTTCCTGTGCTTTTTCCACGTTAAGTATCTTACCACGCAGGGGCAATATAGCCTGGTAGCTACGGTCGCGGCCCTGCTTGGCGGTACCGCCGGCCGAGTCACCTTCCACAAGGTATAGCTCGCAACGTCCGGGATCCTTATCCGAGCAGTCGGCGAGTTTGCCGGGCATACCACCACCCGACAATACACTCTTACGTTGTACCAGTTCCCGGGCCTTACGTGCAGCGGCGCGAGCCTGCGCAGCTATTATCACTTTGTCAATTATGAGTTTTGCCTGCTTGGGATTTTCCTCCAGGTAGGCTTCCAGTACACGGCTTACTGATACATCTACTACGCCCATCACCTCGTTGTTGCCCAGTTTCGTTTTTGTCTGGCCTTCAAATTGTGGTTCGGGTACTTTAACAGAAATAATGGCGCTCAATCCTTCACGAAAGTCATCGCCGGTTATTTCTACTTTGGCTTTCTCAAATAATTTGTTCTTGTCGCCATAAGATTTAAAAACGCGGGTGATCGCCCTGCGGAAGCCCGCCACATGCGTACCGCCTTCTATTGTATTAATGTTGTTGACGTAAGAAAAAATATGCTCGTTGTACGAGGTATTGTAGTTCAGGGCTACATCCACCGCCACATTGGTATCTTCATCAACCGTTTCTACATATATGGGTTTAGCAAGCAACGGTATGCGCTTGCCCGACTCGTCCAGCATCTGGACAAACTCTACGATACCACCCTCGCTGAAAAATACTTCATTCTGTTCATTGCCCTCCGCATCAGTTTCCCTGGAGTCTATGAGTATAATATTGATGCCTTTATTCAGGTAAGCCAACTCGCGGAGACGTCCCGCCAATATTTCGCGGTTATACGTAGTATCTTTGAAGATGCTATTGTCGGGCCAGAAGTGCTGGTGAGTACCTCTTTTCCCGCTTGTTCCTACCTCGCGCACAGAATACATGGGAATACCCTTCTCATACTCCTGCTCAAATATCTTACCCTCACGATACACGGTAGTGTGCATATGGCTGCTAAGCGCGTTTACGCAACTTACACCTACACCGTGCAATCCACCGGAAACCTTGTAGGAATCCTTATCGAACTTACCCCCGGCGTGCAATACCGTCATCACCACCTCCAGTGCGCTACGCCCCTCTTTAGGGTGTATGCCTGTAGGTATACCGCGCCCGTCGTCCATGACGCTGATAGAATTATCGGTGTGGATAGTGACGGTGATATTTTTACAGTGCCCCGCCAGTGCTTCATCAATAGAGTTATCCACTACTTCATAAACCAGGTGGTGCAAACCTTTGACGCCGATATCGCCTATGTACATCGCCGGGCGTTTGCGCACGGCTTCAAGACCTTCTAAAACCTGTATGCTGGCGGCATCGTAACCCGTAGTAGCAGGTGTGTTAACAGTAGTATTTTCTGTACTCATAAATTTGTTGAACAAGAGGGCTTTTTATACCTCCCGGAATGATAGCAATCACTGCAAATATCCACGCAGGATCACCTATTAAATCAGGTTAAAATTAACCTTGCAAATATAGCAAAAAAGCCCCTTCCGGACAAACAATATCAAGGGTTTTAACAATATATAGAACGTAATATTTTCAAGGGTTTAAAGGCTGTGAAAAGCGTGTGGATATTATCGTCCCGCAACCACGCTGATTTCTACATTTACGCCCTTAGGCAGCCCTGCTACCTGCACAGTTTCCCGGGCCGGCGGATTGTCTGCAAAATAATAGCCATACACCTCGTTTACCATCGCAAACTGCCCCATATCCATCAGGAAGATGGTAGATTTGATAACATTGGAGAAATTCATCCCGGCTGCAGCCAGAATGGCTTCGATATTTTCCATTACCTGCCTTGTTTCCAACTGTATATCACCCTGAACTAATTCTCCTGTCGCGGGCTCGATGGCTATTTGTCCGGAGACAAAAAGCATATCCCCGTACTGAATCGCCTGGCTGTATGGTCCTATCGGGGCCGGAGCGTTGTCTGTGCGTATTACTTTCTTTTCCATAAACACAAACCTACGGGAAAGAACTGATTTCTGCTACTCATGCCGGTACCGTACATTTGCAGTCCCTTTTATGGCTTATATCCTGCATATAGATACTTCGGCAGAGACCGGGATAGTCGCCCTGGCGAAGTCCGGCGTGTTACTTGCTTCTATCGAACAACAGGACGCACGCAATCATGCTGCAACGATCAACAATGATATTATGCGCATGCTGGCCGAAAACAAGATCGGGTTCCGGGATGTTGCCGCTTTTTGCGTAAACGGGGGACCAGGCTCCTATACGGGATTGCGGATAGGGCTGGCTACCGCCAAGGGTTTTTGTTACGCACTGGGTAAGCCGTTAATGATGCATAACCGGCTGCAGTTGCTGTGCCTTGAAAGCGTGTATGACAAGGCTAAGAGCGCTGATTATCACCTGGCAATACTACAGGCCCGGGCAAACGAATACTTTGTTGCTGTGTACGACAATGCACTGGCTGTCGTTCATGCCCCGCAACACCTGTTTGAAGATAGGATGGAGGAGTTCGCCTGTAATTTAGAGGGGAATTTGTCGTGTACCGGTTATATCAACGACGCTGTCACAACCGCTTTGGCAAAAAAGAAAGTAACATTTAACCCCACTACAAGAGTGAACATGGCAAGCTGGGCCAGGTATGCCTGGGCAGAATACAATTGTAATAGAATTGTCAGTTTAGCGCATGCAGAACCTTTTTATTTAAAACAGGTTTACACTCATAAAGCTAAGATTACCAATTGATTACAAAGCTTTTGTATTAATACAAAAGGTTATTTTAACTGTGGTTTAACAGAATACATGAATATATAGTTGTTTCATATTTGCGTTTGACGTATGTTTGCATTCCAATTAGTATTACATATAGTACAACTATATCATATTAATCAAGTTTTTTATTTTATTATTCATTTAGTAAATTTTAATGTAGATGGAAACGACTATGTCAGCCAATACGCTGGTTATTCGTAAAGATGAAGGTTCAAACGAACAAATTAAGCTGGATTACATGGCAGTGAAAAACGCCGCTATGACTTTGAGGGCGATTAACCATAAATTGCGCCAACAAATCATCAAGCTGCTGGAAGAGAACAAGCGTATGAATGTTACCGACATTTACGTGAAGTTGCGTTTGGAGCAATCCGTTGCTTCTCAACATCTTGCAATTTTGCGTCGTGCCAACATCGTGATCACCGAGCGCGATGGTAAGTTTATTCACTATGCATTGAACCACGCGCGCATTGCCGCTGTGGCGAAGTTTGTAAATGAGCTGGTAAATTCTGACGAAGCGTAATTATCACTCAAGAATAAATCTCACTACAAGAGCCATCCCAAAAGGATGGCTCTTGTTTTTTTGGCAATATATTTTTTCTATGTACTTATTGCAGCCGGTAAGTTCAACTCAGTTAGATTTGATGTATGTTGTTAAAGGGTATCGTGATACTGCTGGTAGTGATGGGAATATTATTTCTCCTGTACCGCTCATGGAAAAAACGAAAGGCCAGGCTTGCCGCATACCAATTGCCTGCCGCTACAAAATTCCTGCTTAATCATTATGTGCCTTTTTACATTTCACTGTCTGCTCCTGATAAGGCCAGGTTTGAAGAACGAATGCGTGATTTCCTTGCCAGGACAAAGGTGACAGGCGTTGGCGGTGTTAAAGTGTACGAGGTTGACCTCGTATTTATTGCAGCGGCTGCTATCATGCCGCTTTTCAGATATCCCCATGGCCGATACAACAACCTGAACGAAGTATTATTGTACGGCGATACTTTCAACCGGCAATACGATGTTGATGGCCCCGGCAGGGATGTGCTGGGCCTGGTGGGCGAAGGCGTTCTGCACCGGCAGATGATACTCTCACAGCCTGCGCTGAGGGCAGGCTTCCTGTACGCTGAAAATACACATAATACGGCGATACACGAATTTGTACACCTGATAGATAAGGCGGACGGTGCCATAGATGGTGTGCCGCAGTATATGCTGGACAAAGACAAGGCAAGCCAATGGAAGAGTCTGATGAATGCTTATATGCGCGCCATAAAGGAAGGTTATACAGACATCAACCCCTATGGAGCTACCAGCGAAGCGGAATTTTTTGCCGTTGTGTCAGAATATTTCTTTAAACAACCGGAACTGTTTCAAATACAATATCCCGAACTGTACACAATGCTGAACAATATATATACGCCAAAGGCCGCTGCTTAATGTTTAACATAGGGGTATTCCATTTTCATATGTTCCCCGTTCATTTCACCTTCGATGTAGGCCAACATCTTGTCTTCGCCTTGTTTCACATATACTATGCGTTGGGGAAAATCGTGTCCTTTATTTTCGAACACTACCATGCTATCGGAAAAGCCTGCCTCCTGAAAGGTAACCGGTTGTCCATCATTTTGTCCCCCAACTGTCGGGATATACAGCAACTCATCGTCCCGTAACACAATGGCTATTTCCTCTGTGGTCAGTATTTTCCCTGCGCTATCCAGGAATTTTCCGACACCTGAAAAAACCGAATCGCTCGTACGCACCCACGATTCTGTAACAGTGCCCTGGGGCGACGACATTTCCCAATAACCCAGCACCCAGTCTATCTTATCAAGTTTGGTCGGTGATTCTTTATCACCACTGCATGCCTGCAAAAAAATGCACGATACAATAACAATAAAAGCCAATTTGCTCATCTGACAAAGCTACTCTTTATGGGAATAAATACGCTGTATATGAGTTGATACCGCAGACAAAACAACAAACAACTGTACGAAAAATTGAGATCCGGCACTAACCGTCACTTTTTTTCAAGTACGTGGAAAGGCGGTCCCGCAATGGATGGCCTTTTTATATCCTGGCTCGCCAGGGTGTATCTTCTACGCCGTTTACATGGCTTATATACCTGGCCAGTACAAAAAGAAAATCAGACAACCGGTTCAGGTAGCGTATTATCATTTCAGGTACTTCTTCATTATGTTGCTGCATTCCTACGCACAAACGCTCGGCCCGCCTGCATACGCAACGCGCCACATGAGTAGTGGATGCGGCCAGTTGCCCGCCCGGTAAAATAAACGAGCGCATCTCCGGCAGCTGTTCGTTCATTTCATCTATTTTCTGTTCCAGCCATATCACATCGGCATCGTGCAAGTCAGGCAGTTTCATTTTCACGTCTTTGCCGGGGTCGGTAGCAAGTACAGAGCCGATGGTAAAAAGCCTGTCCTGTATTTCGTGCAACCATTCAGTCACCAGTGTATTTTGCGCCATATCCCGCACCATCCCCAGAAAGGAGTTTAATTCATCTACGGTACCATAACTCTCAATGCGTATATGATTCTTGGGCACGCGCACCCCGCCTATCAGGCTGGTGCTGCCTTTGTCCCCGGTCTTTGTGTATATCTTAAATGCCATAGTTGTTTTATTAGCTTATTCGCTAATCAGCTTATTAGCCAATTTCCTTACAGTATCGCTCTCCACTACTCCATCCCTGATCCTTACAATCCGTTTTGTAAAATTAGCAATATCCTCTTCGTGCGTTACCAGCATCACTGTATTACCCTGTTCGTGTATTTGACCAAAGAGTTCCATTATCTCTTCCGATGTCTTCGTATCCAGGTTACCCGTTGGTTCGTCGGCCAATATAATAGATGGATTATTTACCAGCGCTCTTGCCACCGCCACACGTTGGCTCTGCCCGCCCGATAGCTCGTTCGGCTTATGATGCGCGCGGTCTGCCAGCCCGACCTTGGCCAATATATCGCGGGCGCGTTCTTCCCTGTCCTTCTTATTCACCCCCGCATATATCAACGGCAATGCAACATTTTCCCAGGCCGTAAGCCGCGGCAATAGATTGAATTGCTGGAATACGAAACCAATTTCCATATTGCGTACATCGGCCAATTCGTCATCACTCATTTTGCTCACATCCTTTCCGTTCAGTACATAAGTGCCAGCAGTTAAAGTATCCAGGCAACCGATAATATTCATTAGGGTAGACTTGCCGGAACCAGAAGGGCCCATCAGCGATATGTATTCATTTTCCATCACGGACAGGTCAATACCCTTCAGCACGGGCAATTCCTGTTTGCCAAGGTAATAGCTTTTACGAACGTCTTTTAAGCTGATGACTTCCTTCATATATCCTTATGCCCCATTAGTGCACGGTTTCCAAAAATACAGATAATTTTATGCTTCAGTTTTGTTATTTGCGCTTATGATCAGTTTCCCCAATAGCAAGATAAATTTAGGCCTCTATGTCACAAATCGTCGCAACGACGGCTACCATGACCTGGAAACTGTATTTTATCCTGTAACCGGGCTGCACGATGCGCTGGAAATAGTGCCCGCGAATGGCAGAGCTACGCAATTGCATATGGAAGGCAAACGGGTAGAGGGCGGCTACGAACAGAACCTGGTATGGAAGGCATACGAACTGATAAAAGAACGGTTCCCTGCGAAAACCCCCGCTTTAGACATTCACCTGCTGAAAAACATTCCCACCGGTGCAGGGCTAGGAGGCGGCTCTGCCGATGGTGCATTTATGCTAAAGTTGCTGAATGATTTCTGCAGGCTGGAACTTACAAGTGCTGCCCTGGCCGAAATGGCCCTGCTGCTGGGTAGCGACTGTCCTTTCTTTATTTATAACACACCGCAATTTGCAACAGGTCGCGGAGAACAAATGTCACCCTTGCCTCATCTCGACCTATCGGGGTACGGCATTCAAATCATTTGCCCTCATGTGCACGTATCCACCAAAACCGCATTTGGCATGATAACACCGCGCAAACCATTGTTTGACCTGCGGCATTTGCCCGAACTCCCCGTAACGCAATGGAAAGGCAAGGTAAATAACGATTTCGAAGACCCCGTATTTATGCAGCACCCTGAATTGCTGAACATAAAAAAGCAATTGTACAGCCAGGGTGCCCTGTATGCCTCGCTGACCGGGAGCGGTAGCGCTATCTATGCCCTATTCGACAAAGGGAGAAAAGCGAGCCTCAGCACATCGCTAATGTACAGTAGCTATTATATAGAATAGCTATTCCTTCAGCCGTGGGTATGATTTGAGTTTTACTTCTTTATCGTACACTATTCCACGTACAGGGTTACCGTTCCTGTCGTACATTTTCCACAGGCCTACTTTCCTAAATTTATACCGCACGCCCTGCTCGGTTATTTTGCCTGTTTCGCAATCATACCAGGTGGCTATTCCGTAGGGTTTGTGTTTATAGTCTATGCCCTCATAAATCTTATAACCATGCGAGCAGTACTCCGTGCAATATGAGAAATTGGAGTCATTGGCATAACGCACCATATATGCTACCACCCCGGTTTTACCAACTATTTCTTTTCGGAATAAATGACCGTTGTAGTAATAACTGCGCACCAACTCGTTTGTCAGCATATCGGTTCTTTCGCTGATGCTGTCCGCTACCAATTCCGATTGTTCCAGTATCCGTTCTTTTGTTGCCTCATGCCAACCGGCTACGTCATCATATCCGCCCCGTTGGCAGGAGGAAACAATTATGAACAATAATAAAATACAACCGCGCCTGCGAAAAAACATTCCTATAATACAGATTGGCCTTACCGTTTGTTTACTTCCAGTATTTGCAGGTATTTACTTCTTGAAATCGCCCCGGGATTAATACCCGGATCACCTTCCGGGATACCTACGCCCAATTTATGATAATATTCCTTCCAGAACGGCATAAATTCTTCAGCACCCGGTTCTTTAAAGGTCATTGCGTTCAACGGGAAAACAGGCTGGCCGTCATTTGCCCTTTTAAAACATTCATATACCAGTTCAGAACAATAGTACGCATCGTCGCCCAGCCGGAATGCCTCATCATAATCTTTGCCGATATAACCCTTAGATAATGCTGCGCTCTGCAAGGCCAATTCTTTATTATCCTTCAGGCGGCCTATCAATACTTTGGGTTTTCCTGCCGCATCTTTACTTCTTGCCAGGAAGCTATCCAATGACACTGCCTGCACTGTGCCATATGCTTCCACTACTTTTAATTCACCGTTTATTTCTGCAGCTATTCCGCAGTGCGAAAAATCCTTGCCATTCACGCCCTCTGTCACGCTTTCTATTGCATCGCAGGCAGGGCCGCAATCCAGGTCCTGGAAGAGGATATCGCCGGGCTGAATATTATATGAAATATTGTTTTTACCGTTGCGTGCTGTATTGCAGGTGCAGACAGTGATGACGATTAATATAAGCGAGTAGGTTACCCTCATGTTTGTATAATAAAATCAGCCGCTATCTGTATGATAGCGGCTGATGTATTAAACTTTTACAAAGATTATTTTACTTCTGCAACCAGCTTTTTGAAAGATTCCGGCTCGTTCATAGCCAGGTCGGCCAGTACTTTGCGGTTCAGGTCTATGCCCTTGGCGCTCAGTTTGCCCATAAACTGTGAGTAGCTCATACCTTCTTCGCGAACGGCAGCATTGATACGTGCTATCCACAAAGTGCGGTAATCGCGCTTTTTCAGCTTGCGGCCTACATATTTGTAGCCCAAACCTTTTTCCAATACGTTCTTGGCAACGGTATATACGTTTTTACGCTTACCGTAGAAGCCCTTAGCTTGCTTCAGTATCTTTTTCCTCTTCGCACGGGATGCAACTGCATTAACTGAACGTGGCATATCTTAAATATTTTTCTTCTTTAATAATCAAATTAACGTAAACCCAACATGCGCTTCACCAGGTTCTCATTGGCAGGATGCACAAATGCAGCCTGGCGCAGGTGACGCTTGCGTTTAGTTGTTTTTTTAGTCAACAAGTGGCTTTTAAAAGCCTTATATCTGCGTATCTTCCCTGTGGCAGTCAACTTGAAAGTCTTTTTCGCCCTGGAATGTGTCTTAACCTTCGGCATGGTCTAAATTTTGGGATGGCAAAGGTAACACAAATAATAATTCTTCCAAAAATAAATTGGGGCCGGATTACGGATACCAGGTCCGGCATTTTGTACAATAGTTTTCAGATATGTAATACACCTTAACCGCTATCCCAAATAATTCTATTATTTTTAGCCTCAGAAAACAGGATTTTAGCCACTTATGCCGATATTAAGATTCAGAGTTTATTGGGAAGAAGATGACCAGGTGTACCGGGATATTGAGATAAAACCGGCGCAATCGTTCCTGGAGCTGCACAAAGCCATAGTAGCTGCATGGGAGTTTGACGGCAAACACCCTGCGTCTTTCTGGGAAAGTAACGAACGCTGGGAACGTGGCCTGGAGCTGAACTCCGAGGTACTGGTCAACAAAAAGGGCGCACCGGCGCTCTCCATGTCCCGCACACCGGTTTCGGCGCTCACATCTACACCTGATCACAAATTCGTATATGAATACGACCCGCAGAAGAAATGGACCTTTATGGTGGAACTGATAGGTGTAAAACCCGATGAAGACCCCAGGCAGACTTATCCTTATGTATTTCGAAAAGAAGGGGTTGGCCCAGCGCAGTATGGTGTAAAGGGTGTAAACCTGGATAAACTACTGGAAATAGAGGAAAAATACGACCTCGGCGCCGATGCCGAAGGCTTTGGCAGCGAAGGGGAAGACCTGCCCCCGGTAGAGGACAACGGGGTGGAGGAATAAGGTGTTTTGATACCGGCTAAGCATACAGTATATATAATTGCAGGCCCCACGGCAGTGGGTAAAACCGCCGTTGCCATAGAGCTGGCAAAACGGCTGGGCACGTCAATAATCTCCGCCGACAGCCGCCAGTGCTACCGCGAAATGACCATCGGTACAGCCAAGCCGGCAGCCGCGGAACTGAAACAGGTACACCACTATTTCATCAACAGCCATTCTGTAACTGAACATCTGACGACTGCCGATTTTGAACGACTGGCTTTAGGGTATTTGCAGGAAATATTTAAGGACAGTGATACTGCGGTGGTATGCGGAGGCACCGGTCTTTACATCAAATCACTTTGCGAGGGTATAGACCATATGCCGGATGTAGACGAATCTATTGAACAGGAAGTAAACCGGCAATACGAGGCGCATGGGGTAGCATGGTTGCAAAATGCCATCCAAGCAGAAGACCCGGAATTTTATAATACCGGCGAAATACAAAATCCTGTGAGGATGATAAGGGCCTTGTCCTTTGTGCGCAGCACGGGCAGGAGTATTATGTTTTACCGCAGAGGCACAAAGGCGCAGCGGCCTTTCAGGATTGTAAGGGTTGCATTAAACCTGCAACGCGAAGTGCTGTATGAGCGTATCGACCGCAGAGTGGACATAATGATGAAGCAGGGATTGCTGGAAGAAGCAAAAAGCATATACCACCTGAAGCACCTGAAAAACCTGCAGACGGTAGGCTATTCCGAACTATTCGACCATATAGAGGGCAAATACACCCTTGAGCAGGCAATAGATAAAATCAAACAACACACCCGCAATTACGCCAAACGACAACTCACCTGGTTCAGAAAAGACAAAGAATTTCATTGGCTGGAAGCAGATGCACCGGATATTGTTGACAGGATATTGAACTGGTGATATTAATAAATTCACTTAACGGATAATTTTAAGTAAACGCATTTACAATTCTTTTAAATACTATATTTTAATAGAACAGTATGAATAATGTAGCCTTAATATTAGCGATATCGACTTTCATTTCTGTCCTGGCATTATAGAAAACGTTGCTGTAAATGCTGGGGACAAAGCGGCAATACCGTATGTAAATTTACGTAAAATTGTTGTATTATAAAAATACACAGCATTCTACTTTGCAGAGAATTCTCGTAGTCTACTAACAGGATAGTAATCTTATATAATAATGTTTTGGTAGGGGTCGACTCCAACAATAGGGAAACCTAGCATAATCTTCACCTAAACCACAACAAAATGGCTTGTTATTTATTATTCTAATATACTAACGAAACTACCGAAAAGCAGGAATTCTATAATTAGTTCAGCCAAAGCCTTATCTTAATAATATAAAAGCAAGGTTAACAGCAAAACCTATTGCAATGCAGTAACCTGATATTATAAGAGAAATGTTCCTAATTTTCTTTATTGGAACATCCTTTTCCTTAACTTTTTTATCATAATATGTAAGTAATCCTAAATTGATCTTCAAATAGGGGTAATCGTCATAATTATTTGAAACTTCTAAATAGTAAAACAATGTTATTTGCACTACCGTAGATAGCATAAATAATGATGCAATTACCCCACCAATAACATATATCATGTAGCCACCTATATTAATTATTAAATGACATGGTTTTAAGGTTTAGATTTAGGTGCAGCCTCCTCAAAGTCCCCAGGGTCTGTATTATCATAGCTTCCAAACTTCAAAAATCCCTCAGCTTGGACATTTAAACCCAAACCAAGCTTCGACCCAATACTTAAACCATGCTTCCTTATTTTTGTTCTTGCATTAAAGTCTTTCTCATCGCTTATCTGATAGGAAATCCCCGGTATTCCCACTGAAAATAATGTAGTTGTTTCTACTTTTCTTTCGAAACCGTTTTCATCAACATATTCTTTTCTCTCAAACCCTCCTCCAAGAAATAGGTCCCCATAAAGTGTGGTAGTAAACAAACGGGAATGCCCATCCGTGTTCCTGGACATACCTTCAACGTTCACTGCTTCAGTTCCCAAATTAAACCCTAAAACTGGTGTTTCTTTATATGCTCCACCTACCGAAAGACTTTTAAACCCAAAATGGAGTGATGGGCCAGCAGCTATACGGGCTGAACCCTGAATACCCATACCATAGTCTTCTGTTTGTGGTATGTATTTGTACTTTGATTCTGTCTTCGATGCAGTTTGAGATTGTGGTGTTTGGGCTGCTTGTTTTTGAATATCGCGAGAAATCCTTAACTGAACTACACTAATTCCATAATAAGCCGCTTCTGCCTTATCAGAAATAAACTCTAAACCTTCTAAATCTTTACCATCTATCACTCTATTCTCAGCAAAAGCATATGTACTGTTCCATGGATAAGACGCAGCTAAAGGATCAACACTCCAGAACCTTGCAATCCTGGTATCGTATTCCCTGAATTTGTACTGGTAATGTACATTATACTTGCCCAGGTCTGCAGACTTTGATTTGTATATATCCTGCTCAGCCCTTTGAGTGTTATAGCCATATTTACCGGGGTTGTCGTTATTCAGTATACGGCCAGGCATCTTCATGCCAAAAGGGTAATAATCGCTGACATCGGCCAGGTTGGGCTGCCAGTAGTCATACAAAGTGTCGCCGGAATTGGCCAGGTGCCCGCTTTTTCGGTCCTGTAGAGATACCAGCACATTACCGAGATGGTCCGTAATATGGAAGTGTTTCACACCTATTTTACGGCCTGTGTAGCGTTCACCACTATACATATTGCCCCAGGGCTCGGATGCACCGGGGTATGTAAATACCAGGTCACCCAATCCCCTGCTATACCAGGGAATACGGGTAGTCAGTGCCCGATGTGGAGGCACATCTGGGTCATGGTGATAAGTATTCATTATACTGTCTGCAAGCCCATAGTTTTTCACGGCAAGTTTATCAGAGCCATAAATATGGTGCTCCGCCAGCATCAACGTATCTTCAGCCAGGGGCACATAACCGGGGCCATAAGCCGTGAGTTGGCCAAGCGTGCTATGTTGCACAATTGCTTCAGCATAAGCAATGGGGTCTATACCTTCGGTATTGCAAATAGCTTTATCCAGTGTTGCAGCCGGGTCAGACGCATTGTTTACAAAATCAGTCAACACAACTCCTTTTAAGGCATTGTACAGTATAGTCAATTGTTCCAGCAATGTAACGTTATTATTGAGCAATGTAGGGCCATTAATCCACTGGTTGAAGAAGTCGAACACAGGGCCGGGGTGATTAGTATTGTACAGCGCGTTCAGAATCGCCTCTTCGAACACGGTAAACGGCCCTATGCTGTTAGGTGTAGGAGTCCTGAGGTTAGGTGATGAAAAAATAACAGGGTCAAATACAACCGCGTTCAGGAAATTCGCCGACATATTTTTGGGAGGCGGTTCATTATTAACAATTTGCAGTATCCTGTTTATGGCTTGTATTTCCTGGCCAGGCATCTGGCTTTCAATAGATGCAACATATGTTGCCATGTTAGTTGAATACGCCCCGCCAAGTCCTACATCAGTCCACAAGTCCTGAAGTTCTGTAGGGCCCATTGTTTTAAAATAATGTTCAAATAGTTTCATGCGTTCACCTGAATAATCGAATATCTGATCCAGGAAAGGCATGAGGTTGCTATTCATCAGAGCAGCGGCAAACAGGTGCTCTGAGCTTTGCCCTACAGTCATATTCATGTCGAAAACCGCCATGTCATCCAGGTAATCAACCGTTGCGAACAGCAGCCTGTGGAATACATCATTATCGTGCTGCATGTAGAAACCAGCGCCATAAGAGCCGGTAATATTAACCGCCCATGCATTTTCATTGGCTATTGCCAGGTCAATAAAGTTGGTGGCGAAGCTGCCATATATGTCTACGTTATCCAGGATGAACTGTATAAAATCCGGTTCGCCGTACAAACCTTCATTGGCTTTTTTGATATACATGCATGGTGAAAGGTTGGTCTTTATATTGTAAGCAGTAAGGAGATTCCCTGAAGCATCGTACACATAATACTCGCCTTTATTTACAATCAGTTCCGCGCTTACAGTATCTATCACGTCTTTGCGCACCCTGTTGCCCAATCCGTCGTAATCATAATGTATGATAGTATTGGTAACAGTGTCTACGATATCGGTAATCTTGCCCAGGTGGTTCCATGAAACTTTCTGATTACCATAGTAATTACGTACCATATTCCCGGTATTGTCATATTCGTAATTGATACTGTTAGCAGGTGTGTAAGGCTCCTGTTCCAGGTCGTGCGGAGCAGAAGTGTACCCGGCAATATTTTCATCAACTATATTCAGCCTGTTGGTACCCGATTCATAAGTATAGGTGAGACTATCCATATGATAGCTATAGTTATCATACCTGTTTAGTTCGGTTATATTACCGAGGGCATCATAATTATAGGTGTTTTTGAAAATATTGGACGGACTTGCAACTGACAAAAGGTCTTCGTCTACTTCAGCATATGCGGCTAACTTCAACCGCTGAACCTGGTCGTAACGGTAGTCGCGCTGGAGATTACCTACGGTATTCAACGATAGCGTTTGCCTGGGGATGTTGCCATTGTACATGCTCTTATTACCTTCGGGCAAGTACGTAGCAGCCACTGTGTTATCAATCGGCCTGTAATCATTATTATAATAATTAAGCGCCATGGCCATAACATCCCTTGCATAACTCAGGTCTCCGGGCAGGCCGTTTTGGCCCATATCTTTGTCGGGCCTTAAAATGTCGCCGTTTACGGCTTTCAACCATCCCTGTATAGTGTACGCATAGTCGAGGCTTTGCAACTGGTCGTCACCCAGCTTCAGGTTTGCCAGCGGGCCGTGCTTATAGTAAGTATATTCCGCATCACGGTTCCATATCATACCGTCGTTACTGGTATATACTTCTTTTACGCGGTTATCAGCATCGTAAACATATTTATGATAGAACTGGTCTGCCCCGCCCCTGTTATAGGTAAGCATATTTACCTTGCCGCTCACCTGGTCATAATCATAGTCTACACGTTTGTATTTCTGTTTAATGCCAATCAGCCTGCTGGAACTATATGTTACTGTTTTAACATTGCCCTGCATATCGTAACTGTAATAAATGCCAAAGTACGGCTCCACAAAAGGTGTCCAGAGATCGGTACTTTTAGATTCGTAGTATGTAATGGCTGATACCCTGCCCAGCAGGTTTTCCTGCCTGCTCAATGTATAACCACTCTGAACACTCAAGTCAAGCGGCTCCTCGTCATAGTAAGTGCGCACAACTTCTTCTCTGTTTTGATTGCGTATATATACCAGCATGTCGTATGCGGAATATTCAGTTGCATTGGTAATATAAGGGCAACCGGAACTGCAATCGATTTCCACCTGGCCGGTCTCCACTACCCTGCCCTGGTTGTCGTATAGAGTATAAGAGTATTTGTCGTCCACCTGTTGCTTGCTATTCTGGGAGAACACTACCCTACCGGCCCTGTCATAATAGAACCTGGTGATACCTCCGTCCGGTGTTTCCTGGGAAACGGGTTTGTTCGAGGAATTATAATGATATACCGTCTCTTTTTCAACAGCAAAGGGATTGCTGCCGGTAGGAGGCGGCACAGTCTTAACAAGGTTACCTGCCAGGTCATGATAATATCTCATTATATGGTTCTTCTGCGCCTGGGTACAAAGCCTCAGAGAGTCGTTGGCATTGTTTACCAGGAACGAAAGCATATCATCAGTTATAGCATTTGTTGTGGAGTCATAATACTGCAGGTACCTTATTTTCCCTGCATGAATTGCATCCTGCAACATCCAGTATTCGCAGTCTATCTTATCCAGGCAATGGTCCAGGCCGGGCTGTGTATGCAGAATCACATTTTCCACTTTGCGCCCGTAGCCAACAACGAAATCAGCATAACCACGACATTCAAACGCAACGGAGCTGATAGAAGGGAAGTGCATGTAAGCCGTAAACATGTAAATGCTATCAACACCGGGACCTATTTTTATTGAGTCGAGATCCAGCATGTGGATATCAAAAATCGGATTTTCAGGCGGTGCCAGGTATACATTGTACATCACGTTATTATTATCGAAGTACCGGTACCAATGTACACCATTCGCTTTCCTGAATACGGTAAGTGATGTGTCAGAATTATATACTGCAAGGTCGTCTTCTTCCAGGAACAGTTGGTCTGTACTTAAAACACTTTGTACACCTGTGAGAATTGTATTTTCAAGTAAGGTCTGGCCCCAATGCCCGCTTTGCGCACCATTATACACATAAAGGTCGGTTTTGCGTTTTGAGCAATTCGCATCCTTATAGCTTAATGTATTACCTGCATAAGCGGTAATTCTTTGCTTAAGGTTTGAAGTGCTGATTGAATCGATGATGGCGTCTCCCGTAATAGCAGTAAGGCCACTGATATAATTAAGATAATCCTGCTTATCCGAAGTAGCATAATCCGCGCTCCTGAACACCGCTATGTCCGGCGAAGTAAATGAACCTACACATTGCTGGGTATAAGTTGACAATCCCTCCACCATGTCTGCATGCTGTTTTGGTGTGGAGTAGCTACCGCTGAAAGCATACATATTATAAGCGTATTGCTTGTTATTAATGTAAACCGTAACAGCGTTAGAGCTGTATGGCGTCATATATGTGGACAGCGATGTGCCGGGGGAACAGCTTGTTCTATCGAATACTGTAAGAGGCTTATCGGACAAATAAGTGAAATTACCGGGAGCTACAAGGCTTGCAATAAAGTTCTTATATGCCAATAATGAATTATCAGGAACCGTGCTGAGGTCGATACCAAATTTGGTTTGACCATTTCCATATAAAATTCTTGATTCAATGATATTGCGTGTTGTATAACCTTTGATAGCCTGTATAAAGGTGGCTGTATCTGTGGTACATGTCACTTCTATAGTGGCAAAATGGTTCTTCAGTTCCGTAAGATCGGTAACCGCGCAACCTGCCATTAATGCATTATAATCAGCATAGCTGTGATTTTTGCGGAATTTGTAATTCAAGTAATTGGTTATAGTTGTTTGGTATAACGGATGATTAAAAGCATCATCATAACCATAGGTAGCTTTGTCAGATTTGAAATCGTCAATAGCGTTCTTTATATCTATGCATGTAATGGCGCCGGCTATAGATTCGTCTGAAACGGGTTCCATTATATTAATGCCATTGCTCCACACATAATACCTGTTAGTAGTACCGCCACCATTTATATACATATCCACCACTGCCGAACTTCTTGCCACATAACCAATATACGCTGCTTCGTTATCTTCGTTAATACATGATACAGCATCGGTTTGTACAGATGAAGCGCCATCGAGATAAGGCGAAGAACTGTACTTCTTTTTAATATATAACTTAACAGTATCACTACTGCTTGCAGAATATATTTTCAGCTTTATGTATTTCTTTACTACAATATTTGTAGGGTTGCCCGGCTCAGGATACCGGATGGTATCTATAAATCCTTTGACAAATACTGAAGCAGAGGAAGAGATACCCAGTTCTGCCGCAATTTTATTTTCATACACATTAGTACTGCTAAGATTAAACGTATAAGCACTGCTACCCGTAAGTATGGCATTTTTAATGGCACTTTCTATCTCTGTACGATTTAGCAAATCTTTTATTCCGGTATATATATCCGCCTTGGCGCAAACAAAAGGCACTTCTTTTTCACTTGCAAAATCATAAGTAGTATAGCCAAACAAGAACGGATGACAGAGGTCGTTTAATGATAAGTTAGCACCCGATGGATTCGTGATTGCATTTATAACCACCTGGGGGGTAAGGGCAGCAAAGCCATTGGAAATACAATATGCATTAATCTCAGAACGAATGTCATTCAATTTAGAACCAACGGTGGTACAGTTATTCAGCTTATCCATTACGAAGTCCATCATTGCACCCACTTCTGCAACTCTCCAACTGTCTGCAGAGTCCTGTATTTGAACTGGTGGAGGATTGAGGCTTGAATGATCAGAGTTAGGGTCGTTTACATCTGTATATACGTCTTTTATCCATTGAGGCACATCGGCAGAATCTAACAAAGGGTATAATACTGATGTGTCCTGTATATTAGGCGGATAAGGATCAAATACGGGTGTGCCGGTAAGCCATATATAAGCATCCTCACCATCCCAGCCTATACGGGGGCAAAAACAATTATACTTTGCATACCCTGCATCCCAAAAGGCTTCTTTTTCGTCATAAATAGATGCGATATACTTTGACCTATTCATGAGGTAGAATGACTTCAACAACTCATAATACGCCTGTTTAACATTATCATCAATAAATGTCATATTGAGTATTTGCTGTGCATACAAAAATTTCGCTACAGCCACTTCTTCTTCCATATTGCCTGCATGGGCGTAAGCCAACTCTATTGCGATAGAATCGATACGTTTATTATAATTTACAAAACGAATCAACTTATCTTTAATAAGCGGCTTATCAGTTGATGATGCATTTTTATAAACCGGGTCGTTAGCTAATATAGAATCGAGGATAAAACGATTATTATACTCCGCTTGCAGAAAGGTTGTGTAACCTCTCAGCTCATTCTCATACTCCTCCAGGCTACCGTCACAAAGCAACAGCTTACAATATTCAGGGTGCAAAGGCAGTAATGCTTCAGCAATGGTATCATTAAATATGTAAATAAATGTATCTAAAGACAAACACTCAAGGTTAGTGTACTGCACACCATTTTTCCAAACAGAAGCTGGCAGGTGTACTAAGCCAGATGTGTCCTGGTATGGATGAACATAATAAAGTGGATAATCCGGAAAGGTTCTATAACTACAGGAGTTGTTTTGAGGATAACCTTGAACACCAAAATCCATAGCACGGAATATTGAATTACTATCAGCTTTATCCGCCCGAAAAGACCTACTACTTGGACCATAACTATTCATAGTTGAATTAGCCCAACCACCATTGGCCATATATTCTGCTACACTGCCATACATGCCATACTTACCGCCGGGAGATAGGTCGTCCATCATTTGCCTTTTTTTGGCGGCGCAAGGATTAGTAGTATCTGCATACTTCAAATCTTTACAAGGAAATTCTGCCGCCACTACGGTCTTCCTTACAAAATAATGTTCATCATTATAACAATCCGGCTCGTTATCCTTTACAAACTGGCGGACAGTATTATTTATCTCCGGACGTGAAAAACTCAACGTTTTACTTGCCAGGTATTTCCCTTTCTGCAGCCAGCTTTGTACAGCCGCCCCGGACAAGTCCATAGCTACATTGCTGTTTAACACGCTATC
Organism: Bacteroidetes bacterium UBA6221; assembly: GCA_002421685.1. Classification (GTDB taxonomy): domain Bacteria; phylum Bacteroidota; class Bacteroidia; order Chitinophagales; family Chitinophagaceae; genus UBA5543. Next base: position 386,229 of record DISB01000016.1, read on the forward strand.
ACTACCTATAACACCTGATGTGGCCGGTATCTGCGGTGCTCCACAATCGTCCGTTGCAGAATATATATAGTATGCTTTCGCCCACAGGTACTTACCATTGCACCCTGTTCTATACGCAGGAATATTTACTTTATATTGCAGGCTATATATACCATTTTTTTCACCATAAAAAGGGCTTTCAATAAAAAGAGAGTTGGAGGTTTTATTCTGATCAGAAAAAGCGATAGAGAAACAATCAGCAAAACCTGTATCGTAATCAGGCAATACATCAATAGGTGTTTCCAGGGTATCTGGTATGCCGATAAGGCCTGATGCTATAGTCTGGCCTTTAGGATTATGAATTGTAAAGCTTGTCTGGCCATTCGGGTCTGTTATTACCTGCTTCGGATAATGTACAAAATTACCGGCTTCACCACTAAACAGGCTATTCAACTCAGACTGAGTCGCCCTCACATATTCGTAACGTGTGCCATGGCCGTTCCACAGTTGGTTTTCATAACCAGCACCACCTTGCCACAGCAACAAGTTGTCAGGAGAATAAACACTTTGAATAAAGGGATAGCCTTTTGCATCAGGTACGAACCGCTCGTAAATACCTTTATCAGGATTGAGTGGTGAATAATACTTTTTAGCCCATGCCGAATTGGACAGCGGTGCTATTGAATCAGGCGTGGAGCAGGAGAGGTTATCAAAATCATTACTTCTGTACGGATTACCAGTGGTTTCGTGCAAAGTCACATCAGGGTTATAATATAAAGCACCTTGCTTAATTGGTATGGGTAAGGTCTGAATAGAAGCCCTACCTTCCTTATCGTATATCTTGTCAACGGCTAGAACATAATCAATATCGGTATTTATTTTTGTTTGAGATTGCCTGTCCCTGAGCGTACCGTCGAAATAATTGATGACATGTTTATATTTACCCTCTTCAGCAAAGTTGATTGTGTATTGCCAGTTAAGACTATCGCTGTTATGCGGGGTTGAAATAAAATAGGCATGGCATTGATGACTCAGGTTTACCGTACCGGCATCCTGTAAATTCCAACCACCGTAAATTGCTGTTTTATAATCGTTAGAATAATCAGGCCTTATAGCCCTAACCCTATATATTATCGCTCCATGCTCATATATTAACGGGATGTCAAAAGAATTTTCAGTAAGCCTTACCCGTGTGCTATTTTTTTTAAAATCGTATGCTACATTACTGCTAGCGCCAAAGGAATATCCGGGAGTTCCGGCAACTCCATTGTTATAGACATTATAAGTATAATCATCTATATATAACCATTCCAGTTCAAACTCAATTGGTTTAAAATTATTGGTAGTAACGCTATTTGTACAACCCAACGAGGAATTGGTAGATGTGCCCCAGGTAACATTCAGTGTTTTATTGTTAGTCACCGTGCCCCAGGGATATATAGTAAAGGGCACATTATCATATCGCTCCACAACCACGGATGACATTATATAAAAATTCTTGGGCAGGTCGGATCTTAATATCATATTATTTGAAGTGTCCTTTATACTGGTCACTTCTACAAGAAGCTTTTGGTAACCTGAAAACTTGTAGACATTCGCATCTACATAAGACACTCCGGAATCCGGATCATACGAAACCTGCAGGGTAATATTTTTTGACGTCGGAGTTCCCGGGCTTGCATAGTTAAAACACCAAATCGTCAGCTCAATATTATACAAATATGGCGATGTAACTACAACATTCGTATCATGGTTCACACCAACGAAAATGTAATTTTGTACGCTTTTGGTGAAAAAATCAGTCAAGCTGGGATTGCTTACTAACAAATCGTATTCATTGCTTTTAGTAACAGGCAATGAGTCGCTATAAGCATTATTAGGCTTGTAACTTCCGTTATCTTTAATATCATAGCTATAAAGCCTTTCGCTTTTTTCATCAGGCAGATACTGAAAAACCTGTGCAACTGATGACAAGGAAATCATGATTCCAATGCAGAGAAATAATATTCGGTTATACATATTATGTCAGCTTTATTCGGTTATTGTTAGTAGGTGATATCTTGCATATTTATGAGCTAATGAAAATTTTTCGTTTTCATGTTTAAAAAACCTGTCAGTCAAGATTTTTGACTTGTCAAATTGGTATTTAAAATCAGTAATACGGTAGATGCGGCTATAGCCAGCATTTTCTCCAAATTTATTTTTCTCCTCAACTTCAAACTCTATGCTTTTGATTAATAAAGTTTGTTTTTCAATTTCAACTGTAAACCCGGCGAAGTCGTGATTTCTGAAAACCACATCTATTTTGTGGTTCCCGTTTGGCAATATCTTAGAGCTGAACGTGCCATGCTGCGCAATAATTGAATCGGATATATCTATAATATTGGGTTGAATTATATCGGAGGAAGATAAACCGAGCTTTTCCTTAAGTACTTCAATCGTCGAAACGGTTATTGTCCGGGATGGCATGTCTACTTTGCAGTAGTATTTCTTATTTACTATTGATATGGACGATGCATTACTGTCTATATAACCATCTGCATTTTTGTAATACTGCCCGACTATGCTATCCTCAATCTTATTTTCAACTACATTTTTCAGGAACACTTTATAATTATATGCAAGAACAGGCTTGTCATTCGATTTTTTGATTTTATCGAATAAACTACTGGTAAATGTCTGTGCAGTCATATACTGAACACCCGACATAGCGATTAAACTGAGCAATAAGAGGTATTTTTTCATGCTGTCACTATTTTTTCTGGTTCGAGCGCCTGCTTTCGCTTATAGTTACAATGCCCTGCTCTGTTTCTTTTTTCACCCTGATTAATAAGCCCTGCTGATCGTACTCATAAAAAGTTGAAAAATTATTCTCATCCTGCTCTGCAATCAATTTGAAAGAAGCCGGGTCATACACAAATGACTTTACAGTTGCATCTATCGGAACAAATCGGATATCGTCAAAATAAGCTCCGGCCGGCAACCTGATAGCAACTCCTGTCCATACACCTGCCATATTTATTTCACATTCTGCCTTATACCACCCATCTATGTTTCCTGTTTTTAACTGGAAAGGGTATTGATTACCTCCGAGTATCATTTTTGTATTCGAAGCTACTGTTGCCGCGCTGCCTGATGTCGCCTTCAGCCAAAGGCTTACAATATATTTCCTGGCCCCGTCCAACGAAAAGTTCTTCGTGTTTACCCAAGGTGTCGGCGAGTTATATCCGGCATCTTTTATTTCGGGCGATATGCTCCTGACATTTATATCAAAATCCTGGTTGTTGCTGCAATACAATGAGTAGGTACCTGTATGACTTTCACTGGATGTAATAGTGTTACCGGATGAGGCAGTGAGATTCAACCTCACATAGTCCTGCTTATAACGGGTAACAGTACTCTGCACGCTATTGAATGCCTTTGCAAAAGGAGTAAAGTAGTAATATGAGCCCTGGTATAGTCCGCGAAGGTATTTAGGCACCATAATATTATAATCCTCAAACCCTTCAAAACAGAAACCTTTTTGCCTTACATTAGAGCCTACGGCTACCGGCAATGATTTGTTATAGCCATACTGGGCACTTGAATATTTACCCGTAGCATCCACTTCTTCTATTGCATTACTAAAGACATCATACTTCAGAATCTTACTCTGTGCAATCCATTTTGATGTATTATCCGGTACGATTCCGTCAATTACGGTTCTGTTTGCCACCAGGTAGCTCCAGAATTCATTGCCAGAAATACTGTACGTACCATCCTCGCTAATATTACCTTGGGAATAGTCCCTGTTTGCATTGTAAGCGTAACTTTTAACAGGCCTGTAATTACCCTTATGGCCTAAAACATATCGGTTCATAATCTTCATATCCTTATCGGTAACCGACACAGGGTATATATACGGATTATAAACACCATACGTTATAAGTTGAGAGTCTCCGTAATCAGAACTATACGGAGCTGCCACGTCTGAGAACTCTGTTACCGAAAGGTTCAACACTTTACCGTATGCAGCATTAGCGTCAATAAGTCCGCTAACACTTGTAGTATAAGGGTTAGATGTCAATGTAGCGGATTGTACATGCTGATCGAGGTTATTACGACGGCCTGAACGTAAAACTTTAACGAATACGTCATTTACCTTGCTACCCGTCGTTAAGCCGCCAGGCCAGAGCACATTTCCGTTTGCATCTTTCAAAGCCCTTAATACCACCTGCCTGAATGGTTGTGTCTGAACATAATCAACCGAATCAACAGTATCGCACTGCACCCTGTTACGTGGATATGGTTCATAATAAGAGTAGCAATAAAATCCCGGTGGTAAGAAAGGCTGTATAGACGGTGTATTATTGACCGGGTTATGGGCTTTCCAATTATCTTCATCGTCCACCACCCACGCTTTTACTTTGTGTGTAACACTATTTTCTGTATAGGTCAACAGTAGTTCGTCCCCCGGCGTAAACCTGTCCCTGTTAAGGAACAGCCGCCCGTAATAAGAATCATACAACTGGTGTCTTTCGATAACGAGTGAATCAGCCTTTTCTTCATAACCTATATTTGTATAAGCAGGCTGCATGCCCTCATATGCCCAGTATGCCGGGATATTTAGATTATAATTCCCCTTAAACTGGCTGCCTGAACTATATTCGTTATTAGTACGGGTGAGCAATACCGCCCCTGTTTCGCTATCATACAGCAAATTTTCAGTCTTAATTTTTGCACCATGGTCATATGTTTCTATAGAATTGAGTATACCATATTTCTGTATGATTTTAGTTGAAACCATTGACCTGAATATTGTTTTCTCCTCTTTATCAGGGAAAAAGGCAGTGGGTATAGGTATAGGAACAAAAACGAACAAAACCACATTGACATTTATATCAACATTTCGACGGTACGCCCTTATATCCCTTTCCCTGCTGTCTATTGTGAAGTCCATTTCTTCTCCAAGTCTAATGGGCTGAACAGTATATCCTCCGGCAGTACCCCTTGTCCGTACTACTGCATTTACCTGGTTATCAAGCTTACCTTTACTATCAATCTGATATTTGTAAGTCATACCCGACACTTTTTCCCTTTTAACATTAGAGCCGTCTGTATGAATGATATAATAACTTGTCTCTTTAGGTTTACCGTGCATGTCATTAAACTTCAGCACATACCCCTGCATGGCTTTTACTTCTTCGTACTTTTTTCGCAGTGTTTTGGTTTTAACAGGAGATGGGGCGTCTTTCTCCGTATAATCTACCTCAATCGGGAACTCCTTGGCTGTGTAAAAGGTATGTTCTTCCTCAGACTGGGCAGAACGTGCGTTGCCAATGTGTATACTTCTGACTGTTATCTTGCTATAGCCCACAACCGGCGGCGGGAAAAATGATTCTCCAAAAGGTTCTTCCTGGAAAAACTTTATAGCTGGTAATAGTCGCCCTGCGCTGCCTGTATAGGGAACAGGAGCTTTGAACGGATTTTCATCACCACCTATCATCGGCTCATAACTCGCAACACCGGTGCTGACATTTTTATCCCATTTACTGTCCCATTCTGTATAGTCATATGTTTTGCCATAGCTGGCATCTGCACCACCGGCAAGTACACTCCAATTATCATTAAGTGTCAGTTCTTTAACCCTGAGCCCACCGCCATCTTTTGTGAGCCCGGGCACATTTAGCCTCACCCACGATTTAGACGTAATAATGCTCCTGGCTTTTTTGTCTTTTTCTACAAATCTGACTATAGGATTCTTAGCTATTGTCAATAGCTCTGTGGCCGAGGCTTTTAATCCCTGCAATATTTGTATTGCGCCACCACCTCCACTATAACCGGGATAGATAATATGTGGCAGATAATGCCGGCCAATATTGAGTCCGTATATAGTAGCAGGGTGTAACAGATGATTGCTATTGCTTCCCGGACGCTCGCGTTTCAATCTTACGTAACCATAATTATTGTCGTTGGAACATATGCCTACTTCTTCTATTTCCGCATATCCCTTTATGTGCTCGTACTTACCTTTGCCTGTTATATCCAGGTTAAAGCTATAATATAATGTGTTTGTATTTTCAAGGTAATTGTCTTTCATAGACAGTGCCGAATTTTCACGGTCTATTCTTCTTTTGAAATAGACGTAGTTATTTACCTTGCTTACACTTTCATATAAATTCGCTTTTTGTTCAAAGTTTGCAGTATTACCCACGCCCTCAACTTTAAACATTTGCATACTCCGCTTGTTCTGAACATATGAATAATCATCACTTTCATACTCTACGTGTATTTTACCTCCTGAGGGCAACTTTATATCAGTGAGCGACCACGCTCCCACATTAGCATCAGCACTACCATCCTGATTGACATATGGATACTCAAAACTGCCTAACCCTGAAAATAAAGGTTGATAATTACCCCACCTGTCTTTTAAAGCAAAATTGTATTGCGGATTTAACCCATTATATGAAAAGACGTATGGGCTGAGTAGATTCTTATTTGAACTTCCATATTTTATATAAATTCTTTCAAGAGTAAGCTTCCCGCCATCATAAGTATTCGCCTCGTTGCTATTAGGTGAAAAGGAGTTGGGTATCCCCTTACATAACCTGTAAGAATACCTGAAAATAACAGTTTTAATCGGTACTGCTGAATTACCGGACTCGTTTATATACCGGTCATGTTTATTGTACAACTTGATTGAGTCAAGTTTATACGAGCGTTGGTTTTCGGAACTTGACCCGGCATACATACCTCCTACATCTACTGTACTACCTGATGGTAATATAGCGGCGGTCACACCCTTGCCATCTTCACGTTCAGAAGTATAGAACTCAGCGACATAGTTTTTTGTTTCGATAGAGCGTATATGCCATATCTGCTTTGATCCAGCGATATAGCTCCCCTTATCATCATCTCCATCAGACCAAAAACCGGGATTGTATTGTGCAGAATCGGAATTATACGGCGCACGCCACCTGTAATCATCGTGAGCACGTGTGTAATTTATCTTTGTAAAACTTCCCAGGTCATCATCAGTGGGCCCATCTCCCAATACATCTACATAATCTTTAGAGAGTACTGAAGTCAGCAGGTAGCTATATGCGTATGCGGGTTTACCGGTATGAGAATAAAAATTCTCCTTACCCTTACTATTATTTTTCGTATCGTCTCCGTTATCAATCTTTACTAAACCATTAGCAAGGTTAGCGTTGCCTGATGACACATTGAAAGACACCTCGCGGGTAACATGGTTTAAAGCCGGAATACCGTAGATATACCGGCGTCCGTCCGGCAATGTCTGGGTAAACTCGGTAAGATGATGCGCCTTTGCCTGGTTAGCATTTGTACCATATCTATTTTCTTCGGTAACAGCAGGATTGGAAAAAGGCTGTGACACTCCGTCACTAAAGCTGATGATTTTTTTATGCTGTGCAACGTCGTTCACATCAGCTTCGGCTGAAGTGATGAAAGAGAGTAAATTGGCCCTGGTTGTCCTATCTGTTGCACTACCTGTATATACATAACTATTCCCAAACTTTCCGGGCATTGAGCCGGCCCCTGCTCTCCCCTTTGTATACAAAGTATTTTCGTTTTCACCCAAGTAAAGTGCCTTCTCGTTAAACAGGCTGGTTGTCAGTTGTTGATTATTATAGGTCAATTCACCTGCTTGCTTAAAATACACCTTTTCATATAAGCTACCGGTATCCTTTGCACGAAAAGGTAACATCTTCCAGGGGCCGGATTTATTCTCATTATCATAAAAAGTCAAGTCAGTACCCAGCTCAAACAAGTTACCCAGACCGGCTTCTATTTTAACATCAAAACTTGTGCTTTTAGGAGGGTTAACAAACGGGTCGAAAACGGTGCCAATATCATTTCGGTATGGGCGGAACATGCCGCCTGTGCCCTGTCCGCTTATTGAATACACGTCGTATGTCATTGATGAAAGGGGGAGATTTTTCAATGTATTATTGTAATACCCGTCATTATCACGGCTAAAATCCATAATACCTTCTTTAGGCGCATTTTCAGAATATAAGTACCCATACGCCTGCCTTGAACCATCTTGCCCGTACTTCAGCGTAGACTTCATAATACTTAAGTGTACATTAGGGAAAGCATAGAATATCTCTCCACCAAAACGTGTTTGAAACTGGAATGTTTTTTGCACACTTTCATTAGTAATCACCGGCACATAGTTCTGTAAACCTATAGGTATTGAAGAACCAAAAGACGCGCCTGCAATGCTCTGAGAGTGATACTTCCTCTCTACCTTATTAGTCTTCTCATTAAATCTTTCTCTCTTATATGATTGCGAGGCGCTGGCATTTATTCCGAATGACAAGTCTTTCAAACCCGTTCTTGAGTTGAAGCCTGTTCCTCCTGAAATTCCAATACCGGCTCCTACATCTTCGGTAATGGTCATAGGAATGCTCAACCCTGCATTCACGTCAATATCAGCGCCCGACTGAGACCCGAGTCCGATATCAACACCGGCACTAGCAACAGGAGTAGATACAGTAACACCTGCATTAACACCCACACTCACCCCCTTGTAATTATTGAATGCGATATAGTTGCCTACACCAATAGATAAATTAATACCGTATTGGTTGGGATTGAAGCCAAACAACTCTGCAGAAACATTTGCACCAACTGCTATGCGCCAATCAGTTTCTTCATTAATATTCAGTGTTTTTTCGACAGTTTCTCCATTATAATCATCTGGTAGGCCCCTTACAGAACGATTTATTTCTCCTGGATTGATATTCCAGCCTAAACCTACCCAACTTGCCTCTTGTTCTATTCCAACACCCGCATGATATGAAATATTAATCGGGAAACCCTCAACATCCATTAACGGTATATTGTATGTGAAGTCCCCAGAAAACATATCTACCATATCCGTGGTACCTACAGGCTCAAAGCTTTGTACTTCCGGCGTAGACGGGCCACTGGTAAGCGCCAGTGCGTAATTAGGGAAAAACAATTGGTAGGTGAATGAAAGAAAAAGCACTTTTGCTGTTGTCTTTATGAGGGTCGTTTTCATACGGCTGCTATTTTATCACTAACGTGGGTAAATTTTTTAAAGTTTTTTTTGAATAAGTCGCTTGTATATATGGATTGTCATTGTACCGGTCATTAAAAACCAGTTTCAGGCCAGACTGTAATTCCGGCAGTTGAAAGCCCACCACAATGGTATTATATGGTGCAAGACCATAGTTATCTTCATAATGATATGTGGCAGGAAAAAACTGCTGTTCATCGCAGAAAAGCGATATGTCATTTGCTGCTAATGACTGGTAATACATTATCATTTCACCTGCTTTTTGCTTCTTCTGAATATCGTCAATCACACTTCCGCCAAGGTCATTTTTGGATACATTAATGATGAAAAAAATGTGCCCCTCTAATTCATTAATCCTGCTCTTTAATAGCTCTGTATTTGTATCTTGTAGTTGTTCACTATATTCTCTGCATGCCATGTAGTCAGCTGTAGCCAGCTGTATGATATACTCCGTATTTCCACTAATGATAGTCTGCCGGGTTGAGTTATTGCTCTCCATGTATCTGAGATATTTTGCCGGCTGCAAATCACCACTTGTATTGCAGCTGAACAAATACATACATAAAAGCAGTAGTTTAATTACCTTTTGCATATTTTTTGTTTACATAATCAGTTAAATCATCAGTCAGATCGCGCTTTTCATCTGCATATAACAATGATCCTGCACCATTAGCGCCAATTAGCAGCATCAACTGTTTATCTTTCCCATATTGTTCAATAACTGGATTAAGTCTTTCCCAAATTTTTACGTTTATTTCCTTGTTCGACTTGGCATAATAGTCATTGAAAACCTGCTGTGCATATATTACCTGGCTATCCAGGTGCGCATTATTCCCGACAACCTTTTGTAACATCTTCAGGCTATCTATGGCTTCACGTATTTTATATAGATTCTGGGCTGCGGCATTTTCGAGGTCTTTTTTGAATTCATAATTTTCGGCCAACCTGCCAATATCAATGTATGCTACGTCTTTTTTAGACATAAAATTCCCGATTGCATAAATTGCGAGCAGCAATACAGCTACGCATATTAAGTACAATAGCGCTTTATCCAGTTTATTAAATTTTACAGATTGGGTCATCTTACAAATAATGGATTATAGTACATAAATGGAACGATAAATAACTCACCTTTTCTTGTTCTGATTTCTAGTTCATATTTAGACGTATGCTTAAGGTTTACACGATCATGAAGTTTAATAGTAAACCAATTATAGCCATTCTTCATAGGCATTAGATTATCTTTCACAGGCACTTCATCTCCTTTTTCATTTAGTATCCTGATTGCCAATGTGTCGTTTGGTATATCACTCCTGTACTTCAATTTTATTTCCCCGGTTGCATTTAGCCGGGTGTCCCCAATGTGATTTTCAAACTCGTAATATGACTGATTTGCAACTACTTCTTTCAATAAAGTATCCTCAATAATTGTAAACCTCCATGGTTCGGCGCCACCTAGAAGTATATTTTTATAGTATGCATCCACAGTCCACACATAGGGTTGATATTTTTTCAAACTTCTTGCAGTAACAGGATACATCAGGCTGTATCCAATCAATCCTTTTTCCTGAAATATGGGATTGTTTCGTGTAATTGCTGAGATATTGTTCTGGTTTTCCTTGAGCTCTACAAGCCTTAGTTTGTAGTTTAATTGTGATGCAATAGGATGATTTACTACCCACGACAGCATCGGGTTCATTTCATATATTTTTGCGTTATCTTCAGGATCAATCAGGTTAATAAGAAAGATATCACCTACCGTCTGGTATATACAACCGTCAAATAATGATTCATTGTGGTTTTCAGAGTGTAATGTATTCAAGTCAATTTCTACACAATACTCATAAGTTCCCTGCGGCAATTTTTTGTGATATAAAAACAACTCTTTAAAAGCATTATCAGAAAAACTCCATTGGGGGCTATTAGCCTTTTCCTTTGACATCCTATTTACCCCGGGCTCTATAGTTGTCCTGTACGTGTAAGCAAAACGTAACGACATATTTTTGTACTTTAGAGAACCTCTTACAACTGCCTCAATTCTTCGATTGCTGTTGTTCATTAACTGATAATTAAAGACGTTGTCCGGCGTTATCTCGAGCCCGTCCAGCAATGTCAAATCAACGACAATATTATATTGAGCTTCAGACCTGTATGGCAGACTACACAAAATCAGTGCATACAATAAAAACTTTTTGCACCGGGATACAAGCAGAGTATTCATAAGATAATTTTTTAGGTCATTAACTATTTAATTTTTTCACAATCTCTTTTCATCTTGAAATGCCAATCTATGCCTACCAAACCTGCCCATAAATTGTTCTTATCAGAATATAGATTGTGTGTAAAGTGAGTGTACCTGAACTGTAGTCTCAGCCCTATAGGTTTCGTTTCAAACAAGTATGCTAATCCGGCTGTTACAGATAACTTTTCTACACCGGTTTTACTCCATGCAATATCCGGTCCTCCGTTAACAGTAATATTCTTATTGATGCTTTTACTAATGCTGTTATTGATAAAGTATAGGTCGCCGCTTAGGGAACTATCATTTGCAGGAATGCTCATCCAACCTGCATTTAGGCTGGTCATGTTCATTCCAGAGCTATATATATACCCCAACTGAACGGTTTTACTTTCGTAACTAACCAGTTCAGCGGTATTCTTGTTGTGGTTATACATGAGCATGAAACGATGAGCTGATCTGCCTTTTCTAACCTGGTAAGTCAACCTGGATGTAGTAACCTCACCTATAATAGGCCTTTGCGAAATTGAAAAAGTATCATTAAATGCTCTGAAAGTAGTGAACGGCTTATACGACATGTATAAATTTGGATATCTCTTGAAATTAGTTTTAACATCGAAACCCCACCTCTTGTTATATCCTGTTGATGCAAATGAAGATTGTTTAATAAAGTTATATTGTACACCAAGAACAATTAAAGACTTGACAATAGTTGCATTAGCTCCTAAAGTGTACCTTTCTGTCGCGTTGCGTTTAATAGGCATGGCGCTATTCTCAAATAACTTTCCCATATGCTCCCACTCGCCCCTTATGGAAGAATTGACAGGTTTTACCAAGTATTCTGCGCCTATTTTCGCCGCCGTTGTCTCTTTACCTGTTTGCCTTAGTTCCGACATTTTATTATAAGAGGTTGCCCCCTCTGATTGGATTAATAAATTATCACCAAATCGGCCGTTGTAAACAAATGACAAGACATGGACGGGCTCCATGAAAGATTGAGGGATAACGTCTTGTTTAAAATTTTCGCTTTTCAAAATGCTTTTTGCAGGCGAGTAGGTATAATATATTAAACCAACATTCTGCTGTTCATAAATTCTGGAATCGGCACGCAACATGTATGAATTATAAGCGTCAACATTGCCGTCCCGGGATATATACTCAGTTTTACCAATGGTAGCGCGTGTTTTAACAAACCCAAAGTCATATCCCAATCCACCACCTTTCAGAACTTGCCCTGACATGGTATAATCGGATTCATACTGATTTAGAATCCCGATATCAAAATTAGTTACCCCCCTGATAAATTTTGATGTTTCGCTTTCAGGAAGCAAGTCCGATGTGGCATTAGCAAGTTCTTTATAGGAAGGATTGCGATTATTCAATTCATTCAACTTAGCATATGTAATGGCAGAATCGAGATACATTTTATTATTGTATTGCTCGAGTATTTTTGAATACTTTTCTATTCTTTGTTTGTTCTTTTCATATTTTTCGTACTGCTCTCTTGCTTTGGCCCTTTCATCATCAGCCAGACCAGACTTGACTACGTCAATACCAGGTAAAAGACGCTCACCATTCATTGTTTCGATATCAAAACCATACTTTTTCTGAAACAGGCTACGGATTGAGTAATTTTCAGAGTTCAGGCTACTGATTAAATGTGTATACGAATCTCCCGCACCCATATTTTTTGTCTCGTTGTATTTTGCTTTGAAAACGGTAATTTTTTCCTGCAATCGGCTCTTAGACTCTTCAACATCATAATGTACTCTTATATAGCTCGCCTTTGCTTGTCTTCCTATATCCTGCGTGGTATAATAACCCTCCAGCACAACAGGTACATTTTTGATTGTAGTATGTACAATCCCGCTTACCTCTTGATAAAAATTATCCTGTTGAGAGTTAGGTTCTTGTCCATTCCCAAAACCGGTTGAGAAGCCCAAATCACCACGTGTTTCCTGATCGCAGTTGTCTTTCTTATAAAGTTTTTTTGTCCGGGAACTGATAGACGTGAAATTAGACAGGCTATTATCTTCTATCGAAAAGGCTTTGTTTTTCAAACTGGTTCTTTCATCTTCAATCTTATATTTCATTCCTGTTCCGGGTTTGACTTCGTACCTGCCTAAAAACCATTTATCAAAATACAAGGCACTATAGGCTTTGTCATCTGTCATTTCAGGAACCGCAATCACACCTTTTTTATTCCCTATCTTTCTATTGATATGTGTGTTTATTCTTGTCAACTCCTCTTTTGACAGCCCATCTTTTTTTGCATTTCTGTTATTAATTCTTATACGTCCTTTTTTATGAGATGGCGCAAGAAGATTATTTATCCTGTTTCTTATATCTGAATTGTAGGATAATGTACTATCTATACCAACTGTAAAATCTTCAACATGAAATAAATCGCCGTACAAAGTAAATAGTGCGACATGCATGTGATAGGTACCCGGCGGTACTTCACCAGTACTTTTCAACAGTTCAAAAAAGGAATGATTTTTATATCTGGTAGTGTCGCTTTTTTCAAACTTAAGGGTTACAGAGTTTGCTCCGTTGTGAAATAATAACCTTTCAAAAAACAGGTGATACAATTCAACACTATCAGCGGTTCTCAGTTGGTAACATTGCACGCTTACATTCAGCCTAATTGTAGTGTCTAACTGATAACTGATTTTTTGAAAAATCTCATCATCTTCAATAAAGGGAATCTCAAGAGAAAAGATATGTGCATCATTCCTGCCTTGCCCAAAACCCTTATGTACTGTTACAATGAGGCTAAGAGTAAAAATGGTGATGTATATATGTAATAGTTTTTTCAAGTAATGATAAGTGGTTTGGTGTTATTAATTCAACTAAATTATTTATTTGTTTTTGTTTTGCAAACTTTTAACAAAAAAAATGGAGAAATTACATGACTTATATTATACAGAATAATCTCCCTATTTATCTCCCACTAAAAAAATGCATTAACAGGAGGCTTAATTAAGTTCTATTTTTCTGTCTTATTATTTGCGAACTTGACTATACATCAAATAACCTATATGCCCAAGATGCCGGAATTGGACCATGCTGAATTTATTCAGCGAGAAACACAAGTTTGGTACTTAATATACCAAGCTCATTTGGCCACCCTTAGAAGTTCAGTGCAATTTTTAGTGCAAGTAGAAATATGTCGAAATAAATAAGGAGTTATACATGTGTGTATAACTCCTTGTAAGTCATTGTGCCCAGAACAGGAATCGAACCTGCACTCCCTTGCGAGAACCAGATTTTGAGTCTAGCGCGTCTACCAATTCCGCCATCTGGGCAGGGTAGACACCGAAACCGTCAATCACTTACTATTGACCTGAATTCAGCGGGTTGCAAAACTATTCATTCTTTCCTGAATGCGCAACAGATATTTTTTCCTGAAATACTGTTCTTTTATCTGCCGCAAAAGGTCTTTTCCGTGGTCGCCGGTCTCATATTTTTCGGTCATGGAACGGGTTTCTTCTTCCCACTCCCGAAGGGCGTCAGCCAGCATTTTTCTGGCCTTGTCTAGCGTCTCTGTATCGCCGCCATCCATTTCATAGTCGCTTAGCATCTCGTTCAGGTCCATCATCTCCACCAGGAAGGCGGGTGGCAGGGTGTATTTTTCTTCATTTTCCAGTACGCCCTCCAGTCGCAGCACATATGCCATAGTAGCATCTGGATTGTTCAGGGTTTTCCAGGCCTGGTTATTAACTGAAGACTGCTGTAGCGCTTCTGCCTGCTCTCCAGCTCCCGCCATAGTAAAACGGTCGGGGTGGCACTTGCGGCTCAGCTCATAATATTTACTCTTAACGATAACAGGGTCGGGATGGAAACTAACAGGCAAGCCGTACAATTCGAAATAGTTGACCATGGGGCAAAGTTCTGCATGTTATCTTTACCAACAAAATGGCTGACAGATGACTAAAATAGGAGTGATAAAAGAAAGGAAAACGCCGGAGGACAACAGGGTGATATTTACACCCGTGCAGTGCAGGCATATCATGGCTAAATACCCCGGTGTAGAGATATTGGTGGAACCCTCGGAAGTGCGGTGCTACAAAGACGATGAGTACAGTGCCGAAGGCATCAGGGTGACGGAAGACCTAAGCGGCTGCGATATCCTGTTGGGCGTGAAGGAGGTGCCGGCGGAATACCTTATACCGGGCAAGACCTATTTTTTCTTTTCGCACACCAAAAAGAAACAACCGCACAACCGGCACCTGATGCATGCGCTGATACAAAAGCGCATCCGCATGATAGATTACGAGTGCCTGACGTTCCAGGATGAGCAACGGATATTGGGTTTTGGGCTGTTTGCGGGTATCGTAGGCGCGCACAATGGCCTGCTTACCTACGGCAAAAAATTCGGACTGTATGAACTGCCCCCGGCACATATGGTAGATGATTTTCCCGCACTCATCAATACTTACCGAAAAAACCGCCTGCCTGCTATAAAAATCGCCGTCACAGGTTCGGGCCGCGTGGCCGCGGGGGTAGTAGAGGTGATGACACACCTGGATATAGAATCGGTAGAGCCCGAAGACTACCTGACGCACCAGTACGATTATCCCGTATACACCCACCTGAAGGGTAGCCACCTGTATGCACGCAAAGACAACAACCTGTTCTTCCGCGATGATTTTCATGCCAACCCGCAGATGTACAAATGCCTCTTCAGCAACTATATTGCCCAGACCGATATACTGATGAACGGTATATACTGGGACACGGACATAGCACGGTTGTTTGAGAAAGAAGACGTCCGTCGCAAAGACTGGCGCATCAGTGTAATATCCGATATCACCTGCGATGTAGATGGTTCAGTACCTATCAACGTAGGCGCCAGCACCATTGCCGAGCCTGTGTATGGCATCAGCCGCAGCAGCTTTGAGCAGGTAGCACCTTACCAAAATACGATGGACACCATTGACGTAATGGCGGTAGACAACCTCCCCAACGAATTGCCCAAAGACGCATCGCACTACTTCGGTTCGCATTTTGAAAAATATGTGCTGAAAGAACTGCTGGAGGGGGATAGCGACATCATACGCCGTGCAACAATATGTGAAGGAGGAAAACTGACGCCTGAGTACGAGTACCTGGCGGACTATGCTTACCCATAAAGGGGATTATTTTTTCTTTTTTGCCAGCAGGTCTTTTACAGCAGTTTCAATATCACGGAAATCGAACTTGAAACCTTTTTCCGTTATCTTTTCTGAACTGACCGTGCAGCTTTTCAATACCTCGGCACTCATCTCGCCCAATACCGGTTTCAGCAAAAAGGCGGGTATGGATATGGGAATCTTCAGGCCTTTCTTTTGCCTTGTCATAGCCTGTATAATGAGTATATGGTTCGCGGGCAGGGGCGCCACGGCGTTATAAATGCCTGTTACCTCCACGCGTTCTATAGCAAATCTTATCATGCGCGCCAGGTCGCGGATATGTATCCAGCTCACCACCTGTTCGCCCGAACCAAGCACGGGCAATATGCCAAACCTCATAGGCTTGTAAAACTGGTAGAAATAGCCGCCGTCTTTTGCCAGCACGATGCCAAACCTTAGTATTACCCGCCGGAGGAATTCTTCTGCTTTCTCAGAAGCCTTTTCCCATTCAGCGCAGGTACGTCCCAGGAAATCATTTGCAGGGCCGTCACTTTCTGTAAACGGTTGATCGTTGTTGTCGGGGCCGTAGTAGCCCGCAGCTGCAGAGGCGTTTACCAGTACTTTACAGCCGGGTGCGTGTATTCTTAACTGTTCGGTAAGGAAACGTGTACCGATGACCCGGCTTTCTAAAATCTCTGTTTTTCTCTGTTCTGTCCATCGCTTGTCGGCTATACCCTCGCCCGCAAGGTTGACCATTGCATCTACCTTGGCCAGTTGTTCTTTGTCTATTTTGTTCCTGATGGGGTCGAACAGGGCGTAAATGGTGTTTTTTATGTATTTCCTGTTCTTTTCAGGTTTTCGGGTAAAAACGATTATTTCATAGCCATCATCGGCAAGCAGCTTCGACAAATATCTGCCCGTCAGGCCTGTTCCGCCGGCTATGCCAATGATTTTCATCTATGTTACAGTTGAATGGTCGAATTAAAAATAAATTAAAACCTCAATATCCCAAATTAAGGATTATTTTCTATTAAAATTTTAGAAAATATTTTTTTCGGCTTATGCAATAAAGATAATACCCTTGCGTTCTTTCAGTATAAAATCCAATTCTTTTTCTATGAGCAAAACTTTACTTGAACATTTTACGGTAATTCACCCATTACAAAAGCAGCCCGCAGAGCGGAAGGATATGCAGTATGATAGTTTGCAGGGGTTGGTGAGCGAATTGAAGTATGTACTCTGCCATGCAGAGAAAGAATTGCTCTCGCCCAGGGCCGAGGCAATAGAGCAACTACTGAAGAAAGCGCTAAACTAATTCGATAACCGTGATCTCGGGCAGGATACCCAGCCTGCCGGGATAGCCGAGGAAGCCAAATCCACGGTTGACGTACAGGTATTGCTGCTCTTTTTGATAAATGCCTGCCCAGTTCTTATACACATATTTTACAGGGCTCCATTTAAAGCCGGGTATCTCGATGCCGAACTGCATACCATGGGTATGCCCGCTGAACGTTATGTCTATATCCCGAAACTCTTTTACTACCTGGTTGTCCCAATGCGATGGGTCGTGCGAGAGCAGCATTTTGAAAGGTATGTTCTTGTCTTTCAATCCCTCGTAGGCTTTATGCATGTCGCCATATTTCGGGAAACCTGCTTTGGCGCCCCAGTTCTCAATACCCACTACTGCTATCTTATCTTCACCACGCTCCAGCACCACGTGCTCGTTCATCATTAGCTTCCAGCCCATTTCAGCATGGGTTTCTTTCAGCCATTCCAGATTCTGCTTTTTGGCCTCTTTGCTGGGCCATTGTATATAGTCGCCATAGTCGTGGTTGCCCAAGGTGGAATATACACCCAGGGGGGCTGATAATTGCGAAAAGATATTTTTGTAGGGCTGTACCTCGTCCGTTTTATAATTCACCAGGTCGCCGGTAAAGAAGATGATATCCGGCTTCTCGCCCATGACCTTTTCCACACCCTTTGCCACTGCGTGGTGGTCGTCAAAGCTGCCCGAATGTATATCCGATATCTGGACGATCTTCAACCCCCTGAAAGCAGCGGGCAGGTTCGCAAAGCTTAATTGCATTCGCCGCACCTGGTAGTTGTACCGGTTGCTTAGGCCATAAATGAAACCACCCAAAGCTGTACCGCCCAGTACCAATGCCACTTGTTTCAGGAAAACAGAACGGGTGATGCCGCCCCCGATGCCGCCTGCCGCATCTATATTTTCTTTAGATGAACCGACGCTAAAGATGAGACCTGCCAGCCACATTACCAGGCGGCGGATATCGTCTATGGCCATGATGGCGCCTACCAATATCTTACCCACCCAAAGGCCCATGGTAAAGGCAATGAAAATATTCCTTACTGCCAGGGGAATAGACTCCCAGTTGTGCGCTCGAAAAAGGATAAAGCCCAGCCAGGTAGCTACCGTAGCAAATATGTACAATCCCATCAGCCCGTACTTCCAGAAGTTGGGCATGGATTTCAGCGCCGAGCGTACAGCGATAAAACTGTATATCTCAGCCAGCGCAACTACAGTCAGGAAAATAAAAAGACGTGTCTTCATTACAGGACTGCAAAGTTAAAACATTAAAAATTCATCTATCTGGTTATGAATAAGTTTAACAGTTTCTTCTTTCAGAAGGTTGCCGTCTTTATCTATTTCTTCGCTGATGCGACTGAGGGGTATTTTATTGTACAACACGTTTACTTTCAGGTAATTAAGTACGCCTGTAAGATGGTCCATACCGCGCAGGTTGCCCGCCCGTCCGTCTGCTACGCCGGTCATCATAGCCTTTTTGTGCCACCAGCACCTGCGTATGTCACTGTTATCCATCATCAGTTTAAGGATACCGGGAAAACTGCCATTGTATTCAGGAATGACGAACACAAACCTATTTGAGGGTATTAATAAGCGTTGCTCTGCCTCTTTCAGTTTGCCATGTTTGTCCCATACGTTCATCCCCTCCAGCGACAAAAGATGCACTTCGTCATCTGATTTCTGCTGCAGCAGGCGGGTGTACAATGCCGCTACCCGTAGTGTCATACTGTCGTTCCTGTCTGTGCCTGAAATTACCGTTATCATATTGCTGCATGTAAAGGTACAAGCTTTGGCGGGCAGTTTATATTGCGAATGATTAATCGTAAATCAGGCCAATTGATAATGTATTTGTAACCCTGTTCAGAGAATCTTGTCTATAGTGAAGGTCTTCCCGTTCAGCACAAATATATCGCCCGCCTGTTTACCCCTTAGCTGGCCGCCTATGGGCGATGAAACGGACACAGCGTAATACTTCGTTCCCCCAACAGTAAAATGTCCTGCGCTGATGGCTATGTAAAAGTTGCCGTTGCTGCACTGCACCAGGCTACCCGGCACTACTGCCGGCGATGAGAGTTTGGGGTTGATACTTTGCAATATGGCTTCATCAGCTTTTACTTTGTTCAGCCGCTCCATGTTCATATTGATGTCCTGCTGCAGCATCTCGCGGGTGGTTTCGTACTTGTCGCCCATGCTGCTCTTGGTCTCGTTGCGTATGGCCTCGCGCCTGTCGGTTATAGCAGCCTCTATCTCGTTAATGCTGTCCGCGATATACTTCCGGCACAGATTGTATAGTTCAAGCTTCAGGTCTTTCATATCAGGCATCCATTTCCATCTGGTACAAGTGCAGGCCCTTACCCCAGTAGTCGTCTTTGGTGAACATCAGTTGAAAACCGAATTTTTCGTAAAACTTATCGGTAAGCTGCGATGTGCGTACACGTATCCTTTTTATGTGCCGATGTTCGCGCAGCCGGTCCAGGTTGTATTGCACCAGCATGGCGCCTGCACCTTTGCCCATATAGCCGGCGTCCGTCATATACCAGGATAATATGCCCGTGTCCTCACCATCAAAATTATGCCCGCCGCAACCAATTACTTTGTCACCTTCCTTACATACATAAAAGTCCTGCGCATGATTATCTAAAAATATGATAAGGTCTTTCTCCTCATGCTCCGCAAAGAATGTGGGCACATGCTGCCAAAAGATAGTCAGCAGGCTGTTCCTGTAATTATCGTTATACCGATCTACGTTATATATGGATGTCCCCATAAGGCCTGTTAATCAAAAGTAATATCCGCCACAAAGAACAATATTATCAACAAAAGCATAACTATAAAAATACCCTGAAAAACGAAGCTTATATGGTTATTCCGGCGACGCCCGGACGCATCTTTCGACCTTTGTGCATGCCATGAAAATACATATGCCGCTATAAATGAACCCGGTAAAATAACAACTATCGCAATCACCAGTAAAAATCCTGCGGCCATGGCTGCTTGTAGGAGAATTGTATTAATGTTTAACATGAACATCTCCTTGAGCAATACTTATTTTACACACCGGCTCATGCTTCACCGGGAAATTAACCGAAGCGGCTATAAAACATTTATCGTGCGCCGCATCGTGCAGGCTGTTGGCCAGTTCTGTTTTGGATGCATCTGTAATAGTGACTACAGGGTGCAAAACCACTTCAGTAAAACGCGCACCGCCGGGAGCATCCATATCTAATACGCCCCTAGCGTTATCTGTATATTCCGTCACAACTATACCAGCATCGGCGCACAGGTGCAGGTACCACAGCATATGGCAACTGGAGAGTGAATACACCAGCATATCCTCGGGATTGTGTTTGCTACCATCTCCCCTGAAAGGTGTATCTGACGAACAAAGGATATCTATCTTTCCCTCAACAGAAAAAGTATGTGCCCGTTCATATTCATCGTACCGGCTGGTACCCGTTCCTTTATTACCTGTCCAGGTTACTGTTGTTGCGTAGTGGTGTTTGCTCATAGTTTATCTTCCTCCTTCTTCTCCCTCCTCGGCCTTCTTACCAATTCACCGCCGCAGTTAGGACAAGTATTCTCAAGTTTAATGGTGCATTCTTCGCAGTAGGTGCATTCATAGCTGCATATATAGGCCAGGCCGTCCTGCTGGAGTTCCTTATGGCACTTTTCACATTTGGGTTTCATTTCCATAATATGAAGTTACCATTTTTACCCGCTCATTAGCCTGCGCCATTACTTCTTCCACCATTCCTTTATCAATTGCAGTAAACGCCACCGGCAATGGCGGCTCAATACCATGCTCATCCAGGAACAACTGCATCCATATATTACTATGCCAGCTTCCCAGTTTGTAACCAATATTAGTGAACATACCTATATCCTCAAAACCCATCGCCCGGTGAAACGCCAGGCTGCCAACATTGGTAGATAGTATGCTTACGTATATGCTCTTATACCTCTGCTCTTTCATCAATGCAAACAAGGCATTGTATAAAACGCGTGCTATACCCCTGCGGTGGTGCGCTGCCGATAAATATACCGTCGTCTCTGCGCACCAGCTATAGCCCATCCTTTCGCGGTGGGTGCTGCCGTATGCATAGCCGATTATTTCACCATTGCATTCGCATACCAGGTAGGGATATCGTGCGCTGATTTTTACTATTCTGCCCCGGAACTCATCCACAGTCGGCACATCGTATTCAAAAGTACTGGCGGTTTGCAGCACATAAGGTGTATAAACTTTCAACACTTGCTCCGCGTCGTTTACGGTAGCTAACCGTATTCTGTATTCGTTCATCATTACTATAATTTAAAAACCCCGCCATGCGGCAGGGTTCGTTGTGTTTATCTTAAGAACAACAGTTCGCGGTACTTAGGCAGCGGCCACAGTTTGTCGTCCACTATCAGTTCCAGTTTATCTACATGGTAGCGTATTTTATCAAAGTGTGGCTTCACGTCGTTGCAATACAGGTCGGCGCGTTTGTGACTGTCAGCCACTTTGTTCGCCTTCTTGCGTGCGTCTATCATGCTCTCCACGTTGTCATTGATGTTCTGTATATGCCTGCTCACCACCTGCACCAGGTTCAGTTGCGCTTTGTAGCTGTCTTCACCCAGTCCCAGGTCTTTCAGGCCGCGTACATTTTCTATCAGCCTGTTCTGGTAGGCTATAGCTGCAGGCAATATGTGGTTGGTAGCTATGTAACCTAATATGCGGGCTTCTATCTGCACTTTTTTGATGTACTCTTCCAGCATTATCTCCACGCGGGCTTCCAGTTCGCGCTCGCTGTATATATTGTTATCGAAGAACAGCTTTTTGGCGTTTTCTGTCAGGTACGCGTTCAGCGCTTCGGGCGTGGTCTTCATATTGCTCAGGCCACGCTTCTCGGCTTCTTTTGCCCACTCATCGCTGTAGTTATCACCTTCAAAGCGTATCTTCTTCGACTCGGCAATGTACCTGCGCAGCACCTGCATAATGGCTATTTCTTTCTTGTCGCCCTTCTCTATCAGGCCATCCACTTCCGCCTTGAACTTCTTCAATGAATCGGCCATAATGGTATTGATAATCATCAGCGGCGAACCACAGTTGGCGGCAGAACCCACAGCGCGGAACTCGAACTTGTTACCCGTGAATGCAAACGGACTGGTACGGTTGCGGTCTGTATTGTCCATCAGCAGCTCGGGTATCTGCTTGTGTATATCCAGCTTCAGTATCACTTCGTCCTGCTCGCTGAATTTTTCTTTCACGCGCTCTTCCACTTCGTTCAGCACCTGTGTCAGGTACTGGCCTATATATACTGATATGATAGCCGGAGGCGCTTCGTTGGCGCCCAGGCGGTGGTCGTTACCGGCAGATGCTATGGCGGCACGCAGCAGGTCGGCGTTATCGTGCACAGCTTTGATGATGTTCACGAAGAAAGTCAGGAACATCAGGTTGGTACGCGGTGTTTTACCGGGCGACAGCAGGTTGACACCTGTATCGGTGGCCAGGCTCCAGTTGTTGTGTTTACCGCTACCATTCACACCCGCAAAAGGTTTTTCGTGAAACAGTACCTTCAGCCTGTGCCGCTTGGCTACTTTATTCATCACGTCCATCAGCAGGCTGTTGTGGTCCACAGCTATGTTCGCTTCTTCAAATATCGGTGCGCATTCAAACTGGCCGGGCGCTACCTCGTTGTGGCGGGTACGCAACGGTATGCCCAGTTTGTACGACTCCTGCTCAAAGTCCTGCATAAAGGCGAAGAGGCGTTCAGGTATGGTACCAAAGTAGTGGTCTTCCAGCTGCTGGCCTTTGGCGGGTGCGTGGCCTACCAGTGTACGGCCACACAGCACCAGGTCGGGGCGGGCGTTGGCCATCACTTCATCCACCACAAAGTATTCCTGCTCCCAACCCAGGGTAGCGGTTACCTTGGTTACATTTTTATCAAAGTAGTGGCATACATCTACCGCCGCCTTGTTCAGCTCGTGTATCGACTTCAGCAACGGAGCCTTATAGTCAAGGCTCTCGCCGTTGTAGGCTATAAATATGGTAGGGATGCAAAGCGTCTTACCCTGCCCGCTTTCTATAATGAATGCGGGAGAAGATGGGTCCCAAGCTGTATAGCCGCGTGCTTCGAAAGTAGCACGTATACCACCATTAGGGAAGCTTGATGCATCGGGCTCCTGCTGTATCAGCGCGTCACCATCAAATTTTTCAATGGCAGTGCCATCGCTTTTTATGGTAAAGAAAGAATCGTGTTTCTCGGCGGTAGTACCCGTCAGCGGCTGAAACCAGTGCGAAAAGTGGGTAACATTGTGCGACTCCGCCCATGCCTTCATACCTGCAGCCACCTGGTCGGCCATGCGGCGGTCCAGTTTTTCACCTGCTTTTATTGAGGCCATCAGGCTTTTGTAAGCCTCATCGCTCAGGTACTCGCGCATGGCGCGCTCAGTAAATACATTGCTGCCAAAGATGGAAGTGATTTTTTTACCGGCGTAGTGGCCGATTTTTTTCTCCTCCCTGGCAAGTTCTTGTAATGCGAGATAACGTAAAGAAGACATTAGATTAATTTTTCGCAAATTTAAATTAATTCCGAAAAAACATCCAAATTTTTTACGAAAAACGATAAAAAATCAATATTGTAAAAATATTTACTTTGTCAAAATGAAGGATGGATGATGTCTTCGTGCACTACAAAAGCACACGCAAAGTCTTCTTTTACAAGGCCTTGTGCCTGTATATGCATTTTTGGGTTGGTAAGTTGCAGGTATATATTAAATTCATGCCTATATTCATTTTCTGCGTATTTTTCTATCGGCAGGTGGTCTATGAATTCCACCCCGCGCCTGCCCTGCCATTTATAGGCCGCCTCTTTAGCGCTCCATGCCAGGGTAATCAGCTTGGGGTCGTTGACGAAAAACACCTGCTCCTGCTCCGAGAGGAATTTGTTTTGCAACGCCTCCATGCGCGGGTGCCAGCATTGTATATCTATGCCGCATTCTACGTATGGACTCACCACCGCCGCCACGTATGGCCAGGAGTGCGATATAGAAAAATAATAGTGGTTATTATCTATACGCGGTTTGTCGTGCTCGTCGGGCCGGATATTTAATAGAGGAAAGTCTTCTTTTAAGTGCTTCAGCAGGAAGCGGCCCGCCAGCCTTTCTATACGTCGTTTGTCGCTCTTAATATCAGGCGCGGGCATAGCGGTGCGCTCTATAAAAAAGCTTTCCGGCTCTTCTATCTTCCATATAGCCGCCAGGCTATACGCATCGCTGCTCCATTCTCTGTACAGACCCATCGTGTAAAATTAGCTGATTAGCCGATAGTGCAGCAATTAACAAGATACAAACATTAGCTAATCAGCTAATCACCACATCAGCTAATTGATATTATATTTGCGCCTATGATACTCTCCGACAAGCGCATACTGGAAGAAATGGAAAAAGGTACTATCAAAATAGACCCTTACAATCGTGCAGACCTGGGCAGCAACAGCTACGATGTGCACCTGGGGCCTACACTGGCTACCTACCGCAACCATATACTGGATGCCAGGGAGCATAACCTGATAGATGTGTTTGAAATACCGGAGGAGGGCTTTGTACTGTACCCGCATATCTTTTACCTGGGGGTAACGGCCGAGTACACCGAAACACATGCGCACGTACCTTTCCTGGAGGGCAAGTCCAGCACCGGGCGCCTGGGTATAGATATACATGCCACAGCCGGCAAAGGGGATGTGGGCTTCTGCGGCAACTGGACGCTGGAAATCTCCGTAAAACAACCCGTAAAAATATATAAGGGCATGCCTATCGGGCAATTGATATACTTCCCCGTAGATGGCGAGATAGAAGTGAAATACAACCAGAAGAAAAACGCCAAATACAGCAACCAGCACAATATGCCCGTTGAGAGCATGATGTGGAAGAATAAGTTTTAGGGGGAGTATTGAGGCCTCTTGTACACAGTAAGCAGTCTAATTCATTAGACTAAGGCATGTTTTCTTTTATATTTGCCTACAAAGAATACCAATATGAAAACCTATACTCAAATATTCTCCTTGTTAGTGGTTACGAATTGTTGCTATGCTCAAACACCCTATGTATTTACAGATTTCCCTCTTAACGATGAAGGGAATATCCATGATATGCATCCTGAAAATTTCTGCGTTTATAATGGCAGATTAATCTTCAGTGCATATGGGAAAAATTTTGGTGCCGAACTGTGGTCGACCGACGGGACCTCAGCAGGTACGTATATGATTAAGGATATAAACCCTACTGCACCCGGGTCATTTGGAGGTGGTAGTAATCCCGGTGGTTTTACTGAAATTGATGAGAAGCTAATTTTTGTCGCCACAACAGACGAATTAGGGAGAGAATTATGGATAACTGACGGCACTAAATCAAATACCAAAATTCTAAAAGACATTTTCACAGGCCCTGGGCCTTCTAACCCAGGTGGTTTTACAAGACTGGGAAATAAAATATTGTTCAGGGCAAAAACGTCGAGTACAAATAATGAATTATGGGTGACAGACGGGACTGCATCAGGAACCATGTTGCTTAAAGACATCAGACCGGGAGACGCTGGCTCAGACCCAAATTTATTCACGCTTTTTAATGGCAAAGTATATTTTGCGGCAAATGATGGCGTAAATGGAACAGAACTATGGGTTTCAGATGGTACTACACCGGGCACATATATGGTAAAGGACATAGACAGTGGCAGGAGAGATTCAAATCCGGCATCTTTTACGGTACTATCAGGCAAAATATACTTCTACGCTAAAACTGTCAAATATGGTTCTGAGCTATGGACAACTGACGGAACGGCTAATGGCACACATATGGTCAAAGACATTTACCCAGGGTATGAAAACGGTGTTATATCCCATTCAACAAACCCAATTCCCGAAAGATTTGCTGTATATAATAACAAACTTTATTTCTCAGCTAATGACTCTATCAACGGGTATGAGCTATGGTGTAGTGATGGTACAAACCCCGGAACCTATATGGTTAAGGATATAAACAAAGGAATAGAAAGCTCTCAATCAGTTCACCAGTATGCTGTTTATAAGAATAAACTCTATTTCACCGCATATGACGGGATGCATGGAAGTGAATTATGGGTAACAGATGGTAGCAATGCGGGTACACAATTAGTAGTAGATTTATCGCCGGGTTCGTCATACTCAGTACCCTCATATTTTATCATGTTTGATGACCACTTATATTATAGAGGTAGAAAATCAACTGATCAATTTAATTTTCAACTAATACAGACTGATGGCACAGCAGCCGGTACAAAAGTCATGAATAATCCTGCTGAAAAATGGCATGAGCCTTTATTAGCTACAAGAGAATTTATAGTCTACGACTCTGCACTTTATTTTGCTGCCTCTTATGATGACCATGGAAATGAACTGTGGTCGTTCAGTGACACTACAGGACGTTCAATATCACCTCGTGGCGAAGAGAACAATGATAGCATTAACAATAATACACATCTGTCAATTAGTTTATACCCCAATCCAAACGATGGCAGATTCACCCTGGAATGTAGTAGTGACTACTTTATTGGAAGCACAGCGCTTATTATTGATATGCTTGGCAGAGAGGTCTCCCAAAGAAGTATAGATTCTGTCAAAACAAAAATTGAAGTTTCTAACCTGGCGCAAGGTGCATATAAAGCTGTTATTCATTTAGATAAAAAAACATACTCGAAAACATTTGTAAAATTTGAGTAGTAGCTAATTTGCAAAAAAGGGGTTCCGGGTAGGCATAGACAGAGTCTACCTCTACCCGGCAGCAAGTCTCTCGACTTGCGACAACCCATACAACTATTTACCCAATATATACCCAACTGATACCTGCGCCTGCAAGGCCACAGCCCATTCCGTGCCCAACCGGCTTTCAATCACATGAATATTAGGGTGACGGAAGTAAGCATATTCAGAGGGGTTAGTTCTGCCGCGCTGACTTGTAAACATCACCTTGGGGCCTATACCAATAGACATATCAATATCGAACCGCTTACAAATGTAATGGTGACCGCCAAACTGTAGCGCGCAGCCTATGGTACTTTTTATCAAAAGGTATTCATCCTTTTCTTCGGTGTACAATTCCCAATCCAGCGAATCGCCGAAATACTCTACATGCGGATACTTAAACCAGTTGTAAAACAACCCTAAACCAAAATACACTCCTGAATGGTCAGGGGTGTAGTTATGCAGCCTGCCATCAAACCTCAGTGTAAAACCTGTTGCCGTACCACGTATTGTGTTGTCAATATTATAACACTTAGGCAATACAAAACCTGTACCTGCCAGCCAGCTATACTTATTCCAGCGGTGTTCGTACCCGAGTTGTACCACAGGGATCAGCACACTTACAGTCGTTGCACCAAGTTTAACCGCATTATATGGTTCGTTAGGGCGCGCTGTGCGCACAGTATCTGTAGCATTGGCGGAAGCACAAAAGACAGTGGAGAGCAACAGCAGGTATATAAGTTTCATAAGTAGAAGGTTGAGTTGGTATTTCTTCTGCAAATATGCTGCCAAAGTAATAGACACTATGACCCAGAAACCCCCGCCTTAGTTAGTCACCCGGCAATTCCTATTGTTTCAGGAAGAATAAAGTCTGCCTCTTATCACCGTTTGCTATATTCAGAAAATAGTTCCCTTCCGAAAGCCCTATTAAAGACAAAGGGATATTGCCGGGAGCGTATAAGGCGGCAGTACGCTGAACTGCTACTTTACCGTTGATATTATACAGTGTCAACATATAGGTTCCAGCCTCCCGCAACGAAATGTATAGTATGTCGCGTGCCGGATTTGGATATAGGTGTAATGCCAGGGTATTGTCAAATTCATTAACATGGCTGGTACTCTCGGCTAATGTCAGGTTAAAAGGAGCGCTTACCACGTCGCCAATAGCGGAGCCGGTGCCATCTACAGCGTTGATAATGCCATAGAATGTTACATCACTGCTACCTGCAGCAGGCGCTTTCCAATCAAATTGTACTGTATAGTCATTGCCTGTCCTGGATAAAGTATGGTGATGTTCTACAAACGTTACGCCTGATAAAACCATCGTATGTTTATCGTTCCCCAGGTTGCTGAATGTACCTGCTTGTGTCGAGTCCTGTTTCAGGGCCATAAGCTGAAAACCGAATTTAGGATTGGCGTGGGTACCATTAACGGTTAAAGTGTAAGTTTCTCCGGGTAAATATTTCCCATTGGCAGGGCTATTGTCCGACTTCTTTTTTAGCACGATACCAGTTCCTGTTACTACCCCGCTGCCGCCGCTATGACAACCGGCGCAAGTACCCCCGCCGCTGCCGGGCCCACCTGTACCATTAATATTGCCCAGGATGGCCGGGCCGTCGCTATAGCTGTTCAAAGTAATAATCGCCAAAGCAGTCAAAAAGGTAAATAGTATAAATGTCTTTCCCATAAGTACGTTTTTGTTTATAAAGCTACGACCGGGCAACAAGCAGGTAGTTATGAAAAAGGCATTTATAGTTATAAATCTCCGCCGTTGTGGTAGCTTTGACCCACAACCCCGTTATGCGCAGACTTTATATGTCTTACCCAGCGGCAAGTCTCCCAAATTGCGATACCGCTGTTGTTGGTCGCCCGACCAACGACCCTCTTACGGGATGATGTTGCCACTCCAAATATTAACTTGTAAAACACAACAAAATTACGTAAATTTACATTTAATAATACCTACTCACTAAGCCGGGTATCGAAGCTCTTTGACATGAAAACATACTGCGCGCGGTTGTTACAAACGGTTACAGTTACGGACATTTTTATTCCCAATTTCGAGGCATCAACTGAGCGAAGCGACTTCAACGAGGCCGTTGAAATCACATCAATAATCGAGTTACCACCCCGAACGCAGTGAGCTCGAGGAAGCAATTGAAAAAACCTAAATCCCGGCATCATTTTGGAACAAAAATCAAAAAATTCCCCTCCTGTTTTTAGGAGGGATATTGGTGAATGCCTTTAGGGCATGAGCCAATCGGGGTGGTTGACTCGGGCCGGACTAATTTCAAATAATATTGTTCCAATTTTTAAAAAGCAAAATCCCGGCATCATTTTGGAACAAAAATCAAAAAATTCCCCTCCTGTTTTTAGGAGGGGATATTGGCGAATGCCTTTAGGGCATGAGCCAATCGGGGTGGTTGACCCGCGCCGGACTAATTTCAAATAATATTGTTCCAATTTTTAAAACCTAAATCCGGGCATCATTTTGGAGCCCAATTATTAACTATAAGTAATTTTTTTAAATTATACCCTAAATCGGTCTATGAACGTGATAATTATATTAATTTTATCATACAAAAACTAACAATACGAAAATGAAACAGTTTATCTATTCACTTGTATTTTTCATGCTCTTACTGCTTGCAGTGCATGATGTAAGGGCACAATTTCTGTATAACATGCCAATTACTATTACCAACAATGAAAATAAAACAGTTGTTGGCTGGCAAGTTCCCTTATACATTAATACCGCAGCCCTGGTAACTGCAGGCCATATGCAGACAGATGGCAGGGACATCAGGTTCAGCAAAGACTGCGCCGGAACGAAGATGCTCAATTTT
Organism: Bacteroidetes bacterium UBA6221; assembly: GCA_002421685.1. Lineage (GTDB taxonomy): Bacteria > Bacteroidota > Bacteroidia > Chitinophagales > Chitinophagaceae > UBA5543. The sequence goes on from DISB01000016.1 coordinate 416,538, forward strand.
TTCATTGACTCCGGCATGAACAGTACCAAGACAAAGATATGGGTAAAGATAGACACCCTCTACCCGATGGCGGACAGGTTGATCTATATGCTGTATGGCAATACAACTGTAACAACAGCCTCAACCTACGCTACTTTTAACGGGCCGTATTCGGCAACGGATAGCGTAGTACCCGCCAACACCAATACTGTATCCGATTGCCAGCGTGGTATGAAGTTTAGAGCGACCAGGGATATTATAGTTTCGAGGTTTGGCAAATTTACACCGGATAACACCACCCGTTGGGTGACGCTGTTCGACTTTACCACGCAAGCTAAACTGGAACAAATACAGGTGTCGGGGCCAGCGGCCACATACAGCTACCAGTCGCTTTCCAACCATCTGTGGATAAAAGCTAATGTTGACTATATACTTGCCCTGCACAACGCATCGGGCCATATGTACTACTATACTGCACCGGGCCAGGGCGGTCCTTACATACAATATGGTGACATGAGGTACTGCAATAGTTGCAACCAGAATACATTTCCTACCACTGTACTTTCAAACAATATGTACGGTGTCCCCGACTTCGAATATTATACCGTAGACACCAACAACATTACGAACATCCCTACCTATAGCCTGTCCGGTTCCGGTACAGGAAATGCCGAAATCACACTGGGTGATATGCCCTATATCTGCCCCGGCGAGACGCAGGCCCTGGTACCTTACTCATCTACCATAGGCAATCCGCAATCATACGACATAACCTGGAGCGCAGCGGCAAATTCAGCAGGCTTTATTAATACGTCTAACGAGCCTCTTGCCCCTCAAAATATTGTCATCAATACGCCGGGTAGCCTGGCATTGGGCACATATACCGGCACATTAACCATCAACAATATCTGCGGTGCCGGCAAATCATACCCGGTGCAGGTAATTGTAGGCGGCAACGTAAATATCAAAACCCAGGGGCACCCGGAGGATACAGTTGTGTGCCCGCGCGACCCCGCAGCCTTTACAGTAAACGCCACCGGCCCCGGTCTATCGTACCAGTGGCAGGGTTTGCTATCAGGCGTATGGACTGATATTACTAATGGCGGAAATTATTCCGGTGCAAACACCCCATTGCTCCAGATATCGCAGGCTCAGAACAGTGACAATAATAATGAGTACCGTTGTATTGTGTCCAGCAATTGCGCTTCCCCGGTTACGTCTTCTGCCGGCATACTAAAAGTAAATGTGGATCCAATAGTGAGCACAGACCCGGCAGACGTGGTGGCGACACCGGGCCAGACCGTTACATTTACAGTTGCCATACAGGGAAATGCGCGGTACCAGTGGCAGGCAGCCGTGCCCGGCGGGGTTTTCTCCAACATCAATGATGGCGCTATATACAATGGAGTAAAAACAAATAAATTGACGGTAACAGGTGTCGCTATCGTACAGGATAACTATAGTTTCCGTTGTGTATTGTATAATGCGGGCAATTGTATAGCTCCGGGAGATACCAGTAATGCGGCTATCCTTACCGTAGTTCCGCCTGAAACGGTGAGCTCCATCCATCAGCAGGAATTGACCGTAGTGTACCCTAACCCTGTAACCGGGGCGGAGTTGTATATAAGAACGGGCAAATCCGGCAAGGGTATAGAGTACAGGATAACCGATAAAGCAGGCAGGATCGTTGGCCGGGGTAATATCAATGCGGGTGGTGTTACTACTGCAGATGTAAGGCAACTGGCGCCAGGTATATATTTTGCTGAAATCCTGGACAGCGATGGAAACCGGGTGACAAATACAAAATTTACAAAGCAATAATATATCCTTAAAATATGGTTGGGTATCAGGCGCCGTTAGAAATGGCGCCTGATATTTTATATATGGCGATGGTGTAGCGTCCTGTTGTCCGAAGGCGCGGTTACCAGTTCAGCATGACAATTTTGCCAATGAACCAGAAAACTATGAACCAAATCATAAATTTTTGTCATAACTCCGCCGGGTTTCCAATCATGCGCTGAATACAGTATTTTTGCTTAATATTTTTAGTTATGAGTGATGTTGTAATGAATGCTGTGACGGAAGGACTGGAACCCAAAAAGGAAAATGCCCCGCTGACCGCAAAAGACTTTGCCACCGACCAGGAGGTACGCTGGTGCCCCGGCTGCGGCGATTATTCTATATTAAAGCAGGTACAAACCATATTGCCCCAAACGGGTATCCCCCGCGAGGACATTGTGATCATATCGGGTATTGGCTGTAGCTCGCGCTTCCCGTATTATATGAACACTTTCGGGATGCACTCGATACACGGGCGTGCTACGGCTATCGCTTCGGGATTGAAAGCCACCCGTCCCGACCTGAGCGTATGGATAGTGACCGGCGACGGCGACAGCCTGAGCATCGGTGGCAACCATACCATACACTTGCTGCGCAGGAACTTCAATGTGAACATACTGCTCTTCAACAACCAGATATATGGCCTGACCAAAGGACAATATTCCCCTACGTCAGAAGAGCATAAGGTCACCAAGTCAACACCGTTTGGCAGTATAGACCATCCCTTCAATCCACTAGCACTGGCTATGGGTGCTGATGCATCGTTTGTAGCCCGCTCGCTGGACCGCGACCCCAAACACCTGCAGGAGATGCTGCTGCGCTCGCATGCGCACCACGGCACATCGCTGCTGGAGATATACCAGAACTGCAATATCTTCAATGATGGCGCGTTTGAAATATTTACAGATAAGAAAACCAGGGTGGATGAAGTGCTGACACTGGAGCAGGGCAAGCCGCTGATATATGGTGCGCAAAGCGATAAAGGCATAGTGCTGGATGGCTACAAGCCCAAAGTAGTGAGCCTGAATGAAGGTCATAGCACAGATGACCTGTGGGTACACGATGAGGGAGACTTCTATAAAGCGCAGATACTTACCCGTTTCTTCGACAACCCGGCTAATGAAGGGCACCTGCCCCGCCCGATAGGTGTGTTCTTTGCCAGGGAAAGGCCTACCTACGAAGATGCTATGAGCTTGCAGATGGAAGATGCACTGGCGCAGAAAGGCAAAGGCGACCTGGACAAGCTGCTGCACGGCAGGGAAACCTGGGTGATAGAATAAGTTTGCAGCAGCCAGTTTACAGCAGACCATTATCTTTATGGCCTCATGTCAATAAAACGTTTAGCAAGTCATACAATGTGGTACGGGCTCAGCAGCATTGTAGCCCGCTTCCTCAGCTATTTGCTCACGCCCTACCTGACAGACCCCGACCACCTGAGCGTACTGGAATATGGTAAGATGAGCATGATATTCTCTACCATACCATTCATGAGCGCGTTGTTCACCTATGGGTTTGAGATTACATTTTTCAGGTATAGCAATAAGGACGAGGATGAGCGGGTGGTATTCAATACCGCTTCTCTATCCATTATCATCACTACACTTATTTTTACGAGTGTATTACTGATGTTCAGCGAACCGATTGCGGTATTCCTGCAAGTACCCGATAATCCTGAATTCATTACATGGACTGCCCTGATCATAGCTATCGACACACTGGCTGTGATACCTTTTGCCAAACTGCGACAGATAAACAGGCCGAGGAAGTACGCACTCATCAGGATAGCCGCCATATTGATGACGATTGCCGCAACCGTATTCTTTTATACCTACCTGCCGCGCATCGCAGCAGAACGGCCGGATTCATTTATCGCATCCTGGTACGACCCGCAGATGGGCGTAGGCTATTATATCATCGCTACGCTCATTGCGTCTATCCTCACGCTGGTGTTGCTGGCACCCGAAGTATTGTCCATCCGTTTCCAAGGGAGTTTCCGGTTGTGGAAAGAGATGCTCTTGTATTCGCTGCCGCTGATGATAGCGGGTTTTGCGGGTGTGATCAACGAAACCTTTGACCGCATACTGTTAGGTAAGCTTACGCCCAAAGATGCGGCAGTGTCAGGCGTGGTGCTGGCAGGTATATACGGTGCCTGCTACAAGTTATCCCTGCTCATCAATATATTCATCCAGGCTTTCAGGATGGGTGCCGAACCCTTCTTCTTTTCAGAGTCGAAAAACAAGAACGCACCTGAAACATACGCCCGTGTGATGAAGTACATCGTTATAGTCATGACCAGCATGTTCCTTTTTGTAACACTGTACATCGACTACTGGAAGCATTTTATACAGAACGAAGAAATGTGGGTGGGCCTGAACGTGGTGCCTATACTGCTGATAGCCAATATGAGCCTGGGTGCCTACTATACACTCTCCTTCTGGTACAAGCTGTCGCAAAAGACTTATGCGGCGTTAGTGATTACTTTTATTGGCGCGGCTATTACACTGCTGGTCAACTTCCTGTTTATACCCAAGTATGGTTATATGGCATCGGCATGGGCCACGCTGGGTTGCTACGGGGGGATGATGATCATTTCTTACCTGTGGGGCAGGAAGGTATATCCTGTACCTTATGAAGTGGGCAAGCTGGGCAGGTTCTTCATTATGATGCTGGCTTTATACTTCCTCAACAGTATCGCCGGCAGCTATATAGATAACCTGGTGCTGCGTACCATAATAGCAACCGTACTCATGCTGGTGTACCTGGCATATATATTCCGCACTGAGAAAGATGATTTGAAAAGCCTGCCCATTATTGGGAAACTGGTGCGTTAGGCCAGCAGCTCACAGGGCTTCATACCCGTGGCCTTTTTGAACGCCGTGCTGAAATGCGATATACTGCTATAGCCCAATGAGTTCGCAACATCTGATACAGATACACCATCCTGCTTCAACAAGTCTTTGGCTTTGGCTATGCGCAACTCCTGCGTGTACTCGTGTATGGTTTTGCCCGTCAAGGCTTTGAAGCCCTTTTTCAGGTAGCACTCGTTCATAGCCACCTTGCGGGAAAGTTCCTTAATGGTCAGTGGATTGTCGAGGTTTTCCCTGATAACCATTTGCGCGGTAATCACTTTCTCCCGCTCCGTATCATGCGCCAGGAAGCTACAGGCCGGCACGGGGCAAGCCGTGAATGGCACCGTGATACACTCCATGGCCCTGCGCAGCAGGTGGGTGGCCGTTTCGGTGCGCTGCAATATCTGGGTGAACTCCGTAGGCTCTACCGCCCCTTTCAGTTGCTCCAGCAGGTTTTCGCTCTGCGTGCAGATACAGAACTGCTGCTCCGTTACTTTATCGAAGCGGAAAGGCATATCGGCCGTTATAGCGCTCATGGGGTATTGGTCGAAGAACCCGGGCTGAAACTCCAGCCGGCAAATGCGGCCTGTTTCCTGCTGGTCATCTACCTGCAGGTAGAGCAGTTGCACGCAAAAGCGCTCGTCGGCTATGGGGAAGAGGTGGAGCCGGGCGTGTTCTTCAGGCCAGGTATTTTCGGGGTAGCTTACCTCGATATACTCGGCCTGGATGAAGTTGTTGACCCGCAGCGGTGTACGCCCCAGCACCTGGACCTGCTGGCCCAGTATGCGCTCTATAGGCGCTACCTGCTTTTGCATACCTTTTACTGCTACCCTTGCCACGGCTGCAAATATAGGTTATTCTCGCTAGTCCCATGTTAAGGCTGCTTCGGGCGGCTTATAATTACAATCTATATCTTTGGGCGTGGTTGATTTCCTCTTTGAAGTTGTATTAGGCAGCTTTTTTCAATTTCTGCGGTGGATATACTTCAGATTAAGGTATCCTGATAAACTTGTGCGTGCCAGGAAATTGGCTGAGTATAAGGACAGCATGCCACTGATAAACAAGGTGTTTGGTTGGTTTTTAATATGTAGCTTGTTACTTATACTCCTACTCTTGTTTTATAAGTTAACAGGTATTTTTGAATAGTGCTTATTCTTCCATCCTATCTTTGCCACTGTATGAGGTACTATATAGCAGCCATATTAATATTGTTCTTAGCAGCGTGCGCTAACCCCCGCCAGTTGGAATACCAGGATGTAAAGAACTTCCGCCTGCTGGAGCTGAGCCTGCAGCCTACCGTGGGTATGGATGTGCAGTTTTACAATCCCAACACCTTTGGCATGACCATGAAGGACGCCAATATAGACCTGTACCTGAACGGCAAGCTGGTGGGCAAAGCCACCCTGGCCGAGAGCTACCAGGTGCCGGGGCTGGATACCTTCTTACTCCCCGTAAATCTCAAAGCCGACCTGCAACAGGTGCTGCCCAACGCACTGGCCATACTTGCCAATAATAAGATAGACGTAGAACTGAAAGGCTATGTAAAAGCCGGCAGGGGTGTGTTCATCAATGTGCCGATTAACTACAAGGGGACGCAGGAGTTGAATGTAACGGGGTTTTAAGGCGTTGTTTGCAACCAAAAACTTCCTAATTTTACCTCATTAGCGGGAATAGCTCAGTTGGTAGAGCATCAGCTTCCCAAGCTGAGGGTCGCGGGTTCGAGTCTCGTTTCCCGCTCATTTTTTCTTCCGGTTTATTCTGTTACCAACCGAACATCGGGTAGCATATCATGTATACAGTTGCCTCCTGTATCTATTTATCCTGCGAGAAAAGAACCGTATTTGGTGATATCCGGGAGATGTATAACTCTCGCAGCCGGGATAGAGAAAGCGTCCGCTTAACCATATCTTTGCACCATGATGAACTGGGCCAATTTATACAGCACGGCACGTACCGGCGATGGCAACCAAAAAAGAACGGATAAAGACAAGGTGCGCACATCTTTTCAGCGCGACTACGACCGTATTATCTTTTCTTCCGCCTTCCGCCGCCTGCAAAACAAAACCCAGGTCTTCCCACTGCCGGGAGCTGTGTTTGTACACAACCGTCTCACCCACAGCCTGGAGGTAGCCTCGGTGGGCCGCTCGCTGGGCAAGTTTGCAGGTGATGCCATTGCAGATAAATACCCCGGTGAAAGTGAGGAATTCCGGGACTTTTACCGTTACGAATTACCATCGGTGATAGCGGCAGCCTGCCTGGCGCATGACATAGGCAATCCCCCTTTCGGGCATTCCGGTGAAGACGCCATCCGTACTTTTTTTTCGGGATTGGAAGGTGAGGCGGGAAAGATCATCTATGATGAATTGTCACCCGCACAACTGAAAGACCTGCAACTGTTCGAGGGCAACTCGAATGCATTGCGGGTGCTTACGCACAATTTCAACAACCAGTCGGAAGGCGGGTATAAACTCACCTACACCACCCTGGCGTCCATCGTCAAATATCCCTGTGGCTCTGCAGAAGGTTTTAATAACTCCACCGGCCTTATTGCTACCAAAAAGTCGGGCTTCTTCAGCGCCGAATACGATACTTACATGGCGATAGCGGCGGAACTGGGCATACCAAAGAAGGATGGCTATGAAACAGTGCACGTTCGTCACCCTTTTGTTTATCTCACCGAAGCGGCGGACGACATCTGCTACCGCATCATAGATATGGAAGATGCACACCGCCTGGGTATTGTGAGCATCGATAAAATTAAAGAACTCTTTCTGCCGTTTTTTGAAAATACAGGCACCTACCTCACGAGGGAATATGTGCAAGGCAAACTTGACAAACTAAGCGACCCCAACCGGCAGGTAGAATATATCCGCGCAGTATGGATAGGCCTGATGACAGAGAAACTGGCCAAAGCCTTCATAGAGAACGAAGCTGCACTACTGGAAGGCACGCTGGAACAAGACCTGATGAAATGCCTGCCGACGCGCGAGCGGGAACTAATTCGAGCCATCAATGACTTTTCATACAAATACATTTACAATTACAAATCGGTAGTGGAGATAGAGCTGGCAGGTTACAACGTGATTGGCGGACTGCTCAGGGAGTTTATCCATGCAGTATTGTACCCGGAAGAAAGCAAGTCTTTCAAGATGCTGCAATTAGTGTCTAAGCAATTCCCCATCAACGGGGAAAGAAAAGACCTTTACGGCGATATTCAGTCGGTAGTTGACTTTATTTCCGGCATGACCGATCTGTATGCCATAGATATGTACCGCAAAATAACCGGCATCACCATACCTGAAATACGATAAGATGCACCCAAAGGATTTAAAGATAGAGGATTATACATACGAACTACCCGATGAGCGCATTGCTAAATATCCATTAGCCGAACGTGATGCATCCAAACTGCTGGTATATAACAAGGGGACGCTTTCAGAAGACAGTTACCGCAATATCGCCGAATACATACCTAAGGGCACACTGATGGTCTTCAACCGCACCAAAGTGGTGCAGGCCAGACTGCTGTTTAAAAAAGAGACCGGTGGCGTTATAGAAGTATTTTGCCTGGAGCCGCATGAGCAATATGGCGATGTACAAACCGCGATGCTGCAAACACACAGTGTATTGTGGAACTGCATAATAGGCGGGGCCAGCAAATGGAAACACGGCCTGGTGCTGGAGCAAAAGCACGAAGGATTTACGCTGAAGGCGGCTATAGCCAACCGGGGCGAAGGCTATTTTACCATAGAACTGATATGGGACACAGACCTGAGTTTCGCCGAAGTGCTGCACATTGCGGGCAAAGTGCCGTTGCCACCATACCTGCACCGCGATGCAGACCTAAGCGACGAAGAACGCTATCAGACCATTTATGCCAAAGAAAAAGGAAGCGTAGCGGCACCCACTGCGGGTTTGCATTTTACGGAGCACATTATGGGGAATTTACAACAAAGAGGCATTGATACCGCTTTTGTAAACCTGCACGTTGGCGCGGGTACATTCATGCCGGTGAAAGCCGAAACCATGCAGGGCCATACCATGCATGCCGAATGGATTCATGTAGACGTGGATACAATACAGCAGTTGATAGCACACCTGGACACCGGCATCGTAGCAGTAGGTACTACCACTATGCGCACGCTGGAAAGCCTGTACTGGATAGGCGCGAAGTTGCTTAACCATATCGTTCCGGATTTTACAGGTTATGCAGTGAACCAGTGGGACCCCTACGAAATAGAGACAACCGTAGATACAAAAACCGCCCTGGCTGCCCTGGCCGATTACCTGTTGCAGAACAAACAGTCATCGCTGGTTACCAAAACCCAGGTACTCATCGCTCCCGGTTATAGCAACCGGGTGGTGAAGGGGCTCGTCACCAACTTTCACCAGCCGCAGAGTACACTGCTGTTATTGGTGGCTTCCATGCTGGGGGATGACTGGCGCAGACTGTACAATTACGCCTTGCAACATGATTACCGATTCCTCAGTTACGGCGACGGATGCCTGTTGTGGCCGTAAAATCTCTATGAAAGGTATCATATCCTGGAGTTAAGAAATAGTTACATCTCCGCAGTACGTAATGTATTTAGTAGTTTTGCAGGCATTAAACAAAACTTGTGACCAATACAGAATTCATAGCCGCGGCATTAGAAGAAGATATCCGCGAAGGCGACCACTCCACGCTTGCGTGTATAGCACCCGATGCTGCGGGCAAGGCCGTGCTGAAAATAAAAGAGAACGGTATCATAGCAGGCATCAGGCTGGCACAGGAAATTTTCCATTATCTCGAACCCGGGACAGAGTTTACTTTATACAAAAACGACGGTGACAAGGTAGACAATGGTGAAACGGCCTTCGATGTAACCGCCAAAGTACACACCATACTACAGGCAGAACGACTGGCGCTGAACTGTATGCAACGCATGAGTGGCATAGCCACGCTCACGCACCAGTATGCTGACAGGATAAAAAGTTACGCTACCAAAATATTAGACACACGCAAAACGACGCCGTTGTTCCGTGCATACGAGAAGGAAGCTGTGCGGATAGGAGGCGGTTATAACCACCGTATGGGCCTCTACGATATGATCATGCTTAAGGATAACCATATTGATTTTTGCGGTGGTATCGAAAAGGCGATCGATAAGGTAAATGATTACCTCGACTCAACAGGCTACAACCTGAAAATTGAAATTGAAACAAGGACCATCGATGATGTACGCCGCGTGATCGCACATGGGGGTGTTCATCGCATAATGCTGGACAACTATACTCCCGAACAACTTGAGGAAGCCATTAACCTGATAGACGGTAAATATGAAACCGAGGCGTCAGGAGGGATAACATTGGAGACAATCGAGAATTATGCACGTACGGGAGTGGACTTCATTTCGGTAGGCGCTATCATTCACCATGCCGTGAGTATGGACCTCAGCCTCAAAGCCCAACTGGCATAATGAAGCACCTCGTGTTCATCATCAACCCGAAAAGTGGTGTCGTACGGCAGAAAGCTATCCAGCAGGCCATTGACACAAAACTCGACGCGGCACAATTCACTTACGAAATAAAGCATACCGAATACGCCAGGCATGGCACGCAACTGGCTAAGGATGCGGCAGCTAAAGGCGCTTACGCAGTGGTAGCCGTTGGCGGCGATGGCTCGGTGAATGACATCGTGGCCGGACTAATCGGAACGAATACTGCATTGGCCATTATACCCAAAGGGAGCGGCAACGGTATGGCACGAACGATGGAGATACCGCTACAAGAGGAAGCTGCCATCGAGGTCATCAACCGTGGAAAAACAGCCATGATGGACATAGGCTACGCCAACGACAGGCCATTTATCAGCAATGCGGGCGTGGCTTTCGATGCGCTGATATCCCGGAAATTTGCCAAAAGCCAACGCCGCGGCTTTGCCATGTATAGCTGGCTGGTTACCCGCTATATGTGGACCTACAAAGAATGGGAATGGGATATTACCATAGACGGCCAACATTTAAAAGAGAAAGCGTTCATCATCAGTATAGCCAGCGGCAAACAATTCGGGTACAATTTCCAGATAGCGCCAAACGCCATCTGGAACGATGGCATTTTCGATGTCATCATCATTAAGCGTTTCCCCAAAGTATTGGGTGGCATGCTGGTGCTGCGTGCCATGAATGGCACCATCACCGATAGCCCCTTTGTCGACCATTACCGGGCAAAGGAAATAACCATTTACCACCCAAAACTGCGACTGATGCAAACCGATGGCGACGCACACGAATGTGCGGATACTGTTCACTTCAGGATAGAGAAAGGGAAGCAGAAAGTAATAGTGCCTTAATTGTTAAAATTGAATGCAAATGAAAGCTGAATATTTTGATGGGCAGACCTTTGAAAATATTGATTTCACCGAAACCTCTTTTGCAAAGGGGGAATACGACCGCTGTACTTTTATCAATTGCGCCCTGGCGGGCATAGACCTATCCGGCTGCTTGTTCCTCGATTGCAGTTTTACAAGCTGTAACCTGAGCATGGTTAATCTATCGGATACTGCGTTTCGCGATGTAGCCTTCAATGGCTGCAAAATGCTTGGGCTGCAATTTAGCCGCTGCAATAAATTTAGTATTATTTTCAGTTTTGACGATTGTAACCTGACCCACTCGTCTTTTATTGAGTTAAAGTTGAAAAAAACTTCTTTTAGAAATACTATACTGCATGAAGTTGACTTTACGGCCAGCGACCTCAGCGGGTCGGCTTTTGACAACTGCGATTTATCGGGGGCAATATTTGACAATACCGACCTGACCCAGTCTGACTTGAGAACGGCGTACGGCTATTCAATAGATCCTGATATTAACCGGGTAAAGAATGCTAAAGTCTCTTCAAGCGGGCTTTCCGGTTTTTTAAATAAATATAACCTGGATATAGAACCTTAGCGGCTGTGCTTCCAGCGATTGTGCGTCCACATCCAGTTTTCAGGCTGTGCCTTTATTTGCTCTTCCATAAAGTGCACGTAAGCCTGCATCATCTCCCCTTTTGCTAAGGTGGTGGCATCATCTGTAAATCTTTCCAGCACAATTTCATAATAGCCGCGTCTCAATTTCTTTATACCGGCAAATACAATTGCTGCTTTTGCTTTCCTGGCCAATACTTCGGGCCCGTTGAAAAAAGGCGCTTCCCTGTTCATAAAGTCATACCATGTCGCTGCTTTCACCACAGGCGGGTTCTGGTCGGCTATAAGGCCCACTATATACCTTACGCCTTCCAGTTTCTGAAATCCCCGCTTGGCCTTCATTGATATCTGCCATGCACCACTGCGGCTGCGTATCTTAATTAATAGCTTGTCGGCAGCCTTATTCTTTTGCGGCATGTACACCCCCGCAAATTGCTGTTGGCAATTGTACTGGCAGGCAACATTCGCCCACTCCCAGTTGAAGGTATGCCCCAGCAGGGCATAAGTATTTCTTCCCTCGCTGTAGAGTTGATGAAATACATCCCAGTTACCTCTTATGCGCCTGTTCAGTTCTTCTTTCGACATCGATAACAACTTCAGCGTTTCTATCCATTGGTCACAAAAGTTGCGGTAGAATTTTTTGCATATAAATTGTATTTCCTGTTCTGTTTTTTTGGGGAAGGCATGGCGAAGATTGTCTGCCACTAACTGCTTCCTGTACCTGAAGCAATAATACAACAGCAAGTACATCCCGTCGGATATAACATACAGTACCCTCAATGGCAACAATGACAAAGGATATAAAATAAAAAGCAGCAGATAGTACATCTGCTGCAAAAATATTCATTTATCGGCTATTACAGTTTAGGTGTGATGCTGCAACTCACCGGTCAGGTCATATATTTCCTGTATCCGCTTCAACATGCCTTCAAAGTCTATTTGCAGGTCTTTCAACACACCCGTATTCAGGTCGAATACCCAGCCATGCACTACCGGGAAGCGGTTTTCTATATAGCTGCGCTGCACGGCAACAGTCTTAATAACGTTAAAACACTGTTCCTCCACATTCAGCTCTACCAGCCTGTCATATTTCTTATGCTCATCGGTTATTGCATTCAGTTCCTCCCTGTGCAAACGATACACATCGCGTATATTCCTCAGCCAGGGATTGAGTATGCCCATGTCTTTGGGCTGCATAGCGGCCTGTACGCCCCCACACCCATAGTGGCCGCACACTACTACATGCTTTACCTTCAGCACGTTCACCGCGTAGTTGATACAAGACATTACATTAAGATCAACATTGTTCACCAGGTTAGCCACATTCCTGTGCACGAACACATCGCCCGGTTCCAGACCCATTATTTCATTGGCCGGCACGCGGCTGTCAGAACATCCTATGTAGAAATAGTCAGGCGTCTGGTCCTGCGCCAGTTTCGCAAAGAAATCAGCGTCTTCAGCCAGGTGTTCAGCCACCCATCTTTTATTATGTTCAAAAATTTCCTCGTAAGTAACTGCCATACGAATTGCATTTGGTTTCGTGCAATAATAAAGATTAATAAAACACAAACCATGAAATAACGGTTATACCCATATAAAGGTTCGTAAAACCATACATAACTGCTATTTTTACATCCTCAAAAAAATATTAAGGGCTTATGAAACTGGTAACATATGCAAAGCAAGGACTGGAACAACTGGCGTTGCTGGTAAACGGCGAACTCTATGACACAAGCGTGGTAAGCAACAGGCTCCCCCGCACTATGAGGGAAATGCTGGACAATTGGGAAGAATTTTCTGAAATAGCACGTGAGGCCGAAGCCGATATCAAAAGCGGAAAGATAAGTGCGGAAGGGTTTGCTTATGACACCGCTGAAATAATGGCGCCTGTGCCGCATCCCACATCATGCCGCGACGGATACGCCTTCCGCCAGCACGTAGCCTCCGCCCGGCGCAACCGCAGGGTAGATATGATACCCGAGTTCGACCAATACCCCATCTTTTACTTCACCAATCATAATGCCATACAGGGCCCCGGCGAAATACGCTGCATGCCCGATCATTTTCAGAAGCTGGACTTTGAACTGGAAGCCTGTATAGTATTGGGCAAAAAAGGCAGGAATATCAAAGCAGCGGAGGCGGATAAATACATTGCAGGTTATATGATAATGAACGATATGAGCGCCCGCACCCTGCAGATGGAAGAAATGCTGCTGAACCTCGGACCAGCCAAAGGCAAGGACTTTAGTACCGTAATAGGCCCTATGCTGGTAACGCCCGATGAACTGGAACCCTATAAGATGCCGGCCAAAGAAGGGCATACGGGCAATAGTTATAATTTGAAAATGAAGTGCTGGGTGAATGGCCAACTCCTGAGCGAGGGCAGCATGGGCGATATGGACTGGACGTTCGCCGAAATAATCGAGCGTTGCGCCTATGGCGTGGATGTACTGACCGGCGATGTAATAGGCAGCGGCACCGTAGGTACGGGCTGCCTGCTGGAACTGAACGGAACCGGCCTGCTGAACGACCCCAGCTACAAACCGCAATGGCTGCAGCCTGGGGACGTAGTAGAAATGGAGATAGAAGGACTGGGCAGGCTGAAGAATACTATAGTAAAAGAGGATACAGACTTCAGCCTCTTTGCATTGAAGAAGCATGTAGCGAAGTAAGGATGGCGGTATCTATACAGCAGATAAAAGAAATAGTAACAAAATTGGCGCGTGAGATAGACGCGCCAATTGAATTTTTACCTGCCATTGGGACAACTCCTTATGATGCCGAGCCACACATAGAAATACGCAATGGCGAATTGCATTATGTGGTGGTAGAAAGAGGCAAAGAGATAAGGAGAGATAAAACAACCAAACTTGATGATCTGCTATATCTCATTTTTGAGACCATAACTTTTGATATGGCGTGCAGGTATCTGATACGTTTGCGGACTGACACCACAGACCAAAGGCTAATAATATTTTCCAGGCAGGAAGAGCTATTGGGCATACTCAGCGAGGAATGGAAAATTAGAGTGCAAAAAGAACACACTGAAAAATTACGTCAATACCCTTGATAGCTATCAAAAGGTCTTGCCCACTTTCCGTCCATTTATAAAGATAAATTATGTATATTTAATAATATATTCTTTATCTCAAAACCCAAACGATATGAAAAAGTTACTACCGGCTATCCTTGCCCTCGGCACTTTTGTCTCATGCAGTAAAGAGGGAGGCCCTCCCCGCCAGGATGTAAAGCTATGGGTATGCCCTACCTGCGTACAAGTCCCCGAAGCCAGACCCGAACATAATTTCAAGAGTTCAGGAGTGTACAAAGGTATATTGGTGGGCCTGGGTGCCAGCGGCGCTATGACCGTAACCTTACACAATACCGGCGCGGAGAAAAAAGCCTTGATGAAGCTGAACGGCATATCTGCCGAACTCACAACCAATTCATTGTCTTCATGGCAGCCGGGACAGGCAATCGACACCGCCCTTTTTACAGGCACCTGGAACGGCCAGCCTGTAGAGATGCGCTTCTCCGTAGATACCAACGGTTTCAACTCCGAGGTTCAGTTCGATATACCCGGGAAAAGCATACTTCCCTTCATCTTTAAAGAGTCTTCCGATGTGGTAATTGAGAGTTTTGAAGGCGACTATACCGGCGATGCCGAAGGTGTGTTCAACATTGCAACCAATGGCAATGACATCGGAATTATCTTTTCAGGTGTAGACGTACCCATGCTGTCGCGACTGGAGCATGGAAAAATTGACTTTAAAAGCGAGACCGGCATGGTGATCAAAGGCAATTTCTATGACGACGAAGCGGGCGGCACCTGGCAAAACCTTGTTACCGGTAAATCAGGTGGATGGAAAGCATTGAGGACCCAGTAGCTGCGTGCAGACATCGCAGTATTGTTGTGTATTTCGTCAAAAATCTGCCGTTGCCGATATTCCGGTGATTGTTTCCTATTTTTGGGGTTTATTGAAGAACTATGGCCGGAACGATAGCCCCCAAAGCGGGGATGTTTGAGCAGGAAAAGAAATCGGCGCTGGACGCTATATCACAAGCTCAGTTTATTGCATTTGCTCCTTATATATTCAATGCATCGGTGATATTGAGAGATAGCGGCATTTTAGCCGCTGTAGAAAAGTCGCGGCAGGAAGGTATTACTCTGGAAGATGTCACAAAGGGCGTAGATATGTCGCCCTATGGTGTGCGTATATTGCTGGAGGCCGCATTAGGCATTGGGCTGGTGCTAAGGAGGGATGACAGGTATTACCTGTCCAAAACGGGGCATTTCTTCCTGAACGATGCCATGACTAAGGTAAACACCGACTTTATGCGCGACGTGTGCTACGAAGGCGCCAAAGAACTGGAGAAATCTATACAGCATGGCAAACCCGAAGGCTTGAAATATTTGGGCGATTGGCCCACTATCTACCAGGGGTTATCGGTACTACCGGAACCCGCCAAAACAAGCTGGTTCAATTTCGACCATTATTACAGCGATCACACCTTTCCCGAGGCTATGCCTATGATATTTGCCCATGAACCCCGAAAAATCATGGACATAGGCGCCAATACGGGCAAATTTTCGCTGCATTGCCTGAACTACAATAAAGATGTGGAACTTGGCCTGGTGGACCTGGGCATACAACTGAAAGTGGCCGAACAGAATATCAACGATGCCGGTTTTGCCAACCGTGTGCAATATCATGAACGTAATGTCCTGGATAAAAATTCGGAACTGCCTGCAGGCTACGATATTATCTGGATGAGCCAGTTCCTGGATTGTTTTTCGGATGATGAAATTGTGTTCATACTGGAAAAATGCCACCGTGCGCTGAACGAGGGAGGCCGGATATTCATCAACGAACTGTTTTGGGACCGGCAGAAGTTCGAGGCTTCGGCCTTTGCGCTGCAGATGACCTCCTTATATTTTACCACTATGGCCAATGGCAACAGCCAGATGTACGACAGCAAAGTGTTTCTGCAACTGGTAGACAAAGCCGGGTTTGCCATTGAAGAACAAAAAGACAATATAGGCCAGGTACATACCATACTTGAATTGAAAAAGAAATAAAGCCGTTTTATACTATACATTACATACTTATGAGCATTAACAAGGAAGTAGATGTGTTGGTGATTGGCGCAGGCCCTTCAGGAACTATCGCAGCATCTATTATTAAGCAGGCAGGCCTGTCGGTACAGATAGTCGAGAAAATGCAGTTTCCACGCTTTGTAATTGGCGAAAGCCTGCTGCCGCGCTGTATGGAGGCGCTGGAAGAAGCGAAATTTTTAGACGCGGTAAAAGCAAAAGGTTTCCAGCAAAAAGATGGGGCCAAGTTTGTAATGGATGGCAAGGTCTGCGATTTTACCTTCGCCCAGCAGCATACCCAGGGTTGGGGCTGGACATGGCAGGTGCCCCGTGCAGACTTTGATAAAACACTGGCCGATGAATGCGAAAAAATGGGTATACCCGTACACTATCAGACAGAAGTAACGGGCATCGAATTTTTTGACGGCTATTCATTGACCACGATAAAGACGGCAGACGGCGCTACAGAAACAATAAAGGCGAAATTTATAGTAGATGGCAGCGGCTATGGCAGGGTAATACCACGATTGTTCGGACTGGAAAAAGATTCGAAGCAGGCGCCGCGCAAGACGCTTTTCTGTCACCTGACAGACCCCAAGCGACATACTGTGTTCGAGCCAAACCGTATTACGGCAATAGTGTACGACCCCATCACCTGGATATGGGTAATACCCTTCTCCAACGGGTTGACATCTGTAGGCTATGTGGGCAGTCCTGAATTTTTCGATCAGTTCCCGGGAACTCCGGCAGAACAGTTTCGCGCTTTGCTGAATGCGCAGCCTGACCTCGCAGCCCGGTTTGATGAATCGGAAATGGCATGGGAGCCCCGCACCCTGCAAAGCTGGAGCGCGACAACGGAAACTTTCTACGGCGATGGCTTTGTGCTGACAGGGAATGTTACAGAATTTCTCGACCCAGTGTTTTCATCAGGAGTAACGCTGGCATCGGTATCTGCTCAAAAAGCGGCCAACCTGGTAATCAAACACCTGGCCGGCGAACAGGTGGACTGGGAAGCAGAATATATGCAGCCCATGCAGCAGGGCATAGACGTGTTCCGCACATACGTGGATAAATGGTATGACGGAACCCTGTACAAAATATTCTTCAGCGAAGAAAAGCAACCAGAGATAATCGGGCAGATATGCTCGGTGCTCGCGGGTTATGTGTGGGATGAGAGCAACCCATATGTAGGCAAAAGAGAAAAGAACCTGCCTGTACTGGCACGGTATTTAGAAAACCTGAACAAAGCGACAACATCGTAGAGGTAAAATATACTGGCTTGAATTTATCGATCGATCATTGGATACATTTCAAGAATGAAAAGGCACTAAAGGACGGAATACCTTTTTTGCCGGAGAACTATACAACGGTACAGGAACCACAGGACCTGTACCGTTTGCTGTCGTATAGCTACATGAAGTTCTTCAAGATGGACCTGTTGTGCAAGTGGGCATGGCTGGGAGCAGAAACACTGCTGGCAGGCAAGGATGAGAACTTACATGATAGTATTGATAAGGATAAAATAGCCGTGGTGCTGATGACGTCTCACGGGTGTATGGATGTGGACAAGAAATACCTGTCCACTATGAGCGAAATACCCAGCCCGGCGCTGTTCGTATATACCTTGCCGAATATTATGCTGGGCGAAATCAGTATCAGGCATGGCTTTAAGGGCGAACAATTATGCCTGGTAAGCGAAAACTTTGATGCCAGGGAACTGTTCTTTTGGGTGCACGACCTGCTGAACAACCGAGGCATGGAAGCCTGCCTGTGCGGCTGGGCCGATGCATACAACAACAGCAGGGACGTTTGTTTTTTCTGGGTGACCCGGCAGGAAAACGGAATAGTTTTTTCTAAAGATAAACTGGACGAACTGTATAAACTGTAGCGAATGAGCAAGGCCCACGTGGTACATACCGGGATAATCACAGCCATCGGCAACGATACTGCGGCTTGCCTGCAATCGTTACTGGAAGGTAAGTCAGGCATCGGCAAGGCCGAAATACTGAAAACCCATTGGCAGGATGAATTGCCCGTAGCAGAAGTAAAACTTAGCAATGAAGAACTGGCAGGCAAGACAGGCGTAAGCCCTGACTGGCCCAGGACTGCCCTGCTGAGCGCCATAGCAGTGCAGGAAGCATGGGAACCCTATAAGGAAAAAGCTAAAGGGTTGAGGACAAGTTTCTTTTCTGCCAATACGGTAGGCGGTATGGACCTGACAGAAAATGTTTACAAAGATTTTATTACCGATGTGCAATCGGTAGCACTAAAGCAGATAATCAACCATGAGTGCGGGGCTATCACTGAGATAGTGGCAGCGCATTTTGGTATCGGCGATTTTGTCACCACTATCAGCACCGCTTGTTCATCATCGGCCAACAGCATTATGATGGCGGCACAGATGATAGAGGCCGGTATGCTGGATATTGCCATAGCCGGCGGAGCGGATAGCCTGTCGAAATTTACGCTGAATGGTTTCCACACCCTGATGATACTGGACAAGCAACCCTGCCAGCCTTTCGATAATAACCGCCGTGGACTGAACCTGGGCGAAGGTGCGGGATATGTATTGCTGATGAGTGAAAAGGCTATGCAGCAATGCGGCGCACAAGCTATATGTACTGTTAGCGGATATGCCAATGCTAACGACGCCTACCACCAGACAGCCTCCTCACCGGACGGTATAGGCAATAAACTGGCCATGGGCAATGCGTTGAAAAAAGCGGGACTAAAACCTGCAGACATCAGCTACATCAACCTGCACGGCACTGGCACGGCCAACAACGACAGCTCTGAAGGCAAAGCTGTGGAAGCGATATTTGAAGGGAGGGTACCGATGGCATCATCAACCAAGGCATTTACCGGGCATACATTGGGAGCAGCAGGCGGGGTGGAGGCAGTGTTCAGCGCATTAAGCATTAAAGAAGGGGTTGTATTTCCGAATATGCGGTGGCAAACACAAATGGAAGATATTAACTGGCAGGTGGAAACAAAACTAAAGACAGGTCAGGATATAAGCCATGTATTGTCCAATTCATTTGGTTTCGGCGGCAATTGTTCATCACTGATATTTTCCTCATGCTAAACATAGACCTATATATCAATAGCGCGGGTATCATCAGCGGTGCGGGTAATAATATGAACGGCAATTTTTTGCAGAATATACCGCAATATTCCGCTAACGCGCTACCGGCCGTAGAGCCCGATTACAAGGAATACATTCCGGTGATGCAACTGCGACGTATGAGCCGTGCCGTGCGCATGGGTGTGGTAGCTGCAAAAACTGCGATGCAACAGGCAGGCATAGAAAAGCCCGATGCGATGTGTGTAGGCTCCGCCTACGGATGCCTGCAGGATACTGAAACTTTTTTGGGCAAAATGACGGAACAGGATGAACAGATGCTGACACCTACGGCGTTCATTCAGTCTACACACAATACCGTCGCAGGGCAAATAGCATTGCTCGCAAACTGCAATGGCCACAACCTGACCTATGTGCACCGCGGCCATTCTTTTGAACACGCCATCATTGACGCAAAACTATATCTTCAGCAACATCCCGGGGAACACCTGTTGGTGGGGGCGATAGAAGAGCAGACCGCCAACAGTATAAAAGCACTGCAATACGCGGGCGCTACCGCAAAAGAACACTACGCACCTGGAGATGTAATGGCAGGCAGCCTGCATGCACCCGTTTGCGGCGAAGGGGCGGCTTTCTTTTCTATTACGCAACAGCCCTTATCAGAAAAGTCTATACACATAGCGGGACTGGATATATTCAGGGCAGACGAACAAACAGCGTTTGAGAAAATAAGCACATTTGCGAACAATAACAGCCCGTTCGATGTTTTTGTGTCAGGCATGAATGGCGAAAAAAGAAACCACGCGTTTTACCGGCGTCTTGGTGAAGAGATTTTCAAATATACCCCCCGCACAACGTTCAAACAGTTTTGCGGCGAATATCCTGTAGCCGCTTCATTCGCAACAGGTATGCTGTTCCACAGAATTTTTCCGGGAATAGATGCATCCCGTGTAAAAAATATAGTTTTGGTGAATAACCATTGTGAATATTACAGTTGCTGGAAGTTCACGCTGTAACTGCCGGCAGCATATTTTTTATTTGTAATTAAGGTATGCTATGCGGAAACATATTTACGAATCGGGGATCATAGGTAACTGTTCATTCATGGCGCATGTGCATAAAAACACGAATATAACATGGATGTGTTGGCCACGATTCGACAGCAGTTTTATATTCGGTTCCCTGCTCGATGAAAAAAAAGGCGGTGAGTTTTCCATACTGCCCCGGCAGGATTTCACTTCTTACCAATACTATATAGACAATACAAATGTGCTGGTAACCGAAATTACCTGCCCCGATGGCAAATACAGGATAACCGACTTTGCTCCCAGGTTTTTATTATACGAGCGTTACTATAAACCCCTGATGCTCATCAGGAAGATAGAACCGTTGAGCGGCAATCCTCATGTCAAAGTATCATGCAGGCCTACGGGACATTACGGGGAACTTCAATTAAGACCCGCGCCCGGCAGCAACCATCTGGAATTTCTGGGGCTGGAGCGATCAGTCAGACTAACAACGAACGTATCACTCAATTACATACAGGACGAGCAGTTTTTTGTGTTGAATGAGGTCAAGTATTGTATCCTTACTTATGAAAAACCGTTGGAAGCCCCGCTGGAGCATACAGGTGAAGATTTCCTAACCAGGACTATCAACTATTGGCAGCACTGGATCAAAAATACGGGCATCAGCAACCTCTACCAGAAAGAGGTCATCCGCTCTGCATTGGCGCTTAAGATACACCAGTATGAAGACACCGGCGCCATAATAGCCGCCAGCACTACCAGCCTGCCGGAATTTGATGGCAGCGGCCGTACCTGGGATTATCGCTTCTGCTGGCTGCGTGACGCATACTATATATTGAACGCATTGAACAACCTCGGGCATTTTGAAGAGGCGGAACATTATTTCCAGTTTATAGCCAATATCACTGAACTGGAAACCGGGCGTTATTCTCCACTGTACACGGTAACGGGGAAAAATGAGTTTGTGGAGACCATTATTGACCTGGACGGATACAAAGGAAATAAACCGGTGCGCATCGGCAACCAGGCTGTAGAGCACATACAAAATGACATTTACGGGCAGGTACTGCTATCGCTGATACCATTGTATGTGGACCGTCGCTGTATCTACCAGCGAAGGCTGGACCCATCCGCTTTCATCAACGACATACTGGACAAAATAGCCATGACCATAGATGAAAGCGATGCTGGTATATGGGAATTCAGGAATATCGCACAGAAACATTGTTATACCAACCTGTTTCAATGGGCGGGCTGCCAGGCGGCCATCAAGGTGGCAGGACATGTAGGCGATGAAACGTTGCTGAAAAAAGCAAAAATGTTGCGCGATAAAGCGACACAAAATATTGAAGCCTGCTACGACCCGGAACGTAAAGTTTACACGCAGGCGGTGGGTACCGAACATCTTGATGCCAGTACATTGCAACTGATAATGATGCGCTACCTGGACCCTGCATCGCAACGCGCGCGCGACCACCTGGCAGCCGTAGAAAAAGAGCTGAAGGCTGATAACGGGTTATTTTACCGTTATGTGCATAAAGACGATTTTGGTAAGCCTAAGACTACATTTCTCATTACAGCCTTCTGGTATGTAGAAGCATTGGCCTGCGTGGGCAGGATAGAGGAAGCCGTAAATAATTTTGACCACCTGGTGAAGTTCTCCAACCACCTTGGGCTGCTGAGCGAAGATGTGGCCGCGGAGGATGGCAGCCAATGGGGAAACTTCCCGCAAGCATACAGCCATGTGGGACTAATGAACGCCGCCTACCGCATAGCTAAGAAACTGGACCTTCCTGTTTTCGTGTAGAACGTGGCAGGGACTTTTTCAACTTATACCCGTCCTGCCTGCCCGCCGGACGGGTATTACATAATTCAGCCAATAGTTTGCGCACCGCCTCGTGATTGTTGAGATGATACCGGGCTGCCGACATTTTCTCCCCTACTTTTATGGTTATCGCACCTTCGGGCATTGCCTTAAACACATCTTCATCAGTGGTATCGTCGCCTATGGCCAGGATGAAGTCGTACTTATCCCCTTCCAGCCAGCGGGCCGAAGCGATGCCTTTGTTGATAACGGCGCTCTTTACCTCTATCACCTTATCGCCTTGCAATATCTGCAGGTTATGCTCATAGGTAAAATGTTTCAGGTCGTTGATAAGCTGCTGCGCGCGCAGGGCTCCCAGCCCAGGCTCTACTTTGCGGTAGTGCCATGCCAGTGAATAACTCTTTTCTTCTATAAATGTCCCGGGTGTCCTATCGGTATGGAGGGCCATAATGCCCTGTATGTCTTTATACCAACTGTTATTGAGGCCCATCACATGGTTCCAGCGCCGGTTGCCGTTCTTATGCCAGACCCCATGTTCCGCCACCATATCCACGTCCAGTCCACCCAGCCATTCTTCCAGCGTTTTGTGGTCGCGTCCGCTTATGATCAGTATCTTATTGGCAGTGTCTTCAGCCAGTTTTTTTAGCAGGCCAATGATCTCTGCATCAGGCACCGCCTGGCTGGCGTGCGGTTTAAAAGGTACTAACGTCCCGTCATAATCCAGCAGCAGCAGTCGTTTCGAACTGTACCGGTAACGGATATTTACCTTTTCCCTTAGTGATTCTGTAAGTGCTTTGGTCTGTTGATTGTTTTGTTTTTCTTTCACTTCTTCCAGTTTGCTTCTAAAGTTCCTTACCCAGGTATGTATGTCAAATTTGGCTACGGTCTGCTGCATTTGTATCATGCGGTATGTCCTTTCCTGCTCCGGCATGGTGAGCGCTTCGTGTATTTTATCCGCGAATGTCCATATGTCGTTAGGATTGATGATAATAGCTTCGGATAGCTCAATAGAGGCGCCAGCCGTTTCGCTAAGTATCAGCACACCTTTTTTGTTAACCTGGCTGGCGACATATTCTTTGCTCACCAGGTTCATACCATCGCGCATGGGCGTCACCAATGCCACATCGGCCGCCTTGTATAATGCCGAGAGCAAATAAGGCGGAAAGGACCGGTAAAAATATTGTATGGGCTGCCAGTCAAGGGTAGAATAGGCGCCGTTTATCTCGCTGATGAGTTTATTCATTTCCTCCTTCAGTTCCTTATACTTGGTTACCGAATCGCGGGAGGGAACTACAAGGTGTATATAGGTTACTTTCTCGTGAAACTCAGGATATTTCTCCAGGAAAAGCCCGTACGCCTTCAGCCGTTGTGTAATGCCTTTACTATAGTCCAGCCTGTCTATCGACACCATGAGCTTGATATTGTGGCCCACCATTTCGCGTATCTTCTTTTCGTTGCGTTGTGCCTGTTCGCTGGCGGCCATGCTTGAATACTTCTCGTAGTCGATACTGATGGGAAAAGCATCCGCCACCACCACTCTGCCGTCAACGTTTATTTCGTGAGAAGTAGTTTCGAGTTTTGTTATCCTATTGACAGCGCTTAAAAAGTGCCGTACATCGTCATAAGTGTGAAAACCTATCAGGTCGGAGCCCAGCAGGCCCTGCAGTATTTCCTCCCGCCATGGCAACAAGCGGAATAACTCCTGCGATGGGAACGGGATGTGCTGAAAAAATCCTATTTCAGCCTCGGGCAATGCCTTGCGTACCATTTGCGGCACCAGCATCAACTGGTAGTCGTGTATCCATATCGTGTCCTGCGCATTGGCTATATTGATGATGGCTTCTGCATATTTCCTGTTTACCTCCTGGTAGCTTATCCAGCAGTCATAATCGTAGTTGGCATAACTGGGGAAAGAGTGAAACAGGGGCCATAGCGTTTCGTTAGAGAATCCTTTATAGAAGCTATCTATTTCATCCTGCGATAGGAACAAAGGCATCAGGTTTTCCTCGGCCAGGAATTCTGTAACCTCTCTTTTGTGCTCATCCTTTATGACTGTGCCCGGCCATCCCAGCCATACATTAGCGCCTACCTGGTATATACTACCTAACCCCGTGGCCAATCCACCTTCACTTTTTTTATAGTCAAGCTGGTTATCCTTCTCGACTATCGTGACCGGCAACCGGTTAGATACAATAATTGTCTTCTTATCTCCACTCATGGCTAAAATATTACTGTGCAATATGGGCGACGCAAGTACGGCGGGTTACCACACTTGTAATATTAGTAACAGTTCATAAGGGCAATAGTTGACAGCAATTAACACTCAAGCGTAAAAAATTAACGCAAAAACAAAAGTAATATATTTTTATGTATCAGCCATAGAGCTCCATGTGGATGGATTTCTTATCGTAACCGAGGCACTGAATGCGCATCTTGGCCTCGTCCACCATCACCTTCCACCCGCAAAGCATAAACTGTGCTGGCTGGTGGCCTTCGCAAAGCCGTTCGTATACGGCATGTACATAACCGGTATCATTATCCCAGGTTTCGCGCGATAGTACCGGGAAATATGAAAATTCGGGTATCTGCTGCTCCAGTTCACGCATTTCGTCGTAATACAGCAGGTCTTCTTTGCGGCGGGTGCCGAATACCAGGTTCAGCCTGCGGTGGGGAATATTGTGCTCGTTGATATAATGCAGCATGCTGCGAAAAGGGGCGATACCCGTTCCGGTGCAGATGAAAAACATATCTTCATCTACCTGGTCGGGCAATACAAAGACACCCTGTGGACCGCGCAGCACCAACTCTGCGCCCACCTCCACGTTGTTAAACAGGTATTCCGTTCCCAGCCCGCCGTCCAGGTGCACTATTACCAGTTCTATTACATTGCTGCCGTCGGGCATAGAGGCTATGCTGTAGCTGCGCCAGCGTTTGTTGCGCTTCTCGTGTATGGGCAGGTCCAGGGTAACGAACTGCCCCGGTTTGAAATCGAACCGTTCCGTTTCCGGCAATTGCAGCCAATAGCGGCGTGTATTGGGCGTTGCCTGCTCAATGCGTATCACTATCGCCTTTTGCCATTCGGGTAACATAAATTAAAGTTAGTCAAAAATTAATTGGCGCTTGTCATAATCATTTTTCCG
Source organism: Bacteroidetes bacterium UBA6221 (assembly GCA_002421685.1). Classification (GTDB taxonomy): domain Bacteria; phylum Bacteroidota; class Bacteroidia; order Chitinophagales; family Chitinophagaceae; genus UBA5543. The sequence goes on from DISB01000016.1 coordinate 442,318, forward strand.
GCACCATTTGTTCGTCTATCTTTGGCAATCCCGTGGTATCTATCATCTTCAGCCATTGGCGGTAGTGGTCGCGTATCCACATCTTCATTTCCAGGTCGGTAGCTGTGCGGGCGTAATCATAAGGCATGGGGTAAGCGTTCATAAAATGCGCCAGGCTGTCGCCCTCCAGGCCTGTCATTTCGTACACCAGGTCGGTAGTGTACCGGGTATCAATAAATTTCTGGTCTTCCCATTTGTTGAAATTCCTCTGGAACTTAAATATCTGCTTACTGCGTTTATTGAACTTTTCGGCCACGAAAGAAACAGGGCTCATCGGGCTGCTCTTACTCCTCGCCAGCGCCGCACGGTACGTCCTCCTCCTTTCAAAAGAATCTACCTGGTACTGGTTGTAGCCCGGCATCAATATCACCTCCTGTAGCTGGTAGCTGATACGCTGCATACTGATGTTGGCTGTATATACGCCAACATCTACCGGCATGGTATATTCCTGCGGTTTGTACCCTATATACGAGAAGGATATTTTATCTCCCGCCTCCGCATGAATGGTATAATGGCCCTGCGGCGTAGTGTAAGTGGCTTTTTGCGTGCGCAGGTTCACAACCGTCACCGGGTACAAAGGCTCGCGCCCGCCCGCCTCCGTTACCCTGCCCTGCAAGGTTTGTGCTATAGCCGGCGCTGAAAAAAGTCCCGCCAATATTAATAGTAGTAGTACCCTCAAAAACTGTATATCGGTTTATGCTTAATAATGTTACAAATCTAAAATAGTTGTGCCCCGCCCGCTAACACATCTCCCAAATTGGCAATACTTTAAGAACAATTTGCCTGTTTATATAGATAAGTACGAGCTTTGCTTTTATTTTTGTCCCAAATATTAAGATAATTATGTCAAGTCCTTCATTTTACAAAAGGTTAGCAGGCGAACTGCAGGAGATACAGGAAGCGGGTTTGTTTAAGAACGAGCGCATTATAGAATCGGAACAGGGCGCCGAAATAACGGTGAACGGCAAGCAGGTGCTCAACTTCTGCGCCAACAACTACCTCGGCCTTTCCTCTCACCCAAAAGTAATAGAGGCTGCACACAAAACCATAGACAGCCGCGGTTATGGCATGAGCTCCGTACGCTTTATATGCGGTACGCAGGATATACATAAAGAACTGGAGGCGAAAATCTCCAAATTTGTAGGTGCTGAAGATACCATACTCTACGTGGCCTGTTTCGATGCCAACGGTGGTGTGTTTGAACCCCTGCTGAACGAACAGGATGTGATTATTTCAGACGAACTGAACCACGCTTCTATTATAGACGGCGTTCGCCTCTGCAAGGCACAGCGCGCCCGCTATAAGCACAATAATATGGCCGACCTGGAAGAGCAACTGAAGACGAATACGGCCGCACGCACCCGACTGATAGTGACCGACTCGGTGTTCTCTATGGATGGTACCATTGCGCAACTGGACAAGATTTGCGACCTGGCCGATAAGTACGATGCGCTGGTGATGATAGACGAAAGCCACTCATCGGGCTTTATGGGCAAGACAGGCCGCGGCGTGCACGAGCTCTGCGGCGTTATGGACAGGATAGACATCATTACCGGTACGCTGGGCAAGGCCCTGGGTGGCGCTTCCGGTGGTTTCACCAGCGGCAGGAAGGAGATAGTGGACATACTGCGCCAGCGCAGCCGCCCTTACCTGTTTTCCAACACAGTGGCCCCCGCAGTGGTAGGCGCCACCATAGCCGTGCTGGATATGCTGAGCGAAACCACCGAACTGCGCGACAAGCTGGAAGACAACACCACCTACTTCCGCAAGCAAATGACCGATGCCGGTTTCGACATCAGGCCCGGCACGCACCCCATAGTGCCCATCATGCTCTACGATGCCGTGCTGGCGCAGAAGATGGCCGCCCGCCTGCTGGAAGAAGGTATTTATGTTATAGGTTTCTTCTACCCCGTAGTAGCTAAGGGACAGGCCCGCATACGCGTGCAGATATCTGCCGCCCACAGCCGCGCCCACCTCGACAAAGCCATCGCCGCCTTCACCAAAGTAGGCAAAGAGCTCGGCGCTGTGAAAGAAGTGAGCGCGTAGAATCTGTCCCCCGCTGCAGCTTGTCCCGCCATCGGCGGGAGGGGTGTCACGGTAGTGACGGGGGTGGAACACTCGCGCAGAATTTTTCTTCCCCTCCTGGGAGGGGTGTGCGCTGGCATAGTGCGGATGGGGGGTGGGTAAACACTCGCGCCGAGCCTGTCCCACGCTACAGCTTGTCCCGACAATTTCGGGAGCAGGAAACTTCCCCTCCACGGGAGGGGTGTGCGCTGGCATAGTGCAGATGGGGGGTGGGTAAACACTCGCGCCGAGCCTGTCCCCCGCTACAGCTTGTCCCGACAATTTCGGGAGCAGGAAACTTCCCCACCGCGGGAGGGGTGTGCGCTGGCAATGTGCAGATGGGGGGGTGGGTAAACACTCGCACCGGACACACAACACAAGTCACCCGCATCATCAGGGTCGTCATCATGAGGACCCCGAAAGCTTTCGGGGGACGTGATGATCTCCTGAGAGTTTAGACAATGCCAAATAGAATTTAACCAGCAAAATGCCGGGTGTTGCCCGGCATTTTTTGTGCAGTCAGGGGTGTGTCCGCTCGCGCCGAGCCTGTCCCCCGCTACAGCTTGTCCCGACAATTTCGGGAGCAGGAAACTTCCCCTCCACGGGAGGGGTGTGCGCTGGCAATGTGTAGATGGGGGGGGTGGGTAAACACTCGCGCAGGGCACACAACACACAACTCAAGGCCCTATAGCCCGGCAGCGCAGTAGTATTGAAGTTCATTCAAGGTACCATCCCGTTTCTTTGAAGCTTAAGAAACGGGGCTCTTTTTCGGCGCCTGCCCCGCAGACATGCGGGGTTACTTTCTTTTTGCGGAAAAAGAAAGTAAAGAAAGGTGAATAGCGCTGACGAATGCTAAGAACATATTCCCAAAGGAGCTACGTCTTGCCTATGACTTACTACTTCTTCCCCTCCGGGAAATAATAATTATACACCATCTTCCCCAATGTTTCACTTGCCCCGCCAGGCTTAGCCGTCGGCGGGGTTGACATTCCGCACACGGTGATATTCCAGCCACTTCTGAAAGTCGTCCGGATTCTCCGTTACAAACCGGATGATTTCCTCATTCTTCAGGCTGATGATGAAGGTGTCGATGGAAAAGATGTAGGCCGACAATTCTGTCGCGTCATGGTCAAAACCCGCGAAGCGGGTGGTGAAAGTATTCATACAAGCATGGTTTAGTTTCATGTTCATTTTTATTCATGAGCCCTCACCTGCCGGAACCCGTTCGCCGTAGGCAGAAACGAAGCGGCGTGGAACCCAACTTAACGGCTGGAGGCACTGGCATGCCCGACACACGAATAAGAGGGCCCACGCCTTAGCGTGAGCGTTCTTACCTCGTCTTGTGTGTCTAAAAAGTGCCAGTTTTCCAACCAAGACAAAAGCAGTTACGCTTTCAATATTTTTCTGAATGTAAAGGTAGGAGATTTTGGGATAGGGTTGGTTGTCAATGCATTATTGATCTTCTTGGAATTGAATGGGTATCTCGCATATTGAGTCAGATTCTTTCTCATAGCATACCGCAACGATTTGGTCTTTGATTTTAATCTCCGAGAAGTCAATGAAGCCAATAATAATGAATACTATATCGCCATATTCCCATTCTAGTGTTCTTTCGTAAATTGACTTGGCATCTACTATACTTGGGCGAGGAGTAGTTTCTGGATGTGTATGCCACTCTCCTACATAAATATTTAGACCTTTGGATATTTCGTATTCTCTGTCTATAAAAGTATACATCCAGTCTTTGTCCATGATAAACTGGTCTATAGAATGTAAGGCATTAGGCCCAGGCCCCGATGCAGATGTAATAATAATGGCATCGCTTTTATAATGTCCACATAGAATGCCGCCCGTCTCTGCATATTTAAATTTGCCTGTTTCGTATACTAGAGCGTCCTTAGCCGCCTTGCTTACTATTATTCTTTGTATCATTTTATAGATTATTGTTTACACAGGGCTCTAAACAGCGTTCAGACATGATTTCCCATGTAAAGGGTTCTCTAATTGCAGCATTTTCACCTAGTTGACCTCCGGCTGGGCCATACCAATAATATTGATAACCGCGCATCTTCGGATAGAAAATATTTCCTTCATTTCGGAAGATTAATTGTAGCGATACCCGAGCAGCCTGCAACGCTACTTCCCTTGTATCTATTCCGCTTCCTGGCATGGCAGGCGATGAACAGATAGTGTTATCAGGCATTGTATCTTCAAGATTCGCAATATTATGTAGAGATGCGGGAACTTGATTTAACTGTTGCTTTGTTAAACAATCTAAGCAAGCTGATTCACCTGGAACTACTGCTAAAACATTCCCGGTAAGCCCTCCCCGAGAGACGGCAGCGAGTACTAATGTTAAACCTCGTTGGGTACATATCTTACTTAGATACTTTTCAACGAGCTGATTAGCGGTGCAATCCAAAACCATACACCCCTCTTCAAAAAGTACGGTGATGTCGTTTACACTCAAATTAAAAATGTCTGTTGGTATCGTATCCACTATGGCCTTGGGATTGCGACTTTCGATAATTTTCTTTACAACATTTACCTTATGTTCTCCGATATGATTTAAGTCTGCTGCATGACGCACAGTGTTACCTGCTTCAAAAAAGTCATAATCAATTAGAGTAAACCGACCGATGCCAGCTGCAGATAACTCTTTACAGGCTTCAGATCCTATAGCGCCTACTCCAACAATTACAACCTTTTTTTGCGATAGAGTTTCTAAGTTGTATAATGAGTCAACACGACTAAACAATTCGAGCGAGAGATTCTTAGGCAATAAGTAAGATGGTCGGAACTTTGTTTGTAATCCCTCTTTCCAGTATGACAATTCGAAAAAATGTAATTGATTATCCTGTGAAAAATATAGGCCAATTATTACCCTTTTAACCTCTAAAGTTGGATTGGGTAACAAACTGTCGACATTTATTCCAAGGTGCTGTGATAAGAAGCCTTTGAACTGTTCACCTTGGACTATTTGGGGTAGGGTATCTTTAGCAGAAAATCTATTAATTCTATACCAACTCCCAAATACGTAATCGTCTTTAATGTTCGATAAGGCAGTTCCGTCAGGAAAGCATTTAGTTACATTAACTTCATCACCTATATCACAATGGATTTGGAGTAGTGAGTAACAGTTCAATTTGAAAGATTTCAAAAATAACGCTCCTTGTAAACTATCAGTAATGGGGCCGTTAAAATAATATATTACTTGACCTGTTGGAGGTATAATTGGGTTGTTTTCTGGAACGGTTAAATCTTCAGTTATTCCAGCTGGTGAAGTTGCAGCCGCCAACCATAGAATAGCCTGTTTGAGGGCAAGGGCCACATAATTTCTGAATGGCTGCCAAACTTCGGCGTCTTTAAATAAACACATAGAACCATCACTATACTGTGCTCGGCCGCTTAATATCTCGGGTATAGGTATGTCAATTCCCAAATGATTTTTAATTTCCTTGCAAGGAAAAACTTTTGGTGGAGCAAAAGGATAGCCATACGGAAAACTAATTTGTATCAATTTTTTTTCATCGGGTTTGTACTCAAGGTACCCGTAGACAATCAACTGCTTATTTGTATTTACAAATGGTACTTGACCTGCGAACGAGAAAAATGGCAAACCATTTTGCAGTGTATCGAGCTCCGCTCGATACACTGCGGGATATTCATCATACCAATGCTGGATCATTATGCAAACTTTTTAGGGCCATCAGGTTTAGGAGCAGACTTTAGCAGAAACTTTAAAGTCTCGTCATTTCTCAACCCCAAATCTTCTATTGTGAGTTTGTAATCAGCTAGCACGGTACCGTCTGCCCTGGTCAATTGGCGTTTGTCAGCATCAGTCAAACCGAAGTGTTCTACGGTTTTGTTAATGATTACCTGGAGTTTCTGTTTCACGACAAATGCTTCAGTGAATGTTCTTCCACCCTCAATCATTACGTGAAGGGTAATTTTTTGTTCTTGAGTAGAGTTGCTCATTTTGTGTAATAGAGCTCATTTTTTATGCTTTAAATACATTTTAAAACTAATAAGCTACATCAAAAGTATGAAATATTCTATTTACAGAAACATGTTTGTATTAAAAACGTTATAAAAAACAAAAACTATGTCTTGGAATAGGGAATGTAGCTTAAAGAGCGTAACTTTGTATGAAGTATTTGCATGAAAGATTTTAATAATATCTTGTACGCAAAAATTGGGGAGAAATTAATGGCTTTACGAAAAGCAGACAATTTAACCCAGGAGAAGTTGTCTGAAAAAGTTGGGGTTAAACGCGCTACTATTTCTAATATCGAAGCTGGCCGTCAACAGATTACAGTCCATTTATTGTACAAATTCGCACAAGCACTGCATACAGAAGTTAGTGCTTTTCTACCATCAATCGAAGAACTGTCTTCAAATACTCAGGACAGTGAAAGCCACTTGCGTAATTTATTAGAACAAAAAGACGCAGGGGATATAACAACAAATAGTATATTAAAAACAATTAAAGATTCTAACAATGATACATAACTATATAGAGACGCGAGCTGAAAAGTTTTTAATTGAATGTAATGCGCTTTCTGTTCCAGTTGATGTTAAATATTGTGCCGAAACGCTAAACGTTCGAGTAAAGGCCGTTGAGTTGGACGAAGATGTTTCAGGGTTTTTAGTTTTTAATGGTAATCAGGCCCATATCGGGTACAACAGAACACACGGTGAACACCGACATAGATTTACAATTGCGCATGAAATCGGCCACTACCTCTTACATAAAAATAGTAACAAACTTTTTATAGAAAAGAAACAAAGCGCGCACGAAAAAGTTATATACAGAAATAATAATTCTTCTACCGGAGAATATGTAATAGAGCGTGAAGCTAACTCATTCGCCGCTGCATTATTAATGCCGAGAAAGCTTGTAGAAAAAGAGCTGGCACAAAGTCATAATTTAAATAATCCTGATGCTTTAATAAGTGAATTAGCGGATTTGTTTAATGTCAGCGCGCAAGCAATGCGTATTAGATTGACTAATTTAGGGATTATCGATTACGATGATCAGTAGTTGCCACTCTTCAACATGACTTCCCGCTGTCGTCAGTTTGTAACTGGTGACCATAAATTAAGAACAGTTTGCAACTATAAGTACGCCACCCATCATTTTCCTTATTAGCGCGAGATGGCGTCCCGACAGCTATCGGGAGGCGCTCCGCCATGACAAATAGGGGGCAAGGCAATCAGAAGCACAGCAATATTTTAATCCCTAATCCACATAAAATTTCGTATATTTGTTGTAATAACTCTGAATAGAGTTATGAAAATTCCGCCCATGCGGGACTATAGTAGTCCCGACACTTCGGGATAGTAAAACCCTGCCCGCTACGCGGGCACCAAAAACACCATGTATGGAAACCACCCTCCACCCCAAACCACTAACATCAGGCCTCACCCCCGGTCAGGATTTCCCTATCCCCGCGAAAAAATATTATTGCGTTTTTCCGGGAACATTTTTAAGCACCTATCAAAGTCCCCATCCTGGAGATTTAGGGGTCCAATCGCGATGGGTAACAAAATGCAACACAATGAACATCGTCTAATCGTGCACCGTAACAATCCGTAACACAATGAACATCGTACCCTTAACCAAACGCAACAATCCGCAACATTTTGAACACTCTGCCTGTAACCGTTTGCAACAAAACAACCTGCCCCGCCGCGGTGGGGGAACCAGAAAGAACCAAACCCCAACGCATGAGCAATCACATCAACCATAAAACATTGAAAATGAATACCGACACAAAACCCCAAAACACATTTTTTCACCACACCACAAAAACCCGCAACAAAACACAACAAACGAGAACTATGGAGAACCAAAAACACAAGTCCCCATTCTGGGGATTTAGGGGTCAATCGCGACGGACAAAAAACGCAATCCCGTAGGTACGGGACAACAAAATAGAACTATGGAGAACCAAACTATGAAACCATCAAGGCACACCGCCCGGCAGCACAGTAGTACTCAATACAATCGGAGACACAACCGAGGCATCAGGTGTAACATGCACTCGGTGTCTTTTTCTTTGCTTCGTTTCTTTTGGACAAGCAACAAGCATAGCGACTCATTGAGGCAACTGAAAAGACAAAATGAACGAAATAAAAGAAATGAAGGGCAGCTGAATAGCGAACTGATACTACAATTAGGTATACAGCATATAGGAGCCCTGTCGCCGAATTTAATGCTCATTTCAGGCATCAAAATGGAACAAAATTTTGCCTTAACTTGCACCCATGGGACAATACAGCATAGGCGAAGCCATACAAATGTTGATGCAGAAATCAGGTTGGAAACCCAAAGCCACCGAAATACGCATCAGGCAGGAGTGGGAACAGATAGCGGGCAAAACCATTGCCAAATATACCCGCGAGCTGAAAGTCTTCAACGGCACACTCACCATCTATACCGACGTAGCCCCCCTGAAACAGGAACTGAATCTGGGCAAGCAGCAACTGATACAGACCATCAACGAATACCTGGGCGAAACCGCCATCACGGATATTATTATCAAATAAAACTCTATGGAAAACATTGATATATCAAAGTATAACATCAACCTGGATGTAAGGCATGGCCACCAGGAGCTGATAGACATTCCCGCAATAGTGGATGCCTGCAAAGAGAAATGGTGGAACCAGACCCTCACCCAGGTGAATGACAGCGTAGTGCGCATAGGTATAGTGGAAGGCGAATTTCACTGGCACAAGCATGATAACGACGATGAGTTTTTCTACGTAGTGGAAGGCCAACTGCTGATAGATATAGAAGGCGACCGGACCATAGAGCTAAACCCCGGCCAGGGAGTGACCATATCCAAAGGTATGATGCACCGCCCACGAGCGCCAAAACGCACGGTGATGCTGATGATGGAAACGGCTAATATCGTTCCGACAGGGGATATTTAAACGACAGAGTTGACAACTTTTAGAAAGCTGTCAACTCTACCTGGCGACTATATCATGTACACCACCAATCCGTCCCTTGTCTTAGGCTCAAACCAGGTGCTTTTAGGAGGCATCACTTCACCGCTGTCCGCAATGTCGAACAACTGTTGTATGCTTACGGGATAACAGGCGAAAGCCGCCGCCATCTGCCCGCTGTCTACGCGCTTCTCCAGCCCGCCCAGGCCGCGGATACCGCCCACAAAGTCCACACGGCTGTCTGTACGGGGGTCGTTGATGTCCAGCAGCTTGCTCAGCACGTTGTTCTGCAATATGGTCACATCCAGCACGCCGATGGGGTCGCTTGTGTAAGTGCCATCTTTGGCCACCAGTTTGTACCAGTTGCCGCCAATGTATAATCCAAATTCGTGCAGCGCCTGTGGTCTGTATTGGTTTTTACCCATCGGTTCAGAGATGTCAAAATCGTTCTTCAGGGCGTTGATAAACGCTTCGTTGCTCATGCCCTTCAGGTCGGTCACCACGCGGTTATAGTCCAGTATCTTCACCTGCGTATCGGGGAAGATGCAGGTAACGAAATAGTTGCTCCTGTCGTCGGCAGTACCTTCGGCTACCAGTGCTTCGCGCACCTTTGCCCCCGATGCGGCCCGGTGGTGGCCGTCGGCTATATATGTAGCAGGCACCTTCTCAGCAAACAGCCTGGTTATATTCTCGACAGTCGCCTTATCGTTCACCACCCATACTGTATGCGCTATGCCGTCTTCAGCTACGAAATCATAATCCGGTTGGTGCGCCGCTTTCCAGTCTTCTATCAGTTTGTTTACATCCGCCTGTTCGCGGTATGCCAGGAATACGATGCCTGTTTGCGCGCGGGTAGTTTTTATGTGGTTGATGCGGTCCTGTTCTTTTACCGGCCGTGTGAACTCGTGTTTTTTGACAATGCCGTTATTGTAGTCGTCTACAGATGAACCGCATACCAGGCCCGTCTGCGCACGGCCATCCATTACTAAGCGGTAAATATAATAGCACGGTTCCTGGTCTTGCACCAAAATACCCTCCTCTATCATCCTGTCAAGGTTCCCCTTAGCCTTGTCATACACCTGCTGGCTATGTACGTCTATACCCTCGGGCAGGTCTATTTCAGAACGGGTGACGTGGTAAAAATGGTAGGGCTGGTCTGCATAAGCCCTCGCCTCCTCCACGTTTACTACATCGTAGGGCAGTGTAGCTACTTCCTGCGCCAGTTCCTGAATTGGTCTTAATCCTTTGAATGGGGTAATTTTTGCCATTATATATTCTATTGTTTATTGTTCAATTCAAATTCCTGCATGGCTGCCACCATGTACTTTACATCCTCTACAGTGATAGCATTGTATAACGAAGCCCTGAACCCGCCAACCGTCCGGTGGCCTTTGATATTGGCTATGCCGCTCTCTTCGCAAAAATCCAGGAACAACCGCTCCGTCTTATCATCCACAGCACGAAAACAGGCATTCATCATGCTGCGGTCTTCTTTTTTTACGGTGCCGCTAAATAAAGGATTTCGGTCTATTTCATCGTATAAAAGGGCAGCTTTTATTTTATTTTCCCCCTCTATTGCATCTATACCCTTTTCTTTTATCCAACGCAGCGTAAGCAGCGACACATATATAGAGAATACGGGAGGAGTATTCAGTACCGAATTTTTCGCTACATGTTCTGCGTAATTCAACATCGCGGGCAGTTGCCGCCTGATGCGTTGCAGCATGTCTTTCCTTATTACTACAAGCGTTGCACCGGCAGGCCCTATATTCTTCTGCGCCACCGCATAAAACAATGCGCAATTGGTGTAGTTTATATTTTTACTGAAAATATCACTGCTCATATCGGCAACTAACGGGACGTTTGCTTTGGGTACATTCCGCCATTGTGTTCCGTAAATAGTATTATTCGTGGTCATGTGCAGGTAGGCGAGGTTTGCCGGAATATCCTGCGGCCATTCAGGCAGGTGTGTATAGCTGTCCGCCTTAGATGAACTGAGCACCTCCACCTTTCCATAATACTCCGCATGACGTATAGCATCTGCCGACCATGCGCCACTGTCGATATACCCGGCGGTGTCATTTTCTCCCAGGAAGTTCATAGGTATCATGGCAAACTGCATACGTCCACCGCCATGCATCCATAGTATTTCGTAATCATTATCCAGGCTACAGAGCTCGCGTACCAGTTGCTTGCTCTCTTCCAGTATAGCATCAAAATCTTTCCCTCTGTGCGGTATGCTCAACACAGACATGCCCGAGCCGTTGTAATCCAGCACAGCTTCCGACGCCTGTTGCAATACCTCCTGCGGCAATGCAGCAGGCCCGGAATTGAGGTTAATGACTTTGTTTGAATAGATCATGTTTATCTTCTTCGACACTGCTGGTAATGCCGCCGCTTACAGCAAACTTCATGGCTTCGGCTGCGTTCATCTTCGTTACCGGTTTAATATTCGATGCATCCACCACCACTACCCACCCTGATATGGCATAGGAATGTGGCAGATATACAGATACCTTGCCTGCCATACCTACGAAGGCCAGGTCCTTTTGTGTCATAAAGCCAATGCGCCACATTTCGGGGTCGCGGCTGGTGCATATCCACACCGGGGTATTGAAGCGTTTTTTATCGCCCATAAAGGAATCGAGCACATCCTTGATGGAAGTATATATATACTTAATACCCGGTGTATTTTGCATCAGGTAGTCGAAGGCATCTATTACCATCCGGCCGATAAACAGCCGGGTTCCCAGGTAGCCTATCAGGGTGATAACCCCCACGATGAGTAAAAAACCCAATCCGCGGGGAAGAGATGGAATCAGGGTATCTATGCTATCGAAAACCGCATAGATAAGGTAGGCTGTTACCGCTATAGGGCTGAGTATAAGCAAACCCTGCAGGAACGACCGCACCACTAAACTCGATATCTTACGCATAACGAAAATATTCCGCTGCAAAGGTACATGTTTGCAGCAGGAAAGTATATTTGTTGCTACATTTAGCTATAACATAACCAAAGACAAAAATTCGTAACCTGTAATGGCCAGGCAGCATTTACTGCTATACCTCAGCATTGTATTATGGATGGCAAACCCCGCAGCCGCGCAGGATAGATGGGCAGGCATGGGTGTTGAAGGAAACTTCATAGCAGGAAAGATATACCCGCACTCGAAAAAATTTCCCAAACAATTGCCCGATATGGTAAAGGGTTATGAGCTGAACGCCCTGTTTCAGACCTACGGAAAAAAAGACTGGCACCAGCGCAGAAGGTACCCGCTTGTTGGTTTTGGCTTCATGTTTACCGATTATGGCATTGATTCTGTATACGGCAAATGCCTGAGTATCTATCCCAACCTTCAGTTGCCGATACTTAGCTATAAAAATTTCGAATGGACATTTAAAGCTTCCTTCGGGCTGGGGTATATCACCAGGCCATACGAGCGTTCGCCCAGTTTTGACACGCTGAACAAGGCCATTGGTTCGGGCTTTAATAATTTCTCGCTCTTCGCTACCGATTTCCGGTACAGGGTGAACAAACACCTGGATGTGCAGCTCGGTGGTTCCTTCTTCCATGTTTCCAATGCGGCCTTCCGTACGCCCAACCTGGGCATTAATACTTATGGCGCTCATATAGGGTTACGCTATTTCCCAACCAATTCACAACCGGAAAAAATAAAACGGGAACTGGAACCGATGAAAAACAGGTGGCTGGCACAGGTGAGGCTGGGCTTTGCAGCACGAGAGGCATTGGCGCCCGACGGTCCTATGTACCCAATATATATTGTGTCGGCATTTGCCAGCAAACGATACTGGAGCAAGAATAAGGCCTTGATAGGATTAGACTACTCCTATCATACCAATATGTACACATTCTTAAGAAATAATGAAATACTCCCAGGTAAGGAAAAAGCTAATTCGTGGAAGAGTGCGGTGATAGTAGGTAACGAGTTTTTATATGGCAGGGTAGGTATTTTATTCCAATTAGGGTTTTATATCAAAAACTATTACCTGCCCGAAGATTTTTTTTATCAGAAGCTGGGAGGCAACCTGTACCTGGTGCAGGAAGAAAAAGGGGCATTGAAAGAACTGTCCCTGTCTATACTTCTGAAAACGCATAAGTTTGAAGCAGAACTGGTGGAGGTGGGGATAGGCGCCGGCTTTTAGGAAAATGACAATGGCGTGGTACTTATTTTCTTAATTTTATTGTATGCGTGTATTGCTGCTGATATACTTGCTGCTACCTTTGGCTGTACCCGGCCAAACGGCTGTTATGAAGAATGGCAAAGTGTATAGCAACGATAAAGTCTATTGCTACTATAAAGAATCGGGCAAAAGAATTAGCACCATGACGCTGGAAAGCCCCAATATTCCTGACCAGTTATCGTACCCTGAAGCCTGCGGAGATGAGTTTAAAGATTATAGTTTCGGCGGAGAATACCAGCAATTTATTATCGCCAGGGCGAAAGTGTTGGCATCTGCACAGGAGGCTTTTCTCGTGTATTATTACAACATAAACATTGAAGGCATCAACCGTGAATTGAATATCCGCTATCATCCGTTATTAATAAGGAGCCTTGCGCAGGATATCGTTGCATATGATGTGATACAGAATGGTTTTCTTAATGAAAAAAGCGCGCAGCGGTTGGCTGATAAATGGGGAAACAAGACTAACCTGATTAAGCAGGAGCTACTGCAACAGGGTATTGTAAAAAACTATAACAGCGCCACGGGCCAGGAAAGGCAGCAGCAAGCAACCATCAACATAAGGATAGAAGGTGACAAGATATATAAAGATGATAGCCTGTTTGCCTTATATGAGTTGGATAAACACCTGGGCACGGGTAATACATGGGGCTCAAAAAAAGGGAACAACCTGTATAAGATAGCTACCCCCGATGGCACTCTTTTAGGTTGGGTAAGCGTGCCAATACTACGTTCATCTTTTTTCCTCTTGCCAGCGGGCGAAAAAGAATCATTAGCAGTAGTGACTACCGATAGAGACGAACAAAAAATAATTGCATCGGCAACTAAAGTGCTTATTGTGCATACTAATGCCAAACGCGGAATCAGATAAGCCCCTCGCGCACCAAATCGTGGAGGTGCACAAAGCCGGAATATTTTCCCTTATTGGTCACCACCACCTGGGAGATATTGAATTGACGTATCAATTCCAAAGCTTCTACCGCCAATTCCTGCTCATCAATAGTTTTTGGAGAAGGTGTTAATATGTCCTTAGCAGTAAGCAGCGAAGTGTTATCATGCTTTTCCAACATGCGGCGAATGTCACCATCTGTTACTATACCCATTAACATACCTGCGTCATCCACTACCGCAGTAGCACCTAAGCGCTTGCTGGATATTTCGTAGATAATCTCTTTAATACCTGCGTTTATATGCACCTTTGGCGACTGGTTCTGTTTGCTCAGGTCGCCCACGCGCAGGTAAAGCCGCTTGCCCAGGGCACCGCCGGGGTGGAAACGTGCAAAGTCTTGAGCAGAAAAACCTTTCATGCTCAGCAGGCATACTGCCAGCGCATCGCCCATTACCATTTGCGCCGTAGTGCTGGTAGTAGGCGCCAGGTTGTTAGGACATGCTTCCTTAGCCACGGTAGTGTTGATAAAGTAATCGGCATTTGTAGCCAGGTACGATTGCTCATTCCCGCAAATGGCTACTACGGGGTTACCAAAGTTCTTGATAAACGGCACCAGCACCTTAATTTCAGGACTGGACCCGCTTTTGGATATAATGATAGCCACATCGTCGGGCTGGATCATACCCAGGTCGCCGTGGATAGCATCGGCAGCATGCATAAACAGAGCAGGTGTACCTGTGGAATTAAGCGTGGCCACTATCTTCTGCGCTATTACCGCACTCTTTCCAATGCCCGTTATCACCACCCTGCCCACAGAGTGATGTATCAGTTTCACCACATCAACGAAAGTGGCATTTACATATTCCTGCAAGGTAGCAACGGCCTCCGCCTGCAGCTCGATAGTTTCTATCGCCTGTTTTCTTATATCTTCTTCTGAGAACATACGGGTGCAAAGTTAATGCCATTCGCGGCATTGTATATATAACGAAATATTTTGTGTATTCGTACACTGCTATTAACTTGCTACTTTTGCACATCATGAGTGATAATCTGTCTGTTTTTCTCGCAAAAAGCAAGGTAAAGGCTGCCGACCTGGAGCATAAGCGCAAGCTGGCGTTCAATATTGATAAGTATGCCGCCACAGTTGTAAAGGGGAAGCAACAGTACGCCGACCTGGACTTGGCACGCAAACGGGCGAAGAATGTGAAGTGGAAGGCCATAGAAAACCTGGACAAACACCTCGAAATGTTCGAGACCAATTTCATGGCAAGAGGCGGCAAGGTGATATGGGCGGAAAATGGCAACGAAGCACTGGAAGCCATCCTGAACATTTGCAAAAGCAAGAACGCTAAACAGGTAGTGAAGTCGAAGTCGATGGTGACGGAAGAAATACACCTGAATGACTTTCTAGCTAAACACAATATTGAATCGGTAGAAACAGACCTGGGAGAATATATACAGCAACTGGATGGTGAACCCCCATACCATATAGTAACGCCCGCTATGCACAAGAGCAAAGAGGATGTGGCTAAACTATTCCATGAGAAACTTGGTGTAGAGCCTAACCTGACCCCGAGCGAACTGACACAGATAGCTCGTGTGAACCTGCGGCAGAAATATATTACATCGGATATAGGCATTACCGGGGGTAACTTCCTGATTGCCGATACCGGCTCGGTATGCGTGAGTGAAAATGAAGGCAATGCCCGCCTTACCACATCTTTCCCTAAAACGATGATATCTATTGTGGGTATAGAAAAAATACTCCCTTCTATCAACGACCTCGCGCTGTTCTGGCCCCTGCTGGCTACCTACGGCACAGGGCAGAACGTCACCGTGTATAATACCATATTTAACGGCCCGCGAACGAAGGAG
This sequence comes from Bacteroidetes bacterium UBA6221, assembly GCA_002421685.1. Classification (GTDB taxonomy): domain Bacteria; phylum Bacteroidota; class Bacteroidia; order Chitinophagales; family Chitinophagaceae; genus UBA5543. Next base: position 458,345 of record DISB01000016.1, read on the forward strand.
GAAACCGATGGCCCCGACGAGATGTATGTGATACTGCTGGATAACGGCCGTACCAACCTCTTGCGCCAGGAAGTGCGCGAAAGCATGTACTGCATCCGCTGCGGCTCTTGCCTGAATGTATGCCCGGTGTATAAAAACATAGGGGGCCATGCATACGGCACTACCTACAGCGGCCCTATTGGTTCTGTTATCACGCCACACCTGAAAGGCATGAGCGAGTTCAAGCACCTGAGCAATGCATCAAGCCTGTGCGGCAGCTGCACCGAAGCCTGCCCGGTAAAGATCAACATACACGAAATGCTGCTTGAAAACCGGCATATAGCTATTGAAGAGAAGCTGGGCAATTTCCAGGAAGGGATGGCATGGAAAGCATGGAAACTTGCCATGCTCAACCGCAGACTCATCAACATAGCCAACGGCAGCCTAAAAACCAAAGTAGTGAACAACCTGTTTAAAGATAGCTGGGTGAGCAACCGTTCCGAACTAAAGTTCCCCGCCAAGTCATTTAACGAAATGTGGAAGGAAAGAAATAAATAATTATTTACTTCTTGATAAACACCCGCGTACCTATCCCTGCAAATGAATAGAGCTCATCTATATCACAATTCTTGAGTGCGACACAGCCGTCTGTCCAACCCACGCCCAGCTCTATCATATCATCCCCGTTCTTCCATATACCGTGGATGCCTACATTGCCGCCTATTCTTGCTGCCTTAGGTATGACGCCTTTTTGTTTCAGTCGCTCAAAGGTTTCGTAATGCTGCCTGTCGGGGTAACTCAATTCCATAAACTTATTATACTTGGAACTTGGGTTCAGCCTCGTGATGGTAAACCATCCCTCGGGTGTATTCCTGTCGCCCTCCATTTGTTTGTTCAGGCCCGGATTGGGGCCAAACACTGCCCTGTATTTCCGGATGAGCCTGCGCTTATAAAACAATTTTACCTCATACTGAGATTTATCTACATATATTATAAGGGAATCCTTGTTTAAGGTATCGGGTCGAATGGGCATACCAGCGCCAATTTTTATTGGCTTAGGTATAATAACGGTTTCAGTAACTATCATCGAGCCCTGTTTGTATTGCAGTTCCCTTATGATATTGCCTTTCCCGTCTTCGTACTCGCGCACTACTTTTACGTCCTTTGGCCTTTCCAGCGGCTTTGCATCCTGCGCAAAACCACCCGTAGCCGGCAAAAACGTAAACAGGCTCAATAAAACTACACGTACACTTATGTGTAATAACCCTAAAAATCTGTTGTACATATGAGTGTAAAATCCTTTCAGCGACTTGCTAAGCTAAGAAATTTTGCTGAAAAGAGACAGCAATATGGCTCCCGCATATGTTAAAAAAGCGGGACAGCTTACGCCGCGTTCTTCACAGTAAAATAAAACGTCGCACCATGCCCGGGCTCGCTTGCTACCCATATGCGGCCACCATTTTGCTGCACAAACTCTTTGCACAGCATCAGCCCGATGCTGGTGCCTGTTTCATTGGCAGTGCCAGCGGTGCTGGTATTGGTGGGTTCAAAAATATGAGCCTGCTTGTCTTTGGGTATCCCAATACCGTTGTCCTTTACAGAAAAAACAATGCTCCTGCCATCTGTTTCGGGTACTGCGTTTATTTCCACTTTCCCACCGGGGTGCGTAAACTTTATAGCATTCGATATGAGATTGCGAAAGACAAATTTTAGTTGATTTTCATCCGCCAGCACTTTGGTTCCTGCAGGTACATTGTTTACTATCGTAATGTTTTTATTCTCGGCAGTAGCTCTGAACAATCGCAACTTTCCTTCCGTAATCGCATCTATATCGCATACCGACTGGTGAATGCCATCACCTTTTATCTGTAGTTTTCCCCAGTTCAGCAATTTATCCAGTGTATCTATGGACGCCTTGGCATTTTCTTCCATTGATTCGAGGATAAAGCTACGTTCTTCCGGTGCAGTGTCCGGACTATTGTATATCTGCAACAACACCGGTATACTGCCTATAGGGCCTTTCAGGTCGTGGCCGATAATGGAAAACAACCTGTCTTTCACCATATTTGCATCCTGTAGTTCCTGTTGCCGCCTGGTTAGTTCCCTATTTAGCCGCCTGCTTTTATTGTAAAAGAAAGCCAGTGTAAGCAATATTGCCGACAGCGCGATAGCAACAATAATTATGAAATTCCTCTTGGCTTTGTTTTCCTGTATCTTTTCCTGTAGTTCCGCCAACTTTGTGTTCGACTTTTCCAGTTCATAGCGGGCTTCCAGGTTAGCCATTTCTTTGGCCTTATCCAGGTTGAAAATACTATCGCGCAAGGTCTGTTCCTGTTTGATAAAATCCACCTGCGCTTTATAATCTCCCCTTTCACCCGCAGCAGCAGCGAGGGACGCCAGTATCTCTACCTGCATTGCTTTGTTATCTATGTCACGCGCTAACACCAGCGCTTCCTGCATAGATGTTGTATTACGTGGATTCTCCGAACTTTCTATAGTACCTACCAGGTAAAGCAATTCTGCATATTCTTCGGGCACCTTGCCATCTGCGGCAAGCGATAATGCCCGCCGGTAATATTCCATCGCTTTTGCTGTATTGCCTTGCTCTTTGTACACGTTGCCTATATTTTTCAAAGGCGAAATGCGCGCTTTAGAATATTTAGGGTCGGCACTAAGCTCCAGCGCAGTTTCAAAGTATTCCCGGGCTTTATCCAGGTTGCCCTGGCGGGCATGGGAGATGCCGATATTGTTATATAAGTAAATCGTATTACCAGACATGGGCATCTGTAATGCCAGGCTGAGGGCCCTGTTGTAGTAAGCCAGGGCATTTTCAAAATTGCCGGAATAGTCATTGGCTGCGCCAAGTTTCACCAGGCTGTTGATGATGTTAGAAGTGTCCGAAATGTCCTCAAAGTGCTTTAGCGCCCTTAGAAAATACCCGATAGCCCTATCATATTCCCCTCTTACCGCGGCAGCTACCCCGAGGTTATTTTCAGCCCTGGCTATTCCGGTTTTGTCCTTCAGCGTTGTGTATATATCCAGGGCTTCGTTAGCTGCTTGCTCCGACGCCGTAAATTGACCATCGTCGGAGTATATCCCGGCCAGCATTACCAGTAACGCGGCTGTGCCGTTCTTATAATTATGTTTCCTGAATGCAATTAAGCCCTCATCTATCAGCACTTTGTATGTGTCATTACTGGCATTGCGGTACTGTTCCTGCAACTCAATATAGATACGGAGCTTTTGTGTATCGGTATCAGCTTTAGTTAATTCTTCACGGAATTGTGATATTGGGGCCTGCGCTAAAGAACTCGCAACACAGAAAATAACACCCAGCAGCGTAGCTACACATTTTTTATACATCTTTCGTCTCTGCCAGGACAATAGGTAGGCTTGCCCTGTTTTTTTTATAGAATGCAAAATACGCTACGTTGCGGTAAATTCAAATGATAGTATTATTGAAGGTTATGCACGGTTTCCTCGGGCCTATGACCAAAATCACCATCATTTCGCGATGTATTGGGTAAATTGGCCTTTTAAAGAACATTATGAAACGAATATTCTACGTATTGCTGGTTGCCGGCACGCTGGCGGCCTGCGGCAATGCTGAAAGCAAAAAGGAAGCGACAGAACAGCCCGCGGAAGAAGCGCACCAACATGCGCTTGGAACTGAAGCGATTGAACTTGATAACGGGCAGAAATGGAAGGTAGATACCAATATGATGGTGTATATCCGCGATATGGAAACGAAGGTGAATACCTTTAACGGTACTACCCTTTCAGAGTATAAAGGCCTTTCAGAAAGTCTGAATAAGAACATTGAACTGCTCACATCCAACTGTACGATGGAAGGCAAAGCACATGATGAGCTACACAAATGGCTGGTACCGTTTATAGACCTGGCAGAAGGCTTTTCCGGCGTAACAACCGAAAAAGACGCCAACGACCATTATATGCACATCAAGGCCTCGTTCACTGAGTTTCATAAGTATTTTGAGTAAGGGGCAACGGTTGATGCTATTGCTTTAGCCTGTGCATTTTACGCCCTTTTATCACGGTCGTTTCTAGCAGTCCTTCGGCTTCCATATGCTGCTTCACACTTACCGTGAACCATTCCACCGAACCGGTAAATTCCGGGTTGTTCGTAGTGACCTGCTTCCTTACCTCTCGTGCCAGGTCAGTAAAGCTCATGGGTTGGTGTTTTTTCAGTACCTCAATTATAGCGTCACTCACTAATTTATAAGTATCCACACTTATCCTGGGTGCGTTTTTACCATCGGGATGCACCAGTTGTATTTTATCCTGCCCGGCCATATCATATTGTTTTACGCGATATTAAGGATATTATAAATACCAATTAACTACCTGTTATGATAAAGTATAGTAACATAACCCCGAAAATCCTGTTCAAATTAGTACCTTTGCGCCGCTATGCAGATACATGTAATGAAGTCGAAACTGCACCATGTGGTGGTGACGGAGGCCAACCTGCACTATATGGGTAGTATCACCATAGACGAGGACCTGATGGATGCGGCTTTCCTGCTGGAGAATGAGAAGGTGCAGGTGCTGAATATGGCCAATGGCGAGCGGCTGGAGACTTATGTGATAAAGGGCCCGCGCGGCAGTGGAATGATATGCATGAACGGCCCCGCAGCGCACAGGGTGAAGGCCGGCGATACAGTGATCGTTGTTTCCTACGCAATTATGGACAGGGAAGAGGCAAAACAGCATACCCCCGTTATAATATTCCCGAAAGAAGGCAATAAACTGTAAACCAACCTCTTATGAACAAAAAAGTCCTGCTCACGGTACTGCAATATATTATTTTCCTTGGGCTGGGCGTAGCAATCATCCTCTATATGTCGGGCAAGTTGTCGGACGAGCAAAAGGCCGATATGATGGGGGCGATAGAAAGCGTTAGATTATGGCTTCTGGCGCCTATATTTCTCATCGGTTTCCTATCCCATTACTTTCGTGCTTTGCGGTGGAAGTTGCTGCTGGAGCAGGTTGACGTAAAGGCATCCACCACCAATACTACCCTGGCTGTGCTCATCGGTTATATCACCAACCTGGTACTGCCCCGTGCGGGCGAGGTGGCCAAGTGTACTATACTGGCGCGCTACGAGAAGGTACCCGCCGATAAGATGATAGGCACCATCGTTGCCGAAAGGGCTTTTGATATGGTATGCCTGATACTGATAACCATCGCGGCCTTCGTTTTCCAGGCCAGCTATATAGGCGATTATGCCGAAGACCTGTTTGGCCCTATGTCGAGCAAAGTGAAAGGTGTGGCGGCTACGATATACTTCCAGGTATTCATCGTGGTCGGCTTTGTATTTCTTATAGCTTTTTTCCTCTTCCTGAAAAGGATTAAACAAACCAAAGTAGGCCAATTCATAAAAGGTTTAGGCGATGGTATCAAATCCATTTTTAAGCTGAAAAAGCGGGGCATGTTCCTGCTCTATACAGTACTGATATGGGGCTGCTACTGGTTCCTGCTGATGCTGGGTTTCTGGAGTATGTCGCAATTGGAGCACCTGTCAGGACTGTGCGCATTGGTGGTGCTGGTGTTTGGGAGCATTGGGATGATAGCCACGCAGGGGGGCATAGGCGCTTATCCCGCCCTCGTAGGCCAGATACTATTTTTCTATGGTATTGAGGAAGCCCACGGCCTTGCTTTTGGCTGGGTATCGTGGACCGTGCAAACGGGGGTTGTCGTAATTTTGGGTGCTGCCTCATTGATATTATTACCCATTTACAACAGGAAGCCAAAACATGGATAAACTGCAGTGGATACAGAATAAGGTATATGACCGGGAGCAGTTGCGCAGGCAATGCAATATCTGGCGTTCTCTTGGCAAGAAAATAGTATTTACCAATGGCTGTTTCGATATACTGCACCACGGCCACCTGCAACTGATAGCCACCGCGGCCAATATGGGCAATGTACTGGTAGTAGGCCTCAATACCGATAATTCCGTAAAAAAACTAAAGGGCGAAGGGCGGCCCGTAGTGCACGAGCAGGACAGGCTGTTTCAAATGGCTTCGTTATTGTGCACCGACGCCGTATGCCTTTTTGACCAGGATACCCCCGAAGAACTGATAAAAATGGTGCGCCCCGATGTGCTGGTAAAAGGCGGCGATTATACGATTGATACTATTGTAGGCGCGGACTTTGTGCAGGGCTACGGGGGCCGGGTAGAGATAGTTCCATTTGTAGCAGGTTATTCCACCAGTGCGCTTATCGACAATATTAAGAAATTGTAAATTTTCTGTTTCGTAACTTTCCTGTATCGCTTCTGTGTGGCGCAGCGGTTAGTTTTGCGTCACTGTGGAAGAAAATAAAGTAATAGTGAAGTCGAACAAGCATACCATAGCGCGGGACATAAGCTGGCTGGCGTTCAACGCACGCGTGCTGCAGGAGGCGCAAGACCCGAAAAATCACCCCTTCGACCGGCTGCGGTTTATCGGCATCTTTTCCAATAATCTCGATGAATTCTTCCGCGTCCGTGTGGCAACATTAAACAGGATGGTGCGCCTGGGCAAAAGCGCCAAAGTGCACCTGGAGCAAAACCCCGATAAAATACTGGCACGTATCCAGCAGTTGGTAATGCACCAGCAAACCATCTTCGACGAGATATTCAGCGAGATCATAGAAGTGTTGCAGGGTAAGAATATCTATATCAAAACTGAACGGCATTTAACCAAAGAGCAAAAAGATTTCGTTACCAACTACTTCAATGAGAAGGTACGCACCCAGATAATCCCCCTGATGATAGAGAGCATACCCCAGGCCCCGCTGCTCAGGGACAAATCTATATACCTGGCCTGCGTGCTGGGCAATACCAACAATCCCATGCTGCAACGGTATGCTCTGATAGAGATACCTACGCGCGTCCTGCCCCGGTTCATCATCATGCCGTCAAAAAGAGGCCAGCACGACATCATACTGCTCGAAGACATCATCCGCTACAACCTTCCCCATTTGTTCGCACCCTTTGGCTTCAACCGCTTCCTGGGCTATATCATCAAGGTGACACGCGATGCGGAACTGGATATAGACAACGACATCAATACCAGTGTCATCGACAAAATAGAGAAAGGTCTGAAAAACAGGAAGCGCGGACGGGCCACGCGTTTTGTCTTCGACAGGAACATCGACGCCGGCCTGCTCGACTACCTCATCAAAAGGCTGAGCCTCTCAAAAAAAGATAACCTGATACCCGGCAGCCGCATACACAACTTCAAAGACTTCATGGATTTTCCTGACAGCGTCTTTGACGACCTGAAGCCGAGGCCCCGGGCATTCGTTCACCCGCTGCTGCACCAGCCCTGCCGTATTATGGAGGTAATGGAGCAAAGAGATATCATGCTCAATTTTCCCTACCATTCTTTCGACCCGGTAATAGACCTGCTGCGCGAAGCCGCGATAGACCCCTTTGTGCTGAGCATAAAGATAACCTGCTACCGGCTGGCCAAGGATTCTAAAATTATCAACGCCCTGGTGAACGCTGTGCGCAACGGCAAAGAGGTGACAGTTGTGCTGGAGCTGCGCGCCCGTTTCGACGAAGAGGCCAACCTGGAATGGAAAGCCCGGCTGGAAGAAGAGGGCGTGAAAGTATTTATAGGACTGCCTGATATGAAGGTACATGCCAAACTCTGTGTCATCAAAAAACGGGAGTTTAAAAAGATAAGGCAGTACGCATTCATCTCTACAGGCAACTTCAACGAAAACACGGCACGTTATTACGGCGACCATTGCCTGCTCACCACCAACAGGCTCATCATCGCCGATATCAACCGCATATTTACCTTTATGGAAGGCGCGACCCACAACTTTGCGCAATTGGCCAAGTGCAAGGCACTGCCGGTATCGCCGGTCAACATGCGGCAGTATTTTATTGACCTCATTGACAAAGAGATAAAAGCTGCCAGGAAGAAGCAACCTGCGGGCATCACATTAAAGCTGAACAGCCTGGTAGATGAAATACTTATCAACAAACTGTACGACGCTGCAAAAGCGGGGGTAGATGTACGGCTTATAGTGCGGGGCAGCAGTTGCGCTTATACCAGTCAAAAGGCGTTTAAGAAACCTATACAGGCCATCAGTATCATCGACGAATACCTGGAACATGCCAGGGTATTTGTATTTCACAACGGCGGACAACCCAAAGTCTTTATATCCTCGGCAGACTGGATGGTGCGCAACCTGGACCACCGCATAGAAACGGCATGCCCGGTACTGGACAAAGACATTCAGCAGGAATTAATCCACATCTTAAATATCCAGCTATCTGGAAACGTAAAAGCACGTATATTAGACAACGAACAGAAGAACGAATACGTGGCCCGAAAAAAGGGCGAACCAACAGTACGCTCGCAACTGGCCATCTATGAGTTCCTGCGCAGGAAAAAATATACGGGTTGATATTAGCTGCTATAGATATAGGCTCGAACGCTGCGAGGTTGCTTATCTCCGAGGCGTCGGTGTACAAAGACGGCTCGGTGGATTATACCAAACTTACGCTGCTCCGCATACCCTTGCGGCTTGGCTTCGACGTCTTCAGCTCCGGTGAGATCTCGGGCAAAAAGAAAAAGAAACTGCTGGACACCATCAGGATATACAAAATGCTGATGGACATATACGAGGTGGAGGGCTATAAAGCCTGCGCTACATCGGCCATGCGCGACGCGGGCAACGGCCCGGAAATCATGAAGGAGATAAAGCAGGATACCGGTATTGATATCAATATCATCAGCGGTATGGAAGAAGCGACCGTACTCTATGAAACCCATATAGCCGACAACCTGAACAGCGACAAATCTTACCTGTATGTAGACGTAGGCGGCGGCAGTACGGAGGTAACCCTCTTTGCCAAAGGACAGACCATCTTTAAAGAGTCTTTCAATATAGGCACCATCAGGATGCTGAACGAGCAGGTGACGGAAGAGCAGTGGGAGCATATGAAATGGTATATTAAAACCCATGTAAAGGACTACCAGCCGCTGGAGGCCATAGGTACGGGCGGTAATATCAACAAGATTTTTTCCCTCTCCAAACGCAAGGAAGGCAAACCACTGCCGCTGGAACTGATAAAAGACTACCACAAAGAACTAAGCGCCAGCACTGTGGAAGAACGTATGCACCTCTACAACCTCCGCTCCGATCGTGCCGATGTGATAGTGCCCGCCTTGCAGATATATTCCGGCATCATGCGCTGGGCAGGGGCCGAAGAAATATACGTACCCAAGATAGGCCTGGCAGATGGATTGATAAGGGTGTTGTACGGGGAGTTATGCCAGAAGTAAAAAGTAGTAAGTAAAAAAACAAAACCGCTGCTGGTCGCGCTACTGGTTGGAGCGTCCCGCTTACAAATAAAACTGTACTGATCTGAGCATCCCGCACGGACCCAAAATAGAATAAGCATCCCACGTACAAATAAAAAATTATCTACTGGTCTGAGCGTCCCGCTCAGACCTAAGATAAAGTAAGCGTCCGCTTACAAATAAAACTGTACTGGTCCGAGCGTCCCGCTCAGACCCAAGACAAAGTAAGCGTCGCTTACAAATAAAAAATCATTATTTTCCAGTTATGGGAAGAAAATACCGTTTCCACGACTAGGACTATCCATACTTCGTCACTATGACAGTAGTGAACTGGATAGACATCTTCACACGTGATGAATACCGCCAAGTTATTGTTGATAGCTTGAGATACAGTCAGCAAAACAAAGGGCTGGTGCTGCATGCATGGGTGGTTATGACCAATCATGTTCATCTGATAATAGGCCGGGAGGATGAGCAGAAGTTAGAGGATATCATGCGGGACCTTAAAAGTTACACATCACGTCGCATACGGTTATTGTTAGAATCGCACCCTAATGAAAGCCGCCGGAGCTGGATGATGTGGATGTTTACCAGTGCCGGTAAACACAGGGCGAACAACAAAGACTGGCAGTTCTGGCAACAGCATAACCATCCTATTGAACTTTCATCGGACGAAATGATTACACAGAGGCTCAACTACCTGCACGACAATCCTGTACGTGCCGGTTTTGTGGCTGAAGGGCATCATTGGTTGTGGAGTAGTGCGTACGATTATATGGGCGGGAAAGGTATGCTGGATGTGGTGCTTATTGATTAATGAGTTAAGCGGACGCTTGTTTTATCTTGGGTCCGGAGCGGGACGCTCGGACCAGTGGGGGCAAAAAAGGATTAGTAAATATTGTTGATTAAGGGCGTTACAAACGCCACACCTGTGCATCCTCGTTGCCAACGAGGACGAGAGGGGGATGATACCCATACAAAAAAATAAAGAAAAAAGCAAAGGAGAAAAACACTGTACTTTTTTCAGGTTTTTTTGTATACTCTTGCATTACAAAAAAATATGCGACTCAATAAAAATATGATTATATATTACAGAAATTATTTTTTCAATCCTTAATACTCCGATTATTTATGAAGTCAAATCGAATTAGTAATTATTTAAAATTAAAATGGACGTTACAGGCAAACTTTATACTTCTGTTAGTCCTTATAAGCTCAATTTCATGTAAGAAAAGTACAATCATTAATAAGAGAGTTAATTCACAAATATTATCTGATGTTGCTGTACCAAATGTAGTAAATGGGGTATTGGAATTTACAAGTAATGAGCATTATACAGAATGGTTAGAATATCTTAACAATACTATCATAAAAGATACTTTAACAGATGATAGCACAAGTCAAGATTCAATATTACATGCAATTGAGATTGGTATCGGGTTTAATTCACTAAGACAAAAAACTTATGAAGAGTTTGAAGCAGAAAACGTCAACGGATGGGATAATATTGAAGTAATCCCCGAGAGATGTTGGATAAATGATATTACAATTCAGTCGACACTAAATGAATATGAAGAAGTCAAAATTGGTAATGATATCATAAGCTATTTTGACTTAAATAGGAAATTTAACATTAGCGATTGGGGAATCCTGCAAAATATAAGGGACTTCAAAGCAAGTGGGAATATGGATATACATTCAATTTTTGAAGATGGGCAAATAGTACAATCCGGTATTAAAATAAATGATATTGTACAAGTTGGGAATTTAAGTATCTCTGATGCCTTGGACTGTGCTTCTGGGGACGTGAGAGCGGCTTCGAAAGGCACTTCCGATGATTTAATTCACGTCTTTGGAAGCAGTAGAGGGGAAGACTGTGCTAACAGAAAAGTTATACTTGATGGCTATTATCTCTTGGATCCGTCAACACAAGCAAGAGTCCAAGCACAATACTCGGTAAATTGGGGGGATGGCAGCGGATATCATTCAATAGGCACTCTATCAACCTTAAGCACAAGCTATATATATGCCTCCGCGTCTACTTATATAGTAACAGTACGGGCGACAGTTGGCAGTAGTAATTATTATTTTTCTGACAAGGTTGAAGCTAAAAATCAGTGTGGAAGGGGAAATAAAAAAATAACTGTATGGCACTATCCTTTAAGCGGCTGGGCTATAAGAGCCACGACTTGGAACGAAGCCAACAATTCAGCTACTATGAGGGCCAAAACTGAATCGTTTAAATGGCAAAACGGGAAGTGGCGTAACCGTAAATGTGACTATCTATTCGTTCAAGTCAGTGCAGATGATGTTGATGCTTATTGTGGATTCATTACCACTAAATCTGTTACAAATGCAAGCCGTAATGACAGAAGTCTTACAAGTAGTCGAGTAGAATTATCAAAATACGCTTGGTCCAATAACTCTTCCTCTCATGGGATTTATGTATCTGGGAATTGGCATACAGTAAATCAATCATATACGCCTTGCCCCTAAAATAATGCTTATTAAATTAAAAAAAATTTCAATCCTAAAAATCAATATATACAATGAAACAAATGAAAATCATTGAATACAGCCTACCTGTAGCCTTATTTCTGTTCTTTTCAGTTTTATCATGTAAAAAAACAGATCAAATTCACAAAAGTAAGAGTCACGATTATAAAACCTTTGCAGATGTAGCATCGCCATCTGTAAATAATGGAATTCTTGAATTTACTAATCGGGAACATTTTGATGATTGGTTTAATTATCTTGAAGCTGCCCTAGAACGTGATACAATGATAGCAGATGATACAACAAGCATTGATTCAACGCTACATGCAATAGAACTTGGACTAGGTTTTAATTCTTTGAGACAAAAAACACATGAAGAATTTGAAGCGCTTAACGAAACCGGTTGGGACAATGTGGAAGACATACCGTCAAGGCATTGGTCTGACGATCTAACCTTACAATCAATACTTAACCAATACGAAGAAGTAAAAATTGGCGATATTATATATAACTTCATAGATGCACAGACAGTAATAAAATTGACAGATATATCATTATTGCAAACCGTTCGAGACTTTAAGACAAGTTCGTATTCAAGCGTTCATGATATTTTTTTAGAACCTGGTGTGGTTCAAAGTGATATTACTGTCAACGATGTTTTTGAAGTTGGCAACCTTGATATTGACCACTCATTCAGTATTCATGAAGATGGTTCATCGCGTGCCTCTTCTAAGGGAACATCCGATGACTATGAATATATCTATGGTACATTAACCTATTCTGGTTGCCCTGCGCAAACACACCTTAGTGGTTACTACGTAAAAGATCCAAATACTGGGAGTAAAGTATCAGCGAGCTATTCCATAGATTGGGGTGACAACTCCAGCATACAGTATTTGGGAACCTCGACTGGACTAAATACTTCTCACACTTATGCACAATCAGGAAAATATACAATATTAATTTACGCCAATATTTCAGGAAGCCAAGCAATAATGAGAGAAAAGGATAAAGAAGTCCCTGCGGGCGGCTGTGGAACATCCTTTAAACATCAAAAAATATGGTATTATCCGGTTAGTGGTTTTGCAATGAGAGCCATTATTGAATCTCCAAGCGGTTATTTACAGAAAACAAAAGCTTCTTCAGAATCTTTTAAATGGCAAAATGGTAAGTGGCGCAAACGTAAAGGGGATAATTTGTACGTTAAATGCGATATTGAGTATTACGACCGGACCAATATGGTTGGTTGCGCTAATTCTTCATGGGATAACCGCACTAGATCAAGCAACAATGCTAAGGAAGTTGATGTAAACTGGAGCGTGCTTGGTGGTGGTTCACCTGGGTGGAAAACGATAATTGGAACACACGCTATTTATATTAATGGCAACTGGCATCAATATTCACAGTATATGTATCCATGTAATTAAATTTAATTGTTGAAAATGCTGTCTTTTAAAGCGAGCCTTTATTTTATTTATGAGTTATAGACATTCTCTTCTTTTTATTGTTGCAATTTGTTGGTCTTTTGTTTTATTTGCTCAACCTCTTGAAAATTCAACCGATCAACAAAGACGACATAAGTATATTATAAAAGCATCAATGCTAAAAAATCACAACAGAGAGAGTAAGGACTTTGACCATGAGAGAAAAACATCCGTACAAAATTGGAATACTGATTTCCTTAAAGCTGTTGATAAGTATAGCTATCAAATAGGATTGATTTATGAGTACAACATCACGAAAAATATTTTCGTCTCCCCTTCGATTATATTTGGCGAACATAGATACGAATATCGGTGGAATTTTACCTTTGATTATTTTTTTGATCAACGTAATGCAACGTCATATACAACTGAATACGTATATGCAAAAAAAATGCAATATGTATCAATAGGATTGAATGTTGGTTACAGAACACCTCGAATATTAAGGAATGGACTCCAACTTGAAACGAAGTTGGGATTGAATTATGCGAAGTTTCTTAATACGCCCGCGAATTTTGATTATCATAATCTCAATTACAGTAGAAATGATACCGTATTTACCCGATTGTATGCGTACACAGAATATTCACCACGTAGTTCTTTGTTTTATTATGGCGCTTATTTAGGAGCAACATATCCCGCTAAATCAAAAATTATCCAGGAATACAGATTGGGTGTTGAATTTATGCGATCATATAGCTTTTTGATAAAGGGTGCTGATTTTGCGAACATTATTCATGGAACATACTACAATGAAAATGGAGATATAATAGGTGCTGATGTATATATAAATCGATTTAGAAATTTTGCTCTTTCATTTAGTCTGGTTTTCTAACGTGACAGTAAGTTTGAACTTCACTGGTTTGAGTATCCCGCTCAGCCCCCCATTGTCACAAGTCTTTTTGACTTAAAGTAAAAATAATTTTGCCATTATTACATATTTTATGTAATTTAGCTATTGAAATTTTATTGTAAACCACACCCTGTCGCCTGCCCTCCCCTGGGGAGGGCCAAACCCCACTGGTCAGAGCGTCTCGCTCAGACCCAAGATAACGTAAGCGTCCGCTTGCTTTAAAAAATAATTTTGTCATTATTACATATTTTATGTAATTTAGCTATTGAAAAATGTAAAATGTCATTATCGCATTAGCATATTATCCTATTACCGCATTAAACTAAAAAGCCATGAACCACAGACAACAACTATTCGCCAACACCTACCTCCGGCACAACGACCCTACGATAGCCTACATGGAGGCCTACAAACCCAGGGTGCCCAACTACAGGGCCATCATGTCAGCCGCCAACCGCCTGCTGCGCAAACCCGAAATAGCTGAATACATCAGCTCCGTCCGCGATTCCGTCCGCTCCCAGTTAGAGTACGAGCTGAAAGAGCAAATGAAAGAAGAACTGCTCACCATACACGAAAAGCGGCTGTACATCAAACGCGTCATCAACGGCGAGATTCTCATTCCGCAGGACTATAAAACAACCGGCTGCAATCGCTGCACCATGTTCATCCGCCCCACCTTCCCCCAGATACTCGGCTACCTGAAAGAAGACTCCCGCCTCGCCGGCCACTACCCCGATAAACGAAGGACATCGACAAAACCACCGGCAACAAATAACACAAGTCCCCGACCCGGGGATTTAGGGGTCCCCCTCGCACCGAACCCTCGCGAAGAACAACAAACGACAACAACCGAACACAGTGAACTCGCTGTCACCATTGAAAAAGACATCAACCCAACAACAACCGATATTTCCTGTCCCCCGCTGGCGGGGGTGTCCGCCGTGTCGGACGGGGGTGGAGCACTCGCACCGGACACTCGCAAAGTTGAAAAACAACAACAAAAGACAACAACCGAACACAGTGAGCTCGCTGTCACTATTGAAAAAGACATCAACCCAACAACAACCGACAACAAAATCCTGAAACCACTAACCGTGTTTCCCCTTCAGGGGGATAGGGGGACCCTCGTGCCAAACACTCGCGAACAACAACAAAAGACAACAACCGATATTTCCTGTCCCCCGCTGGCGGGGGTGTCCGCCGTGTCGGACGGGGGTGGAGCACTCGCGCCGAACCCTCGCGAACAACAACAAAAGACAACAACCGAACGCAGTGAGCTCGTTGTCACTTCCCATGCCGGCTTACGAAAGCTGCTAAATAAACAACGAATGAGACGAAATGGCGTCATCGGGCGCGACACCCCACACCGCAACCCTTACCTCAACCCCTCCAGACAAGCATTAATAGCCTCAAAGTCGGGAACCTTGCCTGCGTCTTCCAGCACCTCGGCGTAGCGCACTATGCCTTCTTTGTCTATCACAAAAGCAGAGCGTTTGGATACTCCCTTCATATCGTTGGAGAAGGTTTCGTAAATGGTATCGTATGCGGTGGATACTTCTTTATTAAAATCGCTGAGGAGGGGGAAGTTAAGGCCTTGTTCTTCTTTGAACTTGCCGTTGGCGTAAAGCGAGTCTACCGAAATACCATATACCTGTGCATTGGCATTGTTATAAAAAGCCAGGTTGTCGCGCACCGAGCAGAGCTCCCTGGTGCAGGTGCTTGTAAAGGCCAGGGGATAGAACAGGAGCAATACATTCCTGCCCCTTTGTTCGCTGAGCGTTACTTTATTCTTTTCCGTATCCCGCAGCGTAAAGTCGGGCGCCTGCTGACCAATTTGAATAGACATAGACTTGTTTCTTTGCGATAAAGATAAAGGAAAAACACCCTGTCAAATTGATTGGCAGTCTGAAAAAATATCCCTGACAAAAAATGCAGTTATTAGTAAAAAATATATGGTATTGCTGAAAAAATGGCGCAACTTTGCCCTCCCCCGTCAAATGGCATAAAAGATGTTCAGTAGGGAATGTAACCAAATCAGTAAATATTTAAATATTAATAAACTATGGCTAAGAAAGTAAACATTACACCCCTTCATGACAGGGTGATCGTAGAACCGGCCGCAGCAGAAGAGAAAACAGCAAGCGGCATCATCATCCCCGATTCGGCTAAGGAAAAGCCACAGCGTGGCGTAGTAGTGGCTGCCGGTCCCGGCAAGAAAGACGAGCCTATGAGTGTAAAAACCGGCGACACGGTGCTGTATGGCAAGTATGCCGGTACGGAAATTTCGCTGGAAGGCAGTGATTATCTTATCATGCGCGAGAGCGATATCCTGGCCGTAATATAATTCACCCCCATCACGATAGCTATCGGGACCTAAAGGGGAGGAAATGGATTAATACAAATTCTTAAACAAGAAAAAAACGTAATACTTATGTCGAAGCAATTATTTTTCAATACAAGCGCACGCAACAAAATGAAAGCGGGTGTTGACGCATTGGCCAACGCCGTGAAAGTGACATTGGGACCCAAAGGCCGCAATGTAGTGATAGAGAAAAAATTTGGCGCACCGGCCGTAACCAAAGACGGCGTGACCGTAGCCAAAGAAATAGAACTGGAAGACGCCATAGAGAACATGGGCGCCCAGATGGTGAAAGAAGTAGCATCTAAAACCGCCGACGTAGCGGGCGACGGTACTACTACCGCTACCGTACTGGCACAGTCCATCATCAGCGAAGGGCTGAAAAACGTAGCCGCAGGCGCTAACCCCATGGACCTGAAGCGCGGCATAGACAAGGCCGTAGCTACCGTGGTGGAAAACCTGAAAACACAATCTACCAAAGTAGGCAACGACAATAAGAAAATAGAGCAGGTGGCTACTATATCTGCCAACAGCGATAGCGAAATAGGCAAGCTGATAGCCGAGGCTATGGCGAAGGTGGGCAACGAAGGTGTCATCACCGTAGAAGAGGCAAAAGGTACCGATACTACTGTAGAAGTGGTAGAAGGTATGCAGTTTGACCGCGGCTACCTGAGCCCCTACTTCGTAACCAATACGGAGAAGATGAACGCCGAGCTGGATAATCCTTACATCCTGATATACGATAAGAAGATCAGCACGATGAAGGACATCCTGCCCCTGCTGGAAGCAACTGTACAAACAGGCCGTCCGCTGCTGATAATAGCTGAAGACGTAGATGGTGAAGCACTGGCTACACTGGTGGTAAACAAACTGCGCGGTTCGCTGAAAATAGCCGCTGTAAAAGCTCCTGGCTTCGGCGACCGTCGTAAAGAAATGCTGCAGGACATCGCCGTACTGACAGGCGGTACCGTTATCAGCGAAGAGCAGGGCTACAAACTGGAAAACGCAACTATCCAGTACCTGGGCCAGGCAGAGAGCGTAACACTGGACAAAGACAATACAACTATCGTGGGTGGTAAAGGCGCTAAAGACCAGATAGAACTGCGTGTGAACCAGATAAAAGCACAAATAGAAACTACTACCAGCGACTACGACCGCGAGAAGCTGCAGGAGCGCCTGGCTAAACTGAGTGGTGGTGTGGCAGTACTGTATGTAGGTGCTTCTACCGAGGTAGAAATGAAAGAGAAGAAAGACCGCGTAGACGATGCGCTGCACGCTACACGCGCTGCGGTAGAAGAGGGCATCGTGCCCGGTGGTGGTATCGCGTTCATCCGCTCTATCGACAGCCTGGCTAAGCTGGAAGGCGAAAACGCTGATGAGAATACCGGTATCCAGATCATCCGTCGCGCGCTCGAAGCTCCGCTGCGTACCATCGTTGAGAATGCAGGTATCGAAGGTTCTGTAGTGGTACAGAAAGTAAAAGAAGGTAAAGGCGACTATGGTTTCAACGCACGTACAGAAGTGTATGAAAACATGATGGCTGCTGGTGTAATAGACCCTACAAAAGTAGGCCGCGTAGCACTGGAAAATGCCGCTTCTATAGCCAGCATGCTGCTGACTACCGAGTGTGTGATAGCAGACAAGCCTGAGCCTAAAGAAGCCGGTGGTCACGACCATGGCGGAATGCCGGGCGGTATGGGCATGGGGTACTAATACCAGCTCAATAAGTCAATAAGGTAATAAGAAAACACCCGCGAAATACGCGGGTGTTTCTTGTTCATATCTTTCATATCAATAGAAATGCGGGCACAGCGTGCGGCTCTTTTCATACAACGGGTCGCGGAAGAGGCCGGTTTTTACCAGGGATAGTTCAAAACCTCCGCGCAGGTTGCTGGCCTTGCTCAGCGATGAGAGGTTGGTGTCATAGCTTATTCCTACTGACAGGTCTTTGTACCGAACTTTTACAGTAGGTATGATGGCATCGTTCACACGATAAAAAAGGCCACCGTATATAGAGAACAGGATAGCAGATGAACTGGGCGGCATTTTGTTCCAACCTACAAGTCCTCCGGCGATGATCTCGGTATATGTACCCTGCCGCATATAGTTGGCGTGCAACTGGTAGCTGAATACTTCGCTGGCTTGTACACTTACTCCTGCGTTCACATTCCACCTGATGCCGATGTTGATATTCCTGTCGCTGTAGAAAGAATACTTTGGCCTCGAGAAGTGATAACCGGAAACACCTACTACATAGCTCACATTGTTATCTTGCCCGCTGGTACCGTTCAGGCTGATGCCGGAACCAATGTCCCATTGTGTAAAGTTTGGGTCGGGCAATACCTCACCTGTCGGGTTGGCGGGATCGTATTCGCCGTTCTGAAATTGGTTGTCGAAGGTAGCTTTGGAAGGATCGAAGCTGCGCTGGATAAAGCCACCCGTGAACCCCACCGACAGGAAAGTATTCTGCTCCCTGCTAAGTGATTTGTTGTAGTTGATAGCCGGGTACAGCGTAGTTGTTTGCAGGCTGATGCTGCCGGCCTTGTCGTAATAAGCCAGCAGGCCCAGGCTTACAAAGTCATTAGCTTCGCCGCGCACAGGTATGCGTGTTTCCACATTTACCACTGCTGTCTGAAAAGGTTTGCTGATACTGCTCCACTGGTTGCGGTACACAACACCTACTTTATAGTCGCCGGTAAATATACCCGTTAGTGCGGGATTGCGCAGTATAGAAGTTTCATAAAACTGCGAAAAATGTATGTCCTGCCCTTTCACGGCGCTTGCGCAAAACATAAGGACAATCCAACCTGTCTTTTTAAATTTCATCTTCATACACCCAGGTTCATCAATTTCATTAACGGATTATGGTTACATCACCTTTCAGCTTCAGCAGGTCGCCATTCTCGCAATATGCCTCTACCGTCCATACATATACATCGGGCGGCAGTTGGACCCCGTTGAAGGTGCCATCCCACCCATATATTTTATCGTTTACAGTTACATTACTGCGCTCAAACATCACCTGGCCCCAGCGGTTGTACACCCTGAATGCCTGGAGCGTATTGATACCCGCACCCCTTACCATAAAGATATCGTTCACCCCGTCGCCATTGGGGGTAAAAGTATTTGGTACGAACAATTGTTTTTCGTCGCAGAGTATCTTGATGGTTACATGTGCAGAATCAACGCACTCAAATTTGCTGAACACTTTTACGGTGTACGTGGTAGTTTTAAATGGCGATGCTACAGGGTTAGAGCAGCTTTCGCAAGAGAGGGTGGATGAGGGAGACCAAAGGAACCGGACGATGTGGTCGCCAGAAGCCAGCAGGTCGGCGGTAGTACCGGCAACTATAGTTTGTTCTCCCCTGACGCTGACAGTGGGTTTCGGGTGCACCACCAGGTCTACCTCACTTGTATCAGGGATACAACTGCCTTCGTAGGCTATTACGCGGTATCTCGTGTCCTCCCAGGGCGAGGCTTTCGGGCTGGCGCTGGTATAGTCGTCAAGGCTGCCCGATGGCGACCATTGGTAGGTATGCGCACCTGTAACCTGTAGTGTAAACACTTCTCCCTGGCATATTTCGCCTCCGTCTCCCACTATGCTCGTTACATGTGTCTTTATGTCCACTTCGGCTGTAGCCGTATCGTGGCAGCCGTTTATATCCGTACTGATAACCGTATAGAGGGTTTTCACTTTAGGGAAGGCATATGGTTCGGGGCAATTGGTACAACTTAATGTTGCGCCCGGAGACCATTCGTAAGACACGCCACCCGATGGTTTAAGTTGAGCGGAATCGGTGAGGCAAATGATGGTATCACCTCCGGCGTTTACTTCTACCGGGGTATGTATGGTAATATCTTTTTCAAGTGTATCCTCGCAGCCGTTCTGATTTTTAACGTATAGTTGCACCCGATACTTACCAGGCGCGCCATATTTCTTTTTCGGGTTGACCAATGCGCTGAAACTTCCGTCGTGGAATTCCCAATGCGTAATGGTCAGCGGCCTTACTACACCGTATGACTTATTAACGAATTCTACCACCGAGTACTCGCAGGCCGGGCCTGTTTCAAAATCAGCTATCGCATCGTCTGCCAATATTGTGTCGACACCCTCGCTGCCTATCTGGCACCCCAGGCCATTATTGAAGATCAGGCGTGGGAGGTACTTGCCGGGTTTTGTATAAGTGTACGTCACATTGGGTTGCTGATAATCACCTAAAAATGAATTGCCGTCGCCAAAGTCCCATATTATCGTCGGGATCTTTCCAAGCACCATAGATGTGAAATTTACGGTGAGCGGCACACAGCCTTCCACCGGCGAATAAGTGAACGCACCGGCATATCCCAACACGCGCACCGGTTTCGTAATGCTGTCTTTACAACCCAGGCTGTCTTTTACTATCAGCTTCACTTTATATTCTTTGGGGTCGTTGTATACTACTGTGTGCGTATTTTTAAAACCGGGGGAAGAGCCGTCGTCAAAATGCCACTCATAATTCCTCTCTCTTATGGATGGCCTGCCGTCGAAGTTGACGATGAGCGGCGCACAAACCGATATAGAATCGGACACCGTAAAGTCTGCTATTGGCTTGGTGGTAGCTACCGGTACAATGTCCGAAGTGTCTTTGCAGCCAATAGAATCTGTCACGATAAGCTGGCTGTTGAAAACATTCATGGTTGAGTAAACATGGGTGGGATCTGAGTTCACAGTGTCTATACCGCCGTCACCAAACGTCCAGTAAAATTTACGTGCATTGGTGGAAGCATTTGTAAAATGTGCGTCCCCTCCCACACATATAGGCGATGCCACACTGAATGCAGCAACAGGCTTTAACACATGCACATGTTGGAAGCTGTCGAGAGTATCGGCGCAGCCGAGATTATCTCTTACTATCAGGCCTATATCAAAATCGCCCGTGGTATCGTAATACTTATACACGTTTGTGCCCGTTGTGCGCAGCGTATCGTTCAGGGAAGTACCAAAATACCAGCGCCGCGATACAATAGTCGTACCCTGGCCGGCAAAAGAAGTATCGTTAAAATGAATGGTGTCGGGATTGCACACATGCCGTGGTATGGCCTCAAACGCAGCTGTTGGCCCTCCTACAGTTATCCAATCGGTTTTGGTGACGGTATCCTCGCATAAGGTTTGCCGGTTGGATGCTGTAACCATAACCGTATATACCCCCGGCTGGTTAAATGTATAAGTGAGCGCATCCTGGTAGGATACCACTACGCCATTTATATACCAGGTAAAATCGGCCTTAGAAGAGTCGCCCGTCTGGTATGCCCAGAAATCAACAGAATCACCAACACATAAGGTCGTCTTATTAGCTATGACATTCGGCTTATTATCTCCAAAAAATATTCGCTTAGACATTGTATCATAGCAGTTCGTACTGTCGTTATGCACTATCAGCCTGACAGTATAATACCCCTTGACGGGATATATATGAATGGGATTCCTTTCTGTTGATGTATCGCCATCACCAAAGTGCCATATCCATGAAGAGTCTCCTTTAGAAGTGTTGTAGAAATGTATAGTGAGTAGAGGCTTTATACAGGTGTCAATTCTCCATCCAAAGTCGGCACAAGGCGGTAATATGACCACGTACTTTTCCTTTTTGAATGTGTCAGACTTGCACCCTTTATGAATGGCCACAAGTTTTATCGTATGTGAATCAATACAGGGCGGACCTCCATTATAATAGTGGCTGATAGTGGAGTCCCATAATCTTGTTCCGGTTCTGCCATCGCCAAAATCCCACCAATATGTCAGCGTATCAAACCCCCTTACGTGTGCTACAAAGTAAATCCAGCTCTTAGGGCATATCAACGAATCTGATATGTCTATAGAATCAATAACAGGCTTGTAGCCAGCCTTCACCCGCAAGCTGTCACGAATAATACAGCCGTTGTTTGTTTCCACTTCAACAGTCACTTTAAAATCCCCGCTGTCGGTATAGAAATAGACAGGATAAAGAACGGACGACGAGTCACCGTTACCGAACTTCCATTTTACTTTTTTTATCCCATATGGATAAAAAGGGTTGCTGCTATCGCCGCAAGGGTATAGTTGGTAGGGACCTTTGAATATTGTTACCGAAAATGCCGCCCGAAAGGGCACGCAACCTGAGTCTGAATAGTCAGGATAGGGGACATAGTTGTTATTGACCTTGGTAACGATGTTTAGTTCATGAATGGCGACGGTGTGAGATACAGTGTCCTTACAGCCGTTAGCATCGGTAACTTTCAGTAACACCGGCCAGCAGCCATTTTTTCCAAACATCAAGCAGGGATTGGCGGATGTAAAGGAATTAATGCCATTTTCATTTTCAATTTTCCAGTCGTAGGTGGACATGGCAGGTATCGTGCTAAAACATACCAATTGCGGAGCGGGACACAGAGAATCAGGGTTTTGTACAATTTTTGGATTAGGCTGGGGCAGTATCTCAATGGTCTTTGTTGCTGTGTCTGCACACCCTCCTATTATTGTTATAAGAGTGACCGTATAAATGCCGGGAGCATAGTACATATGAGAGCCATGTTGCGACGATTCAGGTTGGGAACCATCTCCGAAATTCCAGGTATGCGAAGCTCCCGGGGCCGTTGACGTATTCGTAAAATTAACGATAGTGTAAACGCAAGCTTTTGGTGGCCCTGTAAATGATGCTTTTGGATCATGGAGTTTTATATAGTTGGTCTTGATTCTTGTTTCGCTGCAACCATTGTTTGATTTAACCGTCAATTTTATAGTGTATTGGGCCGGTGGCGGACCATTATAAGTATGAGAGGGAGTGGTCTGGGTGCTGGTGGCCCCATCCAGGTCCCAACTGTAGGTGTATGGGCCTGGAGCCCCGCCTGTGACGGTGGGGTTAAAAGTAACGGCAGCCGTTTCATTGGCGCAATAATCAGTTTTTGGACTGGCGGTGAAGTTGACCACCGGCTTTTCTTTTACAGTAATGAACTCTGTTTTTGTGATGGATGCAAAGCAATTTTTATTGTTAGTCACCGTCAAAGTAACATTGTTCTTACCGGGGTCTGTATATGTGGTCGTGACCACTGAACCCGAACCTGTGCCGGGCGTGGCCCCATTGCCAAACACCCAACTATAATTAGCGGAGCCGGTGACCCCCAGGCTACCGGAAAAGGTAAATGTAACCTGCGTGCCGGGACAAACAGACGTAGCAGTTGCCGTAAAATCAGCTACGGGTGAAGGATGAACAGTAATGGTTTTAGTTGCCGTACCAGGGCCATTCGGCCCGTTCACATTGTGCGTAACGGTATAAGTGCCGGGAGTTGTATAAGTAGCCGTAGGATTGGGGAAGCCCGAACCATTGCTGTTGCCGAAAGTCCAACTGTGGGTATAAGACGAATTGGTACCCACATTGCTGGTAAATTGTACCGATAATGGGGCGCAACCTTCCGTCGGGGACGCTGTAAATCCTCCATCGCTCTGGGCATATATAGCATTGCCGGGGAGCAGGGAAAAAATTGCTAACAGGAGTTTAAGCAGTCTATTCATATCGTTTGTTATACAGGTATAATGATTTTCGCATATTAAAGTTAAGGAATTCTTAAAATATATACGCCGGTTATGGGCAGACGGTTAATAAAACCTTATAGTTGGTCTTTTTTTGAACATAAGTGGGAATTTCATTAGTTTAATCAGAATTTAAACCAATATTCATGTCATATCCTTACCAGGTAACTACTATAGAAGAATACAAGGAACAATACACGCGCAGCATTGAAAACCCGGAAGGATTCTGGGCAGAGATAGCGGAGCAGTTCGTATGGAGGAAGCCGTGGGACAAAGTGGTGGAATGGAATTTTGAACAACCGGATGTGAAGTGGTTTATCAACGGTAAATTAAACATCACAGAAAACTGCTTAGACCGGCACATGGCCCAACATGGTGATACTACCGCGATAATATGGGAACCCAACAATCCTGATGAGGAGGGACAGAAAATATCTTATAAAGAATTGCACAAAGAAGTATGCCGCTTTGCCCACGTACTGAAGAATAACGGTGTACAAAAAGGCGACCGTGTATGCATATACATGGGCATGGTGCCTGAACTGGCTATCGCAGTATTAGCATGTGCGAGAATCGGGGCGATACATTCCGTTATCTTTGGCGGCTTTAGCGCGCAGAGTATAGCTGACAGGGTGCAGGACGCCCATGCGGAATATGTCATCACCTGCGATGGCGCATATCGCGGAGCCAAAGAAATCCCATTGAAAGAAATAGTAGATGACGCCCTGGCGCAATGCAGGTTTGTAAAAAGAGTGGTGGTATATGAGCGCACACAATGCTCTGTAAGCATGATACATGGCAGGGACGTGTGGTGGCAGGACGAGATGGCCAAGGTGCAGGAAGGTGACTACACAGCAGAAGAAATGGATGCAGAAGACCCTTTGTTCATCTTATATACCTCGGGCTCAACGGGCAAACCCAAAGGAGTGGTGCATACCACCGCAGGATATATGACATACACGACTTATACATTCGTCAACGTGTTTCAATACAAGCCGGGCGATATATACTTCTGTACGGCTGATATAGGCTGGATAACAGGGCATAGCTATATTATATACGGACCACTGGCTGCGGGGGCAACCACGCTCATGTTTGAAGGTATACCCACCTGGCCCGATGCAGGACGTTTCTGGGATATAGTGGACAAATACAAAGTGAATATCCTGTACACTGCGCCTACAGCTATCCGCAGCCTG
Organism: Bacteroidetes bacterium UBA6221; assembly: GCA_002421685.1. Lineage (GTDB taxonomy): Bacteria > Bacteroidota > Bacteroidia > Chitinophagales > Chitinophagaceae > UBA5543. Next base: position 483,588 of record DISB01000016.1, read on the forward strand.
ATGGCATCGGGACTGCAATATGTAGAAGGCCACGACCTCAGCAGCCTGAAGGTGCTGGGCAGCGTGGGCGAACCCATTAACGAAGAGGCCTGGCACTGGTTTGATAAAAACATAGGCAAGGGTCGGTGCCCCATAGTAGATACCTGGTGGCAGACAGAAACAGGAGGCATCATGATATCGAACCTGGCAGGAGTAACACCCGCCAAGCCCGCACATGCCACACTGCCACTGCCGGGTATTAGGCCCTTGTTGCTGGACGGCAGCAGCAATGAAATAACGGAAAACAATACTACCGGCAATCTATGTATTACCTTCCCCTGGCCGGGGATGATACGCACCACCTGGGGCGACCATGAACGTTGTAAGCAAGCGTATTTTTCCACCTACCCGGGCAAATACTTTACCGGTGACGGTTGCCTGCGGGACGATGAGGGCAACTACCGTATCACCGGCAGGGTTGATGATGTGATGAATGTAAGCGGCCACCGCATAGGTACTGCCGAAGTAGAGAACGCCATCAATATGCACGAGGGCGTGGTAGAAAGCGCCGTGGTAGGCTATCCCCACGAACTGAAGGGAACAGGTATATACGCATTTGTGATTGCAAACCATATACATGTGGACGAGGGGCATATGCGTAACGATATAGCACAAACCGTTTCACGCATTATTGGCCCTATAGCCCGGCCTGATAAAATACAGTTTGTAAGCGGCCTGCCTAAAACCCGCAGCGGCAAAATAATGCGGCGCATCCTGCGCAAAATAGCTGAGGGTGAAACCAGGAACCTGGGCGACACTACCACCCTGCTGGACCCCGGCGTGGTGGAAGAGATTATTAAGGGGAAGGGTTGATAGCAAATCCCTATAGAAAGCATAACTTTACATAAAGGTTAAGAATATTTATGAGGGCTACATATGTAGAAGCCTTGCCTGGCTATCAAATCAGGGTGAGGTTCGAAGATAACATATCTGGTATTATCGACTTAAAGGCCTTAATACAAAAAGGTATTTTCACTGCATTACAGGATAATGACCTTTTCAAACGTGTATACCTGACAGATTCCGCAATTGCGTGGTCTGATGAATTGGAGATAGACCTGCTTACTGTATACTCGGAGATAACCGGGAAAAAACCCGAGGATTTACTAAACCATGTCAGCGATTACCATGCCGCAGATTAGCTATTTCCTTGGCATAGCCATAAAAATGTTTTACCGAGATCATAACCCACCACATTTCCATGCATTCTATGCAGAATATGAAGCATTAATCGATATACAAAATCTTGACCTGATAGCCGGCGGCTTACCTCCTCGCGTATTAGGCCTGGTTATTGAATGGACGGCCTTACACCAACAGGAACTACTGGATAACTGGGCCCGCGCCAAAGAACAAGAAACTTTATTACAGGTAAAACCGCTGGTTTAGCTATCTATCATCCTCTTTTTCTATTTTTGCAGCCCATTTTAAAATTATATGTACGAACCGGTAACGAATGAGCAATTGATAGCGGTAGCCCGCGAATTTGGCACACCTACTTATGTGTATCATGCTGAAAAGATAGCTGAGCAATACAATAAGCTGAAGGACGCCTTCAAGGGCCATCCCACCAGGATTTTCTATGCCTGCAAAGCGCTCACCAATATCAACGTGCTGAAGTACCTGAAGGGCCTGGGCTCATCAATAGACTGCGTAAGTATATACGAAGTGAAACTGGCGCTGAAGGCAGGCTTTGAACCAAAGAATATTTTATTTACCCCCAACTGCGTGGACTTTGACGAAATAATACAGGGCACTGAACTGGGCGTGAACATCAATATAGACAACATATCCATCCTGGAGCTGTTTGGCAACAAGTTCGGCAACACTTATCCAATATGTATCCGCATCAATCCCCATATAGAAGCCGGTGGGAATTATAAAATATCTACGGGGCATATAGACAGCAAATTTGGTATATCCATACACCAGATGCGCCATATAGAGCGCGTGGTGAAGACTACTAAGCTGGACGTGAAAGGCCTGCATATGCACACCGGCAGCGAGATAAAAGACCCCGGTGTTTTTCTGCGCGGGCTGGAAGTAATGTTCGAGGTTGCCCGCCATTTCGATAGCCTGGCTTATTTAGACCTGGGCAGTGGTTTCAAAGTGCCCTACCGCGACGATGAAATTGGAACAGATGTAGAGTCGCTGGGCAAACAACTTACAGACGCGGTCAGCGAATTTGAAGCTGAATATGGACATCCATTAGAAATATGGTTCGAGCCGGGCAAATACCTGGTAAGTGAAGCAGGAAGCTTTATAGTAAAAACCAATGTTATTAAACAAACACCCGCTACAGTGTTTGTAGGAGTTAACTCAGGCTTCAATCACCTGATACGCCCTATGTTCTACGATGCATATCATAAGATATCCAACATTTCCAATCCTAATGGTGTGAAGCGCATTTACACCGTAGTAGGTAATATCTGCGAAACGGACACTTTTGCCTGGGACCGGGTACTGAACGAAGTGCGCGAGAACGACTTGCTTGTTTTCCACAACGCCGGGGCCTATTGTTTCGAGATGAGCAGCAATTTCAACTCGAGGCTGAAGCCTGCCGAGGTGATGATAAAAGACGGGAAACCATTCCTGATCCGCGAACGGGATGAATTTGAAGACCTGTTGCGCAACCAGGTAGAGGTGTTGTAAAGTCCTTAAAACCCGCAGTTGATGCGGGTTTTTTATTTCCCAATCACCCGGAAAATCCGTATTTTTGTAAGGCTTTTTATATATACGGAAAAACAAGTACAATGTCAAGCGCAGAATGAAAATGGGGAGAACGAAAACGACAAAACCGGCTGATAATCAATTATCTGAATTATCCACTTTGTTTTTCCACAATTGGTGAGTTTTTATTTTTCCCCCCGTAGGTAGTTTTAGATACTTTCGTTGTCCGAGGATTTTTTCTAAGCGATTAACTTTTACTTAACACAAAATATTTGTTACCCATGGCTGCAACAAAAAACAAGTCTGGTAAAGGGCTAACTTTCTCCCGTCACTACACGAAAGACGGATTAAGCCCCTTTGAAATGTTCGAGTACGACTACCGTACGTCCGTTATCCGTAACCCCAACGGGGAAAAGGTGTTTGAAATGACAAACGTGGAAGTGCCCAAACAATGGTCGCAGATAGCTACCGATATACTGGCGCAAAAATACTTCCGCAAAGCAGGTGTTCCCCAGCCCGATGGCAGCCTGGGCAGGGAAACTTCTATTAAACAGGTAGCACACCGCCTGGCCGACTGCTGGCGCGGATGGGGTGAAAAATACGGCTACTTCGCCAGCAAAGAAGATGCACAGGTATTTTACGATGAGCTGATATATAGCATGTTAAACCAGGGTTGCGCGCCAAACTCGCCCCAGTGGTTCAATACCGGCCTGTTCAGCAGCTATGGCATAGACGGCAAAGCACAAGGACACTATTATGTTGACCCCATAACCGGCAAGCTGGAGCGTTCTCAAAACGCATATGAGCGCCCCCAGCCGCATGCATGCTTTATATTAAGCACCACCGACGACCTGGTGAACGAAGGCGGTATCATGGACCTGTGGGTACGTGAGGCGCGTATCTTCAAATACGGTTCAGGTGTGGGTACCAACTTCTCCACTGTTCGTGCCGAAGGTGAAAAGCTGAGCGGCGGCGGTACATCCAGCGGCCTGATGAGCTTTTTGAAGATAGGTGACCGTGCAGCGGGCGCTATCAAGAGCGGTGGTACTACCCGCCGTGCTGCCAAAATGGTGTGCCTGGACCTGGACCACCCCGAGGTAGTGGACTTTATAGACTGGAAAGTAGAAGAAGAAAAGAAAGTGGCTGCACTGATTGCCGCAGGTTATGCGTCTGACTACGAAGGAGAAGCTTACCGCACGGTATCGGGCCAGAACTCTAATAACTCTGTACGTATACCTAACGAATTCTTCCGCCGCCTGGCCAATAACGAAGATTGGGAAATGACAGCCCGTACAGATGGCAAGGTGATGAAGAAAATGCCGGCCAAACAAATATGGGATAAAATAGCCTATGCCGCATGGCGTTGCGCTGATCCCGGCACGCAATACGATACTACTATCAACGAATGGCATACATGCCCCGAGGGTGGCCCTATACGCGCGTCCAACCCATGTTCTGAATACATGTTCCTGGACAACACGGCATGTAACCTGGCATCGCTGAACCTGCGCCGTTATTTTGACGAAGATACCTGCAGGTTCGACGTAGAAGGTTTTGAATACATGGTGCGCCTGTGGACGGTGGTACTGGAAGTATCCGTACTGATGGCACAGTTCCCCTCGCCCGAAGTTGCGCAACTGAGCTACGATTACCGCACATTAGGTTTGGGATATGCCAACCTGGGCTCTATGCTGATGGTAAGCGGCATACCTTATGACAGTGAAGAAGCCCGTGCTATCGGTGGCGCTATCACTGCTATCATGACGGGTGTAGCTTACCGCACATCGGCAGAGATGGCAGAAGCGCTGGGTGCTTTCCCCCGCTTTGCTGAAAACCGCGAGCACATGCTGCGTGTAATGCGCAACCACCGTGCCGCTGCTTATGATGCCGCTGAAGCCTACGAAGGATTGGAAACAAAACCGATGGGCATCAATGCTAAGTATTGCCCCGACTATATGCTGAAAGCAGCTACCAAGGCGTGGGATGATGCTGTGCAACTGGGTGAGCAACACGGCTACCGCAACGCGCAGGCTACCGTTATCGCACCTACCGGCACTATCGGCCTGGTGATGGACTGCGACACCACAGGCATTGAGCCTGACTTTGCACTGGTGAAGTTCAAGAAACTTTCAGGTGGCGGTTATTTCAAAATCATCAACCAGTCTATACCACAGGCGCTGAAACACCTGGGCTACAATGCACAGCAGATAGACGATATAGTAAAATATGCTAAGGGCCACGCTACATTTGCGGGTGCTCCATACATCAATCACCAGAGCCTCAGCGAAAAAGGCTTTATAGCCGAAGAGCTGAAAAAGCTGGACAATGCCGTAGAAAGCGCGTTTGAAATAGGCTTCGTATTCAACGCCTACAACCTGGGCGAAGAGTGCCTGAAACGCCTGGGCTTCGAACCGGAGCAATACTTCGCGCCCGACTTCAACTTGCTGGAAGAATTAGGCTTTACAGACGAAGAAATAGACGCAGCCAACGATTATGTATGCGGTACTATGATGGTAGAGGGCGCGCCTCACCTGAAAACAGAACACCTGCCTGTGTTCGACTGCGCTAACAAGTGCGGTAAGAAAGGTGAGCGTTACATTCACGCACATGGCCATATACGCATGATGGGCGCTACACAGCCCTTCATCAGCGGTGCTATATCCAAGACCATCAACCTGCCGCACGAGGCTACGGTTGATGAAATAAAAGACTGCTACTACCTGAGCTGGCAGCTGGGCATCAAAGCATGCGCCCTGTACCGCGACGGTTCTAAACTGAGCCAGCCGCTGAGCAACAAGAGCGACAAGAAGAAAAAAGACGTAAACGAAGCCGCTGCACCACAGGCAGAAGACAGCCAGATAGTGGACATGAGCAAGCTGACGGTAGAAGAACTGCTGGAAGAAGTGAACAAACGTGTACAGGCCAGCCCCGATACACAACTGAAACGTGAACTGAGCCGTATAGTAGAGCGCAAGCAACTGCCCGCCAAGCGCCGTGGTTATACCATCAAGGCTAAAGTAGGCGGACAACCATTGTTCGTACGTACGGGCGAGTACAACGATGGCACGCTGGGTGAGATATTCCTGGATATGGCCAAAGAGGGCGCCACTATGCGTAGCCTGATGAACAGCTTCGCCATAGCGGTATCGGTAGGTCTGCAGTATGGTGTGCCGCTGGAAGAGTATGTAGATAAGTTTACTTTCACGCGCTTTGAACCGGCGGGCATTGTTGACCACCCGAATATCAAATCAGCTACTTCAGTGCTCGACTTCATCTTCCGACTGCTGGCGTATGAATATCTTGACCGTACCGACCTGGTGCATGTACAAGACCCGGAAAGGCAACATGCAGACGATGCAGCTGCCAAGCAGGAACTGTCGCAGGTGCGTATAACACCACCGGCTACACAGAAGCAGAAAAATGTTAATCCCGCCCCGAAAGCGGTAGGCGTGGCTGCGCAGAACACTGCCGACATAAAAAAGATGATGGGTACCAGCGCCGACGCGCCTGTCTGCCGCAACTGTGGCAACATTACCCTGCGCAACGGCACCTGCTATATGTGCCCTAACTGCGGTACTACCACGGGTTGCAGCTAAGAGATATATCTCGTCGCATAAGGTAAAAATCCGCCCTTAGAAGGGGCGGATTTTTACTTTATTACCTTATACCTGTTTACCGTATCGGCCAGTTTAAAGTACTTCACAGGGAGTTCTGTGTACGGAACAACGTTCCACTGCGTTACAAAAGACATTCTTTCCCAATGTGTGTATTCAATACCCTCAATATTATCGGTGATAACAATAGAAGCCGTACTATCCCTTTCGGTAGTGGAAAGCAGCCAGAATTCATAGGGCGTTCCCCAGGTCATTATCAGTGTGTCCATCATAGGCGGGGTAGCAGCCACCAGGAGTTTTTCACCTGCATGTTGTTCCAGGAAATTTCGTTGCCAGTTTAGCCTCGTGGTATAAGTATCATGGGCCAGGTACATCCTTATCAGTGCCGTCGCCGCAACCAGGCCAAACATGGGTAGTACCAGTCGCCGCTTTTGCAGCGCGGGCGATATATCGAAAACTAGTGGCAGGGCAAGCATCACTCCCAATGGCAGGTAAAGGTTCTCCATATAAAACCCGGCCGGCATATCATTGGAAAAAGTGGTATTGACCAGTAATACATAAGCACCTGAAAAAGCGATAACTAACAATAGCGATAACCATTTTCGTTGATAAATATATAGAGATGAAACTGCAACGAGGGAAACGGGTATCCAAACAAATTTACCCAGGCAATCGCGCAGAAAAACCCTGTTGGTGGCAATATTTGTCCATGGAAATAATTCCAAAAAATTATCTGCGCCCTTCATGGCATTCCGGTCGTACTCTGCGGTCAGCAATCGTTGCCTGAGGTAAAATGCAAGAAAAAAGAGAACAAAACCGCCAAAGAAAATAAGTTTGGACGCCGGGGCCTCTCTGTTAATTGCAAAGTATAGAAAAATAAAGGTAGCGGGTATCCACAGCAGTGGATGGAAAAAAACCGCAAATAACACGACCGCAGCTGAAATAGCCAGCTTAAGGCCCTGGTGTGCTCCTGTACTCAGCAATAACGCAGTCATAACCATGAGCATTGCTAACCCCTGGGGAAGTTCTGATTGTATCCAGTAGAACGTATCGGTAACAAATAATACCTGTGACAGCAGTAGTGTGAGTGCTATGGAGTATTGTTTCAAAATAGTGCCGCATATCCAGTAACACGTCACATAATAGAATACAAAACCCACGGAGTACATAAACATGATGGTGTCCAGGGGCAGGTTCAGCTTATAACCCGTAAGTGGAAAGAGTTGTGTAAATGCCGCGCCGTAACGGTAGTTTTGAAATGCGAAAGATCCTTCCCTGGTAATAGAAAAAAGATGATAGGCGATATCCACGAATATCGTACGCTCCCTGTAAAACAGGGTAGCCATGACAAACAGGAGCGCATACACGACAAAGCCATATTGATACAGTTTTTTGTGCATTATTATAGGTTTGACCGTTTAAAGTAATGGATAATTATTGATTTTTTACCGCAGAAAGGGCGGTAATACCATTATCACCAAAGCCTATCCGTACTTATAGCCAAAGCCCGTAACTTTATTACCGGTTATGAAGGGCATATTATTTACCAGGTATATAGCGCAGGAAGGGAAAACGCCTTTCGAAAAACTGTTCGACCTGTTCATGGAACTGCTACAGTTCACCAACGGCGATGCTGCCGAAGCCCTGGACTGGCTGACGCAGTTGGACAGGGAATACAAACTCACCAATGACGATTACGGCATAGGAGATTTTATAGAAGAACTGAAAGAAAAGGGCTACCTGCGCGAAAACCAAAATGACGGGACCGTAGCTATCACCGGCAAAACAGAACAAAATATACGACAGCGCTCGCTCGACGAGGTATTCGGCAAACTGAAGAAGGGAAAGAAAGGCAATCACCATACCTTTAAAACGGGTAACGGGGATGAACTGAACCCGGAAACCCGTCCGTACGAATTTGGCGACAGCCTGGACGCTATCAATTATTCCGGCAGCATACGCAACTCGTTTATCAATCATGGCATCGACGAGCTGAACATGCACCAGGACGACCTGGAGATACATGAGATGGACTATAAGGCGCAGACATCTACCGTGCTGATGATAGATATTTCGCATTCCATGATACTGTATGGTGAAGACAGGATAACACCCGCCAAAAAAGTAGCTATGGCCCTCAGCGAGCTGATAACCACCCGCTACCCTAAGGATACGCTGGACATTGTGGTCTTTGGCAACGATGCCTGGCAGATAGAAATGAAAGAACTGCCCTACCTGCAGGTGGGGCCTTATCATACCAACACGGTAGCGGGGCTTGAACTGGCGATGGATATACTACGCCGCCGCAAAAATCCAAACAAACAGATATTTATGATAACCGACGGCAAGCCAACCTGCCTGAAAATCGGGAATAAATATTATAAGAACAGCTTTGGCATAGACAGCAAAATATTGAACAAGACATTGAACCTTGCGGGGCAGCTACGCAGGCTGAAAATACCTGTCATTACCTTTATGATAGCCAATGACCCTTACCTGCAGGCTTTCGTACGGAACTTTACCGAAGTGAACAATGGTAAAGCTTTTTACTCCTCCCTCGACGGGCTGGGCAGTTTTATCTTCGAAGATTACGAAAACAATAAGAAGAAGCGTATGCGCTGAACTTAGCTCACCAGTGTACCTACGGCTTTCCCGCTCACCACGTTGGCCAGGTTGCCCGGCGTGTTCATGTCGAACACAATAATAGGCAGGTTATTTTCCTGGCACAAAGTAAAGGCGGTCATATCCATCACTTTCAATCCTTTGCTGATGACGTCATTGAACGAAAGCTTGTCGTAGCGGGTAGCCGATTTGTCCTTTTCGGGGTCGGCAGTGTATATACCATCTACACGTGTGCCTTTTAATATTACATCCGCCTTTATTTCTATGGCCCTCAGCGAGCCTGCCGTATCTGTTGTGAAGTAGGGGTTGCCCGTTCCGGCGCCAAATATCACTACCCTACCTTTTTCCAGGTGCCGTATGGCACGGCGGCGGATATAAGGTTCGGCTATCTGTTCCAGCTTAATGGCGCTTTGCAGGCGGGTGATGACGCCTATCCGCTCCAGCGAAGCCTGCAGCGCCATACCGTTGATAAGCGTGGCCAGCATACCCATATAGTCCCCCTGCGCACGCTCAATGCCGGTTTCAGCCTCATTCATGCCACGGTAAATATTACCGCCGCCTATTACTATCGCCACCTGCACCCCCAGGTCGGTAATGGCCTTGATGTCCTGTGCGTATTGATCCAGCATTTTGGGGTCAATACCGAACTTACTGTCGCCCATTAATGATTCTCCGGATAACTTGAGCAGGATGCGGCTGTACTTTGGAAGCATGAATATCTCTGATTTGGGAATTTGAGTGCAAAGAAAGAAAAAACTTTGCTTTTTTACGGAAGGAATTTCAGCCAAGGGAATATTATAATGATAATACACATGTAAAGTGTTCAGATAATGTTTATCATAAAAAAATTAACCTAAGTTAGCGGCACAAATACGCCTGCGCCTTTAAAGAACATGAGCATTTTCAATAACACATACTGGTATGCGGGGATTATATTTTTTATCCTGGCTATTGGTGTTAAGTTATACAACAAGAATGTAGCAGCCGTCTGGCTATTGTTCTTTGCCGCGCTATTCATACGGCTGTTTATGATACAGCTCGACCCTTTTCTGCACGACTGGGACGAAAAGTTCCACGCGCTCGTAGCCAGGAATATGATGGTCCATCCTTTTAAACCCATGCTGAAAACGGAAATACTCGTGCCCTACGACTACCGGCCCTGGTGCTGCAACCACATCTGGCTGCACAAACAGCCTCTTTTTATGTGGCAGATGGCGCTGAGCATGAAGATATTCGGCGTCTCAGAAGTGGCTATGCGATTGCCCAGCGCTTTGATGGGCGCCTTAATGGTCCCTATGTTGTACCGTGTAGCGGTTTTATACACCCGCAATAGTTTTATCGCTTTCGGTGCAGCCGTATTGATGTGTTGTTCCAATTTCCAGTTGGAACAGGTATCCGGCTATACAGGTATGGACCATAACGATGTAGCCTTTGGCTTTTACGTCCTGGCCAGCATATGGGCATACCTTGAGTACCTGCGCAAAAAAAACATGAAATGGGTAGTGCTTATCGGCTTGTTTGCCGGATGTGCGATATTAAATAAGTGGCTCACCGGCCTGCTTGTCTTTTCCGGCTGGGGAATTAATATCCTGCTCAATATCAGGGACAAAGAGAGCCGCGGGGAGATATTACACTTGCTGCTTGCATTATTGGTATGTATTATCGTCTTTTTACCCTGGCAGATATATATATTTAATGCCTTCCCGGAAGAAGCGCTGTACGAGTACAATTTTAACACAAAACATATTTTTGAGGTTGTAGAGGGGCATGGCGGGCACAACGAATTCTATTTCCATCTTTTCCCCCAATACTTCGGGAAGATAATATGGATGCTGGTACTGACAGGCATGGCGATTTCCTTATTTGTAAAAAGCTTCGTGCGTAAAAACAATATTGCGATACTGGCATATACCGCCGTTGTCTATATCTTTTTCTCACTTATCGTCCAATCCAAAATGGGCTCTTATTTCTTCGTTGTAGGGCCTTTATGTTATATATACATGGCGGTGGCGTTAGGGCAGTTGCTACGAATACCATATGTCAGCAAGTACTTGTATATGGCCGCGGTTGTGGTATGCGCGTATATTTCGATAGCACCTCCCAAAATACAAGCAGCGCATGACCCGGAAAGCCAATACCGGCAAAACAAGATACATAATACCAATGTATATAAAAACCTGCGCAGCATATTGCCGCCGGATATTGATATCGTGATGAATGTAGAGCAAATGGAAGACGTAGAACTGATGTTTTACAACAAAGGCATAAATGCCTTTCATTATTGCTACCTGGAAGCTGAATTTGATGTTCTGAAGAAAATGAATAAAAAAGTAGGTATATTCCCTATACGCCCCGGCTACCCCGTGCCCGAATATATAACGGGATATGAAGGGACATTTGTAATAGACGCTGAAATTAAGCCAACTGTTCAATACTACCGGTAATGCTCAAAAAATTATACTATACAGGTTTTTTGGTTTATGCAGGCTTGCTGGCTCTATCGGTTGTATTCTATAAAGAGCGCACCATACTGCTGGATAATTCCCTGTTCCTGTTCGACATGCTGAGAGAAGATGGCTTTTGTATTCAGCGCAACCGGTTCATCGTTGTGCTGCCACAACTGCTGCCCCTGCTTGCTGCGAAATTTTCCCTTTCGCTCAAGTGGGTTATGATCAGTTTTTCGGCCGGGTATATGCTCTACCATGTTTTTTGCTACTTTCTCTGCGGCCTGCTGAAAAATTACCGCCTGGGCATCGCCCTGTTGCTGGTAAACACCCTTGTGGTAGCACACACTTTTTTCTGGCACTTATCAGAGTTATCGTTGGGTATTTCGTTGCTGTTTCCATTTTTCGCCCTGTTTGTTGACAAGCAGCATAAACTCAACAAACCTGCACAATACGTACTGATAGCGGCAGGGTTGATTACTATCGTATTTTCCCACCCTCTTATCATTTTTCCCTTTTTCTTTATCATTGCATTCCTCTGGTTGAGGGAGAATATAAAGCCGGAACGGCGCGTGCTTATCATTACGAGCGCGCTCTTTATCATCGTCTACTTTGTCAAGAAAAAAATACTGCCGGATACTTATGAGTCTAATTCATCTTACCTGCTTACCAATAATTTGAAAAGCAATTATCCCGATTACTTCAGCATGTATTCCAATACCCGGTTTTTCAGCAACTGGTTTTATATCTTTTATTGGCTGCCGGTTTTCTTTATTACCGTGCTGGTATTTTATGCATGGAAACGTCAGTGGCTAAAATTCTTCCTGGTGTTCCTTGCCTGCACCGGGTATTCGCAGGTGGTAAATATCTCTTATCCCGGCTATAACACACCCGACTTCTATTGGGAAAACATGTACACCACACTTGGTTTATTTCTTGCGCTGCCGCTGGCGTACGACCTCTTCCCCATATTATGGGGCAAGCGGAAATTCCTGGTGCCCGCCACCTGCCTGTTGATAGCCGGTACCGCCTTTTTGCGCATCAATATGCTGCGGCAGGATTACCGGGGGCGGATAGACTGGTTCCGTGGTTATATGGACAAATACCGCAACGAAAAAATGATGGTGAACATGTATGGCAAGCCGCAGGAAACTATCATTATGGAATGGGCCTCACCTTACGAGTTCTGGCTGCTCTCTACGCTGGAAAGGGATACGACCGCTTCTATTATCATTCATAAGAACGTGGAAGAAATAGGATGGGCATGGGAAAATTACCGCGCCTTCGTCACCACATGGGGCGTGTATCCTTACAAAGACCTGAACCCGCGGTATTTCAAATTCAGGGATACCACACGGCACTACAGCGTGTACAAAGACAGGTAATTATTCTTCAAACGACCATATCTCGATATCGTCCAGCTTTGCGGTTGTATAGCTGCCGGGGTTCCAGAAAAAGACATGAACTGAATCGAACGGTTGCTTTGGTATCTTCACATCAAAGTAAACTTCCGTCGGTTTACCCTCTATCGCAAACCTGTGCAGCCGTATCATATTCGTCTTTATTTTTTCTTCCTGTTTGACGAAACCGATCGTAAACTGTAACATTTTCCAGTATTCCCATTCGTCGTCCATAACTTTTATGGTTACTTTGGCACGCAACCAGTCTGCATTGCCGGGCGAATACGGGAAGGCCAGTATAGGGCTGTAATCCCTGTACGGATGAAAATAAAGAGATCTTTTGCCGGAGATTGGATATACATCGGACGCTGTTGTATCGTCTTCAAATCCGTAACTATACAGCTGTTTCATATTTTTTGGCGCTCCGTCAAAATATTCATCCGTGTCTTTAAATCTTACGGTGTACTCAGGAACTTTAAACCTTCCCACAACTTTCCAATAATATGCCTTAGTCATCCCAACAGGATCGTACAAACCTTTTGGCGTGTGGGCGTTGTAGGTAAACCAGATATTGACATAAACGAACACAGCCATAACTGCGAATACCGGCCATTTTATCCACCTTGTTTTCAGCAACACATCTATCAGCGCTGCTATCATAAAAAAAGTTATCGCATAGCTCTGCACCATAGGCCTGCCGCCCATACCGCCATACCACCATACATCCCACGCGGCTATGATGTAATAGTTCAGCAGGAAAAAACTGATAATGGCCACTTTGTTTTTTCCCTTCCACAAATAGACGAGCAGCCCCGCAAAAGCGAAGAACATCAGCGGCGTGTACACCAGCCATCCGCTGCGGTAGCTGAATGTATAATCAAAGAAATGAGGTTTGGTCCAGTAAAAACCTTTGTCGTCATAGCTGTACACCAACGGCTCCCCGGCCACATACAGCCAGTATATTATCTGTATAGAGCCTACAAGGACAGTACACAATACGGCCAATAAAAAGGGTTTATAATTGGCGATGAAGAACATGAACCGTTTTTTGATAGTGCCCGGCCAGATGTTCTCCATGCCCCAGAGCAGCGGTATCAGCGCAATGATCATATCCGAAGGACGGATAAGAATAGCCAGCCCTGTCAGCAAGCCAATCCTTATTGCATACTTATACCTTGGGTCGGCATAAAAATTGCCTGTATTCAGCAGCACCAGCGTATAGATAGAGAACAGCCAGCTATGTGTGAGGGTGACATCTACACCGGCATAATTGAGGTAGTTGGTGCCAAATACCAGCAACACCAGCGAGATGGCAGTTACCTTGTCGCTGAAGTATCGCAGCAGCAGCTTCCTGAAGTACCAAAGCCCGACGATTGCGGCCAAAAGGCTCCAGAAGTGTACTGCCGCCTGGTAAGGCAATGAGAATCCATCGGCCTCATAACCCAGCGGTGCGGCCAGGGCATGCGCCACCGCAAAGGCGGGCAGGAATACTACCGCCAGCCCCGAGCTGTACGTAATCACCCTGTTGCCGCTCTTGTGCACGAACGATTGCTCAAATACCGGGGTAAACCCATATTTGTCTATGATACTGTCACCAAATTTTTGCTCCTTCAGATCGTGGTATATAAATGTGGCAGGCAGGTACCAGTAGTAGGTAGAAACGTCCCAACCCAGGCTGGACTCCCTCCCGGTATTTTTCCATTTCGGGTCAAATATTAGTGCCACATAGAGCAGCAGTGCAACACAGATTATATAGGCTGAGCGGGATAGCATAAGGTCAAATATAAAGCATAATTACCTGCAACTGTTATAGGCTGTTATCAATAAGTCATCAATGATAACATCGCCACCGCCCGTCTCATTCAGGAAACTGACCTGTATTCTGTCAAATTCCTTTGAGGGAATGCGCATATCATAATGTACACGCACCATGCTGCCTTCCCATAAAAACCGTTGGGGCTTCCAGTCTTCGCCTGCTACCTCTTTTTCACCGTTCATAAAATGTAAACGTGTGCGCATCATTTTCCATTCATCATATTCAGCGCCGCTATTATATACCGCGTTCACCCGCACCCATTGTTTATCTTTACCGGAATAATTGATGCTGAATATCCCGGAATTTCTACCCGCTGGCACAGATAGTTTACCACCTTCGGTTTCTGCAAAATCGTTCTGATATACAACCGCGCTGTCGCACAGGGTTCCCGTGTAGATATTTCTCGCATCCTGCAGTTTTAATACCTCCTTATCTACTTTCCGCCGTCCCAGAACACGCCAATAATACCGCTTCGACATATGTACTGTATTGTACAAACTATCGGCTGCATGTGCCTGGTAAAACACCCAGAGATTAATATAGATAAACAGCAGGAACAACGGGGCAGCTATCCACAGCAATAGCCTTCTCGTTAAAAGAAATTCCACGCAGGATGCGGCAATAAAGAATGTAACGGCATAGCTCTGGACCATTGCCCTGCCGCCAATACCTGAATACCACCATACATCCCAGGCTGAAACAATGTAGAGGTTCAATACAAAGAACATAAGTACCGCTACTCTGTTGCGGCCATATTTAATAAACGGTATAATGCCGGCCAGTATAAACAAAACCATGGGATTGTACATGATCCAGCCGCTGCCATAACTGGTTAAATACTCCCACGTATGCGGTGCCAGCCAGGAAAAAGTTTTATCGTCATAGCTATACACAAATGGCTGTCCGGTAACATACAACCAATAAGCCACCTGTATAGAACATACTGTAATTCCTGTCGCTATTGCCCAAAGTATATGCCTGCTATTCTCCCGGAGGAAACTTATCCGCCCGGCCAGGGCACACCGTGATATGCGTTCCAGGCCCCATAACAGCGGAATGACAATTGCTATCATTTCTGAAGGGCGCACCAACACAGCGAGGCCTGCCAGTAAACCAATTCTTATCGCATACCATCGTTTCGGATACTCGTAAAAACGATGTGTATTCAGCAATAACAATACATAAATTGTGAAGAGGTAACTATGTGTTATCGTAGCATCGTAACCGGTATAATTCAGGTAATTGGTACCCAACACCAGCATAAGCAGCACAATAGCCACTACTTTATCATGAAAATACAGGAGTAGCAACTTCCTGAAATACCAAAGCCCCGCCAGGGCTGCTAATACTGCCCAAAGCTGCACGGCCACACGGTAGGGTGCGGAAAATCCGTCTGCCGGGTAGCCTGTGGGTTCTGCGATTATATGCGCCAGGGCAAATGCTGGTAAGCTCAAAAGCGCTACGCCTGACGTATAAGTAATTACCCTGTTACCGCTCTCGTGTACAAACGATTGGGAAAAGTCCGGCGTGAACCTGTATTTCGCTATGATGCTATCGCCAAATTCCTGCTGTTTCAGGTCCTGGTAAATAAATGTAGCCGGCAGGTACCAGTAATAGGTAGATGCATCCCACCCAAGGCTGCTTTCCGTACCTTCGGCTTTCCACTTAGGCAGGTACACCAGCGACACAAACAGTATAGCCAGGGCGCAAAATATGTACGCGGCGCGCGACAACATGGGTTCAAGATAAAACAAAAGCCATCATGCTCTTGCATGATGGCCTTCATATTCTCTATTCGACGATTATTCAAACGGCATTTTTACCACCTTGGCTTTTATAGCCTTGTCGCGTATCATAATGTTTATCTCGCTGCCTTCAGTAGCCAGGTCTTTGCGTACATAGCCCATGCCTATGGCCTTGTTCAGGCTGGGCGACTGTGTGCCCGAGGTCACGAAGCCTATCTCTTCGCCTGCATTGCTCTGTATTTTGTAGTGGTGGCGGGGAATGCCTTTCTCCACCATTTCAAAACCTACCAGCTTGCGGCTTACACCTTCGGCTTTTTGTTTTTCCAGTATCTCGCGGGCTGTAAAGTCTTTAGCGAATTTGGTGATCCAGCCCAACCCTGCTTCCAGCGGAGAAGTGGTATCGTCAATATCGTTGCCATACAGGCAGAAGCCCATTTCCAGGCGCAGGGTGTCGCGCGCACCCAGCCCGATGGGTTTCATTCCTTTCGGCCCGCCTACTCGGAATATCTCATTCCATATTTTGTCACCCGCGCCGTCTTTGTCTTCAAAGTATATTTCTACACCACCGGCGCCGGTATAGCCTGTTGCGCTCACCACCACGTTTTCCACACCTGCGAAAGTGCCTTTCACGAATGTGTAGTATTTCAGGTTGGTGATGTCCATGTCTGTCAGTTCCTGCATATACTCTACGGCTTTGGGTCCTTGTACAGCCAGCAGGCCTGTTTTGTCAGAGATATTATGCATCTCCACACCTTTGGTATTGTGCTTGCTTATCCAGTTCCAGTCTTTTTCTATGTTCGATGCATTCACCACCAGCATATATACGTTGTTGGGCTCTATGGCGTACACCAGCAGGTCGTCTACTATGCCGCCCTGCTCGTTGGGCAGGCAACTATACTGCGCTTTACCCGGGGCATTCAGCTTGCTGGCATCGTTGCTGGTCACACGCTGTATCAGGTCCAGCGCGTCCGGGCCTTTCAGCATAAACTCTCCCATATGGCTCACGTCAAACACACCGGCGTTTTTGCGCACGGTTGCGTGTTCATCATTAATGCCTGTATAAGAAATAGGCATATTATAGCCTGCAAATTCAGCCATCTTGGCGCCCAGCGCTATATGCTTATCGGTAAATGGAGTATTCTTCATAGTTCTTTATTAATGGGCGCAAAGATAACATTTGGTTAGAGAAATAGAGGAAATATATGTACAAGTCGTAACCATCATGCCATTACATTACATATTGTCTGATATTTTTTATTATTTTAAATCTTATTATGCCTGTTAAAAAAGAACCGATTTACTTAGAGCATCTGCTGAAAGATAAAAAACTGGCTCCCCTGCTGAAAGCCCAGCCGGCCAAAAAGCTGGTACGCAAAAAGAATGTTTGCCTGCACCTGATGGCTTCCATCATGAGCCAGCAGCTTTCTGTAAAGGTTGCTAAAGTCATTTACCACCGCTTCCTCGACCTGTATAACAAAGAAGAGCCTACCCCGCAGGAAGTAGCCGGTACCGCACCGGAAAAGCTGCGCGCCATCGGCCTGTCGAACGCCAAGGTGAGCTATATACAAAATATAGCCCGCTATGCGCTGGAACATGGCATGGACGACAAGAAGCTGTACAAAATGAGCAACGAAGAAGTGATGGACTTCCTGCTGCCTATAAAAGGCGTGGGCAGGTGGACGGTGGAAATGCAACTGATGTTTGCCCTGGCACGCCCCGATGTATTTGCCGTAGACGACCTGGGCATACAACTGATGATGACAGAACTCTATAAGCTCGACCCCACCGACAAAAAGAAGTTGAGAGAGAACATGCTGAAGATATCAGCCAAATGGAGCCCATACCGCACGTACGCCTGCCTGTACCTGTGGGGGCATAAAGACGGCGCCTGAACATAGGTACTAAGAAGAACGCTATATATGTTTTACTGCCCCTTTCGTTTCCTGCTTGCAGCAGGACTTATACACCTGTCCATAACCACCACTGCAACAGAAGCCGGCGAAGCAGCCCTGCGCAGGCATGTAGCGCAACTCACTTCAGCCAAAGGCTACCGTAACTACAAAGATACCCTGGCACTCAATCGTACGGCTGCCTATATCTACAATGAGTTCTCCGCCGTTACCAAAGAAACCTATACGCAAGACTTCGCGGCCAGGGGAGCCCGGTACCGCAATGTATATGCGTCATTCGGTCCGGCAAACGCGCCCCGCATTATTATAGGCGCGCACTACGATGTGTGCGGTGACCAGCCCGGCGCCGATGACAATGCCAGCGGTGTAGCAGCCCTGCTGGAACTGGCAAGGATGTTTGCGGAAACCGATAAAAGCAAATGGGAAATGCGGGTAGACCTGGTAGCCTATAGCCTGGAAGAGCCTCCTTATTTCGGTACGCAGGACATGGGCAGTTCGGTACATGCAACAGCTTTGTACAATAACAAAACACCGGTTGTAGGCATGGTCAGCCTGGAAATGATAGGTTACTTCAGCGACGAAGGAGGGTCGCAACGGTACCCTTTGGGCATCATGAAATTGTTTTACGGTAGTCGCGGCGATTATATTACCGTAGTGCGCAAATGGGGCTGCGGCAGGTTTGTCCGCCTGTTCACCCGCAAGTTCAGGCATGCCGGTGGTGTGGAGACGAAAGTATTCAAAGGGCCGAAATGGATACCCGGGGTTGATTTCAGCGACCACCGCAACTACTGGACCTACGGCTGGCCGGCACTCATGGTCACCGACGGCGCCTTCTACCGCAACAAAAATTATCATACCGTGGATGATAAACCGGAAACGCTCGACTACCTGCGGATGAGTTCAGTGGTGACTAAGGTGTATAAAGCTATTGTAGACATAATGTAAGTGTTGGCCGCTGCGTCAGCGAAACCGGCAGGAACACTATCGGAATTTGACTTTCCAAACGGTTCGTTAACCATTTCTAATGCTCATGTTAAGCCCGGCATTTTAGTTGGAAAAGGCTGCTCCGTTGCTTCATCTTTGCACTTCATTTTATAAGGGCATATACCAGGGAGCGCGTACCCATCCGGGGGTACACATCATTGTAAAACAAAAATAAAAAACACACATTTTATGAATTTAACAGAAGCCCGTGCTATTGTTACCAAACTGTATTCTTTCCAGGGCAAGGTGATGAAACCTTACCGCCAGCCCGTAGAAGATTTTATTATCGTACCTGCCCGGCAGCAGGAGTTTGACGAAATGTACCGCGATATGCAGGATAAACAACTGCGCTTTGACGAAGCGGTAACACCTTACCAGGACAATGTGGCCATACTGGTTTGTTTCAAAGACCAAACTGAGGCAGATGGCCCTAAATACTGCCATCACGACTATTTTCTTTTTGACAATAACATCAGCATATAAATGGAGTTTTACGAAGGGAGTTTTGAGAGCTTTTTAGAAAGTTTTCAAAACCATACGCCCGCAGGCGAAGACAGCCTGCAGCATGACGAGATGTTGATGCAATACATTTCAGTCATCCACGCTTCATATTTCAACTTGCAGGATGGTGAATGATGGCTAAACCCATCCTGGATGTGGTGTAAAGCTTGAAAATTTTTAGTTTAATTTATCGTATTTATTTTGTAATTTTGTTACAATATATCGGGCGCGTTGGGTTTACATAGGAGTAAACCCAGACGCCTTGTTATACATGATAACACGATAAAAAACATCACATGAAAACAAAAAAGCCAATGTATCACCTATATTCAAAAAACGTATGCCGGTTGCTGATGACATTCGCCGCCGTGAAAAAATTTCAATCCCTTTTCCTGGAATCAAAATGGAACATTTTTCATAACATATTATATATCAATCAGTTAAAATGGTGTCGGTTGCAAAAATTGTAACAAATCGCAACAAACTGGGGAACAAACCCGTCAATAATGTTCCCAAAACGCACACAAATCACCACTCGGCTTCGCATTGTCTCATTGGCACATTGCCGGATAGTCAAACTACTCGAATTGCCGAATTGTCACATTATCTTTGCCCGGTATGCAGTCTTTACAGGAACAGATAAAACAGTATGAACAGGAAATAGCAGCTACCAACCCGGCGAATGCTGCCGAACTGGAAGCCTATCGCATAAAATTCCTGGGCACTAAGGGTATCGTGAAGGAACTCTTCAACGAGATGAAGAATGTGCCTAAGGAGCAGAAAAAGGACGCCGGTCAGTTGCTGAACGCCTTCAAGCAGGCTGCCGAGGCTAAATATGACGAGTACAAACACCTGCAGCAGGAAGGTAAAGACAGCGGGCAGGATATAGACATGTCCCTGCCAGGCACCGCATTACCTATGGGCTCGCGCCACCCGCTGCGCATGGTAGAAAATCAAATAATCTCCATATTTGAAAAAATAGGCTTCAGCGTAGCCACAGGCCCCGAAATAGAAGACGACTGGCACAACTTCTCATCGCTGAACATGCCGGAAAACCATACTGCGCGGGATATGCAGGATACCTTTTATGTGTCGCAAAACCCCGACTGGGTGCTGCGCACGCATACCTCGTCGGTACAGGCCAGGGTGCTGGAGCAGGGAAACCTGCCTGTGCGCATCATTTGCCCCGGCCGGGTGTACCGCAACGAGACCATATCGGCACGGGCGCACTGCTTCTTTCACCAGTGCGAAGGACTGTATGTAGATAAAAACGTCTCCTTTGCCGATCTGAAGCAGACTTTGTATTACTTCGTTACCGAAATGTTCGGCGAAAATACCAAACTGCGTTTCCGTCCGTCCTACTTCCCTTTCACTGAGCCCAGTGCGGAGATGGACATATCCTGCACCGTTTGCGGGGGCAGCGGTTGCAGCCTGTGCAAGCATACCGGTTGGGTAGAGATACTGGGTTGCGGCATGGTGCACCCCAATACCCTGCGCAACTTTGGCATAGACCCCGATGTATATACGGGCTACGCCTTCGGTATGGGGGTAGAGCGTATCACGCAGATAAAATACCAGGTAAACGACCTGCGCCTGTATTCACAAAACGATGTGAGGTTTTTAAAACAATTCCAGTCGTTGTAAATATGTTGTGCTTTCACCAGTGACTTCCGGAAAAAATATCGTTCTCGTTACGGGCGCCAGCGGTTTTGTTGGCAGCCACCTCACGAGGTACCTTTCAGGCAAGGGCGAGCAAGTGCGGGCTTTGTACAATACCCGCCGGCCATCCAGTGAGTTGGAGCGCCTGCCGGGCGTCACCTGGATGAAATGTGACCTGCTGGATATTTTCGATGTGGAAGAGGCCATGCGGGATGTAACCGAAGTCTATCATTGCGCGGCCATAGTGTCCTTTCAGAGGCGTGATAAGGCCAGGTTGCTGCATTTCAATGTAGAGAGCACGGCCAATATAGTGAACGAGGCGCTGGAGAGAGGTGTGCACAAATTGGTGTACGTCAGTTCGGTTGCCGCCCTGGGCAGGAGCAAGGAAGGGGAAGAGATAACCGAAGAAGAACAATGGGAAGAAAGTCGCTACAACTCGGTATATGCAGAAAGCAAGCACCTGGCCGAGCTCGAAATATGGCGGGGGCAGGGCGAAGGCCTCAGGGCGGCCGTTATCAACCCGGGCATCATCATAGGCGAGGGCGATTGGGACAATGGCTCCGCGGCATTGGTGAAAGTGGTGCATAGCGAGTTCCCGTATTATACACAGGGCATCAACGGCTGGGTAGATGTGCTTGATGTAGCACGAGCCCTTTATATGCTCATGAAAAGCGAGGTCTCGGGCGAAAGGTTCATCCTGAGCGCCGGCAACTTTTCCTATAAAGAAGTGTTTACTATGATGGCCGAAGCTATGGACAGGAAACCACCACACAAACCGGCGGGCAGGTTGATGAGCGGCATAGTATGGCGGCTGAGCGCGCTGAAGTCTTTGCTCACCGGTAAGCCCGCAACCATCACAAAAGAAACAGCTACCGTAGCGCAGCGCAAAGCATTGTATAACAATAACAAACTATTAAAGGCGCTGCCGGAATACAGCTATACACCATTCAGGCACACAATAGAGCGTATAGCGAAATCATATTTGAATGAAAAAAGTTAAAATCCCGGAAAAATATTTGGTTTATAAGGTAAAACATTTGTAATCTTGCATAACAGGAGTATCCTTATTCCAACATTTATAACACAGTTTACTGATTATTTCCCATTTCTTACTATTTGATTTCCGGGCTTCAGCAAGCACGCAAACAAATAAATAAGGTCAGGCAAAACAGGACAAACTAAAAAATCTTATAGAAAAACAATTCGTATGCCATACGATATTTTACAACTTAACGACATGCTCGTTCCCGAGCTGGTAGACATTGCCAATGAGCTGAATATTAAAGACACAAAGTCGTTAGACAAGCAGAAACTCATTTACAAAATACTGGACCAGCAAGCCCTGAACGCCGGCGGCACAGAGGCTGCGGTAGAGGACAAGAAAGCCCGTGGCCGCAAGCCCAGGAAAGAACAAGCCGCAGGCGCAGAAAGCGCCGATAGCGATGACAAAAAACGCCGCGCACGCAAGCCCCGCAAAGAGGAGCCTGTAAAAGAAGAACCTGCCGTAGATGTAGTTGAAGAAGAAGCCCCGGCTGAAGAGGAAGAAGAAGAAAACGGCAACGAAGAATCGGGCATTATA
Organism: Bacteroidetes bacterium UBA6221; assembly: GCA_002421685.1. Lineage (GTDB taxonomy): Bacteria > Bacteroidota > Bacteroidia > Chitinophagales > Chitinophagaceae > UBA5543. The sequence continues at coordinate 506,571 of DISB01000016.1, forward strand.
ATGCCTAAGGCAGACGAAGAGGAGCAGGAGCAAACCGGCCAGCCCGAAGAACAACAGGAAACTGAAACCCCGGAAAGGGAAGCAAGGAGGCCACAGCACAGGCACCAGCAAGGCGACAGGAGACAGCAGCAGCAACAGCAACGCAGTAACTTCAACGTAGAGTTTGACGCGGCCGTGTCCAGCGAAGGTGTGCTGGAAATGATGCAGGACGGTTACGGCTTCCTGCGCAGCAGCGATTATAACTACCTCAGCTCACCCGATGATATTTATGTGTCTCCTTCCCAGATAAAACTGTTCGGCTTAAAAACCGGCGATACCGTAAAAGGCACAGTACGCCCGCCTAAGGAAGGCGAAAAATACTTTGCGCTGCTCAAGGTAGAAACCATCAACGGCAAACTGCCCGACGAGATACGCGACCGCGTACCTTTCGACTACCTGACGCCATTGTTCCCATACGAGAAGCTGAATTTATATACATCGCCCGCTAACCTGGGCACACGTATCATGGACCTGTTTACGCCAATAGGTAAAGGCCAGCGCGGACTGATAGTGGCGCAGCCCAAAACAGGTAAGACCATGCTGCTGAAAGAAGTAGCTAATGCAATAGCGGCTAACCACCCTGAATGCTACCTGATGATAGTGCTGGTGGATGAACGTCCTGAAGAGGTAACGGATATGATGCGCAGCGTAAACGCCGAAGTTATTGCATCTACCTTTGACGAACCGGCCGACAAACACGTAAAAGTATCTACTATAGCGCTGCAAAAAGCAAAACGCCTGGTAGAGGTAGGCCACGATGTGGTGATACTGCTCGACTCGATAACCCGCCTGGCACGTGCGCATAACACAGTGGCGCCTGCATCAGGTAAAGTATTGAGTGGTGGTGTGGAAGCCAACGCCATGCAGAAGCCCAAACAGTTCTTTGGCGCTGCGCGTAAGATAGAGAACGGCGGTTCACTCACCATACTGGCTACGGCCCTGATAGATACAGGCAGTAAAATGGACGAGGTAATCTTTGAAGAATTCAAGGGTACCGGTAACATGGAGCTGCAGCTCGACCGCAGGCTGGCCAACAAACGTATATTCCCGGCTATTGACATCACATCTTCTTCTACCCGCCGCGACGACCTGCTGCTGGGCAAAGAAGTGATGAATAAGATGTGGATCATCCGCAACCACATAGCCGATATGCATACAGACGAAGCAATGAACTTCCTGATGGGGCAAATGAAAGGAACTAAGAATAACGAAGAGTTCCTGATGCAGATGGGACGGTAATCAAAGGCTAAATTAATTTAAAGAGGCTGTCTCAAAAGGGGCAGCCTTTTTTATGAACTGTGGTCTGCCACGATCAGCCACCTGCCACCTATCTTTCTAAAGAGCAGGGTAAAATACCCGTTGGGGTTATCATCTCTTCTTACAAGGCTCCACTTCCCTGTTACATAGTAATATTCATCGGAGAGTCGCCTGAATGACAGGTCTGAAAAATCCAGCTTCCCCATCTTTTCTTTATCGGGGTAAGATGTTTTGTACCGCTCTAGTGTTGGCTTGTACCCATATACCGGTCCTTTGCTGCCAATGAATACCAGGCTATCACTGTTCCAGTAGCTCTGCATATAACCGTCAATATCTCCCCTGTTCCATTCATCAGCCTGCTTGTTCAGCACAAGGGCAATCGCTTTAATATCGCTGTTATCCGCCTGGGCAGTAGCCATCAAAGCTTGCACGATACATATCAATAATGTAGTTACCTGTTTCATACTGTAAAATAAAAAAAGCAACCGACATACAGTTGCTTTAGGTATAGTCTACAGGGGCTGGTGTTTGGTGTTGCTTTCAGGCAGGGTTTATAGGTGGGGTTTACAGGTGGCTTATAGGTACTGTAAAGAAAGCCATTGTTCGTTGGATAAAAATCGTCATTCAACGAATGACCGTTTTCATCCAACGAAAAGGCGTTTTCATCCAACCAACAAAAACTGCCGGTCAACAAATAAAAAGTATTTTTAAACTATTGTTTACTGCTCATGCCATGCAGCAATAAGTTCGGCAGGACTGAAGGCATCGTCAACAGAGAATGCCCCGATCTTCGTGCGGCGCAGCTCCTGCAAGTAGGCACCGCAGCCTAATGCCTGGCCAAAATCGTGGGCAAGGGAACGAATATAGGTACCCGTACTGCATGTAACACGAAAATGCACTTCGGGTAAACGGACAGCAGTTATTTCAAACTCCATGATTTGTACCGGGCGGAGCTCCAGTTGTATTTCTTTGCCTGCGCGCGCATATTCATAGGCTCGTTTGCCGCCTTTTTTTATGGCGGAGTGTATCGGCGGCAATTGCATTATATCACCTGTGAACTGAGCGGTTGCCTCACGTATATTTTCCGCGGTAAGCGCACTGTGATCGCCAAAGGGCCCGGGCTCGCTTTCCAGGTCGTAGGTGGGTGTTATTTCTCCCAAATGAAATATGCCCGTGTATTCTTTAGGGAGTTTCTGGTATTCGGTTATCCTTTTCGTGAACTTGCCGGTGCAGCATATCAGCAAGCCGGTTGCGAGGGGGTCTAAAGTACCCGCATGCCCGATCTTTACCTTGAGTCGCTTGTTCAATTTATTCACCACGTCAAACGATGTCCATTCGTATGGCTTATCCACTAATATCACTCCACCGTCTTTCAGGGCAGCGGACGAGGGTATTTGTTTCATGGCGGCAAAGATACCCACCATATGGTGAATAGTACGATAAATAATTATTGTCCCTTGTTTCAGCGGAGGCCCTTTATCTTTGCATTATGTCTTTTTTCACAGATAAGGGAAAGCCCTTCGTAGTTGCAGGGCCGTGCAGTGCAGAGTCAAGAGAACAAGTGATGGCAATAGCGGAAGCGATACGGCATATGCCGGTCCATCTCTTTCGCGCAGGGGTTTGGAAACCCCGTACCAGGCCAGGTTCGTTTGAAGGTATGGGCGAAGAAGCATTGCAATGGCTGAAAGAAGTGCAGGAAGCATATAACATGCCGGTAACGGTAGAAGTAGCTACGCCTGCCCACGTAGAGCTGGCATTGAAATATGGAATGGATGTATTATGGCTGGGCGCAAGAACGACTGTGAACCCCTTCCTGGTGCAGAGAATAGCGGAGACACTGCAAGGGGTAAAAATACCCGTGATGGTGAAAAACCCTGTCAATCCTGATGTGGACCTTTGGCAGGGGGCAATTGAAAGGCTGGCTTCGATGGGTATTACAGATGTAGCCGCTGTGCACCGTGGATTTTCTACCTACAACGCAGCATCGGCATACCGCAATCAGCCCAACTGGCCTATACCTATCGAATTGAAACGCAGGATGCCGGAGCTGCCCATCATCTGCGACCCCAGCCACATAACCGGCAACAGGGATATGGTGGCGGGTATAGCACAAAAGGCTATGGATATGGGCTTTGAGGGCCTGATGATAGAAACACATATAAATCCTGAAAAAGCCCTGAGTGATTCAGCACAGCAGATAACACCTGCCGCGCTGGAGCTATTGTTGTCTCAACTGGTAGTGCGCGACAGCAAAGGCGACGGCCTGAGCCGTGAAATGGGGCTGGAATACCTGCGGCAGGTGATGGACGGTATTGACGCAGAAATAATAGACCTGGTAGCCCGAAGGATGGAACTGAGCAAGAAAATAGGCCAGGTAAAAAAAGAATGTAACATGACCGCCTACCAGCCTGAGCGATGGAATGAAATAGTGGAAACAAGAGGTAACCGGGCGGAACAAGCCGGGGTATCCAGGGAACTGATAATAGAATTGTACGAGAAGATACACCACCATAGTATCAGCAAGCAATTGGAGATATTGCAGGGTTTGATAAAAGAACTAAAAAGTTAACTTTACCCGTTATTTTTTAAAAGCTGGTACATTGGCGCTGAAACAACATAAAGACGACCGAGTGCGTTTTGAGCAGCAGGTGGATAACTCCCGCTCGTACGTATTGCCTTTTATCGCCCAGACAAAACAGCTTGGGCCGGGAACGAAAATACTGGAAATAGGATGTGGCGAGGGAGGTGTACTGGTTCCCTTCGCAGAGTTGGGCTGCCACTGCACGGGTGTCGACCTGGATAAGCTAAGAATAGAGTTGGCCAATGATTTCCTGGCAGACTTTATAAAAAGCGGGCAGGCAGAGTTCATGTACAAAAATGTGTACGATGACGACTTCCTGGCACGATTTAAGAATTATTTTGACGTCATCATTCTTAAAGACGTCATTGAGCACATTCCCGACCAGGAGCTATTTGTACCATACCTGAAAAACCTGCTGAAACGGGACGGGCAGGTGTTTTTCGGATTCCCGCCCTGGTATATGCCTTTTGGCGGCCACCAGCAAATAGCATCTAAAAAGATATCCATGTTACCCTACTATCATATTTTGCCACGGCCATTTTACAAGCGGATACTGAAACTCTTCGGCGAAAATGATGGCATGATTGAACAACTGCTGGAAATATATGATACGCGCATCAGCATTGAACGGTTTGAGCGCATCGTGAAGAAAAGCGGACTGCAAGTAAAAAACAAACAGCATTTCCTGCTGAACCCAATCTACAAATACAAATTCGGCTGGAATCCTGTAAAACAGTCGCGCATCATTTCGTCCATACCTTTCGCGCGCAACTTCCTTACCACCTGTGTGTATTATACCGTGGGCATATCATGAGTTCCAGATGCCCCACGAGGCTTCCGCCTGCAGTTCCAGCATTTCCATGCCGTTTTTTGTGACAGCGCCACGCTGATGCCCCTTTTGCAGGAAGGTGGTAAATTCAGGATTGTAAATAAGGTCGTACACCAGGTGCGCATCGGTAATAGCATGGTAAGGTATCGGCGGATAAGTTTCGGTGCAGGGGTACATACCCAGGGGAGTAGTATTAATGATCAGCCGGTGCGTACGCACCATCTCTTCTGTAAGTTCATTGTAGGTTATTGCGTCACCGCTGTTTGTTCTTGATACGTTGATGTACGTAATATTCTTTTTGTCCAATACATACCTTACCGCACGGGCTGCCCCACCGGTGCCCAGTACGATGGCTTCATCCATCCCCGGTTTCAACAGGGGCTCCAGGCTTTGCTCAAACCCTATTACGTCGGTATTATACCCTTTTGTCTTGCCGTCGCTTATCCTTATGCAATTGACGGCGCCCACACGCGCAGCCACATCGTCGCAATCGTCCAGCAAATGCATTACTTGTTCCTTATAGGGAGTAGTTACATTCAACCCTGCCAAGTGGGGATATAACTCCAACAGTTGCGGCAACTCGCTGATTGTGGCAAGAGGAAACGCCTTATACTCAGCATCCACTTCTTCTCGTCCAAACTTTGCGTTGAAGTATCCCGGGGAGAAAGTGTGCCCGAGGGGGAAACCTATGAGTCCGTATAATCGCCTGGCTGGCATAAGGAAAAAATACAATAAAAAACGGGTATGTTGTAGCATACCCGTTTTCTCATTCATTATTTATTCAGGAACATATGGAATGTATCTCCCCGCAGTCCATTGCGCATAGCCTCCAGCGGTATTACTTCCGACGGCGGAATATTGCCGAGGTTGACGTTCGCACCCAGCAACTCCAGGAAGTATACCTGTTGTGCTTTCAGCGGGGCCTCCCATATTATTTGTTCGTACGGTATCTGTGTAAGTATCTCCTGTACCAGTCCTTCGCGCACCTCGCCGCTGCCGCGATAGATACCTACATTGCCGCTTTCACGGGCCTCCGCTATTACATATTTAGCGCCTGCGGCCAGTTCAGCCTTCATCAGTTCTATCCACTTGTAAGGTGGAATAATATGAGCCGCGTCTTTAGAACCCACCTCTGATAATACCGTTACATGCTTTGCAAGCTCAGCTATGTATTTGCATTTTTCGTCGTGAGGAATAGTAACCGAGCCATCAGACACCTCTACATACTGCAGACCGTAATCTTTAATAACACTGATATAGTCGTCAAACTGGTCCCTGATAAGAAAAGCTTCGAACAATGTGCCTCCGAAATATATCGGCATGTCGTGCTCCTTGTATATTTCTATTTTTTCGCGCAGGTGGTTGGTGACGAATGCCGTGCCAAAACCAAATTTCACGATATCGACATATGGCGATGCCACGGACATGAAATTCCTTACATCATCCAGGCCCAGCCCCTTATCCATAGCCATAGTAATCCCATACTGGCGCGGCTGCTGCGTACGCTCAGGTATATTCTTCAAAAAAAAGTTCATGTAAACGGTTTGTGTTTGTAATGACAAAGGTAATTCTTTCAATATTGCCGTGCCAACGTTGGTAAAATGATTTTTTCACTTGTATATTAGCGTTATATTTAGCTGTATGAAACGTAATGTATCCTTTCTGGGCCTGGTACTAGGTTTGTTGTTGCCGCTGGTAGGTATATTCATAGTATACCTGGTCATGTCGCGCGGCAGCTCGTTCAGCACCTTTCTCAACACTATGAAAACCGATTTTGACGCTGCAGCGTTGATATTAAGCCTGAGCATACTGATAAATATCATTCCTTTTATATATTACACTAACCGCAGGCTGGACCTCACCGCCAGGGGTATACTGATAGCCACCATGCTGTACGCTGTGCTCATTGTATTACTAAAGTTTGTATGGTAAATGAGGTATTACATCATAGCGGGCGAGGCCAGTGGCGACCTGCACGGTGGTAATCTCATAAAAGCTTTACACAAAAAGGACAATAATGCCGAGATAAGGTGCTGGGGCGGCGACAAAATGCAGGCCGCCGGCGCAACATTGGTGAAGCATTACCGCGAGCTGGCCTTCATGGGTTTTGTTGAGGTAATAGCCAACCTGCGTACCATACTGCGCAATATAGACACCTGCAAAAAAGATATACTGGCCTACCGTCCCGATGTACTGATACTGATAGATTACCCGGGTTTTAACCTGCGTATTGCCGAATGGGCAAAGCAGCAAGGGATGAAGGTGGTTTATTACATTTCGCCGCAGGTGTGGGCATGGAAGGCCAACCGGGTGAAGAAGATAAAGCGGGATGTAGATAAGATGCTGGTGATCCTGCCCTTCGAAACAGAATACTATAAAACCAAATGGGATTATAACGTTACTTATATCGGCCACCCGCTTACTGAAGTAATACAGCATGAGAAAGAACAGGTGCCGGTACGGAAATTGTCTGATAAGCCAATAATCGCGCTGCTGCCGGGCAGCAGGAAGCAGGAGATAAAAGTCAAGTTGCCCGTCATGCTTCAGATGGTGGAGCAGTTCCCGCAATACCAGTTTGTAGTAGCGCAGGCGCCGGCACAACCAGATAGCTTGTATAAAGCGCTTATAGGCGGGAAAAATGTGCTAATCGCCAACAACCAGACATATAATTTGCTGAAACAATCCACAGCCGCATTAGTGACCAGCGGCACCGCCACACTCGAAACTGCCTTGTTCGGCGTGCCCGAAGTGGTGTGTTACAAAGGCAATCCTGTATCTTACTGGCTGGCGACAAAGCTTGTCGACGTAAAATACATATCGCTGGTAAACCTCATCATGGACAAAGAAGTGATTACCGAACTTATACAGGACGACTTCAACCCGCAACGGCTGGAGACTGAACTGAGACGAATTCTTGAAGACAGGAACTACCTGCAGCAACTGAAACAGGATTACGCTGCACTATGGAATAAACTGGGCAGTTATTCAACCTCTGAGCTGGCTGCGGATGAGATAATACAATTACTTCGTAATTAACCGCACTATCATAATAATTACAGCAACCAGGAACATGAGCAGCGAAATGCGGTTCATGCCGTGCATAAACCGGATATTTATATTACGCGGCTCATCCGGGTCACGCTTGCGCAAATAGAAATATGTCAATATTTGCTTCCACATAATAAAGCAGTGCTGATAATAAAGTTACCGAAATTTGGATAAAAACCGGAATGCTAAGTATATTTGCACCCCGCAAAGGGGGGATTAGCTCAGCTGGCTAGANNGCTTGCATGGCATGCAAGAGGTCATCGGTTCGACTCCGTTATCCTCCACAGCTTTAAGTCGCCGAAAGGCGGCTTTTTTATTGGTTAAAAACCGTAATTAAACCCAAACCTTATGGCTATCGTGTTCCGGTAAGGACTATACTCATTTTGCAACACATCGTACAGCACCATAAAAACAAAAGAAGAACGGGCCCCCACAGGCTGGCGCAGGCCACCGCCTAGCAGCATGCAAGGTACGCTTAAGTTCACTTTCCTTTCTTCGTAGGGAGGATCAACCAATGTGTTGTTTATATATTCTTTATACGATGTGATATTGTGTTCGTATTCAGCATGGGCGAATATATTGTTCCATATTACATAGCGTGCCCATACACTGGGAGAATAAATATGAGCATTTAAAGGACGACGCTCTGAAGGCCCTGTAAGGCTTGTGGTAACGAGATAATAATCTTTGACGTGTAGATATTGGTACCCAAAACCTATTCCTGCAGAAAAATCGTCTGTTATCCTGTAACCCAGTATCGGGGTGATGCCAATGTTCGTAACGCCCGAACCGATACCAAACAATCCCCATCCACCCACAATAAGCCTGCCGGGCTCTATAAGCTTTTCGCTTTTTACGTCAGTTTGGCTCTTGTTCAGCGGTTTGCCCGAGCTGCTATATACTTCCTGGGCTGTAGCCGTGCCGGCAAAAAGGCAACCGGCCAATAAAACAAGCAGAGTTCTTTTCATATCGAGTCCTTTACAAACAATATAGGCAAAGTTATCTTAAAACGTAGTAAACGCCGGCAATATTACACAGGCGTTACATAAGGAATTGTAAAATTTCCGCAAGGCTCAGGGGAATATCTTGCCGGGGTTCAGTATACCGTTAGGGTCGAATGTGGCTTTGATACCCTTCATCAGGTTGAGTGCTGTCTTGCCAAAAGCAATGTCCATATAACCTTTTTGCACCAGGCCTATGCCATGCTCACCCGAAATAGTGCCCCCCAATCGTACCGTTTCGGTAAACAATTCTCTTATGGCCACCGGCAATTTGTTGTTCCAGTCCTCATCGCTCATGTTTTCTTTAATGATGTTCATATGCAGGTTGCCATCGCCAGCATGGCCATAGCAAACAGAATTAAACCCATAAGCCAAACCTATCTGCTTCACTGCGGCCAGTAATTCGGGCAGGGCTGCACGCGGCACCACTGTATCTTCCTCTTTATACACAGAGTGTTTCTTTACGGCTTCACCTACCTTTCTTCTCAGCGCCCAGAGAATCTGCTTCTGTTCGTGGCTGTCTGCAAAAAGTATTTCACCGGTATCAAAATGGCTCAACACCTCCATCACCTGCTCTGCCTGTTTTTGCAGCATGTCCATGTCATTGCCATCCAGTTCTATCAGTAAGTGAGCCTGTATATCATCCGCCAGGCTTATGGTTGAGTTTTGAGTATATTCCATGGCCCAGAGAATAGCGTTGCGCTCCATAAACTCCAGGGCGGAAGGCGTTATGCCTGCCAGCATGATTTCGTTCACCACCCTGCATGCCTCTACAGACGAACGAAAAGGAGCGAGCATCAATACTGTATGTTTTACCGCAGGTATCAGGCGCAGCACAATTTTCGTCACTACGGCAAGCGTACCCTCGCTGCCAACTATCAGTTGTGTAAGATTGTATCCCGTAGCATTTTTCAGCACATTGGCACCGGTCCAAATTATTTCCCCGTCCGGCAATACTACCTCCAGGTTAAGAACGTAATCTTTCACCACGCCGTATTTCACCGCTTTAGGGCCTCCCGAATTTTCGGCAACATTCCCGCCAATGAAACAGGAGCCGCAACTGGCGGGGTCAGGTGGGTAAAACAGGCCATGTTCCAGCACGTATTCCTGCAATACCTGGGTGATGACCCCCGGCTCAACCATCACCTGGAAATTTTGGGCATCAAGGTTCAATATCCTGTTCAACCGCCTTGTGTCCAGCACTACCCCGCCATATACCGGCAATGCACCACCGCTCAGCCCGGTGCCCGCTCCACGCACCGTCACCGGTATTCTTTGCTCATTACAATATTTTAATACCTCGCTTATTTCCCGGGAAGAGACGGGTTGCATTATTACCTCGGGCAAATACTCCAGGTCTTCTGTCTCATCCCTGGCTGCAAGTCGCAGTGAATCTTCGTCCATGAACACATGGCCTTCGCCGGCCACAGATTTAAAAAAGGCCAGGTCTCCGGGAGCAATTTTTTTGAACTTCATGTAACAAAGTTCTCAATCCTGCGATTTAATTATTACCGTAGTTAACAAAATATTTTGCATAATATTAGTACCTTGTTTTGCATAGTAGTATAAGTTTCCTATTTTTGTATGGTAAATACGAGCAGATGAATATAGAGAATACGGAATCGCAGATGAAGAAAGGCTTGCTGGAACTGTGTATCATGGGCATTATCCGAAAAGAAAAAGAAGCGTATCCCAGCGATATACTGGAGCAGTTGAAACAAAGCAAACTGGTAGTATTGGAAGGCACATTGTACCCGTTGCTCACCAGGCTGAAGAATGCCGGGTTGCTGAGCTACCGCTGGGAAGAGTCGCCCTCCGGGCCGCCGCGAAAATACTTTGCCCTGACGGCAGAGGGCGAAACAACCTACGAACAATTAAAAAATTCATGGACCGAATTAAGCACATCAGTAAATTATTTAACCACTACAAATAAATAAATCATGCAAAGGATCATACAAATTACCATCGGGGGCAGGGTAATACCCATCGAAGAACGTGCGTACGATGAACTGAACAAGTACATCACATCGCTGGAAATACAGTTTGCCGGGGAGGCAGGCAGGGATGAGATCATACAGGACATCGAAACACGTATTGCCGAATTATTTGCAACCAGGCTGCAGAGCGGCGCACAGGCAATAGACAGTACTGATGTGCAAAAGGTAGTGGAGACCCTTGGTCATCCCAGTCAACTGAAAGACGAACAGGCCAATACAGGAAGAACAAGCTACCAGCAGTATATACCTGTGGAGCCAACGACCAGGCGGTTGTACCGCAACCCCCACGACAAATGGCTGGGCGGGGTATGCAGTGGTATTGCCAACTATTTCGACATAGATACGGTATTGGTGCGCCTGATATTCCTGGTACTTTTCTTAACGCTGGGTGTGGGCTTGCTCGCATATATTATTGCGTGGATCATCATTCCTGTGGCGCGTACGCCACAGGAAATGTATTACATGACAGGAGTACCACCTATGGACTTTCAGACGATGAAAAAGAATATGGAAAATGAACTGCAGGACCTGAAAAAACGTGGCGAACAAATGAGTCGTGAACTGAAAGAATTTTTCAGTAATAAGAAAAGCAGTTAAGCTTCATTCTTTTACCAAACCCTTAGCCAGGGCTTCCCATTCCAGTTTCGAAAAAATGGTCATGCCGGCTGTACCCACAATCGCATTGCGCAGTTTGTCCGGAAGGCTTCCGGCTTCCTTATTCGGTTCGATATTACGGTCGTAAATAGCTGCCGTGAGTTTATTGCCCTCCCTGGTGACGGTAAATGTACTGGTAGATCCATCGGAGTAGAAGTGTGTAGTCTCGCCTTCGGGTGCAGTGGGATTAGCTGCAGGCCGCACCTGCAAAGCTATACTTCGTACATCGCCGCTGTTATACTCCGCTATTTTTTGCACCTGCACCCAATCATATCCATCGCCCGCGTTAGTGCCCGGCCCCGGGATATCTATCCTGAAATACAATCCTTCCCTTGCCTGCCCGTTCACCTCATTGCCCGACGCATCTATCAATTGAAATACAGCCCTGAGCCCCAGTTCGTGCCAATGGTTTACATCCAGTAAACGCATCTTTGCCTGCTCATAAAACTCGCCGGCCGCGATGACATCGTCAAATGTTATTTCTTCTTCCGCCTTTATTTCAATCCCCTTCTCCTGCCTTGGGAGGATACCTGTATAGTTATTTTCCTTCATGAACTTTTCTGTATACTATTCTATAAACAGCAACCGCACACAATAGTTTGTACACTACAGGATTGCGGCAGGAATGGCTGTATTATTTAATATCGTATATTCGTATTTCCTATAGCTGAAAACAACCCTGTCTATGAAATGACACAATACAAGGTTCGTTTATACAGCTGTTGTTTGCAGGCACCGAAACCCGGCGCCCACGCCACGGCAATCAGTTTCGCAGGGCCTTTTTTTACCAGGCATTTCATATCTTCTCAGCAACTACCTTCTTTGTTTTTCTATCCCTATGTTTTTATCATAAACAACCGTATTCCGGATTTTCACTAAAAAACACATGCTTATGATCTCCGCAGTATTAATAGACCACGAACCAAAGGCCATAGTAAGACTTGAAAAAATGATCAGGACTTTTTGTCACGGTATAAAAATAGAAGGCCGTGCCACCTCGGCAAAAGAGTCGATATCTCTTATTAATGACACCCGCCCCAACCTGGTATTCCTGGACGTGACAGGCGACAATGGATTTGACCTGTTTCATAAAATAGACCGCCAGGATTTTGCCACCATCGCTATGAGTACATTCAGGCACAATGCTGCACAGGCTTTACAATTCCACGTAACAGATTATCTCCTGAAGCCTATTGAGCCCGATGCCCTTGTAGCCGCAGTAAACAAGGTGGGCAAAAACTCCTTCCCAAAAATTCCTGTTGAAGAAACAAAAACGCAGGAAGAAAATAGCGGCAAGGCTTTTGAGAAAATAGGTCTTCGTACTTCCAAAGGCACTGTATATGTCGCAGTAGATAATATCGTCCGGCTGGAGTCAAGCGATAACTATACCAATGTACACACCGCCAACGGCAGCAAGTATCTCATCACCAAGACCCTGAAATCGTTCGAACTGGTATTACCCCAAAGCAAATTCATACGCTGTCATCAAAGCCATATTGTAAACCTCAGCCATATAGAAGCATATGACAAGGCAGAAGGCTCCAACCTTGTAATGTGTAACGAACATATTGTACCGGTAAGCCGCGCCAACCGACCAAGACTGGAACAGGTACTCAACAGGATGTACCCGCACGTATAAGTATAACCGCCAGTACAGATACTACCCCGGCGCAACCAAATACCCCCGGGATTATACCAAATGCTAAGAGAGAAGACTGTTCTGTGTTTTAGTACATAGCTTAGTCTATTATCAAACTTTTTTAAAATATCATTTTATGAGGACAAGAGCCATTCTGTTTATCGAAAGAAAATTGATGTATGCATTAGCCTTTGTTATCGGCATTACAGCGGCAAATGCGCAGGTATTCAACCCGCCAAGCGCATACGAAGACAGTTACCCCAACAACAACATGAACATTTCCCGCACCACGCACACTTCCTGCTTTGCCTGGTCGGGCTTATCACTTTTTGGTCCGACAGAAGATATAGTTGTTTCTGCCTGGGACGAGCCATCTGCGGGCGGTGCTGTAGCCTGGCGCAGGTTACAAAACGGCAACCCGAGCGTCATCAATGCCCAGGGCATTATACCCTATGGTAGCGGCTTCCGCGACCTGGAAGTAGGCCACCTGCTCGTTAACGGTGTGTTCAGGATATTCGTCGCTTACCACAAAGCGGGTTCCGGCCACTATATGGATATTTATGACCTTACGGGGCTTGGACCGGTATTGCTCACCACAGTACCACTTTCCAGCCAGGCTCAATACAGTCGCATCAGCATGGACTCGCATAAGCTGTATGGTGTTGCTGTGACATGGGAGGAAGGTGCCCGTATCAGAACTGTGGTGGCCTGGGACAATTCGGGTGTTATCGGCATCAGTCCTGTTACTACTTTTATTCATCCCGTGGGAATGTTTAACCCCGACGTTGCCTTCAGCCACTACTCGGGCCCACTGTTGTGCGAATATGTCTATTACGACCCCGCCAATAACAGGTTCTATCAAACTTCCTTCGATTTCTGGACAATGGCAGGTTTTGTGGTAAATACTGCAGTTGTCCCCACTGTCCAGGATATAGACGCAGTTGCAGGACCTTCCATAGCCAATATCGACTGCCCCGACCATTCATCCATCAGCCGCTGGGCATATACATACAGCGTAGGCGGGTCTGATGTCTATGCACGGATACAGGAAGGGGGTGGCGTCACCACCATAAACATTACCGATGGTTCAATGGGTATCGCCGCTATCAACTCGGCCTTTAATTTGTATCCGTTTCTCGCATACAGCGCTGCCGGCGGCGGCAACAGCATAGCTATAGCCTGGTACACCAACTACATAGACCCCGGTACAAGTCAGCAGGCAGCATACATAGCCGCCGAGGTTACTTCTAACGGCGGTGGCGTAGTGTCCAGCCCTGACTACCTTACTATTCCCAATACGCCGATCATTGCCTCGGGCACGCCTGTGCTCTCCCTGAGTAAAGGAACTCAATACGCAGACTATCTCTATACCATATTCCCCCAGTATAATTATCTGTTGGGCACTGGCTACGAGATGCAGCATAAATACCACGACTGGACATCCACTGGTTCGTACAAAGGCGGCAGGACATACCGCTGCCCCGACGAAGAACGGATAAGCGGACTCGCGAATACAAACGCAGGCGCTGCGCTTATTACAGCTTATCCCAATCCCTTCAGTGATGAGTTATCGTTGGCTATCCCCGCAGACATGCAAACTGAAAATGTGACTGTAACCATTACTAACGTTACCGGCGCCGTGGTGCGTACATTCTCAGGCGTTGCCGCAAAGGTCAACCAGCAATTACGTACTACAGCAAACCTGCAACCCGGCCTTTACCTGTTGCAGGTAGATATACCGTCTAAACAAATAACCAAAACACTGAAGGTCACTAAGGCAGAGTAAGTACAAAATCCTGAACATTTAATGCTTCAAAGGCCCGGTTATGTCGGGCCTTTGATATTTCACCTCCTGTTGAATCATAATTTTCCCGTTAAAGCGTGATTTTCTCTATTTTCACGCCCTATGAGCTACTCGGCTATATTACTTATTATCATAGTGTCCTATTTCGCACTGCTGCTGGGCATTGCATTTTATACCTCCCGCGGTTCCACCAACGAATCGTTCTTTATAGGCAATCGCAGCAGCAAGTGGTGGGTAGTCGCCTTCGGCATGATAGGCACCTCGCTGTCGGGCATGACCTTCATTTCCGTACCGGGTACGGTGGGCACAGGCGGGTTTGGTTACTTCCAGGTAGTTATCGGCTATTGGCTCGGCTATTTTGCAGTGGCTTTTATCCTGCTGCCTATCTATTACAAAATGCAGCTTACTTCTATTTACTCTTATTTAGACCATCGCCTGGGCACGGCTTCTTATAAGACAGGCGCATTGTTCTTTATACTCTCTCGTACGCTGGGCGCTACGCTCAGGTTGTACCTCGTCATCAAGGTGCTGGAACTCTTCGTGCTGAAAGACATGGGCATATCATTCGAGTTTGCGGCGATACTCATACTGGTGCTGATATTGCTCTATACTTTCAAAGGAGGTGTAAAAACCATCGTATGGACCGATACGCTGCAAACCACATTTATGATACTGGCATTGCTGGTTTGCGTGGGCTATATTATGAACCAGTTGGGTCTCAGCCTGGCCGGCACCTGGGAAGCCATGACAGCCAAGGGTTATACAAAAATGGTAAATACGGATATTATGGCGGCCGGTAGCTTCTGGAAAAGTGTGCTGGGCGGTGCTTTCATCACCATCGGCATGACCGGGCTCGACCAGGAAATGATGCAGAAGAACATCAGCGTCAGCAACCTGAAAGATTCGCAGAAGAATATGATCACTTTCTGCTTCATACTGTTGGCTGCCAATTTCATCTTCCTGCTGCTGGGTGGATTGCTTTATCTCTATGCCGATGTACAAGGGATTGCCGCCACCGGTGATGATATTTTTCCTTATATAGCATTGAAAAGCGGGGTACCCTTCATAATCACGGTTTGTTTTATGATAGGCTTAATATCTGCCTTGTTTCCCAGTGCCGACGGCGCCCTGACCGCGCTTACATCATCTTACTGTATAGACATCCTGGGCATGAAGCGCCGCAACGACTGGAGCGAGCAAAGGAAAAAGCGTGTACGCCTGGTAGTGCACAATACATTTGCTATCGTTTTCCTGGGGTTTATATTTTTCTTCCGCGAGGTGGATAATGGCTCGCTGATAACCACCCTGTTGGCTGTTGCCGGGTACACATACGGTCCGCTGCTGGCATTGTTTGCTTTTGGCATATTCACCAACAGGTCCGTTAACAACAAACTTGTGCCCATTATATGTATTGCTGCACCTATCATCTCCTATATCATCAAAGAGAATGACGCCACATTGCTGGGCGGATATAAAATTGGTCTTGAGCTATTGCTCATTAATGCGCTTATCGCCTTCTCTTTTCTTTGGTTATTCTCTTCAAAGCCGGCAAAAGAACTCTCTGAATAGTTCTGTATTTTTGTACGGACACATTCAATTTCAACCCGAAAACAAGCTTTTTTATGGGGCAATTTTTGCATTCACTAAACATTAACAATTATATCGAAACCTATACGTCGTCCGAAGATCCTGTTTTAAACAAACTAAACAGGGAGACAAATCTGAAAATAGAATTGCCGCAAATGTTATCGGGGCACCTGCAAGGCGCTGTTTTACAGGCTTTTAGCCATATGCTTCGTCCGCGCAGAATTTTAGAGATAGGAACGTACACAGGTTACTCTGCAATTTGTCTCGCGAAAGGTTTGGCAGAAGACGGTCACCTGCATACCATCGACATCAACGAGGAGTTGCAGGACATGTGTTTTCATTATATTTGTGAAGCGGGATTAGAGAAAAAAATCACACAGCATATCGGAAAAGCAGAGAACATAATACCGGAACTGGACGAAGTGTTCGACATGGTATTCATTGATGCAGACAAAATAAATTATAGCCGTTATTACGACCAGGTATTTGATAAGGTGAGAGTAGGCGGTTTTATACTGGCGGATAACGTGCTGTATGACGGAGAGGTGGTGCTTCCGCCCGACCAGCAAAGCAGGAACGCGAAGGCGATACATGCATTCAATGAGAAACTGCGTAATGACCCAAGGATAGAACATGTATTGTTGCCCTTAAGGGACGGTATTATGATAGCAAGAAAAACAAAAGAATAAAAAACATAAAAACACGCGTGTATGAAAAAAATGTTCGTAGTATTTGCCGCCCTGGTACTGGCATGTACGATAAACACCGATGCACAAAACCTGAAGAAAGACAACGTTCAGGATTACGTAGAACGTTACCGTGGCCTGGCCATGAGCGAACAGCAGCGCACCGGCATACCCGCGGCCATTAAGCTGGCGCAGGGTATTCATGAAACCGGCGCGGGCACCAGCAAACTCGCAACACAGGCTAATAACCACTTTGGCCTGAAATGTAAAACGGACTGGACAGGCCAGACCTTCCTGCACACAGACGACAGGCGCAATGAGTGCTTTCGCAAATACAATCTTGATTTCGAATCATACCAGGACCACTCCAACTATCTCAGGAATAATCCGCGATATGCCGCGCTGTTCCAGCTATCGGTTACCGACTACGCCGGTTGGGCCTTCGGTCTGCGCAAAGCCGGTTATGCTACCAATCCGCAATATTCTCAATTATTAATAAAAATAATTGAAGACTACCACCTGCAGGAATATACTTACGCCGCTATGGGCTCCGATCCTGCAAGCAACGTAGCCTCCGCCCCTGCCGGTAGCGATTACAATCAACCAAGGGGACGCAACAACCAATATGCACAACAGCAACCGGCAGATAATTACGCCGCGCAAAATAGTTACGGCAACCAGGGATATACGCCACAGGCCAATAACTATGCCGCACAACAGCCGGTCAATGCGGTGCAACCCGAAAGAGTATCGAAGTATATAGATACGCGCCCGGCTGAAAGACAAACGGTAGTACGGTCGAGGCAGGGTGGCAGAAATGTAGAAACTGTTGTGGACAATGCACCGCAGAACGTTGTAAAGATCAACAACCTGAAGGCTGTTTACGGCAAGGCGGGCGATATGCCGCTGCAGTATGCTGTACGCAATGGTATACGCTACGAAAAGTTCCTGGAGATGAATGACCTGGAAGAAAAACCACTGCCTACCGATATGCCGCTCTACCTGGAACGTAAGCACTTTTGGGGTATCCGTCCCATGCACCTGGTAAAGCCCGGTGAAACCATGCTGGTAATAGCCCAGAAAGAAGGTATACAACTGAAGTACCTGCGTGAGCTGAATTATATGGAGGAAGGCGAAGAGCCGATGCCGGGAGTAACGCTGGAGCTACAGGCCCAGGCGGCAGGCAAGCCTGCTGCAAGGCCACACACACCTGAAGATGATGGCAGGTTTGCCCAAAACACCTATAATAATAACAACTACGAAAGCGGCAATGAAAGCTACGATGGCTATGGCGAAGACCCGGAAGTAAATAATCCGCGTTACTACGACCCCTCGGCTGCACAGCAGGCCCCACCCACACGAACCTTCCCGAAAAATCCTGCCCCCGAATACAAAGAGGAGAAAAATGTTTTCGAAAAAATAAAAGAGGCAAGGGAAATACGCAAACGCGAACAACAAATACAAGCGTCGCTGGCTCAACAAAAGCAGGCTACACAGCAACCCCCGCAGCAACCTGTACAGCAGTCACAACAATTTGAGCCCAACAACAGCAGGCAGGAAAGCAGCAGGTTTATACCTTCCGCTGATCAGCAGCCTGCTTATACCCAACAGGCAGAAACGTATCAAAACCAGCAAAATACTACAGACACCAGGAACAATTACAAACCCAATCCTGCCGCACAGCATTATAACAACAATGCCCGGCCGCAGCAAGGCAATACCTCTTACGGCAACACACCGTCGCAAAACACATACGGCGCACAATCTACTACGCCCGAATACCAGCAACCACAGCAAACGCAACAGTCGTACCAACAGCCGCAATACAACAATACTACTGTAAAGCCCAACCCTGCTGCACAGGTAGCGGAAGGAGACGATAAGCGCGAAAAAAGAAGGAACAGGAGAAAAGGCAAGGACGATGAGGTGACGCAACCTGTTGCAACACAACCGCAGCCGCAGAAACCCAAAACAGAACTGGACCTGCTGAAAGAACAATTCGACAACGTAATTTATGCCGGCAACGATAGCAGGCAGCAGAATAACCAGCAACCTCAGCAAAGGCAGCAGAACCAGCAAAGCTACCAGCAGCCGCAACAACAAGTACAGCAACAACAACCATACAACAACCAGCAATCATACGGGCAGCAATCGTACGGGCAGCAACAGTCATATAACAACCAGCAACCTTACACGCAGCAACAGGAACAGGCGCCCCAGCAGTACCAACAGCAGGGTTATGGTCAACAACAGCCGCAAACTAACCAGCCTCAAGCGCAACGCCAGGACCCCGGTAAATATTATACTGTGAAGCGCGGCGATACTGCATACACAATTGCGAAGAAAAACGGCATAACGATACGCCAGCTTATGGACTGGAACGGCCTTGATTTTGACGCGATAAAAGAAGGGCAAAACCTGCGCGTGAAGCCTTAACAAACAATGCAGAGCGTATATATTGACGATAAGAAATTTGAACTGTTTTTAGATAGTGCAGCTATTGCGCAGCAAATAAGCGAAACAGGCAAACAAATTGCAAAGGAATACGGGGATAAAAAACCTGTATTCCTTTGTGTACTTAACGGAGCTTATGTTTTTGCCGCCGACCTCTTGAGGCAGGTTGACATCCCGGCTGAAGTATCATTTATAAAATTGAGTTCATATGCCGGTACGCGGTCTACAGGCAGTGTAAAAACCATGCTGGGCATCAATGGCGACCTGTACGGCAGGCATGTGATTCTGGTAGAAGACATCATAGATACCGGCAAAACTATTCACGACCTGCTGCCTCGGGTAATGGAACATCGACCGGCTTCGGTAAAAATAGCCTGCCTGCTGTCCAAGCCTGCAGCACGCACACACGCCGTCGATATCGACTATACTTGTTTCGAGATACCGGACAAATTCGTTATCGGGTTTGGGCTCGATTGCGACGGCCTTGGCCGGAACCTCCCCGGTATTTATGCATTGGCAGACGCCGTTATTTAGACAGCAACCGGATGCTTTCTTCCAAAAGCCTTCTTTTGTTCACCGGCACCACACCCACTTCTTCGCATACCAGCCCCCCGGCTATATTAGATATCCCGGCCATTAGGGCGGGGTCTTTGGTAAGTGTATAAATGATAGCAGCCGTGGCAATGACCGTATCTCCTGCGCCGGATACATCAGCTATATTGCGCAAATGAGATGGTATGATCTCCGAGCTGGAATTGGCGTAATACACGCCCTTTTCTGAAAGAGTTATGAAAGTAACGTCGTGGCGCAGGATGGACTTAAGTTCTTTATGCACCTTGTCCATGGCAGATTTGTTGACGTTGGCCAATGGTATATTCAAGCCTTCGCGCACCTCTTTCAGGTTGGGCTTAAAGATGGTTACACCTTTGTATGAAAGGAAGTTGGCCTTTTTAGGGTCAACAGCGGTTACCATACCTATCTCCCTGCAGTGTGCTATAGTTCTTTGAATGATATTTTCTTTAAGCACGCCCTTGTTATAATCTTCGAAGATGAGGACGTCGGGCTTGTGTATCTGCAGGTACTTCAGCAATTTATCCAGGAAAGGGTGCTCGTCTTTTACGCCCAGTTCTTCGTTGGTTTCATCGTCCATGCGCAGTATGTGCTGGCTTTTGCTCATCACCCTCGTCTTGGTGGTGGTGATGCGCTCGCTGCTCAACATCAGCAACGAAGTATTGATGCCTTCCTGTTCGGCCATATCCTTCAGCATATGGCCCTCATGGTCTTTGCCCGTTACACTGGCCAGGGTCACTTTTGCCCCCAGCGCCCTGCAGTTCATCGCTACATTGGCCGCGCCACCCATGCGCGCTTCACGCCGTTTCAGTTTCACCACCGGTACGGGAGCCTCAGGAGAAATACGTTCCACGTCACCCCACCAGTAGTTGTCCAGCATCACGTCGCCTACTACTACCACGTGCAGGCCTGCAATGCCCTTAAACAGTTTTACAAGTTCTTCTTTCTTCATTCCGGTTTCAGTCCGCGCTTTTTCACTAAATAATATATGGGTATCCCCATCAACACAATGATAAGTCCTGGCCAGGTAAATTCCGGCTTAAACCATATCAGCAAGATGCAGAACGACAAGCCCATAATTATATACAACGCCGGAAGTATGGGATAGCCCCATGCTTTATAAGGACGTTCAGCGTGCGGTTTTTTCTTACGCAATATGAATATACCTGCGATGGTAAGCACGTAAAAAATGACAACGACAAAGGATATCATATCCAGCAAATCGCCATAGCGGCCGCTGAGGCACAATATAGAGGCTACCAGGCACTGCGCCCATAGCGCCCATTGAGGCACGCCGTTTTTGTTCAGGTGGCCCGCCTTTGAGAAAAACAGGCCGTCTTTGGCCATGGTATAATACACCCTGGCCCCGGAAAGGATGAGGCCGTTGTTGCAACCAAAAGTGGATATCATGATGAGCGCTGCTATGGCAAATTTACCATTGTCGCCAAATACCTGGTTGGCAGCGGCTACGGCCAGCCTGTCCTCCTGCGGAAAGGCTATTTCATTCAGCGGCATCACGTTCAGGTACATCAGGTTGGTAACTATATAAAGTAAGGTAACGATAAACGTCCCCAGGAACAGGCTAAGGCCGATGTTGCGGTGGGGGTTCTTTACTTCGCCTGCTACGAATGTCACGTTGTTCCATGCATCGGAACTGAATACAGAGCCTACCATAGCGGCGGCAATGGCGCCAATGAGCGCTGTTCCGCCTATAGGCTGCCAACCCGTAGGAACCCGTTCGCCATTTCCGTTAAACGTCCCGGGGTCTTGCATGGCATTGAAACCGGTAGCCCAGTTTTCGGCAAAGAAACTCTGGTCAACCAATACAAACCCAAAAACTACCAGCCCGAAAAGGGCCAGCATCTTGGAAAAGGTGAAAATCATCTGTATGGTTTTCCCTTCTTTTACACCCCGCGAGTTGATATAAGACAACAGGATAATGATACTAATTGCCACCAGGTGCGCCGGGTAAATATTGATATCGCCTGCGGTGTACAGGATGTTATTGGAGGTAAGGTTCAATGCCGGGAAAAAATATCCTGAGAATTTGGCAAAGGCTATGGCAACCGCCGCGATAGTAGCTGTCTGTATCACAGCGAAAAAACTCCAGCCGTACAGGAAACCTACCAGCGGATTGAACGCCTCCCTCAGGTAGACGTACTGCCCCCCGGCTTTGGGATACATACCGCTCAGTTCGCCGTAGCTTATGGCGGCTGTTATGGTCATCAGGCCTGTGATAGCCCAGACAGCTATCAGCCATCCGGCGCTGCCTACGTTGCGCGTCATGTCTGCGCCAACGATAAAAATGCCGGAACCTATCATGGAACCGATTACCAATAGCGTAGCGTCCAGCAGGCTAAGCGATCTGTGAAATGACTCTTTCTTATTTTCCAAAGCAGTGAGGTGTTTTGCTTAGAACGACCTTCGGCAAGCAGTATGCAAACTCTATAAACGTTGACCTTGTTCTGCAGCTACAGGAAGTTCTACCTGGCAATTAAACAATAAGTTACCAGGTGAAAAATACTATTTATTTTTCTTGTTTGCCTCTTTATTCTCTTTAGTAGCCTCCTTCTTGTACAGCTCATTCATACCGGCCACTACATCGGCGGTTATGTCCAGTTGGTCGTTAGCCAGCATAATGAAGCCCAGGGCCTTGCTGTATGACAAGATATAATCGTAGCCCTTATCTTTATTGTATTCCTTCAGGAAATCGTCCAGGCGCTGTTGAAGGTCTTTATTGAATTCTTCCTGCTCCGCCAGCAGCTTTTCGGTAAGCGCCGCCTCTCTTGTTTCCAGGCTTTGTTTCATTTGCTGCAGGCGCTGGGCCGTAGCCTCATATTCCGCCTGGGTAAGTGTGCCTGCATCAGCTTTCCGTTGCGCAGCCAGCAGGTCCTGTTGAAATTTTTGCCCTGAGCGCTGCAACTCGCTGGTCATTGCTTTTTCCTTGTCTTCAAATTCCGTCTTCTTGGTCTTGTACAGCTCATATTTTTCTTTCAGCGTATCAATATTCACATATGCGATGCGCCCGGCAGTACCGGTTGTATTTTCATTGGTAGTAGCACTTGTGGCCGGGGCAGGTTTTTTTTCAGATGTGCACATAGCAAACATGGTAGTGATCCCTGCCAATACAAGTGTGCCGATAAACAATGACCAATTCTTCATCTATAAATAATTATGTGAGTTTTTTGAACAGGTAACAAAAGTAATACCTTATAGTTTGCCTGAACACAATTGTTTCTTAAAACTTTGAAAAAGCAAAAAATATTGCACAAAAAAAGGCCGCCCGCAGGCAGCCTTCCTTTTATGAAAAATCATATCTGCTACTCAAGGTTGAACTTCACCGGAAGCGTGTAATACACCTTCACGGGGCGACCGTTCTGCTTGCCCGGCTTCCAGGGAGGCATACTTTTTACAACCCGTAATGCCTCTTCTTCCAGTCCACCTCCTAAACGGCGGCTACCGGCTATCTCCACTCCCGATATCGAACCATCTTCGTTTACTACAAATTTTACGCCTACCCGTCCTGATATACCATTTTCCCTGGCTGCAGGGGGGTATTTGATGTTCTTTTGCAGGTACGCATTGATATTATATCCAGGGTCGGGCATCTGCTCCACATAAGTGAATACTTCCGGGGCTTTCTGCTCTACTACCCCCGTACCCGGGCCTGGGTCCACAATACCCGGATCCAATGCATTGGGGTCGCCCTCAACGGTTTCCAGGCCAGAAACGGCTTCCTTCAGTTCTTCCTGTTCCGGTGGTACTTCTTCCTCTGCCACATCTTCATCCTTTTCTATCACCGGGGGGGTAAACTTCACCGTTGGTTTCACCGGTGGGGGCGGTGGTGGGGGCGGCGGTGGGGGCGGCTCATTGGGGTCAATGGGCGGCGGCTCGGCCAGTACCACTTCTTTGGTAATCGCTTCGCGCGGGCCCTCATTGGGCTTCAGCTTAGATACCAATGCAGCCGCGGCTACAACTACGCCTATACCTCCAATTATGAACAACGACCTCATCATCCGCTTCGGATAATTTTTGCGCAACTCGTATGCACCGTAATTTTTATTACGGCCCTCGAAGAGTATGTCGAGGTAGTCGCTGTTCAGTATTTTATTACTATCCATTGTCAGTAATCTTTTTAATTAATAAGATGCGCTATGACCAATAATTCCACAAACATCACCGGTCTTTATTCGCCGGCTGCCTGCTCGGTAGCCAGGATAAATTCCCTGTCTACATCCGTAATGTCTACTATAGCATATACACGAACATCGTTTATCGCCATTTCGTCCAGTATATTCACCAGGTCTTCGTACGTACTGTTGGTATCAGGTTTTATCAATACCGTCGTCTTGTCTTTCTCGTTAAGTGCTCCTTTACGTTTCAGGTCCTCTACATCCTTCATCTTTTTTATTATCACGTCCCTGATGCCCTTTTCCGGTTTGAAGCCGGTAATTTTCACATCCGGCGGCATCTCAGGGTCTGTAGCCATGCCTTCGTAATAGTATATCCTGTGCTTCTTGCTCAGCAATACTGTAAGGGCCGTACTCTCCTTTATTTTGGTCTCATCTTCTATCTTTTCCTGTTCGTCCTTGTAGGGCATGTTTATCTCCATGGTCTTCGGCTTGTTCAGCGTAGTTGTCAACATGAAGAATGTTATCAACAGGAAACCTAAGTCCACCATCGGAGTTAAATCCACACGTGTGGACAGCTTTTTACCTTTCTTGACCCCCGGGCCTTTCTTGCCGCCCTTATCGGCGACTTCCATTTCTGCCATGGAACTAAGCTTTTAATTTATTAAATAATATTATCCTTCTTTCCTGCCGCCCATCACTTCTTCATACGCCGCTGTTCCCGGTGGCACGGCCTTCAACCCGGTTATCAGGTTGAACTTGAATATCTTCCACCCTTCCAGCGTAGCTATCACCTTTTTTATATCAGGATAAGGCGCCTTACCGTCGGCTTTGATAGTTATGCGCAGTTTGGGGTTGGAGTACCTGGCTTCTTTTATCCAGAGGGCCAGTTCGTGCCTTTCGGATGTCACTATCGTATCTGTAGGGATACCGGGCGCCTGCTTGTCCATCTTGGAACGCTGGTCTGCATCGGCAGCCAGGTAAGCCTTCAACTGGCTAAAAGGTACACCAACAGAAGCTCCTATGACGAAATTCGTCTTTTCTGTTTCGGTCAGGTTCAGCCCCTTTTGCTCGTCCAGCTTATCTATCAGCTCCCTGCGCACCTTCTGGTCGTCTATCGAAAAGAATATACGCCCGTCAGGGTCCACAGTGATCATCATTATATCGGCATCCGGCAGCGGTATTTCCGAAATAGAATTCGGCGTAGTGACCGTCACGGGCTCATCCGGCTTGAATTGTGTCGCCAGCATGAAGAACGTCAGCAGCAGGAACGCTACGTCGCACATAGCGGTCATGTCTACATTCGTGCTCTTCTTCGGCATTTGATGTTTTGCCATCTGTTATATTTCTACACGGTTCAATAATTAAGATTCCGTTGCGGCATAATTCCACAACATTTGGTCATCGTAAAGACCGATACTACCGATAACTATTATTTATAGTTAGCGTAAAAGTTCTGCGTCAGCGTGAACCCGCTCTCGTTGATACCGAAAGTGATGTTATCAATAATAGTAGTATAGAAGTTGTAAGCTATGATAGCGATAGCCGATGTACCGATACCCAGGGCCGTGTTTACCAGCGCCTCAGAGATACCCGCAGCCAGGGCAGCGCTATCAGGGGCGCCACCAGTAGACATCGCCGCAAACGCGCGTATCATACCCAATACCGTACCAAACAGACCTATCAGCGTAGCAACCGAAGCGATAGTGGACAGGAACACCATGTTCTTCTCCATCACAGGCATTTCCAGCGCAGTAGCCTCTTCTATTTCTTTTTGGATACTGGCTATCTTCTGCTCGGTTTCCAGTTCTTTGTTATCGATCATTTCGCGGTATTTTATCAGGCCCGCTTTCATCACATTACCCACGCTGCCGGCTTGCTTGTCGCATTCTGCCATAGCGGCGTCAATATTCTTGTTGGCCAGGTGATATTGCACTTTACGCACAAATTCGGTGGCGTTTACCTTCCCTTTGGCTTTGAACACGGTCATCGCGCGCTCAAACACGAAGAACAACAATACCAGCGCTGTTGACATAAGGATGGGAACCACCCAGCCGCCCAGGTACATAGTACCCAACAGGTTGGCAGGCACATGGCGCTCATCGTCCCTGAAGTTGGCGCTGCTGCCGAAATACAAGTGGAATAGTGCTTCTGCTAATGCGATCATTACGACAATTACCAAAAAGTTCTTCAACAGGTCACTTGATTTGTTAGGCTGTCCTGCACGTGCACCTTGAGGTTTTGCGGCTGATTTTACTTCTGCCATAATTCTGGTTTTTATTAGTTTTTAGTTTTAGTTTACTAAATAATACAATATATATACGAGAGTTTGCAAAGATATACGGAAGGCTCAAAAAATCAATTCGGGTATATTAATTTTCTCACAAACTTAATAGACGTTACATACCCGTGACACTCAAAGCGACCCTGCATAACCCTGCAAACAAACGAAATGTTCGCCAAGTTATTGTTTTTTATCGTCCGCAGATAATCCGTTTAGCGATTTTAACATTTACCTTTGCAGTTCCAAAATTTCTAAAAAATGAATTTCAACCCCTGGCATTCAGTGAGTTATGGCGAAAACGTGCCTGAAACTGTTACGGCAGTTATAGAGATACCCAAAGGCTCTAGAGCGAAATATGAGCTGGATAAGGAAACGGGGCTGCTGAAGCTTGACCGGGTGCTGTATTCTTCGGTATATTACCCGGCCAACTATGGTTTTATACCCCGCACTTACTGCGACGACAAAGACCCGCTGGATATACTGGTACTGTCGCAGTTGACCATGCACCCCATGACGCTGGTAGATGCCAAAGTGATAGGGGTGATGCGTATGCTGGACCAGGGCGAGGCCGACGACAAGCTGATAGCCGTTTGCGCCAACGACATGAGTGTGGCGCATATTAATGATATAAGTGAATTACCTTCACATTTCATAAACGAGCTGCGCCACTTTTTTGAGGAATACAAGAAACTGGAAAATAAACTCGTGAAGATTGAAGAATTTGAGGGCCAGAGGCTGGCTAAGAAGATACTGATGCACAGCATCAACGACTATGCGGCGAAATTTGGCGAGCCGGCAACCCAACAGGAAACAGTTAACTAAACACAATACTTATATGAGCACAGGTTACATTATCGGATTACTGGCCGTAGGGCTTGTGGCGGGATTCATGTCCAGCATGGTGGGTATAGGCGGGGGTATCATTATCGTACCTGCGCTGGTATTTTTGTTTGGCATGACGCAAAAGATGGCACAGGGCACTTCGCTGGCCATGTTGTCGCTGCCGGTGGCTTTTATCGGCGCCTTTAATTATTACAAAGAAGGCCAGGTAAACTGGAAGATAGCCCTCCTGCTGGCGGCCACATTTGTAATAGGCGGCTACCTGGGCAGCAAGGTGGTGCTGGGGCTGGATATGGCCATCATAAAAAAGATATTTGCGGTATTTATGATAGTGATAGCTATCAAGTATTTATTTTTCGATAAATAACAATAAGTAATAACCCTGGTATAGGGCATAGTATATGAAACGCACAAAGATCAAACAGATACTGCAAAGCGGGGAAACGGACTACAAAGTAAATGTAAAGGGATGGGTACGCTCTTTTCGCAACAACCAGTTTATAGCCATGAACGACGGCTCCTGCCTGGGCAACCTGCAGGTGGTGATAGACTTTGAAAACACGGACGAGCAACTGCTGAAAAATATTACTACCGGTGCGGCGCTGAACATCCATGGCACGGTGGTAGCCTCTATGGGCAAGGGGCAAACCGTAGAGGTAAAAGCAGATACCGTAGAGCTGTACGGTGCCTGCGACCCCGAGGTATATCCCCTGCAATTGAAAAACAGGCCCAGCCTGGAATACCTGCGCGAGATAGCGCACCTGCGTTTCCGCACCAATACCTTCAGCGCGGTGTTCCGTGTAAGGCATACGCTGGCTTATGCCATCCATAAGTTTTTTAACGACCGCGGTTTCGTGTACCTGCATACGCCCATCATTACCGCCAGCGATGCCGAAGGCGCGGGTGAGATGTTCAAGGTGACTACCCTGCCCTTTGACAACACTCCCCGCAGAGATGACGGCAGCGTAAACTTTGAAGAAGACTTCTTTGGCCGGGCCACCAACCTGACCGTAAGCGGTCAACTGGAAGGCGAACTCGGCGCCACAGCCCTTAGCGAAGTGTATACCTTCGGGCCGACCTTCCGTGCTGAGAACTCGAATACGGCACGCCACCTGGCGGAGTTCTGGATGATAGAACCCGAGGTTGCCTTCAACGATATACATGACAACGCCGACCTGGCCGAAGACCTGCTGAAATATATTATCCAGTACGCATTCGACCACAACCGCGAAGACCTGGACTTCCTGGCGAAAAGGCTGGAAGAAGAGGAAAAACAAAAACCGCAGAACGAGCGCAGCGAGCTGGGACTGATACAAAAACTGGACTTCGTGCTCAACCACAGGTTTGAGCGCATCACTTATACTGAGGCGATAGACATACTGATGCAGTCGCCGCATTATAAGAAGAAAAAATTCCAGTACGAGGTAAGCTGGGGCATAGATATGCAGAGCGAACATGAACGCTACCTGGTAGAAAAGCATTTTAAGAAACCGGTGATAGTGACCGATTATCCTAAAGAAATAAAGGCCTTCTACATGCGCCTGAACGATGACGGCAAAACCGTAGCCGCTATGGATATACTGGCGCCGGGCATTGGTGAGATCGTTGGCGGCTCTCAGCGTGAAGAACGGCTGGACAAACTGGAACAGCGTATGCGTGAAATGCATATACCGGTGGAAGAAATGTACTGGTACCTGGATACCCGGCGCTTTGGTACGGTGCCACATGCCGGCTTTGGCCTGGGCTTTGAGCGTATGGTGCAGTTCGTCACGGGCATGACCAATATCCGCGACGTGATACCTTTCCCCCGCACACCGGGTAATGCTGAGTTTTGATGAGGAATATTTACTACCATATTGTCACCTCCCTACTCATTTGTTTTTACGCATATAATGCTGTAGCTCAAAGGGATGCCTATATATTTCCTAAAACTTCAGATTACACGGAAAACAAACCCATTAAAACCAAGCTAATAATTGAGCAGAGGCCCCGGGGTGTGATAGCGTTAAATGGCGGAAGCGATTTTAAGATATACCACCTCATGGACGAAGAATTGAGCAAAAAATTAAAAAAAGAATATTTCCTTGTCATGGAGAATGGCAATCTTTTTGTCAACTGTATTTACATAGGGAATAAGTGGTACGGGCCTTCTTTTTACAGGAACGAAAATTATATCTTTTTTATCGGAGGGCCTTCAACTTTGTTGAACTATAATGAAAGGGCAGGTGGCGGTGGTATTATTTTCGGAGGCCTTGTTGCTGCAGACGCAGCAACGACCAGGTACAATTATGTCATTGACCTGCACAAAAAGTCCATACACTTTGTTGAGCCGGAGTATATGAAAAAAGTCTTTGGAGAGACAGAATTATATGAGCGTTATCGAAAAGAAAAAAATCCCTACCTCACTGAAACCGTAAAAAAATACCTGGAAGAGTTTTATAAATAAGCAGAAACCCTACCCACTTCAAAGAATAAAAACATATTTTTTTATACGTACGATTTTACGTATTTTTGCTATTATATACAGACTGCAGGACATTGGACTACCCACCTGCGTCCCGGGCCTTTCTTGCCGCCCGGCAGTATAACACGGGCTTGAAAAAAGCGGAACTTTTCAGAACCACAGGGAACCAATGCGAGAGAACCCGTAACCGTTTGCAACATGATTTGCCATCAACGCCACGAATGCTATCGAAAAAAGAACTTTTCAGAACCACAGGGAACCAACCTGAGGGAACACGTAACCGTTTGCAACGTGATTTGCTATCAACTCCACTATTGCAATCGAAAAACGGAACTTTTCGGAACCACCAGGAACCAAAATGAGGGAGCCCGTAACCGTTTGCAACGTGATTTGCCATCAACTGTCTTGTCCTGAAAAAAGTTTACAGCAAAACAGTAAACAATG
>DISB01000004.1 GCA_002421685.1 Bacteroidetes bacterium UBA6221
GAGGCACCGGCAGCGCCACCCCACCATCCATCAGTACAGCTACCGCCATGACAGATACATTCTACGTGTCGCAAACACTGAACGGCTGCGAAGGCAAACGCGCCATGCTGATAGTCGTAGTAAATGCGATACCGGCGCCGCCACAAACGACCGATACCGCGTACTGCCAGTTTGCAACAGCATCGGCCCTTGCAGCTATTGGCCAGAACCTGCTTTGGTACACCGTACCGACAGGAGGGTTCGGAACAGCCACGACGCCTGTACCGCCAACCAACAATGCCGGCATATTGACCTATTATGTAAGTCAAACCGTAAATGGCTGCGAAAGCCTGCGCGACTCTGTCAAAGTGACGATTTATGCTAAACCGCAACCACCGGTGGGTAACGACGATTCAATTTGCCAGTTCACAACGCCGTCGCCGTTAACTGCCACAGGCGTTAATCTCAGGTGGTATACAGTACCGGCCGGAGGTTCAGGAACCTTCACGGCGCCATCGCCGGATACTGATACGCCGGGTGTTTATCACTGGTACGTGAGCCAGCAGATAAACGGCTGCGAGAGCGACCGGGACACGATAGAAATAGTAATAAAGCCCAAACCCGCACAACCCGAGAGCGATACCGTAGAATATTGCCTGAATAGGACGCCGGTGCAGTTGACAGCCGTGGGCCAGAACCTTTTATGGTATTACTTCCCGGTGGGCGGGATCCCGACCACCATTGCGCCTACCCCATTCACGTCTACCATTGGTACCACATATTACTATGTATCACAGACAGTGGACGGCTGCGAGAGCGACCGGGATACCCTGGCGGTAATAGTAGATACACTGATCACGGCCCATATCATGCTCAGCGATACAATGTTCTGCTCTTATGATTCCATAACGGTGACACAAACCGGCAGCTTGCCCGATACCAGCAACTTTACATGGTCATGGTCGGGAGGAACGGTATTATCAGGCGACTCATCAGGTCCATATGTTGTAAGGTGGGATACAATGGGAACGAAAGTAATCACACTACTTGCAGAAAACAATGGTTGTAAAGCCGCAGATACAACTACAGTAGAAGTATTGCCACAACCCGAAGCCTGGTTTGATATGCAACCCGAAATATGCCTGGGGCAACCGTTAGAGATGGAACTGGATTCTGTTCTGAAATATGTCGCATTCTTCAGTTATGAATGGGACGAGAACACAAATGTGATCGAACTCAGGAACGGCGGAGGCTTTATCATGAGCTGGAAGACCACCGGCATGCACGTTGTTACCTTAGTTACGGAGTCTGACTCAGGATGCAGATCGCTGCCATACGCCGATACAGTGAACGTGAGGGATTATCCCGCTGTAAAAATAGAGCGGTTGAGCGAAGACAACGTAGTATGCACGAAGAGCACAATCGAGCTGAAGACAAAGCTCGTGCCTGGAGCAACAAAATATGAATGGTCTCCTGCGGATTATTTCCTTACCAACAATACCACAGAAGTGCGGGCAAGGATACATAGTTCAGGATACATAAAGCTGAGGGTAGAGGATGCCTATGGCTGCTCCGGTGCTGACAGCGTGTATGTAGGGATCAAACTGTGTTGTAAAGCAATATTACCCACCGGCTTCTCGCCCAATAACGATGGTAAGAATGACAAGTTTGGTATTATATCCAGCGGAAACTATAAGATATACGCATTCACTGTAGTGAACCGTTATGGGCGTGTGGTGTTCAGCACTACCAACCAGCAGGACCGCTGGGATGGCATGTACAATGGCGCCCAGCAGGGAGTAGGTACTTACTACTACTACATAAAATACACCTGCGAGGATGATGATGCGGACAACGTTGTGGAAGAAAGAGGTGATGTCACGCTCATCAGGTAAAAAAACAGGAACCTTTTAAAAGCGCCCGTTCGGGCGCTTTTTTTGTGGATACCTTCCATACATGGGGTCAACTATAATAATCATCTAAAGATTACATGCCCAAATACTGTATTTTTGCAACATGAATAAGGAACAGCAATTACGTGATATATTGAATGAGCGCATACTGATAATCGATGGTGCAATGGGCACTATGATACAACGGTATAAACTCACCGAAGCGGATTACCGTGGCGAAAGGTTTAAGGATTATCCCTCTGACCTGAAGGGCAATAACGACCTGCTGGTGCTTACCCAGCCGCAAATCGTCAAAGAAATTCACAAAGAATATTTAGATGCAGGCGCTGATATACTTGAGACTAACACTTTCAACGCGCAGGCAATATCACTGGCTGATTATGATATGCAATCGCTTGCTTACGAAATGAACGTAGCTGCTGCGAAATTGGCGCGTGAAGCTGTTGATGAATACATGCAACAACATCCGGGCTCGCGGAAATTTGTGGCGGGCGCAATAGGTCCTATGAACAAAACATTATCACTTTCTCCTGATGTGAACGACCCCGGCTATCGCGCTGTAACTTTCGACGAAATAGCTGATGCCTATACAGAACAGATAAAAGGACTTGTAGACGGCGGTGTAGATATTTTGTTGCTGGAGACCATATTCGATACGTTGAATGCCAAGGCTGCCATCTATGCCATAAATACATATTTCCAGCAAACCGGCAAAGAACGTCTGCCATTGATGATATCCGGTACCATCACCGATGCATCGGGCCGTACACTGAGCGGACAAACACTGGAAGCGTTTTATATATCTGTTATGCATGCCGAGCCTATCAGTATCGGCCTTAATTGCTCATTAGGTGGCAATGAAATGCGTCCTTATATAGAAGAGCTTTCGGAACTGGCCACATGTTACATCAGTTGCTATCCCAATGCCGGCCTGCCCAATGCCATGGGTGAATATGATGAACACCCTAAAATGACTGCAGAGATTGTAAAGGATTTTGCAGAACAGGGTTGGGTAAACATAGTTGGTGGCTGCTGCGGCACTACCCCTGACCATATCCGCGAGATAGCGAAGGCGGTTAAGGATATTACACCCAGGAAATTAGAACAAACGGAAGCTGCTGCAACAGTTTAATCCAAAGAATTATTTATAGACAAGGGTAGGCTATGCCTGCCTTTTGTTTTTTTACGAGAGTGTTATGCTATCTGCAATAATATCCGGGGGAGTGAGTATATCATTTAACCAACGTACGCGCCGGTGTTTTTCTTTTTTCACGATGCATATTGCCCCAGTTGCTCATAGCGGTAAGCACAGGCTCAATACTGTTACCAAGTTTAGTCATACGGTATTCTACGCGTGGCGGTACTTCTGCATAAACAATACGTTGTACTAGGCCATCTGCTTCCAGTTCGCGTAGTTGCGCTACCAGCATCCGTTCCGATATTCCTTCAATATCTTTCTTCAATTCCCCAAAGCGCATCGTGCCTTCCTTCAGCCTGAAAAGTATAGCGGGTTTCCAGCGGCCGCCTATAATGTTTAGTGTATATGCCATGCCGCAACTGTTATTGATGATGCATTCGTTGCGCAAATTGGTAGAGCTTTCTTTTCTCATACTTACTTTTTTGTTAGTACCTGATAATTAGATGCATACCTGCAAAGGTAACATGCAAGTTGATACTTTTGAAAAAAGAAAAAATTATGAGCAAACTAAAAAACAAAACAGCGATTGTTACAGGCGGTAGCCGCGGTATGGGTAAAGCAATAGCTAAAGCATTGGCAGCACAGGGTGCGAACGTAGCGCTGACCTATGTACAATCAAAAGAAAAGGCAGAAAACGTTGTCGCAGAAATAAAACTTGCGGGTGGGAAAGCTATAGCAATAAAAGCCGATAATGCCAGCAATAGCGATGTGGCTGCTGTTGTGAATGAAACTGTGCAAAACTTTGGCAGTGTAGATATACTGGTAAATAATGCAGGGATAGCTATTGCCAAACCACTGAACGATTATACCATACAGGATTATGAAGATACCATGGGTGTAAATGTCAGGGCTGTATTTGTTGCAGCGCAGGAAGCTGTAAAACATATGCCTGATGGCGGGCGCATTATTACTATTGGCAGCAACATGGGCGACAATGCAGTGAGTGAAAATATGACCTTATATACAGCCAGCAAATCTGCGCTGCAAGGGCTAACACGTGGTATGGCGCGTGACCTGGGCAGGCGTAAAATAACGGTGAACCTGGTACAACCCGGCCCTGTAGATACTGATATGAATCCGGGCAATACGGAACTGGCAGATTTTTTGCGCACCCGTATGCCTCTTGGTGAGTATGGCACAACAGAAGATATAGCTGCTATGGTGTCTTTCCTAGCGGGTGATGAAAGCAAATTTATAACCGGGGCAATATTAACGGTAGATGGTGGCTTCAATGCTTAAATTAATTTGAAGCGCTGAAATGAAAAAGGGCGGCATCTTTAGATACCGCCCTTTTTAAGACTATTCATTCTAAACTACTCTTTGGTTTCTGCACTCTCATTTTTCTTGGCAGAAGGCTTGTCTATTTTGAAAATAATCTTACCCTCTTTTTCACTATAGTCGGCTACTACTGTGTCGCCTTCTTTTATCTTCTGGTTCAGCAGTTCTTCGGCCAGCGGATCTTCCAGGTATTTCTGTATAGCCCTGTGCAATGGCCGCGCGCCAAATTGCTGGTCGTAACCTTTCTCCGCTATGAACTTCTTGGCCGCTTCTTTCAGGTCCAGCTTGAACCCGAGTGCGCCTAAGCGTTTCAATACATCTTTCATTATGATGTCGATGATCAGCGCTATATGGCTTTCGTCCAGTTGGTTGAAGATGATAACATCGTCTATCCTGTTCAGGAACTCGGGAGAGAAGGTGCGCTTCAACGCTTTTTCTATCACACCTTTGCTCACGTCTTCGGCGCTTTGGCTCTTTGCTGATGTGGTGAAACCTACACCGGCGCCAAAATCTTTCAGCTGTCGTACGCCAATGTTTGATGTCATAATGATCATCGTATTCTTAAAGTCCACCTTGCGGCCCAGGCCATCGGTAAGCTGTCCGTCGTCCAGTACTTGTAACAATATGTTGAAGATATCCGGGTGCGCTTTTTCTATTTCGTCCAGCAACACCACTGAGTATGGCTTGCGGCGTACTTTTTCAGTGAGCTGTCCGCCTTCTTCATAACCTACATATCCGGGAGGCGCACCTATCAGGCGGCTGAGTGAGAATTTCTCCATGTATTCACTCATGTCCACACGTATCAGCGCGTCATCACTGTCGAACATATGGCGGGCCAATGCGCGGGCGAGTTCGGTTTTACCTACACCCGTCGGGCCCAGGAAGATGAATGAACCTATCGGCTTGCGCGGGTCTTTCAGCCCCACCCTGTTACGCTGTATGGCCTTCACTACCTTGCTTAT
Source organism: Bacteroidetes bacterium UBA6221 (assembly GCA_002421685.1). Lineage (GTDB taxonomy): Bacteria > Bacteroidota > Bacteroidia > Chitinophagales > Chitinophagaceae > UBA5543. The sequence continues at coordinate 5,331 of DISB01000004.1, forward strand.
GGCTTCATCCTGCCCTATTACGGCGCCTTTCAGGTCGTCGCCCATGCGGCGCAGCTTCTGGCTTTCGGCTTCTACCATCCTCATCACCGGTATGCCCGTCATCATGCTTATCACTTCGGCTATATGCTCCTCGTGTATAGGATAACGTTTACTCTTCGATTCTTCTTCCCACTCTGCTTTCGCTTTGTCAAGTTCTTCACCCAGGCGTTTTTCTTTATCACGCAGTGCCGCCGCTTCTTCAAAGCGTTGGCTTTTTACCACTTTATTTTTCTCCTGCTTGATGTCTTCTATCTTCTTCTCCAGGTCGAGTATATTTTGCGGCACGTTGATATTTTTCAGGTGAACGCGCGCGCCTACCTCGTCCATCACGTCTATGGCCTTGTCGGGCAGCAGGCGGTCGGTCATATACCTGTCGCTCAGCTTCACGCATGCCTCTATCGCCTCCTGGTCATAATTAACGTTATGGAAATCCTCGTATTTCGATTTAATGTTGTTCAGTATGGTTATGGTTTCCTCTACGCTTGGCGGGTCTACCATTACTTTCTGAAAACGACGGTCTAATGCGCCGTCTTTCTCAATATACATTCGGTATTCATCCAGGGTAGATGCGCCGATGCATTGCAGGTCGCCGCGTGCCAATGCAGGCTTGAATATATTGGAAGCGTCCAGCGAGCCGGAAGCGCCACCCGCGCCTACTATGGTATGTATCTCGTCAATGAACAGTATTACATCGCGGTTCTTTTCCAGTTCGTTCATGATGGCCTTCATCCTTTCTTCAAACTGCCCGCGGTACTTGGTGCCGGCTACCAGTGCTGCCAGGTCAAGGCTGATGACACGTTTGTCAAACAATACCCTTGATACCTTGCGTTGTACGATGCGCAGCGCCAGGCCCTCAACGATAGCTGTCTTGCCCACGCCGGGCTCGCCTATCAGTATCGGGTTGTTCTTCTTCCTGCGCGACAGTATCTGCGATACACGCTCAATTTCTTTTTCCCTGCCAACTATGGGGTCGAGATTGCCCAGCTCTGCCATTTTGGTAATATCCCTGCCAAAATTGTCCAGTACGGGCGTTTTGGATTTGGTACTGCCCGCCTGCCTGCGTTGCTGAAACTGGCGGCGTTCATCATCCTCTTCAAACTCTTCAGAGCCAGGATCATTATAGTCGCCTCTCGGCGCTTCGCCCTGTACTATGCCCAGTTCGCTCTTGAATTTTTCGTAATCCACTTCGTATTGATGCAATATCTGTGTAGCCACGTTCTCTTTGTTTTTTAGTATAGACAACATCAGGTGCTCCGTTTCAACTGTGGGGCTTTTCAGCGCTTTCGCCTCTAATACAGTGATGCGTATTACTTTCTCTGCTTGCTTGGTAAGGGGCAGGCTGTTTATATTAGCCAGTGGTTTATTGCCTTTGTCGCGTATGGCCATTTCCAGTTCTTTGCGCAGGTCAAACAAGTCAACATGCAAAGTCTGGAGCACTTTTACTGCCAGTCCTTCCCCGTCCCTTATCAGCCCAAGCAACAGGTGTTCGGTGCCGATGAAATCATTGCCCAACCTCAGCGCTTCCTCGCGGCTGTAGGAAATGATCTCCTTTACTTTCGGCGAAAAATTTGAATCCATCAATTAAGTCCTCGCTTTGTTTTTATAAAATTAACGAATAATGTCGTGTAGCCGGTATTAAGATTGGTTATATAGACATTATTAACAACATATACTACAATATAAAACACATAATACTGCGGAAATGTTATTTTTTAAATTAATGCTAATTTACAGCCTGTTTCCTAAATCTACAGTTTATGGAGGTCAAATTTGATACCAAAACAACATATACGGTTATCACGCCTGTTGCCGGCGTGCTGGATAAGGATGTGACTGCTAAGCTGGCAGAAGTTACCGCACAGGACTATGGCGGCGACAGCAACAACTTCATTATTGACCTACAATACTGTAAATCAGCCGACAATACGTCATTATTTTCATTGCGGCAGGTGCACGATGCCTGTTATACCGCCCGGCGTTCTTTTGTGCTTACTGGCCTGCAGGCGGAGCTACGCCAAACTTTACAGAACAATGACGAAACTTCGGCGCTGAACATGGCGCCTACCATGGAAGAGGCCATAGATATCATCAGTATGGAGATATTGGAAAGAGACCTGTTGAGCGAAGAATAAAAATATCTTTCCTGGCTTTTTTTGAACAAAAACGGCTAAAATTGCATTATCCGTGAAAATATGCGATTTTTTATTGCTTCCTTTCTATAACTGTAACGCCCTGTTTCAATTATTATTAAAGAGCTGTTACGAGGCGTTGATATGAAAGTTACGATACTGGGCAATAACTCTGCTTTACCGGCTTTTGGCCGCAACCCCACAGCGCAGGTGGTCACCATCTATGGAGAACACCTGCTTATCGACTGCGGCGAGGGCACGCAGGTGCAAATGCAAAAGCATGGCATAAAATGGAGCAAGCTCAATCACATCTTTATCAGCCACCTGCATGGCGACCATTACTTCGGGCTACCCGGCCTTATTAACAGCATGAGCCTGCTGGGCAGGCAGGCCCCGGTTTATTTGTACGCACCTGCGGCTATTATGCCCATGATGCAGAACATACTCGACCTAGCCGATACTGTACTTACCTACCCGCTCCATTTTCACCCCTTGCCCGAAGGAAGCGGAATGCTGGTAGAAACAGAAACATTCAAGGTTACCTGTTTTCCTGTAGAACACCGCATAGCCTGCCATGGCTTTTTGGTAGAAAGCAAAACAAAGGGCAGAAAGCTGTTGCCGGTACAATGCCGCGACTACGAGATACCCCGCTACTATTACGACAGGCTGAAGATGGGGGAAGATTATGTGCGTAAAGACGGCACGGTAATAAAAAACGAACTGCTGACCACCGAAGGGCCCGAAGTAAAGAAATACGCCTACTGTGCCGATACTTTGTTTACCGATTCGTTTATACAATATATAAAAGACGCCGATACCATCTACCACGAAACTACGTACCTGCACGCCGATGCGGAAAAAGCGAAAATGCGTTACCACAGTACACCGATACAGGCAGCGGAAATAGCAAAAATGGCGGGCGCGAAACAACTCCTCATAGGCCACTTTTCATCCAAGTACCGTGAGCTGGCCCCCTTCCGCGACGAGGCAATGACCGTCTTCCCGAATACGTTGGTGGCTATTGAGGGAAATAGTTATGATGTGTGAATTTCCTGGATGGCATTATTAGAAGTAAAGCAGCTTTAGTACAATATTTTTACAATAATTTTACGTATATTTGCATTATATGTATGCTCCGAAAAAATATCATATGCCTGTCGGGCAGTTCGGCATTCCCCACCAAAAAATTTTTACTGCATCAACCGAACGCAAGGCGTTAATTTAAAAGGCATAAACCTGGAATCAAAATGGAACATTTTTTCAATACAATGATTATCAAACGGTTGTACAGCCACAACCATCGCAAAGTGCAACAAAACATAACATTTTTTGTTCCAGCAGTGGCATTTTGGGAACAAAAACCCTCGTTGAAGCACAAAAATCACTGATTGGAAACCCATCAACTTATCCATTTTTACCCTATTGACCAGTATTGACTATTTTAGCACAAATTTTCCGGACAGATGAACAAAGTAGTAGCCAACGCGGATGAGGCCATAAAAGATATCCAATCGGGAATGACCCTGATGCTGGGCGGTTTTGGCCTCTGCGGTATTCCTGAAAACTGTATTGCCGCACTGGTGCGCAAAGGCGTGAATAACCTGACCTGTATATCTAACAATGCCGGTGTGGACGACTTCGGTATAGGATTGCTGCTGCAAGAAAAGCAGGTGAAGAAGATGATATCCTCTTATGTGGGCGAGAATGCCGAGTTTGAACGCCAGTTGCTGAGTGGTGAGCTGGAAGTGGACCTGGTGCCGCAGGGCACATTGGCCACCCGTTGCATGGCTGCCGGCTATGGTATGCCTGCCGTGTGGTTGCTGGCCGGGGCAGGTACCGAAGTAGCTGACGGCAAAGAAGTACGTAACTTCAACGGGAAGGATTATCTGCTGGAAATGGCCTTTGATGCGGATTTCGCCATTGTAAAGGCATGGAAGGGAGACAGGATGGGTAATCTTATTTACAAAGAGACTGCCCGCAACTTCAATCCTATGATGGCTATGGCCGGCAAAATAACCATTGCCGAAGTGGAAGAGTTGGTAGAGCCGGGTGAGCTCGACCCGAACAACATCCATACGCCGGGTATATATGTACATCGTATATTCCAGGGTACGGATTATGAGAAACGCATAGAACAGAAAACCGTACGTAAGCGCCTGTAGAGCGCCTGGTATAGCAGGAAGTAAATCACTAACAAGATAAAACGCCCCTTTAGGGGTTGGGGTATATGGCACTGAATAAAGAACAAATAGCGCAAAGAATTGCCCGCGAGCTTAAAGACGGGTATTATGTGAACCTTGGCATCGGCATCCCTACACTGGTAGCAAACTACATTCCCGAAGGGGTCAATGTGGTGCTGCAAAGCGAAAATGGTTTGCTGGGCATGGGACCTTTCCCTTTTGAAGGAGAGGAAGACCCTGACCTGATAAATGCGGGTAAACAAACCATTACCACTGTACCGGGTTCTGCCTTCTTCGACAGTGCGATGAGCTTTGGCATGATACGCGCAGGCAAGGTAGACCTGACCGTGCTGGGGGCTATGGAAGTGGCCGACAATGGCGATATCGCCAACTGGAAGATACCCGGCAAAATGGTAAAAGGCATGGGCGGCGCTATGGACCTGGTGGCCGCAGCCAAAAATATCATAGTAGCCATGCAACATACCAACAAGGCCGGCGAAAGTAAACTGCTGCCCCAATGTACTCTGCCGCTTACAGGGGTGCGCTGCATCACCAAGGTGGTAAGCGACCTGGGGGTATTTGATATTACTGAGGATGGTTTCTGCTGTATTGAATATGCGCCGGGAGTAACTATTGAAGAAATAAAAGCAAAAACGGCAGGCAGGTTGACGATTGCTGATGACGTAAAGGAAATGACGTTCTAAAGATGAATACCTCGACAGAATATATTATGTACCATAAGCCCAATTGCTCCACCAGCCTCGGGACACTCAAAATGCTGAAAGAGCACGGTGTAAAACCGCAATTGCGCCTGTACCTGGAAGAACCTCCCACACCTGCGGAACTGAACGAGTTGCTGAAGAAAATGGGCAAAAGGGTGCAAAGTATCATCAGGACAAAAGAGCCCTTGTACAAAGACAATTATGAAGGCAGGAAGCTCAGCAAAAAGGAATGGCTGAAGATACTCTCTGAAAACCCGATACTTATAGAGCGGCCCATACTCATAAAAGGCGATAAAGCCATACTGGGCCGTCCGCCGGAGAAAGTGCTGGAACTGCTATAGATATTCCCGTTTCCGGTTGTATTTGCTATTTTTATAGATAGCGATGAAGATATTTTACCCGTTCATATTGTTCCTGGCCGGTGTGTTTGCAATCGAGGGTGCAAAGGCACAGGTAAACTCAGAAAAAGAACTGGTAGAACGTATTATCACAATTCTGCAGGCAGGCGATGACTCCTCTTATGCGGCTCTGTTCCCAACGTTCACGATGATGTCTGACCTGGCGGCTACTTACCAGCCCCGCGATTCATTCCAGATAGACCGCATAAACCGTTTGCGTGTTAACGTGCGCCGGCTTGCACAGTTCGATCCTGAACAAAACCCCAGGATTATTGACATGATGAACTTTGTGCGGAAGAAAGGGGCAGATTCGGGTGTCCACTGGGGAGATATACTCATAGCTAAATACGAACTCGATAAGCAACGCCTTCCCTACGAGCTGATAGGATTTGAGCTCATAGCCCCCTTGCGTATGCAGGGATATATTTTCATCCGCGATATGCTCACCCGCAGGCGATATGGCATAGCGGTAAAAGACATCTATATGATGGACGGAAAGTGGTACGGAGGCCTGGTGCTGAATATACTGGAAGCCGGCAGCGAGGCGGAGTATGAAGAAGCGCTGGCGGATGAAGAACGGGAATTGAAACGGTTGATGGTGCTAAAAAAGCAGGGCCTGCTGGATAGCGTGCTGGCCGCCAGGGATAGCATACGTAAATCGAAAATGTATGCCGCCTCCACCAATGAGGATGAGGAAGATGAGGGCGCTGAAGCAGAACCTATGTACAAAGACATAGCCGACAGGAAGCTATATACCGGCTATTTTGACAAACAGGTGGAAGTAGAATTGTACATCAGGTTTATAAAAGGCACATGCCCCGAAGAAATATGTTCCTTTGAAGCCATGTATAAATTTGGCGACCTGGATGAATACATCGTACTGGAGGTGGAACGCAAGCCGGACGGCACTTTTGTAATGACGGAAGAAGAACTGGGCGTAATGGAACTAAAACTGCAGGGCAACACCTTCACCGGTACGTGGACATCCGTAAGGGATAAAACTGAATATGAAGCCTACCTGAAAGAAAAAGAAGAACTGCGGGACCGCAAATTGTATAAGCTGGATAAGACCTATGAAGAAATGCGCTGGCGATAACGTCCAAGTATTTATTTATAGCCCTATCATCAACAGTTGCGCCCCGGCTTTGTTCCTATCCTGTAACTTTATCATTCAATAAGTATTATGCAGCATCCGGCTATCAATACATTCGGGGAACTAAAACGTTCAGGATATATACCTAAAACGGTAAAAGAAGAAATAAGAAGCAATCTCATAACAGCGCTAACGACGAAGGCACAGACCTTTAAAACCGTGCTTGGTTACGAAGATACGGTGATACCGGATGTAGAAAGAGCGCTGTTGTCCCGGCACAATATACTATTCCTGGGCCTCAGGGGGCAGGCCAAGACGCGTATGGCACGCGAAATGGTGAACCTGTTGGACGAATGGATACCCTGCGTGGCAGGTAGTGAAATAAACGACAGTCCTTTCGCCCCGATATCGCTGTATGCCCGGGAGCTGCTGGAAAATAAAGGCGACGATACCCCGATAACCTGGCTGCACCGTAGCGAACGCTATGGTGAAAAGCTGGCTACACCCGATGTATCCGTAGCCGACCTGGTAGGCGATATAGATCCCATAAAAGCGGCTAACCTGCGCCTGAGTTTTGCCGATGAGCGTGTATTGCATTTTGGTATTATTCCCCGCTCGCATCGAGGTATTTTTGTCATAAACGAATTGCCCGACCTGCAGGCAAGGATACAGGTTTCGTTGTTTAATATCCTGCAGGAAGGCGATATACAGATACGGGGCTTTAAGCTACGGCTGCCGCTGGATATACTGTTTGTCTTTACCGCCAATCCCGAAGATTATACCAACAGGGGAAGTATCGTAACACCATTAAAAGACCGCATAGAAAGCCAGATAGTAACCCACTACCCGCGAACGGTGGAAATATCGAGGGCAATAACTGAGCAGGAAGCACATATAACCGAAGAACAACTGGCCAAAGTAACAGTACCCGATGTTTGCAAATTGCTGGTAGAGCAAATAGCTATGGAAGCGCGGAAGAGTGAATACGTGGACCAGAAAAGCGGCGTGTCGGCAAGACTTACTATTTCCGCTTATGAAAACCTGGTGAGCACTGCAGAACGAAGGGCGTTATTACATGGCAACGATGGCACGCAGGTACGCATATCAGACTTTGCCGGTGTCATTCCCGCTATAACTGGCAAGATAGAATTGGTATATGAAGGCGAACAGGAGGGCCCGACCAATGTTGCATATAGCTTATTAGGCAAAAGTATCAGGAGCCTGTTCGTACAGTATTTCCCCGACCCCCAATCCTTTAAAAAAGCGGGGCAGAAAACAGGCGCTCAAAAGCCTGCAGCCAATCCCTACCAACCGGTGATAGACTGGTTTGGTAAGGGTAACAATTTATTAATACCTGTTGACGCGGGCGATGAGGAATACCGGAACAACCTGTACAAAGTAGATGGCTTGTATAATGTGGTGAAACAATATTACCCGAATGCCGATAAGATACAAGCCGCGCTACTCATGGAATTCCTGTTGCACGGTCTGGCGGAATATTCACTCATCAGCAAAAAAGGTGTGGAAGGTAGCGGTTATAATTTTAGCGACATACTGGGCGGGATGCTCAATATGAGCCTGGAAAGCGAGGATGAAGGTGAAGAGTATTAAAAGATAATTGGTACAATATTTGCCGATAGGGGATAGTTAAAATATCCGGGAAAAAATGAAAGATTTCAGTTCGGAAGTAAGTTATAAGACCTCGCGTAGCGGGGGCAAGGGTGGGCAGAACGTAAATAAGGTGGAAACGGCCGCAGAAGCCTGGTGGTGCGTGGATGAATCAAGATTTTTCACGCCCGAGGAAAAGATACTCATCATCAGCAAGTTGATGAACCGCATCAATAAAGACTGTTACCTTATTGTAAAGTCGAGCGAAACACGTTCGCAACTGGAGAATAAGGAGATAGCGCTGAAGAAAATGATGGACCTGGTAGAGAAAGCGTTGATACGGCCCAAAAAGCGCAAGCCAACAAAAATACCAGCAGTGATAAAAGAACAGCGCCTGGAAACCAAGCGCCGCGAATCTCTTAAAAAACAAATGAGGCGTAAAGACTGGTAATTAATCTACCACCGTCAACCGTTTTGTACTTTGGTTTTTCCCATTGGTTAACCGGTAAAAATATTGGCCCGGAGGCAAGTCGCCACGTTCAATCGTAAGTTGATGTTTACCCTTATCCATTTGCCTGGCAGGCAGAATGTTTTTCACCACACGACCGTTGACGTCAAACATCTGTATTGCAACAGTGCCACCGTCTGAACTAAAACTAATAGTAGTATTCCTTGAGAACGGGTTCGGATAGTTTTGCCCGAGTATATCGTCGCTGCCCGATACCGTAGTTTCTTCCACATTGTTGGTCTTCTGGAATACCGGCAAAACATTATAATGTTTCATAAGTACCTTATCCATGGTCGCCGTATCTACCTGGAACCAGTCGGCCAGCACGGCTGAATAGATAGTACGGTAGTCGTTGAGCAATGGCAGGTTGTCGCTTACTGTGGCGCTGGCGGGCAATTTTGGATTGGCCCCGATAATGCCGGGATTTACATATTTGCTGAATACAAAAACAGGTGCGGTTGTGCCATGGTCTGTACCGCCACTGGCATTTGATTTTATTCTTCTGCCGAATTCTGAGAAAGTCATAGCGGCCACCCTGTCATCGTACTTATGGATTTTGGCTTCATCAAAAAACGCCTCGACGGCTTCTGATATATCCTGTAGCAGGTTAGCATGCGAGCCTATGGTTGTGTCTGCCGAGTCTGTTTGCTGTGAGTGTGTATCAAATCCGCCCATGCTCACAACATAAACAGGTGTTTTTAACCCGCCTGCTATCAGCCTGGAAACTACTTTCAACTGGTCTGCCAGCCTGTTGCTTGTTGTAGGCCACTTGGTGGATACGTTTTGCGCTTTGCCTGCGGCGTTTTGTATTACCGTAGTGTACACCTCCGTTTGCTGCTTGATATACCTGACGAAAGTAAGTTCATGTCCCGCCGGTGTGTTAGGTGCGGGGTCCACCGTTCCATTGATTATATTATAGAAGCTATCAAGGCTGGCGATTGCCATCCCAAGGTTAGCATCTGCGCCCTGCAACAGGTTAGATATACCTGAACCAATTTGTATAGCAAGTGGGTCGGGCATGTTGGTGTTAGGAAATCCTACGGGGTAACCGGGATATTCTTCATCGAGGTGCCTGCCCAGCCACCCTGTATTTATATATTGGTTCTCATCAGAGCCCGACATCCATATATCCGTTGCACGAAAGTGCGAGAAATTGGGATCCGGGTAACCCACACTTTGTATGATGTTTACGTAGCCGTTATCATATAAGTCCCGCACTCCTGTCATTGCAGGGTGGAGGCCTGTCAGGTTCGTGTTGGCCAGGGCCAGTACCTTGTTTTGTGGTATCAAGATATTGCTGCGGGCATTCGATAGCTGGCTGTATTGGTCGAGTGGTATTAAGGTGTTAAGCCCGTCGTTGCCGCCATTCAGTTGAATCATTACCAATACCCTGCCGTTTGCAGCGGTTTGTTTGGCCAGCAATTCCAGCAACGGGTTGCGCGCATAAGTGCGTACCGGTGTGCCGTTTATGACATAGGCCAGCGTGGCTGCCTGCGATATTTTCAAAAAGTCCCTGCGTTTCATTCGTTGCAGTATTTTATAATGATCAACATAGATTGTGTTCGGCAAGGTGCGTTAGCTCTGTGAGCAGGCTCACCAGCCTTGTCCTTACCGTGTTCGTATTGGTAGTGTTGGGGTTGGAGACATAGGCCGACCATGCATTGGTCCAATAGTAGTCCTGCGATTGGCCGCTGAGCAGCGTGATGGTTTTTAAATTATCCTTCATCGTCTGAGAAATACCTATACCCAGCAACAGGTCGCAGAAGAAGGTTACCAGGAGGTTGGGGTCGCCCGGGCTGTAGAATTTTTTAGCCAGGTGCATCGGGTCTATCTTAATAGCAGTGCCCGTACCCGCCGAAAAACCTGAACCCAGCATCATATCCATGAATTGCATGCGGCGCGGCATGGTGGTCGAGTTGATCCATTTTTCATAATAGTCAGGCTCCTGGTAAAAAGCCGGCCAACCTGCCACGTTTGGGGGATTGTTGGGTTCGCAACCCAGGTTAGCCATATAAGTACGCAGGTAATTGTATATTTTATACTCTTTGTCTGAACGCCATCCACCAGGCAACTGTATATCGAATGTCCTGAACGTCCCTACTATATAGTCAAGCGGTGTGCGAATGACACAATCCATGCTGAGCGCATCGTAAAAATGCTCACTCTTCAACAGCGTTTCCAGCACCGGCTTAATCTGCCAGTTGGTATTCACCATCATCTGCGCCAGTGGTATGATGATGTTGAACTCGGTGTTGATATCAATATCGTAATAAACAAAAAAGCGGTACAGTTTGCGCACGATAAACTTGGCCACCTCCTGCTTGGTAAATATCATATCTATCAGTTCATCGGTTTCCTGTGCGCCTGCTGTACCAGACTTTCCGGTAATGCTCTTGTTGGCGAAGAACGAAGAAAAGGTCTTGTTGGAAGTATCGTGCAGGCTGGATACGAAGTTGCCTGTCCATGTGGATGTACTATAGCGCCAACCCGTAAGTATTTTGGCTGCCGCTTTGATGTCGTCCTCTGTATAAATCGGTTTATAATTTTTCCCGAGTGTAAATAATTCAAACAACTCCCGTGCATAATTTTCATCAGGCGCTGTTTTGGTATTCAGGTAACCGTTCAGGTAGCGCAACATAGCCGGGTCTTTAGTAATCGCCGTTACTATTGTTTTAAAATTACCCAATGCATTGTTCCTGAATATCATGTGGTGATTGTACAGCATGTGCGCATAGGCAACAACGGGATATTCAGTAGCGAAGTGGTTGTGCCAGAAGAAGGTCATTTTCTCCGTTATCCTTCTTTCGGGCTGATATATCATCCTGCCTATCCACCAGTTGGTCATGGATAGTAAACGGTAATTGTTTACCGTACTGTCGCCAAATGGAGCGTTTACCCAGGTATCGTCCAGTTGAACACCGGTGGGGTCGGTATAGGTAGCTGTATTATAATTGTTCACAGGAGGCGCCGGTATCGTTTGCGCTGAGAGCAATTCGTCAACCGCCTGTTCCATGGTCATTGTCCGCAACGCAAGCACGTCTTCGTATTTAACGCCGAACATCGCTCTCCTTAACAAGTGAACTATTTGCCTGTCACCCCAGGCTCCCGTGTATTTGGACAGTGTACCCGTGGTTTTGCTTAGCCCACGCGGCGTTTCTTTGTTTACATATTTTTTATAGATGACATCTTCACCTGCCGCAGGAGCCGCAGTTTCGGTTTGTGTCGCAATGAATTCTTCAAAGAACTCGCGACGATTTACTTTACCCATTTTAGTGCATTTATGCTATAAAAAGACCTGGTGAGAACGTTAAGGTTTAACGAAAAGTTAAAAAGGTTATTTGATATTCAATAGTGATAGCCTGAGTTTTTAACCAGTTTATAATCAGTCAAATAGCACTTTTTTTGCAATCAATTGATTGTTAATTGACTGTGTGGAGGTAGAAATATGCGGGTGCCCCAAACGGTAAGATCTGATTCTTCTCCTTTCCAGGTTTTAATAATTACTGCAAATCGGTATATTTAATATGGCCTGCACGACTCCCCGGCTACCGGGCAGACCCGTGCAGGGATTTATCATTTATTATGCAGAAGTTCATTTTTGCTTTTTCCGCCTTTGTTATAACACTGCCTTGCGCAGCGCAATACACGCAAACTATTAAAGGCAGTATTACTGATAAAGAATCGAGAATACCGCTGGCGGGTGTTACAGTAGCGGTAACTTCGGTAGAACCACCGGTAGGAACGGCCACTGATGATAATGGCAACTTTATCCTGAATGATATACCGGTAGGAAAACATACGATCCAGGTATCTTACATCGGTTACAACAGCCTCACCATACCGGGTGTATTAGTGACATCCGGAAAAGAGGTATTACTGGACCTTTCCATGGAAGAATCCGCCACCCGGCTGGAAGAGGTGGTGATATCTGATAGGCGCGACCACATAAACGAAATGGCGTTGGTTAGCGCCAGGACCTTTGATGTACAGGAAACGGAGCGCTATGCAGGCAGCCGGGCCGACCCTGCACGAATGGCGTCCAACTTTGCCGGTGTGCTGGGTGCTGATGATTCCCGTAATGATATTATCGTAAGGGGTAACTCTCCGCAAGGTATTTTGTGGCGGCTGGAAGATATAGATATTCCCAATCCCAACCACTTTGCTGTATCAGGTACATCGGGTGGGCCTGTCACCATCCTAAACAACAAGACATTGGCTAACAGTGATTTCTTTACGGGAGCGTTTCCCTCTGAATATGGGAATTCCACAGCAGGTGTGTTCGACTTAAAGATGCGCAATGGCAATGAAGATCGCTATGAATTCACCGGTCAACTGGGTTTCCTGGGAACGGAGCTGGCGGCGGAAGGACCAATATCGCGTAAGCACGGCTCTTCTTTCCTGCTTACTTACCGGTACTCAACATTAAAGCTATTTGAAGGGCTAAATATCAGGATAGGCACTAATTCTGTTCCTAATTACCAGGATGCCGCATTGAAGCTGAATTTCCCTATGGGCAGGAAAGCCAACCTCTCGTTCTTTGGCATTGGCGGCATCAGCAAGATAGACCTTATAGTAAGCAATACCAACGAGCGTCCCGAAGAGCTCTACGGAGAGTCTGACCGCGACCAGTATTTTGGTAGCACCATGGGTGTACTGGGCACAGCCTTCAGTTATATTATCAACAGCAGTACCTACACGCGTATTACTGTGGCGCAAACAACATCGGATGTAAAGGCAAGACATGACAAAGTGTTCAGGGACGCGAATTATGTCGTGGATTCGCTGAAATACATCCTGGGATACAGGTTCCTGACCAACGCCACGGTTGCACATTGGTACATCAACAAAAAATTCTCAGGCAGGCATACTCTGAAGGCGGGACTAATCAACAACTATTACTACCTGAACCTGGTAGACAGCAGCCGCCAGTATCCACCTACGCAACAGGCATGGCTGCACAGGCTGGATTTTCAGGGCGGTACTAATTTATTGCAGGCCTATATACAATATAAATACCGCCCTTCGGATGTGCTGACATTTACTGCGGGGCTGCATGGTCAATACCTGACCCATAACCAGTCAAAAGCATTGGAACCCCGGCTGGCAATGAAATACACTATGGGCAGCAGCAATATTTTTACCCTGGGTTACGGACTGCATAGCCAGTTACAACCATTGTACCAATACTTCGCACACCTGCCTCAGAATCCTGCTACCGCCATGCACAATTATGATATGGACTTCACCCGCAGCCACCATGCAGTAGGTGGATACGAGCATATCTTTTCACGTGTACTAAGGTTGCGGTCGGAATTATATTACCAATACCTGTTCGATGTGCCCATAGAAACAAGGGCAGGGTCCTCATTTTCAGGATTGAACCAGGGTTCCAACTTCAGCAGGTTGTTCCCCGATACATTGGTGAATACAGGCACAGGGTATAACTATGGCCTGGAGTTGACCGTGGAAAAAGCCTTCTCTAAAAATTATTATGTTCTTCTGTCAGCGGCAATATTTGATTCGAAAGCAAAAGGCAATGACGGCGTTTACCGCAATACGGATTATAACGGGAACTATGCTGCTAACCTGTTGGCAGGATATGAATATAAACTAAGCAAGAACAGCACGCTGTTGACAGGATTGAAAATAACCTATACAGGCGGGAGGCTGTACTCCCCGCCCGATGTTGCGGCCTCCAATGCTGTTGGCGACCTTGTAGTGATAGACGCTCAACGGAATACCTTACGTTATAAGGACTATTTCAGGACGGATATTAAACTGGGCGTGCGTATCAATGCTAAGAGAGTAACACATGAAATTGCTATTGACCTCGTAAATGTACTGAATACGAAAAATGTCCTTTCGCAGACATATAACTATGACCTGGCTGCACAGGGGGCATACCCTTTCGTAACACAATACCAGCTTGGTTTCCTGCCGCTTTTTTACTACAGGATAGACTTTGGCATAACACCAAAATAATAAAGGGGCTATGACGCCCCTTTATTATTTCATATTGTTGTTAGTGCTTTACACTTTTTTTTTCGCCCAGTCCAGCAGGTCCTTGGCAAATTTGTTATTAGCATCTATTACCAATACTTTTTCAGCCCATGTAATTGTATTCGGCTTGTCCTCTTTGTTGTAATGATACAACGCAAGGTATTGGTACGCATATAACAGGTCCCTGTCATTTTTCGGAGCGCCTTCAGTGTCCATAGCCAGCCATTGTTCAAAATATGGTTTTGCAGCGCCTGTTTTGGCCTCGTTGTCAATTGCCATATTTATGCGCCCCCTCCAGTAGTACCCTGAAGGCTGCTCAGGAAATTTGGCAATCATAGAACCCATGATAGTATCCGCAGTTGTCAGTACTTTTAACGTATCAATCCCCGGTATGGCACTGGCGTAGAAATAGCTGATACCGCCCCATACATAATCGGCAGCCAGTGCCTTATCGCCAAATTCGGCATATATTTTTTCATACCATTTACCGGCATTCACCCAATCGCGGTTTGTGCGGAAAGATTCAGCAATATCGCGGTAAGTGGCTATCCTGTCGCCGGTTGTGTCCATACTCAATGCCTTGCTGAAAGCGATATTGGCAGAGTCACCAATGTCATTACGCAGGTAAATCTGTCCTAATTTCAGGTAGTCCTGGGCGAACAGTCTTTCCGGTTTCTGTTTGGCAAAGTAGGTTCTCGCATTCTCCAAAGATTTCGCAGCTGCGGTAGAATCCTTAACATCAAGATAGCTGTAAGCCAATATCCCGTAATGTTCCACCTTATTCAATCCCTGTGCCTTCAGTTCATTTATTTTGGCAATCGCTTCCGGAAAATATTTGGCGCTATAGAGTATCTCAGCATAAGTATATTGATCCGACATCGACTTATCAGAATACTGGAGGTATTTCTCCATATTCTCTTTGGCCAGTTCATACTTGCCTACATAAGCATATGCCATTGCCATGTCCCGGTATGGTAGTGGATTGGTCGGGTCGGTCTCCTGTGCCTTCTTCCAATGTTCCAATGCCTTATCATAGTTACGCGCATTATACATCAGCTTACCCATACGTGAGTACGCGAGTGAATTGTTCGGGTCTTTTTCTACGGCTTTCTCGTAATGCGTCATGGCTTGCCCACCGCCCGAGGGCAGTTGCAGGTATGCATCGCCTGTAGCAACCAATAGTTCAGGCGTTATCATTTTCTCCAGCACTTCGGTGTACCAGTCTACTGCCAGTTGCTTATTGCCGCCTTTTGAATAGTTGATGGCATCGGCAGCATATCTTTTCTGAACCCATTCTTTTTTCTTGCCCATATCTGCCAGAGCCTGTGCGGCCTGCATACCGGCAGCCTCGCCTTCTACGGCAAATTTCACCCTCACTGTTCCGCTGATGTTTGCAAAATCTTCGGGATATTTTACGAATGCCGCCATAGCCGCATCTGTATTGCCCAATTCCAGTTCGGAAAGGCCGTAGTAATAATTGGCCATGGGGTCTGTTGCAGCCAGGGGCTGTAATATCTTTTTAGCACTGGCATAACGTTCATACCGGTACATTTTCATTCCTTCGTCCAGCGACTGCGCCGTGGCTGTGATGGTCATGGCCGCGGCAGCGATGGTTACTATCAGTTGTTTCATCTTCATTTGTTTATACCTCAGTTTAGGTAGCGTTCGTTTTATAAACACGTTTTTAGTTACAAAATATTATCGGCTAACACCTGCCTCCCTGAACACAATGTTCACCCGCGTTGGGAACAACCTCGCCTGCTTGAATACCAGTTGCCCACGCTGCTCGCGCAGGAATTTGGCAAAGCCCGCGGCTAATCCCGAATAGGTGTCCCGGTGTATATAATACAGTTTGCGCGTCAGCGGGTACCATTCAGGCGCTATATATGCCTGGTAAGGTTTATAACCTTCATCCAGGCTATCGTTAAATATCGCGGCGACTTTCACCGTGCTGATGAAGGCCAGCCCTTCGGGGTCCTCAAAGTCGCTGATGTGGCTCACGCTCACAAAGCCGATAGCATCGGGATTGTTGGCCACATAGTGTATCACCGAGTCATTACCTTTGGCAGCATACACGTTATCACCCAGCTTTTCCCCAGGTATCAGCGAGTCGAGCATAAACCTCAGCGTGCTGGACCCGGGATTATCAAACACCACCGTATATTTTTTACTGTGCTGCCCTGTTAGTATTCCTTTCAGTTCGGCAATACTGAAGACACTGTCCTCATTTTCATTATTCACAACTACCGCCACAGCGTCTTTGGCTATGGCCATAGCCGTGGGCACTATTTTCTTTTGTTCCAGTATGGCTTTTTCATCAGCGCCCAGGTCGCGGGTTACCAATATCAGCCGCACCTTCCCATCCATGAAGTCCTTGATGCATTCACTTTCCGGTTTGTACTGCACATTGATATGGGCGTCCGGAAAACTGCTGTCAAATACTTTCAATTGTTCTTCTATAACCGGCCTGTAGGTTTCGTCTGCAGCAATATCGATAGTGCCGGTTGTCAGCGTATCGGTGGGTTTGTCTTTTGCTTTTTCTTCACCGCAACCCGCAACAGCCACCAGCAAG
The DNA here is from genome assembly GCA_002421685.1 of Bacteroidetes bacterium UBA6221. Lineage (GTDB taxonomy): Bacteria > Bacteroidota > Bacteroidia > Chitinophagales > Chitinophagaceae > UBA5543. The sequence goes on from DISB01000004.1 coordinate 22,580, forward strand.
CTTATAGCTAACACCAACCTGCCAATTCTCATAACCGCAAGTTTAGGCATTATTCTAAAATTATCTATGATGTTCATTTCTCTTGTAACATTAATTTAACAGCGATGTCACCCTTCTGTAAAGAATATCAACTGCGCGGTTTCAGGTACACCCAGCCACGGTATATCCTGAAGGCGCCATACAACACCATGGCAGTTGTGATGCCATAGGCGGCAGCGTTGGAGAGCGGAATAGTGCCAAAGGATTTGAAATAACCTACGATACCTCCCACTACTATATACAGTAAGCCGATACCAATATGCATGGCGCCGCGAAAACCATTATAGCCTTTGTTGCGTATATTCCTTTCGTCCGGATTCATGTACACTTTTTTAATGCGTGCCGCAAAAATAACAGTTTAAGCCCGCAAATGTCTTTATTATTTAGATGAACAGCCTGTCTTTATTCCATAAATTATTAAGGCTCATCGCAATAGTTAACACAATATTATCTCTTGCATCCGTTGGTACTGAAAATATCAATCCTTCAAAAGGCCTGAATTTCCATTATATTGTGTCATGTACCGGTTGAGGCTATATTGTTGCCTGGCATTGCTACCATTGCTTGCAGCCTGTGGTGGCGACGGGCATAAGGAGCGTAATGTTTTCAGGATGAACATGTCCGGCAAAGCGTTGGAATCGCTGGACCCCGCCTTTGCAAAAGACCAGTACATGATGTGGACCGCCAATATGTTATTCAACACGTTGGTAGCCATCGACAGCCAGTTGCATCTATCGCCCTCGCTGGCCAAAAGCTGGACCGTGAGCGAAGATGGCCTTACACACACCTTTATTTTACGCAATGATGTTTATTTCCATGATAACCCTGCATTTCCCGGCGGAAAGGGTAGGAAGATGACCGCAGCGGATGTGGTATATAGCTTCAACCGCATTATTGACCCCGCCACTGCATCGCCCGGCGCATGGATATTTAACGACCGTGTGGTGGAAAAGGAGCCCTTTGTGGCCGTGGATGATACCACCCTCGTAATAAAACTCGTTCGCCCCTTCCGTCCTTTGCCCGAGATATTGAGTATGCAGTATTGCAGCATAGTGCCGCACGAAGTGGTAGAAAAGTGGGGCAAAGACTTCCGCACGCATCCCTGTGGCACTGGGCCGTTCAGGTTTCAGCTTTGGGATGAAGGGAACATGCTGATACTGCATAAAAATCCGCGGTATTGGGAAAAAGATGACAGCGGCCATACTTTACCCTACGTTGATGCCGTAACAATAAGTTTTACTACGGCCAAAGCCAGTGAGTTTTTCCGTTTCCTGCAGGGTGAACTGGATTTTGTAAACGAACTGGATGGTTCGTTCAAAGACCTGGTGCTGACCAAGAAAGGGGAATTGAAGAAAGAATACAGTGATAAGTTGACACTGGAAAAAAGGACCTATCTCAATACTGAATACCTGGGTTTTCTTACTGATACTGCCAACGCTTTGTTGCAAAATTCCCCATTGAGGAATGTATTGGTAAGGCAGGCTATGAACTATGCGGTGGACAGGCAAAAGATAGTTACCTATTTCCGAAACGGCATTGGCATAGCCGCAACCGCAGGTTTTATACCGGCCGGCATGCCCGGTTATGATAGCTCACATAGCTATGGGTATAGTTACAACCCGGCCAAAGCTGCAGAACTGTTGAAACTGGCTGGTTACCCGAGCGGCAAGGGGCTGAGTACTATCACGGCGCTGACGCCTGATATTTATTCCGATATAGTCAACTTCGTGGCCAACCAGTTGCAGGCAGTGGGCATACCCGTGCAGGTGGAAATCATGCAGTCGAACATACTGCGACAACAGATGAGCAAATCGGAGGCGGTATTTTTTCGCGGGCAGTGGATAGCCGATTATCCCGATGCGGAAACCTACCTGGTTTTCTTTAACGGCAACCTGCCGGCCCCCCCTAACTATACGAGGTTCAACCATCCCCAATTCAATGATTGGTATGACGCGGCCATGCAGGCTAAAAGCGACAGCCTCCGGTGGAAACTATACCGCAATATGGATAGCTTAGTGATGCAACAAGCCCCGGTGATACCGCTGTTTTACGACCAGATGACGCACTTTATCGGCAAGCGTGTGAGCGGATTTACAGCCACCCCTATGAATGTAATAGACCTGAAACGGGTACGCCTGAGCGAATAATTTTACTTCTTCTTATACCTCGCTATCAGCTCGCTCACAGAACTACGGCGCATATATTCAGGGTTCAGCGCGGTGAATGTTTTAACCTTTGTAGGCGCCAGTTTCAATGCCTGTTCCAGTTGCAGCAATGCTTCTTTCGATTTGCCCAGTTCAAACAAGGTCGCCGCACGAAAATAGCCGAACTCTGCCTTGTCACCACAGTTTTCACGGGCTATTTCTATTTGTGTGAGCGCTTCTTCAAAATAGTTGGCCATGTATAATCCCTTTATCAGTGCCAGCCACGTTGTCTTATTGTTGGGTTTCAGCTTTACAGCGTTCAGGTAGCAAACCAGCGCCTCGGTTTGCACATCCATCTCCATCAGGCAATTGCCTATCGCCATGCAATAAGATGCGTTGTCCTTGTCCAGGTGCAATGCTACCGAATAAGCTTTAATAGCCTTCTCCCACTGTTTTTCGCGGGCGTAGGTCTCCCCTATTTTGTAAAATATACTGTCGTCCTGCGGGCTGAGTTGGGATGCTTTTCTATAGAAGTAGCGCGCCCTTTGAAAATTCTTTTTCTTCTCCCAGCAATAACCTATCGCTTCAAATATCACATCCTCGGGTTTCGCCAGTTCCATATGCGTTTCCAGCACTTCTATGGCTTTTTCATACCATTTCAGCCGCATATAGGCGTCTGCCATATTGCGGTAGGCAAATTCAAATTTTTCGTCTATAGCCGTGCAAAACTCGTATGCGTCAATGGCCTTCTCATACATCTTCAGCCCCTGGTATGCCGTGCCCATGTTGAACCATGCCAGCGCGTTATAGGGATCCTCTTCCGTAATATGCATGTGTACCGCTACGCTGTCTTCCAGGCGTTTGGTAAAGTCTGCCCAGAAGCATATCTTCTGTAGTGCCTCTTCGTTGCGCGCGTCTATCTTCAATATACGTTGCAGGGTATCAAACACCGCGTCAAATTCTTCACATTCGTCATATACGTCGGTCAGCTCCAGCAGCACTTCTATCTTGTCCCTGCCTTCAAAGTTCCCGGCCCTGTGCTCCAGGAAAACCGCTGCCTGGTCGTACTTAAACTGGCTGACCAGCACGTCCGAGCGCAGCAATGTAGCATCCAGGTTGGCCTGGTCGTATTGCTCCAGTTCGTCCAACGCATGTACCGCCTGCCCGTATTTCTGGGCCTGCACCAGTATTTCTGCTTTCAACAATAAAACCGAAGTAGAAAACGGGTAGTAGGTTCGGGCTATTTCACATGCCAGGAGGGCCTGTTCTTCATTGCTGTTTTGAAAGTAATATTCGATAACACGCTCAAAATCTTCCTCATCCATTATGCTGGCCGACTCGCCATTCTTCACATCTTCGTATCTCTTCAGTAGTTCATCCAGGGAATTCCATTCATCTTCCATGAAATCATCAAACATATCTCACGATTTATACCAAAAATAACGAAAAGAACCCGCTTAATCCAGTATTGCCTGTTAAGGGCTTGTCAAAAATGCACAGTTTATCAACAGACGAAAAAAGCCGTATAATTCAACATTATACGGCTTAAGAAATATTATATACAGCTAAATTTATTCCATTTCCTGCAAGGGAAGCGTGAAATAGTGTATGGTGTTCCTGTTCTCTTCGATAATAATATAAGGCAGTCCGCCATGCACGTGCACCGACCTTACCAGGTCCCAGCCTTTGCCATACACATAATAGTTGCCCGGCTTCAGTTCTTTGAACTCGGCGATAGGCCCTGTGGTCTTTCCTTCTTCGCGCACCGCCCATACCGAGTCATCAAACTGCCCATTGACGGGTATTACAGATGCATTGTATTTTATATAAACGAGGCAACTGTCTATGCCAATGCCATTGTGGTCAGGGGTGATCCTGAACGATGCATTACCGCCCTTACCTGCAGTGGAGGTGGGTGTGCCGTTTGGTGTAACGGTAACAGTCGTGCTGTTCTCGGTGCGTTTAAGCTTTTTACACCCGGTGCCAACTAAAATAACTGCCGCCAGTAACAACAGATAACGGCTTAACAATGCTGACTTCATGCAAACAATCGTTTTTATGGACGATGAAGATACAAAAATCGTTGAGAAAATGCTTTTTTTCGGGGTTTTTTGAAAAAGTGGACTTGGATTTAGCAGGTGCTGCCCTATCGTCCTAAAAAGTGAGTTCAAATTCTTGTATTAAATACCAATTGTGGTTGTAAAACCTGCGATTTGGCAAATTCCGCATGTGCGGGATTGTTAAAGCTGTCCGCCTTGCACCCACCAGTCCGTGGGGAGTAGTAAGGATAATATAATACACCTGTCATGGCGGGCCGAGACCCGCCATCTCAAGTTATACAGGTAATACTAGCGCGGGACACATCACCCCGCAAAATACTTATCTGTAGCCGCCACCCGCTCCAGCAACTGACTAATATCCTCTTTAGTTGCCGATTCCTCCGCCAATTCTATGCAGCAACCCGTGCCATGTATGGCCAAACATTTTCGGACAATTGTCTAAAAATGTTTGGATTTTTCACACCCCGTCCGTAAGTTTGTCCGTGTCCGTAAATATGTCCGCAAATGCTAAATGTCAAATTTTATCTAGATAAAGCAGATAAGAATAAACTGTCGCCAATTCACTTAGTAATACGGCAAAAGAGCGCACAGATAAAAGTAGCCATAGGGGAGAAAATTCATAAAAAAGACTGGGATCCTAAAAGCCAGGTTGTGAGAGACACAGAGTACGCTCACAAAACGATAAATAATTACCTCTACTTCCTGAAGCAAGAAACTGAAAAATATTTGACTGAAACTACCAAGCTTACGGATAAAAAAATTAAAGCTAAGATTACCGCTCTTGTAGCGAGCAGAAAGAAGAATGTTGAAGCAACTATTGTTTGCGAAGATTTAACAGAATATGAATCGAAAGAAAAAGTAGCCTTTATTGACCTGTTTGCAGGTGCAGGGGGCTTTAGCGAAGGGTTTTTACAAGCAGAGTGTAACAATCGATTCTATGATTTTCTGTTAGCAAGTGATATAAACGAGAACTGTGAATTAACACACATCGCCCGATACAACTACCAACTCGGAATTGATATGGAGTTCTTACGGCAAGACATTACTGAGCCTAATTACCTTGATAATTTACTGGAAAAGTTAAAAGGGAAAACTGTTGATGTTGTTTGCGGTGGGCCTCCCTGTCAAAGTTTCAGCCTGGCGGGTAAACGAAAGAAGTTCGATAAAAAAGATGACTTGTTTTCTCATTATTTAAAAGTCATTAGACAGCTAAGGCCTAAATACTTTGTGATGGAAAATGTAAAGGGTATTTTGACTAAAGAAGGGGGCAAAATTAAAGAACTCATATTAAAAGAGATTCGATCAATAGTGGATCTTAAGGAGTTTGGGCAATTAACAAGTTTCGTTTTTAACCTCAGAAAATTGCGCACACAAAGCACCTTTTTAATTGATTGTTACACATTAAGGTTACAATTTGAGCAGCATACTGACAAAGATTTAGAAAGCCTGAAAGAAAAGTACATACAAAATATTGAAACGAGGTTTCGCCAATTAACACCGAAAATAGTTGACTACAAAACCAGTAAAACAGACAAGAATATAATAACAATCAGGCACGGCTTTAACCTACTTAAGCGTACAAGTGAATTAGAATATATTCGGAAGAAGGTAATCAACGAAAAAGCATTCAATGATTTAGATGATGACTTTTTTGCTGAAGACTTTGATAGGTTTCTAGAAGCAATAGATGCTGATACTATAATTGATAAAATAAATTTAGCTTTTTCAAGCCTTAAATCCGCAGTCGCATATAATAGTGAAGTAAACGAAATAATATCTGCCCTAAAAATTTATGCCTATTCTTTTGATGAATGCGTAGAAGAGCTACGCATAATAGCTAAAGCATCTAAACAGTCAAAGGAGTTTGAAGAAATAATGACTCATATCCGGCTGTATAATATCGCGGATCCATTTGTGGCACTGGCGTCAAATTATGGGGTTCCCCAAAATCGGGAACGCGTTTTATTTATAGGTTGCCGTAAAGATCAAAAACTAATCACTGATATCCCTGCCACCGTAACTGAAAGCGATAAGGTAACAATATTTGAAGCTTTATACGATTTAGATTTTATCGGCAATGATGAGGAGAAATACAACTATGAGGAGATTAATATAAATGCGAAGTTTAACGGCACTTCTGAGAAAATGTTGGCGCTGTTAAGAAAGAGAGAAATTGACGGGAACATTAACTCAAAGAAAGGTATTACCTACGCAGAATGGAGCAAAAAAGGCCGACTGAATGGGCGTTTTGTAAACGCTAAAAGTCCGATATATGTGCGAAATATAGATGACCTTAAAAATAATCTTCACACAATTGCACCCTTACACAACCATAAAACAAGTAATCAAAATGAAGATGTAATCAAGCGTTTGGATGTAATTCGAAAGGCAGGTGATTACGATGTTGCAAAAAAACACTTGATTTCACTCAAGCTTGATTCTGAAAAGCGAAACTATAATGTACTGAAGCCTTACGGTCAAAGTCCAACTATTATGACAATTGCGGATGACTATATACACTACTCAACTCCCCGAGCACTTACGGTGAGAGAAATGGCTCGACTTCAATCTTTTGATGATTCATTTGTATTCCAAGGGAAAAGGTCGACAGGCGGGAATAAAAGAAAACACGAGGTGCCCCAGTTCACGTTGGTTGGCAATGCAGTTCCGCCACTTATGGCCCGTGCCGTAGCAATGGAAATATTGAGAAATATTGAATAACGCTTATGCGGATACTTAGTAATACTGAAATTAATAGAATTAAGGCGTTAACGGAAAGGGCAATTGAACTAACTCTTATAGAACCAACAGAAACAGGTCTTGAGAAATCGATAATGGACGCTACTGGTCCTGTGCGGAGTTACTTAAAGGAGAAGTCACTGCATGATTATGGTTTACAAACGCAAGGCCCAGAACACAAGATTATTATCGATGCCCAAATAATTACTCATGATAAGGTTGTTGATACAAAAGCATCATTATATAGACCTATAACAAAAAAGGGAGATCCTAGAATATGGTTTAAAAAATTAGGATGTTACACTAGCCCCAATGATATATTAGGATTAATAGCCTATAAGCACAAGTTGTATGTTGTCAATATTACAACGTTGGACATTATTAGCTTGTTAAGTCAATCAGTAGCTAATCCACTAAAGGAGATCATTGCTGAACTCAGTTATGATGCCAATATGGTTGCTAATGAATTACTAGGATTAATAAGAAATATTGCTAGGAAAGGCCCTATTCCAGCTCTACTTAACGCAGATACTGCTGTTGGTAGAACATTAGAACATGCTTTAGGAATACAAATCAATTCGTCGAAAAATCCAGATTATAAAGGAATTGAACTTAAATCTTTTCGATCCGAGAGGCCGAATAGAAAGAATTTGTTTGCTCAAGTTCCTAATTGGACATTAAGTAAATTTAAAAGTTCAGCTGAAATTCTAGATGCTTTTGGTTATTCACGTCAGGGCGATTTTAAACTTTACTGTACTGTATCGACATTGGTTAGAAATTCTCAGGGACTACAATTTAAGCTAGATACGAATCTAGCTCATTTAGTAGAAAATTCTGAAGACAAAACTATCGGTAATTTTGTCCTTTGGACTTTGGAAACGTTACATAGTAGATTGCTCGAAAAACACAATGAAACATTTTGGGTTGAGGCTGAGAGTATAATGCTAGATGGGCATGAACATTTCTTATACAAGAAAGTTCAACATACTCGAAAACCAATTATTTCTCAATTTGATATATTACTTGAACAAGGACTTATCACTATGGATCATCTTATAAAAAAACATGGAGTAACCGGCAAAGTGGTTGAAAAAGGTCCTTTATTCAAGATAAAGCCTAAGGCTATTGATTTGCTATTTCCTCCGAGTCAATTATATATATTATAACTATAATAGTCTCGGCTAAAATCTTGTGATATCAATTACATTATTAGACATAGCCGCAGTCAAATCTGTTGTAAAGTCTGCTAGTGATCTAAGGAATGGCTTACCATTAATGTTATTTATATCTTTAGAGGGTTGAGATATAACATTAAGCAATGCGGCAGGCATATATATTGCAATAAAACTTCTAAATAAATATACCCTTGTGCGGTCTTCAGTCCATTCATTAGGGTCATTCATTAATCCCCAGCCGACAGTAGGGGACAATATATTACCACTTCCACTTACTAATAATCTTTCTTTTGCCTTAAAACTCTTCACTGATACCAATAAATTAAATGGGTGTCCTAGAATTGAAAAATCAGCCATCCAATTCCATTTATCGTTCATTGGCTTGTATATATCATTTACTCTTGCTTTCAGCCCAAGTTGGCAAAGTCTTTCAGAAATTGTACCTGTAGTTTTTGGGTTAATAACAGCTCGTAGATTAACATTCGCTAATTCGCGTACAATATCATCTATACGTAAGTATTTCTGTTCATCAGTCGAGTTCTGAATATTTAATGTTGTGTATACTTCATCTAATATTGTATCTGCTTGAGTTGCCATAGTAACTACATCGATTTTTTAAAGTACATATCTCACATTTCGGTTTTCTTGCTATACATATCAAAGCAGCAAAATCCAAAATTGCCCAGTTAAGATACTTAGCTTCTTTATGATGTACAATACGGTAGGCTAAACCCTGCAGATAGGGGTCATAACGTATGTCTGCCATCTCGCGTGGGCCAAAGTACCGTTCAATTACCCTTGCCATATTTACATCCACCAATGGGCTAGGTTGGTTAAACACCACTAATTCTACTGCATTGGCTATATACTGCCCCATAAATGGGATAGATTCTAAGTCCTGCCTGTCTTTCGGTAACCTTCCCCCGCGCTTAACCATTTCTTTTGCAAGGTTCTGCAACCGTACAGAGCGTTGCCGGTACAAGCCTACCGGCTTCAAATAATCCTCTATATCTTTTATATCGGCTTCAGCTAAAGATTTCCAGTTGGGGTAGTCCTTAAGAAACTGGACGTAGAATTTAGCAACTGTTTCGGCTTTTGTTCGTTGTAGCAGCACCTCGGCTATCACAGCCTGGTAGTTGGTTATCTTATTCCGCCACGGGAAATGCCTACCTGATGTCTTGTACCAAGCCAAGAGTTTTCTTTGCAGGTATTTTATCTTCTTCTCGCTCACATCTGCCATGCAACAAAGCTACTCAAATCCCTCGCTGAAAAACTCTTCCAATGTCATATCAAAGGCCTGCACTATTTTGATGAGGCTGCTGAAACGCAAATCCTCACCACGCTCGTAGCGCCCATACTGGGCGCGGGGAATATTATGTTCGTATGCGAAAGTTTCATGGCTGGTATATCCCTTTTCTATGCGCAGCGACCTGATACGTTGCGCCAGGCGTTGTATATACGCCTCGTCATCCCATTGTTCTTTTTGTCCTTTAGCCTTGCTCATCAACCCGAAAAGTAGAGCAAGCGCTACTTATTAGGCACTATTAGTTAATTACTACTATTTAGTAGATTTGTTTTACCTTTATCAAAAATTAAGTTCCATGAACAACCGCTTTGAAGACTTTCCGTATAGCGCCGAAGAGCTATCGGCCTATATCTTCTCGATAGACACCTTTGTCATATCGCTGAAGAATCAAGAAATAATCCGCTACACCACCACCCGCCCCGACGATTTCAAACTCTGGCTCGACCACCACCACATCCGCAACGTCAACGAAACGCTGGGCAAAATGGTGTACAATTATTACTTCCCGGATAGGAAAAAAACTTCCCGGAAACGATAACAAATAAAGTCCCCCTCTGTGGGATTTAGGGGTCAATCGCGGAAGCAAAAAACTCAACATAACCACACCAATCATCAAATCCCGGTTATCGTGAGATTGCGGTACACGGCCCGCAATGACAAAGCAGGGGCTGCTAACAAAAAGCACCGCCCCGCGACTCATGACATAGAACTCACCACTAATTATTACATCATCTATAGCCCCTTTAGGCCCGCCCGGACAAATTGGTCGGACGGGGGTTGGGGTTTATCTTTGCACCATGAGCAGAGTAGTCATTACAGGCATAGGCATCTATTCCTCGCTGGGCAAAAACCGCGAAGAAGTCACCCGATCGTTGTTCGAGGGCCGTTCCGGTATCATCCTCGACCCCGCCCGCAAAGCCATGGGCTACCGCTCGGGGCTGACCGGCTACGTAGAGCGCCCGCAGCTCAAGGGCCTGCTCGACCGCCGCTCCCGCATCATGATGCCCGAGCATGCCGAGTTTGCCTATATGAGCACCATAGAGGCCATGGCACAGGCCGGCATGAGCACCGAATTTTTTGAAGAAAACGAAACCGGCATCATCTTCGGCAACGACAGTTGCGCCCAACCCGTGATAGAGGGCATAGACCTGGTGCGCGAAAAGAAAGACACCATGCTGGTAGGCAGCGGCTCGGTGTTCCAGGTGCTCAACTCTACTGTTACTATGAACCTCGCTACGATTTTCAGGCTGCGGGGTGTCAACTTTACCATCAGCGCGGCCTGCGCCAGCGGTTCGCACAGCATAGGACTGGGTTATATGTTCATCAGGCAGGGCCTGCAAGACCGTGTGATATGCGGCGGCGCCCAGGAGATAAATATCTACTCCATGCCCAACTTCGACGCACTGGGTACTTTCTCCACCCGCGAGGAAGAACCCGCCCGCGCCAGCCGCCCTTTTGATAAAGACCGCGATGGACTGGTGCCCGGCGGTGGTGCCGCTACCGTGATACTCGAGAGCCTGGAGAGCGCGCAGGCGCGTGGCGCTACCATACTGGGCGAGGTGCTGGGCTACGGCTTCAGCAGCAACGGGCAGCATATATCCAACCCCAGTGTAGAGGGGCAGGTGCGCAGCATAGGCCGTGCGCTGAAGGATGCAGGCCTCAGCGCCGAGGCTATACAATACATCAACGCCCACGCTACCAGCACCCCCGCGGGCGATGGTACCGAGGCCGATGCGATATTTGAGGTTTTCGGAGGGAAAGTACCCGTCAGCTCTACCAAGAGCATGACCGGCCACGAGTGCTGGATGGCTGGCGCCAGCGAGGTGGCTTATAGTATGCTGATGATGCAAAACGGCTTCATCGCCCCCAATATCAATTTCGAAACCCCCGACGAGCATTCCGCCCGCATCAACATCATCCCCGTAACACTGAAAAAGGATTTTGACATCTTCCTGTCCAATTCATTTGGTTTCGGCGGTACTAATTCGTCCTTGGTTATCCGCCGGTGGAACGGATAGGGTTATGACATTGTCAAATTCAAATAGGGTATTGGCAATCAGCCCAATGCAGGTTTTATGACATCGTCAAATATCCTGTCGGCGGCTTCTAAGTTTTTTACATCACCGGTATGCAGCAGGTCGGCATACACCAGTATAGCGGGGGCTATAGTGCCCTGCCGCCCATCGTAGTTCCAGAATTTCCGGTACACCTTGATATACCCGTCCGGGTCGCGCACCATCCGGTAGTTGTTTACCAGGTCGTTACGGTTCTCCAGGCTGTAGATGGTCAGGGTGCGGGGTTTGAGCAGGCCCGTCATCAGGTGGCCGGCAGGCTCACCTCCCCACAGGGTCTTCTTGGTTTCCAATGGGGTGCGCCGCCAGTTTTGGTAGTCCCCCTCTGCCTCAAACCGGAAGGTGCCTATTTCGATAGCTGGTTTCAGCTCATGCTCATACTGGTCTATCCACTTGTCCAGCATCTGCTTTTTGTTGTTCAGTTTCAGTTTGCCCTCACTGTCGGTAGAAAGAAAATTGAGCTCCCGAAGGCTGTTCATAATGTTGGTGATATTGCCGGGGCTGGTCTGGGTAAGCTCTGCTATCTGCCTATATGGCATATTCAACAGCGCCTCGTTTAGTAGGAAGTGGAACAGCACTTTGAGGCCTGTCTTGGTAAAAGCCCTCCCGCTGGAGTGTTTTATATTGGCTTTTGACTTATTAGTGTCTACCCATATATACAGCTCTTTCTGCGGGATGAACACATTGCCGTTTCCTTCTATATAGGCGATGCTGTTCGCAACAAGTTGTTCTTTGACATCCGGGTATATCCTGTCCGCTATTATGATGGAATTTTTAATGTCTGTGTTCACCATCAGCCTGGGTAGCTGTTGCAGCCTTAGCTCTCGTCGTGCTTCTACGGTGTATTTCAGGCTGGTATCACGTATATACAGGCTTATTTCTATGCGTTCTCCGCTGTTCACCACGTATTTCCACATTCCCTTGAATAGCGGGTTATTATCGAGGCTGTCCAGCGCAGTATATATGATTTTCAGTTTCTCTTCGTTCACAAAAAGATATGTGTTTACGTTTCATATACGTTCACATGACAATAATAGTTAATTCCAGGCGCATTTGCCAGTTTTTGCATTACAATTTCATTTTATAGGTATTTTCTTAGAATATCTATGATCTTAAATTACGACCAATCATATTTGTCGACCCCCTTACCGAAATGATTTTGTATGTTTGAATATTGTATAAGTAAGACAACTAAGGCTTAGTATGATTTCACGTGTTTTTGTTATAATACTATTTTTGAATTTGTGGGCATGGGACAATGCCAGGGCACAGGGCGAGAAAGAGTTCATCAAACATAGAATTGAGCAACTGGCAAGCCCCGGTTTTCATGGCAGGGGGTATGTGATGAACGGTGGCAACATAGCAGCTCAATATATCGCGGATGAGTTCAAGAGTTACGGCGTACTGCCCTTAGGACAAAATGGCTCATACTTCCAGGAATACGATTTCTCCATAAATACCTTCCCCGGCAGGGTGTTCGTGCAGGTAAATAAGACCGTTCTCAAGCCAGGGCCCGACTATATAGTCAATGCCGCCAGCAGTGCATGGCATTCTAAGAAGAGGCAGAAAATGAAGCTGTTAGATTTGAGCGAAGTGCGCGATTCACTTCAATGGGACAGCGTCAAGAAATCAATCAAGCCGGGCGGGGTGTATTATTTGACCGGTGCAGACACCCCCACCAACAAACTAAGCCTCGGTATCCGCAAGTTTGCCACCGAGCTGCCCGAAGGGTTGTTCATTGTACCCAAACATGGTAAGCTCACCTGGACCGCCAATACCAATAAAGTACCCGGCACCATAGTATATATAGAAGATACCGTACTGCCTAAGAAACCTAAAAAGGTACTCGTGAACGTGGACACCCGCTATGTGGACGTTTTCAAGGCTAAAAATGTTATAGGATATGTGAAGGGCACCGAACAACCGGATAGCTTCATCGTCTTCACCGCCCACTTCGACCACTTGGGCCGCATGGGCAAAAACGCCCTCTTTGCCGGGGCAAACGACAACGCGAGCGGAACGTCATTAGTGCTGTACCTGGCCAATTATTTTGCCCAACACCCGCAGCGCTACTCGGTGGCCTTTATGCTCTTCAGCGGAGAGGAGGCCGGACTGCTGGGGTCCAAGTATTATGTAGAAAACCCCATCTTCCCCCTGCAGCAGATCCGCTTCCTGGTGAACCTGGACATGACGGGCGACGCCACCAACGGCATCACGGTAGTAAACGGGGTGTCGCATGAGCCGGAGTTTGCACTGATGGAGGAGATAAATGCGGACAGTGTGTATGCTAAGAAAATCAACAAGCGCGAGCGCACCAGCAACAGCGACCATTACCATTTCAGCAAAGAGGGTGTGCCAGCGGTGTTCATCTACGGCAACGGCACCAAGCCACACTACCACGATGTATTCGACCTGCCCAAAGAAATAACACTTGAGCGGGTGGATGGCCTGGCGCAACTGCTGATAAAGTTGACAGGACGGTTGACTGAAGAGTAATATTTTGTAACAAAACTTTCACGCAGGCGCAAAACAGGCAGGAGTATATTTATACCCAAATACCTGCCCGATGAAATACATACTGCCTGCTATTATCTGTTGCTTATGTACATTACACAGCTATGCCCAACAGGATACTATAAGAACAGTGTCCATGGAAGAAGTAGTGATAAAAGCTAATGCAGTGCGCACCGGTAAGGTGGATAAGAAAGTGCGCACAGGACTGGTATATTACCATATAGACACACCTGTATCAGAAAAATACATGGCCGTTAAAAATTTTCTCAGTACGAAATTCCCTCCTGTAGATACCGTGCCTGTTAAGTTGCAGTCGGCAGAACTGAAGCTAAAACCATATGACAGTGTTGCTATGTCGCTTGACTTTATCATCTTCAGCACTTGTGGCGGTGATACCATGTACAGGATAATCAACCTGGATAAATATGAAATACAAAACAGGAAACTGGTATTAGACTTGTCCGGCGAAAACATAATACTGTGCCCCTACGAATTTTATATGGGTTACTGTTTGAAGCCCAATAACCCCCAAAAGAAAATCAGCTATCGCCCCTTTTCTACCGATAAGGGCGAGGGTGCTTTCATTACTATGTACGACGGTAATATATTAATACAGGAGGGCAAAGGATTTCCATACATCTTTCCTTTCAAGCTGAGTTATAAAGTATATTAGCAGTATGCTGGAGTTGATTCGCGGAGACATAACAAAAATACAGGTTGATGCCATAGTGAATGCTGCCAACACATCGCTGTTGGGCGGGGGTGGTGTGGATGGTGCTATACACCGTGCCGGCGGCCCCGCCATACTGGAGGAATGTATGAAGATACGCGCACGGCAGGGCGGTTGCCCGGTGGGTGAGGCGGTCATCACCACGGCGGGCAGGCTGCCGGCAAAATATGTGATACATACCGTTGGCCCGGTGTGGAACGGCGGCAATAACAACGAAGAACAACTGCTGCGCAACGCCTACCACAACAGCCTCCTGCTGGCTGAAGAATACAAGCTGGAGACAATCGCCTTCCCCAACATCAGCACAGGGGTATATCATTTTCCCAAACCATTGGCGGCAGAGATAGCCGTAACTACTGTGAAGGAATTTATGAGCACCAATAAAGGAATTAAGAAAGTCACCTTCGTTTGTTTTGACGAAGAAAATTACCTGCTGTACGATGAATTATTGAAATCGTAAAACATCACCCCAACAGGGTTACACACCCCTTCCCAAATAATCATTACTTTTATTTTTTAAATCAAATAAATAAGATGAAAAATTTCATTCCGGCATTATGCCTGTCGGCGGTATTATTCTTTTCCTGCAACAATGGCGGCGGCGATGTACAAAAAGACGCGCAGGCTTTTATTGACAGCTATACAGAAAAGTATGTAGAGCTGTATGCCAACTCCAGCGAGGCGCAATGGAAATTCAACACCGAGATAGTAGAAGGTGACACTACTAATAAAGTAGCTGCGCAAAAAGCCGATGAAGCCATGGCGGCATTCACGGGCAGTAAGGAGAATATAGAACAGGCTAAGAAATTCCTGGAGCAGAAAGACAAGCTGACCGATATACAGGTGAAGCAACTGGAGGTGATACTCTACGCCGCTGCCAACAACCCCCAGACGATTGCCGATGTGGTGAAAGAACGTATTGTGGCCGAAACCAACCAGACGGAAAAACTATACGGCTTCCAGTATATGCTCGATGGCAAAAAGGTAAGCACCAATGATATAGACGGCATACTGAAAGACGAGGTGAACCTGGCCACCCGCCTGGCTGCATGGACAGCCAGCAAAGAAGTAGGCCCTACGCTGAAAGACGGCCTGGTGAACCTGCGCAACTTGCGCAACAAAACCGTGCAGGCTCTGGATTACGCCGACTACTTCAGCTACCAGGTGAGTGACTACAAAATGAGCACCGATGAAATGATGCAGACCATGGAGCGCCTGATGGACGAAATGTACCCGCTGTACCGCGAGCTGCATACATGGATGCGCTACGAGCTGGCTAAGAAATACGGCGTAACCGATGTGCCCGACTACCTGCCCGCACACTGGCTGCCCAACCGCTGGGGGCAGGACTGGAGCCCGGCTGTAACGGTAGAGGGCCTGGACATCAACGCTGTGCTGAAAGAGAAATCGCCCGAGTGGATAGTGAAGGAGGGAGAGAAGCTGTACACCAGCATCGGCTTCCCCGCACTGCCCGAAACCTTCTGGACAAAATCGAACCTGTACCCATACCCCAACGACTCGAATGTAAAAAAGAACAACCACGCATCGGCATGGCACATGGACCTGAACAATGATGTGCGCAGCCTGATGAGCGTAGAGCCTAATGCGGAATGGTGGGAGACTGCCAACCACGAGCTGGGGCATATTTATTATTACATGACTTATACCAATCCTGATGTGCCGCCACTGCTGCGCGGTGGTGCTAACCGTGCCTACCACGAAGCTATAGGCAGCATGATGGGTATGGCGGCGATGCAAAAGCCTTATTTGGTTGACCGTGGCCTGGTAAGCGCAGACGCGCAGACCAACGAGGTACAAAGCCTGCTGAAGGAAGCGATGAACTCAGTAGTGTTTATGTTCTTCTCCTGCGGAACGATGAGCCACTTTGAGCGCGACCTGTATGTGAACAACCTGCCTGCGGACCAGTTTAATGCCAAATGGTGGGAGTATGTGAAGAAGTACCAGGGCATAGTGCCCCCCGGCCAGCGTGGCGAAGAATATACCGATGCCACTACCAAAACACATATCAACGACGACCCCGCGCAGTATTACGACTATGCGCTGTCTTACGTGATACTGTACCAGCTGCACAACCATATAGCCAAAAACATACTGAAGCAGGACCCACGCGCTACCAACTACTACGGTAAGAAGGAGATAGGCGACTTCCTGAAGAAGATAACCTATCCCGGCGCATCTAAAGACTGGAGGACTGTACTGAAAGAAAGCACCGGCGACGAACTGAACGCCAAAGCCATGCTCGAATACTTTGACCCATTGGTAAGCTGGCTGAAAGAACAAAACAACGGCAGGACATACAGCCTGCCTGAAAAACTATAATAAGCTATTGTGGTGTCAGGAGTTAACTCCTGACACCACTGTATTCACAACTGATATATAACGCAAACGCCCCGTTAGGAGCATTTGTGGTTTTAAGTGAGTGCTTAATTCTTTTGCATCAAAAGAAAGTCTTAAACGGGAGTTCTAATATTAACTTATTTCTGTTTGTCCATTTCTTTTAAAAATTCAATAGTTAGATTATTCACGAATTTTCTAAGAGCTGTATATGGTATGTCAGCATTAAATGTTTGTTTGCCAGTCTTGGGGTATTTGTCTTGAAAATTAAATACTTTCAATTTGTCTTCATTGTTCGGAAGGGCATGAAAACTGTAATGAGCTATTGAATTTCTCAAATGAGTTGCAACTGATTTTACAGTTGTGCCATTACTGGAATGGGTTATCATTTTGGGACTAAGACCCCACTCTTGCTCATTAATTTCGGTTTCCGGTAAGCTATGATACCAGTGTTGTTGAGGAATAATCAATAAGCCAATCATACAATTGATAAAAAGAGTAACATTATATCTCGTTTCTTGCTCAGGTATAAATTCGTTGTATTGCCGAATAATTTCTTTTGTACGAATGATAAAATCTACTTCCTGTTTATTATAGTACCCCATATTTTTATTTATAAAACTAATACTTTATGGGATAAAAAAGCACCGTGCTCTTTTGAATAAATGTTAGACAAGCGCGTATTTTATTAACTATAGTCTCATGTGTTGAGGAATTAACCTACCCCCTATTGGGATTGCTTTGATATTTGAATTGTCTTTTTTCTCTTCTTCATGCGAAACTGCTAAAGCAGTATAAATTATTGCTGCTCGTGTCAGTTTTAGTAGTTTAAGAGTTTTTGCTTCAAAGTCTTGTCGTGTTATTGAGTAAGAGATATCTGACTCTTCAAAGAAGGGTTCATAAAGACGAAAATCAGACATAACTTTAAAGCCTTTATGCTCAATAAAGTTTCTTATAGTTGCGACTTCTTTTGCATCAGGCTCAAGTACAGAATCATAATTATTCCCCTTTTCATATAAATCCTTACTTAACCAGTAAAGCCCTCTTAATGCCCAGTTTTCACTTGTTAGAAAGAAGCTCCGTAATGTTTTATTATCATTGGTATGCCAGATGCTTTTAAAACTTACTTTGTGAGCTGCTAGTTGAAGTTGTAAATAATCATTTAATAGGTATGCTATTTTGTCAAGGATAGAGTAAGACAAGCGAAAGGCTATTTTTATGTGTTCTACATAGTACGAATATTTGACAGTTTCCATAGTTTCTACTAATGGTACATCAATATCTGATATGTGGGTTGAGGTTCCCAATAATGAGCTATAATAAGCATATCTAGCTGTTGCAAATTCTTGTTTGATTTGATTATATAAATCTAGAATTGAAGGTGGCCTTTTAGCGGTCAGTATGAGAGTCGGTAGATTGAGACAATCATGACAAGCATCTGTATAGCTGCCTAAATCATTTAGTGGATTGATATAAAGTGTATTGTCTAGGCACCACCGCCTGTATCTTCTCAGGTCTTCGTCATCGCCTATATCGTAGTTATTAAGATTTGGATACTCTTTAGCGTACTCTTCTGGAAATTGCGTTAGATAATTCTTTAGTGTCTTAAATAGATTCTGAAATCCTTCTGCAGCTTCATGATGTAAATATTCGGGGTTTTCTAGTGCTTTTTTTACATAGTGATATGCAAAAACTGCAAATAGATTTCTGTGAATGCTATCGTATAAAGCTCTTGCATAAAAAAATAGACCATTGGCTTTGTTTCCAACTGACATAGAATATTTTGGGAATAGTGAGATGGCATTATTCCAATATTGTTGTGCTTCTACAAACCTGCCGATATATGATAAGCAATTGCCAATATTTGTGTAAATTTGACATTGACGTATTACTTGCACTGTATTAAAACCAGGTGAGGACAACGCTTTTCTCAGATGGAAAATTTCATTCGTTAATTCTTCCATTTGGAAGTTCCAATCTAATTTTGTTTGATGATATTTAATCTTGCGTAAAGAACTCCAGCCATTAGATAAGTCGTATTGAAATATTGTGTAAAGTTCATTCTCTAATGAATCAACATCAATTTGTTTTGAAAGGTTAAATCCATGTTCTATACCATGAAGACTACTATTATCATATGCTAGGTCAAATAGTATCCCAATAATATCGATTTGCTCGCTAGGGTTTTTCGACTCAATTGAGGTAATTTTTAGTAGTTCTTGAAATTCCATAGGTGATTCAAAATGACAGTTTAAATTACATTATTTTATAACAATTACCCCATATTTCTCATACTATCTTATGTAGTCCTAAGATAAAACCAGTGTCCGCTTGCAGCACTACCTCCCTATCAGGCATACTATTACGATGCCTTCTTCGGATGATATGGTCTGAGGTTAAGTTGCTCAGCTTTGTCAGCAATAGCCCGTAGATTATATTTAGTTTGTAAGTTGGCCCATATATCGGGTGTGCCTCCGAATACAGCCGCTATCCTGTAACACATTTCGGGGCTGATATCAGATTTTTCCATGTGGTTGGTATTGTCACCAACCACCAAAAGTATTCAGACATTAGCAAAATACCATAACAATTTTACGTATAATTGCTGGTAATACAGTCCGCAAATAGACTGCAAAAAGTTCTTTGAACGAATGTAAATCTATGTCCGCATAAGGCAGAAATTGCCTGCCTGGGCATTCTTTTTTGTCAAAACCAACCCTTCCGTTTAAAATAAATAAGCATCAATAGCGGTATTGCCAGCATCAGGCCCACGGTTACATAAAAGCCTTCCTGCAGGTGTGCCAACGGTATCACATCGAAGTTCATACCGAATATACCGCCTATAACCGTAGCCGGGGCCATCAGCGTTGCCAGCAGGGTAAATACCTTCATCACCTCGTTCATGCGCAGGTTTATCTGGCTCATAGACAAGTCCTGCAGGTTCATCACCATGTCGCGGTGGTTCTCTACGTATTCATTGGCCAGGGTTATGTGGTCCAGCACGTCTTTGTAATATTTTTCGTGTTCAAATTCCAGCAGGTCGCTGTCGCTTTTGATGAAGCCCTGTACCAGTTCCTTTACCGGCGATATAGAACGCTTCAATACCATCACTTCCCTGCGCAGTATGCTCAGCCGCGAGAGTGTGGCCTGTTCCCTTTTGTGCAGCAATAGTATATCTTCCAGCCGCTCTATCCTGTCGTTTATCTTTTCAATGATGCCGAAATAACTATCCACAATAATGTCTATCAGGCTGTAACACAGGTAATCGGCCGTGCGACCCCTGAGCCTGGATGTATTTGTGCGTATCCGCTCGCGTACGGGGTCGAATACATCCCGTTGCGGGTCTTCCTGGAAAGAAATGACAAACTCCTTGCCCAGTATGATACTCACCTGTTCGCTTTCTACCTGCCCGGTGTTTACATTGTAGTACAGCATAGGCAGCAGGCAAAATATCACGCCTTCGCTGTCTTCCATCTTAGGCCGCTGGCCGGCGCTGATGATGTCTTCTACCAGCAGGTGGTGCACACCGTAATGATAGCAGAGCCTTTCCACCTCGCTTTTTTTGATGCCGTCCACGTTTATCCAGGTCACCCGCCCGCTGCTGATGTATTTGGTGCAATCCTCAAAGGCTACATTCTTTACCTCTTCATATCCTTCGGCATTGTAGTCAAATACAGAATATACAGGCTCAATCTCTCTTAGCTCGCGGTGCTCAATTATCTTGGTAGGATTGAAAGACGTAAGCGGTTTGCGCAAATCGAAGTTCCAGGCCCACTCGGGTAACAGCCTGGCAAGGCCACGTGCGTATTTCCTTGTATTCATCCGCGATATTATTACGATACGTTAAGTTTTTCAGTAAGTTCGTACCTTGAATTTTCAAACCGGAAACTAAATTAAGATTTATTGCATCATTTATGAAGAAGCTGCTACTTACATTATTCAGCCTGTGCCTGCTGACCGCCGCATGGGCCGGCAAAAATAAAGCCAACCCCAATACCGTAGTGATAGAAACTGAATACGGTAATATCACGATGGTACTCTTTGACAATACGCCCAAACACAGGGACAACTTCATCAAACTGGCGAACGAGGGCTTTTTTGATAGTACATTATTCCACAGGGTGATACCCCAGTTTATGATACAGGGCGGCGACCCCGACTCTAAAAAAGCTGCACCCGGTGCACCCCTGGGTAATGGCGACGTAGGCTACCGTATTGATGCCGAAATCAACGACACCAACTTTCACCAATACGGTGCGCTGGCAGCGGCGCGCGACAACAACCCCAACAAGTCATCATCGGGCTGCCAGTTTTATATAGTGGTGGGCAAGAAGTTTACCGATGCTGAACTGGACCAGATGTCTCAGCGCAACGGCAGGAACTATACTCCCGCACAGCGCGAAGTATATAAAACCATAGGCGGCACGCCACACCTCGATGGCAACTATACCGTATTCGGACAGGTAATTGAAGGTATGGACGTAGTAGAAAAAATAGTAGCAGAGCCCCGCAACCAAATGGACCGCCCCAACAAAGACATGCGTATGTTGAAGGTGTACGTACCCAAGAAGAAAAAGAAGTTCCTGGGGATATTCTAAAATATGGAAGAACGCCTGCAACAAATAAAAAACTTATTGGATAGTAAAAGAAGGCTGTACAACCAGCCTTCTTTTATTCAGGGCGATCCCATATCTATTCCGCACCGTTTTACTCAAAGGCAGGATATAGAAATAAGCGGGCTCTTTGCTGCCGTGCTGGCCTGGGGCAACCGCACCAGTATCATCAACAGTTGCAATAAGCTGATGGCGCTGATGGACAACGCGCCCTACGATTTCATACTGAACCACAAAGACACTGATTTAAAACCCTTCCTCGGTTTTGTGCACCGCACCTTCAACGCTACCGACCTGCTGTATTTCATCCATTTCCTGCAATGGCATTACAGGCAGCACCAGTCGCTGGAACATGCCTTTGTGCCAGGTAAAACATACAAAGAGCAAACCGTAGAACAGGCCCTGGTGCATTTTCACAACTACTTCTTCTCGATAGAACACCCTGAACGTACCCGCAAACATATATCCACCCCCGCCCGCAAGAGCGCCTGCAAACGCATCAATATGTACCTGCGCTGGATGGTGCGTAAGGACAGGCAGGGTGTGGATTTTGGCATATGGAAGAAGATACAGCCCCATCAACTCATTTGCCCGCTGGATGTACACGTAGCCCGCGTAGCGCACCGGCTGGGGCTGATAGACAACAACAACAGCAACTGGCAAAACGCCCTGCAACTCACAGCGCAACTCCGCACCATGAACCCCACCGACCCCGCGGTGTATGATTATGCATTGTTTGGGTTGGGGGCAGAGGAGCGGGTGTAAATATCCGCCGTTTATTGTCGTTTTCACACCCCGTACTTGCCAATATTTGTTTGCATTTTTGTATGGTACCAATAAAACGGAAACAATGGGAAAGCTGATAATTTCTGAACATATTTCTCTCGATGGATTTGTAGGCGGGCCAAAGGGCGAAATGGACTGGATTAGCTTTGATGATGAATTGTTTGATTTCGTAGGAACTTTTACGAAGACAGCAGGCACCGCCCTGTACGGCAGAAAGACTTTCGAAATGATGGATGCCTACTGGCCCACGGCCGGTCAGGGTGAAAATGCTACCAAACACGCTAAAGAACATTCCGCATGGTACAACGAAGTGGGCAAGATCGTTCTATCCAACACCATGCTGGGCAAGGATAGAAATAAGCTAACATTTATCAATGATAGTATGCTGAACGTTGTTGATGAAGCTAAGCAAAAAAGTAACATACTCTTATTCGGTAGTCCGCAGACGGTGCATACCCTGTTTGCCCATAACATGGTGGATGAAATGTACCTGTTTGTAAACCCCGTTTTGCTGGGCAATGGCATCCCGCTATTCAAAGGCGTTAACGACAGGCAGAACTGGAAACCGGAGGGAAACAGGTTTTTTAAATCATGCAATGTTTTGTGTGTACATTATTCAAGGATTTAAAAATTCAATTCATGCAAACACAATTCTTCAACACACCGCCCGATTGCGAAATACTTAGTTCGCGGGTATTTAATGCACCACGAGAAAAACTCTTCCGCGCATGGACGGAGCCTGAACTTCTAGCCGCCTGGTGGGGACCTGCAGGGTTCACCAATACCTTTCACGAATTTGACCTGAGGCCGGGCGGCAGGTGGCGGTTTACTATGCATGGCCCCGAGAAGGGCAATTATGAGAACGAAGTGGAGTTCCTGGTAATAGACCACCCCAACCTCATAGCCTGGGACCGTATCTCCAAACCACTGTTCCGGGTAGTGGCTACCTTTAAAGATGTAGGTGATGGTAATACCTTGCTCACCTTCCAAATGCAGTTTGCTACCAAAGAAGAATGTGATAAAATAAGAAAGTTCGCCCCCGACAAAAACGAAGAGAATTTTGATAAACTGGAGCAAGTGCTGTACAGCATGGAGAAATAGTTAATTTACATCACAAATTCCCCCCGCAATGAACCAGGACATAAAAGCATACCACGACGCACTGCCCGAAGAGTACAGGGCTATTGCCGATGCGCTGTACAACGAAATCTGCAGCGCCCTGCCCGAGGCCGAGCATAAAATATGGCACGCACATCCCGTATGGTTCCTCGATGGCAATCCTGTAACCGGCTATAGCAAATTGAAAGACTGTATGCGCCTGCTGTTCTGGAGCGGGCAGTCTTTTGAAGAAGAAGGCCTGGCATCCGAGGGTAAGTTCAAAGCTGCAGAAGCAAGATATACAGACGTAAGCCAGGTAAACAAAAAAGACCTGGAACGCTGGCTGAAAAAATCAAAGGACATTCAGTGGGATTATAAGAATATTGTGAAGCGTAAGGGGCGGCTGGAAAGGCTGAAATAATATGTTGACAACCATCCACCCCAAACTGCCCATGCGCGATAAAACCATCACGCGCGATTATTATATCCATCAATTAGGCTTCGAGCAGTCAGGTGGCGACTATGACGGATACTTAATGCTGCGCAAAGACAATATTGAAATACATTTCTTCGAGCACAAAGAGCTGGTTCCCGAAGATAACTACGGGCAGGTATATATACGCACCAACGATATTGATGCACTATACCAATCGCTGCTGGACCACAACGTAACTATACACCCCAACGCACCGTTGCACACCAAGCCCTGGGGCCAGCGTGAGTTCGCCCTGCTCGACCCCGATAATAACCTGCTTACTTTCGGGCAGAGTGTTGAGTAGTAATAATCTTACACCACTCGCAAATCACCAATCATAAATCATAGATAACAAATCATAAATACTTAACTTACAGGCGCTTAAACAACTGTCTTGCGCATACTATTAGTATATCCCGAAATGCCGGACACCTTCTATGCAATGAAACATTTCATGAAGGTGGTGGACAAGAAAGCTGCCTACCCGCCGCTGGGCCTGCTCACGGTAGCTGCCATGCTGCCCACGCATTGGGAGAAAAAACTCGCCGACCTCAACGTAGCTCCGCTGAAAGATGAAGAGCTGCTTTGGGCCGATTATGTATTCCTCTCTGCTATGAACGTGCAGGAAGAATCTGCGGGCGAGATCATCAGGCGCTGCAATGCGACGGGTGTTAAGATAGTAGCCGGCGGCACGCTCTTCACCCACGAGCATTACCGTTTTCCGGGTGTGGATTATTTTGTGCTGAACGAGGCGGAGCTCACCCTGCCCCTGTTTCTGGCCGACCTGGCCAATGGCAACCCCCAACCCATATACCAAACCAAAGAATTTGCAGATGTCACCACATCGCCGCTACCTATGCTGCAGCTGGTGGACAAAAGCCAGTACCTCTACGATATAGTGCAGTACTCGCGCGGCTGCCCCTATATGTGCGACTTCTGCGACGTGACCGCCCTGCTGGGCCGCCGCCCCCGCACCAAAACACCGGAGCAGATAATAGCCGAACTGGACGCCATCAACGGCGACGAACATACACAACTCGTGCTCTTTGCCGACGACAACCTGATAGGCAACAAACGCATACTGAAGGCCGAACTGCTGCCCGCGCTCATAGCCTGGCGCAGGCGGGTACAGCCATCATTCTACTTCGCCACGCAGCTCACCATCAACCTGGCCGACGACGACGAACTGATGCAGATGCTGATAGACGCGGGCTTCAGGCATATATTCATAGGTATAGAAACCCCGTCGGAAGAGAGCCTGAAAGTATCGCACAAAACACAGAACCTAAAGAAGAACATGCTGCACAGCATACACGAGCTGCATGGTAAGGGCTTCATCATATCGGGCGGGTTTATTGTGGGTTTCGATACCGATGATGAAACCATCTTCAAAAGACAGGTACAGTTTATACAGGAGAGCGGCATACCGCTGCCAATTGTCAACATACTGAAAGCGCCCCCCGGCACCGACCTGTACCGCCGTATAAAAATAGAAGGCCGCCTGTCCAAGCCATTCGCCTTTACCGAGGGCGATACCAACATCGTACCCGTGATGGACCCGCAGGTACTGTACAAGGGTTTTATCGAAGTCATCAACCATATATATACACCGGCAGGCTCTTACGAGCGGCTGAAGAACTTCTTCGCTACCTACCGCTTTCCGCAAAACACGCTGAAGATAAAAGAGCGGCTCACCATGAAGCAAGTCAGGATGGCGCTGCTCATCATCTACCGCCTGGGCATAGCCGATGCAAACCGCAAATACTTCTGGAAACTAATAGGCTGGAGCCTGGCCAACAACCGCAAGATGCTGGACAAGGCATTCTTTTACAGCATTATGATATACCAGATGCACCACACCTGCAAAACCATACTGCAAAGCGCGCTGCAGGAAATGGACAACTTCAAAAAACCGGAACTCATGGCCAAACGCGCCGAACTGGCGCTGGTGGGGTGATGAATAATATTGTACCACGGCATCGTTGTTGCAAATCAGAACGATATAGAACGACAGATATTTCTAAAAATGAATATAGAATAGATTATATTCGGTTAAAGAATATAAAACATGGGCGACCAAAAGGGCATTGATTTACTCGGAATAAAACCAATTGGAGAGGCAATTAACACAACAATTTCAAAATCTTTTGAAGGTATTGAAGGGTTTCTAAAGAGAGTCTGCGCTCCAGCGTTGGAGGAAGTAGGATTTTTATTAAAAGATCAAGTGAGACATTGGCGATTAAATAACATTTTGGGCATTTTAGAAAAAGCACAAGATCGACTTAAATTTGAAAATGAACAGTTACAAATAAAAGCACATCCCAAAGTTGCATTATCAATTATTGAGAATGGCTCTATGAATGATAATGATGAAGTGCAGGAATTGTGGGCAGGGTTATTCGTGTCCTCATGCACAAAGGATGGACAAGATGATGAAAATTTAATTTTTGTTGACTTGCTAAAACAAATTACCGTCGTTGAAGCACGAATAGTTAACTATAGTTGTGAGAAAGCGAGAAAAATCATTCACAAAAATCAGCTTGTTACTGCGGATGAAATTAAGATTACGCTCGATGAATTATACTCTATAACAGGGTGTAATGATATATATAGAATAGATAGAGAATTGGACCATCTTAGGTCTCTAGATTTGATCGGACAAGGCTTATTTGGAGGATTCAATGTGAATAATGATACTTTAATTGCGGACATATCCCCTACTGCGTTGGCTCTCAACCTGTTTATTAGAAGTCAAGGTTACAACGGTGAACCGTCGAAATATTGGAATAGTGGAATTATTAGTTATGAAGAGTTTATTGAAGAAAAAAATATGAAGGAGAAAGAGGAAATGAAAAAAAGAGTAAGTGAACAGAACAAGCACAAAGAAACACTTGCAAAATTGAGAGCTAAAAATAAAGAAAATCTCAATAAATAACTGCCCCAGCGCCCCCCGGTGTTAAAAACCAAATAATGCCCCGCTGTTCAAGATGTTCCCGCTGTTCAAGATGTTCTGCAAGGTATCTTGAATACAGAATAGAAAGCCGTTTTGCAAACGGAATTCAAACCCCGAAATTTAAAAAATCTCCCCAACTCACGTCATTGCGAGATAGAATCGGCGGATACGGATGTGAGGTAAACTAACGGGTAAGTTAATTACGAAAGTTCAATGAAGTATTTTACGATGATAATTAAGCCGATCAAACTAATTAGAATGTGCAACAATGCCATATAGCCCGTACGGTGCGAAAATTTGCCATTCTTTTCCTTTCCAACATTTAAATATACATTATGAAAATCAGGCGCAAATTTCTTTCTCATTTCCTGTGCTCTGGATTGATGCATTTTAATAAAGGTTCGTGCCTTCAATAAGAAAAATACCGCAATAATATTTGCGATAATAAATATACAGGGTAAAATTAGACCATTGAAAAAAGTCAGTAATCCACTCTCTTTGAAGGAATAGGCAATAGTTAATGTACTTAAACCAGTAACAAACGAAGTAATATAGTTATTCTGTGTTTCTATTTTACTAATACGATCATATTGTAAATCATGTAGAGACTTGAATATTTCTACTTTTGTATTGTCGGTGTTTTTCATACATATAGCTTTTATTAACTAATATATGAAAAGTGTGCATTATTTGACTCACTGGCGCGGGTCTTCCGTAGGACGACCCGTGTCCAAGCAAATCACCCGGTCTCTGACCGGTATTCAAAATTCATAAGCTGATGATTAGTGCCGGCTTTCTATTCTGTACTCCACATCTCCCTGCGGAAGATATGCAACAGCAATAAATCACCATAACCTACCTTTTCAACACCCTATATGCCTGGGGGCTTTCTGATGTACGTATAATATAGATCCCCTGGGGATATTCACTAAAGTCAATGCTTACCGTTCCTTGTGTTGCCTCCATTTCTTTTATCAGCTTTCCGTACACATTATATACAGCTATTACCCTGCCCTCCTCGTAGCCACTTAGCGCCACGGTTAATATATCAGTTACCGGGTTAGGCGCTATACGCCATTCCGGTGTCTTTCTATACCTGTCATCAATACTCAGTGGTCGGCACGTGCTGTCTAACAAGTGGTCATACACGCCAATATTCCAGTCGGTCAAATGATTATATACCACCTCTTTTACCGCGGTCCTGATATTGGCTGCGTCTGTGCCGGCAAGCCCTGCATTAAAGGTAATCAGTGTGGGGTCTCTCCTGAATATAGCCGTATAAAAACAACAAGCTGCCGCATAGCTACCTGCTACAGAAGGGTGGCTGTCGTCCGGTTGGTAAAGCTCTATGCCCGGGTAATTTCGCCTGATATACCGCCATACAGTACCCACGGGCGATACAGAAGCCTTTAGCGTATCTGCAAATACTTTATAATGGCTACCTATTGCACTATCCATCTCATAATAGGTACGGGTGATCCACCTGCTGGTGTCACATTCGGGGGGAGTGCAGTAATACGTATCCCCCGGCTTCCTGCCCCATGTGGCATAAAACATCGTTTGCGCACACCTGTTTTGTGCCTTTATGGTACTGTCCATTTTAACACTGTATACCAGGAAGTTCATAAAAGTGGAGGGGTAAGCCAATGCCATACTCTGGTCTTGCAGTATCACATTGTCCCAGTTTCCGGCAGCCACTTTAGCCATAGAAGCCTGGTTAGTTAAATGTTGTGATATATAGTAGCCACCCGGAGTGTTACTGTCAAATATCAGTGTGTCCCCTGCAGATGCCGCAGCGTCAGATACCAGTTTAGGCAGGTCATTTACGCCTGTATAGCTGTTACCTAAAAACAAAGCTTTTTTCAAACTCTGCGCCGACAAATGGAGCGGGCTTAAAAAGGCAACAACTATTACCGTATAAAAAGTTAGATTTTTCATTTTAAAATGATGTCATTGTTAGACAACTGTTTTCTATTGTCGGTTGGCAAAACTCAAAATCTTTATGTCCAAACCTCTTTAAAATCAATACGCTAAGTTCTGCATAAGAAATATCCCACTGGCGAGGGTCTTCCCTAGGGCGACCCGTGTCTGAGCAAGTCACCCGGTCTTTGACCGGTATTTGAAAAGCAGAAGCATACTGCAAACCAGGTGAATTGACAGTTCACCATACCACATTCGAAAAAATACGTGATTTGCGGTATATGGTTCACTAACATTACTCCCTTATTTTGTACCAGGGTATTTAATTTTCACAAAATAGCGTTATGAAAAAGGCATTGTATATAGGTTTGATTGTCACAGCATTCTGCATGGTTGTTGCATCTTGCAAAAAGGACGACCCCGCCCCTACAACACCAACCACTAACGATCCGGTAATAGCCTGTAGTGGTGGTAATTTGTGTTTCAACTTAGATTGTCTTGTCCTGAAAAAAGTTTACA
>DISB01000006.1 GCA_002421685.1 Bacteroidetes bacterium UBA6221
TAAACCTTTTTCAGGACGAGTCACCCAGTGTTATTTCTATGCAACTGAACTTAAAGGAACCCAGCTTTATCTTTTCCTGGTAGTTGTCCGCCGTCACCAGCATCTTTACTATTGGCCTCAACAGTGCGTTGCCTTTGTGCTGTTCCAGTATCGCTTCATGCTCTGCATGCGAAATCTCCTTTATCTTTTCAAAATGGAATGCAAAGGAAGGAGGTATGCCCATATTCAGGTCTATCTGCGCGGTTTTAAACCCTATCTTCTCGATAGTGGGGGACAGTGAGATAAGGTCGTTGGAGTACTCAATGTACTTGTCCTTTGTGGCCTCTGTGGCAGCAGCAAACTTTTCGGCAATATGTGCCGGGCTGAAAGTCTTTTCCAGGCCGTCTACGATGGAACCGGTCGTTTCAGATACCTTTTCTGAAAACTTATTGAACAGGTCATTCATAAAAAATGGTGTGCCGTTTTGTGAGTGGCACACCAAATCTAATAAAACCTTTGATACGGAAAATCAGCCTAAATAAGAATTATACATCCATACCAGTTTTTCCTGGGCGCGTATATAGTCGCTCATCAATGAGTTGGTACCCTCGTCGTTCGCGTCGTCCGACATGTCCAGCAGTTGCCGCTGCATTTCCAGCAGTGCCTGGAAGTCGGCCACTATATATTCCACGCATTTTGTCCCGTCAGAAACATTGGTATGTTCTTTTATTGACGAATGTTTCAGGAAGGTGGAGTAAGAATGGTATGGCGTGGCGCCCAGTGTTACGATGCGCTCGGCTATTTCATCTATTTTCAGGATGATGTCGTTATACAGTTCTTCAAACTTTACATGCAGTTCAAAGAACTTTTCACCTTTAATATTCCAATGAAAACCGCGGGTATTCATATAAAACAACTGGTAGTTGGCCAGCAGGTTATTCAGCCCGTCGGCCAGCTTTTTTGATTTTGCCGCATCCAGTCCTACCTGGTTTTTGCTCGTTTTGGTTGGTTTCGTCTTTGCCATTGTCCTTCTTGTTGGTTATATACAAAACTACCGTAATCGCAGATTGTTTAAAAAAAGCATACGATGATTGTTATCATGGTATAGCTATAAAATATAAAGACCATCATTTATCAGTTATCGTGGGCTATTTTCAACTTCCTGGTGTACCCATATAATAAATACATCCACAGTCCAAAACCGAAGCTTATCAGCCAGGTATCCCGGTTTCTGAATGGATGAACAATATGAGAGTACATACTGTAGGCGAGGTTGTGGGGCTGTGCAACTATATCCCAGCTATTCCACCTTTCAAACCTGCCGAGGTAAATTCCGTAACCGCAAAGCACCATGATACAAAATATCACCAGGTTGCGAACCTTGGTGCTATTGAACCTTACCAGGACCTTTTCCATATTACCCACCGATAGAAAACCCAATATCATCCCGTTAGTAGCTGCTGAGAATATCAGGAGCAGGTCGTACCAAAGCGGTATTCCAGGCCTCTTGTGCAGGTGGAACAAATCGGTTATGATGTACATGGAATTTGGGAAGAATAACAGCCAGAGCACTGAATACACTACTATTCCTGTTTTCTTCTCTGCATTCAAAGCTTTTATGCTAAAGTATAACGGTACCGCTGCCAGAAAGATATTCCATAGCAGGAATGAAAACATAAGGCCGGATGTATAGGCTACTCTGCATACAATTAACAATATGCTAAAGGACGTAAGTTGAATGAGCCATTTATATTTTTGCATTGCTGTTTTATTTAATGGTGAACACTAAAATGCCTGTTAGTATGCTGCATAAGGCGGCTATGAATACGGCACCAGCCGCTACGTCTTTTATAGCTTTGATAGCTGAATTGTATTCTTTACCATTCGCATAATCGCATAGCTTTTCCAATGCGGTATTCACAGCCTCCGTTATCCATACAATGCCGATGGCAAATACCAGGGCAAGCCACCTCGTGACTGATAAGTCTGAGACCAGGCCAGCTATTATCACCAGGATGGTTATTGCCAGGTGTATGCGTGCGTTGGGCTCAGTTTTGACCATGAACCTGATACCATGCAAGGCAAATTTTATACTGCGTAATCTGCCGCTGTAGAATACATGTTTATTGTTGTTCATTTTTTGTTGCTTTAATTGTGTTATACCAATCTATATTCCTGGAGTAATGCATGATCACCGCAACTATCAGGAACAGGCCGATACTGCCAAACAACAGCGCATAGTCTTTCAGTTGTATCAGGAAGAATACATAGCCGTACAGTGCGGTAAGCGCGGTTGCGAAACCCGCCGCTATGCGGATTTTAAAGAATATGGATTTTATATACCATGTTATCAGTCCCACGGTTGCTGTGGCCGCGATTATATACGCTGTGTTGAAACCGAGGTATTCTGATATGGACAATAGTAATGTATAGAAAACACTCAGCGCAATGCCCACCAGTATATATTGCAGGGGGTGCACCGTGCGCTTCTGCAATATCTCGAGGAAGAAGAAAACCAGGAATGTAAGCGAGATAATAAGTATTGCGTATTTCACAGAACGCTCCGTTTTGCTGTAATGGTCTGCCTGCTGAATCAGCTTAACACCAAACGATGATTTCCTGAAATCAGGATAAGCGCTGTCTTTCCATTGCTGGGGATAACCTCTTGAAGCCTGTAGTATTTTCCAGTTGGCTGTAAACCCGGAGTCTGACAACATAGGTATCCTGTCCGGCAGGTATTTGCCATCAAAGGCCGGCGAGGGCCAGGTAGAACTGAGCGCGACGGTTGTGGTTTTGCCCGTTGGCGTGAAATACAATTCACCCGTGCCTTTGATATTCAGGGTAATGTGGAACTCTGTTTTTACACCGGGCTGAACGGCTATTAACGCTTCTAACCCCTCGCCCAGGGCTTCGTTGCCTGCAATAATTGATTCCATGGTTTTTACCTGGTTATTCCATTTCAATACAGGTTCGTCTTCCAGCCCCCTGGCATCGTTGATGCCTATGGCCAGGCTCGCCTTTTGCCAATCAATGCTGTCGACATCTCCTGTCGCACCGGTAATGACGTTCGGGTCAAACTGCCCCGCCAGTTCCAGCGAAGAGCGGTAGACTGTTACATCATACAGGCTGCGGTGCCTTATTTCGGGCGCGACCCTGCCATTGATTTTTAATTGCTCGGGCAGCAGGTGAAGTTCCCGCCGTGTCGTTACTATTTTTCCCTCCTTGTCCGGTGCGGACGTGTAATAGGGTATTGTAAGTACAGGGCCGATAATGGTTTGACCTGTAGCCCATTTGCTGCTTACTTCGTTGGTCACTTCCTGCTGCCTTGCCGACCGCTCTGATATCAGGTTCATGATAAACGCCGTCGGTATCAGCATAAGCAATATCATAAACCCGACAAACATCCCTTTTATAAGGGTTTTGTGCCTCTCGAAAAACGAGTTAGTCGATTGGTTAAATTGTTGTTCCATAATTCTATTTTTTAAAAGTGCTTTGATTTACAAAGTGAGTTAAGCAAAAAAATATCAGTTCAGTTTTTTTATTATTTCTTCCAGCGCGTCCAGGTGCGCCCTGAATGCTTTTTCGCCGGCCTTGGTTATTGAATATGTAGTATTTGTTTTACGCCCTATAAATCCTTTCTGCACCTTGATATAGTTATTCTCTTCCAGCGTTTTCAGGTGCGATGCCAGGTTCCCGTCCGTAATGTCCATAAGCCCTTTCAGGTCGTTAAAGTTCAATTGTTCATTAACGGCGAGCGCGCTCATGATACCTATGCGCACGCGGCTGTCAAAAACTTTATTCAGTTGTTGTATCGGGTCTTTCATCTCTATGCCCTCGCCTTCGTATTATCGTATTTGTTCCACATGATTATGCCGTACAAGATATGCAATACCCCGAAACCTATTGCCCAGCATGTAAGCCCATAGCCCGGCAGGAACATACAAATAAATCCCAGCACAAGTTCGGAATAGCCCAGGTACATGATATCTGAGATGGTGTATTTACTGCCGTTGATAAGGGCCAGGCCATAGAAAACAAGGCAGGCGGGCGCTATATATACTTCGTGCCTGTTGTACAGAAACAAAATGCAGAACATGGCGCCGGCTATCAACGGTACGGCCATATGGGCTACCATGCGCCTGGAAGCGCTGTTCCAGAACTTTTGCCCGTTGCTCCTGGTCTTTTTCCAGGTGAAATAGTATCCCCCGGCCAGGGCAATAGCAAGGACGACGATAGCCAGTGCTATGAACTTAGAGACCATCTGCCCGTATTCTTCCGGCTCTTGCAGCCAGGAATATGCTATGGCCGAGCCCGCCAGCCCTGCACAGCCTGCCCATATGCCGCTCCAGCCGCTCAGGGTTATAAACCGTGCGGAGCGTTCCATGATGGCCCTGATGTCCTGTATGGCCTTAACCGAAAGCTCTTTTTCATCGTTCATAGAAAAGCACTTTGAGACACAAAGTAAATTATTTTATTTTAGTAAATCAAAGAAATGGTTAGTTATTTTTGTAGAATACTTCAGTAGTTTAACATAATTGGAACAATCATCACTTGATATATGGTCGGCCCTGATAATGCTGGCCGCCCTGCAAGGCCTGGTACTTTCTGTTATCATGTGGGTGCGCGATGCTGCCCCCGCGTCCAACAGGTGGCTGGCGCTGTTCATTTTCCTGGTTTCGGCCTTTTTTGCCGAATACGCCCTGTCGGTGTCGGGCATGCCTGTCATAGACCCCCGCAATGGGTTTATCAGTTACCCCTTGCTGTTTTTTGTGGGCCCCTTCTTCTTGCTGTACACCAACCGCCAATTTACAAAAACGGATGCCTTCAACGATAAAGACCTGGTACACTTCATAGTGCCTACCTGTATGCTTGTGGCCATTACCCTGGTACGCCAGTTGTCGCCGCATGTGAGCAAAGATGTTACCTACCTTTCCGTTGCATTGCTGATAGCGCATGTGTATATCTATATCTTTTATTCCGGCCGCAAGGTGATAGAGACCAGGGCCGCCCTGCGCGAGGTGATGAGCAACACGGCCTTTGACAACAAGCTGCTGCAAATGAAGAAATTCTCCTCCATTTTTACCGCATGGACCATCGTGGGGCTTATCATCATCATCATCCTTACTACTATCAAAACGCATTTCATTGTAGTGGACTGCCTGCTGGTGTTGGTTACTTCTTTTCTTATCACGTTTTTCGGGTACACGGTAGTCATGAGACACGCGGTATTCAAAGAAGTGCACGAACTGGATATTATCCCCCGTGTCATCAACACCACCAACAAGAAGATTGTTTTATCGGGCGAGCAGGTGACTACCATACAGCAAAAGCTGGAGAACTACTTCAGGGAAGACCGCCCCTATACCAAGCACGACCTGATGCTGGACGAAGTGGCGCTGGCCATCGACGAGTCGGAAATGAACGTGGCCATCGTTATCAGCAACCAATACGGGCAGAATTTCTTCGACTTTGTAAACGCCTGGAGGGCAAACGGTAAGCCCGCGGGCAAATAAAAATGCCACCGTTTCCGGCGGCATTTTTACAAATATCAGCTTGCACGAATTAATTCGCGTTCACAGCCTTCTGCACCAGGTCGGCAGCCTCGCTCAGCAATATAGCCGATTGCACTTTCAGGCCTGAATTGTCTATTATTTCCTTGGCTGCCTCAGCATTGGTGCCCTGCAGCCGCACTATTATCGGGATGTTGATATTGCCCATGTTCTTGTAGGCCTCTACCACACCGGCAGCCACACGGTCGCAGCGAACGATACCGCCGAAGATATTGATAAGGATAGCCTTAACGTTGGGGTCTTTCATTATGATGCGGAAGCCCGCTTCCACTGTCTCGGCATTGGCGGTACCGCCTACGTCCAGGAAGTTGGCGGGTTCGCCACCGGCCAGTTTGATCATATCCATGGTAGCCATGGCCAGGCCCGCGCCGTTTACCATGCAGCCCACGTTGCCGTCCAGCTTCACGTAGTTCAGGTTGTGTTCGCCGGCTTCTACTTCCGTAGGGTCTTCCTCGTTTTTATCGCGCATATCGGCCAGGTCGGCGTGGCGCATCAGCGCGTTGTCGTCCAGGCTCATTTTGCAGTCAACGGCTATTATTTTATCGTCAGAAGATTTGAACAGCGGGTTGATCTCCAGCATGGCGCAGTCCAGGCCTACATAAGCATTGTAGAGGTTGGTTACGAATTTCACCATGTTTTTGAATGCCGTACCGCTCAGCCCCAGGTTGAAGGCTATTTTCCTGGCCTGGAATGCCTGCAGGGGCATGTTGGGTGCTACCCACTCTTTGAATATCTTTTCGGGTGTGTTGTGGGCTACTTCTTCTATATCCATACCACCCTCGGTGCTGTACATGATCACGTTCTGCTTTTTGGTACGGTCCAGCAGGATGGACATGTAAAATTCCTGGCGCTCGCTGGGGCCGTCGTAATACATATCCTGCGCTACCAGCAGTTTGTGCACCGTTTTGCCGTGGGGGCCGGTTTGTATGGTCACCAGTGTATTGCCCAGTATATTTTTGGCTACTTTTTCCACATCTTCGACGCTCTTCACCACCTGCACGCCGTGTTGTTCCGGCGCCTCTTTTATAGTGCCTTTGCCGCGGCCGCCGGCGTGTATCTGGGCCTTCACCACTACAAACTTGCTGCCCGACTCTGAGGCAATCCCTTTGTATGCGTTCACGGCTTCGGCAGGATTGCCCACGGCAACACCCTCCTGTACGGGAACATTATAACGTTTCAACAATTCCTTCGCTTGATATTCATGCAAATTCATGACTGCAATGTTTTATAAATACGGCGCGAAGATAATTTAAAATGAGGAGGTTTTTTAGTGGAAATTTGGATGTATGGCGGTTTCGGGTAATTTGACGATGTGATGATTTGATAATTTGATGATGTGATAATCTGATGGTGTGGTAATGTGATGATTCGATGATGTGATAATCTGGTGGGGTAATAATTTGACGGTGTGATTATGATACTGTTCAACGGCTGGTTATAAGCCATGCCTTCCATTGCCCCGGCTTTCAAGCCGAGGGAAACAAGAATATAGAAAGGGCTTTAGCCCAAACCTTTAATCATACAATCAGGCTAAAGCCGGATGATTTAACAGACACGGATGCCCTGCGGAACATTCGTGCCAGTGGTTTAGCCATTCCTTGTCATAAAAACGTTTGTTTAATATCATCAATCATTAATAGCCTTATTCTATTATACTCATTACCTGCAGATTTAGGGTGGGGAATAATAGTATTTAAAATTTCATTTTTTAACGCTTCATGTACAACTATTTCATTATCATCTTCTTCAACAAGTCCTAATGCAAAACATATTGCATAGATACAAAGTGATGTGCCAACAAATAAATTTGTCAATTGACGCTCACGTAAATTCTCATCTTCTGAATTGATTTCATGAAACGCTTTTGAAATATAAGATCCTACTGTATCGCTAATTGAAATACCACTGGTTAACCTAATGGACTTAGTGAGTAATATTGTCAAATAGCCAATTTCGAGCAAGGGATTTCTACCCCTCATCAAAGTTTTCGCTAATTCAGTTTTATCTAAAGTATTATGAACTTCATGTTTTTGCGGAAACCTATCGTATTCCAACAATAATTTGTTTATTGATTGGTTTACATTTTCTACTTTTAAATGTGTATTGTCAATTCCTTCTTTAAAGCTCTTAGATAACTTGATAAGTTCCTCTTTGACTGTAGTGATTTCACTCAATGACTCTGACTCAAGTTCTATATTTTTAATAACATCATTCAACCTACTTATTTGATTGACAACAGTATCACTACTGTTTTTTTGCCTTATAGATTCTCCATAGGTATATCCAATTGCTAAAAGAGCGAGAATAATAGATATCAATGTCCCCGAAAATGATACATAACTTAAGGCGCTTGCATTGCCTGCATGAATATATGATATATAAAAAATAAAACCTTCAATGGTGACAATTATCAAAAGTATGTATCTCCACTCCTTATTTGTCATAATGATATATTTTATCTATAAAGCTACACTAATATTCACACCACACAATAATCAAAATAATTGACTGTTTTTTCTTGCTATTTCCCTTTTTTCTGCAAGGGCTACGGTCATCCATGCTTGTACTGCGATGTTTATTCAGCTACGCTATCGGTACCACACCCTCAAAACAACTTCCCGCCCTTTCCCTTCTTCCCCTGCTCATACAGTAGCACCGGCTCGGGTATATCAGTGCCGCAGTGCTTGTTCAGTTGGGCTATCAGGTATTTTATCAGTTCAGGGCTGTGCAGTTCTTCGTGCTGGTGCATAAAGAAGTAGCAGGTTTTCAGTCCCTGTTCCATCCATTGTTTGATGCGCTGCACCCAGTCGTCTATACGGGTGTAGTCGGTAGGGTGCAGGCTGTTGCCTACAAAGCGTATAAAACATTCCGGTGTAGAGAGGTGCATATGCACACAATCCCTCCGGCCGGTAGCGTCGGTTATGATGGTGCCACGCTTATGTTTTACCAGGAAGTCGTACAGTTCCCGGTCATACCCATCGGGATTGTCGTACCATGCGGGGTTGCGCATTTCCACGAACATATCCAGGTCTTTTGGAAAATTCTCTATAAAATGAAACAGCGTATCCTTTTGCTTGGGCGACATCTGCGGGTGCGGCATCAGGAACAGCGGGCCGAGGTTTTCTTTAAATTCCGTGATTGCTTCCAGGAATTTGCCTGTCTCGAATTCTACGTTTTTCAACCGCTTCCTGTGCGTGATGGTCTCCACGAACTTGGGACAGAATAAGAAACCCTTAGGCACTTTTTCTTTCCACTTCATTACATCGGTAGGGAAGGGCATGCGGTAAAACACGGCGTTGAACTCAATGCAGTTGAACAGTTTCGCGTAATGCTCCAGGAAATCTTTTGGCTTGGTGCCTTTGGGGTATATCTTGCCCACCCAGTCGGGCCTTCCCCATTTGGCGCAGCCTATATAAAATTTTGTGGGCGTTTTCCTGGGTTTCAAAACAGTACTGTTCACTTCCGGGTCGGGCGGCAGTGAGAAGTCTATTGTTTCCAGTTCTTCAGGTGTTACTTTTCCGAATTCCATATCTTAAAGTTAAAACAAGAAATCTATGGAATAGTTATTCTATCTCTTTCATCGCTGCTTCCAGCACATCATCTATGCCCTGCGCCAGCCTTATCTTATCTACCAGTACAAGTTTATCGGGCGGCATACCGTTTTCGTAGTTATTGCCGTTGATGTCTAATGCCTGTGTGATGGAGCAGCGGTATGTCCAGCCGTTGGGCAATTGCCCGCCATTAGGCAGGCCCAGTCCGCCGCCTGTAGTGTCGCCCATTACCATCATATGGTCTATGCCTTTGGCCATCATGGCGAAGAAAGAGCCGGAACTGTATGTACCCCTGTCGGTAAGTACGATTATCTTTTTCAGGTACTTTATACCAGATTCAGCAGGCGGGAGAAAAGACTTTTCAGGCTCGCCAAATTCATTGTGACCGGGGCCCACCTTGCCCCTCGACTGGTAAACGAACGTCTCTTTATTGATAAACCTGCCGAGTATATTGTACGCATCATTGATAACCCCGCCGCCGTTCTGCCTTATGTCAAATATCAGTCCCTTGGTGTCTTTATACCTGTCCAGTATATAGTCCAGTTGCACATCGTCCACCGTGCCGGGGAAAGAACGGAAACGGATATAGCCAATCTCTCCGTTGCGCAGGAAATCGTGGGTAAATGGCCCTGTTATCACCCTGTCTGTACCGATGTAATTTTCCAGTATCACACGGTCGTCCACATTTTCAGGTCCCAGCAGGTCCACATCAAATACCGAAATATTAAACGGAGAAATCAGGTTCACATGGCCGTCGCGCAGTTCGTTCAGCATCGCGCCCATTACATTAAACAGGGAATCTTCGCTCATGCCATCGTACACTTTGGGCCGGTATTGCGCGTATATACTGTTCCACTCTATTTTTTTATAGTCGAAATAAGCGTAACGCATATCGCATTCCTTCCACAGGTGGTCGAAGTTGGCAACTGCATCAGTCCTCCCGCCTTTCTTTTTGAATATGGCTTTCTCGCAGGAAGAAAAGAACAACGCCATCGTAATAATTAGAGCAGCTATTCTCATTATTGCGTGTTTTTATTCAGGTGAAACAATAGTGAGAACTCGGCAATATGGTTAGACAGTTCGAAGCGGTTATTGCCCTTGCCCGATGTATATGCATCCCATAGGTAAGAAACGCGCCACATATTGCCGTTCTGCATCTGGCGGGTGTGGGAAAGTTCGGAGCAGAAGCGTATGCCGCCAAATGGTTTGTATTCGTATTCTTTAAAAACAGGCGATGTATTCAGTCCCTCGTTGCCGATATACGCGAAACCATTGCGCAGGCTGTTGTGCATCAGCGGCAGGTTCAGTTGGTAAGAGATCAATGCAATACGTGGGTTTCGTTTGTATTTAATAAACAGGAACTTCTTATGTACAGTTTGTGTACGTTCCCATCTGCGCGTCACCTTGCCCGACAGGAAAAAAGTATTGAAGGACTCATAGCCATAACCCGCATTCATCAGGTCATCATTTATGCGGAAGTCCAGGTTGGCGTCAAACATGCCGCCCGCCTGTATATGCCAGTTGCTGTTAGATATTTTGTTGAGCCTGTACAGTCGGTAATAGTTCAGGTACAGCACATACATACTCGCCCGCGATTTTACATCCACTCCTTCCTTACGTTTGTAGCTATAGCTGCCGCTGTTGAACCGCGTAGTGAACTTCACCTCGCGTGCCGTGTCCATCTTCAGGTAGCCTATAGAATAGTTGAACAATACACCTTTGTAGGTAATAGGCGATGTAGCGAAGTCGCGCAGGCTGCCCCTGTTCAGCCCCAGCCCTACCTGCAGGTATTTAGGCCGATCCTTGCGTATTTGTTTCTTGCTCAGTGTAGTTTCCTGCGCTGTTGCTGCAAGGGGTAGGAGCAAGACCGCAAATATTTTTAGTAATTGTCTCATGCAAGGGTAAATTTACTCATTCAGCAACAAGGAATGTAAAAAAAGCTACCGTGTGGTAGCTTTTTTAATGTTGAATATGTGTGATGAATTCGTTGCTTTTCTACCCTTGCATCACGGCTATTGCTTCATGATTTTTCCGGTTATTACCTGCTTGTCTGTTCTGATAAGTACCAGGTACAAGCCAGCCGCTTGCTTCGATAGGTCCAGGTTGGTTTCAGTAGTTATATTGCCTTCCTGCCTGAATATTCTTTGCCCGCTTACGTTGTATACCTCAATTAGCTTTGCGCCTTCCATATTTTTTATGTTTACCTGGCCGGTTGTAGGGTTGGGGTATATGGTTAATTCTTTCTTCGGTTCAGCCGTTGCTACACTTAACCCGGTGCTTGTCTTAATGGTATAATAGTTATAAATACTGTCCTCGGGATAACAGCTGTTGAGTGGCGTAAGCTTCAGGTAATAATTCAATGATGTATCATAGTAGGCAGTAGTCGTACCGGTGGGGCATTGCACAGCATCAGTTATCTCAATTCGTAGGGTAGTGTCAGGTGGTATTGCAGGCAGGTTAAATATCATTGTAGAGTCCATCGCGCTATAGCTGCTCCATGCAATATTCGCAGACACCGGGCTGACTATTTTGCCGGGATATTTTATGGTGAGTACATGATTAAACATTGTATCCCTGCTGATGTTGTTAACCAGCACATGGGAAGTAACGTTTTGGTTGCACCACAGGCGGTCACTTTGTCCGCCTCTTATCATCCCAAAAGTGCAACTCATAAATTTATTCGGGAAGTCGTAGCCTGTTTGGGTTTGCCCCGTGCCGGTAAAACTAACATTATGACCGCTGGTAACACATATGGGCGTGTCCGTAAAGTGTCGCCCCGTAGGCGTTACAAGCTGTACGGTGTAGCTGCCTGTATCCGTTTTTAGTTTGTAATTGCCCTGTGCGTCTGTCACAGAAAAGTATGGGCCGGGCAGTGCTACAACGCCATATTCCGCCAAGCCTTTTTCGTTATTGTTTATGCAGTTTGTATCGGTATCGTTGAATGCATTACCGGTTACTACATTGTTGCCGGCTGGTGTAAACATTGTGTCGTCTATTAGGGTGGTGAAGTTGTAGTCGCTGATGTATGAATATCCCAGCCAAAGTGGCTGTTGCAAAGTTCCTCCGGACACCAGCACTCCTTTGCCTCCTATTGACGATATTACATCCGGGAATACCTGGAAACCGGAAACGTGACGTTGTATAGCTGGCGTGCGCCAGGCAATACTGCCATTTCCTGTGTCCGCCCGTGCTACAAGGAAGTATTCTCCTTCCTTGTTTTGCGATAAATTATTGTATTTTATTGAGTCTCTGAATTGAAATAGGATATAAAGTGGCTGCGCCTTATCAGCAAGGCGAATGGTTTTTGCCGTGCCTATGTGTTTCCATTGCTGGTTTCCCGCAGGGTCCACTTTCAGAAGATAAGTGCCCTGTGCATTCCCCGAAGGAGAGGTTTGGCCACCGATATATATATTCCTTCCGTCGCATGTGGCCGCATCAATTATGCGCGTTGAACCGTCTCCTACACTCGCCGAAAATTTGTAGTTGCCGTTCGCATCGTATTGTACTATATAGCTTGGCCTTCCTTGTGGAAACAATGTATCCTGTCCGAATGTCACATACGGCGGTGCCCCCACACCCCAGACGGTTTCAACGGCCATAGTCACATTGTGATTGTCGTCCGTCAGCATAATACGTGGCTCACATTCATGCGTCTGACGGTAAAGTGCTTGCCGTGCCCATGTCATCTGCCCGTTATTAGCCGAAAGCTGTGCAAGATAGACACGCCCGTTTAATGGTTGCATCGTTATTCCATCAACGGTGTAGGTGCTGTCAAGATTCCCGCATATATGCAGTTTGTTTTGATCAGCCTTCATAGCAGTCAGGTTAATGCTGGTATATATTCCCCCTCCCGGATTCAGAAATGTCTTAATCCAGCCTAAATTACCTGCGCTGTCTATTTTGAAAATAAAATATGAATTTTTCCAGTGCGTACCCTTTACAGTCAGGCCGTTGTATCTCAAGCTGTCTTTGAGCCACCCCATCACATATAAGTTGTCGTTGGGGTCGCTTTCTATGCTTGTAATACCCGCGCCTGATCCTGTTGTAGTATCACACCACAGCAATTTTTCGCATACCCCAAGTATGTTGTATTTCGCTACATAGAGGCTGCCTTTGTAAAAGCCATTTACTGTTGTTGAACCGAAAGTGACAGTACTGGCAAAGCCCCCACCGTCAACGTATCCGTTTTTAGTTGCCGTTCGTGCAGTAGAATAAGTACTGCTTCCTTTGGCCCAGACGAACTGCTGCGCATGGGCTGTGATTGAGAAAAAGAGTAGGGCTAAAACTGAGTTTATGGTTTTCATTGAAGGACATTTTGTATAGTAAATATACTTTTTTTTAATGGTATTATTGCTTTCTCCATAGGCTCGTTGGACTCGTGACGGTTATATGACACATCTTGCCGGAAGCGTTCTTTTCAATGTGATTCTTATGCTAAGGTAGAGTAGAGGGGTGTTCAAAAGGAACGACCTGCAAATGAAAACGAGCTACAGGAGCAGCTCGTTGTAATAATATGACGACAAATTGATTATGCGTTCATCGCTTTCTCAGCTTCCCACCTCCTGCGTCCCTCGCCGGGTATCACATGTTTCTCGCTATGGTAAGACGAGCGTACCAACGGCCCGCTTTCTACAAAGTCCAGCCCCATTTTATACCCCTCTTCGCGGTACATCGCAAATTCGTCGGGGGGTACAAAGCGTATTACGGGCAGGTGCTTCTGTGTTGGTTGCAGGTACTGGCCCAGCGTCACTACGTCGCAGCCGTTATCTTTCAGGTCCTGCAGCGATTGCAGTACTTCTTCTTTTTCTTCACCAAGGCCCAGCATGATGCCGCTCTTGGTGCGCATGCCTCCGTCTTTCAGCCTGCGTATTACCTCCAGGCTACGGCGGTATTTGGCTTGTATACGTACCTGACGTGTCAGGCGTTCCACCGTCTCCAGGTTGTGCGATACTACCTCCGGCGCTACTTCGATTATACGTTCTAGGTTTTCCCATTGCCCCCGGAAATCGGGTATCAATGTTTCCAGCGTGGTTTCAGGGTTTAATGCACGTACCGCCTTTATTGTATTGGCCCATACAATGGAGCCCCCGTCTTTCAGTTCATCCCTGTCCACCGATGTGATAACCGCGTGTTTCACCTTCATTAGG
Source organism: Bacteroidetes bacterium UBA6221 (assembly GCA_002421685.1). Classification (GTDB taxonomy): domain Bacteria; phylum Bacteroidota; class Bacteroidia; order Chitinophagales; family Chitinophagaceae; genus UBA5543. The sequence goes on from DISB01000006.1 coordinate 14,248, forward strand.
TATATGGCTTCCGCTACGCGCTGAGGTTCGTCCCAGTCCACCGGTTCGGGCTTGCCCGTGGCCACGGCGCAGAAGCCGCAGGAGCGGGTACAGATATTGCCTAATATCATAAAGGTAGCCGTGCCCTCGCCCCAGCATTCGCCCATATTAGGGCAGTTGCCGCTCTCGCAGATGGTATGTAGCTTGTGTGTGTCCACTACACTGCGGACATGGCGGTATTCTTCGCCTATGGGTAGCTTCACGCGCAGCCAGTCGGGCTTCTTTACGCGTGTTTTACTGTCGTCAATATTATTGATTATGGGTAATTCCTGCATAATTGCCCGCAAAGTTACTTCTTTTCCGCCCAACGTTTGCCAAACTGGAAAGAAGCATATACGTTCACAAATACGGGTGTCGCGTCTTGCCCGGCCATAAGCTCTATGCCACGGGTATAAATTTCTACATTCAGCCCCGTTTCGATGGCCAGTTTTGTTTTCTTGCTTGCCGCAAAGTCAAAGTGCAGGCCCGTTTTGCCGTGTATGCCGGGGACTATCTTGGTTTCGCCAAGCCCCTTGCCAAGACCGGAGCCGCCTACAATAAATGGTTGGTCCAGGAATGCATCTTTTGTGGTATCGGTATATGTTATGGATTTCAATTCGTTAACGCCGGTATTGGGGTCTGTTACATATGCTTCAATATAATATGGCTTTTCCAGCCCTATAGAGACACCACCCATGTACACCCAATGTATGGAAATCACGCCCGGTTCTACTTCATTGTTCAGTTCCGGCTTCCCGGCTATCAGCTTGCGCTTGCCATAGCCTACTTTTAAGGCATAGAAATTGTTGGCCTTGCCGTATATGAATGGTTTGGCGGCATCTGCCGTGCTCCCTATCGTATTGGTGCGCCTTATTTCCTGCGGGTGCTTTTTCTCGCCAAATTCCAGTTGCCAGAAGTGCAGGTCGTAGTGGTAATCCGTAGTCCTGTCAGGCGATTTTATTTTACCCCTGTCCAGGAACAAGCTCCAGCCGTCGGAGTTCAGCCTCAGGCCGCCGCTCAACTCATGCTTAATGGGTTTGGGCCTTTTCTTCCTTACGGGCACCGGTATCGAAGCCATTGTATCTGTCTGCGCCCATGCAATATCAGAGAGCAGTAAAGCTGATAATAAACAAAGAGGTATAAAGAAATATTTTTTCATCTTCTACGCATTCAGGCTGCGAATATATAATACGCACAGCCTTTTGTCTTTTAAAGTAAGTAAATTTAGCCCAAATTATCCGCATGACATCCAAACTAATTTATAAAGGCGGCCTCAGAACGGAGGCTACGCATATATTATCAGGCAGCGTAATAGAGACAGATGCCCCGCCAGATAACAATGGCAAGGGCGAACGTTTTTCGCCTACCGACCTGGTGGCTACCGCCATGGCAGCCTGTATGTGCACGCTGATGGGCATAGCAGCACGCACCCACAGCATTGATATAGACGGCATAGAGTGCGAGATATACAAGATAATGGTGCCCGACCCCCGCAGGATAGGCGAGGTAAAGGTCACCATGCACTTCCCCAAACACATCACTTATACCGACAAGGAAAAGAAGATACTGGAACGTGCCGCGCTCACCTGCCCTGTAATAGAAAGCTTGCACCCCGACCTGAAGAAGTCGGTCACTTTCGACTGGCTATGATTTGATGATGCTGAGCCCGATGGCGCAGTCAAGGCAGCGTTTTTTGCTGCAGTAGTTGTTATATAGCTGTATCTGCGCCTGCGATTGCGAAGCGTTTTCCGGCGGCCATTGGTTCTCTTTCCACAGGCTGATGATATGGTTGCTTTCGGCAGGCAATTCGTCCAATAGTTTCAGCGCTTTTTCCTGTTCAGCCTCGGTAGACTGCCGGCTGGCATACAGGAACTTGATAGGCGCTATGGTGTTGATGATGATGTTTTGTATAGACGATTTGCCCAGCGTCTTTTTAGTGTCCTGCTCACTGGCTTCGCCAAAGCTGTAATGTGTTTCCCAGTAATGCCCTGCACGCACATCAAACAGTGGCATGATTTCCTGCACGGTGCTTTTCTCAATAATTACCGAGAACAAGTGCACGGACTGGTGTACCAACGCCGCAAATTGCGCTATGCGTATGGTAGGGAAGTTGGCAGGGCGCAGGCGCATATACTTCCAGCTATGCGCGGGTATAGGTGTCAGTTTGTATTTCTTGCGCAGGTAGTTGTATTCCGTTTTCAGCGCGTTGGGGTACACACCTTCCATGTCACTCTCCAGAATACCCGCCTGCCCGAATAATAATGCTTCTACCTGCAACAGGTTTTCCCTGTGCTTCGCCAATATGTTTATGGGCAATGATTTTGCCAATTGCAGGAAAGCCTCCGCGTTCACCTTAAAGCCGAAGTTGGCTGCCAGCCGCCAATACAGCAGGCTGCTCCAGTCGCCCGCACTTTCATCCAGCAACTCTTTCCATGTGCCTAGCTTTTCTTCCCAGCGTTCTGCCAGCAGGCGGGTCAGCCAACTGTATTTTATTATATCCTTTACCTTGCTGAGATGTCCCGCGCAGGGCAGGCCATTTTTCGCATAAGCAAGGTACTCGTATTTGCCTATGGTATCCTGCGCTATGTAGGGGGCTATGCAGAGTATCGGTGTATTGGCAGGCCCTGTGTCCGCATCGTGTTCGTGAACGATGTGCAGCACCACGTTTTTATAAGCCTCATCGCTTTGGTGGCCGTGTTTGTCCCAATCGCTGCTGCGCACATGTATCTCTACATGCCCCGCCAGCGTGGTATCGCCCACTTTTATTTTCGCTTCCAGGAAGTCCGGCCCCGCATCGGTATTGTACCTGCCGGGGTGCAGCACGGTGATGCGCTCTCCATCGGTGGTTTTTAGTCCGGTGGGGTGGTACAGGCTATGCTGCCATATGGTATGTAATAAACGCTCCTGCATGGTGCAGGGTTACAATTTACAAATAAGCCGCCATTTGCCGCTGGTATTCCGCTGCCGCTTCTCCCGCACGCTCTGCAAAGTCTGTTCTATTGCTCACATATATCACTCCGCGCGACACGTTGATGAGCAGTCCGCCGTCTTTGTTCATGGCATTGCTGCACACGGTGTCCACATCGCCGCCCTGCGCACCTACTCCGGGTACCAGGAAGAAATGCTCGGGCAGCATAGCACGTACATGCTGCAACTGCTCTTTGCGTGTAGCGCCTATCACAAACATTGTATTCTCAGGCGTACCCCAGCCGGCCACGGTCTTCAGCACTTTTTCGTACATCAGTTCATCGCCGCTCGGTTGCAACTGGAAATCAGCACTGCCTTTATTCGAAGTCAGCCCCAGCACTATCGCCCATTTACCTTCAAACTGCATAAAAGGCTGCACGCTGTCCGCCCCCATATACGGCGCCACTGTCACACAGTCAAAAGGGTAGGTGTGAAAGAAAGTGCGTGCGTACTGCTCGGCGGTATTGCCTATATCGCCACGTTTGGCATCGGCTATGGTAAAAATATCTTTTGGTATATACTCCAGTGTTTTTTGCAGGCTTTCCCATCCTTTTATTCCCTGTGCTTCATAAAAAGCCGTGTTCAGTTTATAGGCTACCGTATAGTCTTTGGTAGCGTCTATTATGGCCTTGTTGAAGGCGAATACCGGGTCTTCTTCTCTCAGCAAATGCTGCGGTATCTTGGTAATGTCGGTATCCAACCCTACGCACAGTACCGATTTTTTTTCCCTGATGGCCTTTATTAAGCTGCTCCTGTTCATCGGCGGCAAATTTAGCTTCTATTATTGGTACTTGCCTGTTTTGTGCTCTATGGCCATATCTTTTTCCACGCTGCGGTGCAGCTTCATGTTCACCAGCAGCTCTTTGGCGCCCGCACTGTAGCAGGCTTCCTGCATATCGTTCACCAGTTGCATTACCGTATCATATGGACCTTCTATTACGGTTTCAAAAGGGCATACCTGGTACCGTAGCCCCGACTGCTGCACCGCCACTATGGCAGCGTCTATTATCCTGTAGGCTTCATCCTTTGGTATGCCCAGCGGCAATACCTGTATCGCAAGATTGATATTGTAGTTCATGCCGGCAAAGGTAATTCGATTAGCTGATGTGCTGATTGTTACATGCGCTCCGCCCTTGCTGGTCGCTTGACCAGCAACAGACTTTTTTTGTGCCGGGTGGCAACTGGCGCTTCATAAACGCTTTTATTACCTTTGCGCCATTAAAGAACAGGCTTATGACACTGGAAGAAAAATTGAAAGAACGCAGCGGCAACAAATGCGAGCTATGCGAAGCAACGGGCAAACTGAGTGTATATGAGGTGCCGCCGCAGACTGGCGGCTACGAAGAGAACAACATCCTTATCTGCGACAAGTGCCTGGCGCAGGTAGAAAAAAAAGAAGAGTTGGACGGCAGCCACTGGAGCGTGCTCACCACCAGCATGTGGAGCGAAGTGCCGGGTGTGCAGGTAGTAAGCTGGCGTATGCTGAACCGCCTGCGCAATGAAACCTGGGCTGCCGACAGCCTGGATATGATGTACCTGGACGATGAACGTCTTGCCTGGGCTAAAGCTACCGGCGACCATGAGAATGACGCCAGCGTAGACCTTCACAAAGATGCCAACGGCGCCCTGTTGCACGAGGGCGATACGGTAGTGCTCACAAAATCGCTGGATGTGAAGGGCTCTACTGTGAATGCCAGGGTGGGCACGGTAGTAAGGAATATTCACCTGGTAAAAGACAATACCGAACAGATAGAAGGACGCATAGAAGGCCAGCTCATCGTTATCCTTACCAAATATGTACGTAGGCAGGCGCCTAAGGAATAAATTAGTACATCTTATTGGCGCAATGCCGTGTTGACGACAATGTAGAATATCACAACCGCTGCGGTTATGGTATACAATAGCCTGTTTACCGTATTGCTGTGCCTGAGGTAACTGCGCATGCCAATGTTGTCAATACCGGATATCTGTGGTTTGCTGATGTTTTTCAACGAATAGCGGAAGACCCGCATTTTGCCGGATAGACGGTACTGGCTCATCAGTATCATTTTAAGCAAGATGAATACCGTAGCGCAGATAACCACGGTAGCTCCGGTATTTTGTATCAGTGTATGTCGCTGCATAGGGTAATATTTATATTGGCTGAAAATACCAAATGGCACGCGTTGCCGTATGCCATTTGGTGTATTACAATACAAGAAGAAGGTAATTAGTACCTGTTGTTGGAACGCCTGTTGCTGCCGAAGTTCTTGCCGCCCGTTTCTCTTTCTGCCTGCGGCCTGGCTTCATTTACTACGATGTTGCGCTGGTCTACCATTGTGTCATGCAGCTTCTCAATAGCCTTCAGGCCATCGGAGTCGCTCGTCATTTCCACAAAACCGAAACCGCGCGTGCGACCGGTAAATTTGTCTGTCATGATCCTTGTAGAAAGCACTTCGCCATATTCCGAGAATACTTTGTGCAGTTTACTTTCAGTTGTGTCGTAGCTGATATTGCCAACGTAAATTTTCATAAAATTATTGTTTAGAAAAAATTAATAATACTGGCCAGATACCGGGGAAAACTGAAGAGAAAAGTAACTATCTGTCACCAATATATCAGAAGAGCAAAATAACTGAAACCAAATTCTAAAGTGAAGGTATGCTTAATATATGAATGCACCTAAATTATTATTTGGGCTGCTGACTATGTACGGAAGTGCTACTCTCTGAACCGCTTAAGGTCACTTGTAGTAAATTCCCATTCAGGAGTTTTGACTATTGTTTCTATATCAGCCATATCATACCAGGGGCTGATAGCTTTGTTATTGAAGTTGTGCAATACATGTATTTCCTGTGCAGGCATATACCTCTGTGCCAGCATGAACATTTTATTGCCTTTATCGTTTTGCACCATATCTACTACTATAACGGCATGACCGGGCGAACCGCCCTGTATCAGTACATCACCGGGTTGCATTTCGTGGAAAGGCACCTGTTGCAACTGCCGGGATAGTGATAGTGTTCCCGCGTACATAAACACTATGTCCAGGTATCTGCGGAAGGAGCCATACGTGCCGTCCGCATCGCCCGACCGTACCCACGATGCCTCATTTCCGCGTACGTCTATTTTATACCCATTTCTCCACTTGCTGAAGGCCGCCGGAAATCCGTTGGTAAAATTAAAACTGATGCTGTCGAAGTCGCCGCTTTGGTACAAGTACTCGGCCCGCAACCTTATCACTGCGTCTGCACATTGTTGCAGGTCTTTGCTTCCTACATCTGTTCGCAGTACAGCGGCATGCACATCCCTGCCGGTCTTTTCGGCGCCGTTGTATAGGTGCACTGCATAGCCATGCTGATGCAGCGGTAGCGCCCTGAGGTAAGTCCCAAAGCTGCCGGCGGGCGTTCTGCTGTATCCGACCGGTGGTGCAAAGCGCTCGCCGATGGTTGGCCCCGCAGGATTTACAACAGGCCCTGGCTGTTTCCCGTTAGCTTCCTGCGATGCAGACGGGTTCTGGCAGCAGGATAGCGCGAGCAATAAAACAATAATACAGCCTTTGGTATGCATGGCTCTTGTTTTTGGTAAGACGTGTCATTCATGAAATTCCATAAACTTTCCCTGTGCATTTTTCAATACTGAAAAATCAGGGAAGGTTATGCTTCGGGCGCTATCATTCACTGCCGGTTGCACTTCACTCCCCTGCGCCAAACATTCGTTTATGTACCCGCCGCACGCAGGTAGTACAGTTTTTCTGTATGGCTTGCAGTATCTGGTCAAAAGTCGGCTCTTCGCTCATACCACAGTAGCTGCATACCTGGCCCATGCCATATTGCACGGCCCTGGCCTCACCGCGGGCTATTTTCGCCAGTATCTCCCGCTTTTCTTCTACGGTCAGCAGCGCCGGGCGTTTGTTCTCTATTTCCTGCAATACCTCTTTTTTTGCCTTCGCCATTACATCGCTGATGTACTGCGACACCTCCGGGGACTGCAATATCTTATCGGCCCCTCTTTCGGCTGTTTTTTGCGTAGTACGGTAGTTGACGGCGGTCATGTAAGCTTCTGCCTTGTTGTTGGTTTTCAGGTAGGCCAATACAAAGGCCTGTTGTTTCCGGTTCATGTTTATGGTTTTTTATATGGTCAATAATATTACTCTTGATGGGGAGTTTTATCAATAACAAAAATAAGTTATAATATTTATAATGGCAAATTTAATTTTTTCGTTAATACAAGCATGTAGGCGACACGCTGGTAGCCTACAAAATAACCTACCCACGAGCGGCGTCAAATCCATTCCCGCCTCCATATCGCGTCTCATGGCCCGTCCCGATGTGGCCACTGATTTAAACCCTTCTCAACGAAGCTAATCCTGTCATGCAGGGCTACATCTCTTGTTGTATAAAGTTAGTAAAAAACAAAAGCCACCGAAAGGTGGCTTAAAGTCGGGATGACTGGATTCGAACCAGCGGCCTCTTCGTCCCGAACGAAGCGCGCTACCGGGCTGCGCTACATCCCGTGTTGCTTGGAAGCGCCCAGCCATTGGCGGGGCTACATCTTGAAAACGGTTGGCAAAAATATGATTTTGCAGGTTTAAAATGAAATAGCGTCTTGCAGAACGAGGCCGAAAAAGTAAATATCCGTTAAGAGTAATTTATGATACCGGTTTCCGTGTTCATTCAATTTTCTATTACCTTTGGTTGCACAACTTGACAGTGCCATAAAAAATATATGAAGAAAAATATTGCCCTGCTCGCAGGCGGTTATTCAGGCGAATACGTGATTTCCATACAGACAGCTGCTACTATAAAAAAGAACCTGGATGCAGAAAAGTATAATGTATATACTATTGTAGTAACCCGGGAAGGCTGGTGGTATGAAGACGGAGGAAGCAGGGTGGCCGTAGATAAAAATGACTTTACTCTTACGCTGAACGGCGGGAAGATAAGATTCGACCTGGCCTTTATAGCCATACACGGCACACCCGGCGAAGACGGACGTATGCAGGGCTACTTAGATATGCTGGAAGTTCCTTATACATCGTGCAACGCGATAGTATCGGCCCTGACGTTTAACAAAAGCTATTGCAACAAGGTAGTAAAGGCGTTCAACGTGGTGAACATAGCCAATTCGGTACACCTGATAAAGGGTGAGCCTTATTCGGTGGGGTCGATACTGGAGCAGATACAATTGCCTATGTTCGTGAAGCCCAACGAGAGCGGCTCCAGCCTGGGGGTGACCAAGGTGAAATCGGTAGAAGACCTGTTGCCGGCAATAGAAAAGGCGTTTAAAGAAGACAACCAGGTGCTGATAGAAGAATTCATAGAAGGCAGGGAACTGACCATAGGCGTGTACAGGGTGGACGGGAAACTGTTTACGCTGCCCGCTACCGAGATAGTGAGCCAGAACGAGTTTTTTGACTACGAGGCGAAATATACCCCGGGTGTAACAAATGAGATAACCCCCGCGCCGGTGAACGAACATATAAAGGAAATGCTGCAAACGAAATCGGGCTATATATATCGCCACCTGAACTGCAGGGGCGTGGTGCGCATGGACTTTATCTTACAGAATAAAACGGAGAAATTGTACTTCCTGGAAGTGAATACCATGCCCGGCCAGAGCGAAGCCAGCATAGTGCCGCAGCAGGTGCGTGCTTCGGGTATGAGCCTGATGGACTTTTACGGTTCGCTGGTGGAAGATTGTCTCAAACAACAGGTTAAGTAAATGGCGTTAATAAAGGAAAAGTACCAACAATCCATATGGTTTCACCTGCTGCTGATGCTGCTGCTGGCGGTGGTGTTCTATATCATATTTTTTGCCAGCCTGGGCAGGATAACCGGGCATGGCGAACAACTGAAAATGCCTGTGTTGTTGGACAAGCCTTTTGGCGAAGCGGTGAAGATACTGGAAGCGCAGGGTTTTGAGATAGATTTTGACTCAGCCTACGACATCAGGAAAGAACCGGGGATGGTGCTGTCGCAGATGCCGGATACCGGGGCGTTCGTAAAAAAAGGTAGGACGGTGTTTATCGTCATCAACAAATCGCAGGCGCCGCTTACACCCATGCCTGAGTTGATGGGTGTATCGTATCGCAGCGCCGAGATGGTGCTCAGGAGCAATAAATTACGGTTGGGTGACACGATACACAGGCCCGATATAGCAGATGGGGCTATCTTAGAACAATTGTATAACGGGCGTGTTGTGAAGGCGGGCGATATGATACCCCAGGGCAGCAAGATAACCCTTGTAATAGGGGACGGGCTGGGCAATGTAGAATTTGACGTGCCGGATGTAGTGGGTTTGACCTACGCCGAAGGTGCGGCTATTATCAGCGCTTTGGGACTGCAATTTATAGACGTATGGGAAGGGCCGATAACAGACTCGGTGTCGGCCTATATATACTACCAGTTTCCCGAGGCGAAAAATGAATATGGTGGTATAAACAGGATAAAACAAGGTGAACTGATAGATATAAAGATAAGGCAGGCCCCGGTGACCCGGCAGCAGCCCCAGCAGATGCCGGCCACAGGCAATAAAATACCGAAAAAATCTGTTAATAATAACGATGACGGAGATTGGTAAAATATTTAACTGGGTAGCGAAGCTGAAAGTATTGGCTGTTTTGGCCGTGCTGGCAATGCCCATGGGCGCTATTGCCCAGGGAGAAGCGGTGGCGCCGTTGGGTTACCGTGCGGTTGATACCGGCCTGGTAAAATATAACCATACGCAACCGAGAGCGGCTGCGAAGGGCACTGCTATTTCGCTGCCTTTTTTTGAAGACTTTACGAATACCGATTTCTTTCCTGATACGAATAAATGGATCGGGCGCCAGGTGTACATCAATAACAATATGGCTGTGAACCCGATAAGCAGGGGAGTAGCTACACTCGACGCACTGGGCGAGGACGGATTGCCCTACGAAAAAGCGAACAAGTCTGTATCCCGGCATTGCGACAGCCTGACATCGCAGCCGATAGACCTGAGCAGCTACACCGCGGATGATAGTGTTTACTTCAGTTTTTTCTACCAGCCGCAAGGCACGGGTTTCGACCCCCAGCCTAACGATTCGCTGATGCTCTACTTCCGCCGCAGCAGCAGTACCAGTCCCTGGATGAGGGTTTGGCGCGTGGCCGGCTCTGCCTTGCAGCCGTTTCGCCAGGTAATGATAGCTGTTACGGACGCGAATTTTTTTAATAATGAATTCCAGTTCCGGTTCGTGAACAAAGGTTCGATGAATAACACGGACGATATCTGGAATATAGACTACATAAGGATAGGCGCAGGCCGGAACATCAATGACACAACCATTTCGGATGTGGCCTTCACAAGAGAGCCTACGCAACTGCTGAATGATTATACTTTTATGCCTTACCAGCAGTATATGGCCAATGCGGCGGGCGAAAGGGCCGGGCAGTTTGAAAGCGCTATCAGGAACAATAATGCCAGTGCGGTAAATGTTAATTACGGTTATACCTCGAGGGAAGTGTTTACCAATACTCCACTCAGTAATGGTACGGGCAGTGTTAATATTGGTGGCGAGGCTGAAAGCGGTGTGTCATTCCCTGTTTATACCAACGCTGTATCACAACAGGCGCCTAATGCTGCAGTGACTTTTGAAAACAAGTTTTACCTGCAGGCGACCGCTGAAACGGGCTCTGCCGAAAATGATACCATTACCGGTTACCAGCATTTTTTCAATTACCTGGCATATGATGACGGTACGGCGGAACAGAGTTATTTTCTGAACCTGTTCGCAACCTTGCCGGGCAAAATAGCAATAGAACACAGGCTGAATGTACCCGATACCCTGAAGGGCATTGCTATATATTTTGGCCGGCAGGTGCCGCTTGCCTACCAGAAATATTTTTCAGTAGTGGTGTACCGCGATATTGCCTTTGGAGGCGGCACCGACCAGGTACTCTACCAGGAAGATTTTTTAGTGCCGTCTTATTTAAGGCAAAACTCGTTCTGGTATTATAAGTTCGAGCAACCGGTGGTTTTGCCTGCGGGCAAATTTTATATAGGCACTATACAACCCGCGCTGAGTGCGAGTGACAGCCTGTACTTTGGCCTGGATGTAAACAGGACTGCCAACAATCATGTGTATTACAATGTACTGAGCGAATGGAAGAAATCCGGTCTTGTTGGCGCTGTGATGATGCGCCCTCTGTTCGGAAATTTTTTCCCGTCGATAGTCATGGGCCCTGTGTCAAAGCAAGCTGCGCAGTGGGACGTAACGCCTAATCCTGCCACCAACAAAATAAGATTCAACTATAACCAGCAAGTTGGGCTGGCCAGGTATTCCATAATCGACGTACAGGGGCGGACGGTAATGTCGGGCGACGTGCCGGGAACTGATTGGTTGGATATACGAGACCTGGAGCCGGGTGTATATCTTGTATATTTTTCAACGGACGGGCAAAACAGTACCCCCAGGAAGATTGTTAAACTATAAAGAGTAAATGAAAGAGATAACAGTAGAAGAACTGAAACAAAGGCTTGACAATGGCGAGCAACTGAACATCATAGATGTACGCGAACCGGAAGAGTATGCCGAGTATAATATGGGCGCTCCGCTGATACCGCTGGGCCAGATACTGGGGATGCAACTGGACGAAATAGAAGACCTGAAAGAAGAAGAACTGATCATCCACTGCCGCTCGGGCAAGCGCAGCATGCAGGCCTGTATGGTACTGGAGCAGGTAGGTTTTAAGAACTGTGTCAACGTAGTGGGCGGCTCGCTGGCATGGCAGGAAAAATACGGAAATGAAAAAGTGAAGTAGGCGTATTGCATAGTGAGACGTTATTTTTTGAGGAGAGGTATGCACGATATAGAACCATATTATAACTGGCGACACCTGTACACAGCCGAAGAAGATGAGCTCTCGCCTTTTTATGGCCGCGAGTACAGTGAATTCGAATTTAGCAATACAGTTTACAACTATTATATTCATCCGCAGTGGGACGAATTTGGCTCGCGGACACTGTACCTGAAGGTGCTGTATGCAGACTACGACCTGAACTATGTGATAATAGAAATGATAGGCGAATGGAATGATGCAGTGGAGAATGATATCATGCAGTTAAAGCGGTCTATCGTCGACCCTATGCTGGCAAAAGGCATAGACAAATTCATACTCATTACTGAGAATGTCCTGAATTTTCACAGCAGCGATAGTGAATATTATGAAGAGTGGTACGAGGATATCAAAGATGATGGTGGCTGGATAGTATCCATCAATATGCCGGAAGCCACCAAATATGATTTCCATGTATCACATATAGATAGGTACATAAGGCAACTGGAAAGCGATAATTGGCGCACCTTCAATCCCCAACATTTTTTTCAGCTGATAGACAACAGGATGCTGAGGCTGGACAATTCCGGCTATACAGGGACATCCCAAGCCTGAAGCGTACATATTGGTTGATTCCGAGGCTATAAATGTCGAAGCGTTTCATATTAACAATAAGAGCCATTGGGAACTGGCGGAGTACAAGGACATCCGGGATAAATTTCAGATGGAGGCCATCGGCGTTGAACTCGCGCTAAGTGAGGTGTACAGGGACGTCAAATGGCCCGAAACGGATACGCAGGCCTGACGATACTATATATGAGAAATAATAGAATTATTATTTAGCAAGTCTGCTTATTATCTTTGCAGGGATTTTTTTAACGTTCAGTCTAATCTTTTAGGGTTTATGTCCTGGAAAAGTTACTTCAGTACCTCCGTCGGTAAAAAACTGCAAATGAGCCTTACCGGCATTTTTCTCATCACCTTCTTAGTTGTCCATGCATATATTAATGCCCAGATATTCTGGAATGACGGTGGGGAGGAATTTGGTCACCTGGCCCACTTTATGGGTACCAACCCCGTAATACGTACTATCGAGATAGGGCTGTTTGCGTTTTTGTTGCTACACGTCATACAGGGCCTGGTATTGTGGGCAAGGAATGTAGGCAGCCGGAAAAGCAGGTATGCCGTGAGCAAGAGAAACGAGACCAGCAGGTGGTACAGCCGGTCTATGGGTTTGTTGGGCACGCTGATACTGCTATTTCTTATACTGCATATATCTATGTTCTGGGCGCCGAACAGGGCTTCGCAGACTATAGGTAACGGAGAACTGGACCTGTATGGTATGATGCGCGACGAGTTTCAGAACCCGGTGATAGTGGTTATCTACGTGTTGGGTTGCATTTCCCTGGCATGGCACCTGGTGCACGGCTTTTACAGCGCCTTCCAGACACTGGGCCTTACTACCAACAGATATAAAGGAGCCATAAAAGCTGTTGGCGTAGGTTTTTCAATCATCGTACCGCTGATATTCGCACTGATGCCCATAGCCTTTTACCTGCAATGGATACAATAAGACAGACAAAAAATTATTATTAATCTCTTTTCCTTGATATGACACTCAATTCTAAAATACCATCAGGTTCGTTAGAGTCAAAATGGAAAACATATAAATCGACCTGCAAACTGGTAAACCCCGCAAACAAGCGCCAGCTTGAGGTAATAGTGATAGGTACGGGACTGGCGGGAGCGTCTGCCGCCGCATCTCTAGGCGAAATGGGCTATAAGGTGAAGACCTTCTGCTTCCAGGACAGTCCGCGCAGGGCGCACTCTATTGCCGCGCAGGGCGGTATCAACGCAGCCAAAAACTACCAGAACGACGGTGACAGCACTTATCGTTTGTTTTACGATACGGTAAAAGGCGGTGATTACCGTGCGAGAGAAGGCAATGTGTACCGGCTGGCAGAGGTGAGCGCCAATATCATTGACCAATGCGTGGCGCAGGGAGTACCCTTTGCACGAGAATATGGCGGACTTCTGAGCAACCGTTCTTTTGGCGGTACGCAGGTGCAGCGTACATTTTACGCTGCAGGCCAGACAGGCCAGCAGCTGCTGATAGGCGCTTACCAGGCACTGGAGCGCCAGGTGGCTTTGGGCAATGTGAAACAATACAGCCGCCACGAGATGCTGGAGGTGGTGATAATAGACGGCAAGGCACGCGGCATCATAGCCAGGAACCTGGTAACGGGAGAACTGGAACGCCATTTTGGCCATGCGGTGCTGTTGTGCAGCGGTGGTTATGGCAACGTGTTCTACCTTTCTACCAATGCTATGGGCAGCAATGTAACCGCAGCATGGAAAGCGCACAAAAAAGGAGCTTATTTCGGCAATCCATGTTTTACGCAGATACACCCAACATGTATTCCCGTGAGCGGCGACCACCAATCAAAACTCACCCTGATGTCGGAATCGCTGCGTAATGATGGCCGCATATGGGTGCCTAAAAAACAAGGCGACAACCGTAAACCAAACGATATACCCGAAGAAGAAAGGGATTATTACCTGGAAAGAAGGTACCCGGCATTTGGTAACCTGGTGCCCCGTGACGTAGCCAGCCGCGCAGCGAAAGAGCGTTGTGATGCCGGTTATGGCGTGGGCGCATCCAAACAGGCTGTGTACCTCGATTATGCTTCAGCTATCGAACGCTATGGCAAGGTAGAGGCTAACAAACTCGGTTTAGAAAACGCATCGGCGGAAAAAATAACCGAACTGGGTAAAGGAGTAGTGGAAGCTAAGTACGGCAACCTGTTTGAAATGTACGAAAAGATAACAGGCGAAAACCCCTACGAAGTGCCTATGCGTATCTATCCCGCGGTGCACTACACGATGGGCGGCCTGTGGGTGGATTATGAACTGCAGACAACAGTACCCGGATTGTACGCACTGGGCGAAGCCAACTTCAGCGACCACGGCGCCAACCGGCTGGGCGCATCGGCGCTGATGCAGGGCCTGGCCGACGGTTACTTTGTAATACCTTATACATTGGGTAACAACCTGGCGGACGATATACGTACCAAGGCAATACCCACCGACCATCCCGCTTTTGTTGCGGCCGAAAAAGAAGTAAACGACCGCATTAACAAACTGATGAGCATCAAAGGCACTGAAAGTGTGGAAAGTTTCCACAAGCGCCTGGGCAAAATCATGTGGGACAAATGCGGCATGGCCCGTAACGAAAAAGGACTAAGGGAAGCAATAGAAGAAATAAAGGCATTGCGTAAAGAATTCTGGAGCAATGTGCGCATACCGGGTGATATCAATGAGTTCAACCCCGAACTGGATAAGGCCAACCGTGTGGCCGACTTCCTGGAACTGGGCGAACTGATGTGCATGGATGCGCTGAACCGCAACGAAAGCTGCGGCGGCCACTTCCGCGAAGAATACCAGACGGAAGACGGCGAGGCTATGCGCCAGGACGATAACTATATGTATGTAGCAGCGTGGGAGTATAAAGGCGAGAGCCAGTTTGAAATGCACAAGGAGGAACTTGTTTACGACGTAGTTCACCCGACACAACGTTCTTATAAGTAATTGTGAAAGTTAAATTGAAAAACAGTTCTGTACAATGGAACATTACCATATGAATCTCACACTTAAAGTGTGGAAGCAGAAAAATAAAAACGACAAGGGCCGTTTTGAAACCTACGAGGTAAAGAACATATCTTCCGAAATGTCTTTCCTGGAAATGTTTGACGTGCTGAACGAGCAATTGATAGCGGAGGGAAAAGAGCCTATCGCTTTTGACCACGATTGCCGCGAAGGGATTTGCGGGGCGTGCAGCATGTACATCAACGGCAGGGCGCATGGGCCCTGGCACCATACTACTACCTGCCAACTACACATGCGCGAGTATAAGGACGGCGACACTATTGTAGTAGAGCCTTTCCGCGCCAATGCATTCCCGGTAATTAAAGACCTGGTAGTTGACCGTACCGCTTTCGACCGTATCATACAGGCGGGTGGATATATATCAGTGAATACCGGTAATGCTGTGGATGCAAACGCCATACCGATTGATAAACATAATGCTGACGAGGCTTTTGCCGCTGCGGCGTGCATCGGTTGCGGAGCATGCGTGGCTGCCTGCCCCAATGCTTCAGCCATGTTGTTCACCTCGGCCAAGGTATCGCACCTGGCACTTTTGCCACAAGGCGAACCGGAGAGGACTACCCGTGTAGCGGATATGATACGTCAGCACGATAAAGAAGGCTTTGGCGGTTGCACCAATATAGGTGCCTGCGAGGCTGAATGCCCCAAAGGCATATCGCTGGAAAATATCGCCCGCCTCAACCGCGAGTATATGGCGGCCACTTTCAGGGGAGGTTCCAAAAATTCGATATAACTCATATTCATAAAATAATGCGAAAGGACTGCTTCATAAAGCAGTCCTTTCGTTATTTTGCCTTTATGTTCAGAAAAATACTACTCTGCCTGCTGTTATCATTACCTGTATGCCTGTATGCACAACCAGACAGCAGCCGATTACGCATCAGCTTGCTTACCTGTGGTCCCGGCGATGAGATATGGGCGCAATTTGGCCATACGGCCATACGTGTTACAGACAGCACAGCCGGTACCGACCTTGTATATAACTACGGCACGTTCTCGTTCGGGCCGGGATTCGAGATACAGTTTATGCGTGGTAAATTGCTGTACTATGTGTCTTATTACCCGTATGAACACTTTCTTAATGAATATTCAGACCCGCAGCGCAGGGTAGAGGAGCAGGTATTGCACATCAACGGTGCGGAAAAAAGGGCTATACAGGATTACCTGGTGGAAAACGCAAAAGAAGAGAACCGCTATTACAAGTATGATTTTTTCTTTGACAACTGTGCAACACGCATCAGGGACGTTTTCCCTATGGCCCTGGACAAAGACTTTGCCTATGGCCAAACGTTGCCCGAAAATTCCAGGCTCACTTTTCGCCAGATAATGAATGAATATTTTTACCGGGTACATTTTGAAAGGCTGGGCTGCAACCTGCTGCTGGGTAGTCCTATAGACAAGGTAATGACCAACAGCGAAGTTATGTTCCTGCCCGATTTTCTGCGTGATGGTATGGCCGGCGCTACCGTTGCGGGCAGGAAAATTGCACCGGAAACAGTGGTACATTACGAGGGGCCAGGCAAAGTACCTGCCGGACCCAACTGGCCGTTTATCATCTTGTCTGTGGCGGCGGTATTGACGGTTCTGGGCATATCCATTCCACGCCTGAAGATGATGGGCGATTTCATGGGCTTCCTTTTCCTGTTCGTAACAGGGATGCTGGGCTGCCTGATGCTGGTGATGTGGCTGTGGACCGACCACCAGGGTTGCCAGAACAACTACAACGTGCTCTGGGCGCTGCCTACCAACATTATTTATGCATTCCTGCCGCGCAAGCGAAACAAAAGTAAATATGCGGTTATCGCGATTATATTGATATTTGTATCGCTCCTGTTGCATATAACAGGCATACAGCAACTACCGTTGCTGGAGTTGTCGCCGCTTTTGCTGGCACTGTTATTTATTTACGGTTCAATCATTAAACGTAAAGGGCAATGACATCGAAAACTATCAAGACCAAAAAATTCCCGGCACTGTCTTATACCGTACATGGCGAAGGCGATACCATAGTTTTGCTACATGGTTTCCCCCTCGACGGCAGCATATGGGATAGGGTAGTCGCCCAATTGGCAGCAAGGTACAAGGTTATCGTTCCCGATTTGCCGGGAAGCGGCAAGAGCAGTTTTGAAGGAGAGGAACTTAGTATGGAAGATATGGCCGAATCGGTTAAACTGATACTGGATGAAGAGCAGGTAGATGGCGCAGTCATCGCCGGCCATTCCATGGGTGGTTATGTCACTATGGCTTTTGCGGAACTGTATCCCGGCAGGCTAAAAGGCCTGGGATTGGTACATTCATTTGCTACGGAAGATAGCGAGGAGAAGAAAGAGCAGCGGCGCAAATCAATAGACCTGTTCAGGAAAGGTGGTAAGGATACTTTCATCCGCCAGATGATACCTGCGTTGTTTTCGCCCGCCAGTAAAAAACGCTGTGAGGATGATATCAAAGAGCTAATTAACAAAGCTTTATTAACTGAAACTAAAAGTCTTGTGGCTTTTTACAATGCCATGATAAATAGGCCGGACAGAACCGCTAAATTGAGTAGTAGTGAAGTGCCTGTATTGTGGATTATTGGGACTGATGATACCATCGCAACAACGGAAAATATAATACAACAAACTTCACTGGCAAACGTTAACTTTGTATACACCTCTAATGACTGTGGGCACATGAGTATGTTTGAGTCGCCCGGCAAACTGGCAGACCATTTATTATCATTTGCTTCTTATTGTTACGGTGCAGCCAGAAAATGATGAAGAACCGGTTCAACATATTTGTTTGTTTTCTGATCGCACTTTTCACCTGCCTTGGTGAGAGCGCTACAGCTACTCATATTGTGGGGGGAGGGCTTACTTACCAATGTTTAGGTTCTGTGCCAGGGGGTGTGCGATACAGGATAAATGTAGAAATATACCAGGACTGCCTTAATGGATTGCCGGAAGCCATAGCTGAGGATATTCCCGCATTCATAGGAATTTTCTCAAAGAACGGTACCTATGTAGACCTGGACTCAATAGGTAATATGAATGGCGGCAGGGTAGATGATGAGTTGGTGCCTCCCAATTTCAAGAATGATTGTGTAAACAATCCGCCCAAACTCTGTTTAAAGAAAGTAACATTTTCTAAAGTATATACTTTGCCGGTGAACGCATCAGGGTACAGGGTGATGTTCGTACGCTGTTGCAGGAACGAAGCGATCATCAACCTGAAAAACCCCGGACAGGTGGGGGCCACTTATTATTGTGACATACCTGCTGCGGCAGAGGCTTCCTGCAACAATAGCGCTTATTTCAAAAATTATCCACCGCAGATAATTTGCGTGAACAACCCCCTGGTGTATGATCATCATGCCATTGATGATGATGGTGATTCGATTAGTTATGAATTATGCGACGCATACCCTGGCGGCACAACAACTGGTCCTAAGCCCTGGCCTACCGGGCAGTTGCCTCCACCCCTGACGCAAATAAACCAGATGCCGCCAAGCTTCGGCTATCAATCCGGGTTTAGCCCGGCTAAGCCGATGGGCGGTAATCCCATAATACAGATTAATCCTGTTACCGGGATGATTACAGGAACTCCTAACCTGCAGGGACGCTTTGTTGTTTCGGTATGCGCACACGAGTGGCGCAACGGCGTAAGGATAAATACTGTACACCGGGAATTCCAGTTCACCGTGACGAACTGTTCAAAAGCCGTGGTTGCCGACATACCGCAGTTGTCTGATGAGTACAACACTTACATTGTATCTTGCCAGTCGAAAACAGTGAAATTCATCAACAAGAGCAGCGGAGGGTTTAAGTACAACTGGACTTTCGGCACCGGCGACGCATCTACTGAGTTTGAACCGATATATACTTATCCTGATACCGGCACCTATACGGTTAAACTTGTTGTAAACGAGGGCTCTACCTGCCCGGACAGTATTTCAAGATTCGTAAAAGTCTATCCCGATTATAAAGCAGATTACGATTACGACGGTTTATATTGCCCCAACGCACCGATACAATTTGCAGATAAATCGGAAGCGACTTACAAACCTGTTGTGAAATGGGAGTGGGATTTCGGCGATGGAAATACATCAGGCGAACAGAATCCGGAGCATAGTTACCGTGTTGGCGGAGAATACCCTGTTACGCTTGTGTCCACCAGTATAAAAGGTTGTAAGGACACCGTAATCAGGGTAGTAGCTATAGACAGGTTTGTACCTTTTGCCGGCAACGATACGATCATCGTAAAAGGGGAAAGGATATACTTCAATGCAAGCGGCGGCAGCATTTATGAATGGTCTCCGCCCACTAACCTGAATACGACCACTGTGCCGAACCCTATTGGTTATTACCCGGACACCGGCAGGTTTAACTACAATGTATATATCAGGAGCCCGAGGAATTGCGAGGGCAATGACAGCATCAGGGTATGGGTAGTGGGGCAAGGCTCGTTGTTTGTACCTACCGCCTTTACACCCAATAGTGATGGCCGGAATGACCTACTCAGGCCGCTTGCTGTGGGATATACCCAATTCAATTATTTCAGGGTGTTCAATCGCTGGGGAGAGCTGGTATTTCAAACGGAACGTATTGGCGACGGTTGGGACGGGACTTACAAAGGCAGAAAAGCCGATATAGGCACTTATTTCTGGCTGTTAAGCGCTGTAGATAAAGATGGTGTCACCCACCAGAAAAAAGGAGATGCGACGCTGATCAGGTAGATGCAGAATTTTGACAGCAGCCGGCTGCTGTCTTTTTTGTTTTATATCCTTTAGCCAATAAAGTATCTTTACCGGCAAATAACATCATACATGCCGGGAAAAATTTTGATAACAGGCGCTACTTCAGGCTTTGGTAAAGCGATAGCCGCCAGGTTTGCTGACAACGGTTATGACATCATTGCAACAGGACGGAGGGAAGAAAGGCTGACGAAGCTGAAAGATGAACTGGAAGAGCAATATGGCGTGCAGGTAACTACATTACCATTTGACATAAGGAGCAGAGAGGATGTGAGGGATGCCATGGACCGGCTGCAAGCGAAAACAGATGCTATAGATATTCTTATAAACAATGCAGGCCTTGCTTCCGGCCTTTCCACAATTGACGAAGGCGACATTGACGATTGGGAAGTGATGATAGACACCAACCTGAAAGGATTGCTTTATGTTACCCGCATGGCCATCCCTATGTTGAAGAACAGCAAGCGCCCGCACATCATCAATATTGGCTCAACCGCAGGAAAAACTGTGTATAAGAATGGTAATGTTTATTGCGCCACAAAGTTTGCGGTAGATGCGCTCAACCAGGCTATGCGCATAGACCTTTTGCCCTATGGCATCAAAGTGACGGCTATCAATCCCGGAATGGCTGAAACGGAATTTTCATTAGTACGCTTCAAAGGCGATGCGGAGCGTGCCGCGGCGGTTTATAATGACATCCAGCCCCTGAAGGCCGAAGATATAGCTGATGTAGCTTTTTACTGCGCTACATTGCCCCCGCATGTATGTATCAACGACCTGACAATAACCTGTACCAACCAGGCCAACAGTCTATATACTTTACGGAATTCAGAACTTGCTAAATAGGCGATGTACAGCGCGGAAACGAAAATAAGAGTAAGGTATGGCGAGACCGACCAGATGGGTTATCTCTATTATGGATATTATGCGCTGTATTATGAAGCTGGCCGCGCGGAAGCGATACGCGAGTTAGGCTTTACTTACAGGCAAATGGAAGAGATGGGCATTATGATGCCGGTAGTAGAACTTAATGCCAGATATTTTCGCCCTGCATTGTACGACGACCTGGTAACTGTAAGAACAATACTGAAAGAACTCCCGGAGGGGCCGAAAATAAAATTCCACTCAGAATTGTATAACGAACAGGGGGAACTGCTGAATACCGGCGTAACCACCCTTGTATTTTACGACCCCGCGAACAAAGCAAAAACTACCATGCCCGCACAACTATTGGAGAAACTGAAACCGTTTTTTAGCTGAGATAATGGCAAATATACAGGCTACGATTATTACGATAGGCGATGAGTTGCTGATAGGGCAAACAATAGATACTAACTCGGCATGGATGGCGCAGCAACTGAATTTGCTGGGCATAGATGTGTTCAGGCGCGTGGCTGTTGCAGACAGGGAAGCGGATATACAATTGGCGCTGGATGAAGAAATACCCAGGGCAGACATCATTTTGCTGACAGGCGGCCTGGGCCCTACGTCCGACGATATCACCAAACCTTTCCTCTGCAAATATTTCGGCGGGAGGATGGTGATAAATAATGATGTATTGGAACATGTGCGCGGATTGTTTGAAAAACGTAACCGGCCATTCCTGGAAATGAACCGTAAACAGGCCGAGGTGCCCGACGTATGCACCGTGTTGCGCAACGAAATGGGCACCGCGCCGGGTATGTTGTTTGAGAGGGACGGCAAATGGATCGTTTCAATGCCGGGTGTCCCTTTCGAGATGCAGAGCATTATGACAGCAGAGGTGCTGCCGCGACTGAAAGAACGTTTTCATAGCGATGTCATTATACACCGTACAATCATTACTTCGGGAGAAGGGGAGAGTTTTATAGCAGAGATGCTTGCCGGCTTCGAAGCATCATTGCCCTCTTATATCAAACTATCATACCTGCCCGCACCGGGCACTGTAAAACTCAGGTTGACAGGCAAAGGCGCCGACCGTGATGGAATTACAAAACAGATCAATGACCTGCAGGCCGAAATGGCTGCTATTCTGGCGCGTATAGTTGTATCTATGGAAGACATCGCCTGGCCGGAATTGTTGGGCCGGACCTTACTGGAGAAAAAGGCGACGATAGCATTGGCTGAAAGCTGTACAGGCGGGTATATAGCGCACCTGCTTACGCAAGTGCAGGGTTCCAGCCGATATTTCAACGGTGCGATAGTTCCCTACCAGAGCCGCCTGAAGACCAGTATCGTGGGCGTGCGCAAAGAGACCATAGAACAACACACCGCCATAAGCGAGGAGACCGCGATAGAACTGGCCGTAAACGCACGCAGGATGTTTGGTAGCGACTATAGCCTGTCGGTGACAGGGCAGTTAAGCTACGGCGGTGAAGACGCACATATAGACAAAGGACTGGTATGGATGGCGGTAGCGGGGGAAGAAGGAGTAAAGACAAAGCTATTCCGGTTTCATTACGACCGCCTTATAAATAAAAAACTGGCCGCACAAATGGGCATGCTGATGATTTGGAAATACATCAACGGAAAGTTATGAGCATGATATTCCTGGTGGGCATGCCCGGAGTGGGAAAAACATATTGGGGCAGGACACTGGCCAACAAATATGGTCTTGCCTTTGCCGACCTGGACGAGGAAATAGAAAAAGCAGAATGCAGGACCATACAGGATATATTTCTTAACGATGGAGAAGATTACTTCCGTAAGAAAGAAAGAGAACTGTTGGAGATTATAGCAGCCAGGGGCGGCAATGTTGTTGTAGCCTGCGGCGGAGGCACACCCGTTTACGAGGGGAATATGGTGTTTATGAAACAGCACGGTTGCGTAGTGTTCCTGGACGCTGAAATGTTTACACTTGCTGAAAGAGTGAAGAATGACGTGGTTACCCGGCCGCTGTTTCGCGGAAACGATACAGAAGAAACTCTGCAAAGATTGTATGATGCGCGTATTCCCTATTTCAGCCAGGCTCACCATCGTGTGCGGGCCGATGAAACTATTATTGCTAATTTTGAAAAAATTATAGAGCTATGTACAGAACGGCATTGATAGCAGGAGCGGTGTTTGCCGGCTTGTCGGTAATACTGGGGGCCTTCGGCGCGCATGCGCTTGAGGCAAAACTTGGCCCCGATCTGCTGCAGACCTATGAGACCGGTGCGCGGTACCAGATGTATCACGGCCTGGCCTTGCTGGCCGCAGGTTTGCTGTACGGCCATTTGCCGGTTAAAGCACTAAAATATGCAGCTATATTCTTTATTGCAGGTATCATATTGTTCAGTGGCTCGCTGTACCTGCTTGCTATGTTGAAGATGAGCGGCCAGGTAGGATTAGGTAGTTTCGGCCTGGTAACCCCTGTCGGTGGTCTATGTTTCATCATCGGCTGGATATTGTTCATTGCCGGGTGCCTGCAAAAACGATAAAATGAAAGTTGTAGCGCTGATACCTGCAAGAATTGGCTCCACCCGTTTCCCGGCCAAAATGCTGACGCCCATAAAGGGCAAGGCATTGATAACCCGTACATACGAAGCGGCGGTGGGCACAATGTTGTTTGCCGAAGTAATTGTAGTGACCGACAGCGATGATATACAACGGGAAGTGGAAAAAGCCGGTGGTAAAGTATTGAGAAGTAAGAAGGAACATGAGAGCGGAACAGACAGGATAGCCGAGGCGGCGGCTGATATAGAAGCAGACGTGGTTATCAATATCCAGGGAGACGAGCCTTTTATCCGGCGCGGACCGTTGGAACAACTCATCAACCTGTTTAGGGGCGAGGATGGGGTTGTGGTACAGGCAGCATCGCTGGTGCAGGAGACCAGGGACCAGGCCATCATCAATAACCCGAATAAGGTAAAGGTGGTGATGCGGCCAGATAATTATGCCATATATTTTTCGCGCAGTCCTATACCATACCCCCGCGATACGGCAATTGACCACTGTTACTACATTCATATCGGCATTTATGCTTTTAGAAAAGACGCGCTGATACGATTTGCATCCTGGGCACCATCACCCCTGGAGGTGGTGGAGAAACTGGAATGTAACCGGTTTATTGAATACAACATGCCTATAAAAATGGCCGTGGCTGAACATACAAGTATCGCGGTAGATACGCCGGAAGATGTAGCCATTGCTGAAGCATATATAGACCAAAACGGGAATAATCAATAGAATTTGCGGCCTTTTCAATACATAGCGATACTCTTTGTTGTTTTACTGGGTATAATCACTTACCTGTATTTCCGGGGTATCATAGGGTTCGTATGGTTGCCGGTATTCTGCGTATTGTATGTCACCCTGCTGTATTTTGGCGTTACGCAAATACAATGGAACTTCTATATTTCTTCTTACAACAAAGGGAACAATAAGCATTTTATCGCACTCACCTTCGACGATGGCCCCAATACAGAAACGAGCGCAATCCTGGATGTTTTGCGGCAGGAGCAGGTTAAAGCGGCATTTTTCTGCATCGGTAAACATATTGAGCAAGACCAGGCCCTCGTTTTGCGTATGTACGACGAAGGGCATGTGGTGGGCAACCATAGCTATTACCACAGTTCAGGCTTCGACTGGATGAGCTCCAAAAGGATGCTGGCCGAAATAGAGAAATGCAACAGCCTTATCAGGAAGATCACCGGTAGGCAGCCTCATATGTTCCGACCCCCTTATGGTATCACCAATCCTAATCTTTCCAGGGCTGTAAAGCGGTCGGGGATGGCTTCAATCGGCTGGAGCCTGCGCTCATTTGATACAGTAGCCAGGGATGGTGAGCAGCTCAAAAACAGGATAATTAACAAATTGTCGGGCGGCGATATAATACTGTTGCACGATTCAGTTCCGCTGACGAGGGAAATTTTAACTGATTTGATACGACAGGCCAGGAAAAAGGGTTTTACTTTTGTGCGCATTGACCAATTACTGGATGTTCCCGCATATGCGTAGTATTCTCAGCGTGTTTCTTTTTTTTCTGTGCCTGGCCGCTACAGCGCAACCGGCGGGATACAAAAAGCTGGCAGACGTTACGTCTTTTAAGACAGCCCTGGCCAAATCTAACGCCGGTGTTACCAACATAGCCAGCGACTTCAAACAGGTGAAAAACCTATCCCTGCTGGCCGAGAAAATACAATCGAAGGGGAAGTTTTACTTTATGAAGCCGGGTAAGGTGCGCATAGAATATACGGAACCCTATTATTACCTGATGGTGATGAACGGTGGAAAGATGATGGTGCAGGACGAACAGAAATCGAACAAGATAAATACAGGCAATAGCAAAATGATGCAATCCGTCAACCGGGTGATGATAGATTGTATGCAGGGCACCGTGTTCTCCAACCCTGATTTTAAAACCACCGCTTACCAGGACAACAGCAGGTATATGCTAACGCTTGCCCCTGTTTCGGCCCAAATGAAGAAACTGTTTGAGCAGATAGATGTTTATATGAGCAAAACCAACATGGACGTTGTCAGGCTGGTGATGACTGAGGCCGGGGGTGACTATACGAACATGGAGTTTTATAACACAAAGCATAATTCATCGCTCAATGAAGCATTATTTAAGGTTAAGTAGCGTCATTTTACTCTTCCTGGCGTCCTGTGCTACGCCTTATAAGACCCTGCAACAGGCGCCTGTTCAGCAATCAATTTACGGTTATCAGCCTGAGTTTGACAGGGTATTATACCGTTGCATAGTAGACGGTAGGTTCATATTTAAGAAATTTCATTTAAGTGGCGTGTTGTTTTTCAAGCAGTTAGAAAATGGCACGAAACGTGCTATATTCCAGAATGAAATGGGAATTGCCTTCTTTGACCTCGAATGGGATAAAGACGGAAATTTCAAAGTAAGGCAGATGATGGAGCAACTGGACAAGGAGGCTGTGAAGAAGACCCTGAGGAAAGACTTGGAGATGCTGCTGATGATGGGAATGGATAAAAGCTCGGAAATTTTGCTGGGGCAGGATAGGGGTAACAGCCGCCTGCACCGTCTTAACAGGGAGGAAGGTTATGTGTACTATACAGTTGAAGATGACCGCCTCGTGAAAATTGAAAATGCTAATAATAAAAAGATAATTATAACCGTTTCGTTAGGCGGAAAAGCGACGCCGCAGTCCATGCCGGACAGCGTGTTGTTCGACCATCATAAAGCGAACTTTACCATATCACTCACTAAAATAGAGCGTAATGTTAATGAATGATTTTTACAGGATAGAGTACATTCAGAGGGAACCCAACAGTGTTTCGTGCAGGATAGTCTTTAACGACCAGCATGATATTTTCAAAGGCCACTTTCCGGGCCAGCCTGTGGTGCCGGGAGTATGTATGATGCAGATGGTGAAAGAACTACTGGAAGCCCAGACAGATACTAACCTGTGGATGCGCGACGCCGGGCAGGTAAAATTTCTCCAGCTCATCACGCCGGATGTACACCCTATGATCAACATTAGCTGGAAGGAAGAGGGCAATGGCTATAATGTACACGCGAACTTCCGAAACGACACCTCCGACCTGTTTAAACTAACAGGCAATTTCGAGACTCACTAACTTTTAAGATATTTTTAAGTATCGCCCGGCCACAAGGCCGGGCCTTTGTTTTGTGCATTCTGCAGAAATATAACTAATTACGAATGACAAAAGTCACCTTTCTTCCTGACGAATATTCCCATTTTAGCGCTTTGCAACGAATACTTTTACATTAGGGAAACTTGAATGCCCTTATGGTGAAGACGAAGCATGAGCATAGCGGAAAAAAATAACGAACACTTTGTACAGGAGCAAACGGCATGGCTGAAAACGTTGGAACGTTTACGGCTGGAAAACCTGTTGTTGAAAAACAAGCTTATTGAGATAATAAAAAAAGAAATAAGCAAGGAGCAACTGGAACGTGCCGAATTCTTCCATGGCTTATTCCTGGACAAGGACACGGTGATAGCCCTGTTGCGGCGCGATATAGCCCGCCAGGCTGCTAAGGCCGTACCCGACAACGCAGGGCAGAATGGCTACATGCATGAACAGGAAAAACTAAAGGATGACATTAGCCGTATGGAAAAGGAGTTTACTACCGTGAAGGAGGCCTTCAACCGTTTTGTAACGAGTATCTGAGCGGTTATCAGTTAAGCAGGTTCTGCAATTTTTTCTCATTCAGCACTATGATGTCTCCCTTAACGATATCTATCATCTTCTCGTCTTTAAAGTCACTCAATGTACGTATTACCGATTCTTTGGCCGTACCAACGATATTTGCCAGGTTCTCGCGACTGATGTCGATGGCAAACGGCTTGGCGGGGTCTTCGGGTTTGTATTTTTTATAAAGTTCCAGCACGGTATCGGCTACTCTTTTGCGCAAAGAATTGTAGGCGAGTTTCAATAGTTGTTGCTCTTTTTCCGTCACATTGTTTGCCAGCAGTTGTATGAACTTCATCATGACCTGGCGGTTATTGTTCACCAGGCTTTCAAAATCTTCTTTCGGCACCAGTGCCACCTCTGTTTCTTCCAGCGCTTCGGCCGATTCTTTATAGAGGGAATTCTCCAGCAGTGCGTTATAACCGAAAAAGCTGCCTTCGTTGTAAATGTTTGTTACAAATTCTTTACCGTCGTCATTGGTTTTAAAAGTTTTCACCTTGCCCGACTGGATGTAATAAAGGCGATAAGGGCGCGAACCCTCGCTATAAATAGTTTCTTTCTTCTTGTAGGTATTGGTACTGCGCAGTTCGGTCAGTTCCTTCAGCAGGTCTTTCCCAGTAGCAGTGCTTATCAGGGTTTGCACGCCGTTCATATCGGCGGGTATTTCCTTTTTCAGCAGGTCGGCTTTTTTCAGCCTGCTTTCTACCGCATTCAGCAACTCGGTACTGTTGAAGGGTTTGGTTATATAATCGTCGGCGCCCAGGTCCATGCCTTTACGTATCTCCGCGCGTTCAGCTTTGGCCGTCAGGAAGATAAAGGGGATATTGGTCGTATCCTTATTTTTCTGGAGCATATGTATCACACCGTAGCCGTCCAGTACAGGCATCATAATATCGCAAATTATCAGGTCAGGTTTTTGCTGTACGGCGAGTGTAACGCCGGCCTGTCCGTCAGGGGCAGTAAATACCTTGTAATTGGCCAGTTCAAGTATCTCGGCCAGGTTTTCCCTGATTTCGGTATTATCCTCTATTAATAATATCGTTTTCATTATCTATATTATTCAAGTCAAAAGTAATAATAAACTCTGTTCCGTTATTAAGGGCACTGTTGCATACTATAGTCCCGTTCATCAATTCTGCGTATTTCGCCACTATATGCAGTCCCAGTCCCGTTCCCTGTATATTGGTTACGTTGCTTCCCCTGAAAAACCTGCTGAAAAGGTGTTGCTTGTCTTCTTCGGATATGCCCAGGCCATGATCCCTGACAGCCAGCACCATTTCGCCGGGTTTGTGCACACAGTTTATTTCGATGGACGAATGTTCGGAGGAAAACTTTATGGCGTTCGATAGGAGGTTCATTACAATGTGCCGCAGCAGCGATGGCTCCAGCATGATCATTTCGCTGCCCGCATGGTCGTACATCACTATCTGGCCGGGTTTTAGTATGGTCTGCATTTCACCGATGATGCCTTCTATCAGTTCTTTCATATTGAACTCGGTAATACGCAATTGTATCTTGCCCTCCTCTATCTTGCCTACCGAGAGGAAATCGTTCAGTATATCGTTCAGCATATTTACCGACGACACAATGCGGGCGATATGTTTGTCGCGATTGCTTTGTTCTTCTGTCTTGTTGTAGCGCGATATCAGGTAAGCCGAGGATAATATAGTGCTGAGGGGCGTGCGGAATTCGTGGGAGGCGATAGACACGAACCGGGACTTCAACTCGTTCAGTTCCTTTTCTTTTTCCAGTGCGTCCGACAGCGATTGGGTACGGTCTTTTACCTTCTGTTCCAGTTGGGCGTTCAGGTCTTTCAATGCCTCTTCCGACTCTTTGCGTATGGTGATATCGTTGATAAAAGCGATGGCAAACCTGCCCGAATCGGTTTCGTAGCTGCTGATGCTTACCTCTACCGGGAACTCGGTACCGTCTTTCTTTTGTCCGTATAGGTCCAGGCCTAAGCCCATAGGTCTGCTGTGGGTGCTTTTATTGATAAAGCCTTCCCTGTGATTGACATGTTTTCCCCTGAAGCGCTGGGGTATAAGCAATTCTATTGTGTTTCCTCTCAGTTCCTCCAGCGAATACCCGAATTGTTTGATAGCGAAATCGTTAGCCAGTGTTATTTTACCGTGCTGGTCTACCGTCAATATGCCTATAGCTGCATTATTGAAGAGCGCTTTTAATTCCTCGTTATTATTTGTGTCAGTGCTAAGCATGTGTGCATTCTGCCGCGGGTAGCGGTGTTACCATAGTGGTAAAATTAACAAAAAACCTTTAAGAAAGACATCCTTTGGAATGTATGTTTATAGCAAAAGAGGCTACCCGTCGGGCAGCCTCTTTGCGATATAGTTTGCATCCCGCTATTAGGGGAAGATACCCAGTTCTTCGTAAGCCACGCCTACCTTGTTGATAGATACAACGAAAGCGGCGGTACGCATATCGTTGATGCCCAGTGTCAGCATCATATTGCGTATCTCGTGGTAAGAATCTATCATAGTATCTTCAAGGCCGGAGTAGATCAGGTCTACTTCATCGGGTCCGTGCAATATCTGGCGACGTTCAATATCGGTCACTTTTTTGCCGGTCAACGCCTCTACCGATTGCAGTATCTGTGTGTTCTGGTTTTCGCTAAAACGTTTGTCCATCCGGCCAAAGCGTACGTGGCTCAGGTTTTTCAGCCATTCAAAGTAAGATACCGTTACACCGCCTGCATTGATGTACATATCCGGAACGATAACGCAGCCTTTAGCCAGCAGTATTTCGTCAGCCTCCGGTGTCAGCGGGCCGTTGGCAGCTTCACCTATTATTTTTGCTTTTACCCTTGCAGCGTTGCCGCCGTTGATGACATTCTCCAGCGCGGCAGGTATCAGGATGTCACATTCCATTTCCAGTGCTTCTGCGCTGTTGGGTATATCTGTAGCGCCGGGGTAGCCCAATATTGATTTGTTTTCTTTACGGTATGCTACTACTTTGTCGGGGTCAAGACCGTTCGGGTCGTAGATAGCGCCTTCATATTCAGCCAATCCAATGATTGTTGCACCACCTTCGTGGAAGAATTTGGCAGCGTGGTAACCAACGTTACCCAGGCCTTGTACTATCACTTTCTTACCTACCAGGCCGGTAGTCAGGCCTATCTTCTGCATGTCTTCGGCTATAGAGCATACCTCGCGTATGCCATAGTACACGCCCAGGCCGGTAGCTTCGGTACGGCCACGTACACCACCCTGCGTAACAGGCTTGCCGGTTACACAACCCAATGAATCTATCTCGCCCGGTTTCAAAGATGCATAAGTATCGGCTATCCAGCTCATCTCGCGTGCGCCTGAACCATAGTCAGGAGCAGGAACGTCGATGCCGGGGCCTATGAAGTTTTTCTTCACCAGTTCTGATGCATACCTGCGGGTGATCTTTTCCAGTTCGAATACGGAATATTTCTTCGGGTCTATTTTAATACCGCCTTTAGCGCCGCCAAACGGCACATTTACAATAGCGCATTTATAGGTCATGAGAGCCGCAAGCGCCATTACCTCATCCTGGTTCACATCCATACTGTAACGGATACCGCCTTTACAGGGCAGCTTGTGGTGCGAGTGCTGTACACGATATGCTTCTATCACTTCTATTTCTTCGCCTATCCTTACCGGGAATTTCATTTTATATACCGAGTTGCAGGACTTTATCTGCTCGAGAATACCGGGCTCAAAACGGGTATATTTTGCGGCCTTGTCAAAGTTTTGTTCTACGCCGCGAAAGAAACTGTAATGGGCTGTTTTTGTAGCTGCTGCTGTTGCTTCTCCCATGATTGTGTTTTGTTAAGAATGATTATTTGTTTTTTTCAATTTTGCTGATTTTGCGGTCTATCCTTACCAGGTATGCAATAATCCCCGCAAAGATAGTGGCTAATACTAAAACAACAACGTATATTTTACCATCTGAGCGCATAGCGTCTGCCATTTCCGGAACGCTTTCCTGCGCCTGCAAATTCATTGCTGCAAGCAGGCTTATTACGATGGTTAAAAAGGATGATTTTTGCATAGGGATCATTTATTGCTGTTAAGAATAAAGTCGTTTTCCTTCCTGAAGCGGATAAGCTCGATCCTGATGATGAGGGTACTTATCCAGAGGCCCAGTAAGAACCAACCAAGAACGGCAGGGTAGAACACGGCCCTCATCCGTGCGTCCAGGTCGTAAGCGTTAAAACCGGGGTTGCCGCCGTTGCCGGGGTGTAAAGAGTCAACCATCCTGGGCAACACCCATATAAGCGGTATCATCAGCGCAAAGGCGAAAATGTTATATACGGCACTGATTTTAGCGCGTTTTTCTTCGTCGCTCAGGCCGCCGCGCAATATCAGGTAAGCGAAGTATATCAGCATACATATTGCCGTACCCAGTTGCTTGGGGTCGTTGCTCCACGCAGCACCCCAGGTAAACCTGGCCCATTCCATACCTGTCACCATTCCCAGCAGGCTGAAGAAGATACCCACTTTGGTAAGTATCACTGAATTGATATCATATTCCAGCCGGCCTGTGCGCAGGTATTTTATGGCATATATAAAAGCACCCGTGAACAGCAGTATCATTGTAAACCACATGGGGACGTGAAAGTACAGGTTGCGGATGGTTTCATTAAGTATATGCTGACGGGGGACCTGCATCAGTAAACCACCGATTATAGAATATGCTACCAGGACGACACAAGCTACTTTCCACCAGGATTTTCGCATGGGCTCAATGAAAATTTCAGCAAATGTAAAAGATTATATTATTCCTGCCACAGAAAAGGGAAGAGGATAATACCTAATATTATAACTAATATATCCAGCGCCAGCAATACCAGCATCAGCTTCCACCAGCCGGGTTGATATACGGGTACAATGGCTTTTACGGCCAGTTTGCTGAGTATCATCAATATAGGGGTAGCCAGTGGGAAACCCAGTATGGCGATCAGGGCGGCATTATTCTGCGCGCGGGCGGCTATAGCTGAAAGAAAGGTAAAAATGACCGCCAGGCTGATGCTGCCTACTGCTGTAACCGCAATAAATAAACCCAACTGTACCAGCGGCGCACCCAGCATGATATTGAACAATGCAAGGGCAATGGCGCTCACCGCCGCCATTAGCGCGGTGCTGTACACCATTTTTGCCAGCAAGAAATGAACTGGTTTTACAATCGTATAATAATAACGGAACCTGTTGGGGTGTTCCTGCAGGAAACTCTTGGCTACTGAGTTGACAGCGATAAACAACTGCGTTATCCAGAACAGGGCATTCCATATCTTGGCTTCAGGCTGGCCGCTCATCATATATACCAGGAAGACGGTAGCGCCTACATAAAGCAGCACGCCGTAAAAGGTGTGTTTTTGCCGCCATTCCAGCACCAGGTCTTTATATATCAGCGTTGTCAGCCTGCTATTTGCCATAGTCTGGCAAAGTTAATACCAGGTAGTGCAACAAGCTAATTTATTGTATTGTTATTCGGTTCTTCCCTCAAAAAAAGAAATATATTTTCGCTGCTTTGCAATTTCCTGAATGTCCTATATCTTTGCCATCCCAAAGTTCTTAACACCTATGCGGAAGTAGCTCAGTTGGTAGAGCATCACCTTGCCAAGGTGAGGGTCGCGGGTTCGAGTCTCGTCTTCCGCTCATAAATAATCAATTCCAGGCCCGCGGGTTTGGAATTTTTTATTTGCGCACTTATGTGCGGGCCGCCCTGGTGGTGGAATTGGTAGACACGCAGGACTTAAAATCCTGTGGCCAGCAATGGCCGTGCGGGTTCAAGTCCCGCCTGGGGCACAGATTACAGCCGTTTCGAGAGAAACGGCTTTTTTGTTGGGTAAAACATAGGTAAAACATATTTTAAATATTGAAAGATTCATTACCCCGAGGTTGGGAGTTCAAATCTTCTCCTCCTACTGGTAAGTGGCCGCTATGAGAGCGGCTTTTGTTTTTTGTGCCGTTAGATTCAGATAGGGCTAATCCTTTGTGTCAGACATAAGTCAGACACTATCCCTTTTGAAAATATCTCTTTTACGACTTTCTGCTTAATTCAAGGCTGACTAGATTGGTTAAGGTTTTGTGTTTAGCCTCAGGGGGATAATAGCACTTAGCGGATATAGCACTTCTCTCAATTCGCTAATGTTCTTAATGTATTGAAGACAATAGCAAAGAGATATATTATTATATTTGTTTTCAAGTAATAGAGTATCATGTCATCTATTTTTTGCGCACAAGAGCCCAGTCTAGGCTACCTATACCAAATCAGGTATGGACTAAAGCTCTTGTTAAGAGAGCAAAACGATGATGCTGTTCTTTTAATTGAAACGATTGATGACATCAGCATTTCGAGACCGCAAAACGTTGACGTTTATCAAACTAAATTTCACATCAATAACCCACCTAATATTTCTAATGCAAGCACCGACTTTTGGAAAACAATCCGTGTCTGGTGCGAATCAATTACCAGTGGGCAAATCAACGCTGATAAATGCGTGTTTTCATTGATCACGACGGCTGCGACTTCTCCCGGTAGTATACTGTCAAAATTAAGTCACTCCGCTGTTAATGCCAGAAAAGTCGATGAGGTAGTTAGTGAAATGATCGCCGTGACAAACACGTCAACTAATCAAGCGAACCTTCCTGCATATCAAGCATTCGTAGCCCTATCTCCTGAAAATAAGGTAAAGTTAGTTAAGAACATAACAATTCTGGATTCTGCGGAAGGGATTAATGAGGCTAAGACGGATATTATTACTAATCTAAGGTTCGTCAATAAAAACTATGAGCCATTATTTGAACGTGTAGAAGGTTGGTTTTTAGGACAGGTGATACTACAACTGCAAGGTCAGCGACCGGGCATTCAAGTGCGGGAACTTCAACAGGTGATTTGGGACATTGCTGATACTCTTAAATCTGATAATTTGCCCGCAGATTTTATGGCGTCCATTGCTGGTGATGAAGCCCAACTGTCACCTTATCGCGACAGGCAGTTTGTTAAGCAACTTCATATTATCGGTGCCAATCATGGCGTAATTAATCACGCTATCAGCGATTACCATCGAGCATTTAGCCAAGCATCTAAATGGATGCGTGAAGGTCTTATTTCCCCACAAGATCAAATGGACTATCAACATAAGTTACGTGATGACTGGTCAAGGAAGCACTCTGCTGCCTGTAACATTGTTGAGGGAGAAGAAGATGAAAAAGCGGCAGCGCGAGGCCATAGCTTTTATCACAATTTTTATGTGTTGCAAAATCCCTTTATATACATCAAGGACAGGTTTAAAGAAACATATATGGTTACTGGGAGTTGCCAAATGTTATCTGATAGTAAAAAGATCGGTTGGCACCCAAAATTTGAGACGTTGTTATGAGATTGCAAAGTTGGCATGATAGACCCATTATTACCGCGAATTTGGTGAATCCGGCCTTCACATGCGAAATCGTCCGCGAATGTGGAAAAGGCTATACCAGTGAGATCTCGCTAAATATGCCTTACATTTTCTTGCCACTTGTTTTACCTTTTATCTTACCGCAGCGATTTAGAACAACATTGCCACGATCCAAAGCAACTACGATGCATGCTTGGCTCAATAATAATCCGCAATTAAAAATCGGACTCGCGGAACATATCAAAGGCTTGGTTGATTTTTCAAAGGAGGCTGTCATGTTCGGAATAATACATGACGTATTACGAATTGATGAAAATGGTTCCCTTGAAGTTCTCGGAAAAAAAGGGAAAGCCTCACTAAATAATGACGAAACAAATGAATGTCTATCTAAAGCAGCTACGTGGGGGAAAATTCTAGCAAACGCTGGCGATCACTATACTGTATACTCAATGCTTGGAATTAAACCGTAAATAGTCACATGCAAATAAAAAGTATTGTTCTTTATAATAGAGACGGGCAAATTAGGACGCTTGAATTTGAGCTTGGCGCCGTAAACATTATTACTGGGGAATCAAAAACCGGTAAGACAGCTATAATAGATATCGTCAATTACTGCTTAGGCAGTGATGATTGCAAAATTTCAGACGGAGTAATAAGAGACACGGTAACTTGGTTTGCGGTCCTTTTTCAACTAGAGGCTGAACAGATATTTATAGCACGACAAAATCCAAACGTTCTGGGTTTAACTACTACATCACAAATATATTTTTCCAATGCAGATACTATAGATCCTCCACGTTTTGAACAACTTGACAACAACTCTGACATTAACACCCTGAAAGATTTTCTTACAAGAAAAATGGGCATTAGTGAGTTTACTAACACTCCTGAATCTGGCACCAGAGATGCTTTGTCAGTTAATTTTAAGCATAGCCGCTTCTACTGCTTCCAGCCGCAAGATTTAATCGATCAGAGAGATTTCCTCTTTTACAGCCAGGCAGACAGTTTTACAGCTCAGGCAATGAAAGATACCTTACCCTATTTCCTTGGTGCGGTACCAGAAAACGCTGTTAGAATTGAAAGAGAAATCAGCACTCTTAAGAGGGAGCAAAATAGATTAAGCAAACAACTTCGCGAAAACGAACGTTTAATAGAAGAGGGAAGCTCGAGAATCTTTGCGATAGTGGACGAGGCCAAAGAGCTCAACCTGATACCGGTTGACGCACCGGCAGGCGATGCGGCTGCGGCATTAAGCCTGCTAAACGAAGTTGTTAAACTTGATTTCGATTCCGAATATCAAGAAGGTGAAAATGAAAATTTAAAGAAGTTGCTTGAAGAAAAGAATGTGCTGGCAAAGCAACTCGCAAAAATAAAAGATGAGTTAAAGGCTGTTCAGTCATTTGTAAATGATACCAAAGATTATTCAGACGAGGCTTCACAGCAGCGTGCACGCCTTGAGACTATTGGGCTATATTCTGACACTGATGTCAGTCATCAATCTTGTCCCCTTTGTAATAACCAATTGTCCACTGAAATACCGTCAGTTACTGCTATCAACAGGTCGCTAACCGAGCTGAATGACAATTTGAACACCACAACAATAGAAAGCCCAAGGCTTATCAAGTTTACTGATGAACTAGCCAAGCAACGCGACGATATTAAGGAGCAAATGGAAGTCAAACAGGCTGGTATCGAAGCAATATACCGTGAGCAGGAGGATGCATTAAGGCTTCGCAATGTTAACATCCGTAGAGGCAAAACCATCGGTCGTATCTCGTTGTTCTTAGAAAGCTTTGAAATTGTTGAAAATGACAAAAGTCTAAGTTTAAGGATTGAATATATAGACCAACAGATCAAGGAATTAGAAGCCCAGGTAAGCTCAGAGGACCGAGACGCAAGAATAAGTGCAATTCTTAATCAGATCAATATTCAAATGACGAATTGGGGTCCGCAACTTGATCTTGAATATGCTGAAGCCCCATTAAGATTTGACATCAAAAAACTAACAATTTTTATCGACAGACGGACAAGATCTGTACCTCTTGCTCAAGCAGGGAGTGGTGCGAACTGGATAGCTTTCCACTTGTTGGTTCATTTCGCCTTACACAAACATTTTGTTCTTGCCAATAGACCTGTCCCTAGATTCTTAATACTAGACCAGCCATCCCAGGCACATTATCCGCCGTCAAGAGATTCAGAACTTCAGGGATCATTTAGTGAAAGTTCTGACGAACGTGCTGTTCGCCAGATGTATGAGTTTATCTTTAATGTTACTTCGGGGTTGGCACCACACTTTCAGGTGATTATCACTGACCATGCGAAATTAAATGAGCCAATGTTTCAGCAGGCTATCCGGGAGGAATGGCGAAACGGCATTAAATTAATTCCATCGGACTGGGTAACTAAAGTGCAAGGCAATTGAGTATGAAAAATAAACGGTGATTGATTAAAGATGTGGAATACATTCGTTCCCTACAGTGTCTATGAAGGTGGTTTTCTCACTTTCCCCTCAATTTCATTATTTTACGCCAGCAAAGCCGCCGTTTAGGGCGGAAGGTGAAATATTGTCTTTTATCGGGCGCATATTTCAGCAATAATCCATCAATCCACTGATTTAGTTGAAGAATGAGCAAATGGCTATAAAGAAATCTGAATTATACTCTTCCCTTTGGGCTTCGTGCGATGAGCTACGTGGTGGCATGGATGCTTCGCAGTACAAGGACTATGTGTTGACGATGTTATTCGTCAAATATATTTCTGATAAATATAAGGATAAGCCGTTCGGGGCTATCTCCGTTCCGAAGGGGTCTAGCTTCGATGATATGGTTGCGTTGGTGGGTACTCCTAATATAGGCGACGACATCAACAAGAAGATTTTGAATCCTATTAAGGAAGCGAACAAGCTCAATGATTTCCCGGACTTCAATGACGAGAACAAGCTTGGAAAAGGAAAGGACCTCATTGATACGGTAAGCAATCTTATCCTTATCTTCAATGATCCCAAGCTTAACTTTTCAGCTAACAGTGCGGAAGGCGATGATATCTTAGGCGACGCATACGAGTATTTGATGCGCCATTTTGCGACTGAATCTGGTAAGTCCAAAGGGCAATTTTATACCCCTGCCGAGGTAAGCCGTGTTCTTGCTAAAGTAATCGGAATCAATAAGCGTAATGCTACAACCCAGACAACCGCCTACGACCCTAAATGCGGCTCGGGTTCCTTACTGCTCAAGGTGATGAACGAAGCCGGTAAGAATATCGAGCTATATGGACAAGAAAAGGAAACAGCGACCGCTGGTCTCGCTAGAATGAACATGATCTTGCACCATGCAGAAACAGCGGAGATAGTTGCAGACAATACGCTTACTAAGCCTGCTTTTAAGGACAAAAAGGGTGGACTAGTGCGGTTCGACTACATTGTCGCGAACCCGCCGTTTTCGCTTAAAAGCTGGAGCAACGGTCTATCTACAGGTAACGATGAGTTCAATCGTTTTGAATTAGGCGTACCACCGGAGAAAAATGGCGACTACGCCTTTTTGCTTCACATTATTGCATCCCTCAAATCAACAGGTAAAGCAGCAGTAGTACTTCCGCATGGGGTTCTTTTTAGAGGTAACGCAGAAGGCGAGATACGGAAGCGGATTATCCAGAAGGGGTATATAAAGGCTATTATCGGCTTACCTGCTAACCTCTTTTATGGCACAGGCATTCCGGCCTGCATTCTTGTGTTGGATAAGGAACATGCTCAAAGTCGTAAAGGCATCTTTATGCTGGATGCAAGCAAAGGTTTTATGAAGGATGGCCCTAAGAACAGGCTACGTGAGCAAGACATTCGAAAGATTACGGATGTTTTCGTTGATCAACTTGAGCTACCAAAGTATAGCCGCATTGTACCAGTGTCTGAAATAGCTAACCCCAAAAATGATTATAACCTCAATATCCCACGTTATATTGATACACAAGAACCGGAAGACATTCAGGATATAGCGGGACATCTATTGGGTGGAATTCCTCAAGCTAATATTGAAGCCTTAGATAAATACTGGAAAGTTTATCCTGCATTAAAGAATAAATTGTTCAAGCCTCTGCGCCCCGGTTATTTCAGCTTACAAACACCCTCGGCCGAAATACGCAATACAATATTCAATCATCCGCAGTTTGTGGCGTTCAACGCAACATTACAAAAGAGC
Organism: Bacteroidetes bacterium UBA6221; assembly: GCA_002421685.1. GTDB lineage: Bacteria > Bacteroidota > Bacteroidia > Chitinophagales > Chitinophagaceae > UBA5543. The sequence goes on from DISB01000006.1 coordinate 53,074, forward strand.
TTTGATGCTTGGTTGCATAAGGAAGCGGAACATTGGAAGGCTCTGAAAAAGGGCTTTCATCCAAAGGATGTTTTGCAACAAATGAGCGATGAATTATTGACCGCTTTTGCAGAAAATCCTTTGGTGGACGCTTACGACATGTTCCAGGAGTTGATGAACTATTGGTTCGAAGCCATGCAGGATGATTTCTATAGTATATCGATTGATGGCTGGATTGCAGGTAAGGAATTCAACCGTATCGCTATTAAGGGTAAAAAAGGGAAGGATGGTAAGGTCGGCAAGGATAAAGAGATACCGGGTCTGGAAGGCGTTGAAGGGCGCATGATTCCACCACAATTAATGATAGCGCATTTCTTTGCCGCCGCACAGGAAGCGATAGACGGTGCCTTAGCTAAGACTGAGAGCGCGAAAGCTATGATGACTGAAATTGAGGAAGAACAAAGCGTGGAAGAAGGGCTCTTTGCAGATTTAGAAAAAGTAAATGCTACAGAGGTGAAAAAGCTACTTGCTGCTAAAAAGAAGGATAATACAAGCAGTAAACATGATTTGAAACTACTTGCCAACTATTTAAAGCTAGCAGAAGAAGCTAGTAGTGAATCCAAAAAGGCCAAGGAACTTACCGAAACCTTGGAGAAGGCTGTGTTAGCCCAATACACGAAACTAGATGAAGCAACCATACGGCAGATAGTTGTGCATGAAAAATGGGAAGCATCAATGCAAACCGCTTTACACAATTTACAAGACCGAATTAGCCAAGCGCTCAGGAGGAGAATCAAAGAACTTGCAGAACGATACGACAGGACTTTGCCTGAATTGGAACTTGCAACCACTTTGTATGAACAAAAGGTAAAGCAGCACCTGGTTGCTATGGGCTATTAGTATGAAAGTGGGAATAACACAAATAGAAAATAGGTGGGTCCCTGAGAGTTGGGATTTAGAGCCGTTAGGTAATGTTATCAATTTTATCGGTGGCTCGCAACCACCGCTTTCAACATTTACTTACAGCGAAAGACCTGGATATGTTCGCCTAATTCAAATTAGGGATTATAAAAGTGATAAAAATAAAGTTTATGTTCCTAGGCATTTAGCCCGAAGATTTTGTAGTTCAACCGACATATTGATTGGAAGATATGGCCCACCAGTTTTTCAAATTCTTCGAGGACTTGAGGGCGCTTACAACGTAGCTCTAATCAAAGCTGTACCGTCAGAGAAAATTAATTCAGAATATGCCTGGCATTTTCTTCGTAATGATGTACTGCTTCATTTCATAGAAAAACTATCACAGCGTTCATCAGGCCAAACAGGTGTAGATCTTGCTGAACTTAGAAATTATCCAATCCTATTACCTCCCCTCCATGTGCAGCAAGCTATAGCTGAGGCTCTAAGCGATGCCGATGCATGGATAGAAAGCCTAGAGACATTGATAGAGAAAAAGCGTCTTATCAAACAAGGTGCTATGCAAGAATTGCTACGGCCTAATGAGGGATGGGACGTGAAAATGTTAGGAGAAGTGCTGTCGTTTGGAAACGGTCGGGATTACAAACATCTATCTTCAGGTGACTATCCAGTTTACGGCACAGGAGGAATATTAAAGTATGTTGATTCATTTTTGTACAGCGGCGAGTCTGTAGGAATAGGAAGAAAAGGGACGATAGATGAGCCAACGTATTTAACTGGTAAATTTTGGTGTGTCGATACGTTGTTCTACACACATTCATTTAAGGATGTGGTTCCTAAATTTATATATTACACCTTCCTACAGATACCATGGAAAGAATTTAATGAAGCTTCAGGTGTTCCCAGTCTGTCAAAAAAGACTATTGAACAGATCGAAATAAAGATTCCATCTTTCAATGAGCAGATGCGCATTTCCACAGTTCTCTCAGAAATGGATGCCGAAATTGAAGTTCTTGAGCAAAAACTTTCCAAAGCCCGACAAATCAAACAAGGCATGATGCAGCAATTGCTCACAGGGCAGATTTTGTTGGTCACGCCTACGAGTGCAAAAGCAATTAAAACTTCAAAAAGAGTTACAGCATGAGCGCCATCAATCCCATAGAACGGCATACTCAGGATCGTATAGTTAAGCTCTTCCAGGAAGAACTTGGATACTCCTATTACGGGAACTGGGAGGAACGTGCTGGCAACAGTAATATTGAAATGCAATACCTTGAGGCTTTTCTTCGTAGGCAGGAATATCCAGAGCCCTTAGTTCAAAAAGCTGTAAGCGAAGCACTGCAACTGGCACACACTACCTCCGGCAACATTTACAACCGTAACAAAGCATTTTATAGCCTGTTACGTTATGGTGTTAAGGCACGTCCCGAGTTAGGTGAAAAATTTGAAACCATCCACTTAATAGATTGGCAGAATCCACAGAATAACGAATTTGGCATAGCCGAAGAGGTAACGCTTCGGGGTAATCATACTCGTCGTCCCGATATTGTGCTATATATCAACGGTATCGCTATAGCGACACTTGAATTAAAACGAGGCACAGTTGATATTGCTGAAAGTATTCGTCAAAGCATTAGCAATAGCCGCGAAACATTCAACGAATGGTTCTATTCAACAGTCCAAATACTTTTTGCCGGTAATAACACACAAGGGCTGCGATATGGCGCTATTGAGACCCCTGAAAAGTATTACCTGGCCTGGAAGGAAGATGAAGACGACAATACTCGCTACAAGCTGGACAAGTACCTGCTAAAGCTGTGCGAAAAATCACGGCTTATAGATGTTTTATACAATACGGTCGTATTTGATGCAGGTATAAAGAAACTTCCTCGTCCACACCAGTACCACGCACTGGTCGAGGCGCAAGATTTTATGCGCCGTCGGGAGGGAGGTATTATCTGGCACACACAAGGCAGTGGTAAAAGCCTTATGATGGTCATGCTTGGTAAGTGGGTATTGGAGAACGTTACAAACAGCCGCATCGTTATACTAACCGACAGAACAGAACTTGATGAGCAAATTGAGGGCGTATTCAAGGATGTGGGTGAGAAGGATATAGCACGTACCGGTTCAGGTCGTGAGTTGATGGAATTTTTGATGTCGTCCCGGCCAAGGCTGATCTGTTCATTGGTTCACAAATTCGGTAATCGGGGTGAAGGTGATTTCGACACGTTTATACGTGAGCTTCGGGAAAATCCTGTTCAGACCCAGGGAGAAATTTTTGTATTTGTTGATGAGTGCCACCGCACCCAAAGCGGCAAGCTCAACGAGGCTATGAAGGCTATTTTAGGGAATGCTGTCTTTGTCGGCTTTACAGGAACGCCGTTGCTTAAGCAAGACAAGCAGACGACGATGGATGTGTTTGGGCGCTATATTCACACCTACAAATTCAATGAAGCAGTAGAAGACGGAGTAGTGAAAGACCTGATGTATGAGGGTCGTAATATCGAACAAAAGCTTTCCAGCCAAAACCGTGTAGATGAGTGGTTCGAGGCCAAAACGCGAGGGTTAAATGACTTTCAGAAGAATGAGCTAAAGAAGAAATGGGGCACCATGCAACGGCTGTTAAGCAGCAAAAGCCGCATGGAAAAAATTGTTCAAGACATTCTATTTGACTTCAGCACTAAGCCTAGGTTGAGCGCCGAAACAGGTAATGCAATTTTAGTGGCAGGAAGCATTTATGAGGCTTGTAAGTATTGGAACTTGTTTCAGGAGACCGAGCTAAAGGCAAAGACAGGGCTGATCACTTCTTACAATCCACAAGCCAGTGACATTACCAAAGAGGATACTGGTGCAGATACCGATACCGAGAAGGAAGTTATATATAAGACCTACGAAAGGCTTTTGCAAAACGTAGCGCCAAAGGCAAATAAGACAAAGACCGAAAGCTACGAGATAGAAACCAAAGACCGCTTCCGCAAAGAACCGGCGCGGATGAAGCTGTTAATCGTTGTAAGCAAACTGCTTACAGGTTTTGACGCTCCGCCTTGTACTTACATCTATATAGATAAGAAGATGCAAGATCACACACTGTTCCAGGCAATTTGCCGGGTGAACAGGCTTGATACAGACGATAAAGACTTCGGCTATATCGTGGACTATATGGAGCTGTTTGGCAAAGTAACGGACAGTATCAACCTGTACACCAGTGAACTGGACAGCGAAGGCTTTACCAAAGAAGAAGTGGAAATCGTCCTGAAAGACCGCCTTAAGATGGCGCGTGAACGCTTAGAAACGGCGCTTGAAACATTGGAAGCTATTTGTGAGGGCGTTGAAAGTCCAGGCCAAGACCTCCAATACATTCATTACTTCTGTGGAAATACAGAGATTCCTGAAGAATTGAAGGCAAATGAGCCGAAGCGAATGGCCCTTTATAAAGCTATTGTCGCTTATTTACGTGCTTTTACTGCGCTTAAGCCGGAAATGGAAGTCGCAGGTTATAAACCTGCCGATATTAAACGTTTCGAGCAACGACTAGAATTTTACCTGCACCTGCGCGAAATCATACGTATTGCCAGCGGTGAAACGCTCGACTTAAAAGCGTATGAAGCCGATATGCGTTTCTTGATCGACCACTATATCCAGGCGGAGGATTCAAGAAAGGTTTCTCCGTTCGATGATATTTCATTGCTTGATTTACTTGGTACAGATATTAACGCAGCCATTGAAGGGTTGCCTGCCGGTATCCGAGCAAGTAAAGAAGCTGTCGCAGAGACTATAGAAAATAACGTTCGTAGTAAGCTCATAGAAAGCTACCTGCTCGATCCAAAATATTTCGAGAAAATGAGTGCCTTGTTACAAGAGTTAATAGAAGAACGTAAGCGGGGCGCAATGAATTACGAAGACTACTTGCGCAAAATGGCCGCTTTAGCCAAAGACGTGAAAGAAGGTGGTGCCAGCGATATACCGAAGGCGTTAAACACGAAAGGCAAGGTGGCGATCTATCACATTCTTGAGGATGAGCAACTAGCCTTAGCCTGTGATGAGGCGATACAATATAGTAAGCAATCTGGTTTTAGAGAGAATACGGCTAGAGGAAACCTCCTGAAACAAGCTATATATGAGGTTGTAAAAGACAAGGATAAGGTACAGGCAATCTATGACGTGGTAGCAGCCAATAAAGAAGACTACTAACGATGCAGACGATTAGAATTAGCAATATTGATGTAGATGTCAGTTTTAAAGACATTAAAAACGTGCATTTAAGTGTACATCCGCCCAATGGCAGAGTTACAGTGAGCGCACCCCGCCACATTGATTTGGACACTGTTAAAGTTTACGCCGCAACGAAGCTGGCTTGGATAAAGAAAGAACGCAATAAGATTCTGAACCAGGACCGTCAAGGTCGCAAGAATTTCGTCACAAGAGAAAGTCACTATCTCTTTGGGAAGAGGTATCTTCTGAAAGTAACTATTGCTTCAAGACCGAAGGTGATCCTTCACCATTCGAGAATTGAACTTCAAGTACCGGCCACATACAATTCTGCGCAGAAAGAGGCTATGCTTTATAGGTTCTATCGCAAGGAACTTCGCACAAAACTAAATAAGCTAATACCGGAGTACGCCGCAAAGATGGGATTAGGTACACCTGGCTTCGGTATTAAAAAAATGAAAACTAAATGGGGGAGTTGTTCGATTGAACGTAGGCATCTTTGGTTCAACATTGAATTAGCCAAAAAGCCGGATCAATGCATTGAATACATTATTGTCCATGAAATGGCACACCTGTTAGAGAGGAATCACAACAAGAACTTCACTTCTATTGTTAGTAGGTTTTTTCCTAATTGGCAGGTTCAAAAGAAAATTCTTAACGAGTTGCCTCTATATCACGCGTGATGCCTGAGCATTCCCATTTCTGTTCTCAATTTGACTTGTGCATATTACTGGCTAGCCACATTTTGCTGCATAAGCCTCAACCGCTGTTTATCAACCGGCATGAGCACCAATTCTGCGGCTAAGGTAGCCTTGAAACCGTCATAAAATGAACAAACAAGGATTTGCTTCTGCGAATTCCTCCTTGTTTGTGCCGGTTCTCTACGGCTTTTTCCTTGCCTGGAATTGAGCTTATTCCGATGATTATTAACCGCCAGCTTGTGTAGCGCGTGGCCTGCAACATACAGGCTGGCATAAACAGAAAAATTCATGAAACAACAGATCAGGAATGACCAGAAGAATGGTATTGACAAGACAGCACCGGCAGTAACAGCGCCCATCGCAAAACCTGCGCCGCACAAGGAAGACAAGGCGACCAAGCCATCTCTGGAAGAACGTATCCAGCGCGTGGAAGAATTACGGTCACTGACCATGAAAAGGCAACGTACCGTGGAAACGCTGCACAATGTGCGGACGTTCAGCTTCGCAAGCGATGATAGCTGCGTACTGACTTTAAAAGACAGTAAAGGACAAACCTTTGAAACCAGTAACACCAACCTGATAAACATGCTTACAGGTTTTCTGACCACGTTGCTGAACGACAAAGTTTCATCACTTGATGATGAAATACTGGAATTTAAACTGTAGAAAAACAGTTTTAAAATATTAACTCCGTGGATGGCTCCACGGAGTTTTTTTATATCCCAAATGCTTTTTTCATCCATTCTGCTTTATGTGCCAGTGTGGGACCGTTGCCATACTTAGGGCGGTTAAATTTATGGCCCATCAATTCAGCCTGCACCCTGTCGGGTGCATCGGCGGCCAGCAATTTGTCCTGGAAACTATGCCGGAAGGAATACAGGGAATGCTTTTCCGTTGGCAACAATTCATAACTACGCAGAAACTTATTGATAGTTGTCGTGAGTTGGTCTGTCCTGTCCCTATAACGTGCACACCCTTCGGGGATATTCTTAAACGCCTCTAATGCGCATCCAATCAACGGGATGTCCCTTTCGCTATGAGGGGTCTTTAATTCCCGTTCTTTGCGGTCTTTGATGCTGATGTATGGCACTTCTGCATCCAGGTCGATATCTGTCGGCAATAATCCAACTATTTCCGAGGGCCTTGCACCAGTTCCTGCGACAGCATGTATAAACCACTTTTCATCGGGTTGTAGCAAGTCAAGTTTAGGACTGTTCAAAATAGCTATTACCTCATCATCGGTGAACGGAGGTCTATTCTCCTGGTGGCGGGACTTGATTTTTATCTTCTTGAATAATGCAGCTATGTCTATGCCAAGTTGCAAGTTGTCTGAGTTCGTCTCCATGATAACTTTAAGATGTACAAAGTCCTTATTGGCGGTTTCTGCGCTCATTGTTTCTTTGGCTATCCGTTTCAGCCACCAGTCCCGGAAAGCTATAATGTCATCACGGTTAATATCCGTAATGTTTTTATTGCCCACGGCTTTTACGAAATTGTTGACTGCCCTGATACGAGGATTTTTCCACTTCCGTATTTTATCCTGTGGTTTATTTAGCAGTTTGTCTTTTGAATACTCCCAATATTTTACCAATGCAGCCTTGACGGAGAGGGAAGGTAATGGTTTCGCTCCAAGGACTGCTTCCACTTGGGGAAGGCTGGCATCTTTCAGCGTCAGCAACCTTTCCACAAGCTCCAGTATCGGCAGATTTGCGACAACGGACATCGGCTGATAGGCAAAGCCCATCTGCCGTGCCATTTTAACCGTCTTGCCAAACCGGCTATTGTCATGAGGGCTTTTGTTCTTAAGCAGGTCTTGCCAATAGGCCTCGACCTGCTCGTTAAAAACGGCAGCCCTTTGCCGGGCAATAGCCTTGCTGTCTGTTTTTAAGGATACACGAATATTGGCCCGGCTGTCGTATTCACGGACATGCTCAGGCACTTTGCGGTTGTAGTAAAAGTGATTACGAACCTTGATGAGGTACGTCATGGTGTCACCCTATTTGGTGTGAAAAAAAGGGTGATAATTAAGCTGGATATAGAAATGATTCGGTAATTAAAAAGAAAATTGTGTGTCTTTTTAATTAGATATATACCAGTCAACAAGCAGTAAACTGGCGTCCCCAAGGATATTCGCATAACATCTCCTGTGTCCGCTATTTTCATTGTGTAAAAGTCAGTTAGTCGGTTCTTATATTTTCACCCTGTGAACATTTTCATGCTAACAGATGTGAAAATACCTGCCATTGATTATACAGGAGTTTTTTTTAGCGTCAATGATAATTTCGATGAAAATAGGATTCGGAATTTATTTAACTCTACTTGTTGTGACTGCCTGGACATCATCCTCTACTCGTTAGTGCTCATCGCATCTCTAATATATTCACACTGTTACTTTTATATTCCACGATACTTTATTAAGTCTTTCTTTGATCTGACGTAATGTTTGTAAGACCGCGACTTCGTCCGGAAAATATGCTCCAAATACAAGCATCTTGAAATCACCATTATAGGTATTGGATAGAAGTTCAGTTTATTCTGAAAAAAACTGGACTTTTATAGTCCGATAAATAGCGTAAATCAGTTAAGACCAACTATTAAAGTTGTTAAAAGCTTGTTTGAATCTGGTGCCGGTGTTACGAACCATAATCACCGCAATCAACATAATAGATAACCTAAAACGCTGCAAACCCAACCCAATCAGGAATTGAACCTGCAACATTGTTGCATAAACTCAGATAATATAGCGTATTCCTGTGCATTGTCACATTATACAATTTCATCTAAATCTCCTATATTAAAGGCAAGTCTGTATGATAAAGTTTCCTGAAAATCTATCTGGTCTTCATGGCGAAGAAGAAAAGCTATACCGTCGCTCGCGTGATGTTATTGACGCTGATGAAAATCTGATCCTTCATGTTTGTGCGGTCGAAGCTACTCTGGATCTGCTTTATGCTTTTCGCTTGCTTATCGTAGAGGATGAAGACTTTAAGGTTATTCAGGTTCTTGGTATGCGTGTGTTTAACACACTTTCTTCCAGTTTCAAGCTGATGATGTCAGGTTATTACCAAACCAGCGCTATGGTTATGCGGGACGCTTTAGAGACAGCATTTCTAGTTGACTTTTTCAGTTCAGATCAAGCTTCAGTTTCTAAATGGCGTATGGCAACAGAAAAAGAAAGAAGAAAGCTCTTTAAGCCAGTAAAAATAAGAGAGGCCCTAGATAATCGCGACGGTTTTACAGGTCAAAAGCGTGCGAAGGCATACGAATTACTTTCAGAATTAGCTACTCATCCATCTATGTGGGGCTTTTCGATGTTGCGCAATAAAGACGGGAATATATATCTCGGTCCTTTTTTTGATCCAACTGCATTAAAGGCTAGTTTAGAAGAGTTAGGTAGGTTAGCTCTTCAGACTGGTGAAATTATTGGCAGATTTATTTCAACAGAAAAACAATCTTTGATTCCTTCATTTCCACGCTTTGTTCAAGTGAAGCGTTCTTGGCTTAAAGAATTTTATGGATCATCGGTGAAAGAAGATAGCAACTAAAGCTGAATAATATTCATTTCATCGTTTACGTTTTTCTGGGGTATGTTTGACAGCGCAAGCAATCGCAGCAATAGCTTTTAAATCGGCATTTGCCTGACGCTGTTGTTTCTCTTCGTGCATCCGTTTGAAGACAGGCAGGTATGCATCACTGTATGCCGTGACAATACCCGCAATGATCATATACGCTGTATCGAATGTTTCTTCGGTCAGTATTTTTGTTTGTTTCATGTTGAGCCTCGCTTTCCTTGTTGGCATCATACCGATTCGCAAATCGGTATTGGGAAAAATCTTTGAAGTGTGAAACCCCATCCGTAAGAATACTTAGTTAACTGACTACGATTGTACCCCTTGACTTATATTGACATGCATTGTGACCCATTTTTCTTTTTTTCTTTGACATCGCATATTCATTTCGCATATCAACGCACCTCGTTTTTTGAACAATCAATAATCATCAACAGTTCATGTTGAAAACAAAGGAGGTGTGCTTTTGAATAGACAAAATAATGATCCAATATTCAATCGTAAACAAGCGGCAGCGTATATCAACTACAGCTACAACACTTTGGCTGTGTGGGACAGTACCAAGCGCTATGACCTGCAACCCATCAGGATCGGCAGGAGCGTCCGCTACCGCAAATCCTCGCTGGACGCCTTTCTAACCAGGCATCGTTTAAGCGCCGTTTAATCATCACCTCATTTTATTAAGGAGCAGTGCAATGGATATTGTACAGGCTAAAGCCATACCCCTGCGCCGGATTTTTACCGTCCTGGGCTTACATCCCACACCAACACTGAACGGACTGGATTTATACCCGTCACCGTTCAATCCTGAACAGCAATCCATGCTGGTAGTCAACCCGACCGCCAACACATGGGTTAACCCCGTGACCAATGAAGAGGGGGATGGTGTCAGTTTAGTCTGCCGTTACCTGGATAGCCAGGGCTTACGATGCAGCGCGGCAGACGCTTTGCGCTGGCTGCGCAATATGATCGGCAACGAACACCGCAAAATTATACTGCCGCCCTCTATACCCGACTACCAAGAGGCAGACAGCCTGTTCACGGTCAAAGAGGAAAGCTATCTCTATGACCCGCTGCTCATGGACTACCTTGAACAACAGCGCTGCCTGCCGTTTGATTTCGCCAGAACGTATTTCAAACAGGTAACTGTGCTGAACACTGCGAATGGCAAATCCTTTATCGCCCTGGGCGCACAAAACGAGGACGGCGGGTTTGCCATCCGCAACCCCTTGCACAAAGCCCATGTCGGCAAAAGGGCCATTACCTTTATCCGGGGCAGGAAACACAAACCCGCCAACGTGCATGTGTTCAGGGATATGTTTGATTACCTGTCTATCCTCCTGTTGCGCAACGGCAGGCGTTTTGACGGAGACAGCATTATCCTGAATAGCTATGACTGCCTGCAGGATATGACGGCCTATATCTCCAATTACGGTTACCGTCACTTGCACAGCTGGATGTCTGGCTGTCAGATAGGCTCTGTTGTTACCAAACTGCTGTATGAGTTCTCGCTTGCGGAACATCTGTCCCATATCGACCACAGGGACTGTAACAAGGGCTTTTACGACCTGAATGCAAGGCTCACAGCGATGGTATTATAGCAGCACTGTGCGGGATAGCAGACGGTACATCAACACGTGTTTGCCTCATTGTTCCTTTCAAAAAACAAGGACGATGGTTGGCTGCCAGGGGTAACCGAAGCCGCTCCGCTACACCAACTACTATTTTCGCCCTCCCGCTTGCGCGGGATTCACCCGCCCAACCAAAATAGCAGCCGGTTCGGTCGCTAGTCCTTCGGTTGTGTACCCCTTGCAACCATCAACCATATGAAAGGAACATACAATGACCAACACTACAACCAACCGCCAGACCAACGCCGTCACAGGCAAAGACTATACCGGTTCTACCGCAATATTACTGGAACAGGCCGTACAGGAAAAAAGTTACAGCTCCGGTGACTGGGCCACGATGATCCAGTGGAACTCACAAGGCCGCAGCATTGCCAAAGGTGAAAAAGGCACTGCCATTAGCTTCACCCGCAAAGTGGAGAACGATGACGGTGAAATCGTGGAAACCACTACGACCGCTTTCCTCTACAACCGCTGCCAGTTGCAGAAAATTAAATAACTGCCCGACAAGAGCTTCCTTCAGAAGCTCTTGTCCCTTCACCAAAGTTTTTCACCACAGAAAGGATATAAGCCATGAACAACACATCTGCACAAACACCAGCAAACACCTCTGCAACCAACACCAAGCCTCGTATTGACCTGTATCAGAAAGTAACGGATACAATTATCCAGCACCTTGAAGAAGGCACCATGCCTTGGCAGAAGCCCTGGAAAGGCGGGGATAGTTCGTTCAAAATCCCCCAAAATCAAGTATCAGGGAAGCAATATAACGGGGTGAACATCCTGCTCCTCTGGGGTGCATCCATAAAACATGAGTACAACTCCAATGTCTGGGCCAGCTTCCGGCAGTGGAGCAACACAAAGGAAAGCATCCGCAAAGGCGAGAAGGGCACGATGGTGGTGTATTACGATTTCCTGGAAAAGGAAGTGGAGGGCGAACTGAAAAAACTCCCTTTCCTGAAATCCTATGTGGTATTCAACCAATGCCAGTTAGCCAGTTATGACCCTGCCAACATTAGCAATGAGCCGGAGGTTTCCCTCGTTGAACGCCTGGACGAAGGGGAAAGCTTCCTGCGCAATACGGGGGCTGTTATCAAGCATAAAGGCAAGAGCGCATCCTACAATTTCGCCAAAGATGAAATCGTTATGCCGAAAATGGCATCGTTCATTGATACGGAACACAGCACTGCAACAGAAAACTATTACAGTACGCTGCTGCATGAGCTGGTTCATTGGTCAGGCCATGAAAGCCGTTTAAAGCGTGACTTTGGCAAACGCTTTGGTGATTATACCTATGCCGCTGAAGAACTGGTGGCAGAATTTGGAGCGGCATTCCTTTGCAGTGAGCTGGGCATTTCCTGTGAGCCGCGGAAAGACCATGCCAGCTATATCGCCAACTGGCTGACAGCGCTCAAAAACAACAAATACATCCTGACTACTTCAGCGACTGCCGCATCGAAAGCTGTGGACTATCTGAACAACTTGCAGCCGGTAATCTGATGCAAGCGGGGCTGTTTCATCCGGCCCCGTTTTTTCTGTACACATTGTCGGGTTGTTGCCATTCGTTTCACTTCTTATCCATTGACGGTTTAGACGAAGTGATAACCGAAGGCATTCATTCCGCAAGCACATTTTTCGCTCTCACGCCTATAGCGTGATTCACCCGCCCAACCAAAATTCTGCTGGCTCATTCATTAAGCCTTCGGTTGGTGCATCACTTCTAACCATCAACCAATAAGAAAGGAAACTCAAATGGAACTCTTTACCGAAGAACAACGTAAACAACTATTGAAAAACGGGCAACCTGAAAACAGGGATAAAGACCACCCGCCGGTTGTACATCTCACATTGCCGGGCACAAACTGTGAATGGCTCTTGTCAGAACTTGACCCCGAAAACCAGACTATTGCTTTTGGTTTGTGTGACCTGGGTATGGGCTTCCCTGAAATGGGTTATGTTGATCTGGAAGAATTGCAAAGCCTGAAAGTGGGGCCATTTGGTTTTTCAGTGTTTTGTAACCCGCTGTTTGAAGGGAAATACCCGCTCACTGTTTATTGGAGAGCTTCAAAAGTTCATAGCTGCATTACCAGGGATGAAAAGCTTCTGATGCAGGTTACACACGTTAAGAAAAGCGGATGTCAGCTATAAGTACATGTTGCGGGTTTAACGCATCAGTTCTACGTCGGTAGTGCTTTTGTTGCTCTCAATGCTACTATGTCAAAGGGACCTTACTGCTAATTGCTTCTTTTTATTCAATTCACATGAATAGTGCAATATCCGGTTAGCAATATACCCGATTTCTTAGCTCATTCTATGAAAACAAGAGGAGTAGAAATGCCGGCTTGTAAATATGTGTACAATGGGTATTGTTTAGTATGGTTCACATACGAACGAGGGCAATATGATAGTAGATTTGGTAAAACTGTTCCCGCAATCAAGCGACAAACAAAACATCACGTATATGCTTATTGATACTAAATCGATAAAAGGTTTAATCAGTAGTCGATTGCCAAATAAAAAAGTGGAGCACATGATTGAATTAGAAGAAATGCAATTCAAAATTGATGAGTTAGAAACAGAAGTCTATCAGGATTTAGCTGCTTTATATTACGCAGAGAAAATAATATTATTAACAGATCGTAGAAAACAGAAAAAACCAATTGCGGACACCTCTATTGTTTCAGGAATAGTTTTGCAGGCGTATACTACAGTAGAAATGTTCAAACAGAAAGCATTTAAACCTTAAGTTATTTATACTTTCCTTTAACTCCTTTGAAGTAGGCAATAGTCATATCGTAGTCCGGAAAAATATCCTTAAATGGCTCTGCTAACTCCAATAACTCTACTATTCTTGCTGATAAAGTCGAAGCACATTCTTGCTTGTCAAATTCTGAGAATGTATCAATATTATCGATTTTATTATATTTCGCTATCAGTTTGTTGATACGTTCAATATGAGAGTTAATCACATTCATCAAGCCTGTATCTTGCAATTGTTTAAAGGCTGATTCATCAGCATTTGCGTAGGCCTTCTTTAATTTTTCAATTTGTTCTTGAGTGAATGAGGTTATTTGCGTGAAATTTGCTAAAATACCTATTGCGGCTGCTATACTTTCAAACATTTCTTCTTCTTGTTTTAGTTGTTCGTTTTTTAGTTTCTTCAAGTTCAGACATGATTGATAATCCAAATAGGCCATGTTATTTCCGTTGGTTATCAATTCATTTTTGAGATACTCATTGACCTGTTTAGTACTTGTCCATTGCCCGTCAATAATTTGAAGGGGTGTATTGAAAATAAACAATTCTTTACAATTCGCTACAGTCACAGGTTCTTTTTCACTGAATGTTGAGTAAAACGTCAAATCAGTTTTACTTAAAGCAGTATCCGTAGGTGTTTTTTGTTTAAGTAGCTCATGAAATAACATCGAACTTGACCGCTCAACCACATAATAGCCTACAATTCCAGGTTTGTTGTCCCAATTTGTGCAATATATCGCCAGTACCTCATCTTCAAAATCATTTAGCTCGTGTTCTATTCCGTAACTCGGTTTAGAATCGTCATCTGTAGCCAAACCTCTATCTAACTCTCTAGCGATGCCAAATAGGTAGTAAGTTAAACTTGGCTTCATTGCATACCTTAATATCTCTTCCTTCTCCAGTACCGTTACGATTCCTCCTACATCGGAGGTTGTGAAAGGAATATTTAATGACGACAGTTTCCCTCCAGCAATCTCCATAATTTCATGCCTATCAAAATGAATAAATCCATTTTCCGAAAGTTTCTTTTTTTGTTGTCTTGACAATGGAAATTCAGACAAAACAAGTTTGAGATATGGACCGGAACAATGCCGAGAAGTTATAAACAAGATATCGTCATCAATTTCATTAGACTCCTCCAATATCCATAGGGTGCCTTTTAATAACTTACTACTGCCGATTTTATTTGCTGAGGAAAATGCCGGAGAAAAAGATTTACTTTTGAAAGTTATATATTCAATATTATTATCGTAGTCTACAGCAATACTTTCGCATGGAATAAATTGTTTTAGCAGCCATAACCCTAACTTTGTAGTATTAAATGGATCTCCATAAAATTTGTCACCAATTGTTCGCTCCAATATACATACTAGAATAGTAGGATTATTGTACCTTTCACGTAAAGCCACCAACCGGAAGTTATACTCTAAAAATAAGGATACTAACTCATGTTCGGCTTGGGGGATCTCAATTTCAATTTTTTCGATATTACGGATTTCACAAAAACGAATTGCCTTTGCGATCAAAGTATGTGCATGTCTCTTTGATTCGGGCAGAATAAGATTTTTAAGCTCAATTGAATTTTGGTATTTAGATAGTTTCAGAAATACACATCCAATTAATTCATGAGAAGGGTTTTCCCCTTCTTGGAAGAAAGTATCAAAAACACCAAATACAACTCGTTCTAATGATGCAATATCGTTTACTGCCTTCTTTAACCATTCGTTATGGCTTCTGTAGTATTTTGCAGCAGTGCGATTATTTTTACAGAAGTCATGAAGTAATTGTTCTTCGCTACGACGAATTCTCCTAAATAATATTTTTTGTGTTAGCCTTCGGGTCACGGTTAAGCTGTTCTTTTCCGCTTTATTTGGGTGAATATAGCATCAGGGTAATCACGCCAAATTGTTTTTTTTAGCTTGTGCAATCCCGTTTTGCCGCAGCTTGGACACTGCAATTCAAGATCCATAATACAATTCGTTGCAGTTGTGGAATTGATTTCATTGATGATTTTTCTACTGCCGCCAAAGTTGCGCTTAACTACTGACTTGAAGTCAGAACAATCTGACGAAGTTGAAGCCACGGAACGTTCAATAATAACAGTATAAATACGTAATTTTTCTTTCATGTTTGTTAACTGATTTACATTTTAAAGATTAGGAAATTACAAAATAAGAATTCTATGCTGAAAAATGAAAAATGTAATATATTATTTGCAAACCCTTGATTGAATACTCGTTATTTATATATCATTGCATGTTTTTTTGCTCGTCTGGAGATACCAATACTGGGTTGGTACTAAGTCTTTAATAACTTATTGCTTACGGTTGGTCACAATACTTCCCAAGCTAACATTTCGCCTTTCTACGCTGTCTTTTTTTCAATCATAGCAACCTCATTGACAACGGCGCCGCCTTTATCTTCTGTGCTATTATAACGCTTATCGGTAATGCGAATATATTTCGGTATTTGCGCCACCAGTTCATGAAACAAACCATCCAGCCGAACGCCCTTTATTTCAACTGTATGGCTGGTAAATTCCATGACAATGGTATTCTTCGCCGCATCATAGCTTTGCGTCACCAGGTAACTATAATTAAATGACTGCATCCTGTTTTGAGGCCATACAAACACGATATGGCGCACATGACCGGATGAGGGATATTGATCTGTGGTCTTATCAACGTCCCCTTGTTCCGTGCTGTGGTTGTCTTTGAAGTCGTCGAACTTCAGCTTAAAATCCCGGTTCATAGTCTTCCAGGCTATCTGTTGGTTGAATAATCATATCCTTGTTTGTATTTAAATCCGGGTGAGGGGTATCCGGTGTTATCGACGGCAGCACCCCCTTTTGCCGTTGTTGTATCAATACATGCTCCATGTGAAAGTCCAGATTGTCTTTTACCAGTTCCATCGCGCCGGTACGGTCACCTTGCTTTAAGGCGTAGTCGAGCAAGGCTTCTTTATCATCTGTGTATATGCGCACCTTTTCCCGGGCGCGGGACACCGACACGTAAAACTGCTTCGCATTGGTCGCAGGGAAGGTGGCAGCAGGTTGAGCAATGAAGATATCATCCACGGTTTTGCCCTGGGCTTTGTGAGAAGTCACGCAATGTGCGTAGGCGATATTGCCAAAATCACTATCAATATGATGGTGAATCTTGCCTTTAGGGTTTTGCAGCACAATTCCGTTTTTACGGCTGACCGATACCACCTCGAACACCAACCCGCTATCCAGTCGTTGTTTCTGCCTGTCAAACCCGTTGCGGGTAATCATCAATTTATCACCTTTGGCAACAGGAATAACGGAATGCCTGTACACATCGAACTGCTCCGGCTTTTCCAGGTCCAGCTTCGCTTTCTCGCCTTTGGGATTGGTAAGGACAACGTCCCTTTGCTCCACGCTGTCAATTACCCAGGCGCTGCCGCGCCTGATGCCTTTTTGGTTCTGGTTTAACTGCACCACCATCCCGGGCCTCATGTTGCGGCTGTCTGATTTTTCCGCTGCCGTCCAGCCATAGCTTTTATAGCTGCTGGCTTCTAACTGCCGTTTGCCGACCATGCCGGCATCCTTTAGTGCTTCGCGGATTTTTTCATTCACCTTGTCGCCGACCTGGTGGGTCGGGGCGATTATCAGCACATCCTTGCCCTCTTTCAGTGAGGCCATATAGTCACCGATCAAAGCTGCGAACGGGTTGGCCGGGTCAGCTTCCCGTATCGCCCCGATACTTTCCAGTTGCGTGAATCCCGCCAGTATATCCCCTTTAGACAGGTCAGCCACCGCCTGCCGGTAGGCTTCATCTTTCTGTCGGTAGATTTTATCGACCTCGGCAACCTTTATCCCGCCGACGGTGTTTAATATCCTTAACGCGTCCCCGCGTACCACACTGGCATGCTGCCTGGTGTCACCGCCCAATATCAGGCGGGCATTTTGGTTTGTGGCTACCTCCAGCAATGCAGCCATATCCTTCGTGCCGAGCATCCCGGCCTCATCCACCCATAAGACCTGGTCTTTGACCTGCTGCTGCAGGTCTGCGCTTGCCAGGAATTTTGCCACCGTTTCCGCATCCCTAAAGCCTTCATCCCTTAAAACCCCTCTGGAAGCCCTGGAGGTAGGGGCGACAAACAGCACCCGCTTCCCGGCATCATTGATATGCTGCACCGCTTCTTTCGTCAGGGTGGTTTTACCCGCACCCGCAGCGCCCCGCACAATGGACACGCGGTCGGTGGTGCTTAGGATATGCGCAATGGCCACGCCCTGCTGTCCATCCGCTGTGATGGCCGGGAGCTGCGCATACAATGGCGCAAAGCGGTTGCGCCCCGCATTGGCCAGTTGCACCATGCGCTGCTCTTCGCGCAGCACCTCTTTAGTGGTGCATAACAGGTTGCCGCCTTCCTGCACTTGAATGATGCGCCTGTCATCTTCCAGCCCCGCCAGAATCGCTTCGGCGCTCACACCTGCGCCGATGCTATGGTGGATGGCGGTTGCCGCCAGCTTGTTGAACGGCACTACCGATGCCCGTTCAAAATGATGCGCCAGGCTATAGTTAATGCAATCCTGTGCTGTCAGCCCTGGTTGATGGAGCGTTTTATCTTTTCCGGGGAGGTAACGTACAGGTGGGTTGTCGACCGCTGTTCTGCCTTGACCTGATTGTATAATCTGGCTGCGCCATTCGGCTTTCAGTTCAGCCATGCTTAATCCTGATTGTTTTTTCGCCCGGGTTCGTGCGCCGAGTTCACTAAGCTCTTTGGCATCGGTAATGCCTTTTTCTTTGGCCATGCGCCCGATCTCATCGGTACGCTTGGAAAACATTGCAATTACCTCTTTAGGGATGCCCTCCACCTCAAATGACTTTTCCGTCGGGCTCACCCGATACCCCAATTCGACAAGTTTATCTGCCAGCCGTTTGTGAAACATGGTTTTGAAATAGGGGATTTCTTTATTGATTTCCCGGAATTTCCCTGCCTTCTGCCTTTTCTCTGTTTCATCCCAGGTCATGTTAAACACAAAGCAATGGGCATGAAGGTGCGGGTCAGGGGCGAACCCTTCGACAGGACGAGCCGTCTGGTGGATAAAGTCTGCCCAGAGCAGCTCGCCAGTCTTTCGGTCTTCGTAAACGCCGCCCTTGCGTACCCGCACCCTTGCATGAGCCTCCATGTCCTGCATGGTTGCCGCTACGCAAGTGCGGAAAGCATCCAGGATATGATTGTCCTTTGCCAGTGCATGAAGCACAGACACGGATTTAGGAACGTGGAAATTTATATCGTAGCCGATTTTTCTTTCCTTTTTGGTGCGCGGGGTGAGGGGTTGCCCGGTGGCGGGATGGCGGTTCTCACACAAGGCAAAAAACGCCTCGCGTGTTACTGCGCCCCTAATGCCCAGCCGTTTTGACAGGCGGCCCTGGAACGTGCCGTTCAGCTCCTGCCCGTCGATATAGTAATCGGCTTTGGTCAACGCTTCCGTGTAATAGCTCTTCGCATGTCCTGCGGACATGCTCTGTATCATCCTGATCATACGTCTTGTAATGCTTATCCCTCATCCTGTTGTTCAGTGCCTGTCCCTGATTCGGCAGCGCAGTAAAACACAGGAGGGCTGTGCTTAGGTCAACTTTCTGATTTCATATATAACCATATAAGAATTACTATCAGACTTTTCCCCTAAGCACAGCTTAGGGGCTTATCTGACCACCTGCGGTTCTTCCTCGTCCACGATTTCAGCTTCCATATAATCCTCGTAGAGCTTCTCCCTGGTGCTTTTGTCTTTGGGTCTTTTAGCGTGAAATTCAAAGCCCCGTTGAGAGGGTATATCGTTGACGAAAATGTTGTACATATCCTCGTTACAGATCATTTCATCTATCTTATCCATCACGAACTGGTCGGCGATATAATAAGCGGCAGTATAGCCCAATGAGTAAATAACAGCACAGGTGATAAACAGCCAGCCAAGCGGTTGCTGCAATATTGTCAGGATAACACCGGGGACAAAAAACACACCCGGCTCGATGATGGTCGCCATAAAGCGCTGGTTCTGGTTCTCCTTGCTGACCTTAAAGCGGTAGAGCCTGCGTATAGGGTTGCCTGTCGACATGCTGAACTTTTTCACATCCCAGACGGATGGAGAACGCCTGATCTCATCCCAACGCAGGTAAGCGGAATAGCAGAAATACCCCGTGTAAATATACCAGGTGCTGTAGTGCAGGAAGAGGTCTTTATATTCCACATCGCCCATATAATTGAGGTTACTGATAACGGGGACGACCAGCAGGCCTAGAGCAATTAAAATGGTCAGGACAATATTGAAATACCGTTCGCCCATGTTTTCACGGGTAATAACTTCGATTGGTACCCTGAAGACGAAGGACAATACCAGGAACATACTTAATAAGCCTTTTTTGATCGTGGCGGGCCTGCCAAAGGCTTCCTTGTAATACGTGTTGCGTTTTTTCATTTGTGTATGTTTTTAAAGTGAGAATTTCTGGTTGAAGCTGATGGTCTTGAAATTGGCATCTTTAGCCACCTGTTTGCCTTGGGTATGCAGGACGCCATCCACGAGAAAGTTATTGGCCTTGGAGCCGGTGCGTAAGGACACGAATGCTTCCGGGCGAATGATATGTTCGAGGTCATAGCTGTAAGAGGCCGAGGTGGAGAACTCTCCGGCAATCGTCCTGGAATGCTGGTCCCGTTTAAAATAGGCCTGTCCTACCAGGTCCGAGGCGTATTTGTTGGTTTCTATATCTGCGTTGGCATGGAATACTTTGGTGCCTAACGTGCCGAGGAAGCTTTTTACCTTATGGTCGGAGGTGGCACCGCCGCCCATATTGGCAAAATAGTTAGGCAGGTTCTGGGAGATATAGACGGTAGCGATCCGGCTGCTTCTGGCGGTGGCCTGGTAGGCGGCGTCATGTTCATGCAGGAAATTCTGTGCTTCATCCGCCCAGAGGAATACCGGCCTTGCATCAGGGGTGATGCGCCTGCGCTCCATCGCCCGTTGCCAGACATACTTAAACATGATCTGCGCATCCTGTCCCATTTTGTGATAATCCTTAACGGGCAGGTTCAGCAGGATGATCTTCCCTTTCAGGCAGTCTTCGGGGGTAAAATTGGACGGGTATCGGCAAAACATGGAGTAGGTGGGTTCCCTGAGCAGGTTGTATAAAAAGCCGATCAGGTTGAACTCGATGATTGCCCTGGTCTTTTCCGCAAGGTTCTTAAAACTGTCCCTGAAGAAGTTTTGAATAAACCCCATCAGCCGGACATCGGGCAGGTGTTCCGAAGCCAGTCTTGTAAATTCTATATTTGATTGAATATGGCGCAGTTGATCCATTGAGACTTTTTTCCAGGCTTCCACTTGCTGCCGGGTTTTATCCATGGCCGCATCATAGGCGACCTGGAATGGTTTGGGCGGTGAGGGTGTCGTGTCTGTTTGCGGTTGCCCTTGTTGTGGTGCAACTGGTTGTTGCACGATGATTTTACGTGGCGCGGATTGGGCGATCTCGTAAAGCAGCTGCACGGTAACTTTGCCGTAGGCCAGCAGGCAGAGGTCAATCGTATTAGCGAGCAATAAGTCTAGTGCGTCTTCCCAGAAACTGTCTTCCTGTCCCCGGCCTGTTTTTTCACGGGAGGCATTGATGACCGTTTTAAGCACCTGGACCAGGTTCAGGGTAATGGCTTTGTCACTGCCTGCAATGGTCGATTCATATTCCATGAAGTTGAAGTGATACCCTGCGCCGGGTTCAACGATAATCAGGTCATTCAACCGTCCTGCCTGTTTACAGTATTCCTGCCAGAGTGCTTTTTCATCGTGCTTGGCGGTAAGCACCAGGCCACCAAAACCATTGGATAAGTATTTTAGGGCGAAGTACCTGCCTGAGCCGGAGGTTTTGCCGGAGCCAATACCGCCAAATATCTGTAAGCCTTCAACGGCGTCCCGGATGGTCCATGACGAGCTGTAACCAGGAGAGGATAAATCCATCAGCGGTTTATCCAGGTCAATGGGTGCGTTAGCCAAAATAAAAGTTGTTCAGGTGGTTTTCGATGATATTACGGCAGCAATGATAAAAATTTGATGGTTCAACCGCAATCCGTGAATAATGCCCCCTTGCTTCGTGAAAAATACCCTGATAAGCGTTGAGCATTATTGCTTATCATACCGCCCAAAATCCTAAATTTTGGAACTATGGCGGGACGTATGCCCAAAGAAATGCAGGAGTTATTGGCGCGGGTTGAAAATCCTGATGAGATCAGGCGTGTCCAGTTATTGTGGAACGACTATGTTGCGGCCAATGATAACTACGAGCTGACTTACCCGCAGCAATTTGCCAATATCGTTGATGGTAACCGCAGGTTCGGGCAGAATAAAACCATCCCCACACCAGCCGAGCAGTTGCGCCAGTATGAAAGCCTGGTCATGGCTGAGATCAATGACCTGATACAGGAGCAGGAACTCGAAAAGGAAGAGCTATATGAGCTGGAGGATAAGCAGGAACCGGAAAGACCGGCGGAGGAAAACAGGATAGAGCAGTTCAGGCTGAGTTTTGACGATATGAAGCGCACGGAAGAACAACAGGCATTGCAGGGTAGGGACATCGACCAGTCCCAGGAACTGGGCATTACCTGGCTCAAAGAATGGGAACGAGATCAGCAGGCGCAGCAGCCATCAAAAGATAACGTCCCGGGCAAGGAAACGCCGAAGCAACCTGATGAGCTCAAGCTGACTTTTGATGACAGGGATAACCCGAGCCAAGACGACTATGGCATCGAACCGGAAGAACCCGATATGGATGAACGCGCTTACGGTTAGCTATTCTTTATCAGGGGCAATATCATCTTTGTTCATGTCCTGCTCCGGTATAATCTCGTCATATCCGTTTTTGTCAGGCTCCAGCCAGGGGATGCGCAACACTTGTTCCCGTTCCATCTCATATTGTTTGCTGCCGGCTTTAAAACCGTTCGCCCGGTCAGAGGAAACGTTTTCCAGTGAACGGGCAACTGTTTCTGCAAATTGCGGCATCTGCTCCCGCAGGAGATACCCCTCATTAAACCCTTTCAGGTAGTCGGCTTCCGGTTCCTGTAAAAAATCCTGTTCCATTTAGAATGTGTTTTCGGCGTGTTGTTCAAGATAAGCGTGAATGGAATCACGGTCGTATAAAATAATGCGCTTCTCCGGTTGGGAAAAACGGATTTTACCTTCGTTACGCATTTTTTGCAGCGTGGTCTTTGATTTGATATTCAGCAGCTTCATGGTCTCTTCCTGGCCCATCCATTTTGGGGAGGCGGCAGGCGCTGTTGCTTTCAGCCGGGTAACCACTTCTTCTATCAGCGTGTAAAACGCAGGTTCTTCAAGGCAGATAACTTGCATGGATGAATGGTTTGCAATAAAGATATTCAAAATTGTTAGTTAGAACATTGTGATTAAACTTTATATCTTTATTGAGTTTCGGTAAAAAGCATAGACAGCGGTAGTTATGTTCCCTGCCTTCGCCAAGCCGATAAACGTTAACAACATTTTTAAAATAATGGCAATACCTGAATCACAATTACAAACATGGTCAAACCAAGGTGCGACAACTTCATCCGCGAATACGTACAACTCAATAAAAACGTGCATTGAGGGAAATAATTGGAACGATGACGTAAGTTTTAATATTTACTTACAAGGTTCGTATCGTAACTTCACGAATATTAGGGGTGATAGTGATGTAGATGTGATTATTGAATTTAGTTCAGTGTTCTACTCTAACAAACATGAACTTACACAAGAACAATTACTCGACTTTAATGAATATTACTCTGATGGGAAATATTCTCTGAATTCTTTCAGGGACGCCGTCATCCAAAGATTGAAAAGCTACTACGGTGAAACGTATGTAAAAGTCGGCAATAATTCTATTAAGGTACTTGCAAATTCTGGAAGGTTAGATTGTGATGTTATTTGCTGTGCGGAGTATAGAGAATATCGGAGTTTCAGTAAAATCGACACTTCTAATTACTCCAAAGGCATTGTTTTCTGGACGAATGAAACACATGAAAAGGTCGTCAACTTTCCTAAACTGCATTTCGACAACGGTGCATCAAAAAATCAAAATTGTGATTCTAACTACAAACCGACAATAAGAATTATTAAAAACATAAGAGCAAGACTTGTAAATAGTGGCACAATAACAAAATCCCTTGCTCCCTCATATTTCATAGAGGGACTAATGTTCAATATGCCAGACAATATCTTTAAAAATGCCACCCACTATACACGAACCCTTACCGTTTTAAATACATTTCATAATTATTCTGATACTCAATTAGAAGCCTTAGTATGCCAAAATAGACAACGATATCTATTTGGAAATTCTAAGCAACAATGGAATGTAGCAGACTGTAAAACTTTCAGAAATAAATTAATTGAATTTTGGAATTCGTTTCAATGACGGACAAACAAATGAACATATTGGTTTTAGACGGAGGAGGTTCTAAAGGAGTCTACACGCTAGGTGTTTTAAAGGAGCTTGAGTTGAAGCTTGGAAAACCGCTGTGCGAGTCATTTGATCTAATTTATGGAACAAGTACAGGCTCTATTATTGCAGCCTTAATCGGATTGGGTTATAAAATAAAAGAGGTTGAGACACTATACTTAGAACTCATACCGACAATAATGAGAAATAGAAGTAAAGCAAGGAAAAGTAAAGCACTGGAGAGAGAAGCGAAAAAAATATTTGGCAAAAGAAAGTTTGATTCTTTTAAGACGGATATTGGAATCGTAGCCTTGAATTTTGATACTCAGATGCCGTTAATTTTTAAAACAAATATTCAACAAGCACATGGCATGAAGCAATCTTTCAAGCCAGGCTTTGATTGTACTATTGAAACTGCTGTGCGCTGTTCTTGTGCAGCTTACCCTTTCTTCAATAAAATGAAAATTAAAACTGAAAATCATGGAGAAATAGAAGTTGTTGATGGCGGCTTTATCGCAAACAATTCAACTTTATATTCCATGATAGACGCATATAAATCATTTGGAATACCTGAACAGAATATTCACATTCTGAATGTGGGTGTAGGACACTATATAGAAAACGCCTCTGGTTTAATTTCCAGACTTTTAAAAAGAATAGGAATACTTAATTTTTTTGAAAGGGTATTAAATGCTAGCACCAATAGCAATACCATTGTTTCTAAGTTATTGTTTCCAAACTTAGACATGCTAAGAATTAGTGATTCTTATCCAGAACCTAAACACGGCACAAACATGTTTGAGTATGATGTGAAGAAATTAAATAGAATGATGCAACTTGGTAGAGCATCGTACGCCAAGTATGAAAAGGAAATTTGGAAGCTATTAAAAATCGAATAAAACTGTTGCAACAGGGTATTGCCAAAAGCGGGGCTGAACGGCTTCCATTAGACATTTGTACAAGGTTCAACATTCGTTCTTCGATTCAACTTTTGTGTTAAAAATCCCAGCCTTCGGCAATACCCAAGCCGTTGGCTGTAATGCGATAACCTCAAACTAACAATGGCAAGTTATTTTAGAAAGTCTTTTGAGAAATTTCGGCAGGACGCTCTTTCCAAACTATTCTATGACATCCTTAAATGGCTAGTTCCTGCAACTATAATTTTTGCAGCATCTAAGATTATCCCTAAGCAGACTTCAATTGGAAAGTTAATTTCTACCCCAATAACAATCACTTTTTATGCTGCCTTTCTTATCAGCCTAATAATAATAGGTGTCACTGTTGCCACTGTTACAATTTTATTCAACAGAAAATATAAAGCACTACAAAAAGATAATTTCACAGATGAATTAACAGGGCTTAAGAACCATAAGGCGTTCAAGGAATATTTGACTGATAGACTTGAAGCATCGAATTCCACTTTCTCAATCATTATTATTGACGTTGATAATTTCAAAAGATTTAATTCTGATTTTAGTCCAAATGTAGCAGACGGTATCTTGGCAAAGCTAGGTGAGCTGTTATATAATGATAAAAGGATTACCGATGAAACTTTTAGGCAGTTTCTCCGTGGTGATGAATTTGTTGTAATAACTAATGAGACTAACTTAAATGACGCTTATAAAGCAGCAGAACGCAAAAGGACTTTAATTGAAAAAACTTCGTTTATATTTGACGATACAGCACATAAACTTACTGTATCATGTGGGGTGACTGAGTATAAAAAGGGCAAAGATGATTTTAAATCAATTACAGACCGGGTAAATCAAGCATTGGTAGAAGCAAAGAAGCAAACGGGAAAAAATGTCACAAAGACTATAATTTGAAGCGCTACAGCTAACAGTGCATTGGCAAAAGTAGGGCTGACGGAAGTACATTCGGCAGTAAATCGCTATTAAGCAGCAGTTATCGGCTGAACGTTTTCTAATTGGCTTTGAATGAATAATGTATTTCTAATCACCATTTGTATAGGCAGACTAATAACAGATCCCCTTCCTTCGCCAATGCTTCAACGTTTCCCCTATTCCATTGCATGAGACTGTTTATTCTTTAAACTATCAAAACCTTCAAATCTTAAAATATGCGACTCTATAAATGTCCAATATTTTCATTGTCACCAGAAGTTATTAGTTCTCATTGACAAGCTTCGATGTAAAGAATGAGGTCAGTTGGTTAAGAATTCAAGTTCATAAAATTCCTAATTGGCATTAGTGAAAAGAGGCTGTTTCGAACTTTCGAGACAACCTCTTGCTTGTTTAGTCAGTATCGAAATTGACTATCTGTGAAATCATACTTTATTTACGCTTCAATGTGAATGTGTATTTTTCGTCAGTCCATGTAGGAAGCCACCGCTCAAATTTGAGCGTTGTTGCATCCAGTTGCAGGATTTTATTTTCCGGCTTGTGGGAATAATGCTTACTGTCCATTACAAGCACAGGGTAGTTATCCATTTGCCAGGTGCCGCTTATCATTGGCAAGTCAGGCTCACAGATCGTACCGCCATCCTGAAAGACCCATGTGCCGTCAGAATTGAACGTATAAAAATCATCATACTCGCACTTGTCCGGTTCGTAAGGATCATCCGGGTCGTCGGAGGTCGCTGCCGTCAGCACCCATGAACCGATAATCAGTTCTTTCGGAGTTTTCGGCGTGTTGGGCGTGGGGTCAGTTGTCGTGTCTTTCTTTGAACAGGCAGTCAATAATAGCAGTACTGCAAATGTGGTTGTGATAATTGATTTCATTTTATATTGTTTTATTGGGTGAATAATTGCTGACTGCTTATTTGCGTTTCATGGTAAATGTCATCACATGCTCATTTATATCGGGGTATCTGCGTTCGTATTTTAGGGTGTTTGCATCCAACTGAATAATCTTGTTTTCAGATTTATAGATCATATATGGGTGCTTGATAACCAATACCGGGTAAGCATCAACATTCCACGTTCCGGGCAGGTTTGCCCTGGGTGTGTCGCAGATTGTGTTGTTATGATCTGCCATCCACGACCCGTCATTTTTGAAAGTGGTAATATCATCGTAAGAACAGCTATCCAACGGAGATGGGTTATTGGGATCATTTGAAGTAACGGACACAAAAAGCCACGAGCCAGTCATAATCTCTTTGGGCGGTGTTGCCGGCGTCGGGGTTGGATTATTATTACCATTACCAGACGTGGCACTGTTCTTTGAACAGGCTGCTAGCAGCAAGGTGCAGCCGCAGATCATTGTAAGTAGTCGTTTCATATATATAGTTTTAGTTTTCAGTTATGTTCCTTAATCGCTTAAGCAGGTTATGCACCGTTGTAGGATGCCACTTTCGGTTATAGTAAGTGGCAATGCCCAATCGGTTTAGTTCGTTCGCAATCTGCCTGACCGTCACAATGCCTTTTACCCTTAGTTCTTCTATCAATGGCTTCATAGATTGCGCACAGGCATTCGCTTTCTTTTTGTTCTCCAACGCCAAAACTTTCCTACCATAAACCCCCAGCTTTACGCCCCGTGCCTTTGCCGCTTGTAGAGCAGCAGCCGTTCTTTCACTGATCTGGTCACGCTCATATTCTGCTACAGCGGCCATGATATGCACCATGAACTTTCCGGCATTCGGATTATCCACCGCCGTAAAATCAACCCCGGATTCCTGTATGGTCGTGATAAAGCGCAGGTTACGACCCAGCCTGTCCAGCTTGGCAATCAACAGGGTTGCGTTTACTGACTTGCACCGTGCTAACGCTTCCGTCAGCACAGGGCGGTTATTCCGTTTGCCAGTTTCGATTTCAATGAACTCTTTGTCCAGCACATAGCCGTGCGCCTTTGAAAATTCCGTCACCGATTTCTTTTGTGCTTCCAGCCCTAGTCCACTTTGTCCCTGTCTTTCGGTAGAGACCCGATAATACGCTACTGCTTTTTTCATGTCTGACCTTTTAATAGCGGTTTTTCCGCAGTTTCAGACAAGGTTCTGTTCATAGGCATACCAACGTTTACCTTTGTACAGCTTTAGGTCTGAAAATCAGGAAAATGAGATTTAGCTTGTAGCGAAAAGCCTTGTCTGGAGCAAGGTTTGGGAACGGTGACAAACGATTTTAGCGGCTAAAACCAGCCGTTTTGTTCATAAGTAAACGTTGGTATGCATATGAACAAATATTTTCATTGACATTACAATGAAATAAATTGATAGTTTTATTGTGGGAACCCTATTTATATAAATGTTTTTATAATGAGTGTGAACAGGAAATATATTGAAACAATAATCACTGCAAACAATGATAATAGCTTAGCTATTTTCGTTGGTGCAGGAGTGTCAAAGAGTTCAGAAACAAAGACCTTCAAATTACCAACATGGCAGGATTTAATCGATAGCTTAAAAGATGACTTAAATGCACCAGATGAAACCGACTTTTTGAGAATTGCACAGTTATACCACTTAGCATTTGGGGAGCATACATATTATAAAAAACTCAAAAAATATTTCCCTGATAACATCACACCCTCTATAATTCACAAGCAAATATTTGAAATTAATCCTCATGTAGTTATTACTACAAATTGGGATAGCATTCTTGAAAAGGCTATAGAGGAAAATGCATACATCTATGATCTAGTATGTTCAGATACGGACCTTGTTAAATCCACTTTGCAAAATAAGCTTATTAAAATGCATGGTGATTTCAAACATCATAATCTTGTGTTTAAAGAGGATGATTATATAAATTATCAATTACACTTTCCGCTAATAGAAAACTATATAAAGAGTATTATTTCTACTCATACTGTATTATTTCTTGGATATTCCTATAGTGATCTAGATTTGAAACAAATAGTCAAATGGGTACAGCATCATGCGTTGAATGTCAGACCGCCAATGTATTTGGTCGCTATTAAAAGAGACCCTACTCAAATAAAATATCTAGAAAACCATGGCATAACGACTATTGTTATTGAAGATAAAGACATTGATGATGATATTGACCACGATCCAGGATTTAGTGATTATTCAAAAAAAATTCACACGTTTCTGACTAATATTCGTCATCACAACAAGAAAGATATTCTTAATAATAATACTCAATTAACAAAATTTGTTCTTTCTACAATTGAACCATTGAACCAACTAAATGGTATTTTAATTGAACAAGTACAGCGTGCTTTGTCAAATTGCGGATTTGTTTTTGATAATGATTCAAAACCTATCCTTGAGTTTTATGGTGAACGATTAACATATGATTTAGACAAAACAACAAGAACAATACACGCCAGGTTCATAGAAATATTAAAAAGCATTGACACCGGAGAAAGACCAAGTCCTGACGTATTGAAAATATTTGAAATTCTGTCGAAAGCCAGAATTAAAGGCATCATATTGTCCAGTAATGATATTAAAACTGAGGTAAAAGAATATATCCCGTTTGCACAGTATAATATTAGTGGCGCTCAAAGTGAAGAAAACTCGCTATATGACTTCGGTTATAAAACCAATAATAACGTCTATCAAATCGAGGATTTGTTTGATTCAGTATTTAATTATTATAATCTAGGAAAACTAGAAGATGCATTCTCACTAATTGAAGATGCTATTGCAGCATGCTTAAAGCGTCGTAATTACGTTTGGTTGTTTATCGCAATGTACAATAGGAACGTCTTACTTGATAATCTGAAATTCTATTCGTTTAAGAAAGAAAATATTGAGAGATATTCTCAATATAAAAAATATGACTTAAAGGAACGTTATCACAATTTAACGAAAGATCTTAGGGCGACTCTTGAACCTGTGTACGAGTTTGTTAACTTCACTTTTGTGTATCGATATGCATACCAAGTTTCTAAAGACTTAAAAAAGACGGAAGACAATAAAAATACTGTTGAAAATGGTGGAATTGTTATTAATAGAGATGTGGATCAATTTTCCACAAAACACGAAAACCTAATTTCATTTGTTCTGAAGAATAGAATACTTATCGAAGATTATGAAGAATATAAATCAATAAATAAAGCATTTGTCAAAATTGCTTTAATGAGACAAATATTAAATGACAAGGTATTACTAACAAAAGCAGAATTATATTCTTGTATCAGGTATATAAAGCATAAAGAACTGCGTTCTTTATTTGAAGATTTGTTTCAAGAAGAATCCACCCATAAGGGTAAGTTTCAAATTGCTGATGATTTAAGAGACTGGCTAATAAATACTGTACTTGGAAATGTAACGAATCAGTATTTACAGGATAGAGATGAATTCCGCAGATTTGAGTATTATTTAGAGAATATCATTTTTCTTTTATCGTTATCGAAGCATGACGATAAATATTTGGATAAAATAATGCACCAAATCAGCCGTGTCGTGAAAGAGGGTAGAAATACCATAGGCATATTTCAGTCTATCAACTTATTCTTCGGCATTCAACATTCTCTATTTAAACAGGAAATTAAAGACAAAATTCTTACAGAACTAATTGAGACATTAATATCTAAATTTGTATACGGCCAATTTAATGGACATGAATTTTTTGCTATTACGAGAAACGATCTTTCAAATCTGTATGGTTATGCCCAAGTACAAAAGGTAATAATAAGCAATCAAGATTTGATTGATAAATTATTGTCACGAATTGGTGAATATTCGGTATCTGACAAAATCGATATCACACAAAGTTTTCTTTTGAGTATCTATGACATTTCAACGCAGCCTATACAAGATGCAATTAGAAGCTTTGCTTTGTCTATAAATAATAATATTGAAAGCGGCGAGGAAGAATACAAGAAATTTGTGTTTGAGTTAACATTAGTAATTCGGAATTTCAAGGAATTGTCTGACGATTTAGTTGTCAATCTTGATAAATACTTGGAGCAATATAAAACTGGAACTATATTCTCAAGCATATTATATATTCTCGGCGACCAATTGAACTATTTAGTAAATCAAAAGTCGTTAACTAAGTTAAAAGGACTGCTTGATATTATTAATAATAGTATTGCAAGGCATGAAGAACGGGATAAGTTGGGTTTTTTCTAGAACACAATTTTTACTTATGTTATATATGGGTACTGTAATTTCCTGTAACATTCTATCAAATCGCATCAATGACTTATGCCAGCATCACATGCCTATATAGAAATATACCTACTGCCACAAAACATGAAATGGCACTGCCCAAAGATTTTTCCCGAACGGAACAACGTCTTTGCCGGAATAAAGTACTATCCCGCCAATAAAATCTTTTCCGGTGGATTCTTGTAGAAAGCGGATGCCTTTAAAGTCCTGTGCGTTGACTGACTCCGATTTCTTGATTTCAATCGCCAGTATTGAGCCATCCGGCTTTTCCAACACAAAGTCAACTTCTTTGCCGTCACTTGTACGGAAATGGTACAGGCTGGCTTTGGTTTGGCTGAACGTCAGCAACTTGGTCAATTCAGTGGCAACATAGTTTTCAAGAACATGGCCGAATAAGTCAGGTTTGTTCCTGGCAATATCCGTAATGTTCAAATCAAGCATATGGCAGAGCATCAGGGTATCGGTCAGATAGCCTTTAGGGGATTTTACCAGCCTCTTGCCAATATTCTTAAACCACGGCTCCACATCGAAATTGACGAACATCATTTTCAGGATGTTGCGGTATGCTTTGCTGGTGACTGAATTAAGCCCCGCATCACGCGCCACATCTGAATCATTGATAAGGTTTCCTGCACGTGTCGCAAGTATTCGCAGCAAGTTTGGCAGCACAGATATTTTTTCAAGCTCGGCAATCATCTTTACATCGCGTTGCAGCAATGTCGTGAGATAACCGTCAAACCATATCCCTCTTTCTTTAGCTCCCTGGTCGGCAATTTCAGGATAGGTGGCTGCCTCTATTGCGCCCGTGAGGCTCAAGCCTCTGTCTTTGATGCCTGTAAAATCCATGCTGATTAGCCTGTCCAGACCATCCCCTTTGCCGGAGGTCGCTTCTGCGGTGCAAAAGGGATATAAAGTCAATACGCTCATTCTGCCCACCAAAGGATCAGAGAGCTTAGGTAAAGCAAGGATATTGGCTGAGCCTGTGAGCAGGTAGCGACCATTTGCCAGCTTTTTATCTTTCAGTCGCAATTCGTCAGCAACGACTTTCAACGCTCTGAACAGTTCCGGCACCATCTGCACTTCATCTATAATCAAAGTATCGTCATAGGCTGTTAGAAAGGCTTCCGGTTCAGACGCAGCAGCCGCCATGAGGGTAGGCTTGTCAAAAGAGACATAGGCCGCAGGGCCATTTTTACCGATTTCTCCTGCTATGCCCTGCACAAGGGTACTTTTCCCCGACTGCCTGGCTCCGTTCAGGAAGACCACAGGGCTAACCTTGAGGGCATCCTTGATAATCGGGGTTATTTTCCGTGGTAATGTCTTCATATACGCCTCATTATAATCTTGCAAATCTAAAGATACTCTTTAAAATATCAAAAGGCAAGATTTAATATTGCTACTTTCCGATTACTGCATCCAAGGCATCATCCGCGCTTTTATTGATAAAACTGGATTGATAGCCGATTGTGGTCGTCACCGTGCTATGACGATATAGCTTTTGCAGCATTTGCACCGGGATTGTGTCACCTGATATATTGCCGAATGTGTGCCGGGATATATGCATGGATATTTTTTTGGTCACACCTGCTTTTTTGGCGACTTCTTTTAGATCATCATTCACCGCCTTTAGCTTCGTCTTAATACGCATTTGAACCGTAAAAGGATCATCCAGGCTGTCCAGTCCTTTCAGTTCAGGGAACACCAGCCCTGTCTCATCTTGTTGGCTTGCATACTGATCTATTATGCGCTGTGCCTTATCCGGCACTTTCAAGCTGTCGCCTTTGTTATTCTTACCCATTGCATAGAATAAGCGTCCATTTTGAAAATCTGCCCATTTCAGACGGAACACGTCAGAAACTCGCATCCCGGCAAAGTAGAAAGAGAACAGCCATATATTACGGGCATGGTTTAGGTCTGGAAACTCAGATAGATCAAGTTTCTCTATGGCGGCCACATCTTCGGATGTGCCGCCGACCTTTAAGCTGTCCGGGAACTTGATCTGTATTTTTCCTTTGCCGAAAGGGTAGTATTTGGCATCACAGGCCTTTTCATCTATTGCCTGGCTGAATATAGAACGCACCACAACCAAATGATTTACCGCTGTCCGTTCAGACATCTTATATTCAGCCTTTAGCCACGCCTTGTACCGCTTCAGTAGTGGAATAGTAAGTTCTGAAAATGGAATGTCATGTTTTAAAAATGTTTTCAGCTTTTTTACACGCGGCTTGTCAGCAGAATGGCGGTTATATTTCCTGTCCGCTTCCAGTCTTTGGATATATAAATCAGCTTGGAAGAAAACTGTAGATTCAGCTTTTGGTCTAATTGTTCTTTTAATAGTTTGAGAGCTGACTTGCGTTTTATTTGTTTCAAGCTCTATTGATTTGTCTGTGATTTCGGCAAGTTTAGCCCGGATTAAATTATTTAGACGAACGGAATTGGGATGTGATTTTCTGACACATTTTTCTACTGAATTCCATTGTTCTTTTGAAATGTAATGTCCCAAATAAATATAGCTTGGCTTTCTGTCTTTTATAATCCTGATGGCAATAGGGAAAAGTCCTTCTTTATTTGCTTTATTCCAAAGTAACACTGTAATGCTGCTGGCCATTTTATGAATTTAATTAACCCAAATTTACAAACTTGGGTAAAACATAGGTAAAACATTTTGCTGTTTTACGTGAATTTTAATCACTTTGCTTAGAATATGAACCCAGTATTATCAACTATTTCACGCCATTTGAATTCATTTGAATACAATAGTAGCAGGACTTAAAATCCTGTGGCCAGCAATGGCCGTGCGGGTTCAAGTCCCGCCTGGGGCACAGCTTAAAAGCCGTTCTTTCGAGAGCGGCTTTTTTGTGGGTACATAGTAAACACCAGGAATTATGGCCGTATTACCATTTCTCAGAAAAGAAATCTATTTTTATCCCTTCAAAATTGCCATTCATGAAAAAAGCGTTGAATGTTATATTGTTTTCTGCCTTGCTGGCTGCAGGATGCACCAAAACTGAAACCAAAACTGACCCCTGTGCAAAGGGCACTATTAAGTTTGTCAGCATGTCAGACTACTCTTACAGTATATACCTGAATGATGAACAAGTAAAGAATGTTGTTAACAGGGAAATATACGAACATTCAGGGTTTACGGGACATTACAACATTAAAGTACAGCAGGACTCGGGCTATGTAGCCGCACCGTATGTGAAAGAATATAGCATCAAACTGAAAGGCTGCGCAACGGAAACTATTACTATACCCCGCCAGCCCGGTGAACCCCCGGTTAAGTAGCGCGGTGCACGGCACAGAGAGCATGTCACGACCCTGCACTATATTTGCCGCGCGTTATCCGGTAGTAAGATGCGCAATCTTCAATATTTATGCTGAATGGTAAAAAAATAGTCGTGGTGTTACCGGCCTATAAGGCAGCTAATACCATGGAGCGTACATATAAAGAAATTCCATTTGACATTGTGGACGATGTAGTATTAGTGGACGACAATAGTCCTGACGATACTGTAGAGGTAGCCAGACGCATAGGCATCAGACATATAATAAAACATCATGTAAACAAAGGCTACGGCGGCAATCAAAAAACTTGCTATGCCAAAGCGTTGGAATTGAGAGCCGATATTGTGATAATGTTACATCCTGACTACCAGTATACCCCCATGTTGATACATGCCCTTGCATCAATCATAGCCTACAGTGTTTACCCAGTGGCCTTTGGGTCGCGCATTTTGGGCAAAGGTGCTTTGAAAGGTGGAATGCCCATGTATAAATATATCGCCAACAGGTTTTTGACACTTTTTGAGAATATAGTGATAGGGCAAAAGCTTAGCGAATACCACACAGGCTATAGGGCGTTTTCAGCAGATGTAATACGCTCGATAGACTTTACGCACAATAGTGACGATTTTGTGTTTGATAATGAGATGATCTCGCAGGTATTCATGAACGGCTATGAGATTGGGGAGGTCACTTGCCCTACCAAGTACTTTGATGAGGCGTCAAGCATCAATTTTTCCAGGAGCGTGCAATACGGCCTGGGTGTCCTCAGGGTGTCGGTTATTCACAGGCTGCACAGGTGGGGGCTTATCAGGCATAGGTTGTATCAGAAACCGGTGACCTGATTGTGTTTGTCATACTGCTGTCGTAAATGTATTATTATTGTACGTATGACAGAAAAATCAAACAACTGTGACAAAAAACTTTGCAATTTTATAACAGGAATATCTATCTTTGAAACCATTGTTTTAACAGAAT
Source organism: Bacteroidetes bacterium UBA6221 (assembly GCA_002421685.1). Taxonomy (GTDB): domain Bacteria; phylum Bacteroidota; class Bacteroidia; order Chitinophagales; family Chitinophagaceae; genus UBA5543. The sequence goes on from DISB01000006.1 coordinate 88,585, forward strand.
TTCACAATAATTATTGACATGCTTAGAAGAGTATTTTCATTGTTACCTGTTGTGCTGCTGATATTGAGCGGGGCGAAAGCGCAGACCGTGCAATTACCATGTGCCACAACCGAGGTCAACGAATCTTACAAACAGTCCTTCCCCGAAATTGCCAAATATGAAGAGCAATTGAGGACCTTTGTAGAGCAAGGTATGAAAGACATAGCCCAGGACAGGGCAAGGGGCAAGGGTACAGCGTTTGGTGAGAATGACACGCTCCATATTCCTGTTGTAGTTCACGTTATCCACGACTACGGCAACACAGATTATGTGTCCGATAATGACATATTCAGGTTGATTGACCAGATTAATGAGGTGTATATGAAGTGGAACGCCGATACATCAGACGTCATCACTCCTTTCAAGCCATATATCGGTAACCCAAAAATCATGTTCCACCTGGCAACGAAAGATCCTAAAGGCCAGCCAACAACCGGGATCACTCATCGCAGATCTTACCTTACTGCCGGCGGCGACGACCAAGCCAAATTTGATCAATGGGATCCGGCATCTTATTTGAATATATGGACCATTCGTGCCATTGGCAGGGGCATAGACAGGGGGGTAGTTGCTGCTTATGCAGTATTCCCCAGTTCGGCAGCGGCATTTCCTTATTCTGATGGTATCATTACCAGTGCGGGAAATATGCTTGCAAACAAAACTATTCCCCACGAAATAGGGCATATTCTGAACCTGTACCATACGTGGGGTAATATAGCGGTAGCTACCAACTGTACAGGTGATGACGAAATTGATGATACGCCACCGACAACTGGTCACTTCGGCAGTGGACAGCCTTTCGGGACATCGGCCAATGGCAGCTGCGATGCTGCCAGCCTGTATGATACAGCCTGCACCAACAACATAAATACTTTAGCCAAAATATTGCTGGACTCTACCTTGAATATAGCGGTAGATAATGGCATCAAAGGGTTTGACTACATACCCAGGACAAATATGACCCTGGAAAGTATCAAAATATACCCTGCGGTAATTGGTGCTGAGTTTGAGATAACTAATTATAAGAGTAATTCTTCAGGTAACTTCAGCGTAGTAAATATATATAATACCAAAACTGCGAAAGTGGGTATGGATGCGCTGAGGCCTTCCAGCGTGGCATCTTCAGTGACCACTCCTGTAGAAAGGGCCGGTATCACATTTCAAACACAGAAATATATCTGGATAGATTCGTTTAAAATATATCCCACAACTATCGGTGATACATTTGTAATCACCTTGCGCAAGTTTAACAATGACCTGGTGAAGAGTTTCACCGGTGTTACTACTACCAATACCGGCGCACAGGTGGTCCCTTTCAGCGTGTTTTTGCCCAACAACAATAGCGCCGCTGCATACAGACTGCAGATAGAACGCAATCCCGGCCTGCTGGCAGATAGCCTTGCCAAGAATACACTTGATAGCATCATGAACAATTCCAACAATCAACTGAAGAAGTTCAGAACAGTTGATGGAGTTATTTCGTTCAATAATTTTATAGACACCACTGGCCAGGATCCAAATAACAACCCGGATTCATATAAAGGTCGTTACAATTTCTTCTACGACTGGTCTATCAGATACGATGCATTGACTATTACCGACTCCGGTGCACAAGTTGTTCCGCTTGGCTTCAAGGTAATACCTGATACCACATTCAGGCTTGTACTTACGGAAAACCCGGGCGTTTATAACGATTCGGTAGGTGCAGCGCCTTATGTAAAGAAAATTCCCTGCATCATAGATATATTAAATGAAACTACCAATGGACGTTATAATCTGCTGTACGACCTGCGCATCAGGTATGGTTATATCAAAAACTGTATTGACTACCCTGATACGGTAAATACCCAGAATATCATGGATTATGCAAACTGTCCGAAGATGTTTACGGACCAACAGGTAGTCCGCATGCGCGCCACATTGGCCAGCAAAATAGGTAACAGGAATCAGTTGGTGAATGACACTACACACCTGCGGACAGGCCTTATAGATTATTTGGGAGGCCCTTATGGTAAGCGTCTTGACCTAAAACCAGTTCCGGACGTTTCTGTAGAGATAAGTAACGGTGCTGAACGGGGTTACTTCCAGGCAACAGGCGTGCAGTTTGAGATGAGGCAACGTAGTTGGAGGGATACAATCACTTCAGTAGAGTGGTCGTTTACAGGCAATGCAGATGTTCCAACTAAGGCAAGTACGTCACAGGTTGAACTTGCCTCTAATGTTCGCAACAGGTTCAGGCAGCCGGGTTGGGTGAATGTAACCCTGAAAGCTATCGGTAACAATACCGGCGATAGTACTCAAACTTTCGATTCGCTCGTATATGTAGCCGACGTAAATAACCGCATCAACCCGCTGAACGGGTTCTTTATGGACTTTGAAAAAGACGATGCTAACAACCCGATAGACAAATGGCCTATTTTCAACTACTTTAAGAACGACCTCAGGTGGAGGGTAACGGACAATGTGGGTTATACAGGTAGCGGCTGTATCTCATACAGCGGATTTGACCACCGTGTGCCTCCAAATGGGGCCATATCTCCGGCCGCCTACACGGGCACTCCCAAAGGAGACTATGATGACTTCTTTACCCCTGCTTTCGACTTGAGCGGAATGAAAAATACAGAATGCAGGTTGAATTTTATGTCATCCGGTGCATTCAGGGTTACCGACGACAGGTTGATTCGGGATACGCTGCAAATCCATTTCTCAATTGACTCAGGTAAGACATGGATATTGTTAAGGAATATAGCTAAGGCTGACCTCGGTAATAAAGGACTGGTTAATATACCATATGCTCCCCTATACTTTGGCGATTGGAAACTGCAAAGTATCAATATACCTATGGGGGCCAGGGAACCGTTGGTTTTCTTCCGGTTCCGTTTCAGGCCAAGCGCGGATGATATAAACAACACAGTACTTGCAGACAGGGCAGTACCGGGCACAGGTAACAATTTCTTTATTGACCGTATTAATATCAGCCCATGGCCGGAAGGTGTGAACACGTTGCTGACCGACGATAGGAAGGTAGCATTAGCACCTAACCCGACCACAGGTAGCTCTAAGTTGATAATCAAATCCGCATCGAAGGACAGGGCAAATATTACCGTGACCGATGTAACCGGCAAAGCAGTGTACACAGTACAGCACCAGTTGAACGGTAACATCAATACAATTGAAATACCAGCCCAGGTTATCAAAGTGAAGGGCGTATATATGGTGCATGTTCAAGCAGGCATTGAGCGTTTCACTGAGAAACTGGTGTCTTACTAATAGTAATTAAGTGAATAAAAAAACCGGGCGCCATGCCCGGTTTTTTATTTGTTATTGTTTGGAAAAATGCAGTTGTTCATTCCTGGCGGGGTTGTCGTCCTTTAGTTTTACCTGGGTGTCGTTCCTTGATTCGATCACCCAATCGTCGTTGAGTTCTTTAAGTTTGTCATCTGTAGTATTAAGCGCTATCACCATCTTTTGGAAACCGTCGTCTGACACCTCATTCCATGTACCCGTGATGGTACCCGAATTGCGTGTGGCTGTGAGTGTATTATCGTTTTTGAATTCGAATGTATAGCCATTGTAGTCGGAGGTCTCTTCCTTATCGTTGTCGTAAAAATAAGAAACAACCCATTTGCCTGTTGTAACCGTTCCCGATACAGAAGTGTTACTGCCGGGGGTAATGTTTGTGCCTGTCTTGTTTTGACAACCCGCTGTCATCACGACCAGAAATACGGGGGCTAATAGTATTCTTTTCATAAGCTTACTTTTTTACGAAAGTATATATGCTACTGAACGCATAGCCATGGAATAGGATGATACGGGAATTTTATAATATTAAGCGAGAAAATACATAGATAATCAATGAACGGTGGGAGCGGCGTAGTTCATTTCTCCGGCCTTGATGGAAACAGGTATCCTGTTTTCGGGTGGCGGAATGGGGCATGAGTATCCTGTGGCATAGGCGCACCAGGGATTGTAGCATTTATTGAAGTCTAACTCAATAAAACCGTTTTCGACATCTTTTTGAGAAAGGTCGATATAACGGCCACCGCCGTAGGTTTCGATATATGTAGTGCTGTCTGTAAAAGGTACAAAAAGGTGCTCGCGGTATTTAGGGTCTTCTACCAATTTCAGGCTTTGGAAAACCTGTAGTTTTACCGCTGTATCATTTATCTTAAAACTAAGCCAGCCATATTGCCTGTACCTTTTGCTTTTGCCGGAAACCGTAGGCATATCAAAGGGCTTAGCATCGGGCGTGAGGGTGAGTTTCGCTTTTACCTTATAGCGTTCATCGGGCTGGTAAAACCTGAGATAACCCGTGTCAGCTGCTGTGAGCGGGCTACGCCCATCTTCCAGGAATTCTTGTTTGTAATGCTGCCTGTGCTCCAATATCTGTGCAGTATACGTTTTCGGCTGCCCGCAACCTGGAAAGACAGAAAGCATCAATACAGCGTACAAAGCCAGGGTTCTCATTATTCCTCGGTTTTTTCGGGTCGCATTTGCGGGAAGAGCAATACGTCTTGTATTGAAGCATTGCCAGTAAGCAGCATAGCCAACCTGTCTATGCCAAAACCGATACCGGCTGTTGGGGGCATGCCATATTCCAGTGCCCTAAGGAAATCGTAGTCTATGAACATCGCCTCATCGTCACCGCGCTCCATCAGTTTTACCTGCTCTTCAAAGCGTTCGCGTTGGTCAATTGGGTCGTTGAGTTCTGAATACGCATTGGCGATTTCCTTACCGTTCACCATTAGTTCGAAACGTTCTACCAGCCCAGGTTGGCTACGGTGCTTCTTGGTAAGCGGGCTCATTTCTATAGGATAATCGATAATGAAGGTTGGCTGTATATAATGGTGTTCACATTTTTCGCTGAACAGTTCGTCTATCAGTTTGCCTCGACCCATTGAGGTATCAACGTCTATTCTCAATTGCTTGCACACCTCGCGCAGGTCGTCTTCGCCCATGTTGCTTACATCGATGCCCGTGTGTTCTTTAATAGCATCGTATATGCTCACGCGCTTGTAGGGGGCTTTGAAGTCTATCTCTTTACCTTCAATTATTGTCTTGCTGGTGCCGTTGGTAGCTATGGCTGTATGTTCCAGCAGTTGCTCCGTAGTTTCCATCATCCACAGGTAGTCCTTATAGGCCGTGTAGAATTCAAGTACGGTGAACTCAGGGTTGTGAGTGCGGTCCATACCTTCGTTGCGGAAGTTACGGCTAAACTCGTACACCCAGTCGAAACCACCTACTATCAGTCGTTTCAGGTACAACTCGTTGGCAATACGCAAATAAAGAGGCATATCCAGTGCATTATGGTGCGTAACGAAAGGCCTGGCTGCAGCGCCGCCAGGTATGCCCTGCAATACCGGGGTGTCCACTTCCAGCGCACCACGTTCGTTGAGGAAATTGCGAATGGCGTTTTTCATCCGTGTAATTTTCTCAAAAGTCTCGCGTACATTGGGGTTTACTATAAGGTCGGCATAGCGCTGGCGGTATTTGAACTCGAGGTCAGTAACGGCGTCATACACCTCGCCGTCTTTTTCCTTTACTACCGGCAACGGTCGCAGAGATTTGGTGAGGATAGTAAACTCTTTGGCGTGGATAGACGTTTCGCCGGTTTTGGTAGTGAATACATAGCCTTTTACACCTATGATATCGCCAATATCCATCAGCTTTTTCCAAACGGTATCATACATGGTTTTGTCCTCGTCTGGGCAGATGTCATCGCGTCGGATATACACCTGGATGCGTCCGGTGCTGTCCTGCAACACCGCAAAGTTGGCCTTGCCCATATCGCGTACACTCATAATACGACCTGCCACGGTTACCGAGCTATATTCTTCAGCGTTCTCCCCGTTATAGCCCTCTTTTATCTGCCTGGCGCTGTGGGTGACCGGGTATAAGGGAGCGGGATAGGGGTCAATGCCCAGGTTGTGCAGTTCCTGCAGTTTTTCCCTTCTTACAACTTCCTGTTCGCTGAGTGTGGCGTGCATTATTACAGATAATTACTTGTTGACAAAACTAAAATGTTCGCAAAAATAATAAGTTAAAAGGCAACAGCCTATTTTACCTTAGTTCTGTTATATATAATAGGTTTTTATTGTATTCGCGGTCACCTCCAATTACAACTGAAATTGTTTAATTGAACTTAGGGTTAATAATGACTACTGTATTTATTAAATAATGTAAAACTAAAACTAAAAAATACTAATTACCCAACGCAGCCGGATATAATTATGTCTTTTACACGGGTATTCCGTCTAAAATATTTTAATTATTAACAATAGATAAGAACATGGAACTAAAACGACTTACAGCACAACTGTTCTTCGCCCTGTGTGCCACATTGCTGGCAGTAGATGCTAAAGCCTGTCACCTGGCGGCAGCCGATATGTATATAGAATACGCCGGACAGCCGGTGGATGTATGTAATGCAACCCCTGATTACACATATAAGATAACATTGGTTGTGTACTCATCTTGCGAATGTGGTACCATTACCGGCGTTACTGAGACTGTAAACTTTTCGTCAGTGAATGGAGGGGTTACAAATCAGCCCATCCCACTCGCCACCCAAGTTTGGGACACGGTAGACCAGTTATGCCCTGATTTTTCTAAAATCAACTTATGTAAGGTGCCGGGCAATACACAGTATCCGGCATATAAAAGAAAAATTTATAGCGGTACTGTTACCTTGCCCTCTGCACAAACGGATTGGGTGTTTTCGTGGTCTTCAAATGCAAGAAACCCCAGTAATAACCTTGTAGGCCTTGGTAGTCTGTATATAGAAGCCGGCATGAACAACCTTGATATGTTTAATAACAATACACCAAGGTTTGAGTCTAATCCATTACCATATATATGTGCCGGCCAGGTGTACAACTACCTGAACCAACCTTATGATCCTGACCCATGGGACTCAAACAGGGTTCTCGTACAAACTACAATTCCACTTGAAGGTGCCAACAACCCAAAAGATTATGCAGCGGGATATAGCCCTGCCGCGCCGGTAAACGGATATTCCCTGAACAGTGCAACTGGTACAGCCACATTTTTTCCGGCGTTGCAGGGCAAGTACACATTATCTTTCCGTGCTTCAGATAAATATAGTTATATTTTGCGCGATGTTCAGTTTGCAGTATTACCTTGTATTACCAGCGCGCCGAAAATAGATTCAGTTCCCAGGAATCTTGAAAGCGCAACGCTTGTGGGCGTAAAAAGAACAGACGGCACGGGGAGAGTTGATTCAATAGTGTACGTTTGCCCTGGCAGTAAGCTTAAGTTTAATATCAATAGCTGGACGGATGCGCCTGATAATAAGCTTTATATGAGAGCAGAATTGTCAAGATTTCCGAATTCGGTGTTTAATACTTCGGGTGATGGAACGGACAAGGTAACAGGCACATTTGAGTGGACACCAACTACTGCAGAATATGGTCCGCATACGCTTAGAATTACAGCGGTCGATTCAACCTGCAATGTTGATCAGCCCATCGTCCTTCCAAGCGTTACCGAGATACAGATCATGGTATTGGACGGTATAGATGCCGGCCCCGACCAGTTAATCTGTGAATTAAATCCACAACCGATACAGCTTTTTGTAAAAGGGACAGATAATCTCAAGGTACAGTGGAGTGTAGTGGACGGAGGCCTTGTACCGGGGTTCCACGACCTGAACATACATAATCCGCTCATACAATACCCATTCATAGTTGGTAATGACACAACTTTTTACCCAAAGACTACGGGATATATCATTTCTACAGTCGATCTCGCCGGCGAGTGTAAAAACAGGGATACAGTGTATGTGTCTATTGATACGAGTAATATGGTGAGCATAACACCTAAAAATCCATATAATCCCGAAAATGCACTGGTAATGTGCCGCCCCGGTTATCTGCAACTGGAAGCGCTGATAGTAGGTAAAAGGCCGATGAACAATGTGAGTTGCGGGCTTGGTGCAATACGGACTGTATGCGATATCGGAGGTAATAAACCCGATTCCATGAATCTTTATGGCTCACTGGTATTTGGCGAGGCGTTTTACGATACTATCGATTTTAAAAATCCGGGTATGTACCCAATAATGTATACCCATACCCCTACGGCTAAAAAACAATACCTCATTACCAAGGATGAATTGTGGGCATCGGGCCTGCGCTCGGCATCAATACGCAACATGGCGATTGAAATGACCGGCTATAAGGGAACCGGTCATACCTACAAGAATTTCACTATATCCTTTAAGTGTACGGATAAAACCAAACTTAGTGCAGAAGAAGGGTTTGAAAGCTTTGGCATGTCTATAGTATATTCTGTTCCCTCTGTTACGCTGAATGACGGATGGCACGAATTTGACTTCGGAATCACGCCATATAATTGGGACACTACCAAAAACATCATCATACAGATTTGCTACAGCAATTCAGATGTAGTGGCTTGCGATCCGTTGAATCCAATACCTGTAATGAAGCACGCTCCTACAGCGTATATTTCAGGACTGAATTATGTCCCGGCCAATTCAACTACTCTATCTGTATGCCACATAAGCCAGGATCCCGGAATAATTGCGGCCCGCATCAGGCCTGTTTTCAAATTCAGATATTGCGAGGCCGATCCGCTTCCGTTTGACATCAGGTGGAGGGAAGGCGAATTGCTTTCGGACTCCTCTATTGCGCAACCTTTGGCTTACGCAGCCAAATCGGGCCGCTATATTGTACAAACAATTGGCCGTAGTACGTGTATCATGCGCGATACATTGGAAGTATATATCCCTGAGCATGATATGCGTATAGAACCCGAAGATACGGCCATCTGTCTTGGCG
>DISB01000014.1 GCA_002421685.1 Bacteroidetes bacterium UBA6221
TTGTAGAGACCTACAAGGGGGAGACCACATTGATAAGATAACAACTGTAACAGAAGCAATTACAAAAGGCCGCCTCAAAGGATTGAGGCGGCCTTTTTAACGGAAAGAGTGATGAACGATCATTTGCTTAAAGCAGTTTGTCTTGGAAGGAGCCTTGTTAAAAGCAATATAACCAATGCAGCAATAAACATGGCCGGCTGCAGCCAGGAGACATATCCTATAATGCCCAGTTGCACTATTATCCAGGTGAGCAGGAGGAGCCCGCTCAGGTAGCTTGCCTTGCGTCCCCATGGCGTTTGGCCAAAAACCGCAAGACAGGCGATAATCGAAGAGCCGCCAATGACAACCAGCAATACCAGGCTGGGTAGCAGGTATGTATCGAACAGGCTTCCTTCCAGCCACTCCAGGGGTACATCTTTGGCACCTGTAAGCCCGTAGTATCCCCCGCCAAAGGCATTGAGGGCAACGATGCCCAGTATGGCGGCCAGTGCATAGCGGATAATTTGTTTTCCGTTCATGAATTTTGTTTGCATAAAGCTATAACGCCTATCTGCGGCCGGAGATGAGTGGAGTCAGAGTTTAGGGTGATATTTATCAGCGGTTATCGGCCTTCTGCATGAAACATTCCACGCCAGTTTTGTTATTATATCAAAAGGAATAAGCAAATGGTAAAACGGGCGGATGCTGTTGCAGGAGGCAATTTTGACTGGTATGACCTGGCCGATCCATCAAAGGAAGAATTGGGCGAAATAGCTTCGGAATTCAGGCTGCACAGGCAATTGGTAAATGATTGCATGCAGCCCGACCATTTGCCCAAGTATGAAAAGATGGATAATTATTCCTTTATTATTTTCAGGATATATGGCGACAACGGCAGCCCTGAAATGGACACTATGCAGGAGCTGACCAATAAGGTAGCCATATTTTATTCACCCGCATTTGTCATCACCGTCCACCGGGAAAAAGAGGAGTTCCTGGATAAGCTGCGGGAACAGGTGCAGGCCAATAAGTGCAACAGCAGTGCTGAATTGCTGAATGCTATCATATACGGCTGCCTGAAAACTTACCAGGAGCCGCTGAACAAGTTGTCAAAAAAAGTAGACCACTACGAAGAATTTGTCTTTCTGAAGCATAGGAAAATACAATCGCTGAAAGGGCTGTATTACCTGAAACGGAAGATAGACCTGATAAGACGGATGATGATATTGTCGTACGAGATAATAGACGAGATAGACCCGGATGGGGGCAATGTAGATACCCGCGAAACAAGGGACGAATATATAAAGCTGCAACACTTGTTTGACAGTTTGTCTGAAAACATACACCAACTGCTTACGGTCTATTTCTCTACCGCTTCGCAACGCACAAACGAGATCATGCGGGTATTGACTATATTCTCCGTGTTCTTTATGCCACTTACCTTTATAGTGGGTATATACGGCATGAACTTCGACTATATGCCGGAAATAGGGTGGAAGCCAGGATATCCCACGGTAATGGTATTAATGGCGGCAATAACGGTGGCTATCTACTTTTATTTTAAAAGGAAGGATTGGTTATGAGGGTGGTAATGGCAATGGAGAATCCCGGGTATTTGAGGACTAATTGAATCTGGCGGAACTATCGACTGTGGCGATGTTTCCATCGTAATAAACGGTCCTGCTTTCTTATTTATATAATAAAGCCCACAAAATCATTGGGCAGAATCAAAATAGCTGGAAAATGTGGCAACAGTTACCAGGGTCATGCTGTAAATTTACACCATATTCCTCTTCACTTCATCCAAAAACTTGCGGTGGTCGGCGGTAAAGGGTTTTTTTGCGACGATGATGTTTGTGCCGCGGTAGGCGGCGGTGGCTTCTACGAATTCGCCACTTTCTTTCTCAAACCTGATACCCGCCGTCCTCAGAACAGGTTCGGCCCAGTTGTGCAGGTTGGTGATGAGCAATACGTTCTTGGGCTGAAGGATACTCAGCTCTTCTTTGAACAGGTGTGCCGAATTGAATAACTGTGCCTGGAACACCTCGTGGGGGAATGCATCGTCGCCCAGGGGCGCTATCTTCACCAGGTTGCTATAGGCTATTATATGGTTCCAGTCGTCTTCGGTACGGCCATACCTTTCCACTACCAGTTTGTACGTGATGTTCCAGAAGAAGGAGCGGTAGAGTTCTTGCTTCACCCAGTATTTGTTTACCCAGTCCAGGGCGCAGCCGCGGGATACGATAGAATATTCGTAGGCTTTTTTCACAAGGTTCTCTATTTGTTTCTTGTCTTTGGTAAGTCTGAATGTGGGCTGCCAGTCGCTTACGTACTGGCCATATACTATCAATTCCTTTTTTTCTTCGTAGTCTTTGCCCAGCATGGGGTAGAAGAGTGAGTACTTCCCCTTCGTAAAAGCTTTATTTTCAGGTAGTTCCATGGTTTTGGCCAGGTCCAGCAGGGCTTTTTCCAGCCCCAGGTTATACAGCGAAATATGTCCTGTCTTTGCCATAATCCAAGCTACGAAAACCGGTTTTAATTTATATTGCGAAGTTCAGCATTTACAGCCGTTTTCACGTCACGGGCACAAGAGTAGCGAAAATTTATTTTTTCCGTTAAATTATTTTGTTCAATTAAAAAGTTACGATTACCTTTGCAGTCCCAATTTTTTACGGGTTAGAAGTTATTTATAAGTATGTCACAGCGTATCAGAATAAAGCTTAAGTCTTACGACCATAACCTGGTAGATAAGTCTGCTGAGAAAATAGTAAAAACTGTGCGCAACACAGGAGCAGTGGTTACAGGCCCTATTCCGTTGCCTACGCAGAAGAAGATCTTTACAGTATTGCGCTCACCGCACGTGAACAAAAAAGCACGCGAGCAGTTCCAATTGTGCACGCATAAGCGCCTGTTGGATATCTATACTTCTTCTTCCCGTACAGTGGACGCTCTTTCGAAGCTGGACCTGCCCAGTGGTGTAGAAGTAGAGATAAAAGCATAAAAGAAACAGTTCTTTAATAAAATTGAAAAACAGCCAATCCCGGTCCACACAAAAGGCAAACCGGGCGCTTGGTTAAATATATATCGACAATGAAAGGTATAATTGGTAAAAAAATAGGCATGACCAGCGTGTTCGATGCAAATGGTAAGCAGGTAGCCTGCACCATCATCGAGGCCGGCCCTTGTGTGGTTACGCAGAAAAGGACTGTTGATACAGACGGTTATGATGCGTTACAAATAGCCTTCGGCGAGGCTAAAGAAAAGAATACGCCGAAAGCCCTCCTCAACCATTTTGCGAAAGCAAATACCAGCCCCAAAGCTGTAGTAAAAGAAATACGTAACTGTTCCATAGACAAACAAGTTGGTGAAGAAATTACCTGCGAGGTGTTTGCAGAAGGCGAGAATGTAAGCGTCATCGGCACATCAAAAGGTAAAGGTTTCCAGGGTGTTGTAAGGCGCCATGGCTTCTCGGGCGTGGGCGAAGCGTCTCACGGCCAGCACGACCGTCAGCGCGCGCCGGGTTCTATTGGTGGTTCATCTTACCCCAGCCGCGTATTTAAAGGTATGCGCATGGCCGGCCGTATGGGTGGCGACCGCGTGAAAATAAAAGCGCTGAAAGTAATGAAAGTGTTCCCTGAGCAGAACTATATATTAGTTACAGGTTCAGTTCCGGGCCACAATGGTTCAATTGTTTTAATTCAGAATTAATATTGTCATGCAAGTTGACGTTTTAAATACTAAAGGTGAAAAAACAGGCCGCTCGGTAGAACTGCCTGATGAGATATTCGGTCTGGAGCAACCCAACGACCATGTAATATACCTGGCAGTAAAGCAATACCTGGCAGCACAGCGCCAGGGTACGCACAAGACCAAGACCCGTGCCGAAGTACATGGTTCTTCTAAGAAGCTGCACCGCCAGAAAGGTACCGGTGGTTCGCGTAAAGGTAACATCCGTAACCCCCTGTACAAAGGCGGTGGTACGGTGAATGGCCCCCTGCCTCACCTGTATGGCTTCAAGCTGAACCGCAAAGTGAAAGACCTGGCTAAAATGTCGGCACTGACATACAAAGCGAAAGACAATAAAATAGTAGTGGTGGAAGACCTGAAAATGGACGCCCCCAAAACTAAAGATATGGCGGCCATACTGGGCAAACTGAAAGGAGAGAACAGGAAATCGCTGCTGGTGCTGCCCGATGTGGACAACAATGTGTACCTGAGCGCCCGCAATATACCGGCCAACAAAACAGCCGTATTGAGCGACGTAAATACTTATGACCTGGTAAATGCCAACGTGCTGATATTTACCGAGTCTACTGCGAAACTTTTCTCTGAAATAGAGGAAGAAACAGCGGAAGCATAAATTAATAATTAAGAAACTGAAATCTATATAAAATGAAACTTGCTGATGTATTGGTAAGGCCGGTAATTACCGAGAAGGTAAACATCCAGATGGAACGCTCTGGCCGCTACACATTCGTGGTAGACAAAAGGGCTAACAAACTGGAAGTGAAGCAAGCGGTAGAAGAGTTTTACGGTGTGAAGGTGAATGATGTGAACACTATCGTGGTGCCCGGTAAAAACAAAAGCCGCTTTACCAAGGCGGGATTATTAAAAGGTGTTAAACCATCGTATAAAAAAGCAGTAGTAACGCTTGCAGAAGGTGATACTATAGATTTATTTTCAATCTAAGCAGATAAAGAACAAGGGAAATGGCATTACGTAAATATAAACCGATAACAGCCGGCACACGCTGGAGAATAGGTAACGCTTATGCGGAGGTTACGACTAACGAGCCTGAAAAGAGCTTGCTGGATGTAGCTAAGAAGACCGGCGGGCGTAACTCACAGGGTCGCCGTGCTATGCGCTACATTGGCGGCGGTAACAAGAATAAATACCGTATCATAGACTTCAAGCGTAATAAAGCAAATATACCCGCTACGGTAAAGACCATAGAGTACGATCCTAACCGTACGGCTTTCATAGCGCTGTTGTCTTATGCCGATGGTGAAAAGCGTTACATCATCGCACCCCAGGGCCTGGAAGTAGGCGCTAAGGTAGTAAGCGGCGAAAGCGTGGCACCCGAGGTTGGTAACTCACTGCTGCTGAAAAACATGCCGCTGGGTACCGTGGTACACAATATAGAACTGCAGCCTGGCAAAGGCGCAGCAATAGCCCGCTCAGCAGGTACTTATGCCCAGCTGAACGCCAAAGAAGAAAAATACTGCGTACTGAAAATGCCAAGTGGCGAGCTGCGCAAGGTATTGGCTACATGCATGGCTACAGTTGGTACAGTATCCAACAGTGACCACGCACTGCAAAGCATGGGTAAAGCAGGCCGCAACAGGTGGAAAGGTATCCGCCCCCGTACACGTGGTGTTGCGATGAACCCCGTAGATCACCCGATGGGTGGTGGTGAAGGCCGTTCATCAGGCGGACACCCCCGCAGCCGCAACGGTAAATATGCCAAAGGCGAAAAAACACGTAAACAAAAAGCGTCTGATAAACTGATCATTCAGCGCAAAAACGGTAAAAAATTATAATAGTTAAAGTAATAGCATAATATGGCTCGTTCGATAAAAAAGGGACCTTATGTAGAGGCTAAGCTGGAAAAGAAAGTTCTGGCGGTAAACGAAGGCAGTGCCAAGAAAGGCGTGATCAAAACATGGAGCCGCCGTTCTACCATTACGCCCGACTTTGTAGGCCACACCTTTGCAGTGCATAACGGTAACAAATTTATACCGGTATACGTAACAGAATACATGGTTGGCCATAAGCTTGGAGAGTTTGCGCCCACACGCAACTTCAAAAGCCATAGTGGTAGTAAATAAACTAATAATAAACATTTGGTTCCGTCTTCTGGCGGGCCGCTTAAATAGAAAAAGAAACAATGGAAGCTGTAGCTCGTTTACGGAACTATCCTACATCGCCCCGCAAAATGCGTTTGCTGGCAGACTTGGTGCGCGGCATGGATGTGGAAAAAGCTATCAACATTTTGAAGTTCAGCCCGAAGCATAACTCTGTGGCGCTGGAAAAGCTGTTGCTGAGCGCAATAGCCAACTGGGGCAATAAGAACGAAGGAACGGATGTGGCTGATGCAAACCTGTATGTGAAAACCATCATGGTTGACGGCGCCCGCGTTATCAAACGTATGCAACCCGCCCCCCAGGGCCGTGCATACCGCATACGCAAGCGCAGCAACCACGTAACTATTGTAGTAGATAGCCGCACCGCAGCCAATGCGCCTGTAGCTGTAAATAAAGAAACAGAATAATTCAACTTAATAATAACTAAGGAATGGGTCAAAAAGCGAATCCTATAGGTAACAGGTTGGGTATCATCCGCGGATGGGACTCTATGTGGTATGGCGCTAAAAAAGATTTCGCCGACAGGCTGGTAGAGGATCATAAGATCCGCACTTACCTGAACGCGCGTATCAACAAAGGCGGTATTTCGCGTATCGTCATAGAGCGCACACTGGGTAAACTCATTGTTACCATACATACTTCTAAGCCCGGTATCATTATTGGTAAGGGTGGTAGCGAAGTTGACCGTATAAAAGAAGAGCTGAAAAAGCTGACCGGTAAAGACGATGTGCAGATCAACATTATGGAGATCCGCCGTCCTGAGCTGGACGCACAGATAGTAGCCGAAACCATAGCACGCCAGCTGGAAAGCCGTGTAAGCTATAAGAGGGCTATCAAAATGGCGATATCTACCGCTATGCGCATGGGTGCAGAAGGTATAAAAATAAAAGTAGGCGGACGTTTGAATGGTGCTGAGATAGCACGTTCAGAAGAGTTCAAGCAAGGCCGTACGCCGCTGCATACCTACCGTATGGACATTGACTATTCATCTTACTTTGCCCAGACCGTTTACGGTAAAATAGGTATCAAAGTATGGATATGTAAAGGTGAAGTATTGGGCAAGCGCGACCTGAACCCTAATTTCTCAGCAGGTTCTGACCGTCGTGGCGGTCCTGGTGAAGCGCCTCAGCGTGGCGGCGAACATCGCGGTGGAGACCGTGGTGGTGACCGCAGAGGTGGTGGTGGCGACCGTCGTGGTGGCGGTGGCGCCGGTGAGCGCAGGGGCGGCGGAGGCCGTGGCCGTGGAGGTAATCGTTAATAATAATTGTAGAGCATTATTTAAAATATTGTAACAATGTTACAGCCTAAAAAAGTAAAACACAGGAAAGCCCATAAAGGCAGGATAAAAGGAAACGCACAGCGTGGCGCTGAAATATCTTTCGGTTCATTTGGCCTGAAGGCTATGGAGCCGAAATGGATAACTAACCGCCAGATAGAAGCTGCCCGCCAGGCCATGACCCGCCACATGAAACGTGAGGGTAATGTTTGGATCCGCATATTTCCTGACAAGCCGATAACCAAGAAGCCTGCAGAGGTTAGGATGGGTAAGGGTAAAGGTAGCCTGGAATATTGGGCAGCCGTAGTGAAGCCGGGACGTATCATGTTTGAACTGGATGGCGTGCCCAGGCAGATAGCACAGGAAGCGCTGGAACTGGCCGCACAGAAGTTACCAATAAAAACAAAATTTGTTGTTCGCCGCGACTACGTTGGTGCATAATATAAAAGATAATTTTTTAAACAGATAAAAATGGCTAAGGCAAAAAAATCGAAGGTTGAAGACCTGCGTTCGCTGGACGACCAGGCGCTTACCGACAGGATCGGTGAAGAGGAAGCGCGCCTGAAGAAAACGAAGTTCAGCCATGCTGTTAACCCCATCGAGACCCCGTTATCTATCCGCCAGATGCGCCGCACTATAGCCCGTGTCAAAACGGAGCAGCGCAGAAGGGCATTAGGTTTTTAATAAAATATTGATATGTCAACAACGACTGAAAGAAAAAGCAGGAAAAGCCGTATAGGTATCGTGAGCAGCGACAAGATGGACAAAACCATCACGGTAACTGTAGAGCGTAAGGTGAAACACCCCATTTACGGTAAGTTCGTTAAGAAAACGAAGAAATTCCATGCGCACGACGAAGAAGGTACCGCAGGTATCGGCGACACAGTGCGTATTATGGAGACGCGCCCGCTGAGCAAGACAAAACGCTGGCGCCTGGTAGAAATTATTGAAAAAGCTAAGTAATCTTTTTATAGATGATACAACAAGAGTCCAGGCTAAATGTAGCCGATAACAGTGGTGCGAAAGAGGTACTATGTATCCGCGTACTGGGCAATTCCGGCCAGGATTATGCCGGTGTGGGCGATAAGATAGTAGTGACCGTAAAGGATGCACTGCCCGGCGGCGGTATGAAGAAGGGTACCGTGTCTAAAGCCGTTATCGTACGCACCAAGAATAAGCTGCGCCGCAAAGATGGTTCCTATATCAACTTTGACGACAATGCAGTAGTGTTGCTGAACAATGCCGATGAGCCACGCGGCACCCGTATTTTCGGACCAGTAGCGCGCGAACTGCGTGACAAAGGGTATATGAAAATTGTTTCGCTGGCACCGGAAGTATTATAAAATAAGTTGTACCTTTGCAGCCCGTTTTTCGGGTGTATGAGAACAACAGTTAATTCATAAGTATTGTGAAAAACAGATTTAAACCGAAGTTTAACATCAGAAAAGGCGATAGCGTAGTAGTTATAGCCGGTAATGATAAGGACCGTACCAAGCCACGCACCGTGCTGGCGGTATATCCTCAGAAGGGCCGTGTATTGGTAGAAGGTGTCAACATCATCACCAAACACAATAAGCCTGATGCGCAGAACCCACAGGGTGGTATTGTGAAGCAGGAAGCGCCCATACACATCTCTAACGTGATGCTGTGGGACGCGAAAGTGAAAGCCCCGGCGCGCACCAAACGCGAGCGCTCTGAAGGTAGTTTTGTTCGTATATCAAAAAAATCAGGGGAGGTAATTAAATAATGGAAACAGCAGTATATTCTCCGCGCCTGCGCAAACAATACAGGGACGAAGTGGTGCCGACTTTGATGAAGAAGTTTGGTTATAAATCCGTAATGGAATGCCCCCGCCTGGTGAAGATATGCCTGAACCAGGGTGTGAAAGGCTCCGTGTCTGATAAGAAACTGATAGACGACGCCATCAACGAGATGACACTGGTAACAGGCCAAAAGGCGGTGCCTACGTTGTCTAAAAAGGATATTTCGAACTTTAAGCTGCGTAAGCACATGCCGATAGGCTGCCGTGTTACACTGCGCGGTACTACCATGTTCGAGTTCCTGGATCGTTTTATCTCAGTTACCCTGCCGCGTGTACGCGACTTCAAAGGTATCAACGATAAGTCTTTCGATGGCCGCGGCAACTACACTATGGGTATCACAGAGCAGATCATTTATCCTGAGATAGACATAGATAAAGTGAACCGTATCAGCGGTATGGACATTACGTTCGTTACTACGGCTAAAACCAACGAAGAAGCATATGAATTGCTGAAAGAGATGGGCCTGCCGTTCAAGAACATCAAAAAAGACAACAACTAATTTTAAATAAAGGACAATAGTAAATGGCAAGAGAATCAGTAAAAGCCCGTCAACGCAAACGCGAGCGCATGGTTGCCCAGTATGCTGAAAAGCGTGCGGCACTTAAAGCGGCAGGAGACTACGCAGCTTTGGATAAACTTCCGAAGAACGCGTCACCGGTTCGCCTTAAGAACCGTTGCCAGTTAACTGGCCGCCCCAGGGGTTATATGCGCCACTTCGGCATCTGCCGCAACGTGTTCCGCGATATGGCGTTGGATGGCAAAATACCGGGTGTACGTAAAGCCAGCTGGTAATCAAGACACGTAGCCAGGTCGGGCCCGCAGTGCGGGGTTGAAACCGGCTACAATTATATACTTTACAAACTTTTTTAAAAAAATGGTAACAGATCCGATAGCAGACTTTTTAACCCGTATCCGCAACGCACAGATGGCGCGTCACCGTATAGTGGAGATTCCCGCATCTAACGTGAAAAAACGTATGACAGAGATATTGTACGACAAAGGGTACATCCTGAAATACAAATTTGAAGATGATAACAAACAGGGTATCATCAAAATAGCATTGAAGTATGATGCGCAGACTAAAGAACCTGCCATCAAATCTTTGGAAAGGGTTAGCCGCCCGGGTTTGCGCCAGTATGCCAAACCAAACGAGCTACCCCGCGTAATGAGCGGCCTGGGTATAGCTATCGTTTCTACATCTAAGGGTGTAATGACCGATAAAGAAGCCCGCGCACAGAATATAGGCGGAGAGGTAATGGCAGCAATATATTAATAACAACCACCGGGGCAGATACATTAAGCCGTACCTATACAAGGCTGACCGGTCTGCAATCCTGGAACAATAAAACATAAATTAATTATGTCACGTATAGGCAGAAGTATAGTAAAAGTTCCGAACGGTGTAACTGTAGCCATCGGTAACGACAATGTGGTAACAGTAAAAGGTCCTAAAGGCGAACTGAAGGAAACTATCAACCGCGACCTGAAGGTGGAACTGCACGATGGTGAACTGATCGTATCACGTCCTACAGACCAGATACGCCACCGTGCATTGCATGGCCTGAGCCGCGCCCTGATAGCCAACATGGTTACCGGTGTAACACAGGGATTCAAAAAAGAACTGGACCTGGTGGGTGTGGGTTTCCGTGCAGCGGTACAAGGCCAGACCATTGATATGGCGCTGGGTTATTCGCACAATATCATTATAGAGGTGCCTAAAGAAGTAAAGGCAACCGCCGTAACTGAAAAAGGTGTGCCCCCAAGGATAACCCTGGAATCGATAGACAAACAACTGCTGGGACAGGTAGCGGCCAAGATACGCAGCCTGCGCAAGCCCGAGCCTTACAAAGGAAAAGGTGTGCGTTACTCTGATGAGATTGTTCGTCGCAAAGCTGGTAAAGCAGCCGGTAAATAATAAATAACAGGTTTCCGCCTGCAAAGGCGGAAGCTTTTTAATATTAATAATTATAAAAACCTCGGTAGCCATTCCGCCTCAGGCGGATGAGCCCGTAAAAAAAATAGAAGAAAATGGCACTTGATAAAAAATTAGTACGCCGCCAGAAGTTACGCTGGCGCATACGCAGCAGGGTAACCGGTACAGCTACCAAACCCCGCATGTCTGTGTTCCGCAGCAACAAAGACATCTACGTGCAACTGATAGACGATACTAACGGCACTACATTGGCAGCAGCCAGTTCGCGCCAGAAGGATATCCAGGCACAGGCAGGTACCAAGATAGAAAAATCTGCCCTGGTAGGTAAGGCGATTGCACAGAAAGCCCTGGAACTGGGTATTGAAAAATGTGTATTCGACCGTGGTGGTTATTTGTATCATGGCCGTGTAAAGTCGGTAGCCGACGGAGCGCGTGAAGGTGGCCTTAAATTCTAGTAAAAATATTATTGAACTTTTTCTATAAGTAACTGATGTCTAAAGTAAATACAAATCGAGTAAAAGCCGGCGACCTGGAATTGCAGGAGAAAGTAGTGGCTATCAACCGTGTTGTGAAGACAACCAAAGGCGGACGTGCATTCAGTTTTTCTGCCCTGGTAGTGGTAGGCAACGGCGCCGGTGTGGTAGGTCATGGACTGGGCAAGGCGAAAGAAGTGCAGGAAGCCATCACCAAGGGTATAGACGATGCCAAGAAGAACCTGATAAAAGTTCCGATTCTGCACGGCACTGTGCCGCACGTACAGTTTGCCAAAGAAGGCGCTGCAAAAGTGCTGATAAAACCGGCTGCTCACGGTACAGGTGTTATAGCAGGTGGTAGCATGAGGGCTGTACTGGAATCTGCCGGTATTACCGACGTGCTGACCAAGAACCTGGGTTCTGCCAACCCGCACAACGTGGTGAAAGCTACTTTTGCCGCACTGGGCCAGCTCCGCGAGCCGGTACGTGTAGCCAAAGACCGCAACATCAACCTGAAGAAGGTATTTAACGGGTAATTGCGGTAGCAGGCTTGAATTAATTGAATATTAACTAATTGAATAAGAAATAGCGTCATGGCTAAATTGAAAGTAACACAAGTCAAGAGTGGTATTGACCGCCCCGAAAACCAAAAGCGCACACTGGTGGCGCTGGGTTTGCGTAAGATGCACGCTACGGTGGAAGTGGAAGCTACGCCCCAGATACTGGGCATGGTAAGGACTGTAAGCCACCTGGTAAAAGTTGAAGAAGTAAAATAGTTTATTTAATCATAACTGCGAGCGGTTTCACATTCCGCGCAAGTTCAAAAATCGTACACAATGCAATTACACAATTTACAACCCGCAAAAGGTTCAGTAAAAAAGAAAAGGCGCGTAGCCCGTGGTGAAGGTAGCGGGTCTGGCACAACAGCCGGAAAAGGTAACAAAGGACAACAGGCACGTACTGGCTACCAGAGCAAGAAAGGCCACGAGGGCGGACAGATGCCTATCCAGCGCCGTATGCCTAAGCGTGGTTTCAAGAACAACAACAAGATTGACTACAAAGTATTTAACCTGGGCGATATCGACTTCCTGGCTGAAAAATACGCCTTGAAGGAATTCTCACTGGATAACCTGTACATCAATGGTTTGATCAATCGTACCGATTCAGTAAAAATACTGGGTAACGGCGAATTGAAAACCAAGCTCTCATTCAAGGTAAACGCAGCCAGCACTAAAGCTAAAGAGGCGATAGAAGCAGCGGGCGGCACTCTCGAATTGCTATAACTTTTACGGATAAACAGACGCATTTGGTAAAATGCGTCTTTTATCGTTTATTGCATTTCATTTTTTTCAGATTAACATTAGTCCCTGTGAAGAAATTAATAGAAACGCTTAAGAATATCTGGAGCATCGAAGAACTCCGTAAGCGTATTATATACACTTTAGTACTCATGCTGATTTACCGTGTAGGCAGCTACGTGGTATTACCCGGTATAGACCCCCAGATACTTGCATTGGAAGGAAGCCAGGAAGGGCTGCTGGGACTGTTTAATATGTTTGCCGGAGGTTCATTCAGCCGTGCATCTATTTTTGCATTGGGTGTAATGCCCTACATATCCGCCTCTATCTTTATGCAGTTGGCGGGTATTGTAGTACCGCAAATATCCAAACTGCAGAAGGAAGAAAGCGGTCGTAAGAAAGTGAACCAATACACCCGCTACCTTACAGTTATCGTAACAGCATTCCAGGCCAGCGCTTATGTAGCATATCTGCGTACACAGAGCGGCGGCGCCATAGTAAGTGAATTTGGTCCCTTTATGTTCTGGCTGTCAACCGTAGTGGTGCTCACGGCTGGTACATTGTTTGTAATGTGGCTGGGTGAAAAAATAACAGACCGCGGTATTGGTAACGGTGTATCGCTGCTCATCATGGTGGGTATCTTCGCCCGTCTGCCCGAATCGCTGATGCAGGAATTCTCTGCCAAGAACATTGGCGGCGGCGGCGGATTGCTGATATTCCTGATAGAAATGGCGCTGTTCATAGCCGTGATAGTAGGCCTGATACTGCTGACACAAGGTGTGCGCCGCATACCGCTTAACTATGCGCGCCGCGTAATAGGCAGCAGCAATGCGGCACGCGAGATAACAGGCGGTTCGCGCGATTTCATTCCTTTGAAAGTGAACTCAGCCGGTGTAATGCCTATCATCTTCGCACAGGCTATTATGTTCATACCTGCTACGCTCATCGGTTTTACCGATAGTGAAACAGCACAGGGCGTTGTACGTTCTTTGTCTGATTATACTTCTGCACCTTATAATATCGTGTACGCCATACTGGTTATCGCATTCACTTATTTCTATACGGCGTTGATATTCAACCCCACCGAAATGGCTGATAACCTGAAGCGCAACAACAGTTTCATACCCGGCGTAAAACCCGGAGAGCCTACTGCCAACTACATCGCTACCATCATGGACCGCATCACGTTGCCCGGTGCAATGTTCCTGGCTATTGCGGGTGTATTACCGGGTGTAGCTGCGTTACTGGGTGTTACCAGCGGTTTTGCATCATTCTACGGCGGTACTTCTATGCTGATAGGTGTGGGTGTGATACTGGATACATTGCAACAAATAGAAAGCCACCTGTTGATGCGCAGGTACGATGGATTAATGAAAACGGGGCGCATATCTGGCCGCCAGCCGGCTGCAGGCGCCTCTGTGTAAACAGGGATTATGATACACATCAGGAGCAAAGACGAAATTGAGATAATAAGAAAAAACGCCTTAATGGTAACTGCCACCTTAACCGAGGTGGCAAAGTTTTTAAAGCCGGGTATCACTACTTTGTCAATCGACAGAATGGCTGAAACCTTCATCAGGGACAACGGCGGTGTGCCTTCCTTTAAGGGTTATGGCCCCAGGAACAATGCTTTCCCGTTCTCCTTGTGCATATCTGTAAACGAGGTGGTGGTGCATGGTTTTCCATCAGACTACATGCTGAAAGACGGGGATATTGTATCTGTTGACTGCGGTTTTTACAGGGACGGCTATCATGGCGATCACGCCTATACATTTGCCATAGGCGATGTGCCCGATGAATACCTGCAACTGATGCGCGTAACCAAGGAGGCCCTGATGCTGGGTATCGCCAATGCGCACGTGGGCAACAGGGTAGGGGACATATCTTACGCCATAGAGGAGCATACATCAAAGAAGCATGGTTATGGTGTAGTGCGCGAGCTGGTAGGCCATGGTGTAGGCCGCAACCTGCACGAAGACCCGCAAGTGCCCAACTACGGCCGCCGTGGCGATGGCAAGCGCCTCAAGGAGGGCATGGTGCTGGCCATAGAGCCAATGATCAACCTGGGCACACACCAGGTATATACCGAAGACGACGGCTGGACCATCGTTACCGCTGATAAAAAAGTATCCGTACACTACGAGCATACTACTGCAGTAGGCAAAGAAAAGGGCGATAACCTCTCAGACTTTGGCCCCATAGAAGAAGCCGAAAAAGCTAACCCTGAATTAAACACAGGGCACCTGAAAAAAGTAGTAATGGCTTAAGATATTCAAACCCCGCGATCGCGGGGTTTGTTTTTTTTCTGGCACAGATCTTCGCCAAACTAAGTCACCCGGTCTGTGACCGGTATTTAATGTTCTGCAGCAAATGATATATTCGTTGAAAAATGGTATATGTCATGCTGCTATAAGATTAAGGAAGGATCATTGTATTTCTACTTGATTCTAAGTAACATAATACCTAAAACATATGGTTTATAACATAACTAAATCTATGTTGCTTTTGTAAAGGTTAATAAAATGACCATCATAATTATTAATGCCAAAATTATTGCCGTCCAATAGAATATCAATGCTTGCTTAGGAGTTGCTTTACCAGCATATTTATTTTCTATCGTTAGTATACGGCTTTTTGTGTAATAAATATAAATACTTGAAAATGTAATTATTATTGTTCCAAAAACGACGGCAAACATCAATCTTCTCAACGCGATTCCGTTTAGTTCACTAAAGAAAACTCTACCTATAATGATAGTAAATGCAAGTGTCAGAATAAGCAAATAATACATTATAATTCCTGCCACTGAAAATTTCGCATTAGCCTTTACTAAATCACTACTTTTTTTGCTGGCTTCTGAATAACCTGTATATAGTATATAAAATAAATAATTCATAACCCGAAAGGCAAATTTAAACAATCTCCCACTCGCGCGGATGTTCCGCATGGCATCCGTGTCAAACTAGGTCACCCGGCCTGTGACCGGTATTCAATCTTCCACAGCTAAATGATATATTCGTTGAAAAATGACATATGTCGGGCCGTTCGCCCTTGTTGGTGTTTCTCACCAACAAGCTCGCGCAGGAGATGCGTTTCGTTCCGCCGAGGTCTTCAGCACGGAACCCCTCCGAAATTGAAATAATTATAGTTTAGATATTACCAACTATTTTACGTATATTTACAATATAATTGCTTTTTTAAAGGCAATGAAGTTCTTTGAAATCCTGCTTATCACTTATGTATAATTCTTTTCCGTTATTGAATGGACCAAAAAACGCCTGCAACAATTCATATAATTGACAATCAATAAGGTAGTAAATTGTTGTATTGTCTTTTCGCAACAAATTACAACAAATCGAATGGTTGATCATTGTCTGGTATATGTAGTGGTTGAGCTTTACCTCCTCACATCCAGCACATCCCTCAGCGCATTACCCAGGATATTAAACGCATAAACCAGCAGCATAATAGCAATGCCCGGCACTATGGCCAGTAGGGGCCTGTTGGTCAGCAGGAAGTTGTAATGCTCCTTTATCATCAGTCCCCACGATGGCATAGGGGGCTGTACGCCAATGCCCAGGAAACTAAGGCCTGCTTCTATGAGTATGGCAGTAGCGAAGTTGCTGGCGGCTATCACCATTACCGGCCCTGCAATATTGGGCAGTATATGCCTAAAGATAATACGGCTGTCTTTTAGCCCCAATGCCTTGGCTGCCGTGATGTATTCCATCTCTTTCAGCGCCATCACCTGCCCGCGTATCAGGCGGGCGGCGCTCACCCACATGGTCAGGCCGATGGCTATAAAAATCTGCCAGAAGCCCTTGCCGATGGTGAGCGTGATGGCAAACACCAGCAGCAGGGTAGGGATGGCCCAGAGGATATTGATGAGCCACATCACCGTATTGTCGATAACGCCGCCGTAATAGCCGGATAACGAACCCAACAATATGCCGATAGTGATGGACAATAACACAGCTATAAAGCCCACGGCCAGGCTTACCCTTGCACCTATCAGCAGGCGGCTGAGTATATCCCGGCCATACCTGTCAGTGCCGAGGTAAAAGGTCGTTTCCCTGACCAGTTCTTCTTCTATGAATTGTTGCTGTTGCCTGGATGTAAGCGATGCATTTTGCACTCCTGCCAGGTAAGGAACGGCATAAGAGAGGGTATCCTGCAGGCCTTCGTCTATATAATGCGCTGCGAATAGTTTATCACTTTCAAACCAATACTTGTTGATGGGCACTGCACTGTATGCTGAAGCTGTACCACTGAAGATTCCGGCAAGGGCGTTTTCTTCTTCGGTGATTGCTGCAGTGTTAGGCACGTACAGCAGCTTTTTGGTAAATCCCGGTTCGCGCGCGCCCAGCTCTACTACCATGCGGTTGGCATTGGGTGTATCGTCCGGGGCGAAAAGGTAGGCGAAGATGGCGATGAAAGTAGTGAGGCCGATAATAGCCAGTGCGGCTATAGCGGAGGGTTTCCCGGTTAGCTTACGCCACAGGTCGATATTTCCGCCGCGGTCATTCATTACAGCCCATATTTGCTTGCGAGGTACACCATTTGCGCGAGGGCCACTGCCCCCAGTTTCAGTTCCCGGTGGTTGATTTGTTCAAACACATCGTTGTCAGTGTGGTGCAGGTCGAAGTACCGTTGCGGGTCGGGATGCAACCCGGCGCAGGGCACGCCCCTCCGCTGCATTGGCGAAATATCGGCGCCGCCTTCTTCGCGCTCAAAATCGTACACGCCGTACGGCAGGAACAGGTGTCGGTAAGACCGTATCTGCCTGCGTTCGTTTTCCTCCATAGCCAGTCCGAAACCGCGTGGTGAGAAGCCGCCTGCATCGCTTTCTATGGCCAGTATATGCTCTTCTTTACGGGCCAGTGCCGAATCATTATATGCCAGTCCGCCTTTCAGTCCGTTCTCTTCATTCATGAACATAACGGCCCTTATTGAATAACGGGGTTTCATACCAAGCGCTTTCAGTGCCCTGATAACCTCGATGGACTGTACGCAGCCTGCGCCGTCATCATGAGCGCCGTCACCTACATCCCACGAGTCGAGGTGACCGCCTACCACAATGTATTTATCGGGGTAAACCGAACCCGTTATCTCTCCTATCACATTGAACGAACGGATAGTGTCCAGCATTTTACACTCTGACATGATTTGAGCCTGCACTGCCCCTTTTCTCATTTCCTGTTCCAGCAGGTCGGCAGATGTATTGCCGATAGCTATTGCGGGAATTGGTTTTACCGTGTCAGCATAACGCATAGCGCCTGTGTGTGGGAAATCATCCAACCCGGTAGAAACAGAACGGATGATAACGGCAGCAGCGCCTTTCGCCGATGCTACACTCGGGCCCCGCCAGCGGTAAGGGCCGGCATCGCCATAACCTTCGAATGTTTGGACAAGGTCCTGCCTGAAGCGGTAATTGAAGAAAACGATTTTGCCTTTAACGTCTTTGGCAGGTATTTTTTCAAACTCTTCAAAACTATTGGCAATAATAACAGTAGCTTCCAGCATCTTACCGTCGGTGCCCACGGCATTGCCCAGCGAGAGCATGCGCACTTCTTTGTATTCATTGCTGCCGGCAAATTTCAGCTTCAGGCTTTCTTTGCCCCGCACCCAGTGCGGCACATCTACCGGCTGCAGCCACACTTTGTCGGCGCCGGCTTCTTCCAGGGCTTTCTGGGCCCATACTATGGCTTGCTCGGCCTGGGGACTGCCGCTGAGCCTGTGCCCGATTTTCTTGCTGAGCACACGCAGGTTTTCGTAGCAGGTGCCGTGCAGCATTATTTCGCTGCTTATGTTGCGGAATACCAGGGAATCGTTGGCAGCGGCAGAAAAAGATATGGCTAAAAGCGCAAGCACGATTATAGATTTTCTCATTTGGTAAATATAAAAAATCGGGGGTACAATGGTTAACTATGCCATAGTTTTGTGCTATTGTTTATATTTACAAATAAATAACCCCTTTATAATGAATAAGTTTACAACGGCGCTTACTATCGTGGCAGCCTCTGTATTAATGGCCCAGTGTACTGCTAAAAAAACTGCAACCAGCGCTAAGTCACCTGAGGAAGCCGTGGCTGAAGTGAAAAGAAACTATTCTGAAGCGCAGATGGAAGAAGGCAAAACCTTATTTATGGGCAGTTGCAATAAATGCCACGACCTGAAAGAACCCCCGACCAGGACCGTAACACAATGGGAACGTATATTGCCCCGGATGACCAAAAAAGCTAAACTGCAGGCAGACCAGGCCGGCAAAGTAAGGGCTTATGTATTGGCACACGCCAA
Source organism: Bacteroidetes bacterium UBA6221 (assembly GCA_002421685.1). Taxonomy (GTDB): domain Bacteria; phylum Bacteroidota; class Bacteroidia; order Chitinophagales; family Chitinophagaceae; genus UBA5543. The sequence goes on from DISB01000014.1 coordinate 18,944, forward strand.
ACTATAGTCCATAAAATATTGAAAAAATGAAGATAGGCATAGTGTGTTACCCCACGTTTGGCGGTAGTGGTGTTTTGGCAACTGAACTGGGTATGGCATTGTCCGGCAAAGGGCATGAGATACATTTTATTTCTTACCAGCAGCCGGTGCGGCTGCATTTCCATCCCAATATATGTTATCATGAGGTCTCGGTGCCCAAGTATCCCTTGTTCGATTACCCGCCTTACGAAACGGCGCTGACCAGCACATTAGTGAACGTCATCAACATCAATAAGCTTGACCTGTTGCATGTACACTATGCCATACCACATGCGTCGGCTGCATACTTCGCGCGCCAGATACTGAAAAAGACAAACGCCGATATACCCTATATCACTACGCTGCACGGTACGGACATAACATTGGTGGGGAAAGACCAGACCTATGCGCCGGTAGTTACACATTCCATCAACGAATCGGATGCGATAACCGCAGTGTCCGACAGCCTCAGGGAAGAGACCTACCGTTCTTTTGAAATAGAAAAGGATATTGTGGTTATTCCCAACTTTGTGGATACAGAGAAATTCCGCCAGTCGGATAAAGACCATTTCAAAAAAATGGTGGCGCCCCATGGCGAACGGATACTGGTACACGCTTCCAATTTCCGCAAAGTGAAGCGGGTGGACGATGTTATCAGGATATTTGAACGGGTAAGGGAGAAGGTGCCGTCGAAGCTACTGATGATAGGTGATGGCCCCGAAAGGCAGAATGCGGAAGAACTGGCGCGCACATTGCGTGTATTTAAGGACATCCGTTTCCTGGGCCGGCAAGACCAGATGGATGAGATACTCAGCATAGCCGACTTGTTCCTGCTGCCATCTCAAAACGAGAGTTTTGGCTTGTCTGCACTGGAGGCAATGGCCTGCGGCGTTCCGGTAATATCTACCAACACAGGCGGTTTGCCCGAGATCAATGTGCACGACAAGACCGGTTACCTGAGCGACGTAGGGGACATACTCAATATGTCGCAGCATGCTATACATATACTTACAGACGATGCCACGCTGGGCAGCTTTAAGAATGCTGCCGCACTGCATGCGCGCAGCTTCGATAAAGGACGCATCGTGCCTATATACGAGCAATTGTATGAATCGGTAGTGGAGGCATACAACTACGGCCGCGCAGACCGCAGGCCCCAAAAGGCCAAACCGAAAGAAGAGACAGGGCAGGAAATTATTTAACCTTCCTGCAGTGCCTCCCAGAATTCAGCCGCGCGGCGTGTATGAGGTATCACGATAGTACCGCCCACTATATTGGCCACGGCAAATATCTCGTATAGTTCCTCGGTAGTTATGCCCTGCCCGTGGCATTTTTCTACGTGATATTTTATGCAGTCGTCGCAACGCAATACCATGCTGGCTACCAGCCCCAGCATTTCTTTGGTCTTCACCGGCAGCGCACCTTCTGCATATGTATTGGTATCCAGGTTGAACAACCGGTTGATGACTTTATTTTGTTTGCCAAGGATTACTTCATTCATTTTGGCACGGTATTCATTAAATTCCTTTACCTGCTGGTTCATAATTGTCTTGTTTAAGAAAGACTTCAAAAGTAAGTAAGAAAACTGTTTGTTTATCTTGCCGTCGCACCGTATGGAAATACGGTCACTTCGGACCGAAGGTTGGGAATAAGTTCCATTGTACGTAAATCAATAAAACTAACGTTACCGTTGCGGCCCCCGCAGTTGGTAGAGTGATGCGGCTTGTTACCTTCCGGGCTCAGGTTAGCATTCACCACCGCTACGATATACAGCCCGTCATCTGCCGCTATGCCAAAGGGTTGGTACCCGCTGTTGATGCGTTTCAAGAGGGTATAGTTGCGCATATCCACCACTGCTACCGAACCGTTAACTGCCAGGTTCTGGCTGGGTCTGCAAGACGATTACGACCTTGAAGAGGAGAAACATGCTAAGGGAAAAGAGATTACCCAAATAAAAAGGTATAATGCTGATGCAGCCTGATCCTTGTTTTTAAGCAATTCTTTTTATTCCCCGAAAATGGAATTACTTTAATGCCTGCAAAAACAAGGCTACTATGACGCAATCCCCTTTATTCCGCCGGAAGAACATCGCACAGATACAGGCAGATGCTGAGTCCGGTTTGAGTGACGCGCATGTTTCCGGTATGAAACGTGTCTTAGGCGTGCGCGACCTCACGTTTATGGGGGTAGCTGCGATTGTCGGCGCAGGTATATTTTCTACCATAGGCAAAGCCAGCTTTGAGGGCGGGCCCGGCATCGTCCTGTTGTTCCTGTTCGTATCGGTAGCTTGCGGCTTTGCGGCTATGTGCTACGCCGAGTTTGCCAGCATGGTGCCTGTGTCGGGCAGCGCCTACACTTATGCTTATGTGGCTTTTGGCGAACTGATAGCCTGGATAATAGGCTGGGACCTGTTGATGGAATACGCTATCGGCAACATAGCAGTGGCCATTTCCTGGAGCGATTATTTCACTTCATTGCTGGCAGGGTTTGGAATGCATATACCCGAATGGCTGACCATGGACTATTGGACGGCGCAAAAAATGGGGAGTGAGGCGGCCACAGCGGCATGGACAAATGCTCCAGAGGTGGCGGGGGTAAAGATAATATGCGATATACCTGCGTTCTTCATCACCTTCATCATTACCTGGATAATATACATAGGCATAAAAGAAAGCAAACGCAGTACCAACGCGATGGTGGTTTTCAAACTGGTTGTAATTGGTTTGGTTATACTCGCAGGTATCTTTTATGTCCGCCCTGAAAACTGGTCGCCTTTTATGCCCAATGGTATCAGGGGTATTATGGGTGGTACTGCAGCCGTCTTCTTTTCCTATATCGGGTTTGATGCTATATCCACCACCGCCGAAGAGTGTAAAAACCCCCAGCGCGACCTGCCAAAAGCGATGTTCAATGCGCTCATCATTTGTACTGTTCTGTACATTGCTATTGCCCTAGTACTTACAGGTATGGTCGCCTATACCGACTTGAATGTGGGCGACCCATTGGCGCACGTATTCCAGGTAAATGGTATCGATTGGCTGGCCGGTGTGATAGCTGTGAGCGCCATAGTAGCTACTGCCAGTGTATTGATGGTTTTTCAGCTGGGCCAGCCCCGTATATGGATGAGCATGAGCCGTGACGGATTGCTGCCTCCTGCTTTTTCGCGGATACATCCTAAATATAAGACACCGTCTTTCTCAACGGTGCTTACAGGTCTTGTAGTAGGTATTCCCGCCTTATTCCTCAACCTGGATGTGGTAGTAGACCTGTGCAGCGTGGGCACCTTGTTCGCCTTCGTGCTGGTATGCGCGGGCATCATCAGGCTGCAGCAGCAGCGCAAAAAACTGGCTGCGGAAGGCAGGGCGAATGAGATACCGGAAAGTGCATTTAAAATACCTTATGTCAACAGCAAGTATATTGTGCCTGTCTTGTTCCTGGCCACCGCAGTATTATACCAGCAGTTTAGTGCAGGTGGTATCACCGGGCTGTTCGATCTCGATTTCACCTGCTGGCAGTGCGCCAGGGAAAAAATTCCATTCCTTGCCTTCGGTATCATATTCCTGGTAATGGCGGTACTATCTTTTCTCCGCAGTTATTCACTGATACCTGTTATCGGTTTTCTTTGTTGCACCTACCTGCTCTGCGAAAGTGGTACGAGCAACTGGGAACGCTTTTTGATTTGGCTTGTCATTGGCCTCGTTGTATATTTTATATACGGCAGGCATAAGAGTAAACTGAATAAATAGGGCAGGATCAATTCCTGCCCCGTGCTATTCCGTTAGTCGTTATTGTCACTCTGGCTGTAATAGTTGTTTTCTTCATCCTCTTCACCGATACTTTCGTTACTGTCATCCAGTTCGGCGCCGGGCACATCCAGGTCATCGCCAGTTCCCTGTTCATCGGCTTCATTGAGTTTATCCCCGTCAAAGTCGGTATCGTCCAGTTGTGCACTTGCGGTTAGTTCATCATCGCCTCCGTCCATGTCCTGGTCTTTGTCCCCCAGCAGCTCCAGGTCTTCATCCGTTACATCAGCTTCCGTTCCCATTACTATCTCGTCCTCGTTGCTGTCGTCACTATCAGGCTGCAGGTTTTTAAAGCCCGGTGCTTTGTTGCTGTCATTCTCCAATTCTTCAGGATAATCGGTCTTTGAATTGTCTGCCATGTTTTTTTGTTTTATAAAGTTTATAATGGCGGCAATACACCGCCTTCAAAGTCATTCCATTCAATATTACTCCCTAAGGTACCGAAAAGACGTTTTATCCCCGACTCCTCGGAAGTGATGGATGTAAAGTTATCGGTTTTAGCGGGTTCCGGGTTAATGTCCGGGTCCAGGTAGTTATATTTTCTCAGCGAATCCATAACAAAAGGTAAATGATAAATGGGTGTGCTGAATCTTGTGGCTGTAAACCTTCGCAGCAGGGCCGATTGTATAGGGTCTGTGGCCAGGGCCACTACTTTGAAACCGTTTTCTTTGGCTACTAGGTACGAGAAAAAGACGTTTTCAGTGCTATGCCTTGCCTGTGTTTCATACCGTATGTTCTTAGCAGGCACACCCAACGCCCTGGCGTACAGGCCCATTATTTTTGCTTCGCTGTAGGGGGAATAGACTGCATTGCCCGAAAAGATGATATTGCGCGTAATGCCGTTCTTGTATAAGATATAGGCCCAAAGCACGCGGGCCTTCATTACAGTATCCCATCTTTCGTTTTCAAAGGGTATGCCGGGAACGATTATCGCATCAAAGATAACATCATGTTTCACGATTTCGTTGTATGCTTTTTGTGGCCCTTTGCTCATGGAAATACAGCCTGCCATGAATATGGCAAGGCAGGTAATGATTATGGCCAGGGTATTTTTCATACAATTACTTTATCTTAAAACAACGGCAAGTTCGCGAATGTTCAATATGAAAAATGCAATAAGGCCTTCAGCTTTATTGATAGTCTTTCACGATATTCTTCAACTCGCTCAGTTTCAGCAGGGCTTCTACGGGTGTGAGCGTATTGATATCCGTTTCCGTCAGTATCTTCTGTACCTGTCGCAGGTCGTCGGCCAGGCCGCTGAATATGTTGAGCTGGTAGTTGGCGGCGGCGGGCTGAACTTTCTTTACTTTTTCCGCCGCTGAGTTTTCGCTGCCGTGTTTTTCCTCCAGCAGGCTGAGTATTTCGTTGGCACGCTCCAGCAGCGATTGTGGCATTCCCGCCATACGCGCCACCTGTATACCAAAACTGTGGCGGCTGCCTCCCGGCGCCAGCTTGCGCAGGAATATTACTTTATTGCCTGTTTCCTTGTGCGTGATATGATAATTGCGCACCCGCTCCAGTTTGCTTTCCAGTTCGTTCAGTTCGTGGTAGTGCGTGGCGAATAATGTCTTGGGTTTCGCGGCGGTATTGTGCAGGTGCTCCACTATCGACCAGGCTATGGAGATACCATCGTAGGTGCTGGTGCCGCGGCCTATCTCGTCCAGCAATACCAGGCTGCGCTCGCTGATGTTGTTGATAATGCTCGCTGTTTCGTTCATCTCCACCATGAACGTACTTTCGCCGCCACTCAGGTTGTCTGAAGCGCCCACTCGGGTAAATATCTTATCGGTAAGGCCTATGCGCGCACTGTCGGCGGGTACGAAGCTACCCATATGCGCCATAAGTGTAATGATAGCCGTCTGGCGCAGGAGCGCGGATTTACCGCTCATGTTAGGCCCGGTAAGTATGATTATCTGCTGGCCGGTCTTATCCAGCAGCAGGTCGTTGGCAATATAAGACTCACCGGGTGGCAGGCGTTGTTCTATCACGGGGTGCCGTGCTTGTTTGATGTCCAGCACGGGCTCGTCTGTTATTTCGGGTCTGTGGTATTTATACTGTTGCGCATTGCGTGCAAAACAGAGCAGGCAGTCGAGTTGTGCAATAATATGCGCGTTGGTCTGTATCGTGGAAATATACGGCTCTATCTCCGCCAGCAACTGCTGGTACAGGTCCTGCTCTATGGCCAGTATCTTTTCCTCCGCACCCAGTATTTTTTCTTCGTATTCTTTCAGCTCCTGGGTGATGTATCGTTCCGCATTGGCAAGGGTCTGCTTCCTTATCCATTCTCCCGGCACTTTATCTTTGTGCGTATTGGTCACTTCCAGGTAATAGCCGAAAACATTGTTGAACGAGATCTTCAACGATGGTATGCCCGTGCGTTCCGATTCTTTTTGTTGTATTTCCAGCAGGTAGGTCTTACCGCTTCTCGATATTCTGCGCAGGTCGTCCAGTTCTGCAGATATACCATCCCTGATGATACCGCCTTTTGCGGTTTGTGCCGGTGCGTCATCCACCAGTGTCGAAAGAATACGGTGCTGCAGTTCTTTCAGTGGCTGCACCTGGTGCACCAGGCGGCAGAGCGGTTCATACCCGCCGGCATTACACTGCTCATGTATGTCAGCTATGAATTTCAGGCTGCGCGCCAGTTGCCCTATTTCCCGCGGATTGGCTTTCTTCAAGGGTATCTTGCCCACCAGCCGTTCCACATCACCTATTTGTTTCAGTTGATTGATGAGTTCATGGTTCAGTTGCTGGTCTTTGATAAAATGACTTACTAAATCCAGCCGCGCATTGATACGGTGCATATCCGATAAGGGGAATATCATCCAGCGCTTCAGCATGCGGGCGCCCATAGGTGTGCACGTATTGTCGATGGCCTGCAGCAGGCAGGCGCCTTTTTCGTCGGTACTGTGTACCAGCTCCAGGTTGCGTATGGTAAACCTGTCCATCCACAGGAACTCATCGGCTACAATGCGTTGCAGGGTATTGAGGTGCTGCAGGTTGGCATGTTCCGTATCCTTCAGGTAATGCAGTGCAGCGCCTGCAGCTATAGATGCGGCTTTCAGTTCCTCTATGCCATAGCCTTTCAGCGATATGGTCTGGAAATGGCCGGTAAGCAGCTCGTAGGTATATTGTTCCTGGAAGACCCATTCGTCCAGCAGGAAGGTATAGGCTTTGTTATCAAATTGCTCTCTGTATCTTTTCTGCTGCGATTTGGACAGCAGTATCTCCGAGGGTTGGAAACTCTGCAACAGCTTGTCCATATACTCCACCGTACCCTGCGCTGCATAGAACTCACCGGTGCTTATATCCAGGAAGGCCACACCGCATTGCTCATCACCCAGGTACAGTGCCGCCAGGAAGTTGTTGGTCTTATTTTCCAGCAGTTTATCGTTGGTTGCTACGCCGGGGGTTACCAGTTCCGTCACGCCGCGCTTCACTATGCCTTTTACCGTCTTCGGGTCTTCCAGTTGGTCGCATATGGCTACACGATAGCCCGCCTTTACCAGCTTGTGCAGGTAAGTATCAACCGAATGGTGGGGGAAGCCTGCCAGTTCAATATGCGATGCAGAGCCGTTAGCCCTCTTGGTAAGCGTTATGCCTAATACCCTTGAAGATATCAGCGCATCCTCCCCGAATGTTTCATAAAAATCACCTACACGGAACAACAAAACTGCATCGGGATATTTGGCTTTGATATCCTTATGCTGCTTCATCAGTGGTGTTTCCGCTATCTTGGTTCCCTTTGCCATGGCAGGTTACAAACCTAATGAAAACCAGTTAACATCGGTACAATTCCCTGACCGTGTTGAAGAATAGTGGATAACTGTATAAGAATTGGTGGTTTTAGTCTTTCTTTTTTACGATATGAATATCATCTATCCAGCAATGTTCCATATTTGTCCAGCATTGAATAGCCAGGGGGCTGTTTGATTTTGTGATTACCTGAAAAGAATATAATCGCCAGTCTTTATTAGTATAGCTACCGTCTCCAACCACGATATGACCATCACCTAACCAATCGCCGTCCTGCATGGCTATTACCTGTAGAGATGGGCCGTTATCCCTGGAAGTATAGCCGTAAAGTTTCGCCCAAAAACGAATTTTATATACGGTTTGTGCTTCAATATTATTTATGTAGCCATTTATCGAAAGGCTTCTTTGATTGACCGAACCGGGTTTGTAGGGAGACGACATGAACAACGAAACGGATTTATTATAGGAAATGCTGTTGTCAATTTTTAATGTTTGGTCATCGTCCTTTAAAATGTCCCAGTTATCAGTAAAGCAATCCATATCTTCAAAATCTGCGCATACAAGAAGGATTGCGTCCGAAGTGCCTCCGTTTGATGTCAACTTTGTAAGTTTTTGCCTTTGGACGATTCTTAGAGATGTGAATTCGACAATATTTTCCTCTACGGCCGGTTCTGTGTATGATGCAGCAGGATCAGCCATTTGAAACGTTAGTTCATTTGACACTGATGTTATACTGTCTTGTAAAAGAGCTATTTCTGCAGCCAATTGTTCATTTTCAATATTTTTTGCGGATGCCGGGCTGTCTGCATTTTTTTTGTTACAGGCAAACAGTGTTATGGAAATGGCTAAAGCCAAAAGGGTTATATTTCTCATGACATATCGGTTTTACAGCAAGTTATATTGTTTTGTTTGAATTATATATGCATTTCGTGCATTTTGACAATTGAATTATAATTTCGGTCTTATCAGAAAATCCTCAGAGAATTGCACATTATACCCTCCTTTTTTCCACGTTACGCTCTGCCATTCGCCGGAGACGGTGATGTCTGCATGTGCTTTACCGCCTTTCACCGATATAGGTAATGAAAACCCATCCACCGTATTGCTGAAACGATAATGTAATTTTTTCTCCTTCTTATTGATATACCATTCCAGCTCGGGTATGTCTTTGGTACGCAGGTATTGGTCGAAGAATGGTTGCAGCCGCAGGCCGCTCTTGTCTATGATATACTGCTCCACCTGTGCCGAGGTAACGGTCTTGTGGTAGAAGTCTGTGTTCAGCCCGCGCAGCAGCCGGCGAAATTGTTCATCATCACCCATCATCATCCTTATCATATGCACTACTGCGGCACCTTTATCGTATTTGTCCGGTGAGCCCTCATCATGCACGCCATAGTCGCCAATCACCGGGCGGTTGTTCAGTATATTCTTCCATTCGCCACGCGCGTACTCATAGGCTTTCTCTTTACCAAAAGCGCATTCTGCAAACAAGGCCTCCGTGTAGGTAGTAAACCCTTCGTGTATCCAGTTGTCAGCTACATCTTTCGCGGTTATGTTGTTGCCAAACCATTCGTGCCCGCTTTCATGCACAATGATGAAATCGAACAGCAAGCCCACTCCCGTGCCGCTGCGGTCTTCGCCCAGGTAGCCCATTTTGTATTTGTTGCCATAAGCTACTGCGCTCTGGTGCTCCATGCCTAAATAAGGGGCTTCCACCAGTTTATACCCATCTTCATAAAAAGGGTAGGGGCCCATCCAGTATTCAAAGCAGCGCAGTATTTCTTTAGTCACTTTGAAGTGTTTGCTTGCTTTTGCTTCATTATGTTTCAGCGGAAAGTAGCCTATATCCAGCATGCCTTTCTCTCCTTTCATTGTATCCGGCCAGCCGGCATAGTTGCCTATGTAAAAGGTGGTGTTATAACTGTTGATTGGATTTTTTACCCGCCATACCCAGAGGGAGGCCGTGCTGTCCTGGTTGTCATTGCGGGCGGCAAATTTACCATTGCTGATGGTAATAAGCCCGTAGGGCACATAAAGGTTTATGGTCATACCGTTTTCCGGTTCATCGCCCTGGTAATCTTTGCAGGGCCACCAGCTGCTGGCGCCCAGTCCCTGGCAGGCTACGGCTATCCATGGTTTGCCTTCGCTGTCTTTGGTCCAGATAAAGCCACCGTCCCATGGCGGTAATTTTGCCTGCCTAGGTTTACCGTGATAGTAGAGTACTACCTTATTTTCTTCGCCGGGTGGTTGTATATCGAAGTCGCCGGTTAGCCAATACAGGTTTCCTTCTCTTGTTATTTTCAGTTTCTGTTTCCCTGCAACGGCGCTGTCCAAAACCATCGGCTCCTGCATATCTATCTGCATACTATCTCCCGGCCTGCCATGAACATCATAGGTGATGATATTCATGCCGGATATGCTTTTGGCTGTTGTGTCAAAAGCCAGGTACAGGTAATACTCACGCACATCCCACCAGTTTCTGCCGCTGCCATTACCGCCCCGCAGGCTGTCCTGCCGGGTATAAGCAACTGTGGTATTTGCAGGGAGCAAATACCACAGAACTGATATGATAAAAAAGACTTTTTGCTTCATTACTCTACTATGTCCACTAATTCAACATCAAATACCAATATACCGTTGGCGGGTATTTTGGGGCTGGGAGAATTTTTGCCATAAGCCAGGTGAGAGGGAATGTACAATGTACCTTTGCCACCTTCTTTCAGCAGGGCTATTCCTTCATCCCATCCTTTTATCACGCTGCCTGTACCCAATACAAACTGGAAAGGCTCCACGTGCTGAAACTGCGGGTCAACGTTTGAGTCGAATTTCTCGCCATTCAGCAGCATACCGGTATAATTTACGGATACTTTTTTGCCGGCAGTAGCCTGTGCACCGGTGCCTTGTTTGCTGATAGTATAGTATAGACCGGAACCTGTTTTCTCTGCTTTTATTTTATTCTTTGCCAGGTGCTCCTGTATCAGTTTGTCATCTATCTCAACCTGCTTGGCTGCGTCCGCTTGTTCCTGTTTTTCTTTTAAGGCCTTGGGTGTTACACTCACTATTTTCACGTTATACACCACTTTCTGGTCCGTACCTTTTTTCATCCAGGGAGCCTCGGGCGCTCCGGCGGCAAGCAGCGAATCTACCGATAACCTCACTTGTGCACTGTCTCCGGCTGTCATAAATTTCAATGCCTCCAGCAGGTCGCCGCGGAAAGGAGATTTTTGCAACGGAACCGGTGCGGGTTCGCCGTTCATCGCGGTCCTTGTGTCAAATATCATGCTGTCGTCCACGGTCATGTTCAGGTGTAGCTCTACATGGTCGCCATAGTCGGGGTATATGTCGCCGGGTGCGTCCACTATCAGTTTATAGTCCGTACCTGCCTCCATTTTTATATACTCGCCGCCGGCTTTTTTTTGTACGCCTTTCATTGCTGTTTCTTTCTTAGCCGGCGCTGCCTTATCCACAGCTTCAGTTTTGTCCTTTACAGTGGTGGAGGCTTCTTTCTTTTCCGATTTCTTAAATATGCTACACGAGCCGGTGGCTACGGCCAATGCAAGTACTATCGTTACCTTCTTCATTATTTATTATGGGTTTTTAAAAATCAACTAATTCCACTTCAAATATCAGTATCGAATTGGGTGGTATCTTCGGCGATGGCGACCTGTCTCCGTAGGCAAGGTACGAGGGGATATACAGCGTAGCTTTTTCGCCTTTTTTCAGCAGGGCTACGCCTTCGTCCCAACCCAATATCACCTGCCCGCGGCCCAGCGCAAAGGTGAGCGGCTCTTTGCCGGTGCTGGAGTCAAATATAGTGCCATCCATCAACCTGCCGGTATAATGGACTTTCACTTTTTGTCCCGGTATGGGCTTTTCACCATTGGTCACGTGTGTCACTTGGTAATACAAGCCTGATTCGCGTCTTGCGGGGTGCAGGTTATTCTCTGCAAAATAATCCTGTAGCATCTTTTCGTCCTTCTTGGGGTCGCTGCTTTCCTGCGCTTTCGCTTCCCGCATCTTCTGTAGTTCGTCCGCTGTTTTTATCGATATCAGTTCTATAGAGTAAAGAATGCTCTTGCCTTCTTTCATCCAGGGCTGCATCGTTTGCTTATTCGCTTTCAGCGTATCTACAGGCACCAGGAATATGGCGCTGTCTCCCGCCGTCATCAGTGTAAACGCTTCCGACAGGTCGCCATTGAACCGCGGTGGCGCGGCAGGAAAGGCAACCGGTTTGCCCCCGGTTTGTTCTTTAGAACTGAATATCAGGCTATCCTCAAACCAGGTCTGTATATGCAGTTCCACGTAATCACCTTCCTTTGCATACTGGTCGCCTTTGGCATCCTTCAGTATCTTGTAACGGATGCCGCTTGCGGTCTTGGTAAACGGTACGTCTTTTACTTTGACCTTTTTGCTGGATGCACAACCCAGCAGGGTGGCGCAGGCAGCGGCAGTCAGTATGTAGTGAAAGTATTTCATATACCCCGGGGCGTTTTGTTTAATTATTGCATGCTACCGGCTGTGGGCGTTTCTACATCAGTTACTTCTACCTCAAATACCAGTATCTCGTTCTCGCCAATTTCCGGGCCCATTGCGCGTTTGCCATAAGCGAGTGTGGACGGTACAAAGAACCTGGCCTTGCTGCCTTTTTTTAACAGCATCACGCCTTCATCCCAGCCCGGTATCACTTCGCCCACACCTGCTGTGAAGGCGAAGGGCGACACATGGCTGAACTTGGGGTCAACGTTCGAGTCGAATTTTTCGCCTTTAAGGTTTGTGCCTGTGTAATTTACCGTTACCTTTTTGCCTTGGCTGATGGGTTCTCCGGTGCCTTCGCGGTCAATGATATAATACAAGCCCGATTCTGTCTTCTGTGGTTTCAAACCTTTTTCGGTGAAATATGCCTGTAGTTTCTGGTCGTCAACGTCCTTCTGTTTAGCTGCGTCTTCGTCTGCTTTTTTCTGCATCTCTTCAGCCGACTTAAAGGATACCAGGCTTACCTCGTACACTACTGTATCTGTGCTTTTTGCAAATCCCGGGAATTCGCCCTGGGTATATTTCTTAGCAGTGTCTACCGGCACATAGAAGATGGCGCTGTCGCCGGCCGACAGCAGTTTAATACCAGTTACCCAATCGCTTTTGAATGTGGCCTCGGGCAGGGGAAACTGGAAAGGTTCATTATTATTCAATTGGCGGGAGTTAAGCAACACGCTATCGCCTATACGGATATTTACGTGCATTTCCACTATGTCATTTACCTGCGGATGCATGTCGCCGGGGGCGTCTTTGATAATCTTATACAAAAGCCCGTCTGATGTTTTTTTGAAACCACCTGTGTTATCGCAACTTGCTAAACCCATGCTAACTGCGCCCACTGTAAGCGCTAAAATCTGATTTTTTGTCATGTTTATTTTTTATCGGGGGTGAATATCGGATAAAATTTTCTTAAAAAACGCTACTGTCTCCGCAAAACTTTGCGTCGTTCTACCACCGGAGGCGTTGAAGTGCCCTCCTCCGTTAAAATATTCCCTGGCAAAGCTACTTACGTCAAAGTCGCCTTTGCTGCGGAAGGATAATTTTACTTCGTCGCTGCGTTCGGTTATCAACGTAGCAAAACGGATATTGGCAATGCTGAGGGGATAATTGACCAAACCCTCCAGGTCGCCGCTGTTCACTTCAAACAGTTTCAGGTCTTTCCTGGTCAGGCTGATAATCCCTGCTTTGTACTGGGGGAGTATTTCCATCTTTTCCAGCAATACATATCCCAGGAACTGCATGCGCTTGATTGACCATGAATCGTAAATAAACTCGTGTACCTTGCTATGTTCCAGGCCTTTGCGCATCAGGTCGGCCACCAGCTCGTGGGTTTCCGCCTTAGTTACCGGGAAACGGAACGACCCTGTATCGGTTAATACGCCCATGTAGATACACTCCGCTATTTCTTTGTCTATCAGCTTGTTATCACCTGCCAGGTTGATGAAGTCGTACACCATTTCGCAGGTACTGCTTTTTCCCGGAATGCTTACACCGTAATCCCATACCGCTGCAGGTAATAAGTGATGGTCTATCAAAGCTTTAGGTTGAGTTGCTTCACCTAATAATTGAGTAAGGTGCTTGGTACGGGAAAATTCGTTGAAGTCTACTCCGAATATGAGGTCTGCTTTCTTTAGTGCAGCTTTTACAGCCTCGGGCTCAGCCTCGTAGTTCAGCAGTTTCTGCACGCCGGGTGTCCACATCAGGAATTCAGGCAGTTCGCCCGGGGTGACCGGGGTAACGGTATGGCCCTTCTTCACCAGGTAATGGTACAGCGCCAGCATGCTACCTATGGCATCACCATCGGGTTTGTGGTGTGTGGTGATGAAGATGTTTTTTGGTGTTTGCAGTAAAGGAAAAATATCCTGTATAGGCCTCATTATTATCTGTGAAATATTTGAATAAGGGGCAAAAGTACGCAACGCGAACCATCTATCACAGCAATTCATTTTCAAATCACAAATAAACCCTACTTTTGCGCCGTCTTTATAAAAATTAAAACACGAAGAGCAATGTCAAACCGTACATTTACGATGATCAAGCCCGACGCAGTGGGCGCCGGAAATATCGGCAACATACTGCAAATGATAAACAACGCAGGTTTCAGGATAGTGGCCATGAAGTACACCAAACTGAGCATCGAGCAGGCAGGCCAGTTTTATGCAGTACACAGCGCACGCCCATTTTATGGCGAACTAACTGAGTTCATGAGCAGCGGCCCCATAGTAGCGGCTATACTGGAGAAAGACAATGCAGTAGACGATTTCCGTAAGCTGATAGGCGCTACTAATCCTGCTGAAGCAGCCGAAGGTACTATCCGCAAGATGTACGCTAAGTCAATAGGCGAGAACGCAGTACATGGTTCTGACAGCGACGAGAACGCCAAAATAGAGGGCGATTTCTTCTTTAGCGGACTTGAAAGGTTTTAAGCCAACCAGATTACAATAGATTTGAGCCTGCCCGCGAGGGTGGGCTTTTTTATGCGGGTACGCTGCTGCTGCCAGCCACTTCCCGGAACACCTCTTCCAGGGAACGGTTGCCCTTGCGCAGGTTGTCCAGGCTGTCGTCGGCTACTATATTACCGCTGCTGATGATAATGACCCTGCTGCACATGGCTTCCACTTCCTGCATGATGTGCGTGGACAGTAATACGGTCTTCTCCATGCCTATGCGTGTTATCAAGTCACGTATCTCTACGATTTGTATGGGATCCAGGCCCGATGTAGGTTCATCCAGTATCAGTACTTCGGGGTCGTGCAGCATGGCCTGCGCCAGCCCGGTACGTTGTTTATAACCCTTGCTGAGCATGCCTATTTTCTTATGCGCTTCTTTGGTAAGGCCGGTCAGGGCTATCATTTCTTCTATGCGTTGTTTGGGTTTGCTGATGCCGTGTATGCCCGCGCTCATTTCCAGGTATTCGCGCACGTACATATCAAAGTACAGGGGATTGGCCTCCGGCAGGTAGCCCAACCTTTTGCGCACTTCCATTGGTTGCTGCACTACATCGAAACCGCAAACAGATGCTGTGCCGCCCGTAGGGGGCAGGTAGGTGGTTATCATCTTCATAGTAGTGGACTTGCCCGCGCCGTTCGGCCCCAGGAAACCTACTACCTCGCCTTTCTTCAGGCTGAACGATATATTATTAACGGCGGTTTGCGTACCGTATATCTTCAACAGGTTGCTGACAACTATAGACATGGGTGCGAATTTAGGCTAAAAGGCGGATTGGTTAATAGGGTAAATGGTTAAAATGTCTTTTCGGTTACATGGCTATACCCCAAAGTACTCTTTGTACCAGGCTATCTGGTGGTGGTCTATTGCCTCCGGGTTGATATTATGCTTCGGGTCTATCTTCGAATACAGTACTTCCAGGCTGGCATAGTCCCGCTGGCTGATGACCTTGAAGCCATTGCGGATGAGTTGCGCAGCACATACCCCTGTGCCTATTTGATATTTCTTTTCTTCGGCAAATCGGTTACCGTCATATATCACCTGGCTGCCACATGCGGCGCTTATGTCCATGAGTACTGCCAGTTCTATATCATGTTCGCGGGCAATTTCCAGCATACGCTCTGATGCCCGTATCATGCCTTCAGTCCAGTCGGTGCCGCTTTCCGTTAATACCCTCGCCTTCCCATCCAACACGTCCATACCTGTTCCGCCGTGTATATCACACATTTCCCGGGGCGTGCCAAATGAATAGTCTTCCGGGCAGAATTTATATATCCTGATGGTGTCGTAGCCAAGCAGTTTCAGGGCGGAAGGATATTCGCCGTTGGCTGTGCCGTCGTAGCCGCAGAGCACGCCTGTAAGGCAGGCGCTCAGCAGTACGCGCAGGGGATTGCCGGGAGTAGGGGTACGTAGATTCCACAGGTATTTGATGTCCGTCATTTTTTTAGATTTTTACATCGCAAAGTAAATACGCAGCATTCAAATTCTCTGCATGCTTTGCACGGATGTTTGTAGAATAAGCACAACTACTGTTTACTCGCGGTGTTCCTTTCGCAGGTAGTCCTTCACCCTGTCTTCTATGCCGGCATCGCAGGCCATAAGGGTAAGCGTGTAGATGGTTTTGGCAATAGCGCCGGCTATCTCGTCCTTACAGGCGCCGTCCCATACGGTATTACTTATTTTGTTGAGCTGAGCCTCTACCTCGTCTCTTGTGCTCCCCCAGTTTCTTTTGGTGATATTGTGTCGTGCTTCGCTTTTTTCGGTCACAACATCAAATTCCAAAACTTTTCTAACCACTTCCATGGTTCCTCCCGATTTAGAAAAAAAGTTATGCGATTGTTGGTCGTACTCTGGAATGCAAAAATAAAAAGCCTGTTTGGGAAAAAACAAATACGTGGTGAAAAAAGTTTACAAAACAGGGCACTCACTTATGCATTACTTCTTCTGGGTTTATGCTGGCTTCGTTTTACAGATACCTTTGGCACCCGGCGGCGGTTCTCATATACACTGGCACACAATTTGCCTTATACCACTACACAAAAATACAATACATGAAAAAAGCTATACTACTGCCGGCTATAGCCGCTGCCGTTATATCTATGTCCTCTTGCGAGCGGACTTTCACCTGCCTTTGCGTGTACCCCGATTCCAACATCGGCACCAGCAGGACAAAGGTAAAGGCAAGAAAAACTGACGCCGATATGTATTGCACATCGCTGAACAAGGGCGCACAGAAAAGTGGCGGGGCCTGTGCATTAGAATAGCAGTTGCGGCCCCCGGCTATTTGGGCGGTGCATAAACACGACAAAGTTCAGCGTCCCTTGCATCCACCGCGGGGTCCTTTTTCCCGGCTTCTATACATTTGTTCCCCGCAGACCTGGACGAAGAGGCCTCCACCTCAAAGATATACGGCCAGGCCCCGGCCGTAAAGGCTGGGCAGGTGCATTGGTACGTTCGCTTGCAGGAAACGAACATCGGGCTTGCTGCTAATACCAGTAGCGCCTGGAGAAGTGCATTTTTCATACATGAGCGGTTATTGTCCAAGATAAAATTAGGTAATATTTTTATTCGCGAGCTGCTGTACCTGGGGGACAAGCCGCCTCTTGTGCTGTATTGGCCACACATTGAAAGGTTTTAAAATTTAATCCTGTTGTATATCTTAGATGGCGTAAGTCCAAAACCGGCGCTTAACAAAATACGCTCATGAGATACCCGCTTATTGCATTTTGGCTGCTGCTGCACCCTATATGGGCACCCGCCCAGCAACATAGTGTTTACGCTGACATAGGTATTCCCCTGGGTTTTTCTGCCACCTATAACTACAAGCTCACAAAGAATCTCGGAGCGGGCGGTGGTTTGCAGGCACAGAGCTTCTACCTGCCTTTTTCAAATAATGCAAGGCTGATACCGGCAATTTTTGCCGATGTGCACCTGACTGCATGGGCCACTAAGAAGAACCGGTTTATATCTTTTATCAACCTGGGCGTGAACCTGCACAAGCAGGACCAGAGTTACCAGCGCGACTCTACTTCTGTGTATAATATCCCGCACAACAACGGCTTTTATACAGGGTTGGGATTAGGCTACTTTCACCGTATCACCAAGCGTGGAGGAGGGGCCTATATTGTATTGAAGCTAGTATTGAACTGGCACAACTTAAAAGAGTATAGTATAGTGGCTGACAGTAAAGACAGGAGTTTGATCGTTGCGAGTGGTACGCCCCTGCTGGCTATTGGTTTTAAATTTTAATCCGGTACCTGTTATGAAATATACACTTCTAATAATAGCCCTTGCCTTGCTGATAGCAGGCTGCCGCCCTGATATAGAAATGTACCCCACCGGAACGCTTGATACGCTGGGTGTACAATGGATGGTAATAGAAAGGGATAATATGACCTACTACTTCCAGGGTACGGGTGTAAAGGCTGCCTCAATATATACCGACCTGCACGAAGAGGCGTACGATAAACTGGAAGCCATATTTAATCCCACTCTGCCACGAAAGCTCCGCTACTTTGTATGGACAGACTGGCAGCAGGGCCTGCAGACGTACAATGAGCCTGATTGGGTGGGCGGGTTTGCCCTCTCATTACAATGCATGTGCAATGTACGCGCCGATATGAACCTGGGCCATGAAATGACGCATGTAATGACCTATTGGGCAGATGGTGTACCATCTAACAGTTACTCGATGTTTATCAACGAGGGTGTGGCGGTAGCCTTCGACCTGCATGATAACGATAAAATGAAAGAGGCAAAAAACGCCGTTACCCAATACACGTTGAACAGTATAACTGACCTTTGGCTGGACAGTACGGAAACCGCTCCGCACGAACTGCTTTATCCTGTAGGCGGCGCTTTTATGGAGTATATGTACAACAACAGCAGCCGTGCCGAATATTTCGCCCTGCTGAAGAACCAGGCTCTGCCCGATGCTGAAACTATTTATGGCAAAGAACGCCTGCGTGGTATGATTTCGGAGTTTGAGGGGCAGTTGGGGTTGTAGGGAAAATGTTCCATTTTGATGCCAGGATTTGAAGTTTTTTCCCGATCCCGCCTGAGGCGGAGAGCACCAACCCCACGGGGGGTGAAATGTTCCAAAATGATGCCGGATTTTTGAAGATACGAATTGGGACATTTTTTCAGCTTTTTAGGTCGGCGCGAGATTTCCACCCCCGTCCGCTGCGGCGGACACCCCCGCCAGCGGGGGACAGGTATTTTGTTCCGTTTTACACGGTTGCTTATAGGTATGTCAAAGAACTGCCGGGCCGCCGGGCAGGAGCGGCCATTACTATATACAAATATACGTAAAATTATTGTATTGTTGCTTGTTTTTTATCAATCGAAATCGAACAGGTCGCCTAAGAAGGATTTTTTGCGGTAGGGCTTGTCGTGTTTATAGTCATCGTCATATTTAGAGGCTGCCTGTACTCATCAGCCTGCGGCGGATATTGCTGCGTTGGATTGGTGTTTGTGGTTGTCGCAATATTATTCATCCGCACATTGTACCGGGATTGAAAATCAGAATGTAATGTTAAAGGGAGCACGAGCCGGGGGACTGGCTCCGTAGCGACGTAGTGGGGTGGTACGTCAAATGGGTGGGCAAGTATGACAATGCCGGGATACTGAATCCCGGCATTATATTGTTATACCGCTTATGTACTTATGGTGTTATCGTAAGGGTACAGTCGCCGGGATTGGGAATGTTATAAACTGCTGTAACAGTGAACTGCGTGCAACCGTTAGTACAGGTAGCGCTTGCATCTACTGTGACACAGCCCGATGACAACGCAGGTAATGCACATACACCATCGCTTATCTGTATATGATTGCCCGCGACACAGGGTGGTACAGCTGACATAGACGTACAGGTATAACCTGGGCCGAGCGGACTGCCAATAAGCCCATAACTCCAGCTTCTGCCTAATGGGGCAGTAAAAGGGCCGTACATGCCGGGGCCGTAATTGCCACCGACAGGTCCAACGCCGTTGCATCCGCCAGCGACATGGTAGAAATCTACCCATACATCGCAGGAGGTTTGATTGTCAATAATCAGGTCCTGTGCTTTGAGACCTGTGCCGCCCAGTAATACCAGGCAGGTTGCAAAAAATAACTTTTTCATACGCAATAATTTTTTGTGAAAAATGAATGTTCAATGTTGCTGCTTAGATGCATTGAACGGTTTAGTGATTTTTGTGCTACTACCCGGTCATGACGGGTGATAAAACCAAGTGGTTTTCAGCATAAGCAGGATAGGTATTCTGCAATTGGGCAGACTGCCATGGCAATAAAGCTGCAACATCCCGTTGCTACTTTTCATGTGATATTATTTTCTTCTGTCACTTTTAGTTTTATTCATTGAACAAACTATTCTTCTGTTGCCCGAAGCTATAATTATCCTCAGAATTATAACTGAACAATGTGCTGTGTTTTTGTTGTGAACAAATGATACAGCCTAAACACACATAAAACATACCTGTAAAGATTTACAAAAAAATATGACAAAAAACAGGGGAAAAACACCCTGTTTTTGATTTGTCTATACTATCTGTATTTGTTTTATCGATTGAATATCAGTGTATTACTTAATGAATGTTAAGTAGCGTATTCTTGTTGCTATCTCCGTTGGACATTCAACGAGTTGATAGTGATAGGGGTTTATTCGTAACAATTTTTAGTTTAGCCAATACCTTGAATGCCGGTTGCAGCGCTAATGACTTAATAGACACGGATGTCTTTGGAACATCAGGGCCAGGGGTCACAAAGGCATTTATTCTTAATTTTGCCCCGAATAGAAACTAAGGAATGTCTATAGCTACTGAAGAACAAAGAATTGGAATGCAACAGGCAAGTGATGCAGTGGCGATTGTGCTTAAAAAGATGCGTGCATTTGCCCGGCCGGGTATTTCTACTAAGCAACTTGACGAATACGGGGGCGAATTGCTGGCACAGATGGGAGCGAGATCTGCACCTATGCTCACCTACGATTTTCCAGGGCATACATGTATCAGTGTTAACGAGGAAGCAGCCCATGGCATACCATCGGTGCATAAAATACTACAGGAAGGCGACCTGGTAAATATTGATGTATCGGCAGAATTGAACGGCTATTGGGCCGATAATGGCGGCTCGTTTGTATTAGGCGAAGACATACATGGACACGGCAGGTTGGTAAAAACATCGAAAGACATATTAAGAAAAGCTATCAGCAATATTAAAGGCGGTGTAAGGATATCGGAGATAGGCCGACTGATAGAGACGGAGGCTAAAAAAGCTGGCTACACGGTAATAAAAAACCTGACGGGGCATGGAGTGGGTCGCAGCCTGCACGAGGAGCCGCACGAGATAGCCAACTACCGCGACAGGTTTAACAGGGAGCGTTTCAAAAAGAATTCGGTAGTGGCGATAGAGACGTTTATTTCAACACGGTCGACCATTGCCGATACACAAGCAGATGGCTGGACGCTAAAGGGAAACAGGGGTGGCTTTGTAGCGCAGCACGAGCATACCATTATGGTGACTGATAGTCTGCTGGTGATATTTACGGCTCAGAACGGTATCTGGGATTAGGGCAGACAAATCATATTTCCGCAGGGGTCTCGTGCCGAGGACCCCTGCGGAACTGGAACTTTATTTAATCAATGTGATATCTCCCTTCAGTAGTAGTTTCCTTTGTACGGACGTGTTGGCTATGTACTCCAATGAATAATGGAATACCCCAACTTCGGCAGATATGTTTTTGTAAGTGCCATCCCATTTTTTTTCGGGTGCGCCTGATACAAATATGCGCTCACCCCAGCGGTTAAATACTTGCAAATAATAATGCATCAGCGGGCATTTGGGTATGCCGCCGAACAGGTCATTAAGCCCGTCACCATTAGGGCTGAAGGCAGTAGGAACAAACATACAATCTTCACACTCCTGTATGTCTATTGTTATACTATCAGGAGTGGTGCCACATTCATTATGCGCCTCGCGTATATACATGCCCTGCTTTGCAGGTATGATACAGCAGCCAGTTTCCCCGGTATTCCATGTATAGGTAATTCCTGCGATTTGTGTACCTATCTGCGCAGGGTTATCACGGCATAGCGTGGTATCATTTCCTGTATGGTTTTCCGGCGCTCCCTTTACCTCGATTGTCACAGGTACCCCTCGGCTTTCACAGCCCGTTAGTGTTTGTGTTACATAAAATGTTCTTTTACCGGGGATGGTCATATTAATTGGTGGGTGTGCATAGCTAATGGCACTATCATGATCAGCGTACCATCTGACATCTGTACCTTTAACATTCGTCCATAAGGGATAAGTATTGATGCAAATAGCCGTATCTGAACCTTCCGGTGGAAATACATCAATAGCTTTCAGGTTAATGCTGTCGCTGTATTGACCGCATGAGTTGGTGACTGTCAATATATATTCACCAGCCTTTGTTAAAGTAATAGTGGGTGTAGTGGCGCCGGTGCTCCAATGGTAAGTGTCAAACAGACCGTTGGCCGTAATGACTATGCTCTTGCCGCTGCAAAAACTGGTATCCGGCCCTATATTAAGCTGGTAGTTTTCTCTGTTGGTTACTACAATTGTATCCACATTATAACTACAGTCGCCTATTACCTCACACCAGTATTTGCCGTTGGCCTGGATGGTTATGGTATCGGTTGTGTCGCCCGTATTCCATTTATAAGTTCCCTGAGACAAAGCTTTTATAGTTGCCGGGAAAGCTGCAACGCATAACATCGTATAACGTTGTGCCGGATGACTTAGGTCCAGCACGCATACATCATCTATATACACATACTGCATGAGCATTTTAGATGGATCTTCCACCGCAGGGTATACCAGTATTCTTGTTGGCGGTGGCAGGGAGTAGGTGAAATTACCAATAGTCAGCCATTCTTCGCCACCCGTAGCCACAAAAGTGCCGGCCACCAGCATCCAGTTAATCGAGTCAATTAGATAGTTGCCGGTAGGGTTTATTAGCTGTGGGTTTATGCCTCTTATATTTTTAGGTGAGTCAATTTTTGATTTTGATAGTTTTACGCCCAGTTGGTCGGTTGCAACATAATTGTAACCAGAACTGAATCCACTGGAGCTGGATATATGAAAAGATACCAGGTACTTATTCCCTGCTATCAAAGGGTTTTTCAACTTGCATCCGATGTACTCACGGTAGTCTGAGCCGCCGTTGGAATACTGGTAGCATATATACATACCCATGTACGCCTGTCCTGTGCGCGCCTGTTGGTAGCCGAAAATCGCGTTGGGTACATTGGTGAAGGCATTCATTGGGGCACAGCCATTATAATAATCGGGGCTACCATTAATAGTAGGGCTTACCCATGCCTTGACAGCCGGGAATGAACTGTATGCAGGAGACTGCACAATTTGCGGATAATGTGGCGCCAGTCCATTGGCAGGGCAGCCGTTATAGTCTTCGAAGCTTGGGTTGGGAACCAGGTTTTGTGCAGCAGCCCGGCATGAATACAAGAAAGACAGGCACATGCAAAACAGTAAACGGAATATAAAGGCGGTTTGCATGCACATATATCTGTTTTTGTTTTTAATGGTACTGTGTTTGTGGTTTGGGAAAATAGCCTATTAATTTCTGCCTCACTGAAATTTAGCTTAAAGGCGAATAACCAGGAAAACGATTGTCATGAAACAGGAAAATAAAGAGATGAACAGATATTCCTGTATCCCAGGGTGAGTATTCTAAGGTCATTACATTACCAAATCACGCCGTCATATTTTTATTTGGTAAGGTCCTCACTAGCACAGATCCTCGCCTCAGGCAGATAACCTGTGTCAAACTAACCCATCCGGTCTCAACCTGTTAGACCTGGTGGGACACCAATGGTGTTCTACTAGGTCTAAAGAGTGGCATAGTGAGGGATTCCCCTCACCTCCTCACCACCTCAATCATCGCCGGGTACAAATACCAGCAGAATAGGGTTATCAGTACTGCGCTTACTATGTTCATAATAAAGCCTGCGGTGAGCATGTGCTTTAGTTTCAGCCTGCCGCTGGCAAATACGATGGCATTGGGTGGAGTGCCCATGGGCAGCATACCGGCGCAACTGGCGCCGAGGGTCATGGCTACGCCCAGTTGCACGGGGTCGATATTCAGGGCTACCGCCATGCCGGTTATCACGGGTGCGAATACAATTACCTGCGCTACATTGCTCATCACCTCGCTGATGAAGATGGACACAATCGTTACCACAAACAGCAGCACAATGCCGCCCTGCGCGTAGCGGGCTATCCATTCGCCCAGGCTTTGTATCAGCCCCGCCTGCTCCAACTGCGCCGCCAGTGTGATGCCACCACCAAACAGGATGAGTATGCCCCATGCCATATTGCGGGTGTCTTTCCATACCAGCACGGGTTTGTTGTCTGCATCGCCCGATGGAGTGATGAACATAAGTATAGCACCCAGTAGGGCTATGATGGAATCGTTGAGTTTGAATACTGCCTGTGCCGCGTTGATGATGTCTTTGGTAATCCATAGCAGGGCAGTGAAGACGAAGATGATGAGCACACGTTTTTCGGGCGCGGAGAGTTTGCCCATCGCCTTTAGTTCTGTATGTATCATTTCGCGGGCAGCACCATCGGCAGGCATACGGTTGGGGTAGAGTACACGGGTGAGCACCAGGTACAGCACCCACATCAGCAGCAGTGACAGCGGCATGCAGAGTTTCATCCAGTCGGCAAATTGGAATGTATAGGTGCCGCTGCGTTCTAAATAACCCACATAAGCCACGTTGGGCGGTGTGCCTATGATGGTGGCTATACCACCCAGGTTGCTGGCGTAGGCGATGGCCAGCATGAGGCAGATGCCCAGGTTGCTGATATTACCTTTTTGCGAGGCGTTGTCTTCCATCACTTTGATAACGCTGAGTGCGATGGGGTACATCATCATGGTGGTAGCGGTATTGCTGAGCCACATACTGAGCAGCCCGGATGCCAGTATAAAGCCCAGCACTATTTTATTGCCACTAGTGCCCGTGAGTTGTATGATGGATAATGCGCCCCGCTTGTGCAGCCCCCATTTCTCTATAGCCAGGGCTATCATAAACCCACCCATAAACAGGAAGATGATGGAGGAGGCATAAGGGGCGGCCACTTCTTCCATATCGGCAATGCCCATGAGGGGGAAAAAGAGCAGGGGGAGGAGCGCCACTACGGGCATGGGCAGCGCCTGTGTTACCCACCAGGTAACCATGAGCGTACCAATAGCCAGCACTTTGGCAGCCTGCAGTTCCAGCCCGAAGGGATTGCCCCATAGCATGAACGCAAACAGGATAGCGCCTGTAGCCAGTGAGATAAGCTTTGCCTTTGATTTTTCCATGAGGTATGGTTACAAGGCCTCAAGATAAAAAGACAGTGCTAAGAAAGATAAATATGGGCTTGATTATTTCTTCACAAACCTGTCGTCGGTCAGTGAGTGGAGAAAGGCTTCGAGGTCCTGCTTCTCCTGCTCCGTGAGGTTGAGCGGTTCGCGCAGTACGCTGTCGCGGCCTATGGCGTTGGCTACCAGTGTATGTGGCTGGTCGTAATAGTCTATTACCTCGCGCAGGGTTTTGATGCTGCCATCGTGCATGTAGGGAGCAGTCACTGCCACGTTGCGCAGGCCGGGCACTTTAAACTTACCTATGTCTTCGGGGTTGTGCGTTACAGCATAGCGGCCCGAGTCGTTATACTCCTGCCCGTTGAACAAACCTATGTTGCGGAAATCATCCACCGTAAAGTCGGGCGAGAAATGGCATTCAAAACATTTGGCCTTTACCCTGAATATCTCCCTGCCGCGTTCCTGCTGTGCGGTCAGCCCGCCGGGCTCGTCGCGCAGCCAGCGGTCGTTGGGCGTATCCGATGTTTCCAGCGTTTGCTCGTAGGCGGAGATGGCCGCACCGAGGTTGTCCTTGTTGGGCACTTTGCCAAACACTTCCAGGAAGAGTTGTTTGTACTTGCTGTTGTTGAGCCGCTCTACCGCTACCGGCAGGGGCAGGTTCATTTCGTTGGGGTTTTCAATCGGCCCCAGCGCCTGCTCTTCCAGTGTGGCGGCGCGGCCGTCCCAGAAGAGGGCTTCCCGTGAAGCGACGTTCATAGCCGATGGGGTATTGCGTACCGCTTTGCGCCCGTGTACACCTGTGCTGAATGCCACAGTGTCTGCAAATGCAAATTCCGGTTTGTGGCAGGATGCGCAACTAATGCTCCTATCCTCCGACAGTATATTGTCGAAGAACAGCATTTCGCCCAACTGCTCTTTGGTCAGCTTCTTGTTCTCCTTTTTAGGAGTAAAAGAAACCAGCGTTACCACCAGTCCGCATATGAGTACTGTGTACAGGTATTTCACGGGGGTAAAATTACAGCATTAAGCTGTTTAGTCCAGCGTCACCCAGGAAATATAGGCTTTCTTTTCACGTTTCATGCGCTTCACCATCAGTGCGGCATATACGCCCGTGTCTTTCCTGAAATGCGCGGATTCAACATTGGCAAAAGCGGTCTGGTCGTCATTGGCGTTGCGGCCAAAGAGGTAGCCTGATTGCATACCGCTGTTGTTCACTTTCCTGAAAACTGTCACTGCATCGCTTACAGATGCCGCACATAACACAGAATTGTTTTTCTGCCGCTTAGGTTCACCGTTTTCGTAGTTGTCCCTGTTGTCGTTGAATATAATGTACTTGTTGTTGGATGAAGTGTTGACATAGCCAAAGGAGTAGAACGCCCTGTTGTCTAATGGGGCAGTCATGCTCATGCCGGCCCTTTTGCGGTAAGACCACATGCCTTTGCCCCTCTTGGCCAGGTACATGTTTTCCATTTGCTGCCCGCTCTTGCCTTCCTGGCATTTTTGAATGGCATAGGACTCAATATCCTTACCGGTACCATCAAGTGTCACAACAGCGATATTACCGAAAGGTATATCGATAGTAGTACTCTTGCTGATGATCTCGCTTTTCTCCTCCATCAGTATGGTGATGGTGTTATCGTTGTTCAATATCATATCTACCGGCATACCAGCGAAGCCTTCTTTGTCTATGTTTTTTGACTTGACATAGTTGTTTACCTCGTCCATTGGCAGCAATGTCTTTTTAATGATTTGCAGTGACTCGGGGTCGATGTAGCTGACCAATGCCATGTAATAACTTGTTCCGACTGACTTGCCACTCGTCATACTCATTCTCTTGCCACCCTTTATCAAAGTCAAAGTCAGCATTTGTATCATGCCTGTTTCGGGATTGTAGTTCATCAGCCCCTCTGTTTCTTTAAAGTCATCAGTAAACTCAAGGTTGAGGTTGGTAAATGCTGATTCGCCTTTTCGTATCCTGGAGATGATCACCCTCGAGTCTTTGCCACCTGAGCCGGATGTATTGTAACCATAGGCTGCCAGGTGCACCTGTTTGTCGCCGTTTACCACCATGCCTATATAGTTGGTGTATTTAAAGTCCTGTGCATCGTAGAACGCCCTGTTGACCTCAGTATGCTCCCCATTTTCCACAGCATAGTGTACCAGCTCTATACGTTTGTCGCTTTCTTTGGCGAAAGAGTTGTAATGTACTACGGCATATGCATCGGAGTATGGGTCTTTTTCTACAATGAAATCTTCCTGGTCTACACCGCCAAAAGCCATTGCGTAGCCCGCCATCATACCGTATTTAGGTAGCTCGCCTAATTTCTGCTGTTTGGCAATGGCGCCGTTGTCGGGGTTCAGTTGTATGCGGTACAATTCGGGCACACGGCTGTTCAACTGCTGCAGGAATATTACCGGCTGGCCCGCTATTTCGTAGATGCCTTCGATGGTGGAATTTTTCATGTTTTTGGGGTCCCACAGGCTGCTGCTCAGCACCTTTTTGCCGCCTACCTTTCTGTCGGGTTTGTACACGGTAATTTCAATGCCCTTCTCATTGTTGAAGTTGAAGAAGAAAGTATTCCCATTGGACAGTTGCATTATTTTGTACCATCCTTTTTCCGGTTCTTCAAAAGGGGCGCTGTATTCAATATTTTTTACCTGGGAAAACGAAAGTTGCACGCACAGTACTGCGGCAAGGGTTAATACAAGGTTTCTCATCTTTAAAAAATTATGATGCGCAAGTATAAAAAATGATTGCCGGATTTTATAGTGATATAAAACAGCGCCACTAATATTCATTCATTTAATACCTTTGCGCCGTCAATTCTATTCAATTTTACTTGATAAATAATTTTATATGGAATTTCGTATTGAGAAAGACACGATGGGCGAGGTGAAGGTGCCCGTTGCTGCCTACTATGGCGCGCAGACGCAACGTTCTATTGACAACTTCAAAATAGCGCAGGACATCAATAAGATGCCCAAAGAAATCATTAAGGCATTCGCTTACCTGAAAAAAGCGGCTGCACTTACTAATACAGACCTGGGTGTACTGCCTGCGGAAAAGTCGAAACTGATAGGCCAGGTGTGCGATGAGATACTGGAAGGTAAACTGGACAATGAGTTTCCGCTGGTGGTATGGCAAACGGGCTCGGGTACGCAGAGCAATATGAACTGCAACGAGGTGATAGCTTACCGCGCGCATGTGGTAAACGGCGGCCAACTGACCGACAAAGAAAAGTTTGTACACCCCAATGATGATGTGAACAAATCGCAGTCGTCAAACGATACATTCCCCACGGCTATGCATATAGCTGCATATAAAATACTGGCGGAGACTACCATTCCCGGCATTAAAAAACTGCGCGATACGCTGGCTGCCAAGGCTAAGGAGTATATGCACATCGTAAAGATTGGCCGTACGCACTTTATGGATGCTACGCCGCTGACACTGGGTCAGGAAATAAGCGGTTATGTATCGCAACTGGACCACGGACTGAAAGCCATCAACAATACATTGGCACACCTGGGCGAACTTGCGCTGGGTGGTACTGCGGTAGGTACGGGCATCAATACACCTGAAGGATATGCTGAAAAAGTAGCGGCTAAAATAGCCGGACTGACAGGGCTGCCTTTTGTAACAGCCGCAAATAAATTTGAAAGCCTGGCTGCACATGACGCTATAGTAGAAGCACATGGTGCATTGAAAACCGTTGCCGTAAGCCTGATGAAGATAGCCAACGATATACGTATGCTGAGCTCGGGCCCGCGCTGCGGAATAGGGGAGATATCCATTCCTGATAATGAGCCGGGTTCTTCTATCATGCNNAACCCCACGCAGTGCGAGGCGCTGACGATGATAGCGGCACAGGTGTTGGGCAATGATGTGGCCATCAACATAGGTGGCGCTACGGGGCATTTCGAGCTGAACGTGTTCAAGCCGATGATGATATACAACTTCCTGCACAGCGCCAGGCTGATAGGTGATGGTTGTGTATCCTTCAACGACAAATGCGCGGTAGGTATTGAGCCGATACAGGAGAATATTGATGCACACCTGCACAACTCGCTGATGCTGGTAACATCGCTGAACACCAGGATAGGCTACTACAAAGCGGCAGAAATAGCACAGACTGCCCACAAGCAAGGCAAAACGCTGAAGCAAACAGCTATTGACCTGGGCTATGTTACTTCAGAGCAATTTGACGAATGGGTGAACCCCTTGGATATGGTGGGGAAGATCAATTAGCTGGTTTGATGATTAGCTGATTAGCTGATGATAATTTATTGAAGGGCTACCGCGAAGGCGGTAGCCTTTTTGTTATTTGCAGATTGTGCTATTTACATGTTCCATCCGGCTCGCAGGCGGGGGCGTCGCTGTCCATCATGGTAAGCTTGTTTTCTTTCGAGTACTCCTCCCATGCCTTGTTTAGCGCCTGCACGAATGTAGCCGGCGGTTGTGCACCGCTGATGCCATATTTATTATTGATGACAAAAAAGGGCACTCCGCGCACACCTATTCTTTCTGCCGTTTCAATATCTGCCTGCACCTCGGCGGCATAGGTATTACTATTCAGCACATTTTTGGTTTCCTGCTCGTCCAGGCCTATGGCCTTTGCCATTTCTGTCAAAACTTTATGGTCACCTACGTCCTTCCCTTCTGTGAAATGCCCTTTGAATAATTGCTCTTCCATATTATCGCCCTTGCCGTATTTCCTGGCAAGTTGCACAAGGCGATGCGCGTCAAACGAATTGGCAATTCTTACTTTGTCGAAATCGTAGTGTAAGCCTGCCCTGGCGGCCATTTCCGTCACTTGTTTGTGTGCCTGCCTGCTCCATTCCACCGATTGGCCTTTACGCTCAGCCAGGTAGGTATAGGCGTCTTTGCCGGGCTGCGGTTTTGCGTCGGGGTCTAGCTGAAAACTATGCCAGACCACCTCTACCTTCCCCTGGTGTTCAAATTCTTCCAGGGCTTGTTCAAAATGCCGTTTGCCTATGTAACAAAACGGGCACATCACGTCCGACCAAATATCTACTCTCATTTTATTGTTTGTTTGCTGTTCTGTTTGAAGGGGCTTTTTCATGGCTTTTTGCGCCCGGACACTTACCGTTGGTAAGCACAGGATGAATGCCAGTAATATAGTGCCTGTATACTTCAAATTGAATAAATAATGTAGGTACAAAGGTAAGGTTAAATATGTTGTACAGAATTGATATGGTTATTGTGATATACTAATGAAGTATAGACATAGTTGATGTAGTATGGATTTTCGCCTCGATGTTGTTGCCAGGAAAGGATTTGCGCAACAATAATCAACCACTGTTGGAAACACTCAGTGTAAATGCAAAAGACCGAAAATACCAGGTATGGGAAAGGAATCCACTATCTGTACCTGTATGGACGGAGGCTGTTTTAATACAGAAGTTGAATTACATACACGAAAACCCTGTCAAGGCCGGGCTTTGTAAGCTGCCGGAAGAATATGTATTCAGTAGTGCGTATTTTTATGAGACAGGGGAGGATAATTGGGGATTTATGTCGCACTATCTCTTCGATTAGGCTTTTACCGTCGCGAGGCGTTGTTGGTGAAGAACACCAACAACGGCGGGAAGGGGCTGTACAATTACAGCCCCTTTTATTTATGCAGTATTATTAATAATAGAACGTGCCATGCATCCTGTATGTAGCAGAGTCTGTGATGTAGGTCACGTCGTATGTATTGTTTTCCGGGTCAATTTGTCCATTGCCGGAAATCGTAAATTCGAGAGTGTCTCCGGGTAATGTCCTGATGCCCTTTACTGTTTGTGTGGGTATTGTTATCTGTCCATTGGTGCAGTTTACTTCCATATCAATCAGACCATCCAGGTTGTTTTGTCCGTGGTAAGAGATATATGAATCATATTGACTGGTTCCATAAGATAAAAGCAGACTTCTTACATAGGACTTTAAGTTAATTGTAGAGTATTCAAATATTGCCGTAAGATTACCTACGCGCGAGCCGGACATATCAAAAATTGCCGGCTGCCCCATTCTGCCGAAAACCTGGAACAAACAATCCTTTTCACTCATCGTGTCTATTTGCAAAGTCAAGCCATATTCTTTGACCTTGCCAGTGTCCGGTATAGCTAACACCTTTATAGGATACTTGCCCGGTGTAGCAAAACGGCTATCTATTGAGATAACTGAACTAAATGGTGTGTAACCCTGAAAGTGGGATAATTTTACTTTTACATTTTCCGGTAGGTCAGCGACTGATAAAGATACATTGCGCTGAATACCGTCTGTATGAACCACCGATATAGGAAGAGTCGTTTGGGCTAAGGGGAACGTTGTAAGACTCGCAAGCCCGGAAACATAAAAGCTAGTATCGGGTGTGTTTACTGTAACGGGTGTTGTATCTCCAACGGTATATATTCTTGATTCCGGTTTTGGTTTTGTGCATGAGGCAAGCGCAAATGCCGGAAGGGCAAAAAGCAGAATTCTTCTTTTCATTGTTTATAAGTTTAGAGCACTAATATAGCTATTTAAGAATATACTACATTATAATTCAAGCTGCTTTTTTGTTGTTCGTAACCACTTCCTGATATGAAATGGTAAAAAGGCCACCACATTGCTGCAGTAGCCTTATAAGTTATAACACAAAGCCCTTCAGGCCCGCCCGGATGACCCGGTCGGACGGGGGTTGGGTTATTACCAAATATTCAACCCAAACTTATCCGCATTATCCGTTGCCTGCTGGTAGCCGGCATCGTGGTGGCGGAGTATACCCATAGCAGGGTCGTTGTGGAGCACACGCTTCAGGCGCTCGTCTGCATCGGCAGTACCGTCTGCCACTATTACCATACCTGCGTGCAGCGAGTAGCCCATACCCACACCACCACCATGGTGGAAGGACACCCAACTGGCACCGCCTGCGGTATTGATGAGTGCATTCAGTATCGGCCAGTCGGCTACGGCATCGCTGCCGTCTTTCATAGCCTCCGTTTCGCGGTTGGGCGATGCTACCGAACCACAATCGAGGTGGTCGCGGCCGATAACGATAGGCGCTTTTACCTTGCCCTCACGCACCAGCTTGTTGAAGAGCAAGCCTGCTTTTTCACGTTCGCCCATACCCAGCCAGCATATACGGCTTGGCAATCCCTGGAATGCAATTTTTTCTCTAGCCATATCGAGCCAGCGCAGCAGGCCCTTGTTTTCCGGGAACAGTTCTTTCAGTGCCTGGTCGGTAGTATAAATATCTTCGGGGTCACCGCTCAAGGCTACCCAACGGAAAGGCCCTTTGCCATCGCAGAACAGCGGACGTATATATGCGGGTACAAAGCCGGGGAAATCAAAAGCGTTTTCTACACCGCGTTTATCATGAGCTTGTCCGCGCAGGTTATTGCCATAGTCGAACGTAATGGCGCCACGCTTTTGCAGTTCCAGCATCTGGCGTACATGTTTGGCCATCGTGTCCAGCGAATGTTTAATGTATTCCTGCGGGTTGCTCTCGCGCAGTGCGTTGGCTGTTGCTACGCTCAACCCTTCGGGGAAGTAGCCTATCAGTTCGTCGTGGGCAGATGTCTGGTCGGTGAGTGTATCAGGCGTGATGTTCCTGTCTATCAGCCTTTGCAGCAGGTCAACCGCGTTGCAACATACGCCTATGGATATGGCTTCTTTGTTCTCTTTTGCTTTCAGCGCCCAGTCAATAGCTTCGTCTATGTCGTGCGAGTATTTATCTAAGTAACGTGTTTCAATACGCTTTTGCATGCGCCATTCTTCCATTTCGGCGGCCAGGCATACACCCTCGTTCATGGTGATGGCCAGCGGCTGAGCGCCACCCATACCACCGAGTCCGGCAGTGACGTTCAGCGTACCTTTCAATGTACCGCCATAGTGCATATTAGCCAGGGAGAGGTAGGTTTCATAAGTGCCCTGTACGATACCCTGGCTGCCGATATAAATCCAGCTACCGGCGGTCATCTGTCCGTACATCATCAGCCCTTTTGCTTCCAACTCGCGGAAGTGTTCCCACGTAGCCCAGCGGCCCACCAGGTTGCTGTTCGCTATCAGCACACGGGGCGCGTCTTTGTGCGAGCGCAGTATGCCTACCGGTTTACCACTCTGCACCATCAGTGTCTGGTCTTCTTCCAGGTTGCGCAGGCATTCCAGTATTTTATCAAAGCTCTCCCAGTTGCGGGCAGCCTTACCAATACCACCATATACTACCAGGTCTTCAGGACGTTCTGCCACTTCGGGATCCAGGTTGTTTTGTATCATGCGGTAAGCGGCTTCGCTTATCCAGTTTTTGCAATTCAGTTGGTTGCCTGTGGGCGATTTGATAACCCTGTGTTTGACTTCACTCATATCTATACTTCTTGGAGGTGCAAAAGTACAAAACGCTGCTTATCTGTCTGTACTTGTAAATAAGAAAGGATATGCATATTTGTTTATATAGCCAATCCTACAAATGTGTATATAAGTTTGGGGTGTTCTTAATCTCTTAATTGTTCCAGTATCCCTTTTGATATGTTGAATAAAATTGGGAATGTGATTGTTATTTATTTGAATTACTTAGTAATGCCAACTTGTTTTCCGCAACAGTGGCTAAATAGGGGGCGCTATATATATACTCTAGAATTGCTTTAGATAATGCTTCCAAGAGAGGAATTTCATTGTTTTTGAGTTTGATGTCAGATGCATGAGCACCCATATTGCCAAAGAGTCTAACACCTTTTGCTACATCAACAAGTTTTCCCGGGAGTTCATTCCTTTTTGCTAAATCCTTTAACATAGCATCGAGCGTTTTACCGTTGGCCTTTCTGTCCTTGCATACCATCTCAAGCATTTTACGAATAGCTATAGCATATAAGCTTACATCAATTGATTTTACCTTGTCTGCAATAATATATTGTTCTTTTATTCGATCAGGTAAACCTAGAGGAATCCGTTCTTTTTTAGGGTAGAGTATTTTTACATTTACATCCTCCTCATCCATTTCATCATGCCAATCGTGTTTGGTTATATTCACTTCTTTACATGCAGGACAGGATAAAATGTGATAGTGTACGCCACAGTCAGGTCCGGGCCCATATTCTTCATGGTATTCAGTACAGTCTTCATATACATCGCCGATGACTGGCATTTTAGAGATATTGCCGCAGTTAGAGCATGATATGTTTCTAAAAAAAAACTTCTTTTTGTCAGTCATACTTATAACATTAAGGTATTAATAATAATGCTCTGTTACTTATTGTCTCGCATATTACCACAAAGAGTTATCTTACTCTAAGGCTTTCCACTTCTTCCCTCAACCTAGCCATCCACTCCTCCTCGCTCAAATCTTCTTTGATAAACACTGTCCCGGTTACCTGCTCGTACAATTCTATATACCTGTCCGAAATCATATCCACTACCTCATCCGTCATTTCAGGCACGGTTTGTCCGTCTTTGCCCTGGAAGCCGTTTTCCATCAGCCACTCGCGTACAAACTCTTTGCTCAGTTGCTTCTGTGGTTGGCCTGCTGCCTGGCGCTCTTCGTAACCCTCTGCATAAAAATAGCGGCTGCTATCGGGCGTGTGTATCTCGTCTATCAGGTAGATGGTATCGCCTATCTTGCCAAATTCATACTTGGTATCCACCAGTATCAACCCGCGCTCGGCAGCAATTTCCTTTCCACGTTTGAATAATGCCTGCGTGTATAATTCAAGCTGGGCATAGTCGCTTTCGCTTACCAGGCCACGGGCTATTATGTCTTCTCTTGATATATCTTCGTCATGTCCCTCATGCGCCTTGGTGGAGGGTGTAATAATGGGCGTGTCAAAGAAATCATTCTCTTTCATGCCCTCCGGCAGTGTTACACCACAGAGCTCACGTTTTCCGCTCTTGTAGGTACGCCAGGCATGTCCTGCCAGGTTGCCGCGTATCACCATCTCTACCGGAAAAGTCTCGCATTTTCGTCCGATGGTCACATTGGGCAGGGGAGCGCTGATCTTCCAGTTGGGGACAATATCCTCCGTAGCATCCAGGAAACGGGCGGCGATGCTGTTCAGCACCTGCCCTTTATATGGGATAGGGCGGGGCAGTACTACGTCGAAGGCCGATATACGGTCGCTGACCACCATTACGAGATATTTGTCGGCAATGGTATATACATCGCGTACTTTTCCTTTATAAAAAGCCGTCTGGCCGGGGAGTTGCAGCATAGATATGCGTTAAAATATGATTATATAAGGGCGTAAAATTAGTAATAAAAACCCGTTGCCAAAGGTTTCGGAATAAAACACATTTCCGGCAAAATTAGCTTTATTCCTAATCGCACCTCTCCAACATGGGCCCAAATTTCCTCTTTTAATAAACTTAACGTTTACCTAACTTTGCACCCTCATCTCAATTTCAGTCATGCAGTCAGCAATAAAGTTGTTTTCAGGTACTAACTCTGCGTACCTGGCGCAGAGGATAGCCAAATCCTTTGGCAAAAGGCTCGGCCATATGCAGGTCAATAGGTTCAGCGATGGCGAATTTCAGCCCATATTCCAGGAGTCTATCCGCGGCGATTATGTTTTCCTGGTACAATCCACCTTCGCCCCGTCTGACAACCTGCTGGAGCTGCTGATGATGATAGACGCTGCAAAACGGGCATCTGCCGGTTATATCACGGCTGTGATACCGTATTTCGGCTTTGCAAGGCAGGACCGTAAAGACAAGCCCCGAGTGTCTATTGCGTCTAAACTGATAGCCAACCTGCTGACCGAAGCCGGCGCCAACCGTATTATCACTATGGACCTGCACGCACCACAGATACAAGGTTTTTTTGATATACCGGTGGACCACCTGGACAGCTCGGCGATTTTTATACCATATATTGAACAACTTAATATAGAAAACCTTATCTTTGCGGCCCCCGATGTGGGAAGTACCAACCGTGTACGCGAAGTGGCCAAATATTTTGGCATTGATATGGTGATATGTGACAAGGAGCGTAAGCGTGCCAACGAGGTAGCCGGCATGACCGTAATAGGTGATGTGGAAGGCAAGAACGTAATATTGATAGATGATATCTGCGACACTGCCGGCACACTTAGCAAGGCCGCATCGGTACTGAAAGGAAAGGGGGCTTTATCGGTAAGGGCTTTTTGTACCCACCCCGTGCTGAGCGGCAAGGCGTACGAAAACATCGAAAACTCTGAGTTGGAAGAACTGGTGGTTTGCGATACCATACCGCTGAAGAAGGAAAGTTCTAAAATAAAAGTGCTCACGACGTCCGACCTGTTTGCGGTGGCCATTCGTAACGCATTTGAGAACAAATCTATCAACTCGTTATTTATACATAGCAAATTGAAAGGCTAAGTAATTGGCCCTGGACATAAAAAGACTGTTTAAACAACAAAACCCGGCCCGACCAATATTGGCGGCCTTGACAAAAACTAACAATTAAAAAAACGTTTCAACGTCCGGATGTTTGCCGGGTATGCGCACGGTGTTGAAGAGTTAAAAAAAAGTTTAAGTAATGAAAACTATTAAAGTACAAGGAGAACTCAGGAGCGACCTCGGTAAATCAGCAACACGCCGTCTTCGTTCTGAGGGTAGAGTACCCGTAGTAATTTACGGTGGCGAAGAAGCCGTTCATTTGTCTGTTACTCCGCTGTCTGTACGCGGACTGGTGTATTCGCCGGAGTTCCAGATAGTGGAAATTGATGTAAACGGCAAAACGTACCGTTGCATCATGAAAGACATCCAGTTTGACGTGGTGACAGATGACCTGGCGCACATTGACTTCCTGGAACTGGTAGAAGGCAAGAAAGTGATAGCCGACCTGCCGCTCAACTTCACAGGACAGCCGCAGGGCGTTAAAGATGGCGGACGCCTGGTGTTGAAACTTAAAAGCGTAAAAGTGCGTACTTACCCCAAGTACCTGCGCGAGCACCTGGACGTGAACATAGATGACCTGCAACTGAACGGCAACATCCGTGTTCAGGACATCGTAGCTGAAAACATGGAAGTTATGAACCCGCCGCGTATTCCCATCGCGTCTGTAGTAATGACACGTGCGCTGAAACAAGCCGAGGCTGAGACCGAGCCGGCAAAAAAATAAGCAATCACATATTCTCGATACGCACAGCGCCCCCGCATCAACCCGGGGGCGCTTTTTTTTCTGAATTAAAAAAGGCTTGTGAAAAACGAAAGGCACCCTGAGATGGGGCGCCTTTCAGACTATAAATAGAGCACTAAACGACTAGTGTACCACGGCAAAGGTTTTAACAGTTTGCACCTTGCTGCCGTTTATTTTGATATAGTAATTTCCCGCAGGGAAATTGGACACATTCAGGGTATTGTGATAGTTATCTGATGCGGCAACGTTCCACTGGTTCCAGAGCCTGCCAGTTACATCATAAATACTAATGAATGCCGGTTGCGGCTCGCTCCATTTCAGGTCAATATTGATCTGGCTGGTTGCGGGCGAAGGGTAAACGGTCACATTGTCTGTTTTGCTCAGCGCTGCTATAGCTGTTGTACCATATTCTTCATAATAGTAACGGTTCTGGTAGTCGTCTGTAGTGGGCTGCCAAAAACCACCGGCATTCCATGTATTGGATGTTTCGGTGAGAAGTTGGTTATAATTATTATAGCTTTTTTCAAGGAACGTTGAATTGACAAATAACGTGTCGGCATTGCTCCATGCCTGTTCCAGGTGGGTCAATTGGTTATGACTGTTATCGTAAGTAGAGGTATGTAAATAACTATTCCTCCAGCTACCGGGAAATCCTGCCCATGTCTGGCGCAGTTCTGTCAGGCGGTCATTGGTAGCGTTATAAGAATATTCATACCTTGTACTGTTCCTCCACGATGAAAAAATCCAAAGCTGGTAAATAGTGGTTATCAGATTTTTTGGACCTACGCCAGAATTGACATCATAGCTGTACAAGCGGCGGTTCTCATTTTCCCAACTGCTACTGCCCACCCTCCAGGATTGTTCCAGGCTTTCAATCTCATCACCATTTTCGTATGTGTGTGAATATTTTGTATCATTTATCCATGCAGACGATAAGTTGCTCCAATACTGCTGAATATTGCTGGTAAGCAGGCCGTTGAAATATGTATAAATGTACATTTCTTCGTTATCCCATGTATTGGTAACAGCATCCCATGTCTGGTATAAATAGGTGAGCATATTGTTGTTGGCGTCATACGTGTGCGTGTACTTTTCGTCATTTTTCCAGCTGTTGCTGGCCGGTACCCAGTCCTGAGAAATTTCTGTCAGTTGCATATTGTTGCCGTTATATGTGTATATATATTGGCTTTCGTTACTCCAATTATTGTTGCTTGTGTTCCATTCCTGCGCTGTTTGTGTCAATAGGTTATTTCTTACGTCGTAGGTATTCAGGTGCCGTATGTAGTTCACAAATGAACTGGATGGCGCATCCCATCTTACCATCGTTTGCGATAAAATATTATTGCTGATGTCAAAGGTCTGTGTTACAATACCGGCTTTTATATAACTATCTGTGCCCGGTTGATATTCCCATATTTCTGCCCTGTCAAACTTGGCATTGGGCGAATCAAGCTGGCCCCCTCTGTCATTCGAGTAGAAGAGTGCAATGGAATCTTGCGGTTCATAATAGGCCCCGTTGTGTTCTGTATATGCCAATCCCGTGAGCCTTGAAGACAAAGCTGCTTTTTTCGCTTCAACCCTGGTTTCAGGGTCCAAATGGATCGCCGTCCTTACTTTCGGTGTGTACATCAATGACATACCCCGTTCTGTTTGGCCTGATACATCTGATGTACCTATAGCTGCAACTGCAACGAATGCTGCGAGTAAATGTCTCTTTTTCATAAACGTTGTTTTAAACTGCTTTTATTTAAATGAAATCCTGGTGTAAAAGTATTTTGCAGTAATCCCCCTGGCTATGACTGCGGTCAAGAGACATCCTGATATTCATCAGGATGCAGGCTGCGGGGCGAACTTTATAAAGCCTGGCCTTAAAAAGGTCCGGCTTAGCTACATGACTGCAGCGATAATGCACAACCTCTATTTTGCGGGTTGTGACCTTATGTTTTTATTTGTCAGAAACGCTTTTCTCCTATATTGAGAATGCCCTTACCGTCAAATACGGCTGAAGGATTAACACTTTCCCTGGCAATATGCGACAGGTGATTATCCATTTCTTTCTCATCCTCCAACGCCTCACGCAATATCTTTGATATGTCGCTCCTGTTGAGCGCATCAGCGTAAGATGCTGTTGTGCCATAATTTACGATGTTGAAATGGCTGATCTGTTGCATTGCTGCTATCAGCGCAGCATCGGCAACGTGTTTTTCATGGGTGATTTTGTTTACAGATGCACAGTTGTCAATTAATTTGCGGGTTATCCCACATTTGTTTTCTCTTTTATTGATGCCGAACTTGTCAAGACTTTTATTCAGCCGGTCAATATTTCTTTTTTTTATTTCCCTATAGCTGCTGATGCTGCTCTTTAAAAAGGAAAAGCTTGCAATTCCCGTTAGGATGGGTAACCGTACCAGTTGCTCCTCTTCCGAGGCTAAAGTCTTTTGCAACTGGTCGACCAACAAATGCGGAAGGTTCCTGATGTTTTTCATAATTATTTCCTCCTGGCAGCAAAATACCGGCATTAAAGGAAGCAGTTACATGACCGTGGTAAACTGTTTTAATGACATAAATATGCTGCAAAAATAGACTGGCGGCCCGGTGCCTGATGAGTATCAGTATAACCGCTGCCGGTAGTCATTATATTTTACCGGGTGTTTTTATTTAGGTTCTTACTGCCCAAAGCAGCTGTTGGTAAATAGCATTGGGTATATCGTATTGATAAACAGCATTTTATTGTGTTGCTATTGATAATCTTTTTTTAGTAAAAAGGAGAAAAAGACCTTCCTGTCTTTTTGTAGATGATAAATGTCACCCTGTCTCAAAGCAAAGGTTATTATTTTGCATGACCTCCTGGAAATACATTTATTGTCTCGATTGTTATCCGGAATCAAAATTGTCATGACAAAGATCTTATTAATAGAAGATGACGAAGATATCAGACTGAATATAGCTGAAGTGCTTCAGCTTGCCCGCTACGACGTTGTTTCAGCCTGCAATGGAAAAGAAGGTGTAGAAATGGTGCGAACAGAACATCCCGACCTAATAGTCTGTGACGTTATGATGCCGGTAATGGATGGCTTTGGCGTGCTTCATGTACTGCAGATGGACGAGAAAACGCAAAATATCCCATTCATTTTCCTTACGTCAAAAAACTCGATAAGCGATTTGCGCCATGCTATGAATCTTGGCGCCGATGATTATATCATAAAGCCATTTGAGGGTAGCGACCTGCTTGATGCAATCGGGAACAGGCTGAAAAAAGCAGAACAGGCAATGAAAGCCATAGCACAGGAAACTTCGCCTGAAACTACGTTTTCTTCCGGGGATCCCCTGGCATCCCTTATAGATTCCTGCGAAGTGGCGGCTTACAAAAAGAAACAGGTGATATTTAAAGAAGGAAGCACACCGCGGTTCCTTTATTATATTAAGAAAGGAAAAGTACGCACATACAAAAGCCATGAATATGGGAAAGACCTCGTAGTCGGACTTTTTGGTGAAAATGATTTTGTAGGGTATACACCGGTATTTGAAAATAGCTTCCATATAGAAACGGCGGAGGTGATAGAAGATGCGGAACTGGTGCTGATACCCCGGAAGAGCTTTGAAGATATTGTAAATACATATCCGCAGGTGCAAAAGAAGTTTGTGGGGTTATTGGCCAAAAACCTTGCGGAGATAGAAGAACAGGTACTGGGTTTTGCATACAACACACTACGGAAGAAGGTAGCAAAAGCCCTTGTTACTCTCGGAACCAAGTATCGTGCTTCCGAAGAAAAGCAATACACTGTTAACATGAGTCGCGAAGACCTGGCCAGTTTGGCAGGGACAGCCACTGAATCGCTAATAAGAACACTTTCGGAATTCAAACAGGAAAAACTTATTGATATACAAAATGGCACTATTACGATTGTTGATACCGAGAGGTTGCAGCACTTGGTTGCATGATAAAGATATAGGGCACATTATTTTTTTGATAACCGCATTTGCGTCGGTATACTATGAGAGGACAAGAAACCAAACAATTTATTTATCCACAGGCGGAACAACTGTTGGAAGGTATGAACGATGCTTTCGTCAGCATCGGCTACGATTGGCATTGCAATTATGCTAATGATATAGCCCTGGGGCTGATAAGAAAAATAAAAGACGAAATAACAGCTGGACCTGTATGGGATATCTTCCCCGATTTTATGGGTGTCAACCTGAAGAAACAATATAGCAGGACGATGAAGCAAAGAGTTGTCTCCTGTTTTGAGAGTCATTGTGCGCAGAGAGATATATGGTTATCCGTACGTGCCTACCCGGCGGAAAACGGAATTTCTGTATTTTTTACGGATATTACTGAAAAGAAAAAAGCAAGCGATATAATCGCAGATAGCGAAAAATGGTTTCGAAATATAGCCGATAATGCCCCTGTAATGATATGGGGGGCCGGTACCAACAGGCTTCGCAATTATTTCAACTATATGTGGCTTGAATTTACGGGCTGCACCTTCGCACAGGAAGAAGGGAACGGCTGGATTAAAAACGTGCACAAAGACGATGTTCAACGGGTACTTAAAACATATAATGAAGCCTTCGATAAACAAGACGGTTTTTGTCAGCACTGGCGTTTAAAGCGTAATGACGGGGATTACAGGTGGGTTTCCGTCAGCGGGAAACCAATGTATGGGCCAGAAAGTTCGTTTCTTGGCTATATCGGCTTTTGCGTGGATATTCATGAACAAGTGACGGTTTATCAGAAACTCGAAAATCATGTAAAGGAAAGGACTATTGAATTAGCTTTTTCCCTGGAACAGGAGAGAAAACTAAATACAATGAAATCTTATTTCGTATCAATGGCTTCTCACGAATTTCGCACACCACTAAGCACCGTACTTTCATCTGTGAACCTCATAGAACAATATGTGGACCGTGGGCAACCGGAACAGACAAAGAGGCACACCGATAGGGTCAAATTATCTGTAAAACATCTTATTCAACTCCTTGATGATTTTCTTTCCGTAGATAAACTGGAACACAGTGACCTGAAATCGGTAACCGAATTATTCGACCTGGATGATTTTGCCAAAGAGGTAGCAGGCACTTTAGACGGCTCGTTAAAAAATGGGCAACGGATCAGGCAAACCTATATTGGTAGTAAGAAAGTTTATTCAGACAGAAATATCATCAGCCATATTCTATTGAATCTTTTGAGCAACGCAGTTAAATATTCGGATAAAGACGTGTCTCTCGAGTTGCAGGTAGGCGACGAATATATAAACATAGTGGTTGCGGACAAAGGCATTGGTATTCCTGAAGAAGAGCAGGAACGACTGTTCGGTAAATATTTCAGGGCCAGCAATACGGGTAACGTAAAAGGTACGGGTCTTGGGTTGAATATTGTGCAGCGTTACGTGGAATTGCTGAAAGGCAACATAACCTTTTCCAGCAAAAAGAACATAGGTACAAAATTCATCGTGCAGATACCTAATGGCCAACCAGTTGAATAGCTTATAATAGGGTTTTCATCAGCCCTTACATCAATCCGGGGCGGTTTTTAGAGAAAAACGAGGAATGCTCGTGTTATAGAGATTACCTTACAATCTACAAGCGCTATACCCCCAACCCATATACATCTTATTGCGGTGCCGGAACTGGTCTTTTGCTATTTCCGTTTCTACAGGCTTTATATAAAACTTAGCCCTGGCTGCATTTATCTTTTCTATTTGCTTTGGGTCAACAAAATGAACAAAAAAAATGAAGACACCCACAAACCCGAGCAAATGAGAACTAAACAGAACCCAAACGGCATAACTTGTCCCGCTGTGGCCGAATTGTCAAATTACCGAATTGCCAAATTGAACAACCTGTGGAAAACTACCCGCCATCCACCCCTCCTTTTTTTGTTATTTTGTAAGACGCTGTTTGGATAGTGCCATATGAAATTTTCTCATCTACATAATCATACCCAATTCTCCCTGCTCGATGGGGCTTCTTCTATTCCCTGCCTGTTTGACAAGGCTGCCAAAGACAATATGCCCGCTATGGCCATTACCGACCATGGTAATATGTTTGGCGTATTCGACTTTGTGGCCAGCGCCTGGAAGAACACCAAAGTGGTAGGTACCGACGAGAACGGCAAGGAGATAAAAGAGCCGGTGGTGAAACCGGTGGTGGGTTGCGAATTTTACCTGGTAGAAGACAGGCACAAACGCCAGTTCAGCCGCGACGAGCGGGATGTACGTTACCACCAGCTATTGCTGGCTAAGGATGAGATAGGCTACCGCAACCTGGTGAAGCTGTGCAGCCTGGGCTATATGGAGGGCCTCTATGGCAAATACCCCCGTATAGATAAGGAACTGGTACTGAAATACCATGAGGGGCTGATAGCCACCACCTGCTGCCTGGCTGCGGAGGTGCCGCGTACGATACTACGCAAGGGTGAGGAAGAAGCGGAAAAAGTATTCAAATGGTGGCTGGAACTGTTTGGCGAAGACTACTATGTAGAATTGCAGCGCCACGATATACCCGACCAGGTAAAGGCAAACGAAGTGTTGCTGAAGTTTGCCGCCAAATACAATGTACCCGTCATAGCGTCAAACGACAGCCACTATGTAGAGCAGACAGATGCCAATGCGCACGATATCCTGCTCTGCATCAATACCGGCGAAAAACAGGCAACGCCCAAGGCCAAAGATTTTGACGATGAGGGCGGAAAGTCGAAAGACACCCGCTTCGCTTTTTACAACGACCAGTTCTACTTCAAGAATACGGAGGAGATGTCTAAGCTCTTCAGCGATGTGCCGCAGGCTATAGACAATACCCAGATGATAGTGGACAAGATAAAGCCCCTCAAGCTGGAGCGGGATATCTTGCTGCCGCACTTTAAAGTACCTGCCGAGTTTCACGACGACCAGGATGCATACCTGGCACATATAACATGGGAAGGCGCACGCGAACGCTACCGCGATATTACTCCCGAGATAGAGGAACGTATCAACTTCGAACTGTTCACTATCAAGACCATGGGTTTTGCGGGTTACTTCCTCATCGTGGGCGATTTCATCAAGGCAGGCCGCGACCTGGGCGTATTCGTTGGTCCCGGCCGTGGTAGTGCTGCGGGTAGCGTGGTGGCCTACTGCATCGGCATTACCAATATCGACCCGATTAAGTATAACCTCCTGTTCGAGCGTTTCCTCAACCCGGAGCGTAAGAGCATGCCCGATATAGATACCGACTTTGACGATGCCGGCCGGCAGAAGGTGATAGACTATGTAGTGCAGAAGTATGGCAAAAACCAGGTGGCGCACATTATCACCTACGGCACTATGGCTGCCAAGAGCAGTATCAAAGACGTAGCCCGCGTGCTGGACCTTCCGCTGGACCAGAGCAATATGCTGGCCAAGCTGGTGCCGGAGCGCCCGGGTATATCCCTGAAACGTTTGTTGACCGCCCCGCTGAAAGGCGACGGCAGCCTGGCGGATAAGGAAGGATTGGGCGCCGATGAAATGGCTAACGTAGAAAAGCTGCGGGAGTTTCACCAGGAGCAAACTATACATGGCGATGTGCTGCGCGAGGCGGAAAAGCTGGAAGGCAGCGTGCGCAACACGGGCATACACGCCGCGGGTATCATCATCGCCCCCAGCGACCTGTCCGACCTCATACCTGTATGTGCTACCAAAGACGTAGAACTGTT
Organism: Bacteroidetes bacterium UBA6221; assembly: GCA_002421685.1. Classification (GTDB taxonomy): domain Bacteria; phylum Bacteroidota; class Bacteroidia; order Chitinophagales; family Chitinophagaceae; genus UBA5543. The sequence goes on from DISB01000014.1 coordinate 63,617, forward strand.
GGTGACACAGTTTGAAGGTAATATTATCGAGAATTCAGGCGTTATCAAGATGGACTTTTTGGGATTGAAAACCCTCACCATCATCAAAGACGCACTGGACCTCATCAAACGTAATTATAATATTGCTATAGACATCGACGGCATTCCGCTGGACGATGAAAAGACTTACCAGCTTTATCAGCGTGGTGAAACCAACGGTACATTCCAGTTTGAAAGTCCGGGTATGCAAAAGTACCTGCGCGAGCTGAAGCCCGATAAGTTTGACGACCTGATAGCCATGAACGCCCTGTACCGCCCGGGCCCGTTGGAATATATCCCCAACTTCATCAAGAGGAAACATGGCGAGGAACAGATAGTATACGACTTGCCCGACATGCAGGAGTACCTGGAAGATACTTATGGTATCACAGTGTACCAGGAGCAGGTGATGCTGCTATCGCAAAAGCTGGCGGGTTTCAGCAAGGGCGATGCCGACGTACTGCGTAAGGCCATGGGTAAAAAACAGAAGGCGGTACTTGATAAAATGAAAAGCCAGTTTGTGGAAGGGGCGAAGGCCAAAGGCCACCCCGAAGACAAGCTGAACAAGATATGGACCGACTGGGAAGCGTTTGCGCAGTATGCATTCAACAAGTCGCACTCTACCTGTTACGCATTTGTAGCTTACCAGACGGCCTACCTCAAGGCGCATTACCCCTCAGAGTTTATGGCTGCCGTGCTTAATAACCAGGGCAATATCGACAAGATAAAGTTCTACATGGAGGAGTGCCAGCGCATGGGCTTGTCTGTATTAGGGCCTGATGTCAACGAGAGCCTGAAAGGGTTTTCTGTGAGTAAAGAAAGCGTTATCCGTTTCGGGATGAACGCCATTAAAGGAGTGGGTGAGGCTGCTGTGGAAGATATCATCCGCGAGCGGGAAGATAACGGGCAATACGCATCGCCCTACGATTTCATAGCAAGGGTAAACCAAAGAACTGTAAATAAAAAGTCGTTGGAGAACCTTGTGCTCGCCGGCGCTATGGATAGCTTTAAAGAGCTGCATCGCGCGCAATATTTTTACGCACCCGCTGTTGACCCTGTTACAGGCCTGGAACGGTTAACCCGCTTTGGCAACCAGGTGCAGTCTGCGTCGTCCATGTCCTCAAATAGCTTGTTTGGTGAAGTGGAAATGCCCGATGTCAAGCCGCCCAACATGCCCACCTGCGACCCCTGGCCCTTGCCTGAATTACTGGAAAAAGAGAAAGAGGTTGTGGGCATTTATCTTAGCGCGCACCCCCTCGACGGTTATAAATTTGAAATGGAGAATTATGGCTTTACCAATATCATCGATGTCGAGAAGATGATTGGCCGTACCATACGCATAGCCGGCTTTGTTACAGATGCAGAGCACCGTGTTACAAAGAAAGGCGCCAAGTTTGGCAAGCTGACGCTGAACGATTATACCGGCAACCAGGAGATTATGTTCTGGCAGAATAATTACGTAAAGTATGGCAACTATATAGACAACGGGCAGAAGTTGATGGTGCAGGGTGTGTACAAAGAAAATAATTTCAGGCCGGGGGTGATGGAGTTTGAAATACAGAATGTGATATTGCTGGACGAAGTAAAAAAGCAGTTTACCAAACGCCTTAACCTGCTGCTGCCTTTGGAGAAAGTGGACAACGACCTGGTAAGCTTCCTGGCTACGAATATAAAGGGCAATCCCGGCAATACGGAGGTTCTTTTCAAGGTGGTGGACAATACCAATGAAATGACGGCGGGCCTGAAAACAGGCAGCCAGAAAATAACGATAAATGACGAATTAATCAATTATGTAGAGGAGCGGGAATACATCCGTATGCATGTAGAAACGCAGTAGTGTTGATAACTATGTGTATAGCTTATGTGTCTATTTGGCGCTTCTATTGTTGCATAGCATAAATGGTCGTAATTTTGACATCTTAATATTCAATCATAATAAAACAAAAACGAAATGGCAGCAGTATATACCGACGCAAACTTTGATGCCGAAGTGCTGAGCGCAGACAAATTATCAGTAATAGATTTCTGGGCGCCCTGGTGCGGACCTTGCCTTGCGCTTGGCCCAACCATCGAGGCATTGGCTACCGAGTATGCCGGTAAAATAAACGTGGGCAAGGTGAATGTGGATGAAAATCCCAATCTGTCTATCAATTATGGCATTACCAGCATCCCTGCCGTACTGTTCATCAAAAATGGCCAGGTAGTGGATAAGCAGGTAGGCGCCGCTCCCAAAGGAGTTTTTGAGAAAAAAATACAGGCGCACCTATAACCAGGTAGTCTTTTAACAATACTAACAGGGCTTCCCGCTAAGGGGAGCCTTGTGCTTTTAAAGCGGTGTTAAAAACAAATTAACAATTATTATATATTGAACAATTCGCCCCTTCGCAGGTTTTGTATATACACCAAAATTGGAATGTTATGCGAAGGACAATATATACGGTATCCATCCTGGCGCTATCGGTTTGCACGCTGGGTTCGTGTGTGGGAAAGAAGAAGTACATGGCGGCAATGAACTCAAACAAGGCATTGTATAGCAAGAACGCTGAGCTGCATACGGAATTGGATAAGCTAAACAAGAAGAACAATGACCTGCAAAAAGAGGTGAGTACGTTGGGCAACTATTATAACGCGGCCAACACGCAATTAGACCTTACCCAGGAGCAAGTGCGCGAGCAGCAGGAAAGGTTGATGCGCATGCAGGCGCTCATCTACCAGCAACACGAGAAGACCGAGGCATTGCGCAAGAAGATGGCGGACGCCCTTGTGAATTTCAAGGCTGAAGACCTGAGTGTATTCATCAAAGACGGCAAGGTGCATGTGGCCCTGCAGGAAAGCCTGTTGTTTCCATCGGGTAGTGCCGTGGTAAATGAAAGTGGTAAAGCTGCCCTGGCCAAACTTGCATCGGTATTGAAACATAATCCCCAGATAAATATAGAGGTGGAAGGCCATACCGACAATAAGCCGATAAAGACCGCCAAGTATCCTGACAACTGGGCCTTAAGTGTCGGCCGGTCAACAGCGATAACCAGGATATTGGTAGAAGACCATGGTATAGAGCCGACAAGGGTCACTGCCAGCGGCCATGGCGAACATATGCCGGTGGCATCTAACAATGACGAGGCAGGCCGTGCCCGTAACCGACGTACGGAAATAATACTGGAACCAAAGCTGGACGAGCTGATGCAGCTTATCTATGAAAAGCCTGCGACAATTTCGCAGAAATAGTTAAAGTTCAACAAAGGGGAAAGCGCGAAGTCTTCAGATTTCGCGCTTTTTCTTATATTTATACTACCCCAAAAGAAATTTGACAGATATGAAATGGAAACCCGTAATATACATTGCTCTGGGCGCCGTTCTGGGCACGGCAGTGGTTGCAGGCTTTGCCTTCCGCGAAGCTGATGAAAACGAAGAAGTAGTAGACGTAAAGAAAAACCGCAAGCTCCAGTATAAATGGTATATTCCGGATTTGCCACAGAATATCAGCTTTGCCGGTGAGCCGGTTCCCCTGCACAGGTGGGATGTGAAAGAGGCGCTGGAACACGAGGTATTGAACAATGCATACAGGCATTCGGCCACTATGCAGATATTACTGTTGTCCACCCGGTATTTCCCTATAATTGAGCAAAGGCTTAGGGCCAATGGTGTACCCGATGACTTCAAATACCTTTGTGTGGCGGAGAGCTCACTCACGCATGCACGTTCTGCTGCCGGTGCAAGGGGTTTCTGGCAATTTATGGATGGCACCGCGCCACGTTACGGGCTTGAAGTGAACAATGAAGTGGACGAACGTTATCATGTGGCAAAGGCGACAGACGCTGCTTGTCGTTACCTGAAGGAAGCCTATGCCAAGTTCGGTTCGTGGACGGCTGCAGCCGCCTCATACAACTGTGGCCAGGCAGGCTTTGACCGGAACGCATCTTTTCAAAATCAGAGTAATTATTACGACCTCCTGCTGCCGGAAGAAACCATGCGTTATGTTTTCCGCATATTGGCATTCAAGCACATTATGACTAATCCGGAGGAACTTGGTTTTCACATATTGGCGGATGAGGAATATAAGCCAATACCCGTCCGGCAGATTACTGTAACGCAATCGGTTCCGGACCTGGCTGCGTTTGCTATGCAGAATGGTACTAATTACCGGATGTTGAAAACATTGAATCCCTGGTTGCGCGATAAGTCGCTGACGATAAGCAGCGGTAACTCATATGTTATTGACTTGCCCGTAGCCAGACGTTAAAAAAACTAACACTACACAGCTTGAGGATATTGCGTGCGATATTGCCTTTAATGCTGACGGTAATTATAGTTTATTGGTTGAACAGGCCTATAGGCAGTAATCCCGCACTTGGCAAGTTATTGGATCCCGTCGGTGGCTTTTGGGCCAACGCCGAGCCCGCGGGTAAGGATTTTAACAACTTGCTGAATCTTCCCTTGAAAGGGGATGTGGAAGTGTGGTTTGACGATAGGATGGTGCCGCATATTAAAGCTTCCGGCGACTACGACCTGTATTTTGCACAAGGCTATATTCATGCATATTTCCGCCTGTGGCAGATGGACTTGCAAACCCGGGCGGCCGGGGGGCGCGTAAGCGAACTGCTGGGTGAGAAGGCCGTGAATTTTGACAGGGAACAAAGGCGCAAGGGTATGGTATATGGCGCGGAAAATTCGCTACGCGCCATGGAGCGTGACCCCCGCACCAAAACAGCGCTGGATGGGTACAGAGATGGAATCAACGCTTATGTATCTTCACTCGAAGAACGGGACTACCCGTTGGAGTATAAGCTGATGGGTTTTGCACCTGAAAAATGGGAAAACATCAGGACAGCGCTGTTGTTGATGTATATGGCTGATGACCTCACAGGCAAGGTGCAGGATATCGGGCTTACCTATTACCTGAGCAACCTCTTAACACCCGAAGAAATAGATTATTACTTTCCCGACAAAATAGAGGGCAGCACACCCGTGATACCCGCCGGCACCGAATTTGGCGAGCCGACAATGTCCATTCCCGCCGTACCACCCGGAGAAAAATGGATAAAAGTACCTGCTTTAAAAACAAAAGCCGGAGAAACCGGAAAAGGCAGTAACAACTGGGCGCTGTCTGGAGAGAGAACGGCAAGCGGTAAACCCATTTTATGCAACGACCCTCATCTTGCGCTCAATCTCCCGTCGCTGTGGTTTGAAATGCAGCTATCAGCCCCGGGAGTGAATGTGTATGGCGCTACACTGCCCGGAGCGCCAGGTGTGGTTATCGGCTTCAACGACAGGGTATCCTGGGGCTTTACCAATAACTACCGGGACGTTAAAGATTTTTATGCCATTGATAAAATTGACAAAGACAATTACAGGTTCAGCGGTACTGCCAGGAAATTCCGTAAAAGGGTAGAAGTAATAAAGGTGAAAGGGCAGCCAGATGTATTGGATACGGTTGATTATACATTGCATGGACCGGTAATTTATGACGACAGTTTTGAAGAGCCGAATGGCATAAAACAACCCCTGGCATTGCGCTGGATGGCTCATATGGAGAGCAATGAATTGTTGAGCCTCTACCTGCTCAATAGGGCTAAGAGTTATAATGAGTTTACACAGGCCATTCAATATTTCCTGTGTCCTGCGCAAAATTTTATATATGCCGATGTAGAAGGCAACATAGCATTGTGGGGACAAGGGCAATATGTAAACAAATGGAAAGAGCAGGGCAAATTTGTAATGCAGGGTTATGACAGCACTACGCTTTGGGGAGCATTGATACCCGTTTCCGAGAATCCTCATGTACTCAACCCGCAGCAGGGGTACCTGAGCTCTGCCAACCAGAATGTTTGCGATGGTGATTATTGTTACTGGTTCAACGGCGATTTCAACGAACTGCGTGCCTGGCGCATCAACGAAGTGCTGGATACAATACACAATGCATCGGTGAAGGATATGTTCCGGTTGCAGAATGATGAACATTCCATCCTGGCGAGAAAGCTCACACCTTATTTGCTGAATGTACTGGCTGCAAAGAATATCGACGATAAGTACATGCAACTGCTGCAACGGTGGAACTACAACTATGCCGCAGAAAGCGAAGCAGCGACGGTATTCCAGGTATGGTGGTCAATACTATATAATTCCTTATGGCAAGAAAAATTCGTCTCATTTCCGAAGGGTATCATGTACCCGTTGCCCGAACGAACTATGCAACTGCTGCTGAATGACAAGAGCCGGTTGGGCAATGTAGAAGCCGTGATAATAAGCAGTTATAAAAAAGCGGCCGACAGCCTGGACAAGCTGAGGCAGCAAAGCGGGCTTGAATGGTATAAAGTGAAGAATACTTCAATAACGCATCTTGCCAAATTGAAACCGTTCAGTATAGAAGGAGTACAAAATGGCGGATGGGGCAATACAGTCAATGCCATGAAGGGAAATCATGGCCCGTCCTGGCGTATGGTGGTAGAGATGAACGATACGCCGGTCGGATATGGTGTTTACCCCGGTGGGCAGTCGGGCAATCCCGGAAGTAAGTATTATGCAACATTCATTGATAAATGGGTCAGGGGCGAATATTACAAGCTCTCTTTTGTTAGTAGTGGCGGTGAACCGGCAAAGGGTGCTGTGAAATATAGATGGCAAATAAAACCAGGTAAGAAATGAGGATGCTGATAACTATAATTATTACAGCTTTACTGGCATGGCTTACAACCTACGTATTTGCCTGGTGGATGGTGGCGGTCATGCCATTCCTTATTGCCGTAATTTGGCAACTTAAGCCAGGTTGGTCGTTTCTGAATGGTTTTATAAGTATAGGATTGTTATGGGTATACCTTATAGTAAAGACGGACATAGCCAATGAACAAATTCTATCACAGCGCATGTCGCAGTTATTTGGGTTAGGCCATACATTATTCCTCGGTGTTAATATCGTGCTGGGGGCGTTAATTGGCGGCCTGGGCGGGTGGAGCGGCGCCTCGATGTGGAAGATATACAAAAGAGAGCAGCGAACATGACGACCATCAGGATACAAAGGTATATAGCGTTACTATCAATAATATTGTTCATTGGAAAGGTGTGGGCATGGTACATAACGAGCTCTGTAACAATACTTACCGATGCACTGGAAAGCACCGTGAACGTAATAGCCGGACTGATAGGTTTGTACAGCATTATACTGGCTGCCAAGCCCCGCGACCTGAACCACCCGTACGGGCACGGAAAAGCCGAGTTCGTATCTTCGGCGGTAGAGGGCTCGCTGATAACCGTGGCCGGCATATTAATAGCTTACGAGGCGATAATCCAGCTTATTACGCCCCGGCCTCTTCGTCAACTGGATATTGGTATTGTAATCATAGCTATAACAGGGGCCGTCAACTTTACGGCGGGTATGTATGCTGTGAGAATGGGCAGGAAACACAAATCTCTGATTGTTGAGTCTGCCGGCAATCACCTGAAGTCTGATGCATACTCTACTCTTGCCATAGTCGTCGGCCTGGGGCTGTTACTGTTTACCGGCTGGGTATGGCTGGACAGCGTCGTGGCACTGATATTCGCCGTAGTTATTATCGTTACCGGCTATAGGGTAGTGCGAAGGTCTCTGTCGGGCATTATGGACGAAGCCGACGAAAAACTGATACAGGAAGTGATAGACCTGCTGCAGCGAAACAGGAAAGATAGCTGGATAGACCTGCACAACCTGCGCGTGATAGAATATGGCAACAGGATGCATATAGATGCGCACTTAACCTTGCCCTGGTATTACAAAGTAAGCGATGCGGAAGTAGAGATACATGCCGTGGAAGACCTCATCAGCAAACACTATAGCAATAAGGTTGAAGTATTCATTCATATAGATGCCTGCCAGGATTATTCGTGCAAGTTGTGCGCCATGCGGGAATGTGCACACAGAAAACGACCCTACACTTCCCAGACAGCATGGAATATGGATAATGTATGGGAGGATTCAAAGCACGGGAAAGAGAACGCTTAACCATTCCCGTTTTCATATCCTGCATCCACCAACCAGTCGCCGCTATCGGCTGCCATGGTGGCCAGTTGGTCGCAACGGTTGTTGCCGGGATTATCAGCATGGCCGCGCACCCAATGGAACTTTATTTTATGTTTCCTGTATTCTTTCAGGAACAACTGCCAGAGGTCCGCGTTCTTTTTTCCTTTAAAGCCGGTTTTTACCCAGCCGAACACCCAACCTTTTTCTACCGAGTTGACTATGTAGGAGGAATCGGTATATATGATAATGTTCAGCCCTTCTTTTTTCAGGCTTTGCAACGCAACTACCACGGCCAACAGCTCCATACGGTTATTGGTCGTCATGCGGTAGCCCTGCGATAATTCTTTCACCGTATTACCCCATTGCAGGATGATGCCGTACCCACCCGGTCCCGGGTTTCCCCTTGCTGACCCATCAGTATAAATAATCAGTTGTTGCGACATTAATCCTCCGTTTGCGTGTATCTTTGCGGGTTAAAAATAGACAGTTGGATACTAAAATAAAAATCGGCGGTGTAAGTTACCTGAATGCATTGCCCATGTTGCGCGGCATAGAGCAAAGCCCTGTAATAAAAGATATTGAGCTGAGTATGAATTATCCCTCTATACTGGCCCAACAGTTGCGTGATGGATTGATAGATATCGCTTTGCTGCCTGTTGCCGCCATCCCTGCTATAGAGGGCGCTCATATTGTTGCCGATTATGGTATAGCTGCCTATGGTGAAGTAGCGTCCGTCGCAATATTCAGCCAGGTGCCTATGGAGGACATAGAGTCTGTTTACCTCGACTATCAGTCGCGTACATCTGTTATGCTGGCGAGATTATTGCTCAGGGATTACTGGAAAAAAGAAGTAGTGCTGAAACCGGCTACTGAACATTTTATCGAATACATCAACGATAAAAATGCAGGTGTTATAATCGGCGACAGGGCATTGAAACAGCGGAACAATTTCAACTATGTGTACGACCTGGCGGCTGCCTGGAAAGATTATACAGGCCTGCCTTTCGTCTTTGCCGCATGGGTGGCCAACAGGGAATTGCCGGCGGATTTTGTCGATGCTTTTAACAAGGCTAATGCAGCAGGTATGAAGTTTATTGACCAAATCGTATCAGAGACCTTATTTCCTTATTACGATCTGAAAAAGTATTACACCGAAAATATTCATTACTACCTGGATGAAGAAAAGAAAAAGGGTTTAAACAAATTCCTGGAACTTATTCAAACCCTGTAAAGAATCCTGTCTATTCAACCACCACGGCGGTGCCCGATACGCTCACCATCAGCATACTGCCCGAATTGCCTACCACTTCGTAATCTACATCGATGCCGATAACCGCATTGGCCCCGGTGAATTGCGCCCTTTGTGCCATTTCATTCATTGCAGTTTCACGGGCTTCCTGTAATACTTTCTCGTATGCGCCGGAACGGCCGCCTACTATATCCCTTACAGATGCAAACAGGTCTTTGAAAATGTTTGCGCCGATAATAGTCTCGCCAAATACGATGCCTTTGTATTCTTTAATAGTCTTACCTTCTAATTGTGGAGTTGTTGTGAGAATCATATACTGATTAATTTGGCTGTAAAGGTATGTAATCGCCGTATAATCAGCACTGATGGAGACAGGCTTATAAAATCTTTAACAGCCTCGTATCTTTGTAGTTATATGAGCGATAAAATCACAATGGTGGAATGTCCCCGCGATGCTATGCAGGGGTGGAAACATTTTATCCCTACGGAGAAGAAAGTGGAATATCTGAACGCCCTGCTTAAAGTTGGTTTCGATATTCTTGACTGTGGGTCGTTCGTTTCGCCTAAAGCTATACCACAAATGGCCGACACCCGGGACGTGATACCTCAATTGCATCTTGACGGCAATACAACTAAACTGCTGACCATTATAGCCAATACCCGAGGTGCGGAGGACGCTGTACAGTATGATGAGGTGAGCTATCTAGGTTTTCCTTTTTCTATATCAGAAACATTCCAGCTAAGGAATACCAATAAGACCATAACGGAATCGCTGAAGCAGGTAGAAGAGATACAAAGCCTCTGTTTACAAAAGGGCAAAGAACTGGTAGTATATATCTCAATGGGGTTTGGCAATCCTTATGGAGATGAGTACAATGCCGATGTCGCAATAAAATGGGTAGGTGAACTTGTGAAAAGGGGTATAAGAACGATCTCAATGGCCGATACGGTAGGCCTCGCTAAACCCGATACGATTGAATATATTTTTAGTAACCTGGTGCCAGCATTTAAAGAAGTAACCATCGGTGCGCATTTTCATTCTACCGCGGAAAAATGGGAAGAGAAAATAAACACAGCGTACAATAGTGGTTGCCGAAGCTTTGACAGCGCCATGAAGGGTATAGGCGGCTGCCCGATGGCCGAAGACGAACTGGTAGGCAACATAGCAACAGAAAATATTGTTAACTGGGCGGAAGGTAAGAATATACCACTGCAACTCAACAAAGAGGCTTTCAGGGTTGCATGGGAGAAGGCGGCTGAGATATTCATGTAGTTTTTATTTAGTTTTACGCAATCAATTAATTGTATGTCAACACATAAAGAGATTACTAAGGTTACGACCAATACCTTGCAGCGCATGAAGCAGCAGGGAGAAAAGATATCTATGCTGACGGCATACGATTACTCCATGGCGAAGATTTTCGATGATGCAGGTATTGATGTTTTGCTTGTAGGCGATAGCGCGTCAAACGTTATGGCGGGGCATGAAACTACTCTGCCTATCACACTCGACCAGATGATATATCATGCACAGAGCGTTGTGCGGGCCATCAATCGTTGCCTGGTGGTAGTGGATATGCCTTTTGGTACCTACCAGGGCAACAGTAAAGAAGCGCTGAACTCAGCCATACGTATCATGAAAGAGACGGGCGCGCATGCCATCAAGCTGGAGGGCGGGGGAGAAGTAGTGGAGTCAGTAAAACGTATTATAAGTGCCGGCGTACCTGTTATGGGACACCTGGGACTTACGCCGCAGTCTATCTATAAGTTTGGTACCTATGTAGTACGCGCCAGGGAGGATGCTGAAGCTGAGGAACTGGTAGAGAACGCCCATAAGTTGCAGGAGGCGGGGTGCTTTTCCATAGTGCTTGAGAAAATACCCGCTACGCTTGGCAAACGGGTAGCCGACGAACTGAAAATTCCTATCATAGGTATTGGCGCGGGTATGCACGTGGATGGGCAGGTGCTGGTGATGCACGATATGCTGGGCATCAACAAGGAATTCTCGCCGCGATTCCTGCGCAGGTACCTCAACCTGTACGACCAGATAAAAGATGCCACGCAACGTTACATATCAGACGTTAAGAGCAAGGATTTCCCCAACGAGCAGGAACAATACTAAGAGAAATTATGGTAGATGCTACTATATGGAAGAGGATAAAAGAAGAGACAGCAGAACAGGGTGTTACGCTGGTGGCTGTATCGAAGAAGAAGCCTGTCGGTGATATAGAAGAACTGTATAAGCTGGGGGAACGAAACTTTGGCGAAAACTATGTGCAGGAACTGATAGAGAAACAGCCGCTGTTGCCCGGTGATATTCATTGGCATTACATAGGTCATCTGCAGACCAATAAAGTAAAATATATAGCTAAGTTCGTCCATCTTATTCACGCAGTGGATAGTTTTAAGCTGCTGCAGGAGATTGACAAGCAGGCTGGAAAGCATGAACGTGTAATTGATGTCCTTCTACAATTGCATGTGGCCGAAGAAGAAACAAAGCATGGCCTGGATAATACAGAGCTCGTCGAGTTTCTGGACACGTACGAAGCGCAGAAAGCACAATTGTCCCATGTGCGCATACGCGGCCTGATGGGCATGGCCACCTTTACCGACGATATGGAGCAGGTGCGCAGGGAATTCAGGCAGATAAAGAATATGCACAATTTTGTAAGGGACAGCTATTTTATCACGAAAGACTATTTCAATACCTGTTCTATGGGTATGAGCAGCGATTATAAAATAGCGATAGAAGAGGGCAGCACGATGGTGCGTATTGGCAGCAGTATCTTTGGAGAGCGTTGATAGTTTTTTACCTGGAGCCCGTACGCACCTGCAGCCACCTGTAGCCTGCAATGGCCACAAGGCACAAACCGCTGATAACCCACCAAAGCATATCAAATCCGCCATATTGTGCTATTAATGCACCCAGTCCCGGCCCGATAACCTGCGCCACGGCCCAACTCATGGTAAACAATGCGGCATATTGTCCCCGGTTGCTGTTGTTGGCGCGGTCTATCCAATATGTATTCATAAATGGCATACCTATCATTTCCCCGATAGTGAGCATAACGATAAAAATAAGCGACAATGAAAACATTCCCGGCAAAACGTTGAGGGCCATAAAGGACAGGGCAACGAGCAGTGTGCCCCACATGATATTGCTGAGCAATCCTCCCTTTCTTTCCAGCCTGTGAACTATCACCATCTCCAGGATACCTATCATCAGGCCATTCAATGCCATCACAATGCCTATCTGGTTTTCTCGCATTAGCAGTTCCTTTTTGAAATAGAGGGGTATGGTGGTGAATGTCTGGAAAAAGCAAATAGCAAATAACGTAGTTAGTACGATAAATATTAAATACGGTTTGTCCTGGTATGCAGTCTTTACAGGCCCAGTATATACTTCAGGTTTTTTGGCCGATTCTTTGTTTTTGGAAGGCGCCAGCAGCAACCACAATAAAACGGCGGCAGAAATATTGGTTAGGCCGTCTATCCAGAAGAGGAGGTAGTAGCTTTTACTGGCTACGAAGCCACCCACAGTACCGCCTACTGCCCAGCCCAGGTTGATAGCCAGCCTGTTGAGCGAAAATGAGCGCGTGCGGTTACTCTCTTTGCTGAAATGCGCTATTGCCGACGCATTGGCCGGGCGAAATGCTTCGTTGACAAAGCTGAGCATGAACGTGGTGAGCAATATCATATTGTAGTCCTGCACCTGGCTGAGCACCAGGAACATGACACCACCGCCAAACAGGCTGAATAACTGGACATAGTAGAATCCGAACTTGTCGGTAAGCTTGCCGCCGATAAATGCACCGCAAATGGCACCCAGGCCAAACATGGTCATTACGAAACCAGCCTTGCCTATAGACACACCACGGCTCTCGGTCATGTATAGGGTCATAAAAGGCAATACCATCGTGCCCATCCTGTTTACCAGCATTACCGCCGACAACCACCATGACGAGGGGGAAAGACCCATGTATGCATTTATGTATCCTTTGCCAAGCTGTTTCATAAAGCTGCGCAAAGGTAGAGCAAAGCCATATTAAATGGTAAATAATTTCATGGGTAGATGTATTGCGGAATATATTTGTAATTTCAGATTCTGTCTAAAACGTATAGCTATGAAATATTTGTTTGTAGCAGCTTTCTGTCTCCTTTCTTCACCGGCTAATGCCCAGTATACTGCCCAGGAAATTTTGACCATGGCGTCGAAATCTATGAGTATCAGAAGCAGCGTACAGTACCAGGCGAATTGTCTGTATAAGTTCTTTGACGGTGACGATACAATGGCATTCTCAGGAGCTGTGCAACTGCTGAAGGATGCCCGTGACAGTATTTTTGGCGGCTATGTGCGGTACCAGATGTTCGATACTTTATATAAGCTTTACGACCTGCATGGGATATATGCCGTTAATACAAAAAGCAGGAAGATAGACCGTTTTGACCCGCACAAGGGTGAATATTGGGCCATGACCGGGAACATCCGTCACAATATGGTATGGGAATATTTCCTGGAGCCTGAAAAATTGTATAAACAGGCGCATGGTACGGCGAAGCTGACATTGTTGGCGGACACAATGTTATCAGGTATTGAATGTTATAAAGTTCGGCTTGAGTACCCGGATGAGGAAGAATTTTCAGATCGGAACTACACTATATGTGTTACCAAGCATGACAAAGTGCCGATACTTCGATACTGGCATATAAAACACCAGGGTAATTATCAATATAGCAGCATAATGGTAACCAACTGCCGTTTTAATTCGTTGCGCCCGGCTGATTTTACAATAGACGCTAAGCACAGGAAATACAAGATTGATACATTCAAAAGAGAACCACCTCCTGAACTCTTAAGCCGGGGCACAACGGCGCCAGCCATAAAGGGTCAACATTACCAGGATAATATGACGGAGAAGGTAATTGATTTTACCGGGAGGGTGACCTTGCTTGATTACTGGTACATGGCTTGTTTTCCCTGTATCCAGGCCATACCCGCCATTGAACGTTTGCATGAAAAATACAAAGACCGTGGTCTCCAGGTGTTGGGTGTCAACCCGGTAGATATCAAAAGATTAGACAAGATGCCCTCATTTTTAGAGTATAACGCCATCAAATATCCCATTTGTATGGTAGCGTATGAAATCCCCACAGCTTATAACGTAACGGTGTATCCTACTTTTTATGTAGTGGGGAGAGATGGTAAAGTTGTGTTCAGCACAGTGGGATTTAACAAGGATACAACCGAAAAAGAACTGGCAAAAGCTATAGAAGACGCATTGTGATAAGTATCAGCTTTTGTTACTGTCCTTATCCTTACCTTTATCAATCAGAAAAAAATAATAACAATGGATATAATTATTCAATCATTAGGATTTACAGCAGGGGAAAAACTTGAATCTTATGTCAGGGAAAAACTTGAAAAGGTGGAAAATATGGATGATGGTATTGTGCGTGCCCGTGTGACATTAAAGAAAGGGCAGGAGGTTGCTGACAATCACCATTGCGATATCAGGCTGGAAGTGCCGGGCAACGACCATTTTGTACAGCGCAGGGCAGACTCTTTCGAAGCGGCTGTGGTGGATGCTGTTGACAATCTGCAAAAGCAGATCCGCAGAAATAAAGATTAATAACATTACAGTAGAATAATTAAGCCCCGGGAAGCGGGGCTTAATTATTAGTTATAACCAAACAGTCCTTTACATTCTTGCATTAACTGCTGCAATAGCATCAATCCTGCGTTGGGCTATTTTCATTGCCGCTGCCTGGGTATGTATTTTTTCTGTTTCAGACAGTTGGAATATTTCCAGTGTACGGTCGTATATCTGCTCTACCTGGCCCATAACGCGCTCGCGATTATAGCCATCCAGTTCTGCGCTCACATTTATCAGTCCGCCTGCATTTATCAGGAAGTCGGGGGCGTAGAGGATGCCTTTTTCTATCAGCATCGGGCCGTGTGTGTTTTCAACTTCCAGCTGGTTGTTGGCGGCGCCTGCAATTACCTGGCACTTCATTTTGCCGATGCTGTCACTGTTAACAGTGGCGCCTAATGCACAAGGTGCGTATATATCCATTTCCATGTTGAAGATGTCATTATTGTTGATCACCTTCACTTTATGGAATTTACCGGTAGTTTCTTTCAGCTTAGCATCGCTGATATCGGCAACGTACACTTCAGCGCCTGCTTCTACCAGGCGGCCCACTAAGTATTGGCCTACGTGGCCTACGCCCTGCACCAGCACCTTTTTCCCAGACAGGTCGTCGTTGCCCCAGGCTTTTTTAGCCGAAGCTTTCATGCCTACAAAAACGCCATAGGCTGTGAAAGGAGAGGGGTCGCCGCTACCGCCCATGTATTCCGGCACACCGGTCACGTGTTCGGTTTCCATAGCAATATATTCCATATCGCGGGCAGAGGTATTCACATCTTCCGCGGTGATGTATTTACCATTTAGGCTGTTGACGAATTTGCCATACCGGCGCCACAAGGCTTCCGATTTGATTTTAGCCGCGTCGCCGATGATGACGGCCTTACCGCCGCCCAGGTTCAGCCCGCTGATTGCTGCCTTGTATGTCATGCCGCGGCTCAGGCGTAGTGCGTCTACCACTGCGTCTTCATGACCGGCATAATTCCACAGGCGTGTACCGCCCAGTGCAGGGCCTAAAGTAGTATTGTGTATAGCAATGATAGCATTGAGCCCACTTTTTGGGTCGTGGCAGAAAACCACCTGCTCATGCTCCAGTTGCTGCATGTGTTGAAAAACGGATTGCATGTTTTGAAAAAATTAAGGTGCAAAACTAACAAATAAGTTGGGAAATTGCCCGGTGACGAAAATCATCTAAGAACATGATTGTTATAAATATTGTTTTATCGCTATGTTATTGCCATTGTATCACTTCATCATCAGCAATTACGTAGATATTCCTGTATTCGCCTGGTGCGACTTTGTGGCTTCCTGTAAAACTTCCGAATGAGGGTAGTACGAGTTTCTCTTCATCCATACAAAAACAGGCGAGCCTCATACTGGTTCTGCCACGACCGCTCAGCGTAATGGATGGATGAATATGCCCGTGCATATAAAACTTGCGGGGATCGCATAATTCATCATGACAGAAAACAAACGGTCCGGTATCTAATGTGTTTTCGTGCAAAGTGATGCCGTATGATGTATATGATGCATCAGGCAGTATATCGTGGTTGCCAAGCACGAGGTCTATTGCCAATTGATTGTGAGTACTGCGCCAGTGTGAAAATTGCTCTACTTCCTTATTCTCTTTACTGTGAAACATATCACCCGCAATGATCAGCCGCTCTGTGTTCAAAGACCTCACTAGGGAAGACAATTTAGCTTCGTCGGCTTGCTGCGTGCCGGCTGGTATGGCTATGCCGTTCTTACGAAAGTGGCCTGTTTTGCCCCAGTGCAGGTCGGCCAATATAAGCGTGCGGCGCGCCGGCCAATAAACGGCCTTTTGGGGCAGCAGGTATAATTGTTCAGACTGTACTGTTATTTGCAGCATCGGGCTGCAAAACTACGAATACAATTTTTGCCTCAGCGAACAATTACCGGCGCATGATAATATGCACCGGTAATTGTCCATATACTGAACCACCTGAATACATCCAACAAAATGCCCGATCCGTTCCATATTTCATTTCCCGCTTTCATAACACATCGTTTAATAGTATAGACGCAAATACCGTGCAGAAAGACTAGTGAATACTGTAAAAGTTTTGTAAAGGAATGTATTTGTTAGCCAGGAGATGCAATTACAATAGGGTCATTGCAACCTGAAGTTAACCGGCAGGCTAAAATTTACTTTCACCGCAGTGCCGTTTTGCTTTCCCGGTTTCCATGCAGGCATGGAGTTGACCACCCGTAGAGCTTCTTCGTCGCAACCGGCGCCAATGCCCCGCGCAACTTTTGCATGGCTGATACGCCCGTCTTCATTGACCACAAATTGTACGATCACCTTACCCTGCACTCCATTGTGTATCGCCGCTTGCGGATATTTTATGGTTTCTCTTAAAAATTTATACATATCACCATTAAAGGAAGGCATTACCTCCACATAGTCGTGGATGGTTGCAGGGGGTTGTGCTATGGGTGCTACTCCTGTCCCTGTCGTAGCACCGTTAACTACACGGGATGCACCCGGCTCACTGCCATTGGTCGCCGGTCCCGGCTCTCTACCTGCAAAGCTATCTACGGGAGGAGGAGACACTGTTACCAGTTCATCGGGGCTAATAACCGGAACGGTGTTTTGAATGGTAGCTGTTGTCGCGGGCGGCTCAGGTTGTGGCATTGGTTCCGGGGCAGGTGGTTTTACGTCGGGCAATATTTCCGTGATAATTACCGGAGTATTGAATTCTTCAGAGATAGTTTCAGGCTTCTCTTTACCTATCATTGTCCAGATACAAAAAGCAAGTAGCAGACCCGCCATCATTAAAAAAGAACAGACCATCCGCCGGTCTTCATATTTCCTGAGTGCATAACTACCGTATTGTTTATTGCGGTTGTCGAAGAGAATGTCTAAATAGTCAGCCTTTAATATTTCGTTGGTTTCCATAACTGTGGTTTATTATTAAAACGCGGTTATGGAAGCGAATCCATGTAATGGTTTGTAATTTGTTTGTCAGGAAAGAACAGGTGTAGTGCCTGGCTATTTTCTGCAACACACCCGTACATATGCAGGTATTGTTAAACGCGGCAAAATGGAAAAGCCACCAGGTTTTGGTGGCTTTCAAAGAAGTATATAGTTTGCTTAGTCTCTGCGACCACCAAAGAGGCGCAGCAGATAAACGAATATCATTATGAAATCGAGATACAAAGATAATGCGCCGAATATAGCGGCCTTTTTTACCCCAACGGCCGGCAGGCCTTCCTGCTCAATGCCCATGCCTATGTGTTTGAGCTTCTGCACATCGTACGCGGTAAGGCCTGTAAATACAGCCACACCAACTATACTGATAATATAATCCATCCGTTCGCTGCCCATGAACCAGTTGATAACCGTGGCTATAACAATACCTATTACGCCCATCATCATCAGCCTGCCAAACTTAGTCAGGTCCTGGTTGGTAGTATAGCCCAGTACGGCCATAATGCCAAACATAGCAGCGGCTGCCGCGAAACAGCCCACTACAGAAGCGGCGGTGTAGGTAAGCAGTATAAAGCTGAATGAGATGCCATTTACAGCCGCGTACAAAAGAAACAGGCCTGTCATGGCCGGTGCTGATAGCCTGTTAAACCCGAAAGACATGAGCATAACGAAACCCAGCGGAGCGAACATTACTATCCAGCCCACAATACTCAAACCGGTTTCATTAACAAGGAAACTCATTAAATAAAGGTTGTTGGCAAATAAGTACGCCATCACTGCCGACAGCCCCAATGCGGTAAACATCCAGGTAAAAACGCTGGCCATAAAGGTCTTGGAAAGTGTGCCGGTTTTTACTTCGCTGCCTATTACTGTATAGTCGCTATAAGGTTTGCTTTGATCGTCCATGTATGTTCCTTTTAATAGATTGCTAATTTAGGCAAAGTTACGGTAAGCGCTGTTAATCTTTACATAATAGTCGGGTAATAAGGCTGGTCTTTCCCTCCAGTTTAATTATATTAGTTCAATCGTACTGTTCCCCCTCTTCAGAAATTTCTATATAATGCTCAGATTGTTTTGCTTATTACAGGTTGCCTTCGTTTGTACTTCTAACGCACAGGATATTACAGCTATGCCGGAAATATTATACCGGAGTAATTATCATCTGCCCGAAAACGTGCAAGCTGTATATACCATCGATTATAGCATTCAGTTGCATGAAAGGGTCATGCCCGACTCTACAGTATTTACAGATACTCTTTTAAGCAAGAGTATGGAGCGCAACTATACATTTGACGAGGCGGGCCGCCTGCTCATTTTGGCAACCGACTCATTTGATAGCAATGGAAGGATCGTGTTAAACAAAAAGACCAGGTGCTATTATGATCAGGGAGGATTAACAGGAGTGACAAATATGGAAGGAGACAAAATAACAGATTCTGTATGTATCAGATATAACAGGCATAGGCAAGTTGCAGAACAAGTATATTTCGACAAGAAAGGAAGAAAACTCAACCGTGTACAATATTTCTATCGCGGCGGCAACGTATTTAATATAAAGTTACGCGACGAAAATGATTTGCTCGTGAACTTTATACGGTTTGAATGTGACGCCCGGGGAAACCTACGGGAAAAAGAACTAAAGAGCAGTGAGATGCAATACCTGTCAAGCTTAAAATACAGTTACGACACGCTGGGCAATGGCAATATACAGATAAATGAATATGACTACCGGGGCACAAAAGTAACAGGCATGCGCGGCAGGGTATTGGATACTAAAGGAAGACTTATAGAATTATCCGTAGCCGACTCGAATAAAAGAATTATCGAATCGCGGACGTTGGGCTATAATGATAAGGACCTGCTTGTTTCGGAGTTGGTCTTCACCATGTATAAATATGACTATACCTATTCTTACGAATATGACGACAATGGCTACTGGAAGACGAAACGGATGTTTGAGCAAGACAGGCCGGTAAGGAAGATACATCGGGTAATAGAGTATTTTGAGACGACCGCAAACAGCAATTGAGAGAGGTTTAACAATCTGTATGTACTGATGGCTGACGAAAATCGTTATTTTCACTTTATAGGTTATTAATGAAAGTATTTGTCGTCTCATTCCTGTACATTTTATCCTGCTCGCTGGCTGTGGTGGCGCAGGAGGGCGTTGTCATAGACTTTGGCGGTAGTGAATCATCCTATACACCGGTCAATTTTCACGTAAGCGAAGTAGTAGATGACAGGCCTTCCCCGAATTCGGTCGGGAGCGTGAAGGAGGGCGAGGTAACCGTAAAAGACGGCCTGGCTATTGCGCTTAGAAACTATACCGGTAATACTGTTCCCCACAGCGCATCATTGCCGGTGGTTATGCACATAACCCGGCTTGAGGTAACGGAGAAGGCTGTGGGCGCAAAACGGCAATTTGATCTTGCGATGGGCCTAGCTTACTACACAGGCGGGGCGAAACTGGTGGAATATAGCGGGAGTGCATTTGCACAATCAATCACTAATGCCGGTCCTTATATTGAGAAACTGATATCAGACAATGTTTCGGGGAACCTGAAAGAGTTTGACGCCTGGGTTGCAAAAAACAAAAATACCATTAGCACCCAACCAACGGTAACGGTAAATGTATCCATGTCGGGACTGCCGGAGAACGAAAAACATATAGCCTATAGCAGGAATACCAAACTATTTATTACCGACTTTGAGGGGGAGCCGGATGAAGCCAGTCCCGGTGCTGCAGCAACTTTAAGCGGGGTGGGCATGAAGATACAGTCATCCACACTACGCAACAATACCAAAGTAGATGTTATACTTACCGTCTATTTCGACAGATCTCGTTCCTGGATGAAAGACCACGGAAAAAATGTGACTACATTACAACACGAACAGCTACACTTTGACATAACTGCGATAAAAGCTTGTATGTTGAAAAGGCAGATAGAGCAAGCGACGTTCACACCGGACAATTTCAGGCAACAACTAAAAGAAATGCTGGACAAAGTGCAGGCGGAAACCGGCGACATGCAAAACACCTATGACAGGGAGACAGCACATGGTACCATTATTGACGTCCAGGAAAGCTGGAATGCGCGTATCAGTACTGCATTGGCCGAGCAAAATTGTTACCGTTAGTTTGTATGTCGCGTCGTGATATCCATCTAATACCTCAATATTTGGTTAATAATCCTATGTAATACAATGAAATAGCCTTGTTTTTAGTTAGGTTTGTCAAAATTTTTTCGAGGATTTGATAAAAAAGCTGGATATACTGATAATAAAGAGCTTTATCGGGCCCTTTATTGTCACATTCTTCGTCACCCTGTTCGTGCTGGTGATGCAGTTTTTTTGGCTGTATATGGACGAATTGCTGGGTAAAGGGCTGGGTGCCTGGATGATTCTCCAGTTGCTTTTTTACATGTCTACCACACTGGTTCCGCTGGCCCTGCCGCTGGGTATTGTGTTGGCCTCTATCATGACCTTTGGCAACCTGGGCGAGAACTTCGAGCTGGTGGCAATCAAATCTGCCGGAATATCATTGCTCCGGTTTATGCGCCCGCTTTTATTTTTTATCATAACTATCAGTGCATTGGCCTTTGTATTCAACAATAATGTGATACCCTATGCCAATCTGAAGGCGCTATCCCTGCTATACGACCTGCGCAACTCTAAGCCTGCGTTTAACCTTAGGGCAGGACAATTTAACCAGGACATTGAGAATTACTCAATAAGGGTGGGGGAGAAGGACGAAGATGGCAGTACGATAAGAAACGTTATTATCTACGACCACACCAGTGGTATGGGCAATGATAAAGTAACAATTGCGGAAGAAGGGCAAATGATATCTACGCCTGACAAATCTTATATGATTTTCAGGCTGAAGAAAGGCTGGCGGTACGAGGAGTACACAAACAAGGACGGCTCCGAAAACAATGAACAGGTAAGGATGTATTTCAAGCAGTGGGATAAGGTGTTCGACCTGTCATCTTTTAAGTTGCAGCGAACTAACCAGGACCTGTTTAAGAACGCTTACCAGATGATGAACGTAAAGCAACTTGCGCACGAAATAGACAGCGCGGACAGGTACAGGAGCAAAATACCGGATAAGGTGTACAATTATTTATCCCCATATGTATCGCTTGCGGCGGAGGATAGTACCAGGAAGTTGTCTACAAAATTGGTGAATGTATCCACCCCCCCCACGTCTTACGATTCCACCTTTATTACGCTGGTGCCTGACTCGCTAAGAGTGCGCGTGCTGCAACTGGCATCGAGCCAGGCGCGCAGCAGCAAAAACCTGGTAGAAGTGACTGTGTCTGACCTCACTATCAGGCAGATGAACTATGCCACGTATAAAATAGAATGGCACCGGAAGTTTACATTGTCTTTTGCGTGCGTCCTGCTGTTCCTGATAGGCGCTCCCCTCGGAGCCATTATCCGCAAGGGAGGATTAGGCATGCCACTCGTGGTAGCTATAGCCTTTTTTGTGGTATTCCATATTATGTCCATAACTGGTGAAAAACTGGCACGTACCGGAGCCGTAGAAGCCTGGATAGGCATGTGGATGGCAACTGCAATGTTGCTCCCGATAGCATTTATACTCATTCAGCAGGCTCGGAACGATTCGCAGGTATTCTCAAAAGAATGGTATATGAGGATATGGAGCGCAGTAAGCAGGGTTTTTAAAAAGAGCTGATTTGTCCAAACCATATACTTCATATAATCCCTGGTTCCTGCTGCCTTTTGTTATATGGGTCATCGCGGGTGCGGTGCTGTTGTTCTCCGCGGGAGATGTTGCCATATTCAGGTTCATCAATCAGCATCATAGCCCCTTTCTCGACATAATGATGTACTACAGTACTATGCTGGGAGAGGGAATGTTCATAGCCCTGGTGTTATTGGTATTGCTGGGCAAAAGCGGCCTGCGCAACTGGTGGTATTTTACTGCTGCATTATTAAGTGCTGTATTGCCATCTTTAATCACACAACTGATAAAGCGCAGCATGGATGCGCCCAGGCCACTCAAATTTTTTGGTGAGGTTGACTGGATTCACTTGCTTCCGCACTGGCCCAGGCATATGGAGCATAGTTTCCCGTCGGGGCATACCTGTGGTGCATTCGCATTTTTTACGTTCCTGGCTATATTACTGCCCCCACGTTATAGGTCATGGGGTATTATATTGTTTGTTTTGGCTGCGCTTGTGGCGTATTCACGCATTTACCTGGCGGTGCACTTCATGCGCGACGTATATGTTGGCAGCCTCCTTGGCACGGGTTTTACCCTGTTGGTCATAGCCCTGATGAACAGGTACCAGAAGCTGTTTTTTAAAAAGTAGTAGTAATATTGCTTATGTCTTCTACATTATCCAGGTATTTTATTATAGCTGTTGCCGCCTCGCTGCTGTTTTTCCCGTTTCTTGGGCAGGTGCACCTTTTCGACTGGGATGAGATCAACTTTGCCGAGTGCGCCCGTGAAATGATAGTTACAGACAATTACCTGCAGGTCCAGATTGACTATAAACCATTCTGGGAAAAACCACCTGTTTTTATCTGGATGCAGGTGTTGGCTATGAGAATGTTTGGCATCAACGAGTATGCCGCCCGTTTCCCTAATGCGGTTATTGGCGTAATTACGTTATTGTCACTATTCTATGTAGGAAAGAGAGTAGTAAATGAGAAAATGGGTATATGGTGGGCTGCATTATATGCCGCATCGTGGTTGCCTCATTTTTACTTTAAATCGGGCATTATTGACCCAACGTTCAACCTGTTTATTTTTCTCGCATTTTTCCAGGTTTACCTGCTTTGGTACGGCAAACGGAAGTGGTTACATGCTATCCTGGCAGGTGTGTTCCTGGGCATAGCTGTGCTCACCAAAGGTCCGGCTGCTATACTTATAGCTATACTTGCTTTTGGCGTCTATATCATCGTTAACAGGGGTATCGGTGGTATAAAATGGCTGCATTTACCTGTTATCGCCGTTGCGGCTTTTGCCACCACCTGTATCTGGTTCGGGCTGGAAGTATTGCATAATGGTTGGTGGATGGTCAACGAATTTATCACGTACCAGGTCAGGTTGTTCCGTACAGAAGATGCCGGGCACGGAGGTCCCTTCTTTTATCATTTTATCATATTGCTCATAGGCTGTTTCCCGGCCTCGGTATTTCTTTTTCACAGGTCTAAAGTAAAGGAACAGCCCCCGGTCAGCAACTTCAAACGCTGGATGTGGATCATGTTTTGGGTGGTGCTGTTATTGTTTTCTATTGTTAAGACAAAAATTGTCCACTATTCTTCGCTCTGTTATTTCCCGCTCACCTTTATCGCTGCCTTGCACATTCACAATATTATTTCCCGCAAAGAAAAGTTAAGTGGCCTGGTAAAGGGCATGCTTGGTACGATAGGCATATTGCTGGCAATTGTTATCAGTTTATTGCCCGTAGTTGGCCTGTACAAGGATAAACTGATACCTTTTATCAAAGATCCCTTCGCTGTTGCCAACCTGCAGGCAGATGTGCCATGGAGCGCGGCCGAGAGCTTATGGGGCGTTTTTTACCTGGTGGGAATAATTGCCGTTTTATTCTTGCTGAAAAACGGCTATAAGAGGGGAATAATGACCCTGTTCATAATACAGGTAGTGATCATCCAGGTGACCGTATTGCATTTTACGCCCAAGATAGAAGCCTATTCACAGAGGGCGGCTATTGATTTTTTCAAGGAACTGGAAGGGAAAGACGTTTATGTAAAAGTCCTCGGGTATAAAAGCTATGCTCATTTGTTTTACCCGAAGAAAATGCCGCAGACAAACGAAAACCACTACAGCGAAGAATGGCTGCTAACCGGCGACATAGATAAGCCTGCATATTTTGTTTGCAAAATAATGAATGCAGATAAATACAGGGCGATGCCGCAACTTGAGGAGGTAGGAAATAAAAACGGGTTCGTATTTTTTAAGAGGAGATAAGCAGTAGAGGCATGAAAAATATTGGCCAAACTAAAAAGCGCCCTCAGATTGGGGGCGCTTTTAGTTTGTTATGATGAGCTTGTGTTATCGTACTAATATCACCTCGCCCGACTGGTTCAGGTTTTCCTTGCCACATACGAAGGTAATCTGGTAGAAGTAGGTACCAATATCAGCAGTCCTGCCGTTCATAGTGCCATCCCAACCCCTTTGAGCCTGCTTTGATTCAAACACTAACTGACCGTACCTGTTGAATACCTGGAAGGATTTAACTTCCCTGCGGCCAACCGTTATGGGGCGGAACAGGTCGTTCCTACCGTCGCCATTCGGGCTGAATGCGTTGGGGAATGTCATTTCGCAACATGGCTTGGTGGTTACTTCCAGGCTGTCTTTATTTTGGCAACCGTACACATCCTCTACTTCCACGTATATTTTACTGTCAAAATCTACACGGGCGTAAGTAACCGGCTGGTCGCTGTAGGTGTCGAAAAACCTTGTTGGGGTCCACTTGTAAGTTGCACCAGGTTCTACCATATCTACCGTTACCTTCAGGCTGTCAGCAGCACAGATTTCATCACCTTCCTTATAGTCATTGATAATGTACCTGTTCTGGCCACCATCGAAGATTTCGTGTGTAGCCCTGATAGCAGCGCTTGGCTTCGGGTGTACCATAAGGCTGTCTGTAATAGTAGCAACACAGCCTTCGTTAACCAGGGTGACGCTTATCTTTTTCTCTCCCTCAGTACCCCAGAACACGCCATAAGGACCCTGTTCGGTAGTATAGTGGGTAGTAGTGCCACCGTCCCAGTTCCATATGAAGGTATCGAGATCCGGCGTGTACCTTACCATTTCTATCAGTTCGGTCTGTCCCAGGCATACATCATATTTCGTTAATATCATGCCATAAGGCAGGGGGGCAACTTTTACTTCCAATTCGTATTCTGAACTTAAGCAACCCGTATGGCCTACCCGCAGTGTAATTCTCTGTGTTCCGGGCGTGTCGAGCCTCAGGGATATTGGCCCCTGGTCAAAACCGCCGTTCAGGATGGTGGTACCGCGTTCAGGCAACTTCCAGTTGTACTGTGAGCCCACAAATGCACTACCGTAATAACCAATAACTATACTATCCTGGGCACATATTTGTGGCGTTTCAGGATGCAACAGGAGGATTTCCCCGTTTGGCCTGAAAGTTACCACAACGTCAATTCTAGCCCTGTCACTTTCGCAACCGTCAATGGTCTGTGTTACATAATATTGGAAGGAGTCATCTTTGGAGGTATTGGGCAAGGGGGCATTGATAGTAGGCACGCCACCTACAGGGAAGTAATACCACCTGAGCGTATCGCCGATGGCCGTTAGCTGCTCCGCAGGCATTTCTTCGCAATAATATATCGGTGTATTCACAATCGGTTTTTCCGGTTTGGGTGCAGCCCTGTACCTCACCATAGTACGTTCGCGGCTTTCGCAGCCATACTGGTCGGTTTGAGAAACGTAATATATTAAAGTGTTGGGTGATGAAGTATTGATAGTAGGGGTAACCGGTACGGGTGAACCGCCAGTTGGTGTATAATACCAGATGGGGTTAGTGCCGTTTACTACTGTGTATTCAAATTGCTCGTTAAGGCAATAGTCGAATTTGCCCGAAACAGTAGGTGCCGGCGGGTCGCTGACGATTATAGTACCAGAATCCGGAAGAGACTCTTTACCGCACAGGGTGTAGGTTACATAGTACCTGCCCGCATCGGCATGGGTAAGGGGGCCTAACTGGTGCGTACCGGTAGTATTTTGCGCTATTATATTGCCGTTTTTGTCTTTCCATGTGAAAGTACCACCCGGTTTAGGGTGGGTTGCCTTGAGCGTCACCATCTGGTCAAGGCACCGAATAGCTGGCTTGATGCTGTTATCTGCTACCGGCGTTGTCGGGGGTAATTGTTCAACTGTAATAGAACCAACAAAATTGATTGAAACGAATTGGGGAGTAAAATTAGTAGCATTAAAAGCACTGGCGGCATTTACGCCGGGTACCCAGCCGCCCCATGTATTAGTTTGACTGCCGCTTACAAGAGTCACTCCATTGCTGGTAAACGACAACGGTGCCATATCCATATGCATCAGCATTGTGTCGGTACATTCTAATATAAAGCGCATCTTGGAATTGGCGGGTATAAAAACATTCAATCCGTTAAACAGTGACGTAATGCCGTTAGTCACACCTGTATTTATAGTATCAGATTGTGCAATTAAATTCCAGCCATTAGCTGATGTTATCGGTACAGGACTACCAGACAGATTGGTATAACTACCATAAAGCCTGTAAGAAGAGTCGTTTGCCGAAATAAAGAATGGAGGTTGCGGGTTGGGACGATTAAACTGAACGCTGCCGGGATGGTATGCTGAAACAGACCTTAATGCAACCGGACATGGGTTGTCATTTTGTATTTCAAACGAAATGAACCGTGGCGCCTGACCTGCGTGCGGACCACCTGTAGCTCCCGTTATCAGCCATATATTATCGTTAGGATAAACGGTAGTGATTACCGTGGTCTGTGCATTAACACAAATACCCGACGTGAATGTTAACAGCACTAACAATGTAAATAAACGCTGGGTGAATAACTTTCCTATCATGTTATTAGTTTTCTTAACAGTAAAAAGACCATGTTATAGCCGTATAGACATGGTTTTTTGTCAATTAGTTGGTTTTATTATTTAAACTCCCACCGTTGCCAATGAGACCAATATCAAGTGACAAATTACTAATAATTTTCACTTCGGCAAAGCATTTTGTTAAAATTTGCCCACATTTCAGATTTTTTAATTTTCCTCTCATAAAGCGCTCAGGAACATCATGGTATCTATGTCATCTGCATAGTCTGTCAAGGCGGGAAACTGCGATTGCCCATAAGGAATATTCA
Organism: Bacteroidetes bacterium UBA6221; assembly: GCA_002421685.1. Taxonomy (GTDB): domain Bacteria; phylum Bacteroidota; class Bacteroidia; order Chitinophagales; family Chitinophagaceae; genus UBA5543. The sequence continues at coordinate 91,348 of DISB01000014.1, forward strand.
CATTATCTACTATGCATTGGATATTGTCATCGGTTTGTAAACATTCCAATAATTCTGCTTTGTCTGTGTAAAACCCGTAATGCAGTACGCTCACCGCTGAAAAAGGTTCTTTGTTTTCTACCATCAGCAGAAAATCGTTGGTGTGGTAGGGAACTTTATTGAGCAGGTATATGGCCAGGTAATAATCGTAATTGTGCTTGTATTTGTGGTGGTGAATTATATCGCCATACGGCCGCAGCCCATCCAGTAAAACCCGGACATCGTAGCCTTCCGGCAGGAATACCTTGGTCACATTCCTGCACCCGAGGCCATAATAGCTGAAAATGTCTTTACCGAGTTGAAGCAGGTCATTTTCAGATTCATTACCGGTTAGTACCGCCACCGAAGTCCTGTTCCTGCGGATGATGTTGGGGTATTTCCCAAAATACTGCTCGAAATAGCGGGCGGTATTGTTGCTGCCCGTGGCGATGTATGCATCGCAGCCTTTCAGGTTTTCTGCGAAGGTCACTTGCTCCGCTACGGCAGGCTGCCATTCTATCAGCTTATCTACAAGGTGCCTGAGCAGAACATCGTCCTTTGACGAGAGCTTGATGAATAAACTGTGACCGGTAATGAAACCACAAAGAAAATCATGAAATCCTACCAGTGGAATGTTGCCCGCCATCACTATGCCTACCTTCACACTATGCTTAGGCGCAGGGTAGCTGTTCACCCATTCTGTCAATAGTTCTTCCTCCAGGAAACGGCTGGTAATACCCTGTACGGCCATGTTGATACTTTCGGCATCAAACCATGCATTCCTGTTCCTGGCCCTTTCCTTTATTTCCAGCCATGCTTCGTTGCCCGACTTCATATATTCCCCCAGCTGCACTAACAAGTCAATTCTCTCTTTCGTGGATATCATCCGGTTTCTTTTTTTATGGCTGCGAAATTGTAACTTTACGGGCAAATTTAGAACAATACCGAGCTATGGCAATCAAGATAACTGACGAATGTATCAACTGCGGGGCCTGCGAACCCGAATGTCCGAATAATGCAATATACGAAGGCGGGGTAGAGTGGGCCATTGCTGACGGTACCTCCGTGAAAGGACAGTATACCCTGATGGACGGCACAACGACTGATGCCGATGCCCGCCACGAGCCGCGCGCCGTGGATATATATTATATTACCCCCGACAAATGTACGGAATGCCAGGGCTTTCATGAAGAGCCCCAATGCGCTGCAGTGTGCCCTGTGGACTGCTGTGTGCCCGATGAAATGTACCGAGAAACAGTGGATGAGCTTTTAGCCAAGAAAGATAAACTGCACTTATAAGATGAAAGCCCCGTAACAGGGGCTTCTTTAGGACTAGTCAACTAGTCACATTATGGCGCCGAGAGGTAAACTCTTGCATCATTTAATTGTAAGCAAAATCTGTTGAATCTAATATCCCCGGTGTCACCTCTCCTTGTGACCGATTTTCTCTCTCCTACGGTTAGAGTTGCCCTCAATATATCTTGATACGAAAAAAAAGCCAAAACTCCAAAGGGGGAAAACACCCGTTTTTTGTTCGGTTTTATATGGTTACGTTTGATGTTGCAAATTACCCAACATGAAACATGCCAAATCATCAATAGTTATTCCCAGGAAGACATTGCACCCACCGTAATACGAATTTCAGATGCTCTACTGATAAATCTTATCGAGTATATTTTCTCATTTCTAATTTATTTTAAAATACACAACATGAAAAATTTAATCAAAGTTATATTGTTACTGATAATGCAGACAATGGGTGCCGTAACTGGCTACGCACAAAACGTGCAGGGTTCGGGGCAAGCTTCGAATACATTAAGCGTGAACGCTAGTTGTAATACGACAAGCACATTAAGTTCGTTGAATATTGATATGTTTGAGATGAATTCCAATTCAACCAATCAAACCCCAGCCTGCAATTGGGGCAACGGCAATGATGACTATTTCTGGGCTGCAGGTTTTAGTGGGGCTACTTGCTCCGGTACATATGCAGGAATAACAGTAGGAGCGAGCGGATCGATTGGTCTTGGAGGTGTTCAAAAATTCCAGGCATTGCCCTGGAGCCAAAGTGCGCAGGCTGGAAATCCAGTCAATTATGTGGATGTCGCTATTGGGGTGTGCACAGATCTGCGCTTTGGTGTCGGTTTCCCGCTATACTTTGTATTAGCAGTTTATGAAAGTAATGGCGAAATTTTCTTGGAACACTATGATATAGTTATTGACTGGACCAATTCGTCATATTCCTTTGACGTATATCAAGTGGCAACAACCAATCCTCCAGCGATAGCGTACCTTACTAATAATCCCGTCCAACTAAGCAACAGTTCAGGAACTGCCAGCCGTCCCCATATAGATCTGATTTATGATGATACTTATCCAACTACTGGCGGGCGCCATGAAGTGATTGGTTACGTGATTACCTGGCAGCAGGGAATGCTGGGGAGTGAGGAAGTATGGGCAATAGAAGGGCCTATGAGCGTTAGTGGTCAGTACACGCCGGCGCCTGCTACAGGCGGCTATTTTAAAATTGATGATGGTAAGTTTCCCGATATTACAGGGGTGACGGCAGCTAATACCGCAGTACCATCCGATCCTAGCAAGGCTTACGTTACTTATCTTACGAGAAACGGTGATGAAGTACATTTAGCAGAATGGGATTATAATTCAGCGATGCCACCCAGTACGCCTGCTGTTACAACACATGGAGCCATAAGTGCTACAGCCGGAACAGATGATTACCTATACCCGCGCATAGCAGGGCCACAGTACTATGATTTCACTTCTCCTGTAGCAAATGACCCGGCATGTGTGGTGGTGGTAACGGAAGATGACGGGACTTCAGGCTATAATAAAGTGAATACTTATAACTATTATACATCAGGAACGCCTACTATCGTCTCTTTAGTCGATGCGTCAGATCAAAATACAGGTAATGGTTTTAACAGCAATGGTTATCATGCCATGAAACCCGTAGTGACAGGCGTTGGTGCCCTGGTGTCATCTTTATATGCAGGAGGTGGTAATGCCTACGATGAATATCCTACGGCTTTCTACTCGGATTATACGTACGCCGTTAATAATGGAACCTACGCTGCAAGCGGTGATTTTTACGCATTTGGTACACAGGTTATCCAAACTGCCACACCATCAATTACGAAATCGGGCAGTAATTATTGGGAAGCCAACCAGAATAGCATCGATCTACAGGTTACTACGCCTTTTGATATGAATAGCAATCAGCCATATATGGCTGTGGCTACGACTAATAACTCAGGTTATGAGTTAATGTTCGCTTATTTTGATACGGACAGGATGTGGCGTAAATATACGGGTAATACGTTGTATAATTTCAAGCCCGGTAAAACCACGGGAATGCACCAGGTGGAGAATAACGGCTATGCAGTTTATCCCAGTCCCGTCAGCCGTGAATTGAATATCACGCAAGCAGACGGTGCGGATTATATTATAATTGATATAACAGGCCGCACTCTTTCAACTGGTAATATTTCAGACAACAAAGCAAGTATAGATGCTTCGGGTTTGGCTGCCGGCATATATATACTGCAACTGTCAAAAGACGGCCATACAGAGCAGGTAAAATTTGTGAAGCAATAAATAAAAGACATAAAACATAATGAGCAACAAGCCTTTCCGGTCACGGATAGGCTTTTTTGTGTATGGTGCAGGGGTAACACTGCACGTACGCTTCCCCTGGTGGATGGTGTAGGCCTATTTCTTATCTGCTGTTTTAGTCCAGGTTGCATCCACTTTTGAGAAACTGTCTGTTTCGTTTGCCAGTTCCTTGAAATATCCCGGGCCGAAGTATGCGTTCATTACCTGTTTTTCCTTTCCGTCGTAAGTAAAATAAAAATTGAGACCCGGCAAATCCGGTATTACGTTCTCGTATGCTTCAGCGCAGGTATCTACCCTGTGCGCTTCAAATTTCCGGTACAATGCCTTTATCTTCGCCGCATCAAACTTTTTTTCATATTCACCTTCATGCTCCGTGCCCGACCAGCTTTTGAATTTCACAAGGCCGTCACTATATAATTCCAGCCGGTAGGCGGGGCAGGAACCAAAACAGGGCGTCCGTTCCATGGCCAGGAAGGTTATGGAGTTATTATTTTCCTTTTTCGTGGTTACCACTTTTGAGGCTGTGGTCTTTTTTTGTTGTGCGCAGGCGCTGAACATTAAGGCAACCAATACGATCAAACCCAGGATATTCTTCTTCATTTTTTTCTAATTTCCGTGGCCAAAGATAAGCCGATATAACGGCCTTTTGATAAGTTTGTGCAAATATGCTGCCCGAAAACGACCAGGAACTGTTTTATAGAATAGCTTTAACATTTGTAAAGGATGTAGGCGCCGTTACAGCCAAAAAACTGATAGATCAATATGGCACTGCAGGTGCGGTTTTTAAAGCGCCGTTGAAAGAACTGAGAACCGTTGCAGGAATGAGTGAACTGCGTGCCAAGGGTTTCAGGGATGAAGAATTGTTTCCAAAGGTGGAAGCAGAGCTGAACTTTATACAAAAACACAATGCAACCGTGTTATGGCTTTGGGACGATAATTATCCGGGGCGACTGAAGAATTGCATGGATGCACCTGTATTGCTTTATTATACGGGCAATGCCGACCTTAACCCGCCAAAGGCAGTAGCAGTAGTAGGCACACGCAAATATTCTGATTACGGCCAGCGTGCTACTGAGCAGTTGGTAGAAGAACTGAAAGATACCGGTGTCACTATCATAAGTGGGTTGGCGCATGGCATAGATACGATAGCGCATAAAGCGGCGCTGAGGAATGGATTGCCAACAATCGGAGTAGTAGGGCACGGGCTGGACAAGATGTACCCCGCAGCCAATAAAAACCTGGCTAAAGAAATGATGGCTAACGGTGGGGTGCTGAGCGAATACCCATCGGGCACACCGGCAGACAGGGCGCACTTCCCTATGCGCAACAGGGTAGTAGCGGGTCTGAGCGATATAACCGTGGTGGTAGAAAGTGATATAAAAGGCGGTGCGTTGATAACTGCCCGTGTCGCGGACAGCTACAACCGCGACGTCGCCGCATTCCCCGGCAGGATATACGATGCCAAATCATCAGGCTGCAACGAGCTGATTCGTACCAATATAGCCAGTATGATAACCTGTGCTGACGACCTGCTGGAACTGATGAACTGGAAAGAGGCAGGCAAAAAGAAACCTGTGCAAAAACAACTGTTCATCAACCTGTCACCCGAAGAAAAGACGGTGTACGATGTGCTGGGCAGCAAGGATATGGTACATGCCGATGAACTGCTACATGTATGCAATATGACCAGCTCTCAACTGGCATCTACACTGCTGATGATGGAAATGCAGGGATTGGTAAAAGCATTGCCGGGCAAGTTTTACAGGCTGGATTAAACTACCACCCCTTCCAAATCATAGTCATAAGCCTTCTCAATGCGCACGTTCACAAAGTCGCCGATGGGCAGTTCGGTGTCCGTATTGATGATTACCTCGTTGTCTACTTCCACGCTGTCAAACTCGGTGCGGCCTAAGTAGCGCCCTGCTTCTTTTTTGTCTATCAGTACTTTGAACTCTTTGCCGATCTTCTCCTGGTTCTTTTCGAAAGAGATTTCCTGCTGCACTTCCATTATTTCCTGTGCGCGGGCTTCCTTCTCCTCGGCGGGTATATTGTCTTCCAGTTCGTAAGCGCTGGTGTTCTCCTCGTGGCTATAGGTGAATATACCTACACGGTCGAGGCGTACTTCTTCTAAGAAAGCTTTCAGGTCTTCTACGTCCTCTCTTGTTTCTCCCGGGAAACCTGTGATCAGCGTACTGCGGATAGCAATACCGGGTACACGCTCGCGGATGTTGCCTATCAGTTCGTGAATTTCATTGCGGGTTATCTGGCGCTTCATGGCCTTGAGCATATTGTCTGATATATGCTGCAGGGGCATATCGAGGTAATTGCAGATATTATCACGCTCGCGCATTACATCCAGTATCTCCAATGGGAACTTAGTAGGATAGGCATAGTGCAGCCTTATCCAGTGCAAGCCTTCTATGTCTGACAGGTGTTTGAGCAAATCAGGCAAAGCACGTTTCTTATAAATATCCAGTCCGTAGTAGGTCAGTTCCTGCGCTATGAGCATGATTTCTTTCACGCCCATGCTCACCAGTTTCTTAGCCTCGGTTACTACTTCTTCTATGGTTTTAGATACGTGCTGCCCGCGCATCAGTGGTATGGCGCAAAAGGCACAGGTGCGGTTGCAGCCCTCAGATATCTTCAGGTAAGCGTAATGTTTGGGGGTAGCCAGCAGGCGTTCGCCTATCAGCTCCTGTTTATAGTCAGCTTCAAATTGTTTTAGTATCAGCGGCAGTTCCATAGTGCCAAACCAGGCATCCACTTCGGGTATCTCCTTCAGCAGGTCGCTACGGTAGCGCTCGCTCAGGCAGCCGGTTACATATACCTTATCCAGTTTGCCTTCACGTTTCAGTTCTACCTGCTCCAGTATGGTATTGATGCTTTCCTCCTTGGCCTTGTCAATAAAACCGCAGGTATTCACCACTACTATATTATGGTCCAGTTTGGTGTTCTCGTGCTTCACCTTAATGCCATTGGCAACCAGTTGGCCGCTCAGCACTTCGCTGTCCACCATGTTTTTGGAGCAACCCAGCGTGATGATATTTACCTTATCCTTTCTTAGCTTCTTCGTCTGCACGTTATCCGGTTTGTATTATTTATTTCTGAAAAACAGGCGTATGGGTACGCCGCTGAAATTGAAATGGCTCCTCAGCTTATTCTCCAGGAAGTTTTTATAAGGCGCTTTGATAGCATCGGGGTAGTTGGCGTAAAATGCGAATGATGGCACTACAGTAGGTAACTGCTGTATGTATTTGATCTTCACCGAATGCCCGCGTGTCATGGGGGGAGGGTAGTGTTGAATTTCTTTCAGCATGATATCGTTCAGCTTCGATGTCTGTATCTTACGCTGGCGGTTGTCGTATACTTCCAATGCCTTTTCCATAGCCTGGAATATACGCACCTTGTCTTTGGCTGATATGAATATCATAGGCACATCGGTAAACGGCGCTATCTTCTGATGGATGGCTTTTTCGTAATCGCGGGCGGTGTTCGTTTCCTTTTCTACCGTGTCCCATTTGTTGATGAGCAGCACAATTCCCTTGCCCTTGCGTGCCGCCAGGCTGAAGATGCTCACATCCTGCGAGGTGACACCTTTCTCCGCATCTATCACTATCATACACACGTCCACATCGTCCATAGCACGCACGGCACGTATCACCGAGTAAAACTCCAGGTCTTCGTGTACGTTCTTCTTCTTGCGCAGGCCGGCGGTGTCTATCAGTATAAACTCTTTGCCAAACTGGTTGTAATGTGTATGTATAGTATCGCGGGTAGTGCCCGGTATATCACTTACTATGGTACGTTCCTGCCCTGTGAGTGCATTCAGCAGGGTGGACTTGCCCGCATTGGGTTGCCCTATAATGATGAACTTAGGTAAGGGGTTTTCATCAGTTTCTTCAGGCTCTTCTTCTATATGCGTGGTGATTTCGTCCAGCAGTTCACCCGTGCCGCTGCCTGAAATAGAAGACAGGAAGAATGTATGTTCAAAGCCCATTGAATAGAACTCGGTAGCATCGAGTGCACGCTCCGGATTGTCTACCTTGTTTACCACCAGCAATACGGGCTTGGGGCTACGTCGCAGTATATCCGCCATTTCAGAGTCCTGGTCGGTGATGCCGGTAGTGGTATCGCATACAAACAGTACCAGGTTAGCTTCGTCAATAGCTATCTGCACCTGCTTGCGTATCTCGCGTTCAAATACATCGTCGGACCCATGCACGAACCCACCCGTGTCTATCAGGTTAAAACTCTTGCCATTCCAGTCGGCAATGCCATACTGGCGGTCGCGCGTAACGCCGCTCACATCGTCCACTATGGCCTTCCTTTCTTCCAGCAGGCGGTTGAACAATGTTGACTTGCCCACGTTGGGCCGTCCCACTATAGCTACGGTAAATCCCGGCATAATTTGAAATTAGTGCGCAAAGGTACTACATATTAGCGGGTAAGACGTTAAAAATATGGGAAATGTTGATGTGTGGGGTAGGTGCTTGCTGTCCCACTGTCCTGCGCAGGACAGCGGGACAGTTTGAGATTGTAGCGTGTCGCCCCGCCACGGCGGGGACGCTACAGCTTTGAACTCCCCTCCATGGGAGGGGTGTAGGGGTGGGTGGTTCGCGAAGGACAAGTATTGCCGGGCAATAGTTGCCATGTAAAACAAGCGCAATTGCTATATTTATTCTTACATGCCGAAGAAAATCATACCATATAATTCCAAACTGGTACCCATAGCCAGACAGTTGAGAAAGAACAGTACCAGGAGCGAGATAAAATTATGGGGCCATCTGCGTAATAAAGAAATGCTAGGCTATGACTTTGACAGGCAGAAACCGGTAGATAATTTTATTCTTGATTTCTTCTGTAACGAACTGATGCTTGGAATAGAATTGGATGGATTCACTCACCGTTTTGAAGAAGTATATGCGAAAGACCTGACTAAAGAAGGACGGTTGAAGGAATTAGGTATTACCATTCTTCGTTTCGATGATAAGGAGGTTATGAACGATATTCAGAATGTAATCAGGGTAATTGAAATGTATATTGAAGAGCACAGTCAACGACGCGAGTAAACCCACCCCAACCCCTCCCAAGAGGGGAATTCTGTTTTGTCGCGTGTCGCCCCGCCATAGGCGCGACGCTACAGCCCACCTAATAAATTATCCTTACCTTGTCCCATATCCTGCCAATCGAAGGGTTATCGTTTACCTGTTTAAGTAATCAATATGTGTTTTTCAGCAAGTGCAAGTTTCACTGCAGGGGCGGTGTTGCTCACTATTGGGGCAATCGCCATAAAAAAGTCATCCACACCCGCACAGCGTGTGCTGTCCTGCATACCTGTTATTTTTGGCTTGCAGCAACTTACAGAAGGTTTGCTATGGATAGGCTTGTCCCACCCCGGGTACGAGTACCTGGTACAGCCTGCCAAATATGGTTTCCTGTTGTTTGCACAAGTGGTATGGCCAGCATTCATTCCGTATAGTATCATGCGCATAGAACCCCGCCCTGTGAGAAAAAAAATAATGAAGGTATTGTTTGGTTTTGGCCTGGTGCTTTCAGCATATTTCGCTTATTGCCTGTCGGCCTACGATGTGACAGTAGCGCCGGGCTGCGCGCATATCAATTATGTATTGTCTTATCCTACCCCGGGTGTTTATGCCATGAGTTTCGGTTACTTTCTGCCGGCGGCCATACCACCGTTTATATCCGGCATTGGCAGGCTGCGGGTATTAGGGCTGGCTACCTTGCTGGCCTATGTGGCGGCTAAGATATTCTATGAGCAGTATGTGATATCAGTATGGTGCTTTTTCGCCGCACTGGTGAGTGGTTTTGTACTGTTCATCATATACGAGATGAACAGGGATAGCGTAAAATATGTGACCGGTGAAAAGAAGCTGTGACAAACAGTATCCACAACCTTTCCCCAACTCTTATTGTTACACCTATAACACCAATATCCAATACATGGAATTATCAGAAGTCATCATCGACAAGATAAAAAATGAAGGCCCTATACCTTTTCACGATTTTATGGAGATGAGCCTGTATTATCCCGGAATGGGCTATTACGCTTCGGCAGAAGAGAGCATCGGCACCGGCGGCGATTTCTACACCAGTCCCTGCCTGTCGCCGGTATTTGGCGCAATGGTGAGCAGGCAATTGGAAGAAATGTGGGCGCTGATGGGCAAGTGCGATTTTACTGTAGTGGAGTTCGGCGCGGGCAAGGGCTCGCTGTGCGGGCATATCATGCAATACATCGAACGCACCAACCCGCAACTATACGGGAAGCTCAACTACGCCATCATAGAAAAAAGTCCCTCTATGCGGCAGCACGAGCAGCAATGCATCTGCCGCGACAAAGTGTGCTGGTACGATAGCATACACGATATGCCGCAGGTACAGGGTTGTGTAATATCCAACGAACTGGTGGACAACTTTGCCGTACACCTGGTAGAAATGCAGGACGAATTGATGGAGGTATTCGTGGATTATAACGATGGCTTTGCAGAACGCCTGAAACCGGCAGCAGAAACGGTAAAGCAATACTTTGCGGAGCAACAGATAACCCTGCCCAGGGGATTTCGCACAGAAGTGAACCTGGAAGCCACCCAATGGATACAGGACGTTAGCCGTGTATTGAAGAAGGGCTATGTGCTGACCATAGACTATGGCTACTCGTCGACAGAAATGTATAACGCACAGCGAAGCAAAGGCACCCTGGTATGCTACAACAAACATAAAGTAAGCGCATACCCTTATAGTGATATTGGCAGGCAGGATATCACCGCTCATGTAAACTTTACGGCCTTGCACCTGTGGGGGCAAAAAAATGGCCTTGACCTCTGCGGTTATACCGACCAGGCCCGTTTCCTGCTCTCCCTCGGCATACTCGACCACCTGAACCGTGCCGGTGAGATATACGGCAATTCAGACCGGGAGAAAGAGGCTTTCCTGAAATACGCCCTGCTGGTGGATATGGGCCGTAAATTCAAAGTATTGATACAAGGTAAGGATACGCCCCGGCAAAGGCTTACAGGACTAATGTTTGCCTGACGCTGATATAAATTATTGCGTAACAACGATTATGCTGATAATCATCACTATGTAATGCCCTGTATTTTATATTTTTATGGAAACAAGATAACCGCGACATGGAGTTGCCCCGTTCATTAAAGATGTTTTTGCTGGAAGCAGGCGACTTGTCGGCCTTTACGGGAAGATTTTTCCGCGAAGCTTTTCGCCCCAGGTACGAGTGGGCTGAATTCATCAGGCAATGTTTCCGCATAGGATACAAATCTCTGCCGCTGATAGGCATCACCGGCTTCATCATGGGCCTGGTGCTTACTATGCAGCTACGCCCGTCGCTGGTAGACTATGGTGTAGAAGCGCAACTGCCTGCTATGGTGAGCTTGGCTATCATCCGCGAGGTAGGGCCTGTTATCACTGCTTTGATATTTGCCGGCAAAATCGGCTCCAGCATAGGCGCCGAACTGGGCTCAATGAAAGTGACCGAGCAAATAGATGCTATGGAAGTCTCGGGCACCAATCCTTATAAGTACCTGGTAGTAACGCGCGTAGCCGCCACCACCCTTATGCTGCCGATACTGGTGCTGTTATCCGACGCAATATCCATATATGGCGCATACCTGGGTGTGAATATCAAAGCCAATACCAGTTGGAGCCTGTTTGTGAGGCAGGTATTCGAGATACTGGACTTCAGCGATGTATTGCCCGCAGTTATCAAGACGTTTTTCTTCGGGTTTGCAGTGGGCATGATAGGCTGCTATAAAGGATATAATTCTAAAAAAGGAACGGAAGGAGTGGGGCATTCGGCAAATACGGCCGTAGTGCTTTCGTCATTGATGATATTTATATTAGACCTCATTGCCGTACAGGTAACGGATATATTGGGACTGAACTGAAGTAATGCAGGAACAACAGCAAACATACCGCAAAAAGGCAAAATACACCGATGAGGTGGTGATTGACATCCGCGACCTGTACATCGCCTTTGGCAGCAACAAGGTGCTGAACGGCTTCACCCTGCAACTGCGCAGGGACGAGTGCAAAGTAGTCCTGGGAAGGTCGGGTTCCGGAAAATCAGTATTGATAAAATGTATCATTGGTCTGTTGAAACCCAAATCAGGCTCGATTACCGTTTGCAGCCAGGATATACTGGCTATGAATCACGATGAACTGGACAAAATGCGCATACAAATAGGCTTTCTGTTTCAGAGCAATGCCCTGTACGACTCAATGACCGTGCGCGAAAACCTGGAATTTCCTATGAGGCGGCACGGGCTGGAGTTGGATGAAAAAGATGCTGAAGGCCGTGTGCTGGAGGCGCTGGCTAATGTTGGGCTGGAGCATACGGTGGATATGATGCCGGCGGAACTTTCAGGAGGCATGAAGAAAAGGGTAGCGCTGGCCCGGACATTGATATTGAAACCGGATATTATTCTCTACGACGAACCCACCACCGGGCTGGACCCGGTAACATCGCGCGAGATAAGTGACCTGATGAACGAGTTGCACGAAAAATATAAAACATCGTCCATCGTCATCTCTCACGATATGAACTGCGTGCGGACGGTGGCGGACAGGATAGCCGTACTGCATGAAGGGAAGTGTTTTGCTGAAGGAAGCTATGAAGAATTGCAGCAGAGAACAGAAAAAGAAATAAAACAGTTTTTTGTATAAAAGTTATGGGCAAAGAAACAGGCAACAATATCAAACTGGGCATATTCGTAGTGGCGGGATTGGTGCTGCTCGTCGCGGGACTTTACGTTATCGGCAAAAACCACAGCCTATTTGGGTCTAAGTTCGAGTTGAAGGCCCGGTTCAGCAACGTGAGCGGCCTTGTGGCCGGTAACAACATCCGTTTCTCGGGCATACAGGCCGGCACGGTCAAAAGCCTGGAGATCATCAATGACACGACCATAGAGGTGATCTTCCTGATAGATAAAAAAACGCGACCGTATATACGCAAAAACGCCGTGGTGTCTATAGGTACCGAGGGATTGATGGGGAATAAAGTGGTAAATATATACCCGGGCAAAGGCGACGCCCCGCTCGCTGAAGAGGGCGATATGCTGGTGACGAAACCTATAGCGGATATGGATGATGCCATGGAAACACTATATACTACCAATGATAACGTACGCCGCATATCAGAGCAGTTACTGGGCACTATGGAGCGCATCAACGCCAGCCCGGCTCTGTGGGGTATTCTTGAAGATTCTACTTTGCCGGTGCATCTGCGCGTATCGCTGGTCAATATACGCAAGGCTTCGGACGATATATCGGGCGCAGCCTCCAGCCTGGATGAAATGATAAAAAATATCGAACAAGGGGAAGGGGTGGCAGGAATATTGCTGAAGGATACCTCATCCAGGAGAAGCCTGGCCACCGCCATACAGAATATAGAAAACGCATCTGCCGAAGCCGACCACCTGGTAACAAGGCTGGACAAAATGGTGCAGGATATAGAAAGTGGCAGGGATAGCAGTGTAGCAGGGCTGATACTTGGAGACACCTCGGTAACAGGCTCTATCAACAGGTCATTATCCAATATAGAAGCAGGTACCGCATCCTTTAGCGAAAATATGGAAGCACTGAAACACAATTTCCTGTTCAGGGGCTACTTCAGGAAAAAAGAGAAAAACAAATAGTGCGTAAAAGAAATGATACATACAAGGATAAAAACAGGGTGCGGTTATTGCGTGGAGGGCAGGAGTATTTTACAGTACTGGAACAGGTGATAGATAAAGCCCGGCACACTGTCTATATATTGGTATATATCTACGACGATGACCAGACAGGGGCACAAATAGCCGAAGCTTTGAAGCGTGCCGCGCAGCGGGGAGTACAGGTATATTTGCTGGTAGACGGCTATGGCGCCAGGATATCGCGGGACTTTATCCGGTCGCTGCGGTCATCAGGAGTACGATTCCGCAAATTTAACCCGCTGTTCAAAAGCAAACATTTCTACCTGGGGCGTCGTATGCACATTAAGCTGGTAGTAGCCGATGCCATGTATGCCCTGGTAGGCGGCCGCAACATCGCCGACTATTATAACGACCTGCCCGATCGCCCCGCATGGCTCGATCTGGCACTGTATATAGAAGGCGAGGTAGTGCCCGACCTGGAGCGGGTATGCATCCGTGGCTGGAACAGTATGTTTGAACCGGCAGGCCGCGCGAAACCCACGCCGTCGAACATCGCACGGCAACGGATACAGGCACAGGGTATTGTGCATAGCTGCAAGGTAAGAGTGCGCCGCAACGACTGGGTGCGCGCGAAAACCGAAATACTGACGAGTTACTATACCATGTTCCGCAAGGCGGAAAAAGAGATAGTTATTCTTGGAAGCTACTTCCTGCCTGGCTATAAGCTACGCCGGTATATGGAGAAGGCTGCGGAAAGGGGCGTGCGCATCAAGGTGGTGGTAACCGGTGTATCGGACGTATTAATGGCTAAGTATGCGGAACGGTATCTCTACCACTGGATGCTGCGCAAGAATATTGAAGTATATGAATATACCCGCAACGTATTGCATGCCAAGGTAGCGGTAAGCGATAATAAGTGGATGACCATAGGTTCGTTCAATGTCAACAACCTGAGCGCGCATGTGAGCATAGAACTGAACGTGGATGTGGACAACCCAAAATTTGTCGGTGAGGTGCAGGAATCATTCAACGGCATTATAGAACATGATTGTGTGCAGGTGACTAAAGCCGAATACCATAAGGCAACCCTGTGGCGGCGCTTCCTGGAGCGTTGCGCCTACGAGACCCTCAGGCTGATGTTATACATAACGACATTCTACTACAAAAGAAAGACCGCCAGGGGCGAATCGGCAGAGTATAACTATTAGCTGTCGTGTTGTCCCACTGTCCTGCGCAGGACAGCGGGACAGTTTGAGATTGTCGCATTGTCGCCCCGCCACAGGCGGGGACGCTACAGTTTCGAATTCCCCTCCATGGGAGGGGTGTAGGGGTGGGTGGTTCGCGAAGGACAAGTATTGCCGGGCAATAGTTGCCATGTAAAACAAGCGCAATTGCTATATTTATTCTTACATGCCGAAGAAAATCATACCATATAATTCCAAACTGGTACCCATAGCCAGACAGTTG
>DISB01000023.1 GCA_002421685.1 Bacteroidetes bacterium UBA6221
GATCAAACTCTCCATTGTAAATGAATTGTTCGCTACTGACTAATTACTCTATAAGAGAATCAGACGTGTAACTTATTGTATTAGTTACGCTATGTGGTCCCCACCCGAAAGTGGGGCACTTACCTGGCGTTACAAAACTTCATCTGTAACGCACTGTTGTTTCTTTTCCCAATCTTTCAAAGAACTTATGACTCAACTACCTAAGTAATTTTCGCCTCTGTTAGTGCCCGGGATTTGAACCCTTCAATCGCGGCCTCTATACCGCTACACCATTGTTATTTTCTTAAGAACTACCGTCGCTTTTTCGCTAAGGGATTGCAAAGGTAGTGGTTAGTTTCAAACACGCAAAATTAATTGCCAAAATAGTTATCCACACACTGTTTTGGTCATTATTGCAACGCCGTAAAAACTAAGAAAATGCTTTAAAGAACTTCCCGTTTTATTTCAACGGGGATGCAAAGGTAAAGAGCTTTTATTTCTCCGCAAAATCTTTTATCAGGAAAAATTCAAAAACTTTTCCAAAACCCGCCCTTCGGGAATGTTTCCCTATATTTATCTGGCACACAATTAGAAATACTGATGAAGAAATACCTGGTAATATTGGCACTACCCGCATTTATGGCCATCCAATCCTGCAAAGAAACAGACAGCCTGGTAAACGACAAGACCAATCTTGTGATGAAAGATAGCCTGAAAAAGCTCTACCCCTCCCTGCAGTCATCGCAGATACGGATACACGTAAAAGAATTCAGGGACGTAGAGGTACTACTGGGAGATAAAGAACTTTATAGCGAACCGGATGAGAAACTACAGGAAGTAACCCGCCAAATAGGAGAGCTTACTTACCACTTATACCATGAGAATAATTACCTGGACGAGGGTAAGGTTATATTTATCGAAAATGAACGCAGCGCACCCGGCCCTGAAGAACCCAGGAGGGAATTTGACATGCACCTGGAGACTTTTAAAAAGTAACCGGCTAAGAACAATATCATTATAACCCATCTGCCCCGCACCGGGCGGATGTTTTGTTTCATGTAATTTAGCGGATAGAAACCTGCCGGGTATGAATATAACCACGCTGGTGGCTGCCACCAACAACAAAGGAAAAATCAGGGAAATTCTGCAACTGCTGCCAATAGGTGTCGAACTAAAGACACTCGCGGACATAGGTTTTGTGCAGGATATACCTGAACCCTATGAAACTTTTGAAGAAAACGCGGCCGTTAAGGCAAAAACTGTGCACGCTTATTGCGGGCAAAACACCTTTGCAGAAGACAGTGGCATATGCGTACATGCACTGGATGGCGCTCCCGGTGTGCATAGCGCCCGCTATGCAGGCGAGCCCAAAGATGATGGTCGCAACCTGGTGAAACTGGCTGATGAAATGTGGGGCAAGGAGGACAGGAAGGCGTATTACAAGGCGGTCATCTGCCTGGTATGGAATGATAAAGAATATTACTTCGAAGGGACCTGTAATGGCAGGCTGGCCGAAGAACCCAGGGGCAGCGGCGGGTTTGGTTACGACCCCTTGTTCATACCCGATGGTTATGAAGAAACGTTTGGCGAATTGCCGGCGGAAATAAAAAACAAGTTGAGCCATCGCGGCCAGGCCGTCAACAAAATGATTGAGTTCATAAAAGAGCAAACTAAATAAAGACAAGTTGAAATTTTCAATAGGCGATAAAGTAGTACTGAAACACACCGATGAAGAAGGGGTGGTGACAGGCTATATCAATACCGAAATGGTAGAAGTGGAAGTGCACGGGATAACTTTTCCCGTGCACACCGACGAAATAGACCATCCGTACCTGAAGTGGTTCACTGAAAAGAAAAAGCAACCGGCAAAAAAAGTAATACCGGAACAATTGCCGGTAGAAAAAGAAAAACTTCGCAAGCCTCGGCTGTCGCGCGGGATATACCTATCCTTTATGCCCGAATACAAGATGGAGGAAATGGAAGACGTGGTGGATGTGCTGAAAATTTACCTGCTGAATGAAACGCCAAAAAACATACAGTACAAATATGATGTTTCAGTAAAAAATCAAACTTCATTTAGTCTTGAAGGGAGACTGCACGGCTTTGGCCACGTGTACCTGCACAGCATTCCTTACGACAGTATGAACGACCAGCCACGGTTCAACTGGACACTTGACGACCTGGATGATGCGGACATGGCGCCAGCAGGCGGGCAACTGCGTATCAAACCACAGAAATTATTTCAGCATATAAGTGAATTACTATCCAATAACGAGCCATCGTTCAACTATTTACTTATCGACGATTTTAAAGCTACACGCGAGGCGGAACCTGTTTCCCCGAAAAAAATAAAACCAGTAGCTCAGTCTGCACCTGCAATCATGCCACCCATTTCTACCTCATCGGAAATTGACCTGCACATCGAAAACCTGGTGGAAAATACCCGTGGTATGACTAATACCGATATACTGATGACACAGTTATCGGTATTGGAAACGCAATTGAGAATAGCCATCAACAACCGGCAGGAAAGGATCATTATTATTCACGGCCTGGGTAAAGGAAAGTTGCGTAACGAAGTACATAGACTGCTTTCAGAAATGCCTGAAATAAAGAGTTATACCAACGAGTGGATGGCCAAATACGGCTTCGGGGCTACGGAGGTCTGGTTCCAATACTAGTATAAAGCCACTGTTAAAGAAACTTTAAACCGCGTTCTTCCTGCTCAACTACGGTCGCGCACAGGTGTTATATTATCAATCAAAAACGATGAATTATGAAAACGAAGATAATTACCATCCTGGCCGTCGCAATGATGGTCACGACAATGGTTTTGGCGCAAAATGCTGATAATAATAAGACTACAAAAGCAAGAGGAACAAGTTTCCTTTCGCTGGGGCCGATAGGCGGGTTTGGCCATAGCTGGACCAGCAATATGGACAACCGTTTCAAACCCAGCGCGCACTTGGGTATCGGTATGATTTACAGCCGGTTCGAGCACTGGGGATGGGGCACTGAGCTAACAGCTTCCCACGAGGGGTATAGCACCCGCCTGGGGTCTAATGGTACTACTCAGTACATCAGTTACGACCCCACCTATCTGCGTATGGCACCGAAGGCCTATTATTTCTTCGGTCGATATGGAGACAATGTAAGGCCCAAAATATACCTCGGGCCATCTGTAGCATATAAACTGGTAGAAGACCAGTATGTGGACGGACCGGGAAGTACAGAAGTGCAATACATGAATGCAGGCAATGAAATGTTAAGAGACTGGGACCTGGGTGTTGACGTTGGCGCCGGTGTAAACATCAGGGTAGCGCCCTACACCTGGCTGAACCTGGACGCAGACTATTATCACGGTTTCCTGGATGTAACGAGGTTGAACGGACTGAACAATATGAACCGTTCGTTGCGCGCCAACGTGGGTGTAATGATAGGAATATAAAGAAGCATGTCAAATCAGGTTTGGGCAAACAACAGGTAGCCGTCTTGTGGATGGCTACTTTTGTTTTTATCTCCTCTTTATCTGCAAACATTCCAGCATCGCATCGGTAACATCATCGGTATAGATGCCGGCGCCGTTCACCAGTATACCTTTTACATCGTGTTTGGTAGAAGATATGGCATACAGGCTGGCTTCGTCGTCGGGATTGCTTTCACCTTCAAAACGATATACCTTATCTATTACAAATTCGCCCGCACCCACTTTACAATCGCCTCCGCGGCAGGAGAGGCAGTTTTCCTCCAGGTTAAAATCCTCAGTATATCCTCTTTGGCGCAATACTTCCATTACTTCAGACAATGTGTCCATCATACAGGTAAACTTTTAGTAGCTAATTCAAAGTTAAGGAATAAGGCCCAGTATCAACCAGGGGAAGCGGTATTTCGGGCAGCGTTATTTTTTCAATATCCTTATCTCCACGCGTTTGTTCATATCCTGGTCTTCCTGTGTAAATTCACTTGGGCGCAAGGGTCTTTTTTTTCCAAATCCTTCATAAGACAAACGTTCCTCGTCAATGCCCCTTTTAATGAGGTACTCGTAAATGAACTTAGCCCTGTTCACCGACAACATTAGTTCCCCCGTATCCAGGTCCAACGCATCTACGGAAGGATGAACACAGCAAACGTGACCTTCTATGCGTATCTCTACCGATGGATTTTCATCCAATACTTTATACAGTCTTTCCATTTCCGGCAACGATTCGTCCATCACCACATGCCTGCCCGTATGAAAAAATATTCGATCCAGTACGAATAGTTGCCCAACTTCTATAGTGGCGGCATCAAATACGGTTGTTGTATTCAGGCTGATTGCCCGGCGCGGCGTTTTTGATTCAGGTATTACAATTTCTTTTTTCACTGTCGGGGTTGGTGCTTTCTTACCTGCCAGCACCACTATATCCACGCGTCTGTCGGCTGCATAGCCTTTTGGCAGCTCCACATCCCGCGGCACCTCTCCCCTTCCGGTTACCAGCGTAATGTTCTTTTCCGGAATGCCCATAGACACCAAATAACTCTTTACGTTATTCGCCCTTCTTTCTGAAAGCCTATCGTTGTATGTGTTTGTGCCGAGGTGGTCGGCATAGCCGATTATGAGCAATTCCTGCGATGCGTTAATAACATCTATGTATAACAATGAATCCAGTTTTTTTATGGCATCCTGCTCCGGTATAGGTACATCCAGCCTGAAATAGACCCTTGTAGTATCGCCAACAGCAAAGCACCAATTAGTTATGCATAGCAATATGCCTGCTATCAACAATATCTTCAAAGGATTGTTATACATAAAAGAGAGGTTACGTAATTGACATTAGATTTTATTATAAACTTTTCAACAGTTGTGGATTAGTTAGCTGATGTCAAAGTACGGATTAATATAATTTCGATTCAAAACCTGTGATATGGAAAGTACGAATACATTGGAAACATTCCTATGGTTATTAGCCGGGCTCATTGGCAGCGGTATGATTGCCTTTCTCACGCTGGGCTGGTTTAAAGGCAACCAGTGGCAGCGGGAAATGAAAATGCGCAAGCAGAGATCGCAGCACCGTTAATCTTTCAGCAGTTTCCTCACCTGGGGGAAATCGTCAACATTGTTCATCTGGCGCATGATTTGCGGGTAGCGCCATTTTACCCTGCGGCTCATTGGTTTCACAGTAAATTTTTTGGGGTTGGGCAGGCTGGCCACAATCATAGCCGCCTCAGCTTTGGTTAGTTTCCTGGCCGGCTTATTAAAATATTCCTGCGCTGCTGCTTCTATGCCAAAAACTCCCGGCCCCATTTCTATTACGTTCAGGTACACTTCCATTATTCTTTTCTTACCCCATACCAATTCTATGCAGGCGGTATAAAAGAATTCGGGTGCTTTGCGTATATACTTCCACGCTCCCTGGCCCTGCCACAAAAACACATTCTTGGCTGTTTGCTGGCTGATGGTGCTGGCCCCTGCGCCTTTTGCACGCTTGCGTTTCTTTCTCGACGGCTTGTCGTCCATGCTCTTTTCAATTGATTTCCAGTCGAAACCATTGTGTTGCATGAACAACTGATCTTCGCTGGCTATAACGGCCAGTTTGATATTATCGGGTATCTTGTCCCAACTGATATAGTCCCGCTTCAGCCCATGCCCTTCAATGAGTGCCCCTATCTGCGTCAATGTTATGGGAGGGAGTACCCACTTGCATATGACCAGGTACAACAAGCTGGCTGCAAACAAGTAGAGTATGGTCCTGAATAACTTTTGGAAAAATTTCTTCAACGGGCAGTATTTTTTTTTTGACAAGGGCCTAAGTTACAATAACCGCCTTTTTGCCTGCAATGTTTTTTTTGTTATGCAAACGGGGAAGGTGTAATTTCGACGCCCAATTTTTAAAATATGACAGTCAAAAAACAGGCCGCATTAGGTTTTGTCTTTGTTACATTACTGATAGATTGTATAGGCCTGGGCATCATCATTCCCATCATGCCGGGCCTGATACAGGAACTGCAGGGCGGCGACCTTAGCCAGGCCTCGGTTTATGGAGGTCTGCTTACTTTCGCCTATGCCACGTTTCAGTTTCTCTTTGCTCCCGTAGTGGGTGGCCTCAGCGACAGGTATGGCCGCCGGCCTGTGCTGCTGGCGTCGCTGCTGGGCCTGGGTGTCGATTATATATTTTTAGCCTTTGCACCGGGTATAGCCTGGCTATTCGTAGGGCGCATTATAGCCGGTATTTTCGGCGCCAGCTTTACTACGGTAATGGCATACATAGCCGACGTAAGCACGCCTGAAAAACGTGCGCAAAACTTTGGCCTGGTAGGCGTGGCATTCGGGTTGGGTTTTATCATTGGCCCGGTCATCGGCGGCCTGTTCAGCGAGTTTGGCATACGTGTGCCCTTTATGGTTGCCGCCGGCCTGTCATTGCTCAACTGTCTCTATGGTTATTTCATCCTGCCCGAATCGCTGTCTAAAAGAAACAGGCGAAAATTTGAATGGAAGCGCGCCAACCCCATAGGCACCCTGCTGCACCTGAAGAGATACCCCGCACTCTTCAGCCTGGTGTTTGCCATACTGCTGGTGTATATCGCCGCACATGCCGCGCAATCTACATGGTCGTACTACACCATGGAAAAATTCAACTGGGACGAAAAAATGGTGGGTTATTCGCTGGGGCTGGTAGGCCTGCTCATAGCCATTGTGCAAGGAGGGCTGATACGCATCGTGATACCTAAAACAGGGCAAAAGAACGCAGTATATATCGGGCTGCTCATGTACATAACGGGCTTCGTATTATTCGCCTTTGCCAGCAAAAGCTGGATGATGTTTGCCTTCTGCGTACCTTATTGCCTGGGCGGTATCGCCGGTCCCGCCCTGCAGGGCATTCTTTCTACCAAAGTACCTG
Source organism: Bacteroidetes bacterium UBA6221 (assembly GCA_002421685.1). Lineage (GTDB taxonomy): Bacteria > Bacteroidota > Bacteroidia > Chitinophagales > Chitinophagaceae > UBA5543. The sequence goes on from DISB01000023.1 coordinate 6,858, forward strand.
CTAACGAACAGGGCGAACTGCAGGGTATTATGGCCAGTATGATGAGCGTGTCCTCTATACTTGGCCCCCTGCTCATGACCAACCTGTTTTCCACCTTTACACGCAGCAATGCGCCCGTGTATTTTCCCGGTGCGCCGTTCATGGCAGGGGCTATACTTACGGTTATCAGCCTGGTATTGTGTGTACGTTCTTTACTGAAGTACCATACACCTGCCAAACAACCCGAAACTGAAGCGGAAGTAGTAGCTGAAACGGTAACGCCACCCGGCGCTTAATTGCCGTCGCCGAAATAAAAATGTTCCCTGTATAGCGACGATACATGCTCGTACAGCTTATTCAGGGTCTCGTACCCGGTAATGTTGTCGTGCTGTTTCTCCTTGCCCCGCACTACCAGCGTCACCTTTGCCGGCGCCTCTTTATCCAGTTGATAGGTACCGGTCTTGTTGTCGTATTGCTTCACGTACAGCTTTATCGAATCTCCCTTCGATACTTTGCCGTTTATCGTTATAAAATCGTTGAAGAATACAAACATCCCATCTTCTTTGAGCGGTGATATCTTAAGCTCCCCTATAGTATTTTTTATCATCTTGTAAAGAAGAATTATGCTGTAATAATAGGCAATCCCGGCGATTTTTTCAAGTTAGGGATAAGCTATATAGTGCCTGCTGCGGCCCGGCGCACAACTGTCCGTAAACTCCTCGCGTGTAAAACAAGGTTTGTTGCCGGCCCAGCGTTCGGGTGTAGATATGCGCAGCCCGTTCGACGAGAGTAGGGCGTACAATTCGCCGGCCGTTTCTTTATCAACTTTCCAGTCAAGCCCGCAATAAATAAGAATATGAGGCTTTGAGCGGCCGATAAGGCTTTGTGCGCCGCGCAGTACAGAACTGATGTCGTGTTCCTTTCCGTCTATCTTTATAAGGGACGGGTTATAGTCGCCAGGGATAATTTCATCCAGCGGGGCAACGGGCAGCTCTACTTCAACCGTATCAGTAGTCTTCCCCCTGTTTTCCGTACCAAGCTGATTGATGGTAAATTCTATCTTGTACGACCTGCGCACTGTGCCCACCTCGTTACTCACCATATGGTTCAATATCCGGCAACGGTAGTTTGCAAACCTGTGGGAAAGGTTTTCGCGGTACCGGGGGTTGGGCTCAAAAACATAATGCTGCCCGCGTGGTGCATGGTCCAATATATTATTCAGCAGCCTGCCTCGCCCGGCGCCTATATCAATACAGTTGCTCTCTTTATTGCAAACCTGCCTGATGACCCGGCGGGCGTGGCTGTGAAACCGCCGTTCTGCGCCTGAAGCTGCTGTAAATCCACTAATGATGTTTCTTGCGATACCGTACATTTTGCCACTTTAAACCGGTATAAAGATAAATTAATTGCATAAAAAAAGCGCATACCATATGGTATACGCCCTTCTTTATGTACACTGTTTGTTTTTAAGGCTTCAGGGGTACTTTCTCAAAATTGCCTTCTGTTATCTCGTGCGGAGCATTGCTGTTGTTCTTATCTATACCGCTCAAGGTAAACTTTCCGGATATGGTATTGTCAATGGCAGTGATTTCTATCGTGCCGGATATCCCTGCTATATTCTTACCACCGTTTTCCCATCTCTGGAATTCGGCATCTCCGGCAGCGTGACCCGTTTCCTTCACAGTATATGTCCCAACGGCGTCACCGTACACATCTATTTCGATGTTTTGTGAGCCATTGGTATTTTCCCAGTAGACACGGTAGCGGGGAGCCGAACCGGTGATTTTTCTCCACTCGGCAGTGTAGGTTTCTTGCGTACCGTCCAACTTGAAACACAGGTTGCCGCCGCTACAGGCTCCGCTGTTGTTGTTGTTATTGTTATTGTTGTTATTGTTCGGTGTGGTGGTGCTTTTTTTGCATGCCACTACGGTGAATAAACCTATTACGGCCAATGCTGTTGTTAATACTAGTAGCTGTCTTCTCATAAAGTGGAATTTTTATTTATGCGAAAATAGCACCCGGCTGAAAAAGGCTGTATACCCCGCTTTGGGTATATATGTCTCAGTACTGCCGGTTAGCCGGGCTAAAAAAACTACTACTTAACAGGATGGAAAATATCAGTCATATAGAATTGGGCAACCTCACCGTAGAAGACTACCAGCAATTGATAGAAGCTATGAAAGCTGCTTATCCGGAGTGGAGCAGTTATTGGTCGCTGCCGGTGATAGAAAACCTGGTACAGCGTTTTCCCGCAGGACAGATAGTGGTAAGGGTTGATGGCAAGGTGGTGGGCTGCGCATTGTCCATCATCGTCAAATACGATAAATATGGCGACACGCACACGTACAAAACGATAACGGGCAACTATACCTTCGACACACACGATGACGAAGGGGATGTACTGTATGGCATAGAGGTGTTCATCCACCCCGGCTACCGGGGCCTGAGGCTGGGCAGGCGGCTGTACGATGCCCGCAAAGACTTATGCGAAGAACTGAACCTGCGCGCTATTGTGTTTGGCGGCCGCATACCGCATTATCATACTTATGCGTCGGAGCTGTCGCCCAGGGAATATATAAAAAAGGTTCGCCAAAAAGAGATATACGACCCCGTACTCAGTTTCCAACTGGCAAACGACTTTCATGTAAAAAAAGTGATAAAGGGCTATATGCCTGGCGATGAACAGAGCATGGAATATGGCACTTTGCTGCAATGGGACAATGTGTATTACTCCCCACCCGAAACAACGATGTTTTCGGGTAAAACCTACGTGCGGCTGGGGCTGATACAGTGGCAGATGCGCCAGTACAAGTCGCTGAAAGATATGTTTGTACAGGTAGAGTATTTCATCGATTCCATATCAGATTACAAAAGCGATTTCGCACTGTTGCCCGAATTGTTCAACGGCCCGCTAATGGCCGAATACAATGCCATGAACGAAGCCGAAGCCATGCGGGCGCTGGCGCAACACACGCCGGAAATGAAACAGACCTTCAGCCGCCTGGCCATTGAGTACAATGTGAACATCATTACGGGCAGCCTGCCTTCAATAGAAAACGATACACTGAAGAATATCGGGTATATCTGTCACCGCAACGGCCACGTGGACCAGTACGAAAAAATACACATCACCCCCGACGAACGTAAGGCATGGGGCATACGCGGCGGCGATACGCTGAAAGTGTATGAAACAGACGCCGGCAGGATAGGTGTGCTGATATGCTACGATGTGGAATTTCCCGAGCTGGGCCGCCTGCTGGCCGACCAGGGTATGCAGATATTGTTCGTCCCCTTCCTCACCGATACGCAAAACGCCTATATGCGGGTGCGTACCTGCGCCATGGCACGCGCTATCGAAAACGAATGTTTTGTAGCCATCACGGGCAGTGTGGGCAACCTGCCCAAAGTAGAGAACATGGATATTTCCTATTCCCAGTCCGCAGTTTTCACGCCCTGCGATTTTCCATTTCCTTCCATGGGCGTCAAGTCGGAAGCTACACCCAATACCGAAATGATACTGATAGCCGATGTGGACCTGCAACTGCTGGACGAATTGCACAGCTATGGCAGCGTACGCAACCTGAAGGACAGGCGTAAGGATTTTTATGAACTGCGGTTGAAGGGGAAAGAGTAACTTTATACAAATCGTTTGCCCATGATTCGTTTAGCCATCACCCTGCTGTGCTTGGTCTCTTACTCTATCGCATACCCGCAAAGCGAGGTTGAATATCAAAAAGCCGCAATCAAAAAAGAAAAAATGCTTGCATCCCTGGTTAAAAATCCTGTTGATGTATATCCCGGTGCACACAGCTATGTCAGTATGAGCATTGCATTGATGTATGGGCTGTTGGGGGCTGAAGATTCAACCCTATACTACCTCAATCATGCTTTGGATGTTTGCGACCGTTATCCTTCCGATGCTGAATGTGCCGAGACTTACGACCCGAATATTTTAGGCTTTTATCATCTCAGAGAGTACACAAAATCATCCGAATGGAAAAAGTTTGAAAACAGGATAACAACTCATTATAAGAATACCTACCACCCTGTTAATCTGCCACTGGCGATAAAGATATTAAAAGCCGGTGGCGCTGACCAGTCCGTAAGGTATTATCACTTGTTAGTGCAAACGCCCGGTGCCAAAGTTATTGTTCGCGAAACGGACAGCCTGAACCTGCTTTTTATCAAAAGACATATAGGCCAACATGGTTTCCCCGGCATATCGCAGGTTGGCACGCCGGCATCCGATGTGGCTTTCTTGTTGGTTCAACACGCAGATGACGATATCGCTTTCCAGAAGACGGTATTAAAGCAGATGGAAAAACTACTGGTAACAAAAGATGTTACACCATCCCACTACGCATACCTCTACGACAGGATAATGGTCAAAGAGCAAGGGAAACAGTATTATGGTACGCAGTTCCGTAATATCAGTAAAGGGGAATTGTTCCCTATTGATGATAAAGAAAATGTTGATCAAAGGCGTAAGATACTGGGGCTAAGCACTCTTGCTGAATATTTAAAATCAAGGGGTACCTTCTAGTATACACCCATTTACCTGCGATAGTTAAAATACCTTACCGGAAAATTTCCCGGTGTCAGTTTCTTTCCTTTGTAACGGTCAATAAAATAGATTTGCTCCGTACCCGCTGCATCGGTGATTTCCATCAACAGTTTTTCACCTCTTTTCATTATTGTGACAACAGAATATTTTAACCGTTCAGCATATAGTTCCATCGGGAACCGCCCGGTTTTATTCATTGTGACGTACACATACCCTGATGACGGTGGCACTGCATCAAGCCGTATTTTATGATGCAGATCTTCCAGCCTGTATTTAGTTATGCCGTTTATTGTGGTTCTCTGCATAAGTTGAGGGAAGGGGTCTGCGGCCTTATAGGTTACTACCAAGCATTTGCCAAAGGGGTCGAAGAATTTAGCTATCGGAAACAGGTAATCAGAAGCGTTAGCCGTATCATCTGCTACAACTGCTTCCACATATTTCTCAGGCAGCCAATAACTGTTTGTATCAAATTCGCTAATGTGCCATTGGAGCATTTCATAACCGACTGTATCAGTGCCTGGCTGGGGCAACGGGATTATTTGCCCATCTTTTTCTAATACATTAAATACAATATCGGGTCTGTCGTTCTTATCTACATCCAGTACTGCAAAATCAATCAAATACTGGTAATCATCAGCATTTACCACGCCATAGGTGCTTGGATCAGAATTATTAATATCAGGATCGATAAACTTATATCCATCGTCTTTTGAAACCAGGAATACGGCATATGAATAAGCATCCTCCTGCATATGGCTGCATACGAAGTCAGGCCACCCGTCATTATTCAGGTTAATTGAGTCGGCAAGTACATAACCACCTCCCTCTCCATTAAAGAATTTAGCAATACTTTTATCCTTATAAAAAACCTCAAGTTTAGACGTATAATCACAAAACCCGGTTTCCACTCTGTATTCACCAAAAGAATACGTGTTCACAAAAGGGCTTTCAGTTTGTGCAGATAGATGCAATCCTGTTAGTAATAAGGTAAAGAGGCCGATAAGTTTCATATTTTAAAGTTAGTATAAGAACAGTAGATTTACACATGCATTTCGCTACGCTTGAACATACGCCCATCCGCGACATTACCGCTTGCATGAACGCCGCTTTTGCGGAGTATGAAATCCCCATTCAATGGACGGAGGAATCTTTACAACAAAAAATGCGGGTAGAGGATATTGATCTTTCTTTATCTGTGGGCGCTGTTGACAACGGTACATTAGCGGGTGTTATACTGATGGGTGCGGACGAAGGTAACAGGCGGGTATGGGATGGCGGCACGGGCGTTGTATCGGCATACCGCGGACAAAAACTCACCGAAAAAATGTTTGTCTATATATTACCGACACTCAGGCAGGCGGGAGCGCAACTGATGCTGCTGGAGGTGCTGGAAAACAACAAAGGCGCATACGGTATATATGAACGCCTGGGCTTCAGTACCACTCGGCTGCTGCATGCTTACAAAGGCGATATAACTATTGCAGCGAAAGGCGATTACACGATAGAAACGCTCGAGGGCTACAATGCTGAAGAACTGGCAACCTTGCGGGACTGGGAACCGGCATGGCAGCAGATGGACCAACGTATAATCAACAGGGGTGCATCAGTCACCACCATCTGCACCAGGCAGGAGGGCAAAATTGCCGCTTATGCACAATACGATAGTGCTGCCTGCAGGGTACACCAGTTTGCCGTGGCTAAGGAATACCGCCGCAAAGGATTGGGTACCGCATTGTTCCGTCATATTGCAGATGCATGTCCGGGACCGGTTTTGATTGTCAACATAGATGCAGGCTCTGAAAACACCAACGCTTTTCTGCAAGCTATCGGGTTAGAGAAACATATCAGCCAGTACGAGATGATTATGGAACTGTAATAAGTGCTACTCTTTTTTATTCAGCAGCCTCCTCAATCCTGCCAGTCCGACAACAGGCCCGGCTGCCAGCAGTAAATACAGGTAGCGTTCATCCACATACGGTAATACAGTCCCAACAACCTGTATGCTTACGATTGTGATAGCAAACCCTATGGCATTGACTATGGTGAGCGCCGTGCCCTTCTGTGCCGGCTGCACAGAGGTGGCTACCAGCGTAGTGAATTGCGGCGAATCGGCTACGACTGCTAAGCCCCACACCAACAATATACCCGCAAACAAGACGGGCGGGGCATAGAACATAAATGGTGAAAGCAAACAGCATAACCCCGAAACCAGCAAGGCAGTAGCGGCAACTCTTGCATTTCCGTATTTCAGCGACAACAGTCCACCGACAATACAGGACAATCCGCCGACCCCGATAATAATAAAAGAGTACAACGGCACATGAAAAGCGTTCTGCGGATGCATTGCATTGTATGTTGTCAATATCACAGGCACAAAAGCCCAGAATGTGTACAACTCCCACATATGGCCGAAGTACCCAATGGATGCCGAACGGAAATCTTTATTACGGAATAACTTAAAAAACAAGCTAAGATCAGGCTTGCCGGCTTTTGCCCTATGCGGCCCATCAGGAACAAATAACAATACCAGCAAGCCACCACCTGCTGCCATGGCAGACGTGCTCACCATTACATGCTGCCATGAAAGCGAAGCGCCGATTGCCTTCAACAGGTGAGGGAAAGCGGTGCCCAGTACAAGCGCACCTACCAGGAAACCCAGCGCCTTACCAAGCCCTTTTTCATGATAATCTGCCGCTATCTTCATGCCTACGGGATAGATGCCGGCCAGGCAGAAGCCGGTAAGGTACCTTGAAATAAGAATGCCGGTTGCTCCACCTACCGCAAACACCAGCAGGTTGGCCAATGCACCTGCCAGCGCACTGATGAAAAAGACTTTTGAAGGGGAAAACCTGTCGGATATGGTCAGTATGGAAAACAGCAATGTACCCGAGATAAACCCCAACTGCACTGCTGTAACGATATGGCTGAGTATCCGCAGGTCAAGGTGGTATTCTTTAATAATATCGCTCACCACAGCATTGCCCGCAAACCACAACGATGTACAGGCAAATTGGGAAATGACAATTAAGAATATGAGCCTTGCATTGCTATATGTACCGTTCGACATATAGTTACAAGATAATTCTTTTTATATAACCCGGACTATGGCCCCCGTGTATTTTATCAGCTTTCCATTGCCGAATGTATTTTTTAAAATAACATCATTTTTACGTATATTTGCATTATACCTGAAGAATGGTATCACCGCCTTACAGGCGGCGCAGAAGGTCTTTGACATATAATAAACTACGGTAAACCTTTTGGGACGAGTCACAAAATGAAAAGACATCGATTTCGCAACAATTCGCAACAAAAAGTCCCTTGAAAAGGGTCCCGATAGCTATCGGGATAGGGGTAAAATCGCGCTGGATAAAAAATGCAACAATTCGCAACAAATTTTGAAACGGAACTCACGACTTTTGGAAACATTTGTTTCCATCGGAAACAAAATTAGAATTGATTACCAGGCACTTAGCAAAAAAAATTCACAAACTGAATTCTGGAAACATTTTGGAAACAAAATTGCGGTAAGGTCCACTTCCTGCTATCGTCAAATTATCACATCAGCTAACTCCACCGTTGTTGGTCGCCTGACCAACAACCATTGAGCGTCTTACGCCATCTGCGTCTTAAACTCGCTGGTGAAGTGGAATTCTATATCGGGGTTGTTCTGCTTCTCCGTATTCAGGAACCATTCGCTCTGCGCCAGGTACACCAGGTTGCCGTCTTTATCTTCCATGATGTTCGCCTGCTTGAAGCGCACGAAGTCGTCTATCTTTTTCTTATCGCCCGTTATCCAGCATGCCTTGTAGAAGCTAAGGGGATTGAATGCACAGGAAGCGCCGTACTCCTGCAGCAGGCGATATTGTATTACTTCAAACTGCAGTTCGCCCACACAGCCGATGATCTTCCGGTTGCCGCCATGTTGGGTAAACAGTTGCGCTACACCCTCGTCGGTCAACTGGCGTATGCCCTTCTCCAATTGCTTGGTCTTCATCGGGTCTTTATTCAACAGTTCTTTGAATATCTCGGGCGAGAAGGTGGGGATGCCCGTGAATTGCAGCGCTTCACCTTCGGTCAGCGTATCGCCTATCTTGAAGCTGCCGGTGTCATACAGGCCCACCACGTCGCCGGGGTAAGCGCTGTCCACCACTTCTTTCTCCCGCGCCATAAAAGAGTAAGGGTTGCTAAACCGGACTTCCTTGTCCAGGCGGGTATGCTTGAAGTAGGTATTTCTTTTAAATTCGCCCGACACTACCCGCAGGAAGGCTATCCTGTCGCGGTGGCGGGGGTCGAGGTTGGCATGTATCTTAAAAATAAAGCCTGAGAACTTGTCCTCGTCCGGCTGAACGAAACGCGTGCTTGTTGGCCGGCCCAATGGTTTGGGCGCAATAGTGATAAATGTATCCAGGAGCTCTTTCACGCCAAAGTTGTTCACCGCACTGCCGAAGTACAAAGGCGCTACTTTCGCCTGCAGGTAGGCTTCCCTGTCCAGTTCGCCATATACCCCTTCCAGCAGGTGGGCGTCTTCGCGCAGTTGCTGTGCATCACGTTCCCCCACTGTTTCGTCCAGCAACTTATCTCCCAGGTCGGGTATGGGTACTGTATTTTCTTCCGTAGCCTTCTGGCTGGCGGTAAACAGGTTCAGGCTTTTGTCGTGCAGGTTGTACACCCCTTTAAACTCCTTACCCATATTGATGGGCCATGTCATAGGGTGCAGGCTGATGTTCAGCTCTTTTTCTATCTCATCCAGCAGGTCGAAGGGGTACTTGCCATCCCGGTCCATCTTGTTTACAAACACTATGACGGGCGTATCCCTCATACGGCATACCTCCATCAGTTTCCGCGTTTGCTCCTCTACCCCGTTTACGCTGTCTATCACCAGTATTACACTATCTACGGCGGTGAGGGTGCGGTAGGTATCTTCAGCAAAGTCTTTGTGGCCGGGGGTATCCAGCAGGTTCACCAGCACATCCCGGTATTCAAAACACATTACCGACGTAGCCACCGAGATACCACGCTGCTTCTCTATTTCCATAAAGTCGCTGGTGGCGTGCTTTTTTATCTTATTGCTTTTTACCGCGCCTGCTACCTGTATCGCGCCGCCAAACAGCAGCAGCTTTTCCGTCAGCGTCGTTTTACCGGCGTCCGGGTGCGAAATAATTGCGAAGGTCCGCCTGCGGGCAATTTCTGTTAAATTCTTCATCCAGTTATTAATGCATTAACTACCAATGCGGAAACCTGACAGGTGTGTAATAATTAATGGGAAACACATTAACACTTTTACACTGTATATTTTGCCGCTTTGCTGTAAGATGCGCAAAGTTCCGAAAACTGTTGGTTTTATAAACATATAATGTCATAAAATGTGGATACTTATTTTCGGCGTGCCTGTTGCACTAAGGTGTACCTATATTACATTTGCGTTAACACCAAGCTGAGCACTATGGCATCCACAAGGTTGCAGGATGATTTATTAAGGGATTTTAAAGAGCAGAAGAAAATGATCTACGAGCAGGTAGAACTGCTGGACCCGCTCGGCACTTCTCTACGCCGTCCTGCGGCGCAAAGGCTGGCAAGCAAGGGGGGATTGATATTCGCGGAAGTCATCTGTTACCTGCTGGCGGCGGGCATTATTGCCTTCCTGTTTTTTATGGACAAAATATATCCTTTTTATATCATAGCTGACCTGCGCAACAAATCTGAGTTCCGCAGCCTGGGCTGGCTGAATATCGAGGTATTTACTATTGCCATATATGCTATTATCGCTGTAGTGGCGCTGATGTTTTACGGTTTTGCCCGTACTGCCCGCGCCTTCCGCCTGAAGAATGACATATTGCACCTGGCGGGCAAGAACATAAAGGAAATAGTGGGCCAGCACCTGAAACGCAAGGCCGCCATCGACGCCATCGAACAGAGGCATTTCCTGGAGCTGCCAAACGAACACCTGGCAGAAGGGGTAAACGTAAAAGTGAACGAAGTACCTAATCCCGGCTATAGCGAACAATAATAGGGGAATCTGCCCATTATGGCTACTTATGCGCTAATCGTTTAACTTTGCCATCTTTGAAAGCCGTCTCACATAATGTGCTGTCCTCTACCTTATTATATAAGGTATGCTTTGTTTTCACCTTACTGCTCGCCGCCAACAGCCTGAAGGCACAGCAACAGCCGGGCGCGCCGCTGGCATTGCCCGGCGACCGGCAGCATGACTCGCTGGCCTTTGACAAATCGAATACCGATGAATGGAGCGACGAGAACGCAAATGTGAAGGTGCGCTATAAATACCTGTATTCTGATAAAACGTACCAGCCCGATTCGTCAATACACACATTTCACAGGCGCAGGCATCTGCAGCCCTGGTATTCAGACCTGGGCAACTACGGCACCCCTGCCCGCAACCTCATGTTTACCCCCGAAAACCGCTTTGGGCCTACGCTGGGCTATAATGTAATGGATGTATACCACATCATGCCCGACAGCCTGAAGTTTTATAATACTACCGCACCTTATTCTGTATTCTCGTACAACCTGGGCAGCAAGCTGGAGCAAAAAGTGGAGCTATTGCATACGCAAAACATAAAACCCAACTGGAACTTTGCCGTGGAGTACAACCGTATCAGCTCGGAAGGTTTTTTCCTGCTGCAGCGCACCGTGCACGATATGGGTTCTGTCACCACCAACTACCAGAGCATTAACCGCCGGTACAAACTGAAAGCAGGGTTGATATATAACAAGGGCATACAGGACGAGAGCGGAGGCATTGCCGATGAAACACAATTGACCAACAAGGATTTCAACGAACGAAGCACCATGGATATCAACTACGCCAATGCTGTTTCACCCCGCAATTCTTCAATACCGCGTTCACTCATCACCAATGCCGTGCGCGACTACCATATTGTGTTGCAGCACGGTTATTCCTGGGGCAAAACAGATACGCTCTACAACGAGGACTCAACCAAAATGACGATAAACTATACCCCAAGGTTTGGTATCAGTCATCATTTCCGCCACAGCAATAAGCAATATTCATTTCTGGACCTACGCCCTGATTCGCTCAGGTATGCACCCTTTTTCGCACAAAGTTTTGTGGGCGACGGTTCTGATTCGGTTTTCACGCGCCAGAAGCAGAATACCTTTGATAATACCGTGTTGCTGGATGGCTTTATTGGCCGGGGCGAAAAGCAACTGCAGTTCAGCGCAGGGGCGGGTATCCGCGTTGACAACTTTTCCACCCGTTTCCTGGTGGCAGCAGAGTTATATAACATTACCAGCAATTACCTCACAGGGCGGATACGAAAAGAAGCCCTGCAGCCGGGAGAATGGTTTTATAACGCCGATGCTAAATTATATGTAACGGGGGCAGCGGCGGGCAATTCACTCCTGCAGGCGTCGGCGGGCAAGGAATTGGGCGATTGGGCCGTAGCAGAAGCCGGTATTCAGCAAAACATTAATAACGCTGCATACAACTACACCACATATATCAACCAGTACGATACTATCTCAAACACATTCAGTAAAGAGAGCATAACGCAAGCATATATCCGCCTCAGCAGCGGCAAATATGCATTCAACGTACTTGCCCGCACCTACCTTATCAGTAATTACCTGTATATGAACCAGGCCCAATTGCCCGACCAGTATGCTCCAGCGTTTAACATTACGCAGCTATCACTGCAAAAAGCCTTACGCTGGAGGGGCATTGTGCTGGATAACGAACTACTATACCAGCAGGTACCTGCCGGCGCGCCGGTCAATATCCCGATGTTCATGGGCCGGCACCAGTTGGGCTTCGAGGGGAAAATATTCAGGAACGCCCTTGAAGTGGCCACTGGCCTGCAGGTGCAGTACCACAGCCCATATAAGACAGCCGCATACAGTCCGCTGTTCCATAGATATTATTACTATACAGCCTACCAGCTCAGCAACGACCCCGCCTTCGCCTTCTTCTTCAATTTCAGGATAAAACGTTTCCGCAGCTACCTGATGCTCGACCAGTTGCAACAGCTTTTCGGCGACAGGAAAAACTTCATCAACGCTCCCGGCTACCCGGCTCAAAATGCCATGATACGTTTCGGCTTCAACTGGATACTGTTGCGCTAAAAGCATTAAACATATTTTCATTCAACTATCACGGCTTTTCCATCGTTTCCGATTGCTACAATTGGTTAATAGCTATTAACTTTGTGCTTTACAATAAGATAACACAGCCCACTGTGTTTATGATAAAAAAAACAGAATAGACAGCATACCAAACTGCAGGCAGTACGATGAAAGATTTTTCTTACGTGATGAGTTCACACCCTTCTTATATAGAGTCACTATACAATGATTTCCTGAAAGACCCGGCTTCCGTTGACGGAGAATGGAAGAAATTCTTTGAAGGTTTTGATTTCGCCCTTTCCAAAACCAATGGCAATGGCTCCGCCGCTTATACCGATAAAGCGGCTATAAGCAGTGAGCAACTGGCCAAAGAACTGGGTGTGTTCCGCCTGATCCGTTCGTACCGCAAGCGTGGGCACCTGGTAGCCACTACCAATCCCATCAGGCCGCGTATAGACCGCAAGCCGCAGTTGGACCTGAGCCACTTCGGCCTCAGCGATGCCGACCTGGAAACAGAATTCCAATCGGGCTCATACTTCGGCATGGGCAAAGCTAAACTGAAGGATATACTCAGCCGCCTGAAGAAGATATACGCCGGTAACGTCGGTATCGAATACACCTATATCAACGACCAATCCGTTTGCGAATGGGTAGAGAAGGAATTTGAGACGATGATGGAAACGTCGCTGCCACTCGACAAGAAGAAAAGAATACTGGAGAAACTGAACGAGGGGGTGATGTTCGAAGAATTCCTGCATAAAAAATATATAGGCCAGAAGAGGTTTAGCCTGGAAGGTGGAGAAAGCACGATACCTGCGCTGGATACCCTGATCAACGCCTCGGCAGAAACCGGTGTGCAGGAGGTAGTGATAGGTATGGCACACCGCGGCCGCCTGAATGTGTTGGCCAACACGCTGAAAAAAACATATGAAAAGATATTTTCGGAATTTGAAGGATATATGCCGCCCGATACCACTATGGGCAGCGGCGACGTAAAATACCACCTGGGATTTCGCTCCAATATTATAACGCCATCGGGCAAAGACGTAAATGTACAACTGGCGCCCAACCCTTCGCACCTCGAAGTGGTTGATCCTGTAGTTACCGGGTTTGCACGTGCCAAGGCCGACTCTATTTACAACAGTCAATACGATATGGTATTGCCTATACTCATACATGGCGATGCGGCCATAGCAGGGCAAGGTGTTGTATATGAATTGCTGCAGATGAGCAAACTGGAGGGTTACTATACCGGCGGTACGGTACATTTCGTTATCAACAACCAGATCGGTTTTACTACCGATTTTTCAGACGCCCGGTCGGCCAATTATTGCACCAGCGTAGCGGCAATGGTGCAGGCGCCTGTATTGCATGTGAACGGGGACGACCCGGAATCTGTGGTGAAAGCATGCGAACTGGCCATACTGTACAGGCAGAAATATCATGGCGACATATTTATTGATATGGTATGCTATCGCAAACATGGACACAATGAAGGCGACGACCCCAGCTTTACGCAGCCCCGCCTGTACGACCTGATAAAGAAACATAACAACCCCCGCGAAATATATACCAACCAGTTGCTGGATACCGGAGCATCGGATGCCAGGCAACTGGCGGAAGAAATGGAGAAACGTTATTGGGACGAACTACAGCAAAAACTGGATGAGGTAAAAGAAAAACCAATCCCGTACAAACTACAGGACCCTGAAAAAGCATGGGCCAACCTAAGGCATTCAAAAGCGGACGACTTCGGCCATTCGCCTGTAACTGCCATAAGTGAGCAACAGGTAGATGAACTGTTTCATAAACTAATGGCTATACCTGAAGGATTGAAACCACTGCGTAAAATAAAAAAACTGCTCGACGATAAGGTAAAGTTGTATGACGAAGAAAAGAAACTCGACTGGGCGACGGGCGAACTGATGGCATATGCCAGTTTGGTTGCCGACGGCAGGATAGTGCGCATGAGCGGCCAGGATGTAGAAAGGGGCACCTTTTCCCACCGCCACGCGGTACTGCACGACGAGAATACTAACGAAAACTACAACCGTCTCAGTAAAATAACAGACAACCCGGATGCATTTAAGGTATATAACTCCCTGTTGAGTGAATTTGCCGTGCTGGGTTTTGAATACGGTTATTCCATAGCCGACCCCAATGCATTAACCATATGGGAGGCACAGTTTGGCGACTTTGCCAATGGCTGCCAGACGGTGATAGACCAATACATTGTTTCCGCAGAAACTAAATGGCGTAAGATGAGTGGCCTGGTAATGCTGCTGCCACATGGCTACGAAGGACAGGGCCCCGAACACTCGTCTGCACGACTGGAAAGGTTTTTACAGTTGAGCGCCGAAGACAATATCGTAGTGACCAACATCACTACGGCGGCCAACCTGTTCCATATGTTCCGCAGACAGATGGCATGGGAATTCCGCAAACCACTCGTCAACTTCTCACCAAAAGCCAACCTTCGTCACCCGGGGTCATACTCATCAATAGAGGAATTCACTACAGGTGGATTTAAAGAAGTGATAGACGACCCGGCCATAAAAACCGCAGGCAAAGTAAAGAAAGTGTTACTGTGCAGCGGCAAGGTTTACTTCGACCTGAGCGAAAAACAAACGAAAGAGAATATAACGGATGTGGCTATCGTCCGCCTCGAGCAATTATATCCCCTGCCATACGCACAGCTTAATGAACTGAAGAAAAAATACAAGAATGCTGAATGGGTATGGGTGCAGGAAGAACCCCGCAACATGGGTGCTGCCGGATACCTGTTTATGAACCAGGAAGATTTCTCGGTAAATAAATATGTTACCCGTCCCGCGAGTGCGGCTTCCGCTACAGGTTTTACCAAACATCACGCCAAACAGCAGGAGGAACTGATCATAAACAAAGCATTCGATATATAAAAACTTATTGTTTCAATACTTACCGATATTCTTATTTTTGCCAGATACTTTTTAAACTGTTATGGAAGAACTGAAAAATACGCTCAAACAACAGATCATCGAGTCGCTGAACCTGGAGGGGATGAAACCCGCTGATATAGATGACAACGCCCCCCTGTTTGGCGAAGGGCTGGGACTGGACAGCATAGACTCACTGGAACTGATGGTACTGCTGGAGCGTAACTACGGCATCAAAATAGAAGATGCGCGCGAAGGCCGCAAAGTGCTGGAATCAGTACAATCTATGGCCGAATATATTCAGCAACACAGGACGATTTAGTATCCGCAAAGTGAAAAATGGCGGAAAGAATAGTCATTACAGCTACTAGTATCATATCTGCCCTCGGGCGTGGTATCGCGCAGCATTCAGACGCCCTTATCAATAAAAAAGCTGGGTTGCGGTACCCTATCCACCTGCGCACAAAACATGCATCTGAATTTGTTTTGGGCGAGGTAACTTTTTCCAACGACCAGTTAGCAGAATTACTTGGACTACCCGGAGGGCAAAGCGGGTACACCCGCACCACCCTGCTGGCTCTGGCAGCTATGCAGGAATTGATGGCGGGCGCAGATAAAAGCATGGTCGCAGACGATTCCGTGGCCCTGGTCAACGCTAATACAGTAGGTGGCATGTGCTCTGTAGAGGATATGTACCTTGATTTCATTTCCGACAAGCCGCAGGGTGATTTTATAAGATACATTGACACCCTTGATTGTGCTGAAAGTACTTTACATATAGCCAGGTATTTTCACCTCAAGCCTTTTATGACCACCATCAGCACAGCCTGCTCGTCGTCGGCCAACGCCATTATGCTGGGAGCAAGACTGATACGGAACGGTGTGGTGAAACGCGCCATCTGCGGCGGATGTGATGCATTGAGCAGGTTTACCCTGAACGGTTTCCATTCCCTGAAAAATGTAGACAAGGTACCCTGCCGTCCTTTTGATGCAACACGTTTCGGGCTGAACCTGGGCGAGGGGGCCGGCTACCTGCTGCTTGAAAAAGAAACCGACGCGCTGGCAAGGGGTGCGGAGATACTTGCCGTACTGAGCGGATACAGCAATACGAACGACGCATACCACCCCACAGCACCCTCTCCCGAAGGCGACGGCGCGCTGATGACTATGCAACTGGCCCTGCATAATGCGGGATTGAGTGCCGGCGACATTGATTATACCAATGCCCACGGCACCGCCACCATCAACAACGACCCGGCCGAAGGCAAAGCTATCCAAAGACTATTCACTTCCAAAACGCCGGTATTCAGTTCCACAAAGCCATACACCGGCCATACCCTGGCTGCTGCGGGAGCGATAGAAGCGATATTCAGTATCATGGCACTGCAACAACAATCAGCATGGCCCAACCTGAATTTCACGACACCCATGAATGAGTTAACTATTCAACCTATTACTGAAGTAAAAAAAATGGACATCCGCCATGTATTGAGTAATTCTTTTGGCTTCGGGGGGAGTAATGTTTCACTAATATTCAGCCGCGCATGATGCAACCAGCGTACATATCATCGGCGAGCATCATTTCACCGCAGCAGCATTTCGAGGATGTTGGTTTCCTGGAGGGAATAAAAACTACGTCTGACGGAATATTGTTTGTAACCGAGCCGGATTATAAAAAATACATAAACCCCGTAGCTATACGCCGGATGAGCAAAATGCTGAAAATGGGCATCAGCACGGGTATGAACGCACTGCAACATGCAGGCGTAGATAAGCCCGACGCTATCATTACAGGTACAGGCAGGGGTTCTATGATTGACACGGAACAGTTTCTGCTGAACATGATAGAGATGAACGAAGAAGCTCTGACACCCACATCGTTCATCCAGTCCACCTACAATTCCATAAACGGATGGCTGGCCCTGCAAACAAAATGCAATGGTTACAACCAGACTTATGTAAACAGGGGCGCTTCATTGGAAATGGCATTGTTTGATGCACAGATGCTGTTGCATGAATCGGGTAAGGAAATGAATATCCTGGCAGGCTGCTTCGATGAAATTACCCCTGACTACGTAAAGGTTAAGTCCAAAGTTGGTTATTGGAAACACCCTTCGCCACTTAGTACCGACCTTTTCAGGCATGATGATACACCCGGCACAATAGCAGGCGAAGGGACCGCATTTTTCACACTGACCAACAATAAAAACAGGGCGATTTGCGCTATGCCTGCCCTCAAGACATTGCAGGATGAACAACCGGCCGGGGTAATAGATGCTATCAACACTCTCTTAACCGGGCAAGGTTTAAGCATGGCAGATATAGATGTATTGCTATGTGGCATGAATGGGGACGTGCGCCAGCAAGCGGTTTACGATGAATTGTTTAAAACAACCACGGAGCGGACATCAGTTACAGCATTTAAACATCTTTGCGGCGAATACGATACCTCATCCGGGTTTGCCATTTGGGCTGCTACGCAGTTGTTCACCTCTCAAAACCTGCCGGATATAATAACTATAAAACGCGGGACACATGAGGGTATAAAGAACATCCTGCTGGTTAACCACTATATACTCAACAGCCATTCCATTATCCTGCTGCAAAACATTCAGTAAAAGATACCAGGGAGATTACGACGTGGCACCGACCATGAACACCTGTGTAGGTGTCGGGTTACCGCCTTCTTTTTCTATAGAGATGGCAAATGCCTGGCCCTCTGCTACAGTCATGGGTATTTTCTGCATCATACCATCTTTGCTTACCATATCGTTGGAAATTACGCCCATATCCACCGGCTTGCCATCTTGTATTATCCATAGCTGGTACTGCTTGCCTTGCGGCGGCATAGGCATATTATGCAAAGCCAGGTAGGCTTCCCCTTTTTCTTTACTCCAATACACCATGCCCGCCATTTTCGTATCGCCCTCTTTGCGCATTACCACAGTTTGCATACCGGGATCGGCCATCATATCCATTTCTTTTTTGTACGCCCCTACCAACGTAGCCAGTTGTTGTTGCGTAGCAGTCATTGAGTCCACTTTTGCGGCCAGTACCTTCTGCTCTTCCCTGCTTTCGTTCCTTTGGGATAACAGCATAAAATTAGTAAGTACGCTTACTACCACTGTGGCCCAGATAGCGGCGCGCAGCCAACTCGGTTGCCTTTGTTTGGTATCTGCGGGTGGCAATGGTAGAGCCCGCGTTGGGGGTTGCGGCGGCGGGGCTTGTGTAGCTGCTCCGGGATCCAGGGCATTCCATATTTGCTCCTGCATAAATGCGGGAGGGGGAACTGCCTGTTCATCGGTCAGTTTATGCATGGCTACTTCTATCGCGGCCAGTTCGGCAGCCAGTTCAGGATACATGGCAATATCTGCCTCTACCCCGGCACGCTCTTCCTCGGTTAGCGCTCCCAGTGCATAGGCTTCCAATATGCCCGATTCTATGTACTCCTTTATATTCACTTCTTACATCAAATATTATAATGTTCTCTTAACACGCTTATTGCTTTCCGCATACGGGTTTTGACCGTTCCCAACGGTATATCCATAGTTCTCGAAATTTCATCCAAAGTATATCCCTTGAAATAGGCCAGCTCTACAATTGTTCTGTATCCGGGTTCCAGTTCCGCCACCATCGCCTTCAGCCCTATGGTATCTGTTTGTTGCTCGGTCCTTAGTTCCTGTTCCTGTTTATATACGATGTCGTCACCTGTATGGATTTTTCCACGCATTATTTCGCCACGCGAACGCAGCTTATCAATGGCTGCATTACGCGCAAGGTTCAGCATCCAGGTATATAACCTTCCCTTCGTTGCATCAAACTTATCAATATTGTTCCAGATTTTCACGAAGGCCTCCTGCAGTACGTCACGCGCTGTTTCTTCGTTTGTTACCACCTTCAGGATAAGACCATACAATGCACCCGCGTATTGCCTGTACAAGTAATCGAAGCCTTGCCTGCTTCTTTGCTTCAGCAGCATTACCAACTCTTCTTCCGTATATGTTTCTGTAGCAGACAAGAAAGATATTTAACTGAAAATTAGTATTTATTTCAGATACATCATACGGTAGTCGGTCTTCACCTTCCCGGCAGATATATCGTTGAGTTTTTTTTGCAGCAGTCGTTTCTTGATAGGCTTCAGATAATCGATAAACAGTTTACCGTCGATATGGTCATATTCATGCAGTATGACACGGGCTGTTATACCGTCAAATTCCCCGGTGTGTTCATGGAACTGTTCGTCCATGTAGCGCAGTTTTACCTTTGCATGGCGATAAACGTCCTCCCTTATTTTGGGTATGCTCAGGCATCCTTCATTGTAGGGCCATTCCTCCCCGCTTTCTTCTATCTTATGCGCGTTGATAAAAACCCTTTTGATTGGTTTTTCGTTGGGATATTCCCTCCTGTCTTCATCATCAAAGTTTTCCACTATCTGCTCCGTATCCACCACAAACAACCTGATGGGGCGATTGACCTGGGGAGCGGCAAGGCCTACGCCATTGCTGTTGTACATGGTCTCCCACATATCGGCTATCAGCTTTTTCAGCTCCGGGTAATCCGGGCCTATATCATCGCACATCTTCCTTAATACAGGGTGGCCATATGCTACTACCGGTAATATCATGTCGCTAAAATATGATTAAAGCTTGCAAAGTTACGAATTAGCCGCGTTTTTCGAGATAATCCTGCAAAAGGATAGTAGCGGCTACCGTGTCAATCAGCCCCTTTTCCTCCCGGTCTTTCTTTTTCAGGCCCATACCGGCTATGGCCTGCGACGCCATTTTGGAACTTAACCGCTCGTCCACTTTTTCTATTTCTACATCCGGGAACACATGTTTGTATTTCCCTATAAACTTTTCTACCAGCGGTGTGGCATGTGTAGGGGTGTCATCAAAGTTGAGCGGGTATCCGATAATGACTTTCTCCACTTCTTCTTCTTTAAAGTATTTTTTCAGGTAACCTATCAGTTCACCCGTGTCTACGGTTTCCAATCCACGCGCTATTATCTGCAACGGGTCGGACACGGCAATGCCTGTACGTTTTTTCCCATAATCCAATGCCATTATCCTTGCCATAATCTGTCTTTATATTTTTTTTGAGGTAATCTTCCGTAAAGTAAAATCTCAGGGGTAATCTTTCAATTTATTTCATACACTAACAACCCAATTCTTTTCAAATATTTTATAAATTTACTATACACTAATTATACATGCCGCAAAGTAAACTAACGGAACAAAGAAACCATACAATAGACACGATCAAACTGATAGCATCATTCTTTGTTATTTGTATCCATACTAAAACAACCAGTGCCGTCGACCTTTTCGAACAAGGTAGTTTTTCATTTGTAATAGATAATATAGCGCGTTTTGCGGTACCGTTTTTTTTCGCAGCCGGCGGATATTTTATCAATTTCGGTAATTCCGGTAAATTATTGAAGAGATTGTTGACGGTAGCAATTATCTATGCACAATGGTCATTCATCTTTATATGGATAAGGTCAGCGAATGAGCTGGAATATCCTTCGTTTTTGTTTTCAGGCAACCGCGAAACAAATGGAATTATGAATACCATATACAAGATGATATTCTACGGCTACGAACGACACCTTTGGTTCTTTCCCGCCTATATCATCGCTGCCCTACTGATAGCTGGTACGAGAAAACATTTGTGGTTGCTTACCCTCCTGGCGGCATCCTGCTATGCTGCAGGCCTCACAGGCCAACAATTCAAAATCATTTACCCGTCGCAGGTCTCCTTTCTGCCTGAACCTACATACGATTGGCTGCAACGAACTTATTTTACCCGTAGTGGCATGTTTTTCGCCTTCCCCTGCATGACTGTCGGGTACCTTGTCAAGCAGTTCAGCCACCATTTGGAGCGGGTGAGCCTACCGATTTTCACTGCTGCTATTATCGGGCTCTTCTCACTCCAGTATTTCGAGTGCGTCACGATGATGAACCGGCACAATATCCCGGCATCCGACTATTATGCAACTACTATTTTCCTCGTCGCAGCCATCCTGGTAGTTGCCGCAAAAAGCAAACGTGAAAAGCCCTTAATAAGAAACGCAGGGAAACTGGCAGGCGGTGTTTACGTCATGCACCCGCTATTTATGTACTTTTTCTTCATTAACTACAAAGAACTGTTCAACCACGAATTGTGGCCATATCTGTTTACACCCATGTTGTTTATACTGTCCCTGGTTTCAACAATGATCGTAAGTAAAATCCCAGTTGTAAGAAAAATGATTATGGCATAAGCGCCCGCTAACCTCTTATCTTTTTTACAATCACCGTTCCGGCACGTTTCAATATATCCGCCTCTGCGCGTTTCAGTTCAATATGTTTCATCTGCAGCGCCATCAGGCGGGTGACGTCTTTTTCGTCCTTTATTCTTTTCAGCACCTCATCCTGCACCTGCTTCAGCTTCTTCAGTTCAAAGTAGGAAAGGGCGCTGTCTATTTCGTTCACATAGTTCATTTCCCCGTGCAGGGTTTCTATGCCATATATGTCTTTCCAGTTGTGGCTGATATCATTCTTTGTATGCAACAGGCCGGCCAGTTTATTTTGCAGGGCTGTATCAGGCAGGCTGCCAAAGTAGCCGGATGGCGGCAACACTCCATTTTCCGCTTCATAAGCGAAATACCTGTCATACAGCATCCGGGCCATTTCACTCTCTATCAGGTCGGGGTCTATTCGTTCATGCACCAGTGCGGCTACATTGTCATAGTGCTCATATTCTTTCCCGCCATGTTCCAGCAATATCCTTACCAGTTCCCATTCCTGTTCTTCATCGTCTTTAGGCTTAGGCAATTCTTCCGCAGGCAGGTATTCCTGCGGCGTCACTTCTTCAGCGGCCTGTTGCCTGTCTTTTTGCCTGCGCTCCTGCTCCAGCTTTTCCCTGATGTATTTATTCACCAGGTTCACCATGCCTGTCATCTCCACGTCAAGCGCGGCTGATGCGCGTTTGATGTAATGTTCCTGCAGTGCAAAATCTTCGGCCTTGTTGATGCGGGAAATACTTTCCGCTATCTCGTTCACCAGCTTCGACTTCTTTACCGGGTCATCCCCCACTTCTTTCAGCCCCACCTCCAGCCTGAAGCCTATAACGTCTTTCTTGCTTTCCTTTACATATTCATGAAACGCCGCCGCTCCTTTCTCCTGGATAAAACTGTCGGGGTCGTGCCCTTCGGGCAACAGAACTAATTGCACGTTGAAGCTCTGTTCCAGCGCCAGGTCTAAACCACGCAATGCAGCTTTTACACCGGCTACATCACCGTCATACAGTATCGTCAGGTTTTTTGTGAGTTGGGCTATCAGCCTTAGTTGCCCTTCGGTGAGCGATGTGCCGCTGCTGGATACTACATTTTCCACTCCGCCCTGGTGCAGTGAAATGACATCGGTATATCCTTCCACCAGGAAACATTCATCCTGCTTGCCTATCGCCTGCCGCGACTGGTGCATACCATACAGCACCCGGCTCTTGTTATACAGTTCATTTTCAGGCGAGTTGATATACTTGGGCGCTTTGTCGTTTTTCTTCAATATACGCGCACCAAAACCCAGCACCCTGCCCGTCATGGCCTGTATAGGGAAGATTACCCTGCCGTGGTAGATATCATAGTACTTGCCGTTGCGCTCTTTTATAAGACCCGCCTTCTCCAGCAGTTCAGCATTATAGCCCTTTTGCAGGGCCTCCTTAGCAAAAGTGTCATAGCCTTCAGGACAATAACCCAGCCTGAATTTCTCCAACGTGGCTTTTGTAAACCCACGCTGCTTGAAATATGACAAACCTACAGCCTGCCCCTCTTCGGTATTCAGCAATGCATCTATGAAGTAGTTGGCAGCATATTCGTTGACAACACGCAGGCTCTCTTCGGTAAGCTGTTGCTGTTGCTGCTCGGGCGATTTTTCGGTCTCCTCGATCTCTATTTTGTAATAATCTGCCAGCCACCTGATTGCTTCGGGGTACGTAAGTTTCTCATGCTCTTGCAGGAAGGTAACCACATTCCCCGCCTTGCCGCAGCCAAAGCATTTATAAATGCCTTTTGCGGCAGATACATAAAAGGAAGGTGTTTTCTCATTATGAAAAGGGCACGGCGCTATGTGGTTGGCCCCGCGCTTCTTCAACCGCACAAACTGCCCCACCACATCGATAATATCGGCGCGGTTCATTACTTCCTGTATGGAGTTGGGGGCTATCATTTCTCTAAAGTTAATAAACTATCGTGGCTATGAATTTAACTCTTTCGCGGTCTTGCGTAAATACATGCCAGTTACCATCATATTCTATACGCACGGGCAGCAGCTTGCCCGCTACCTGCTGTGTACATACTTTCATATGCACATCAAAGTCATATGCAAGCGTACTGTACGACAATGAATAGTCTCTCGCTACGATGGAGTAGTCACTCTTCCTGAACCAGGTGGCCAGGTAGTTGTACACCACCTCGCTTTTATACTCCGGCTTTGGTATTGCTTTGAAGACGTAACATTCCTCTCCATCATACTCCTCCGATGCCAGTTTAAAGTCGTACATCTGCGCCACACCAGGTTCAAAGATTGCGGCCTTATCGCCCATCAGCGGCACACCGGCCACCTTGCTGCCGGGGTTGAACATCAGTTGTTTCAGCTTGTATTTGTGCTTGCCTATCCGGCCGCTCTCTGCTTCTGCCAGGCTGTTGCCCACAATATCATCCTGCCCGCAAAGCGTATCTTCCGTAAAGAACAGGTAAGCATACAACTCTGCTGTATAATACCTGTATTCTTTTTCCCTTTTATAGAAATTACCCGTTACCCTTTCCTGTATGGTCTCCATTGCCCGGCAGCCTTTCCATGCTTTTTGTCTTGTGAGGCTGTACAGCGAGGCATTTATCTTTCCCTTCTTATTATATACCCTTATATCGTTTGTAGCTGTATAGGACGTCACGCGCATCGACTTGAATGCCTTATAAAAAGTGGTATCGTTCTGCACCCTGCGGATAAAGCCCTGCACGTCCCATCCCCCACGTGTAGCGCTTATCACTACTTCATCCATCTGTATGGGGTATTTGAAGATGCTGGTATCCTGCGCAGCCGCAGTATTACATGCCAGCAACAATATGTACAGCCACCACCTACGCATGTTCCATCCTCTTCTTCAATATCGTTTCCGCTACCAGCATATCTTCCGGCGTTGTGAGTTTTATATTACCCTTCTCACCTTCTATAAGATGCACAGCAACACCGTATGCTTCCACCACCGTCGCTTCATCCGTGAAATCCTCGTGGTATCCTTGCTCAAAGGCCGGCAGCAATACGTCCGACCGGAATGTCTGTGGTGTCTGTATGCTGCGCATGTGCTGCCTGTCTACTGCGCGGGAGGTATCTCCATCCACTATCCTCATGCTGTCTGCTACAAGTATAGCAGGTATGGCGCTGCCTTGCACTATGGCCTGCGCATAACACCTTTGTATCAAATCGGGTGATACAAGCGGCCGCACACCATCGTGAACGAAAATAACGGAATTGCCGCTTACAGCCTTCAGCCCGTTCTGCACACTGTGAAAGCGGGTTTCGCCGCCGGTGACTATGGCCAGGTCTATCCTTTCAGGGAAAGCCTGCAATACTATCTGGGCGTAGCTGAGCTGGTCTTGCGGCAGCACCAGTACGGGTTTTATATCCTCAAAGGCATCCAGGAAGGCATGGATGGTATAGTAGAGTACCGGCTTTCCTGCCAGCGGCAGAAACTGCTTGGGGACAGCGTTTCCCATCCTCAGCCCTTTTCCCCCGGCCACTATTACTGCGTATTTGTCCATTATCCCGTAAAGTTAAACCATGTCGGCCAAAGACAAGGCCGCCCCCGGAATGCGGGGGCGGACATTAATATATTATCAGGTTACTATGCAATTTTCTCTACCTGCATATAATTCAGTTCTACCGGTGTAGCGCGGCCAAAGATCTTCACCACTACTTTCAGCTTTTTCTTTTCTTCGTTCACTTCTTCCACCGTACCGTTGAAGTCGTTGAAAGGGCCGTCGGTAATGCGTACTGTCTCGCCCACGATATACGGTTCGGCGTAGCCAATACCCTGCTCGCTCACTTCGTCCATCTTACCGAACATCTTGTTCACTTCAGATTTGCGCAGCGCTGTGGGATTATCCTTACCTAAGAAATGTATGACGTTAGTAACATTCTTGATGGTCTGTATCATATCATCGGTCAGCTTGCCGTCCACAGCTTCCAACATCAGGTAGCCGGGGAAGAGTATCTTTTCGCGCAGCACCTTTTTACCGGCCTGTACTTTGAACACCTTCTCGCCGGGGCACAATACCTGCAGGATAGAGGCGCCCCAGTTGTTTATCTGAACCTCTTTATCCAGGTATTCCTTTACCTTCTTCTCTTTACCGCTGATAACACGCAGCACATACCACTTGGTCTCCTGCTCGGGCTTCTTTGTTTCCTGTGCGGGGGCGCCGGTGGTTTCCTGTGCGTCGTTATTTGTTATTTCTTCT
Organism: Bacteroidetes bacterium UBA6221; assembly: GCA_002421685.1. Taxonomy (GTDB): domain Bacteria; phylum Bacteroidota; class Bacteroidia; order Chitinophagales; family Chitinophagaceae; genus UBA5543. The sequence continues at coordinate 32,917 of DISB01000023.1, forward strand.
GTCATTTCCTGAAGGTTTTTAGCCTATAATACTGTATAACAGGGTTAGTACCTTCTCAGATACGAAGTCCATACCGAATATCATCAGCGTGAGTATCACCAGCGATACCAGCACGATAATGGTCGTTTGCTGCAACACATCCCATGTAGGCCAGGTCACTTTGTGCACCAACTCGTCGTATGCCGCCTGTATATAGGAACCGAATTTTGCCATAAAATTTCAATTAGCTAACCAGCCGATTTGATTATCAGCTAATTATGTCAGCACGGGCACCTGGATTCGAACCAAGATCGAAGGTTTTGGAGACCTCTATTCTACCATTGAACTATGCCCGTATTTTAAAGAGCTACAATATAAACCTGCCGCAAATTAAAAAGCCCCCTTTGCAGGAGGGACTGCAAAAATAGGAAAATCTTTCCGAAAAAACTACGCGGACCAGCCCCCAACTCAGGTATTTTTTTGTCGTTCCAGGTTCAAATAACCTTTTCTTATTAAGCGTAATACCTTTGCACCCTGCCGTTATACCCACTGGCCAATAACAATAGCAACCACGGGTGGAACAAAGCCGGCGGCAAACAACCACTTTCCCCGGCCTGAAAAACCCTTCTTCTCTTTCAGGACAAATAGCCCGCTAACGCTGACGACGATAAGCATCAGGGCAAAAAGGTCTGATACCCATTTCCACCATTCAATGCTGTTTTTGTGCAATACGTCCATCTGGTAAAACACGGGGCGCCGCGATATTTGCTCATACACCGCTTCGTTTGTACTAAAATTGAGGTGTAGCGATGCATCATCGTAGTATATTTTCACCTGGTCGGCGGTAGGTGCATCATATACCTTATATTTTTTTTCACCAACCATCTCGCCAAAGGCAGTAATATCTTTTTCAGTAATCTTCCCATCTTTAAAATTCCCATCGATCTGTATAGTTTTCCTGTTGATAATGAAATCGGGGTTCCACTCTCTGACATGGTTGAGCGCTATGCCCGACAGGCAGTAGACAATTATCAGACCCGAAAAGAAATACCCCAGGTCTCTATGCGTGGCAATATTCAGCCTCCTTACCTTCTTTACCAGCTCACTTGCCATACGCTCAGATTTTACCGTTTTTTATACTATCCGCATATACAGCTATTGTGTTTACAATCCAGTTGCTCACATTAAGATCGGGCAATATAGCATCCGGCTTATACTTCACTTTAGTTTCATGGCTATCTATCTTCGCAATACCATCCCCTATTATTTTCACCTGGAACATTTCGTCAACCGCCACCAGCACAGGCACTACTACCGCTGTTTTTTTCTTATTCAATACGCGCCTGATGGCCGCGGTGGTTGAATCAGGCGCATAGTGAACGATATGGCCGCACCAGCCAAACGAAAAATCTGTTATCCCTGTCTGTTGACACACATATTCACCTGTTTCTGTCAACAGTTCCGACCACTCACGTGTATAGGTTGCATCTCCATAAGCTATCATTACCAGCCCTTCATCGCCGGGCGCTTCCGACAGGGTTTTGAACCGGCCGGCGATATTGGCTTTCAATATTTCTGCAAAGTCCGGCAATGGCGTGATCGTTATCGCAGCCCGGGGTGTATAACGTTCTATCTTCTCTATCTTCAGCAGTTCCATCGACTGCGGGTCTTCCTTCAGTCCTATGATAGTAGGTATATCATCAAAAGAATGCGGGCTGACTGTAAGGAATACCGGCACGATGATAACATTAGTATAACCTTCGTTGTCAAACTCCTTTAGCCGTGTAGCTATAGAAGGCTCATTGTATTCCATGAATGCGGTTTTTATTCCCTGTACATGGCCTGACTGCAATACGTCTTCCCTGATACTGTCTTCAAGGGTCAACAAGGTATTCCGCCATGCCTCCGACCGCGAGCCATGGTTCATCAGCAATACCCCGGTCTTTTGCTGTACCTGCCCGGCATGTTCCTTACCCCCTGCGCAGGACTGAATCAATATGACCGGGGATAAAGCAAATAATATATAGAAGGCGCGTAATATTGACAGATACCTAAATCCTATTTTTTGTGACATTTGTTTTTTAGGTGCAAAAAAAATGTTTACACCTTACTTCCTGTCATTAAATACGGGAAATTGATTTTAGAAAAAAGGAAAAATTCATTTTCTCTATTCCCTTTACCAAAGTACGATTTCGTCAAACCAAAAGAAGATTTGGCTAAACCCTGATATAAGGCCGGGCATTGTGGGGGTATTTTCGATCATCATTTCACTTTTTAAAACATTTCAACTATGAAAAAATCACTTTTGACGTTGGCTGCAGCTTTTTTTGCAGTAGCCAGTTCTTACGCACAATTCACCACTGTGGGGGCAGCAACCTACAATACTACCGGCGGGATCATAGATTTAGTGCCAGGACCCTGTGGCAGTCATGTCAACGGGGCTGCCTGGGACAACAATACCACCATAGACTTTACCCGGAGCTTTGTAATTGACTATGAAGCGAGCTTCACTACTTATGGCGGCACCACCGGGGCCGATGGTCATGTGGTGGTGTTTGGCGAAAACATCAACACCGCCGCTGGAAGCACCAGCGTGGGCGGCACAGCGGGTGGCCATATAGGCTATTACTTCAACAATCCTAGCGGGGATTTTAACAATTCCATAGGCATTGAGTTTGACATCTTCGACAATGCGCCAGGTATGGGCGATATAGCTAACAATCATGTGATGATAGCTGCCAATGCCAATCCTGCAAGCGTGATAGCCGGGCCGGTAGATATAGTGCCGGGAGGCGGCACGGTAGAAGACGGCAACTACTACCCGTACAGGATAGAATGGATATGTGAAGACCAAATACTGAACGTGTACTGGAACGATATGCACAACCCCCGTATCAGCACACCTTTCAATCCCGCCAGCGTGTTCAGCAATCCCGCTGCAGTAAACTGGGGTTTTACTGCAGCACGCCAGTTATCATGCAGCCAACACCTCATCAGGCGCGTGGTGGTGCAGCAGAGCGACCGTTGCGGTGGCTGTATGGATGCCGAGCTGAGCATAAGCCTGTCGGGCTGTACAGACCTAGGCTACAAAGTAGGATTTGTGCCGGGGTGGAACAACAGCGGTATTACAGTAACGGTTATGACGCTGGATTTTGGTGACGGCAACAGCATTACGTTACACCCACCGTTCTACAGCCCCCTGCATACATACAACACCCCGGGCACACACATAGTTACTTACACTCTTGTAGGCTATAACCCTGAAACAGGCGAATGCTGCTCTGAACGTATTACCGCCGAGATATACATTCCCAACTGCGGTAAAGGCGGTGAAGGCGGCGAAGGCGGCGAAGGAGAAGGCTTGCAGAAGCCGGGTACAACAGGATTAAACAGCCCGATGACAGACCGGACCCTGGCTATTTATCCCAATCCTACAAGCGGCGAAATAAGTATAGCTATGCACGGCAGCAGTTTCAGCGAGGTGACGGTGACTGATATAGCCGGCAAAGTGATATACAACCAGTCTTATGACGCAGCCAGCAACGCAAATATAAAACTGGACGGCATAGCCGATGGCACCTACTTAGTACAGGTAAAAGGTATAAATGGCACACTGGCTACACAAAGAGTAATAGTGAACAGGAACAAATAACGGCACTACCTGTGGCCTGCCACCACCTTGAAAATGTTGAGAAACCGGTCGCGGAAAGTTTTCGCGACCGGTATTTCTTTGTTATTCTCCATCAATACATATCCCGCTGTTTTATATTGTTTTACAAGGTTTACATTGACAATATATGAACGGTGAACCTGGAAAAAAGGCGGGCTGGGTAGCATCTCTTTAAACCTCCCCAGGTTATACGAGCTCAACATTTCCACCTGCATTGTGCACACTTTTGTATATGCGTTAAGCGCTTCCAGGAATATTATTCCGGACACATCCACATAGTTTATTGCATTGTTTGCAGCAACACCAATTTTGTGATGAAGATCCGCTTCTGCCGGTACAGTTCTTTTATTGCTGCACCTATTTATCGCTCTTTCCACAGCTATGGCGAGTTCTACTTCGCTTACCGGCTTCAGCAAATAACCTGATGTACTGAACTTGAATGCATCCAAAGCATAGTCAGAATAAGCTGTAATAAAAATCACCTCGCATTTCAATTCAGGAATACATCTCAATAGGTCCATACCGTTATGTCCCTGCATCGAAATGTCGAGGAATAATATATCGCAGGGTGTTGCCCGCAGACCTTCGAGCGCCTTAGACCAGGAGGTAAAACTACCCACTACGTTGATATTCGGGTTTATGTTCTGTAAATTTTCAACCAGCAATTCTATTGCTTGCGGCTCATCATCCACTATTATACAACTGTAATAATCATTTTTCATTGTATGGATTTTTAATTTTAATTATTACTATAGTTCCGCTTTCAGGCATTTGCTTATCTACATAATGTATCTCAATACCGGCATTTTCATACTTGTTAAAAACATCGGTCAACTGCTTCAACAACTGACTCCCCTGCGAGGCTTTCCTGTAAGTATTTTGCATATTCAGCTCATAGGAGCGGTTTCTGCCGATGCCGTTGTCATCAATAATGCAGGTTATAGCGCCGGTAGCTTCATCGCGTTTGATGGTTACAAGCAGTAGCCCGTCACGTTCTTTGGGAAGCAGGCCGTGATTGATGGCATTTTCAACAGAAGGTTGTAGCAACAAGGAGGGTATAAATAACCGTTGCGCATCTTTAATATCTTTAAGCTCTATCCGGTAGGCAAATAATCCCCCAAACCGCGTTTGCTGCAGCTCAATATAATGTTGCAGGTTGGTTACTTCATCAGCAACAGAAATATAACGTTTCCGCGACGTTTCCAGATACCCGCGCAACAACCCTGAAAATCTTAAGATATGTTCATAGGCCTCTTCCATTTTATTTTTCCTTATGAAAAACAGGGCCGAATTAAGAGTATTAAAAATAAAATGGGGATTTATCTGGGCATACACCGCACGCAATTCCAATTCCAGCAACTCGTTCTTTTTAGCATTTTTCTTTAATACATTTCTCCTGGTAGCTACGGAAATACCATAAATGAATAAGGCAAGCAGGGCCACACCAAATGTCCACAATATACCCTGCCATTCATTACGTTGCCACCAATAGGGAGTCACGAAAAGTTTTACCCTCGCTACATTGCTCCTCCATACATCGTCCTCAGCCATTATCCATAACTCATATTCCGTACCGGGCTTCAATGAGGGTAGGAATATTTCATTATTGTCCAGGGCCGTGTATATGTCATCCCACCCCGGTATTTTACAATAGTATTTTGGCTTTCCTACGCCCAAAGGATTTATTATATCCAGTTTGACATTCCGTTGTTCCTGCGCAATATTTAATGTCATATCACGGCCTATTTTATAAAGGCTGTCGTTATATGCCAGGATTACGTTATAGCGTTGTTTATTTTTCCCGGCTTGTTCATATTCCTTCATCCCGGGAAAAGACGCCTGGAGCATTCCGTTATCGGTTTTCAGGAAAACTTTTCGTCCTGTTACTGATATGTCATGCAATGAATTATAGGCTGTCATTTTAAAATTTGGATACATAACAGCCTCAGAAAAAATCCCCGGCCCCATTATCCGGCTGAACAGGATACCGAATTTTCCTACACAAACTACGGTGTTACCGGCAATACAGAACTTATTGTCTTTAATATTGAATTTGGGAAAGAGCCTTCTCCTTTTTTTTCTTTCCGGGTCTACCAGGTAAATATTATTTCCGTCGTTCAACAACAAGTTGCCATACATCGTATCTACCTGAATGCGTTCAATATGGTCTATCCCCAGCGTTTTTAGGTTATCGTTATCAATATTTATTCTTTTATCTCCGGTTATACATATTACCTGGTTGTTGTTGTAAGCCCAGAGGCAATTACGTATTTTATCTCTTTCTATCCCGTTGTATCGGCCAGCCACAACAGGCTCCACAAAGATCTTATCATCGGCGAAATACAGCTTTTCAATACCTTGGGGCGATACTACATAAAAACTGTTTTCATCCGTTTTTGTCATTTGTTTAATTACAGTTGGCAGTGTCCCCGCCATTACATCGCCTTTTTTTTGCGATCCTGAAAGAATGTTATGCGTTTGCGAAACAGGGATGGAAACGAAGTTATTAGTATCCAGCCAATCCAGCCGCACGCGGGTTAAAAGAAATGACTTACCCCCGTATTGTACTACACCAGTCACATGCTCCCAATTGTCTTTGTTATATTCACGCACGCTTCCCGATGTATCTATTGTAAGCAATTGTCGCGTATTGTCATTCCACCAACAGCTTAGACTATTTATACTGCCGGCATACGTATAATTGCGAAGTGCGGGAGTGGTCAACCGCGTAAATTCATCAGCTACACCTGTGGCAATATGCAGGCCATTTATATCAGTAAAGGTCACCGCTCCCCACAACGGGTCATGAAAATAATACAGGATATTTTTAGCGCTGAGTGTCTTATCTGTTGTATTAAGTTCATTTACGGGAATCGTATCAACGATATTGAGGTTCTTATCAAAACGGTAAATATTTCTGTGGGCGATGACATAGTAGCTATCGCCATACCTGAAATCAGAATAGATATCATCAGGTTCGCCGGCAGGAGTATATAAATGAAATTTACGTTCACGACAAGCCTCTATGTTAAAGCTCTTCAACATATTCTTTCCTTCTTCGTAATACAGCAGGTATTCGTTAAAGTATACATTGAAGATATTAGGAGCCGACACATAATTGCGGCTAAATAAACATCCCTGCAGCAAACGCAAACCACGGGCATCATATTTCATTAAATAACTGGAGTCTTCGGACAGTGATACAATATTATTCCTGTTATTGATTTTGAGCATTTTACCTTTTAGGTTATCACCTACGTCCTTAAAATAGATCGTGTCGTTTTTCTCTATAGCCAATTGGGAAGTAGCGGCGATTTGCGAATGCTCGTGCACGAACTCGTCAGCAATAAACATAACACCCCCGGGATAATCAGTTATGTGGTGAGGGTAATATACCTGGTTCTTCCTGGTTGTATATGCAGCCTTGTATTGACCGTTCCGGATATAACCAATTTCATTAGCAATGGAATGCACCCACACCCTGTTTTTTTTATCCAGGAAGAGCCCCCAAACATCGTTATTCGCCAATCCGTCCAATACATTATACAATTTCATTTCGTAGCCGTTGTACCTGGCTACACCCTTGGGTGTGCACACCCACAAATAGCCATATCGGTCCACCAGTCCACTGTAAACATGGCTGGAAGGCAAGCCATGACTGATATTCACATTATACTCCCCAGCATGCCAGGCAAACGTAGTTCGCGCCAGGAATAAAAGAAGGAAAAGGGTATGTACTGCCTTTATGTGCACTATATCAATTGATTGCAATTCTTACCTGCAATCAATTTACAACTAATTGTATACTCGTAAGCAGGGGAAAAACACTATTATTAGTTCAAATGACAATACATATACAAGCCTGCAATAAATGTACAGATAGCAAATATTCATACCCATTTTCAGGTAAGAGAATGGACAATCGTGCCGAACGCTTACCCAAGATAAACACACGTCATAGTAACACCATGATAGTACAAGGCCCCGAACCTTAGTTCGGGGCCTTGTACTATCAAAATTATATTATCGGCACATTATCGAATTATCAAATTCCCCTCAAGGAGCGGAAGGAGATTACCTGGCTATATTCACCGAGCGCAGTTCGCGAATGACGGTAACCTTTACCTGCCCAGGGTACTGCATCTCCTTCTGTATTTTATCTGCTATTTCAAAGGAGAGCTTTTCGCTGTCGGCATCGGTCACCTTTTCGGCTTCCACTATCACACGCAACTCACGGCCCGCCTGTATGGCATATGCTTTCTCCACGCCAGTGTAGGCCATGGCCAGCGCCTCCAGGTCTTTGATACGCTGCAGGTAACTTTGCATGATTTCGCGGCGTGCACCGGGGCGCGCACCGCTGATGGCATCGCAGGCCTGCACTATGGGCGAAATGATATAAGCCATTTCCATTTCGTCGTGGTGGGCGCCTATGGCATTCACCACGGCGGCATGTTCGCCGCATTTCTCGGCTACCTTGGCACCCAGCAGGGCGTGGCTCAATTCTGATTCTTCATCGGGCACCTTACCTATATCGTGCAGGAGGCCGGCACGTTTGGCCAGTTTCACTACTTTTTGCCCCAGCCCCAGTTCAGCAGCCATAGTGGCGCAGAGGTTAGCTGTTTCTTTAGAGTGCATCAGCAGGTTTTGTCCGTAAGAGGAGCGGAAACGCATTTTTCCCACCAGGCGCACCAGGTCTTTATGCAGGCCATGAATGCCTAGTTCTATTATGGTGCGTTCGCCTATTTCCATTATCTGCTCTTCCAGTTGGCGGCGGGTCTTTTCCACTACTTCCTCGATACGGGCAGGGTGAATACGTCCATCCTGCACCAGTCTTTGCAGCGACAGCCTGGCTATCTCGCGGCGGAAGGGGTCAAAGCAGGAAAGTATGATTGCTTCCGGGGTATCATCAATGATAAGGTCCACACCTGTAGCAGCCTCTATAGCACGAATATTACGTCCTTCCCGCCCTATTATCTGGCCTTTTACTTCGTCGGTCTCCAGGTTGAACACCGTAATGGCGTTCTCGATAGTTTGCTCGGCCGCGGTGCGCTGTATGGTCTGGATAATGATTTTCTTGGCTTCTTTGGTAGCATTCACCTTAGCCTCTTCCATTATCTCTTTTACATGAGACATGGCCTTGGTACGGGCTTCTTCCTTAATCACCTCCATCAACTCAGTTTTTGCCTCTTCGGCGCTGAGGCTGGCCACCTTTTCCAGGCGCTTGATATGCTCTTCCTGGTGGCGCTCCAGCTCGGTACGCTTAATGTTCACGACCTCGAGTTGTTTGTCGAGGTTTTCTTTCAACTGGTTGTATTCGTTGATTTGTTTTTGCAGGCCTGCATTCTTATCATTCAGGCCCTGCTGCAGTTGCTTCTGCTTGCTTTCGGCTTCGGCCAGTTTCTGGTTGCGGCGCATTACTTCCTGTTCATGCTCGCTTTTCTTTTGCAGGAAGTGCTCTTTGGCTTCCAGTATTTTCTTTTCCTTAAGTGTTTCCGCGTAAGCTATTGCGTCCTCTGTTAATTTTTTGGCCTGTTGTTCTGCTTCTGCTATTTGTTTTTGAGTGTTTTTCGCAAATATTTGTTTACCAAGAAATATACCTATAAGGACTGCCACCACCGAGACGATGGCAATTATGACTGTTGATTCCATTTTGTGTTACTTTAAACCTGTGAAATTGTTCCATTTCTAATCGCCTTTTCCATATAATAAAAATACCCGATACGGTTCGGCCTGATATTAGCGGACGAAATTAATAAAAGATTTCGGTATCAGAAACGTGAATATAAGTGATTATAGATGTTTAGGTTGTAATATTGTGTACAGAAAGCAGCCTTTAATATATAATGATTTTATCTTACGCCTTCTGCAATGCCTCCATGGCCCCACTGCGGTCTGAGCCTTCCCACAAAGCCGAAATGGTGAGCCAATTGCTGTTTGGCGAAAAAGCCGAGGTATTGGAAATCAATGAAAAAGACTGGGCGCGGATACGCTGTGAATGGGATGGCTATACAGGCTGGTGCAAGGTGGGCCAGTTGAGTTTCATAAATAAAAAAGAATACCGCAAAGAGCCGCGTTACATAGCGGACAAACACAATAACAAGCTGGTATTTGAGGACGATGACCAATGGATACCTATGGGCGCCGACCTGTTTGGTATAAAACACCTGTACAAAAAGGACGGAAAATACAAAGGCAAGAAACTGGCAGTGAAAGACCTGGAGTTGTCTCCAAAACACATCATAGAAGCAGCAATGCAATATATGAATGCACCCTACCTGTGGGGGGGACGTAGCGTGGCGGGTATAGACTGTTCCGGCCTGACGCAGATGGCTTTTAAAATGTGCGGCAAAGCGATATTAAGAGATGCGGCGCAGCAGGCCGAAGAGGGTGAGCAGGTAGACTTCCTGCAGCACGCCCGCAAAGGCGACCTGGCTTTTTTTGACAATGACGAGGGTAAAATTGTGCATGTGGGCATATTGCTGGACAATACCAGTATCCTGCACGCTACCGACACCAGCGGCAGGGTGGTAATAGACAAAATAGATCAGGGAGGCATCATCAGCATAGCGCTGAAAAAACGGACCCATAAACTTAGAGTGGTGAAGCGCTATTGCTAATCGCTGTATTCCATCCCCTTGTAGTATATACGGAACATATTTTTCCCTACCTGGTATTTGATGACGTCGTAGGTAAGTTGCCAGTCCTCCAACTGGGCGTTGGTGACATCGTATATCTCGCCTTCGGTAAAGAGGCGCAACATGCCTATACGGTTTACATAGGCGATTGAATTGTATTGCACCTGGTATTTATCAGGATAATAACTTTCCAGGGTGTAGATCTTACCCTTATAAAATACTTTGAAGTATCCGCTTTGGTCGCGGTAGCAAACCATGTTGTCTATAACGCGGTAGTCTGAAGGTTCAAAGAACCCTATGCTTTCGATACTATTGTCGTAAAAGACCTTAAAGTAGCCGTCGTTGGAGACATAGGCCACAACGTTGTCACCCACCTGGTAAGAGTTGGGGGGAAAATCTTCCACAATGTATGTCTCGCCTTTGTTGAATATCTTGAAACGACGGTTGATATCAATGTACCCTACGGTACTGCGCCCCACCTCAAAGCTGTTTACGGCATATTCTTCCTGGGAGATTATCCGCCCACCGTAAAATATCCGGAACTGGTTGGCATAGTTGTCGTAAGCGGCGATATTGTCGGTCACTTTCACCACCTCCAGCGGGGTGCCTGCCAGGAAACCTTCTATCGGGTACACATCACCGTTGTAATAAGCTTTGTATTCGCTGCGGATACCGTCAAAGAATAGCAGGACGCTATCCCCAAGGTAGTATTGTTCTACAAAGGTGGACAGTTGTGTGATCTTGCCCTTGTCGAATACGCTGAGAGCAGTGTTATTTTTAAAAGCAACGAGGTTGTCACTTACTTTTATTTCGTTAGTAAAGCCGGCATTAATCACCTTCATACCGCCGCCATAGTATATTTTAAACGAGCGGGCATTGTCTATATAAGGTATAGCGGTCCGGCCCACCTTCACCTCCAGGGGCGGCAGGTAGTCAATCTTCCTGATGAGCCCTTTGTCCCATACCATAACCTGGTTCTGCATATTCACATATGCTGACAGTTGTGCAATGCTTAACAATGGAAAAACCAGCGCCAGGACGGATACAATGAATTTTACGGGCATATTCATGTGCTATTGAAAACCGAAGATAGGCAAAAAATAAAAAAGCCGGCCCGAGAACAGGCCAGCCCCTATAAACCCTATCACCATGAAAACTTCTTATATCGAAGGTTGAGGTTCAACCCGTGATTTCTGTGTTTGTTATGCAAATGTAAGTACCAATTCTATTATTTGCAAACGAGGTTAAGTTTTTTTTATTTTTTTTGGCTAATGCCTCTATAAATTTTATGAATATAGCCGAAAAACCTATTTTTTCTTGGGTGTAAAAATAGCTATCATCCGGCGTCCTTCCATCTTGGGCATTGATTCCAGCGAGCCTACATCGGCCAATCTTTCGGCAAATTTCAGCAGCAGCAGTTCTCCCCTGTCTTTGAACATGATGGCACGGCCTTTGAACTGAACATAACACTTTACCTTATTGCCATCCTGCAGGAACTTGTAGGCATGTTTGGCCTTGAAGTCAAAGTCGTGGTCGTCCGTATTGGGGGTGAAGCGTATCTCTTTTACTTCAGATTGCTTGGATTTCGCTTTCTGTTCCTTCTCCTTTTTCTTCTTCTCGTAGAGGAACTTCTTATAGTCTATCAGGCGGCAAACGGGGGGCGTGGCCGTGGGTGAAATTTCCACCAGGTCAACTTCCATTTCGCGGGCCATGCGCAACGCCTTTTCTATGGGGTAAACTGCGGGTTCTACGTTTTCTCCTACTACCCGCACTTCGCGGGCGGTGATCTCTTCATTTGTACGATGTTCTTTTTGAGGTCGCTGCCTCAGGTAAGGTTGCCTTGTTCTTTTCTGCATTAACGATTTTTAAAATTCCAGCAAAAATAGCTATTTGTTTAATTCAATCAATACTTTAAGCACTAACCGGTTTTTTACCACTCATTTGCCTATTAACTATATAAAGGATATCGTTAATAAACTCCTGGACGTCAACCGCTCCTTTATCGCCTTCTTTGTGCTTACGTACCGATACTTTATGCTCATTCACCTCCTTCTCCCCTATTATCACCATGTACGGCACTTTCATCAGCTCCGCATCACGTATTTTCTTACCTATTTTTTCACTGCGGTCATCCAGTTCGGCACGAATGCCGGCCTCCTTCAGCGCATTATATACCTTGTTGGTATATTCTTCGTATTTGTCGCTGATGGACAGCACCTTTACCTGCACCGGCATCAGCCATAACGGCAGGTCGCCGCCGCAGTGTTCCAGCAATACAGCTATGAACCTTTCCATAGAGCCAAATGGCGCACGGTGTATCATCACCGGCCGCTTGCGGGTGTTATCGCTATCAACATATTCCAGCTCAAATCGTTCGGGCAGGTTGTAATCTACCTGTATCGTACCCAACTGCCAGTTACGGCCGATAGCGTCTTTCACCATAAAGTCCAGTTTGGGGCCGTAAAATGCCGCCTCGCCGTATTCTATTACAGTATTCAGGCCTTTTTCCGTTGCAGCCTCAATGATAGCCTGCTCGGCACTGGCCCAGTTTTTTTCATCTCCTATGTATTTGCTGCGGTCTTCCTTATCGCGAAGGGAAACCTGCGCGGTAAAGTTTTCAAAGTCAAGAGAACTGAATACGTATAACACAAGGTCTATCACTTTCTTGAATTCTTCTTTCACCTGCTCAGGACGGCAAAACAGGTGTGCGTCATCCTGGGTGAAGCCACGCACACGGGTTAAGCCATGCAGTTCTCCAGACTGCTCGTAACGGTACACAGTACCAAATTCGGCCAATCGCAGCGGCAGGTCTTTATACGAGCGTGGAGATGATTTATATATCTCGCAATGGTGCGGGCAGTTCATGGGTTTCAGCATAAACTCCTCACCCTCCTGCGGCGTGGTAATGGGGCGGAAACTGTCTTTGCCATATTTCTCCCAGTGCCCTGATGTAACGTACAGTTGCTTGCTGCCTATGTGGGGTGTAACCACGGGCAGATACCCGCTATCCATTTGCGCCTTTTGCAAAAATTGCTGCAGGCGCTCACGCAGCATGGCGCCTTTTGGCAGCCACAGGGGCAGGCCACTACCCACTTTTTCGGAAAAAGCAAACAGTTCCAACTCTTTGCCCAACTTGCGGTGGTCGCGTTTTTTTGCCTCTTCCAGCAGCGCCAGGTGCTCGTCCAGCTCCTTCTGCGAAGGGAATGTGACACCATATATGCGTGTAAGCATCTTATTCTTTTCATTACCCCTCCAGTACGCGCCGGCTATACTGTTCAGTTTGATGGCCTTGATATGACCGGTATGCGGAATGTGCGGGCCGCGGCAGAGGTCGGTAAAGTTGCCCTGGGTATAAAAAGTTATCTGGCCGTCTTCCAATCCTTCAATCAGTTCCAGTTTGTAAGGGTCGTCTTTTTCTGTAAAATAAGCTACCGCCTCTTTTTTAGGCACTTCTTTGCGGACATAGCTGCTCTTGTTCTTCGCCAGATCTTTCATCTTCGCCTCGATAGCGGCCAGGTCTTCTTCTTTTATCACCCTGTCGCCCAGGTCTATATCATAGTAAAAGCCGCTGTCGATGGGGGGACCGATACCCAGTTTCACGCCGGGATACAGTTCTTCCAGTGCCTCGGCCATCAGGTGTGCCGACGAATGCCAAAAAGTGGAAATAGCGCCTTTCTCGCCCCAGGTGAGGAGTTTCAGGGTAGCATCGTTATGAATAGGGCGGGTGGCATCCCATATTTCGCCGTTTATTTCCGCCGCCAATACTTTTCTTGCCAGCCCCTCGCTGATAGACATGGCTACATCCATAGCAGTAACTCCGGCTTCATATTGCCGCACAGAGCCATCGGGTAATGTAATATTGATCATAAAAATATTATTCACTTTTTTTTTGAATCAAGGTGCAAATCTACAAATTGCCACCTGTTATAAATAAAATTAAAAAACCGCCGGTTTGCGGCCGGCGGTTCAGGTTATTTAGTAGTTACTAATCTATCCTTAGTTCGGCACGCCTTTAAAGGTCATTGTATAGATGGTCGTATCCTGTACCCAAACATTGTTGCCAGCCCCGTTTGAAATCTGCTTGTCCTTCAGTTCATAATACCTTATGGTAAACCTGTCGTTGTAAAATTCCAGGATATCAGCATTTACATCCTGCCTGAAGTATTCATGCGCATCATATATGTACATTTTGGCACTATTGTCTGTAAGCCCCCAGGTAAACTGGACTTCTGAGGTTTCGTTGATAGAACAGGGCAGTTCGCCGGTCAGGTGTGCGCCTTCATACCCTTCCCTGAAAGCCAGAAAATCGTCTAACCGACATACATCTTTGGTAATTGGCACTACCTGGTTAACATCCACAGGAACCTCTGTACCATCTTTTATCCATATCATATGCCTGAAACCTGTGTCCAGGCTCCATTTCGATTCTCTCAATATTTCCTGCCTCGACTTGGTTTCCTCCCCTTTTTTGGTGCATGAAACAACCAGCAGAACAGATAATATCAATAAGCTATATCTCATAGTCTAATTATAATTAACCCTTAAAACTAATGAATATCCTGTGGTTACAAAAGTTTTGGCAATAAAAATCAGTCGTTTTCATTGAAAATTTTGTCCGGTAAGCCCTTGTTGACCTCGTAACCGAGGTAGGTGATTTCAATCGTCCCTTTTTTATTTTTTTTGCCGGATGATGGCGGAGGCTTTACCTGTCCCCCCGCATCATAATCCATTGTTACCCCTTTGGGCAGCTTGTATTCCTTTACGTCCAGGTACACCGTTACCTTATCGGGCAGGCCCAATTTGATATGGTTGCCAAATAAGAGGTCCATTTTTACCGTTCCGTTCTCCCGGGTAGTAGTTTCTGTGCGCAAGGCCAGGTTTCGCTCCTGGTCTACCCATATCTTGGTGAGAATGATCTGGCCCATGTCGTCGTTCGGTATCACTTTTATCACTCGTACCGGCTTGCCATTGACTACGTCCGACCCTGCGTCTATCACAGTGGCATCACCCGCCGGGAACATACTGTTTAGCGTGAGGTTGAAATTTTTCTTAGGCAAAATAGATACCCCGCCAGACCTTTCGAGCTTCATCTTGTCCGGAGCCTTAAAGTACAGTTTGCCTTCCAGTGGTGGTACCTTCATGAAAGCAACATCTATTTTTATACGGACATCGGCTACATAGTCTTTTACAGTATTCAGCCGCGACCGCAGTTTTTCAAACAATACGGCTGCAGTATCAGACTGCGCATGGACGGCATGGCCCAAACAGGTAGCTACGATTGCAAGTATCACCCCTCTCATCCACTTTCTCATGACTGGATATCTTTTTTATTGAATACAATAATGGTTGCCACGAAGAACAACACAATATATACTACCAGCACAGCAACCGACTGCATGATAGCATCGTAGGGTACGGGCGCGTCAAAAAAGCCCTTCCAGGCCACCATATGTGTAGTGAACAAGTAGGGTTTGATGGCATTAAACAACGGTATTTCCAGGTTGGAGAAAATAGTAAGCACTACGATAATACCCATAGAGCCGATGATTGGCCCGATGGAATTGTCGCCGAAAACAGAAAGGAATACCGACAGCGCGGCAACCGTAGCCATGGCAAGAGCGGCAAAAGCAAATGCCAGCGAATAGCGCCAGATAATATCATCTTTTAGCAACATGATGAAGGCATCGCTTTTCATATTGATCATATCGCCGGTGCCAAACAGCAAAACAGACAAACCCAACCCGACAATGGCCAGCCATACCAGCAGCAGCAAGGCGTAAAAAAGGCTGGCGGTGTACTTCACCAGTACCAGTCCCGTGCGCGACACAGGCTTGGTAAGCAGGAGCCGCATGGTGCCCATATTTGCTTCCCCGGCCAAAACATCGCCCGCTACTAATGCCACCAGCAACGGTATGTGTATCAGCAGCGATTGCAACACAAGGTACGTCACCAGGTACCCGTTCAGGATATTGCCGCTGATGTCGAATTGCTCCCCTACCCCTTGCATGGCAAAAGACACGAAACTTTTGCCGTCCACATACATGGCTAGCTGTATCAGGAAGGTCACCGCTGTCATTATCAGGAAACTGATATAGGTGCGTGGCCTGCGGAATATCTTATACAGTTCCAGCCTCAGCATTGTCCTCGTTTGTGAGTGATAAAAAATATTCCTCCAGGGAATGTTTCGACCTTATTTCCAGTACATGCACTTTTTCTTCCACCAGGTATTTATTCAGCCCCGGCATTTTGCGGGGGTGCATCCTCAGCAGCAATGTCGATGAATTCCCTCCTTCTGCTATGTACTCGCCCCATCCTTTGGATTCCAATTTTTCGAGAATACTGTCATCGGGCAATATGCGCACCTCAAATATGGTTTCGTTGGGATTGAGCAGATCACTTACCTTACCTTCCACCACTTTCCTACCCTTATGAATAATAAGCATATTGGTTGCTACCTGTTCTATTTCGTGTAGCAGGTGCGATGAGATAAATACCGTTTTGCCCATATGTGTTCCCAATGTTCTTATCAGTTCACGCATCTCGGCAATGCCCTGTGGGTCCAGCCCGTTGGTAGGCTCATCCAGTATCAGCAGTTCAGGGTCATGCACCAGAGCGATGGCTATGCCCAACCGCTGTTTCATGCCTTGAGAGTAAGCCTTTACTTTATCGTGTTCCCTGCCTTTCAGCCCCACCAGTTCTATCACTTCATGCAGGCGCGAAGAAGGTATTTGTTTGCAGCTGAGCCGGGCAAATATCTTCAGATTATCCCAGGCAGACAGGTACCTGTACATATCCGGTCTTTCCACGATGGCCCCTATCTGTTGCAATGCCTTCTTCCTGTTCCTGCGAAAAGGTTCGCCGTTTATGAGCACTTCGCCCGCTGTGGGGTGTATGAGTCCCAGCACCATGCGTATGGTGGTGCTTTTCCCCGCACCGTTAGGCCCGAGAAAGCCGTATATCTCCCCCCTGCCTATGCTGAAAGAAAGATCATCCACCGCAGGGAAATTCCCAAACTTTTTGGTGAGGCCCTGTACCGCTACAATGTGCTCCAAACTGTACAAAATTTATTATTACAAAGTAACGGGAACCAATGTTATTTTCATGGCATAATTGTTAAGGAGAAAATAAATTATATTTATAAACAGGTGGCCTTAACAGCTTCCTGTTTACGTTTGCGTAATTTTACCGCTGCATGAAGAAGGTATTTCCGCTTATTATTATCCTGATAACACTGTCTGTACTGGGCATCATATTTATACAGATGTCGTGGATACACAACTCCGTGGAACTACGCAAGCAGCAGCGGGAACAGGATCTCTTGCATGCCATTACGCAAATCAAACAGTCTTTATACGACATCTACCTGTTCAATACCGGCCGCATAGGATTTATCAATGAAGATTCAAAAAACTATTACCTTACCAACTTTACAGTAGAGATAATATCGCCTGAGGAAATAACAAGTAAAATAGACACTGCACTAAAACGATACAACATCCGGGAACCCTTTGAATATTCTATTACCAACATCTTTCAGACAGACATCGTAAAGACCAGGGGATTTACACCTGAAATGAAAGAGAACGCCATTGAAGTACAACTGACGCTTGATGACCCTACTGCACATTATTACGAAGTATTACACCTGTATATCAAAGAAGAAAATAACTTCCTGATACGCAAAATAGGCTGGTATATTGCCGGGTCTATACTGTTTACCATCATCATTATATCAGCCTTCTACCTTACAGTACGTACCATGTTCAGGCAGAAGAAATTATCCGAGATAAAGTCCGACTTCATCAACAATATGACCCACGAGCTGAAAACGCCACTGGCTACCATATCGCTGGCTATTGACGCACTGACCAATGAAAAAGTGATACACGATACTGAAAAGATCAGGTATTACAGCCGCATGATAAAGGATGAGAACAAGCGGATGAATAAACAAGTAGAGAAAATATTACAGTCGGCACGGATAGAAAAACAGGACATCAGGCTGAATCTGCAGATACTAAATGCCCATGAGATCATTAGCAAAGTAGCTGATAATGTGCACCTGCAAATTTTAGACAAAAATGGCAAACTATACCTGAATCTTGGAGCTGAACACTTCAAAATAGAAGCTGACGATGTGCACTTCTCCAACGTAGTATTCAACCTGCTGGACAATGCCATTAAATACTCTAAAAATGACCTGGCAATAGAAATGACCACGGCGAATGAGAAAGACATGTTTGTGCTGCATATAAAGGACAATGGCATAGGCATGAACAAAGAAACACAATCAAGAGTGTTCGAAAAATTCTACCGCGCACACACCGGCAACATCCATAATGTAAAAGGTTTTGGCCTGGGGCTAAGCTATGTGAAAGCCATAGTGGAAGCGCATGGCGGCAGGGTAAAGGTGGATAGCGTATTAGGAAAGGGAAGTACATTTTCCGTGTACTTCCCAATCGTTCAGGAAAATCAATAATTATATCACTACGGTAAGGCTCTTTATGACGGCAGCCAGCCTGATAACATCATATATCCTGGCCTCGCCCGTGCCCAGCGCTTTTACAGAATGTTCATGCGAAGTCACGCATTGCTCGCAGCCGTTTAGCGCAGAAACAGAGAGGCTCATTAACTCAAAAAGCTCCTTGCCCATTGCCGGCGCCATCATAATGCTCATACGCACACCGGCGGGGGTATTGTTGTAATACTCGTTCCCTTTCATATAGTGACGAAAACGGTAAAAAACATTATTGAGGCTGAGCAGCGACGCGCAGGCGTGTGTTTCGGCTATTTCTTCAGCAGAAGCTCCCTCCTTTACTGCCATTTTTTCAAATGCAGCTATAAGTGTATTATTCTTTTGATTAACCGCTGTTGACAGGGCCAGCAATGCAGCTTCCTTCGCATTCAGGTGTTTACTTTTCAGCGCACCGGCCACGTTCAGCTTCAGATCGCGCAGGTACTTACTGTCTGTAGCAGCGAGGCTTTGCAATACAGGTGACGTGTACGACGCATCTATACCTAAGTCTGTCAACATACTGGTCACAGTCGCATTGGCTATTTTACTATCTTCCATATTACTGATATTTATGACAACATCCACCCATAGGGGCGGATGTTGCTTTATTCTTCTCTATAAAAAAAATTATTTAAGCCGATTCCATTTGACGTGTCAATGTCTCTTCGCCTTTCTTCCAGTTGCAGGGGCAAAGCTCGTCTGTCTGCAATGCATCTAATACGCGTAAAACTTCATCTACATTGCGGCCTACATTCAGGTCGTTAATGTTTACCCAACGTACTATGCCTTCGGGGTCTATAATAAAGGTAGCCCTGTATGCTATTTTTTCATTCGCCTCCAGGATACCCAGTTCTTCTGCGAGGCTTTTTGAAGTATCGGCTATCATAGGGAACTGCAGGCCGCGCAGGTCGTCGTGGTCTTTGCGCCATGCCAGGTGTACGTACTCACTGTCTGTAGATGCGCCCAACAATACTGTATCCCTATCCTCAAAATCCTGGTATTTGCTGTTGAATTCAGCAATCTCTGTCGGGCATACAAAAGTGAAATCTTTCGGCCACCAAAACATCACGGCCCATCTGCCCTCAATATCCTTATTGCTGATATTCACAAACTCTTTACCTTTTTCCAGCGATACAACTGATTTTTTGTTGAACGCAGGAAACGTACTGCCTACCGTAATACTACTGTTGCTCATTTTTTCTCTTATTTTTTATTTTAAATTCTGCGCAAAGGTCGGCCTAATAAGAGAATAAGACAAACTGTTTGCCATTGTGTTTGCTTATGAAAAAATAGGGTAATTCAATCAAACAAAAAGGGAGCCCTGGAGCTCCCTTAAAAATGCAATATAATACAATAAGTTACCGTATGAGCATGACATTCCCTCTTCCGCTTATACGCTTGCCCGACAGGCAGAACCCGTCAGCCTCCCATACATATACACCAACGGCTGCCTTTTCACCGCTGATAGTACCATCCCATTGTTTGGTAATATCCGTTGTGGTAAACACCAGTTTGCCCCAGCGGTCATATATATTAAACTTATCGAGCTTGGCGATCTGCCTGTTCATCAGGCCGAATTTTGACCGCTCTCCGTTGCTTTCCGGCATGAAGGCATTCGGTAAATTCAGGTCGTCGCACTGTACGTGTACTACCACGGTATCAGTTACTTCACACATCCCTGACGAGTCTGTTACAGTCAGGTAATACGTAAAGTCGTGGGGCGGGCGAACTGAAGGATGGAAAGCATAAACATCGTCTATATATTGTTCGGGCATCCATTTCCTGAGGTAATCGTGCCTTTGTGAGGTCATAGGCCCGCCCAGCAGGGTAGAAGCTCCATCAGCAATAGTCCTGTCTGGGCCTGCATCAGCCTGTAGTTTTTTCACGTTTACATCGATAGCCGTATCTACGATACATGTGCCTATGGGGAATGGCATGCGAAGTGTGTACCTGGTGGTAACTTCCGGCCATACTTTTATTTCGTCCTTGTCGGGCGAAGAAATATTGTAATTGGGCGCCCAGCTATAAGATATTGCATTGACAGACGTCACTGTAAGAAACGCCGTATCTCCCTGGCATATTGTAGTATCGTTCGATATAATTATAGCGGGCGTAGGCAGTACCCTAATCAACTTACACTGTACCTGCATATCCGGCATCCCTTCATTGATGGCGTAGTAAATATTAAATAAGCCGGTATCAGTGTATTGGTATTCAGGGGGTTTGTTGGTAAGTGAATACCGGATGTTAGCATCGTTACATTGTTCGAATAGTACACGAGTCAAAGAACTGTTAGCCTCATTGCTTATAAATGCGTATACATTGTCCCTGTCGCGGACCACCCTGGATATGGATGTAGGCGACAGTATCTGGCCGGTAGCGCCAAGGTTAGCAAAGTCGGTACCTGTATAAGGACCTTCAATCGTTTGCATCTCAACACGGATGAGTGCATGGCCGGCCTTGGATGTAACAAAGGCATGTATTCTGCCACAATCCCTTAGTAGCATGATACTTGATGGCGCGTCCAGGTCGGGCAATGTATTGCTGATAAGGGTGGCTGCCGGCGCCAGATTAGTAAGGCTGGTACCCATATCCATCCGTACTATGGTGCTGCCGCTTTCATTAGTAATAAAGAAATACCATTGGCCGTTATCCATTATTGCACCTATATCTGTAGGATTACCCAGCAACGGAATTGCGGGAAATACTTCGGTTACCGTCGGGGTAAACGAGATATTGGTATCCATATCAAACCTCATCAATTCATTCATGGCATAGTTCACGAAGAAACCGTACCATTTATTCCCTTCTTTGGTTACAAATACGCCGCGGGGTACGTTGAGTTTATTATCCAGGTTGCCAAAGGTCACTATATTAGGTGTATTGGCCAGCGATGTGCCGAAGTCGATACGGCCCAACTGGGAGCTCCCCTGGCTAAAACCGGCGGTAATGAAGAGGTACCAGCGCCTGTCTTCAGGATCGCGAACAAGGTACATTGAGTTGACTTCCGAGGGCAGGATGCCGTCCATATTACCAAAATCCGTTACTACCGGCGTATTGGACAGGCTTCTGCCAAAATTCAACCTTTTGAACGTTCCGTTACCCGGGTCAATTACGAAACCATAGTAGTTACCATCATCGTTTTTAGCGACCTCTACCCCTGCCGGGCCGACAAGGCCCAGCCCGTCAATTTTCAAACCTGTTGGGGTATTGTAAAGGTAACCTGAACAAAATCCCCAATAATGAGATTCCTTATCGGGGAAATTACTCTTCAACTGTATATATTGCTTAACGCAAACGGTATCAGGCGCTTCAAACAAATCCTCCTGGGCAATGACAGAACTCATATACGAGGCCATCAAAAAAACTACCGATAACAGGCTTTTTCTCATAATACTGAAAAGAGTTTCACTTTCTAATGGGCTAATATAACTATTTTGCCCAAAAATTTTATAGCAAAACCGTATATTTATTTCTTTCAAAAATTAATCCGGATTTTTATTGCAAGTATGAAAAGATCAACAGTTCCCTGGTTTCGTAAGACATTAGTTATTATTCTATTGGTTGGCATAAGTGCAACCACCTACGCCCGAAAAGGGATGTGGATGCCTCCGCTGTTGAAAAACCAGGAGGCTGAGATAGTAGCCGCAGGCCTGGACATACCCGTAGACATGCTGTATAATGCTGACGGAACCGGGCTGAACAACGCTGTCGTGCTTTTTGGCAGCGGATGTACTGCCGAGGTTATCTCACCAAAGGGACTGCTGCTCACCAACCATCATTGCGGTTATGGTACCGTGCAGGGCCTTAGCAGCAAAGAAAAAGACTATTTTGCCAATGGTTTCTGGGCAAAAAACAACGGGGAGGAAATACCTTGCCCCGGATTATCGGTGACTTTCATAAGGAAAATAGAAAATGTGTCGGACAGGATACTGACCGGGCTGGACGATACACTATCTGAAAAGGCCCGCGACAGCGTCATAATCATACGTATCAAAAACCTGGAAAAAGGTTTTAAGTACACGACCGGATACGATGTAACGATCAAACCGTATTACTACGGCAATGAATATTGGGCGATTTTAACCGAAAAGTACACGGACATCCGGCTGGTAGGCTTTCCACCCAACGGGATAGGCTCTTTCGGTGGAGATACGGATAACTGGATGTGGCCCCGCCATACAGGCGATTTCAGCATATTCAGGATATACGCCGGCCCCAACAATAAGCCCGCCGCTTATAGCAAAGACAATCAGCCTTACAAAACCGACAGGTTTTTGCCGGTCAACATAGGCGGGTATACAGAAGGAGACTTCACCATGGTCTATGGCTTCCCGGGCTATACCCAGCAATACATCACCTCCTACCAGCTCAACCAGGTGTATACTATCATCGACCCGATACGTATAGAGGCGCGCACTATTCTGTTGGATACATGGGCTAAAAACATGGACAAATCAAGAGATGTTTTTCTAAAATACACTTCGAAACACAAAAGAATTGCCAACGGCTGGAAAAAATGGCAGGGTGAAGTCCGTGGGCTTCGCCTGAACAATGTGCCCGATAAAAAGGCCGATTACGAATTCCGCTTCCAGGGTTGGGCAAGTATGGATGAGACACTACCCTACGCAGACAACCTGTTATCCAGAATCGGGGCAATATCGCTGGCATCGGACGATGCTATCAGGGCAGACGAATATGCCCGGGAAGTGGTGATGGCAGTAGAATTGATAAAGCAAGGTGGCGAACTGGATAAGATGCTGCGTGTGTTTCGTACCGGGCGTACCGGCGGTATGTTATCCGATAGCCTGAAAACGCTGGCAAAAAGATGGGATGGATTTTATAAAAACTACGATGCCGCTACAGACAAAGACGTCTTTGTAGCACTAATGCCATTGTTCTTTGAAAAATGTGCCGATTATGTGCCTGCACTCTACAAAGCACAGCTTAACCGCCAAGGAAATAGTTATTCAAAATGGGCTGATTATGTATTTACCTCCACAGCCGCGGACGCGGCAAAACTGCAAGGTTTAGCATCGTCAGTTGCTTCGTCAGATAGCATGGCTATCGTTACCGACCCTGCATGGCTGCTGTATGATGCCATAGAAAAAATGAAGGCGCAGCGTGTAGAACCCATACTTTCCAACTACCGGGAGCAGATGCAGTATCTGAACCGCCTGTATATGAAAGCACAAATGAAGCTCGATAAAACAACCAGTTTTTTCCCGGATGCCAACCTGACCCTACGCCTCACATATGGTGAAGTAAAGGGCATAGACCCTGATGGACCCGCCGGCTATTCTTACCAGACCATCCTGGACGAAGCCATTGCCAAACATAACCCCGCAATAGAAGAATTCAACATACCGGAAAAGCTCAGACAAATACACAAAGAAAAAGATTATGGCCGTTGGGCCGTAAAGGGCACGGTACCGGTAGCTTTTATAGCTACCAACCACACTACAGGTGGCAACTCTGGCAGCCCGGTGCTGAATGCCAGGGGTGAACTGATTGGCCTCAACTTCGATAGAATATGGGAAGGAACGATGAGCGATCTGTACTTTGACCCAAGTCTATGCAGGAATATCAGCGTTGATATACGTTATGTCCTGTTCATTGTGGAGAAATATGGGGGCGCCGGCTGGCTGCTGGACGAAATGAGGCTTAAAGGCAAATGACATTTCAATGACTGTAACACGAAAACTACCGGTTAGAGACAGGTAGTTTTCGTATATTTACGTGCCGCTGCTTGTGTTTTTTTATTTTCCTTAATGATTTATGTACCGGATGAGCCGTAATTTATTGACGATCTGCTTTGTCGCTATGACATGTGTATGTGTCAGCGCATGCGCACAATCAAAAAAAAGCGCAACCACGCGCAATGCTGTGGCTAAAAAAGGAGGTACCCCCATACTGCTGCAAGCCACCACCCAAACCATACACGCAGGCAGGGAAGAAAGTGGCTCCACAACCGAATACAGGTTTGTTATAGTATGGAAAAGTTCCAAAGAGCCATCGGCATTTTTCTGGATGGGCGAACAAAGCTGGCAACCATGCGATGTAACAAGGATAAAAAATTTCAAACCGCTGGCTACCAATAAAAAGGAAATCACCGAGGGCCTGAACTACGAGAATAACGACCCCGGAAATATTGCCTACCATGCAGGAGATACATTAGAGTTATACCCCACAACCGGGGGTAAGCACCCTATACCCAACGAAATACCACGAGATAAAAGCAACATTATATACTATAAAGAAGTGAATGGCAAATGGATGGCGTTACCGGTAAACAAGATAACGAAACTGCCCTCTATCGCCATGCCCTGATTTTTTTTAAAACGATATGAAGAAGTTATACATTCTTACAGCTTTGGTATATGCCGGTTTTTGTGCGCAGGCACAGCCATGGGTAGAAAAATATGGTGCAGAACGCCCTACCCTGCAGCAAATAGAGGAAGCATACCGCAATACCATGCAGCCTTCACAAGAGGATATTTCTGACCATGAGGTGCATTTTGAGAAAAAACATTACCACTTTATGCGCTGGCTAAACTTCTGGCAAGGCCGTACCGACGAACAGGGCCGACTGGTATCGCCAAGCAAACACTGGGAAGAAGCACGGAAATTGCAGGAGCAAATAAGAAAGAACAGGGCGCTGGCCAAAGGCACTTCTGTAGATGTACAATGGACCTTCAGGGGGCCGGATAATCCCCTGGCAGGAAACTACGGTGTGGGACGCATCAACGTCATAGAGTTTCACCCTACTGATACTAACACCTATATGATAGGGAGCCCTGGCGGCGGCATCTGGCGCACCACTGATGATGGCGGTAGCTGGACTGCCTTAAATGATTTTCTGCCAATACTGGGTGTATCGGATATTGACTACAATCCGCAAAACCCAAACACTATATATATATGCACCGGCGACCGCGATGCAGGGGATACATATAGTATGGGTGTATTCAAAAGCACCGATGGCGGTATCACCTGGGATACAACGGGCTTTGGATTTGGTTTTGCCGAAAACCAGAAAACCAATGGCCTGCTTATCAATTCACTGGACACGAACTCGCTGACACTGGCAACCAGTATAGGCATCTTTAAATCTTACGATGCAGGCGCTACCTGGAACGTTAAACAAGGCGGCTTCTTCCAACAGATATTGGCACACCCCACCGATACAGGTATAATGTATGCCACAGGTTATGTCACGTTCGGTACGCGCCAGGTATACCGTTCTACAAACGGTGGCGCTTCCTGGCAATTGACAGGTTCTTTCCCCGGAACCAGCCGCGTGGAAATGGCTGTCACAAAAGCCGATCCTGCCATCGTAAAATTAGTGGTGGCAAACACAGCCTACGGACTTGATGGAATCTACAACTCAACAGATACCGGGCAAACCTTCACCAAGCTGTTTGACGATCAAAATTGCGATAGTAACATCCTTGCCAGTTCGTCGAAAGGAGACAAATGCGGCGGACAGGGTTGGTACGACCTTACTATACAGATAAGTCCGGTGAATGCAAACCATGTGATAGTAGGTGGCGTCAACACATGGTTTTCCACCGATGGCGGCAGAAACTGGAAGGTTGCCAACCAATGGAACAACACGGTTACGGGTGTTACCGTAGTTCACGCCGATAAACATTTCCACAAATTCCACCCCTTAAAACCAGGTGAGTTGTTTGAATGTAATGACGGGGGATTGTACCGGACATTGGCGCCGATGAGCTCTAATGCGATATGGCAAAACCTGAGCGAAGGCCTTGGCATTACACAATTTTACAGGAACGCCGTTTCCGATGTTGCAGCGTATGTATTGGGCGGCGCACAAGACAATGGCTCGAAAATGCTGACAGGTGGCACATCCAAACAGATGACCGGGGCAGACGGGATGGATTGCCAAATGGACCCCTTGGACAGCAATACGCTATACACCTCGCAGCAATACGGCGAACTAAGGCGGTCAACTGACGGAGGCAAAACTTTCACCGATATACAGAACAACATACCCGGCAGACCTGATGGCGCCTGGATAACGCCGTTCCTCATACATCCTACGGCCCGGAACATATTATTTGCAGGCTATAATAAACTATACTACTCAGCCGACCAGGGAGATACCTGGAATGAATTATCGTACGATTTTATTACCAACCTCACCAGGATAGCAATTACATCATTAGACGATGACTATATCTATACATTGGCCACTCCGCAAACTACAAGCACTATCAGGTACACTACCGATTTTGGTGATAACTGGACGGATTTGACCAGTCTTACTTCACCACAAAGCAATATATCGGACATAATGGTTGACCCCTATCATAAAGACTCACTCTGGGTTACTTACCGCAATTATACCGGCGACAAGGTAGCTGTGGTGGATGTGAGAACTAAAACCTGGAACAAAGTAAATGTTAACCTACCCGAAGTGCCTGTCAACTGCATTACTTACGATGCGCAAAATAAAGTGTTTTATATTGGCACAGACCTGGGTGTTTACTACCGTGAGTATGACAGTACGGGCTGGAACTATTTCAACAATGGCACCATGCCCAATGTAGAAGTATTTGACCTGGGCATTAACAACACAACGAATACTATCTGGGCGGCTACTTACGGCCGTGGCATGTGGAGCTCACCCACGCACAAGTCAACAGTAGGCATAGCGAATACAATACCATTGGCTACGGATGTAATAATCATTGCGCCAAATCCAAACTATGGCTCATTTGAAATAAGCACGCAACATGCAATGCTGAAAGGGAAACAAGCCAATGTGCGTATCATGAACATGGCCGGCGTTACAGTATGGAACAATAACATCAGCATTAGTAACAGTGGCAACTCATCAATAAAAGCAGACCTGCCACGCGGCACTTATATTGTGGAAGTGATAAAAGACAATACCGTATTTGCAAAAAGCAAGATGGTGGTATTCTAAGACAATATTTTTAGTTTGAATAAAGGGCAGGTGTTTACCTGCTCTTTTTTTACGCCATCAATTCGCGGGCGTTTTGCAATGCAGCCTGCCCCGGCTCTTCGCCACCTATCATTTTGGCGATGGCTATTACACGTTCTTCGCCATGCAGCACCGCCACGCGTGTAGTTATCGGCTTGTTCTTCTCAGCCTGCTTGTACACATACAAGTGATGCGAACCGCGCGCAGCTACCTGTGGCTGGTGGGTAATACATATCACCTGGTGGTACTGCGACAGGTTTTTCAATAAGATACCTACCTGCTTTGCCGCCTCGCCGGATATACCTGTGTCCACTTCATCAAAAATAAGGGTAGGCAAATGCATGGCTTTAGCCGTCAGCGACTTGATGCTGAGCATAATACGGCTCATCTCCCCACCCGATGCGGCTTTATGTACGGGCAATGGCTTACCGCTCTTGTTGGCATCTAAGTAAAACTGCACGTCATCCATTCCCAACTCTCCCGGCTGTTCTTTCTTCTTCACCTCTGCTGCAAACAAAGCATTAGGCATACCCACGAGTTTCAGCAGTTTATTTACCTCAGCAGAAAAAGCAATTGCCTGTTTACTGCGTGCCGCGGACAATTTTGCTGCCGTAGCCGATAACTGTGTATATAATTGTTCTTTTTCCCGTTCGGTTGCTGCTATTTCTTCTTCAATATCCAGGCTTGCCTGCAGGTCTTTTGAGAGTCGTTGCTGGATGGACAACAGTTCATTAGTGTTCTGTACTGCATGTTTTTTCAGCAGCTTATATCCCAGATCTATCCGCTCCTGCATTTTTTGCATTTGCTCTTCGTCTATGCTCACATTACCCGTCAGTGCGTCCACCTCCCCCGCAATATCTTTCAATTCTATATGCAGCGAATTCAGCCTTGCTGCCACATCCTTCACCCCCGGCATCAGTTCTGCTATACTCTCCAATTGTTGCAGTAGCCTTTTTATTTCGTTCACCAGCGGCT
Source organism: Bacteroidetes bacterium UBA6221 (assembly GCA_002421685.1). Taxonomy (GTDB): domain Bacteria; phylum Bacteroidota; class Bacteroidia; order Chitinophagales; family Chitinophagaceae; genus UBA5543. The sequence continues at coordinate 61,665 of DISB01000023.1, forward strand.
GCTCACCTTCTGCCAGCACATAGCCCGACTCGCGCAACACCTGTAGTATACGCTCTGCATGCGTCAACTGTTTCAGTTGTTGCTCCGCATGTTCTATTTCATCCGTTGCAAATGCAGCCTCATTCAGCTCATCCAGCAAAAATTGTTTATAGTCCGATTCTTTTTGCCATTCGGCTTTGCGTGATTGTAGTTCCTGTAGTTTTTTTGATACGCTTTTGTATTGAGTGTAATTACCTCTGTATTCTTTTCGTAATGCACCGTTGCCGGCTACTGCATCCAGCACATCCATCTGGAAATGACTGTCGTCCAGCGCCAGGTGGTCAAATTGCTGGTGCAGGTCTACCAGTAGCGATGTAAGCCTGTTCAGCACATCCAGTCGCACAGGGGTATCATTGATAAAAGCCCTCGATTTACCGCTTGTATTTATTTCCCTGCGTATAATACATACATCTTCATAATCTATATCTTCCTCCCGCAGGGCAGCTTCAAAAGCTTCATTACCCTTTACATCAAACGACGCCTCTACTACGCACTTCTCATCTTTGTTGATAAGAACCGTTGTATCAGCCCGCTCACCCAATATTAGCGATAGCGCACCTAATATGATACTCTTACCCGCGCCGGTTTCCCCGGTCACGATGTTGAGCCCTGCGGCTGGTTTTACCTCCAGTTGGTCTATGATGGCGTAATTGCTGATGCTGAGTTTCTGTAACATATCGGCTGGCACAAAAGTAAAGAACTATATGGCAGATTATAAAAGGAAAAAGAAAGAGACAGGGGGTTTATATACTTTTGCGCCATGGCTAAGTTTTTCCTGCGTAAAAAAATAGGCGACCGTGTGGTAAACGGGCATCCATGGGTATTTTCCAACGAGTTGGGCGATACAGAGGGCGATTGCCAACCCGGTGATATAGTAGAAGTATATTCATATAATGGTTCTTTTATCGGTAAAGGCTACGTGAACCCATCTTCTCAAATAAGGATACGCATACTCAGCAGGGATAAAGATGAGCAGATAGACAATCAATTCTTTTATAATAAAATAAAGGCAGCATGGGAGTACAGGCAGCAGATAGGATATATTGAAAACTGCCGCCTCATTTTTGGTGAAGCCGATGAATTGCCCGCGCTTATTATTGACAAGTTCAACGACTACTTTGTAATACAAACCCTGGCGCTCGGCATTGACATATGGAAGGGTGCGATAGTGGAAGCCTTGCAAAAAATCTTCAAGCCCAAAGGTATATATGAGCGGAACGATGTACCGGTGCGCGAGGTAGAAGGGCTGCCGCAGCAAAAGGGATTCCTGTCTGAGCCCTTTGATACCAACATCATATTGAATGAAAACGGCCTGAAATTCCATGTGGACATAGTCAACGGGCAAAAGACCGGTTACTTCCTCGACCAGCAGGACAACCGCAGGGCTATTGAACACATTGTAAAAGGTGCAGATGTACTGGAAGGCTTTTGTTATACGGGCACTTTCTCTCTCCATGCTGCGCACTACGGCGCTAAGTCAGTGCTGGGACTGGATATATCAGAAAAAGCTGTGGCCACGGCTACCGCCAACGCGCAACTGAACGGCTACGAAGACATCTGCAAATTCCAAACTGTAAACGCTTTCGATGTATTAAAAAACTGGTCCAAAGAAGGCAAAAAATATGACGTAGTGATGCTGGACCCACCCGCCTTTACCAAGAGCAGGGCTAATATCCAGAAAGCAATCACCGGCTATAAAGAAATAAACCTGCGCGGGATGAAGCTGGTAAAACCGGGCGGCTTCCTGGTAACAGCATCATGCACCAACCTGGTGCCACCTGACATGTTCCTGAAAACGATAGAGATGGCAGCCAAAGATGCTAAGCGTAAGCTACGGCAGGTAACCTGGCAAACACAGGCGTCAGACCACCCCATACTCTGGCATATACCTACTACACAATACCTGAAATTTTTGATTGTGCAGGTACTATAATATTAAAAGCGGCCTTTCAGCCGCTTTTAATATTATTTATTGCAGTATGACCCGTTTTCGCCCCAACACCGCCCGTTCATCTCTTAATTCCACTATATATACACCCGATGCCAGGTTTTCAGTAGTAATATCTGCCTGCCCCCCGGTGAATGTGCTTTCCCTGCGCCATACGGTTTTACCTGTGTAATCTATGATGTTTACTGTAATGGCTTTCCCCGCCACCATCGATGGCCCGGCTATCATCTTGAAATTATTCTTCGCAGGATTGGGCGCTATTTTAAATACATCTTCAGCATAAGGTATCACTATTACAATATCTGTTGAGTCGGTAGTATCTGTTGTATCCGGGGGTATTACTGAACCTTGCAACACCGAACTCCACATGCCGCGCCCATATGTGGCGGCCCATATCTCTTTAGTTGTGTTATTAATGCCTAAGTCCAGTACTTCTATAAATGGCATGTTCTTGCGGAACGACGCCCACGCACCAGCTGTAGATGTATCCATATAATACACGCCCAGGTCGGTACCTACATACATAACATTGTATGCAGTGTCATATTCAAAGCAGCGCACCGGCACATTGGGCAAACCGGAGTTTATCAGCGACCATGCCCCTTTATTATACTCCGCAACTTTAGCCGTATTATAACCACTGAAAGTAAGATAGAACCTGCCACTGTCTGCAGGGTGTGGCTTGATGTCAGATATCGTTCCCGTGTACGGAACAATAATTGTATCAAAGGTTGCCGTATTGCCGCGCACATAATTATCTGCGTAGAACACCACCTGTGTATCGGGGAATATGGCATAAATAGTCGGTGTAGGACCGCCTGTCATGGCCAGCCTCGCGCAGTTATCACCTGTTATGGCAGTACCCTGTATAGACATCCATGTATCACCCCTGTCCGGGCTGAAATAGATATGCTTATACCCTGCGATAAGATGCTTGTTGCTGTCGGGGGTTATCAGGTAGGGAGTGATCCATGCGCCCGAAGGATTATTGGGCATATTGTCCTGTAGGTTAACAAAATTATTACCGCCATTCACCGTGCGGTTTATAGAACCTCCGTTCTGTGTAGCGGTGTAAAATACATTCGAGTCCAGTGGGTCTGCCTGGCATTCCATACCGTCACCACCGGTAACATCGTACCATATACCACCTTGCAAACCCTTGGTACCATTGTCCTGACAACCGCCTAAAACCCCGGTTGCTACATTACTCACAGCATTCCTGTAGAATTGAGTTACACTCAGCCCATGAGAAATATCTGTCCATAACAGGCTGGACGGGTTCCGGGTTTTGTATATCCCACCGTCATTACATTCAAAAAGTTCTTTAGTTAGCGGGTGGTATACATAATAATGTTTGTCGGCATGTACCTCCACAATTCCGGGAAAGTTGGAGTACCATTCGGTGGCCAGTGTCCATGTGCTTCCTCCATTTGTAGAGCCATATGTGTTCACACCACCTGCAAATACAATATTCGGATTATCAGGATGTATTGCAAATGCAAGGTCGTACCAACCCTGGTTGCCACAACCTTTTCCGTTTAAACTTCCAACTATCAGGTCGCCTGTTTTTACGCTGGACGAACTGGTGTTACAACTGGTTCCGGCAGGCGCATACTTCAGCGTAAATGTTTTTCCGGTATCCACTGATTCGTAAATACCCATCAGGCCGTTTGTATTGTTGCACACCATAGCGCGTACCAGGCCTACATTTGCCGGTGTCACAGCCAACGCTATACGACGCGCATCGTTGAAGTTGGTCACCACACTCCATGTATTACCCCCATTCGCAGAACGGTATATTTCCCTGTTGCCGTCATTTCTAGATGCGTACATGATGCCGGTATCGGTGGGGTGATATATTACCTGTATGAAATTGCCGGACTGCTTATTCGTCCAGGTCGTACCGCCGTTGTACGATTTATAAATGCCCACACTGGTAGCCAGGGTGAGAGAATTGGTATCCTGCGGATTAATGAGCAACCAATTGGTAGTCCTGCCCTGCGATGTGGTCCACGACATGCCGGTAGTGTTCCATGTCTGCCCGCCGTCGGTCGACTTCAGTACTCCTATACTGTTATTATTATTGTAGGTGGCGCTACCGCCATCACGGTCGCCCGTACACAGGTATATGGTGTTAGTGTTCAGCGGGTTTACATCTATATCCGATACGTCTGTCCTTGGCAGGCCGTCAGATAACGAGGTCCATGTCTGCCCGTCGTTGGTGGTCTTCCATATTCCTCCTCCCGATGCACCTACCCAATAGGTATTACTATCTGTAGGGTGAAACTCCACACAGTTGATCCGCCCTATACCTCCATAACCGCTATATGAGTTGAAAGGCCCCTGTAGTTTCCAGTCCGACTGATCGGCGGTGGTTTTCATCCTGGTCCGGTCCAGTTTCAGCATTTCAATATAATTGGCTGCTGCTGATACCATGTAGCCGTTTTGGTCCAGGTGGTGTTCCCAATACCAGCGCCAGCGGTCAAACTGGTAATGCTTACCTTCTCTTATTTTGCCGCCTTCTTCTTCGCGGGTTCTATGAACGCCATGTTCTTGCTCGTACTCCCTCACTATGTCAGCCAGTTTCACCGGTTTGCCATTCGCGTCTTCTATCAGCGGTTGCGCATGCACACCCGTAGCCAGCAAACCAGAAACGCACAATAAGTATAATTTCTTCATATTCTAAGATTCTCCAATCGATATAGCTTGCTAAAATATTGAATTATCCGCTAATAAAAGAATGAATTTCATCATGTATGAACAATCGGAGTGGTCAATATTTATATTTACAGGTTATGGCCAACACATCAGCTATTCAGGACTTTCTCAGCAACTATGATGACACCATCTTTGCCAACGCTATGCAATTGCGTCAGCTTATCCTCTCCGCTTTGCCTGCCGTTACCGAGCAGTTGGACATGCCCGCAGGAATGATAGCTTACTGTTACGGGCAAAAATATGCTGAAATGGTCTGTACTATTATTCCATCAAAGAAGGGGCTGAAACTGGGCTTCAATCGCGGTGTAGACCTGCCCGACCCTGGTAACCGGCTGAAAGGCTCCGGAAAAACATCGAGGTATGTCGTAATAAAAAGCAACGCAGATATCGCCAATCCCGTATTGGGGCAACTGCTTAAGGATGCGTATACGGCTTACCTGGAGAGGACTTCCCCTGCGTAAAGCTACCCCTGCAATACTTTTTTACTGCGCTCAATTGCGTCGTCAAAACTACGTACGATATTGGCTTTACCTATCTTAAAGGCAAGGCGGGCTTTGGTTAATTCCTTCATTACCTGGTCGCTGTACAATTCTGAGAGGATAATGGTTGTACCGCTTTGCTGCGCGTCGTGGATAATATCCTTCATAGCATGTATTCCCGTAGCGTCTATGATAGGTACGTTCCTCATTCTTACCACCAGCACCTTTGGGGGTGTTTTTATTACGCTCATAGCATCTTTAAACTTGTAGGCTGCGCCAAAAAACATGGGTCCGTTTATTTCAAACACTTCCACACCTTCCGGCAATTGCTCGTCAAGTTCTTCTGTATCAGAGATCGAGGTCATTTGAGTAACAGAACTTGTCTTCAATACTTTCCTCATAAACAAAAACACCGCCGTTATCATCCCCACTTCAATTGCTATCGTCAGGTCGGCCAGGACGGTCAGGAAAAAGGTGATAAGCAGGACTGCGGCATCGCTTTTGGAACCCCGCAGGATGAATACGAAATGTTTCAACTCGCTCATATTCCAGGCCACCACTATGAGTATGCCAGCCAGTGTAGCCATAGGTATGTATGCCGCCCATTTGCCCACAAACAGCAAAATGAGCAGCAATGTAACCGCATGGACGATACCGGCCACCGGTGTGGTAGCTCCGTTTTTGACATTGGTAGCGGTACGGGCTATCGCTCCGGTAGCAGGTATACCGCCAAACATCGCCGAACCTATATTTGCTATACCCTGCCCTATCAGTTCTGTATTCGAGCGATGGTTACCCCTTATCATACCATCGGCCACAACGGCGGAAAGCAGTGATTCGATACCACCGAGCAGGGCTATTGTCACTGCCGGTTTTATCAACTCACGGACAACTGAAAAATTAACTTCAGGAAGAACGGGTGCGGGAATCGAAGAGGGTATGGAACCAAAACGGCTGCCTATAGTTTCCACCGGAAGTTTTAAAAAATACGCTGCGACCGTGGTAATAATAATAGCCACCAGCGAGCCGGGCACTTTGGGCGTCACCCTCTGCCACTGCGTTACTACCAGTATAGTTACTATTGCGATAACCACCGCGTACACGTTTGTGCTGCCGATATGCTTCGCAAACTCCACCCATTTTTCGATAAATTCCGCCGGAACAGCGCCCATCTCCAGCCCCAGGAAATCTTTCATTTGCGCCGAGAAGATGATCACTGCAATGCCGGTAGTAAATCCTGCAATAAGCGGGAAGGGAATGAATTTGATGACCATACCCAGCCTTGCAATACCCATGGCTATAAGTATTATGCCAGCCATGAAGGTAGCGATGATAAGGCCACTGATACCAAACTGCTGCACTATGCCATACACTACTACGATAAACGCGCCCGTTGGTCCGCCTATCTGCACCCGGCTGCCGCCCAGGGCAGATATCAGGAACCCTGCTATCACTGCGGTTATCAATCCTTTGTCGGGTGATACGCCTGATGCAATACCGAAGGCGATAGCCAACGGCAGCGCTACTACACCCACGATGACGCCGGCTACAAGGTCCTTGAAGAACTTTTGCCTGTTGTAATCCTTAAAAGTATCAATGATTTTAGGTCTGAATATGACCTGCTTTTGGTGCTTCGACATAGATTATTTAATAAACGCTACTTTACCGTCAACCATGCTGTACACAGCGCCGGTTATGTGAAGTTGTGATTCGCCCAGCCGCTCGCGGATAATGTCGCTATGCACCACCAACTGGCGAATACCATGTATAACATTTGCCTTTACATACATATCGGTGTTTTCACTTCGGTGCATACGCAGGTTTTGTATCTCCGTTTCGCCGGCTATACTGTCCACAATGTGCTTTATGTAGCCGGTCAACTCGGTGCTGTCCAGGTAGGCCTGTATTGCCCCACATCGCTCATGTCCCATCACTACTACCAACTTTACGTCCAGGTGTTCAACGGCATATTCTACACTTCCTATTTCAATAGGGCCGATAACATTCCCCGCCGTCCTGATAACAAAGAGGTCGCCCAGGCCCTGGTCAAATACCAGTTCGGGGCTCACCCGCGAGTCTGAACAACAGATGATCACCGCATTGGGATGCTGCCCGGCTGACATTTTCCTCACAATTGAAATATTGTCAGACGGACGGCGCGGCTGTGTCGTATGAAACCTCGTATTGCCTTCGGCCAGCGAAGCTAAAGGTCCTCGTTCTTCGGTTCTTACTTGATAATCGTCACGGCTGCAAGACACTGTCAGCATAAAGACAAGCACGCATATGCACATCAGGAAGTAAGCGGAGACTCGTTTCATCTTTATCTTGACCGGCATATCGACCTGTTGCAAACAGCAACTTTTCGATAGTTTTGTACAAGCGATACAAAGTTACACCTGTCATATCTTTTTGCCCTGATTTTTGTCAATCCAGAAATTGATTAAAATCAGTTAATACATATGTCTATGTTACTCATAATTAGCCATAAATTTAGTCCTACAGGCGAGATTTCAATTTCCCCGAGACAAAAACCCGATTTGGAGCATAGCACAAAAATGCAGCAGGAGAACTGTAAAAATCAATCCTTTTACGGGTTTTCTTAACAACCCATTAGCTTATAAAAGTTTGATGCGGATTAAATAAGTATATACATTTGCACATTCCAAGGCTGATATGCACGCTTACAACAAAAAGAGATTTGACTTTTTTATCGCTATTTTGGCGAGCGTCTTCCTCCTTGCCGCTATTGGGGCCACACACCATTTTTTTCAAAAGAAGCTGCTCACTTGCCAGGATGACAATGTTGAGGTATCCGTGACCCCTGGAGCAGAAGGGGGCAATGACAATGGGCAACCTTTTCAACTGGCATTGAGCCCGGGAGGGTTTATTTATCTTGAAAGAAAGGCTGAAGTAAACTCGCCTGAATTTTCCTGTACAGGACATACCAGGAAATTGCTTTCTGAAGCAAGGCTTTATATTTTGTTCCTGCATCTAAAGTCTCATATAGCATAGTTCAATACGCTATATAATCTCCATTTTTTTATCAAACTGTAGCTGCATTTTTATGTCGATAGACTATTGCAGATGACCTGTCTGGCAAGTTGTGTCTGTCTATAACTAATATTCGTTGCAGTTTTTACCCGGTTCTATTATTAAAAATAGTAAAAACTATGATGAAGAACATCTTCATACTCATGGGTTTATCCATCTTGCTGTTACACACAAGTTGCAAATCCGAAAAAGAAAAAAAAGAGGCCGAAACCCGCTTTTTCGTTACCAGTCCCCTAAAAATTGACACTTCAATAGTCAATGAATATGTATGCCAGATACATTCCATACGCCATATTGAGCTCCGGGCGCAGGAACGTGGTTACCTGCAGGAAATATTTATTGACGAAGGGCAGTTCGTAAGGAAAGGGCAGCTATTGTTCAGGATCATGCCAAACCTATACGAAGCTGAACAGGAGAAGGCGCGCGCTGAAGCTAAAGTAGCCGAAATTGAATACCAGAATACAAAACGGCTTGCTGACGCGAAAATTGTGGCCCCAAATGAACTGGCGATGGCAAAAGCCAAATACGACAAGGCAAATGCTGAGCTCGCATTGGCACAGGTGCACCTTCGGTTTACCGAGATACGGGCGCCTTTCGACGGGTTTATAGATCGTTTTCAGGTGAGGCTGGGTAGCCTGGTAGACGAGGGGGATTTGCTGACCACGCTGTCTGACAACAGTAAGATGTGGGTATATTACAATGTTCCTGAAGCGGAATACCTGAACTACCGTACAGATGATAAGACAAACGGTAAGAAGCAGGTACAACTATTAATGGCCAATAACCAGCTGTTTGAACACCCGGGCGTTGTAGAAACTATTGAGGCTGATTTTAACAATGAAACAGGTAATATCGCTTTCAGGGCTACATTCCCTAACCCTGAACAGCTCCTGAGACATGGCGAAACCGGTAATATACTCATGCAGATTCCATTCAAAAATGCTTTGATTATTCCTCAAAAAGCAACATTCGAAGTACTGGAAAAAAAGTATGTTTTTGTAGTGGATAAAAATAAAGTGGCGCACCAGAAAGAGGTTACTATCGCAGGTGAAGTGCCTGATTTATACTTCATTGGCGGCGGACTGGCAGAAAGTGACAAAATAATAGTAGAGGGTATACGCAAAGTAAAAAACAATGAAAAAATTGACTTTACATACGAAAAGCCGGAAAAAGTAATAGCCAACTTAAAAGTAGCTGTTGAATAAAATTACCATTCTAAAGCAACAAAAATCATGTTCAGTATATTTTTAAAAAGACCTGTTCTGGCAATTGTCCTGTCCCTGACACTTGTCTTTGCCGGTTTCCTGGCTATCAAAACATTGCCTACTTCACAGTTCCCGTCCGTTGCACCGCCAATGGTAATGATTACCTGTGATTATCCCGGCGCCAATGCCAAAACACTCTCAGAATCTGTGATCATACCGATTGAGCAGGCTGTAAATGGTGTATGGGGAATGAAGTACATGACCTCTGATGCAACGAGTGCGGGAGAAGTAGCCATAACCGTTGTTTTTAATTTGGGTACAGACCCGGACCAGGCATTAGTGCAGATATCCAACCGTGTGGAGCAGATCAGGAACAGGTTGCCTGAGTTGGTACAGAGGGAAGGTGTGATCATTACACCCATCATGCCCAGCATGCTGATGTATGTAAACCTTTACAGTAAGGACAAGAATGCGGATATGAAATTCCTGTTCAACTACGCGGGTGTCAATATGATACCTGAGATTCAAAGGATAAACGGCATAGGGCAGGCGCGTATTTTGGGCAGCCGCGGTTATGCCATGCGTGTCTGGCTGAAACCTGACAGGATGCGTGCCTACAATGTATCCACTGAAGAAGTAATGGAAGCGCTGGGCGACCAGAGTGTAATAGGAAACGTGGGCAGGATAGGTAGGGGGGACGCAAGTCGTTCGCAGGCGCTGGAATATGTATTGGTGTACTCCGACCGTTTTAATAAAACAGAGGAATACGAAAATGTCATCATCCGTGCCAATCCTGATGGTGAAATGCTGCGATTGAAAGATATTGCTGATGTAAAGCTAGGAAGTGAGTTTTACGATATCTATTCCAATATTAACGGACATCCCTCGGCAGCTATCGTACTTAAGCAGACATATGGTTCTAATGCCAGTGATGTAATTGAGAGTGTGAAGGATAAACTCGAAGAATTAAAGAAGTCATTCCCACCAGGAATGGAATACGAGATCAGTTATGACGTTTCAAAATTCCTGGATGCGTCTACTGAAAACGTGCTGCACACATTGAGAGATGCTTTCATATTAGTGGCATTGGTGGTTTTTATATTCCTTGGAGATTGGCGCTCTACACTCATCCCCACACTTGCCGTTCCTGTATCGCTTATCGGGACATTTATGGTAATGCAGATGTTTGGGCTGACTATTAATATGATAACGCTCTTTGCATTGGTACTGGCTATTGGTATCGTGGTAGACAATGCGATAGTCGTCGTCGAGGCAGTACATACCAAAATGGAAGAGGAGCATCTGACACCATATAATGCGGTCCGAAAAGTGATCAGCGAAATTAGTGGCGCGGTAATAGCCATTACCTTATTAATGACTGCTGTGTTTATTCCCATCTCGTTTATGACAGGACCTGTGGGTGTGTTCTATCGCCAGTTTGCCATTACAATGGCTACTTCTATTGTCATTTCGGGATTTGTGGCGCTAACACTTACCCCTGTATTATGTGCTATGATATTGAAAAATACGCACGGCAAACCCAGGAAAAAAACATGGCTGAACAGGGGATTGGACGTGTTCAATAAAGGATTTGAAAAAGTGACCGGTAAGTATGTAGGTCTCCTCAAAATAATCATCAACAGAAAGGTTGTTACATGGGGAATGTTACTGGCATTTGGTTTGGGAATTTTCGGCATATCCAAAATATTGCCGTCCGGCTTTATTCCAAGTGAAGACCAGGGCATGATTTATGCTATCATTCAAACACCTCCCGGTTCTACTTTGGAGCGTACCAATGACCTGTCTACCGAGTTGCAGAAGCTTGTCAAAACGGTGGACGGCGTACAATCAGTTTCATCTATTGCGGGCTACGAAGTACTTACTGAAGGTAGGGGTTCCAATGCCGGCACTTGCCTGATCAACCTGGAGCCGTGGTCGAAAAGGAAACATAATGTACGGGAAATCATTGAAGAACTGGAAGAAAAAGCTAAGGATATACCCGGCGCTACGATAGAGTTTTTTGAGCCACCTGCGGTGCCGGGATATGGTGCTGCCGGCGGCTTTTCCCTGCAACTGCTGGATAAAACAAATACGGGCGACTATAATGAATTGGATAGGGTGACCAAAGATTTCATGAAAGAGCTGGGTAAGCGTAAAGAACTTACCGGCTTGTTCACCTTCTATAGTGCCAATTATCCGCAATACGAGTTGGAAGTGGATAACGAACTGGCAATGCAGAAAGGGGTTTCTATTGGAGATGCTATGAGTACGCTTTCTGTTTTCGTAGGTAGTACATATGAGTTGGGTTTTGTGAAGTTCCAGCGTTTCTTCAAAGTATTTGTGCAGGCGGCGCCTGAGTATAGAAAATTACCTACAGATATACTGAAGCTGTATGTGAAAAATAACAAAGACGAAATGGTTCCTTTTTCTGCTTTTATGAAAATAAAAAAGACCCAGGGCGCCAATGAAATAGCCCGGTACAATATGTACAACACGGCCGGTATAAGAGGGGAACCTACCAGGGGCTATAGTAGCGGAGATGCTATCAATGCGATACGGGAAGTAGCTGCAAAAACATTGCCGAGAGGATATGATATAGACTGGGCAGGACTTTCTAAGGATGAGACGATGCGTGGGAATGAAGCCATCTATATATTCATTGTCGTGTTGATATTCGTATATTTTGTATTGTCGGCCCAGTATGAAAGCTTCATCATTCCTTTCTCTGTTATCCTGTCTCTGCCTGCGGGTGTTTTCGGCTCCTTCTTTTTGCTCAAAGCATTGGGCTTAACAAATGACATTTATGCCCAGGTTGGTTTGGTGATGCTGGTAGGTTTATTGGGTAAAAATGCCGTGTTGATTGTGGAGTTTGCCATGCAGAAACAAAAACAGGGCATGTCAGTTCTGGATGCTTCGATAGAAGGTGCCAGGGTCCGTTTCCGGCCCATCCTCATGACGTCTCTGGCATTTATAGCGGGCCTCATTCCGTTGATGTTTGCCCACGGCGCCGGCGCAATCGGCAACCGTACCATTGGTACCTGTGCGCTGGGGGGTATGGTCTTCGGTACTGTTTTTGGAGTGATAGTTGTACCCGGATTGTACTATGTCTTCGGTAGTTTGGCACATAACCGCAAGATGATTAAAGGTGAAGAAGAAGATTCACTTACTGAAGATTTTGTACACCAAGTTGACAAATTTTCCATAAAAGAAGAAACAGAAGACAATGTATAATAAAAATATAAAGCAATACATATGGATAGCCTGCATATCGCTGACTTTAGGCGCTTGCAATATCCCTTCCCTGGTTAAGCACACGGCTGATAAAACAGTTCCTGCGGGTTATATCAATAACTCGCAGGATACTGTCAACACCGCAACGATTAATTGGAAGGAATATTTTAACGACCAGTACCTGGATGCGCTCATCGATACTGCATTGCAGAGAAACCAGGAATTAAATATTGTCCTGCAGGAAATCGACATTAGTAGGAACGAGATCAGGGTGCGGAAAGGAGAATACTTGCCTTTTGTCGGTATCAAAGGCGGTGCCGGGGTTGATAAAGTAGGCAGGTACACCAACATAGGCGCCATGGAAGCCAATACTGAAATTGAACCCGGCAGGGAAATGCCCGAACCCGTGCCGGACTATATGATTAGCGCTTATGCTACATGGGAAATAGATATCTGGCGTAAGCTGCGCAATGCAAAGAAAGCTGCCGTAGCCAGGTACATCGCCACAGTTGAAGGAAAGAATTTCGTAGTTACTAACCTGGTGGCGGAAATCGCAAATTCTTACTACGAATTGCTGGCCCTGGACAATCAACTGGACATTGTAAATAAAAACATAGAGATACAGAATAACGCCCTGGAAATAGTGAAACTGCAAAAAGAAGCAACACGGGTTACCGAATTGGCTGTCCGCAGGTTCGAAGCACAGGCGCTTTATACCAGGAGTCTGCAGTACGGCATTCAGCAAAAAATTGTGGAAACGGAAAACAGGATAAATTTTCTGCTCGGAAGGTATCCTCAGCCTATTGCCAGGAGCAAAGGCGATCTTGGGAAGTTAACTCCGGCGGCTGTATACACCGGCATTCCGGCCCAACTGTTGGCCAACCGTCCCGACATTAAACGGGCGGAGCAGGAACTCGCCGCCGCAAAACTGGATGTAAAAGTAGCCAGGGCCCGGTTTTATCCTTCTCTTGGAATTTCGGCATCCGTCGGCTACAGGGCATTCAACCCGGCTTACCTGATCAAATCTCCGGAATCATTATTGTATTCGTTGGCCGGAGAGTTGGTGGCGCCGCTTATTAACAGGAATGCTATCAAGGCTACTTATTACAGTGCCAATGCAAAACAAATCCAGGCAGTTTACAATTATGAACGTACTATATTAAACGCTTATGTAGAGGTGTATAACCAATTATCGAATATCGATAACCTGCGCGATGCCTACGAGTTGAAATCCAGGCAGGTTGATGCACTTTCAAAGTCTATTGATATCTCAAACGACCTCTTCAAATCCGCCAGGGCAGACTATATGGAGGTATTGTTAACACAACGCGATGCATTGGAAGCCAAATTCGAACTGATTGAGACTAAAAAACAGCAATTGAACGCCATGGTGAATATTTACCAGGCGCTGGGCGGTGGATGGAAGTAAGCTGGGAGACCTGATTTTTGTCAATTCTTAAATTGATAAAAATCAATTAATGCGTGTATTTTTACCTGTCATGAGCTTAGCAGGAAAATTTCCGGTCGACCGGTGGAATTTCAATTCCCAGGCTATATTAAAAGACTTGCCCGAAGAAGAATATAATATGCTCATGGCCCATGCCAGGGAAGAAAAATACACAAAAGGCCAGGTTATCTTCAGGGAAGGAGCGGCGCCGGCTGGCATCTTCTATATCAGCCGTGGTAGGGTGAAGAAGTTTAAGGTAGACAACTTCGGCAACGAGCAGATCATTTACGTAGCCAATGTGGGCGAACTCATTGGCTACCACGCTGTGCTTGCTTTTGAGAATTACCCTGACTCCGCGGCTGCCCTCGAGGAATGCCGGCTTCAGTTTATCCCCCTGACTGATTTCCTGCACGTTCTCAACCATTCGCACGACCTTACATGGCGGCTGCTGAAAACGCTCAGTCACGAGTACGGTGTGCTGGCCAACAACATTAGCGTATTCGGCCAGCGACCTGTGAGAGAACGTGTCGCCATCACTTTGATAGTGTTACGCGAGAAATTCAAGAGCGAAACGCCGGGTGGCGAACCTGCCATCAATATTTCCCGCGATGATATCGCCAGTATGGCCGGCACCACACCTGAACATGTCGTAAGGTTGCTGCGCGAGTTTAAAGACGAGGGTATCATCGAAAGTAAAGGCAGGAAGATATTCGTGACCAATATTGAAAAACTGGTAGCCGCTACACACTACGAATAATTTACCTGATCAACACTACATCGCCTTTGTGGAAGTATGGTTTGTCTAATGGTCCCGTAAACCGGAGTTGATAGAAGTATGCTCCCAGTTCCGCACGCGTTCCTTTATAATTTCCATCCCATCCTTCTTTAGGATTAGATGTTGTGAATACCCTTTCGCCAAAACGGTTGTACACGGAAAACCTGTAATCCCTTACCGGGCATATCGGGTAGATTAGCGGTTTGAAGATATCGTTCAATCCATCGCCGTTAGGAGTAAAGCCATTGGGTATGCCGGACAGGCAATGGTCGCAATATTCCTCGCCTACATCGGTCGATGCATCCGCCACACACCTGCCTTTTGTAACAGTAACACTGTACACGCCTCTCTTATCAGCATTGTACGTTGCTTCCGTACTGCCGTCGTGCCACAGGTAAGACACGCCATCTATCGTTGCATCCAGCCTGATGATCTCGCCGGTGCATAATGTGGTATCCGCGGGCAGGTGCAAGGTTAATTCTTCATCATGTACAGTTACTTCATCATACCTTTCGCAGCCCTTTTCTGTTATGGTCAATCCATAAACACCCGGCACCGAAACAGGCAGGGAGGCCGTAGTAGAATCATTTGTCCATGTATAAGCTGCGCCCGGTGGCGCGTCTGTCACAGGATACAATACTGTATCGAAGCATGTAATTATATCATCGCCCAATGAAAGGTCAAAATTCACCAGCTCCAGGTTGAAACTATCGCTCCGTACCCTGCATGCCTCATCACTGCTGGTTACTACATATGTTCCTGATGTTGTGGCGTCAAAATGCGGCCTGGCAGAGCCGTCTTGCCAAACATAGGAAGAAAACCCCGCCGGAGCCTGCAGGCGGGCAATCGGCTGGAAACATACGGTCAGCTCTTCAGGCGCTATGTTTATTCTTTCCACCGACTTACGCGGAAATGAAGGTGCAGGCATAGATGAAGTAGTATAAGTACCTGCGGTCAGCGATAGCTTTTTAGGAATAAAATTGCACGCCAATCCGGGCACATTAGGTTGCTCTATGCAACCCACAAAATCTTGCCCCATGGTAAACGTATGGTATATCTTTTTGTCCGGTCCTAATTGCATATCACTCTTTTGCCAGCCAAAGCCCGATTGATGCTTGATAAGAAAGAAACTCGCATTAGTAGGGTCGCTTGTAAAAAGTGTTACGGGATTACCCACAGATAATACCGGGCCTGACATGAACAATGGAAACTGGCGTAAGTGAAACCCACCCTCACCCGGACCGGCGGAATAATATCCGCTGACATACAACAAAGACTCATCGGGCGAAAGACAGATGGCAGGTATAGTATTGGAATTGACCCAATGTTCGGTTTGAGGGAATGCCCATGTCAATGCAACAGGGTTGCTCACTCTACCCGTTAACTCGTTAAAGTCATAAGCCGTTATATCAGCGTTCTCATAGCCCCCTATCAGCTTTTTCCTTGTATAGCTATATATAAGGTTGCCCGCGCGGTTACCTACGCCCTGACCATTACCATTAGGAGACAACGAAGGAATGGTGGTGAAAATACTGACGACAGGTGTCGTACTTACGCCTTTTTCGTTGATCCTGTAACATTTAAACGAATAATCGAGCCCGTTCCCCTTACCGGCTTGCACTACTGCCCAATAAGTACAACCCGGTCCGGGAACGATAGTCATATAATGCCCGCAGTTCGTATCCAGCAAAATATGGTTCTGCCCGCTTACTACATCACCCAGGCCATTATTCAGCCGCATATCCACTATCGAATAAGTTAGCTGGCCAACATAATAGGCTCCAAATGGAGCAACGCCCTTAGACGGAAACGTAGTAAACACGTAATATATATTGCTGTCAGACGCATCCGGCACTATCATGGCATTCAGGTTCCAGCTACTAACATACCGGGGCCATAGCGGATTATCGCTGCCAGACATTGCATTTCCGTTGGCATCCCATATTTTAAGACCATTGGCATAAAACAAAACGTTGCCGTTAGCATCACATTGAGTGGATGAAACCGCGGCATGTGTGTAAATAGATGATTGACTCGCAACAGGCATTGTACCACCGAAATCAAGCCGTGCATTATGCCCGAAACACCATACGGGGGAGGGTGTCTGCTGTGCTACTGCAAACTCTGTCACCAGGCTGAATAAAAGTACCATTGGCAATATGTAAACCTGCAACCGCATACCACCTGCAAGACATACCCGTTTTTGATTCAGTTGGGAAATCAGGACACAAAACACATGCAAAGCATACATATGCAGTATCTCAGAGCCTTTTATGACAGCGCAATGACAATCAGGTATTGTCGGAATACAGCCTGAGTTTCTGCGACAAGGTCATTACTTCCTGTTGCAATTCCTCCACCTGTTGTAATAGACTTGCTATAGCTGCCATACCTTCCATATTAATGTCCAGGTCGCGGTGCAGGCGTGCCAGCTTTTCCAGTTGACCTATATGCTCGTTATCAATAAATACCTCGTCTTCAATGGCAACCAGTTGTGTAAGCCCCGCTTCTTCCAGCATCGTTATGAACGTGTACGACACATTATGGTGTGTACAAAAATCCTTAGCCGTTACCAGTTCAGTTTTTTCCATGACTGTCATTTTTTGATGTTGGCCAGTTGTTTGAATAATTCTTTTTCCTGTTCGGTCAGGTTAGTGGGCACCTGCACATTCCAGGTAATATACAGGTCGCCGTATTCGCCCTCCTTTTTGTATTTAGGAAAACCTTTCCCTTTTACACGTACCTGTGTACCGCTCTGTGTTTCGGGCGACACTTTCAGCTTTATCTTGCCGCTCATGGTATCTATTATTTGCTCCCCGCCCAGCACCGCCACATACAGTGGCAGGTCAACATTCCTATACAGGTCATCTCCCGACCTCCTGAATGGCGTATTATTGTTAATAACAAAAGTGATATACAAGTCTCCTTTCGGGCCGCCATTGATGCCTTCGCCCCCGTAGCCTTTTAGCTTTATCACTTGTCCGTCTTCTACCCCTGCCGGTATGGTGATGCGGATGCTCTTGCCGTTTACGTTCAACACTTGTTTATGCGTTTCGTAAGCGTCTGCCAGGTTCATCTGCAACGATGCCCGGTAATCCTCCCCCTTGTACCGCGCACTGCTCCTGCGTTGTTGCCTGCCAAAAAGTTCTTCGAAGAAGTCTGAAAATCCACCGGCATCGCCAAAATCGCCATGTGAGTAGGTATATCCTTCAAAACCCTGTCCAAAGCCCCGGCTACCTTGTTGCTGCTGTTGTTGCCTCCGGGCTTCCTCCATCTGGTCGGCATGTTTCCAATGCTCACCATACTGGTCATATTTCTTCCGTTTCTCAGCATCGCTCAACACCTCGTTGGCCTCGTTTATCTGCTGAAACTTTTTCTTGGCCTCTTCATTGTTGGGGTTCAGGTCAGGATGGTATTTACGGGCCAGTTTTCGATAGGCTTTTTTAATATCGTCCTCCGAAGCGTTTTTATCAACGCCCAATACCTGGTAGTAGTCAATAAATCCCGGCATAGCTTGATTTTTATTATCGCCTGTTTGTGCAACAAATGATTATTAAAGTTAGTTCATCCTGGGACAGATATTAGAAAATCTTAGCGCCGAAAGCTATACGAATGAAGGTTCTAAAAAATTTATGGCATTTTACCGGGAATTGGAGCCAGGTGCCATAAAGGCCTTTACCAACGACACCATGAAGTTCCGGAATATTATTGGCACCCTGGATGAGCCCATACAAATGGACAAGCCTGCTGAAGCCGACGCAGAAAAGAAAGATTGTGATTGCAACAAAAACAACGATTTCTGCGCTATCAATTTTAAATGTAAAACAAAAGACTGCGAAGAGTCTTCATGGGGTTGTGGCGTATTAGGGCTGCAGTCCTGCGACGGACTCTGCACCTGGCAGAATTAAAATGATAAAAATGCGCCCCGGAAACAGGGCGCATTTTTATCCTGCTATCATCAGGTATGCGCCTGCGGGGTCTTGCACTAAGCAATAGTGCCCACCCTTGCCATCACTTCTTTTTTCACCTATCACTTTACCGCCTTGTTCGGTTACGGCAGCCAGGCTTTTGTCCAGGTCATCTACCGTTATATACATCAGCCATTGGGGTGGAATGTGAGCGTTAGCCCCTTTTGCATGACATACGCCTGCAACGGTTTCACCTGTTTCAGGATCGTTCATACAATAGTCCTCATATCCGCCCATGTTCAGTCCTTGTACATCCCAACCTATTACCTTGTTATAAAATTGACTGACCGCTGTAGCGTCGTCCACGGTAAGGTCCATCCACACCACCCTGCCTGTTTTTTTGTCTTCCATATTTTGCGTTTTTTTGGTTTGTATCGTACCTATACGTTAGCCGGCAATACATTCTTTTTACGAAGCACGGCTGCGCTGATTAATGAAATAATAATGCCCACCGGCACGAACTCGAGAAACATAACAAATAAGAATCTTACAAGAGGATTTTTCATCATCTCCATGTAATATTTTCCTTCTTCTTTAACGGCCTCTATCTCCGCGGCTGAAGCGCCTGCTTTTTCCAGCTTCGCTACTTCACCCTGCATATACCCTTCGCTGAATTCCTGCATATTCATACCGCTTACTGCCATATAGATCTCCCAGCCGCTGGCATATAAAACACCTCCTATCAATGTTATGTATAAACCAATCAGGAATGCCTTCCCAAATTTAATAGTCCCGTTTGATTGTTTATCACGATAATTTTTAATGGCAATAAAAATCGTTGATAAAGCAATCACCATGGTGGTATAACCCAAAAGATAACTGTGCTCCAGGGTACCATCCATTACAAACGGCATGGTAATAAACATCATAGCCACAACAACCAGGCCGACTATAAGGCCATAAATCAATACGGTTTTTTTCATAATACTTCGTTTTAGTTTTATGCTCCTAATGTTTTTGGTGTCTTCCTTTTTAAGATAGCCGCACTTATCAGCGATACGATAAGCCCGACGGGGAGTGACTCCGCCAGCATGGTAAATAAAAAGCGAAGAGGAAGATTGTTGTACCAACCGTATACCGCACCTGCCTGTGTTTTCACCCTGGCAATTTTTTCAGCTGAAGCGCCGCTTTTTTCTAACTGGTCCACCTGGCACTTCACATAAAAGTCCATAAAATCGGTTCCGCTCATTTTTTGGCTTGCCAGGAAGATCTCCCATCCCGTGGCGTAAAGAAAACTGGCTACCAGGCTAATATATAGTCCCACAAGGAACGCTCTTCCGAATTTTATCGTGCCGCCCAGTACCCGGTCACGGTACGTTTTAGTTCCTATAAAAATAGTGGACAAGGCTATCACCATTGTGGCATAGCCTATGAGTTGCCCATTATTCATGTTGCCGTTCATCATCATCGGCATGGAGATGAAAAACATTCCACCCATAATCAGGCCGGCAATGCATCCATAGATCAATACAATTCTTTTCATAATACTTCGTTTAGTTTTATGATGCAAATGAACAACGGGCCATCGCATTTCCATTCATACCAAAGTATGATTTTCACTATTGGCAGGCATTCCCTACCAAAGTATGACCCTTATATTAAGGTATAAGCTGCAATTCTTTTGCTTTCTGCACAGCCTGCGTACGCCGTTTCACATCCAGTTTCATATACAGGTTGGTAGAATGTGTTTTTACCGTTGGTAGCGAAATGAATAATTTATCGGCTATCTCCTGGTTAGACAGTCCCCGGCTCATCAGTTCCAGCACTTCATACTCCCGCTGGCTGATGCCCAGTTTTTTCACCCCCTGTTCATTCAGCACAAATTCGCCGCCTCCATTCACCACCACCTGCTGAATAATGGTTTTTTTCGCAATAAGTTTAGAGCCTGCCCATGCCCCCAATATGGTAAAAAAAAGAGCTATAACACCAAGGTATATCTCCATGCTGATGTCTTTTACCAGGAATTTATACTCAATCACTTTCAGTAAAGTGACGAGTGCCGCCATAGCCATGCCATATATCAATACGGTCTTCCTCATACAACGGCGTAAAAATACATGATTACAATAAAGCAAAATAGCATAAGAAAAATATCTTATGCCATTTTTACATTATAGTCTTTATTGTTTATCTTCTTACAGGTTCCGCACGTTGCGGAGCGCGTTGCACAGGTTCTGCACGTTGAGGAGCACGTTGCACAGGTTCTGCACGTTGCGGAGCGCGTTGCACAGGTTCTGCACGTTGCGGAGCGCGCTGTACAGGCTCTGCACGTTGCGGAGCGCGCTGTACAGGCTCTGCACGTTGCGGAGCACGTTGTACAGGCTCAGTGCGTTGTGGAGCGCGTTGCACAGGTTCCGTACGTTGCGGGGCACGCTGCACAGGTTCCGTACGCTGAGGAGCACGTTGCACAGGTTCCGTACGCTGCGGGGCGCGTTGCACAGGTTCCGTACGTTGGGGAGCGCGTTGTACAGGTTCCGTACGTTGGGGAGCGCGTTGTACAGGTTCCGTACGTTGAGGAGCACGTTGCACTGGTTCTGCTCGTTGCGGGGCACGTTCAACCGGTTCCGCGCGTTGGGGAATCTGCCTTTCCGGCCGCGTCCGTTCTATCTCGCTATGAAAAGGTGCAGGCCTGTTTTCGTTCGTGCTGACAGGGGCCGGCTCACGTAGCGGTTGGGTATTGCGAATTACTTTGGCCGGCGCTTCGGCACGGCTTTGCTGTACCTCCGGCCGGTAGATATTTACAGTATTATCCCTGGTATAGGTACGCCCGCGCGACGACAGGTCATTAACACGGTGTACGGTTACATCCCTGCCGGACACTCGCTTGTAATCATCTCTTGCGGGCCCGGTTATATAAGTCGTATTCCTGGTACGGTTGATATAGGTATTGTTGATCACCGTTGTCTGGTTGTAGATATTGATATTCTGCCGGCGGTCACGCACATAGCGTGTTATGTTCCTATGGTACAGATACCTGGGCGAAACAAATATCCACCAATCCATGGGAGGATTGTATATCCCGAAGCCCGTTACCACCACAAACCCGGGAGCCAGTGGTGCCCAGCCGTAGTAACCGCCTCCATATCTCCAATATACCCAGGCCGGTCCCCATTCGTAGCCGGGCACCCATACCCATCCGTAAAAAGCATCATATACCCACCGTCCATAGTGGAATGGCGCCCAGCCCCAATCATAGAAAGACACCCAGGTATTACCATATTCGGTAAGCACCCAATGGCCGTTGGTATGGTAAGGATGAAAATCCGGCCCGATATCCGGCACCCAGACATAACCATGCACAGGGTCTTCCACCCACACCCCATAGGGCGACAGCTCATCATAAAAAACACTGAAGGACACCGCCACACCGGGCTGCGCATTTGACGTGTGGCCTGCAGCAAATGTCAGGAATGCCGCAACGTATAAGATATTCAGGTACCGTTTCATAGTACTACATTTTTCAACAATTAAGATACCGTGAAGTTCATAATTAAGCGGTTTTGCGGATATGACACTCGTCAGTACACCGCATGAGCTATATCACAAAAAAAGAAAGCCCGCAAGAGCAGACTTTCTTAATGGTTCTGCCGGCAGAAGATATGCGTCCTTACAACAACCGGCTGAACACCTATATATCGAGAGCAATAAACCTTTATGGTGATACTTTTTCAATCTCCAGGTATTTGTTGCCATATAGCAGCACGTAGGCCAGGCACAACAGTATGGCAGTACCCAGCGTCAGGAACAACCCTGTATAAGGCAGTACATATGCGAAATATACCGGCACCGCTACTACGGCAGTCATATTGGTAACTGTCGTCAGCTTATTGCCTTTTACCTGCAAAAATGAATAATCGCCGTCGGCTATTTTTATTCGTTTCTTCCTGCTGCCCAGCCAGTTAAACTTGGCTTCTATCTCGTATTCGCCTTCGGGCAGAAACAATACCTTTTGCTGGCCGTTCTTTAATGCCGCATATTCCATACCGTCAATAAAAATATGTACGTCCCGGAAGTTGTTCAACCATTCTGTTGAACGTTTGATGGTTACCAATGCCATGTGTGTGTCGTTTATTTAGTTGTGCTGATAATATTGATTTCGCTTATACGGTTTCAAAAAACCATGCCAAGGATAAAGCCGGGTATACCGGCTGGCCGTTCCATGAAAATTTTGATATATTTACTACATGTCCCGCTACTCCTGCAAATTATTATTTTGGGCAATGTTCCTGGTCCAGGCGGCCTATGCACAGGCCGCACCTGCGCCTAAGGCTATCATTCCCGAGACACTGGTCCTCGACCAACGCTGGAACTATAATCAATACACCCACTTAGTTGTGCCAACTATCGACTGGCTGCAAACCACACCCCTGAATGCAGACCCGGAACTGCGCAAAAGACATAATAACTTCCTGATGTTCTGGCTGCAGAAAAACGAGGATGTGGTGGTACATATGCCGGAGTACCTGCTGACGTTCCAGAACGCCAGCCGCGAACTTTATTTTATATATACAGGCGGATGGATAAAACATGCATTGACTACCGGCGACACCATGCCAGCCAACTGCGCCATGGCAGCCGTAAAAAGCGTGCTGGATTATTACGAAGCGGGCATGGGCATTCCCCGCAACGACTACCTGGACAACCTGCTGAAAATTGAAAAGCAAGGTAAGCTGCCTGGCTTGTTCGACTCTTCCCAACATGCCCGGAATACCTATATCTTCCTGAAACCGCCGGCCGAAAAAAACAACTTTGAACCGGGCGAAAATTTTTTCAACTTCCACTACACCGGTATCAACTTTACCGACACACGCTCGCTCAGGTACCGGTACAAACTGGAGGGATATTATGACAAGTGGATAAACACCGATGAAGAAACCGTTATCTTCCCCAACCTTCCCCCGGGCGATTACAAATTCACTGTACAGGCGTCCATACTACCGGGCTTCTCTGATGCAGTAGAGGATAATTACAGTTTTCACATTGCTGCGCCTTTTTACAGGCAGCCCTGGTTTATAGTGGCAGCCATATTGCTTGGCATAACTGCCGCCTACCTGTATATGCGCCGCCGCGAGCGGCAGTTGCAACACCTGGCCGATCTGCAGCACGACCGCGTAGTCTTCGAGTATGAATACCTGAAAAGCCAGGTCAACCCGCATTTCCTGTTCAACAGCCTCAACACACTGGCCAGCCTCATCGAGGAAGACAGCAAATCGGCTGTCGACTATACCGGCCGCCTCTCCGACCTGTACCGCAATATGCTGGCCCATACCGACAGGAATATCGTACACCTGTCGGAAGAACTGGAAATACTGGACAACTATATCCACATACAGAAGAGCCGCTTTGGCGATGCGCTGGAAATAATACAGGATATACCGCCGCATATAGCTGCCGAAAAGAAGATCATCTACCTTGCGCTACAGATACTGATAGAGAATGCCGTGAAGCACAACATCGTTTCAAAAGCGCAGCCGCTGGTTATTACCATGTCTGCCAACGAAAACACCCTTACCGTATCCAATCCTTCCAGGCCTAAAATAAGCAAGGAAAAAGGGAACGGAATGGGCCTGCTGAATATCAGCAAACGCTACGCCCTCGTTTCCAACAAGCCCGTCACCTATGGTATAGAGAACGGGAACTACGTGGTAAGACTACCGTTGTTGTAAGCTGCCAGGCATCTACCCAAGCTTGATAGTCGGTATCATCTTCACTTCCGACTTGATGGAGTTGGATATCAGGCAGGCGGCTTCCGACTTCTGCAACACACGTAATGCTTTTTCCCTGTCCGCCTCGTCTGCAATCGTTACCACAGGTTCCAGGATAATCTCTGTCATCAGGAATTTTCCGTCAACCTGCTCCAGCTTGCCTTTAGAAGAACAACTGAAACTTTTAAAAGCAAGCCTCGAATTTTCCGCTATCGCCAGGAAGGTGGTCATCAGGCAACTGCTTACTGCTGCTGTAAACAAATGTTCGGGCGACCATATATCCGGCATCCCTTTAGGAAATTCGGGCGGCGTAGCCACTTCTATACAACTGCCGGCGGGGCTATTCAGTTCGGGCGAACACATAACCCCTTTCCTGTCCCTGTTCCAATTGATATCTACGTTATAATAATGAGCATCCATACACTATATCTTTATTTGTTCCTGCAAATATGCCCATCATCCTTCGCTTGATAGATGACTTTTGTTAGTATTTGCCACCGGCACGGCCAAATGCTACTTATGTTACAGAGGACACAGGCAGTGATTCACAGGCTCGCCTTAAAAGACTGGTAGCTGGTTATCTCCTCCTGCTCGCTGATGGTAGAGCTGCAGCCCTGCTCTGTAGCTTCCGCCCGGATATTCTCTACCCTGTTGCCGGGGTCGGGGTGCGTACTCAGAAATTCCGGCGGTGTGGCCGCGCCTTCGGCAATTATCTTTTGGAAAAAGTCCGCCACTCCATCTGCTTCATACTTCGTGGGGCAGAGGTAGGTTACAGATGCCTCGTCCGCCTCTGTTTCATCATTCCGGCTGAACTTGAGCGCTACCAACTGCGTCGCCACCTGCGACAGCAATCCCTGGTCTTTGCCCAACGCTATATCCAGCAGGGTCTGTATACCGTATATCTTGGTAAGTTGCTCAGTAGAATGGCGCTTGTCGGCATGGGCCATTTCGTGGCCCATCACGCCTGCCAGCGCCGATTTATTGTCTAAGTATTTTATCAGGCCCGTATAGATATAGATGTACCCGCCCGGTGTGCAAAATGCGTTCTGTACATCGTCGCGCTTCACTATATACAGTTCCCAGGGAAATTCATTTTTATAAGTCACCCGGCCGGTAGCAAGTATCTCGTCGCGTATGGCGTAGATATAATTGTACGCACCTGCATGAGCTGCGGGGTCCAGTATCGGGAACTCACCGGGGTTGGCGCTGATTTCAGCTTTTACCTGCAGCCCCAGTTGCTTATCATCGTCTATCGTAAACAGGTTGATACCACCACCGCCGCCGCCATCTTTCTTAGAGCAGCCCGAATACAGTACGGTTGAACAACTAAACAGGAGTACAAACAGCTTTTTCATTAACTGACAATTTTAGTGACGATTAAACATCCTCTTTAACAAAACTATTAAAGAAATTGTTTCAGGACGAACCGCCAGGCGAGAATAGAGGCATACGGCGTCCAGTTTCTGCGCTTCGACGACCGGGAAATAAAAAAGGACATGGCAGGCGTTGTACGTATTATTGAAAATACGGTTGCGGTAATGAGGGAACGTCGCGAGTGAACATCCCCCTTTATCCCCCTTCCAAGGGGGAAATTGGGAAATTCCTCCTTTCAAGGAGGTGCCCTGTGAACACAGGGCGGAGGATGTACACTCGTGTTGGATTCACCCGCGAGTGACCTACGCGGGTGGACATCCTCCGTCCCCGCAAATGCGGGGCCACCTCCTTCTAAGGAGGAATTTTTTTCTACCCCTTCCCCTTCGGGAAATAATAATTATACACCATCTTCCCCAGCGTCTCGTTCACATTGCGCACGCCGTGGTGCTCCAGCCATTGCCGGAAGTCGTCGGGCTGCGGGGCTACAAACTTTATTATCTCTTCATTCTTCAGGCTGATGATAAACGTATCTATACTGAAGATGTAGGCAGACAGCTCTGCCGCATCGTGGTCGAAACCCGGGAAACTGGTGGATGATGTGTTCATGTTCATGGATATTTTTGAATACTTATCGTTTTCGATAACCAAAGATAGGCAAAATACTGAAACTTAGTTATCAGATTTGATAACTGAAATGACGGAACGCGAGTTATATAAAAGAGTAGCAGAAAGGATAAAGCAGTTGAGAATGGAGAAAGGTATTACCCAGCAGCAGATGGCCGTAATGCTGGACTATGAAAAATCGAACATGCCGCGCCTGGAATCGGGCAAAGTAAATATCAGGCTGAATACCATCTACAAAATTTCCCGCGCGCTAAAAATCAGCATGTCCGAATTGCTGGATGTGGAATAGCCGGATACATACCCCCACTGATTGAAGTTTGCAACTTCAATCCTGGAATAAGCGCAGGTTTTCAATCGGCAGCATATATGCCGTAGCGCCATCAATGCCCTGCCAGGCAGAGCCTTGCTTTCTATTGAGGATTTAAGTCAACAGGCTTAAAACGGTGAGGGGTAAGTAACCCGGTTCACATAGTTAAAAAGGCAAATTGGAGTTGTAGGTAATCTCCGGCTCCTGCGCGAGAAATAATGTCAATTCATTTTTGCTATTGAAGCCATTGATTTTTTGCTTGAACTGGCGTTGGATATTCACATCTTCTATCTCCAGTTTCCTGTTTTTACTGATGTCAAGGTATTTTTCGTCCAGGTCGATGCCTAGAAATCTGCGGTTGAGCAGATTGGCAGCAATGCCGGTTGTGCTGCTACCAGTGAACGGATCCAATATCCACGCATTGGGTTGCGTTGAGGCAAGAATTATTCGTGTAAGCAGTGCCAGTGGCTTTTGGGTAGGATGTTTGCCGTGTTTTTTCTCCCACGGAGCGATGGCGGGTAGCGGCCAAACATCCTTCATCTGCTTATCCCCGTTTAGGCTCTTCATCAATTCGTAGTTGAAGTAATGAGGTGTTTTTTCTGATTTACGCGCCCAGATTATTTGCTCTGTAGAATGGGTAAAATACCTGCAGGAGAAATTAGGTGGCGGATTTGTTTTCTGCCAGGTGATAACGTTTAGTATCTTAAACCCTAATTCGGTAAGGACCTGCCCGACTGAAAAGATATTATGCATAGTACCGCTAATCCATATTGTAGCATTGTCTTTCATTTTGTCCCTTACGAGCGACAACCATTGCCGGTTGAAGTCATTAATAAAGTCGAAACCCTTCGATTTATCCCAATCGCCCTTATTGACGCTCACAATTTTCCCGCTTTGTATAGACAGCCCATCATTAGAAAGGAAATAAGGCGGATCCGCAAATACCATATCAAACTTGTGCTCGAATTGCGGAAGCAACTGCATGTTGTCTCCCAGTAACAGATAAAAATCTTTGTCGGCTGATTTGAAGTATGGGATAGTCATTATACAAGTATATCGTCAGTTTCGTGCTCAACAAATTGTAACCATTCATATAATCTATCTTTTATCCATTGACTTAAGTGAGGATACTTTAAATCAATGTTCTGCTTTCTCTCATTGTTCCTATGGACATAATAGCCATAATATATTGGTTGAGCATTGGCTATATAATTTAAAATGTATAGTGTTATTCTTATTCGAGACAGTGAAAGTTCTAAATGAGGTAATGAATAGTTAATAGGTGTTTTAATAATCAGTTGTTCCCCCGGTAGGCAGGTTTTATTATCTCCAATAATTCTCCTAAAAGTTCTTTCGTCAAGGGTTAATTCATAATAATATTCTTTTTCGATAGAATAGTTAATATCATTTCTTAATACTGTTTCTGGTCTATGTTTAAAATTCCGCAATCCAATAGTCCAATATCTGTCAATCGATTTCTTATGCTTAAATGCGCTATAGTTTTCATAAAATTTTTCAAATTGGGCTTCGTGGCTTCCTCCCGACGAATTCGAGTACATTATAGATAGCTCTTGTTTAGCATAATTGGTAACTTTACAAATGACCCCTGATTTAGTCCAGGTATAAAAATTTAGCATTAATCTATTAAGGGCCTGTACCGAGTAAAAACTACTATAGTATGACGTAACAAACCCCCAGTGAAAGTAGCCTCGTTTTATCAGTAAATCTGCAGCACACAAATTAATGATGGCTTTTGACAATAAAAGCTCGATATCTCTAAGAATATAATTCGCACAGTCAGATATTACAATACCCTTTTCTATATCTTCTTTGGATATACTAAGTGAGATCAAATAGTCCTTAAATGACCTGTGAGCCTCTCCAGTGCAACTTTTAAACGAACTTGCTACTTCGCTGAGATTCATCAATCAACAATTTCCACGTTAAACTCATCATCACCTTTCATAGCTTTCTTCAAAGTGCTAACAATAATTTTTCCAGCATTTTCCTGTGCTTTAATGCCCCCACCGGGAAGCGTTTCAGTATTAAACACGAAATCAGAAATCTTATTAAAGAGTTGAATAGTATTATCAGTAGAAAACGATTTGTCTCCTTGTGTTACTAAATGAAAAATTTCGTAGAATGCTTTCATTAATCCGCCGAAGCCAACGGTTTTTAATATTAATGAATCTTTGTTCTCCCACTGTTCTAGGAACACAGCTTTAACCGCTTTTAGATAAATCTTAAAAATCCTGTATTGTTGTTCAAAACCATAATTTAACAGTTTACCTTTCTTGGGGTCGACATACTCCTTTATTAAGCTAACAAATTCGCTTAACGCAATACCTTCACCCGGTTCTCCTGTTGTCCTAATTAGCTCAAACAACGGGCTTTCTTCATCCTCGTTTAGTCTTTTAGCTATTTCAACTGCTCTCCTTTGAGCGGGAATTTCTTCTGAATCGAAATCCTCGATTACCCCTTCGGTAATATCAAGCAAATCCAAGTAAAGAGATACGGGGACGCCTCTTTGGGTCTTATTTATTTTTACAAATAATTGTGCTTGTTGTACTGTGGTTAATGCAACCGTCGCAACGACGGGAAGCAATATGTTGATTTCTGCATGGCTGGCGCCCCATACCCGATGTTGTCCATCAATAATAAAGCCGATATTCTCCTCGTCTTTGATATTCAAAGTGCTTGTTTGGACATTGTAGTTGCATTTATCTGGATCTATATTGACCAAAATTGAGTTTGGTAATATGCCATTCTCTTTATCAACATATCTTTTAATCTGATTGATTCGTGTGCTTGAAAATGACCGTTGGTATCCTTTTTCCTTGTCATCAACTCTCCTTGAAACGGCAAATTTTGAATAAATCATTTTAGCATCCAAAGTAAACATATACATTTCTACGCCGTTCTGAACGAACTTTATTGCCTGTATATTCATCGCTCTATTTTAGAATTGTTTTCAAAATATTATTTTTCAGCATCTCCAAATTCAACAGATATTCTGCCTTGTCAAAGTACTCTCTCAACGGTTTAAGTGTAGACAACCAACCTGCACCATCGGTCACCCAAATAAATTCTATGCCCTGTGCATTCCAATACTCATTCATCTTTACATACTCCGTAGCGGTAGATTTAAGTTTTGAGCCACCACCACCATAAAAGTTGGTTTCGATAAAGTACAGCTTACCATTATTGTTAACCGAGAAATCAATTATCCGTGAAGATTTGTCCACCTTGATATCTATATCCCACGATGCTTTTATTTTTTTAGCGGTTGCTTGGGGCATATAGGCGATATTCAGTTCTTCGCAAGCAGCTTTACATAGCCTTCCACCAATGTTTCCATCAGGGTTCCACCTCTGTTTTTACGCCCATTGCTATCCAGCCCTACTTCTACACCTGTAGCGTAATCTACCAGGTTTTTTATTCTTTTGTCCTTTAAAATGTCGCCGAACCCGGAATCAATAATATAGCCGGCCAATGCCTCCACTTCCTCATTTGTCAGTTCACGGTGTCGAAAATCAAAGTTCCGAGAAATGAAATTTTCGCTATCCAGCAAGACATCTATGGAATTGCTGCGTATAGCCAGCAGGATGGGAAAAGCTTTTATAACTGTTGGATATTCTTTAATTAGACCGACGGTTTCATCGTGCATGTTTTCCTTCCCTATCAGTACATTCAGCAGGTTTAGCTCTTTCTCTATAGGGTGTATGTTTCTCCATACTTTGTCCCAATTGACAAAGTACTCCCAGGTGGTAATGTGTCCCCTAAAACTCTTGGTTATTTTTTCAAATAATTGATCTTCATCGAGATTCAGCAGCCTGCATAATTTGTTCATGCTGATAATTTGTAATTAGTAGTTCAGTGAGTTCACCCCTTTTGGCCGGGTTAGCGTTTATCATCCGCTTTGCCTTAACCCTAAATATATTATATTCTGAATAAATGTCATCAAAAAAATTGTCTGCTGCATTTTTGCCTTTAACATCTGAGTTGCTCAATATCCACTTGTGACCTTCCTGACTCAGTTTATCACAGAAATCCCGCAGCCTGACTTGTTCACTATCGTTGAACTCGTCCATAGCATAAGAATTAAAGCTGGAAGTTTCGCTTAATGGTTTGTACGGTGGGTCAAAATAAAACAAGCTTTTGCGGCTCGTATGTTTAATGGTTTCCTCAAAATCACCTGACAGGATTTCTACACGTTGCAAGGCTTCGTGTACTGTCAGCAAGTTGTCTTTGTCACAAATGGTGGGTTTTTTGTAACTGCCGATGGGCACATTGAAATGATTGTTGCGATTTACCCTATACAGGCCATTGAAACAAGCCCTGTTGAGATAGATAAATAATGCAGCCTGTTCTGTGCTCCCGGAAGTACGTGTATTATACCGCTGTCTCTTCTCGTAATAATATGCTTTTTTGCTATCCTCATCTGTATCAATGCTATGATATTCTGACTGAATATCAGATAAAATACTTACCAGTTGATTAACGTTGCCAGCTATCGCTCTGTACGCATTAATCAAGTCGGCATTAACGTCGTTAATGACAGCTCTCTCAATGTTGGGGAATTGGTTCAATGCCCAAAACAACAGGGCTCCGCTACCTACAAATGGCTCGACATACGTAAACCGACTGCCATTTTTCACCTCCAATGGTAAAAATGAGTTGATTGTATCAATCAGTTGCGTTTTACCGCCCGCCCATTTCAAAAACGGCTTTGCACTATTCTTAACCCTGCTCTTTGATTTCGCTACAACTAGTGGCATTTTGCTAAACTACGCAAATCGGTAAAAACAACAGAAGGGTATTTATGTACAATCTGTTAATAGAATATCATAAATCTTTAAATCTACCCTACTCCTCCTTATCCGACTTCCCAAACGCACGTGATTTTTATTTTGACAAAACAAATAATTGTTGTATATTTGCTATATTAGTCCCGTTCGTACGGGGCTATAGTTCATCATCGCGCGCAGCCTTCTGCCCGTTACGACCTATTATCATCCCATGAAAAAGCATCGCCCATACCCCCGCCCAACAATTCCCCTCCTGAGAGGGGCAACCGAACGCAGTGAGGTGGGGTGTGTCCACCCGCGCAGGAAATTTATTGCCATTTTTCCGGAAACAAAATGGAAACAAACCCCACAACCGGCAACAAATCAACCAGCTATGAATGAACCAAAACCATATAAAAGGCACAAAATGTTTCCACCCTCCCCCATTTTGTTTCCAAAAGCCCAAATCAACACCCACCAGCTAATTTGCATATCAGCTAATCAGCTAATTGACATTTTTCCGGAAACAAAATGGAAACAAACCCCACAACCCGCAACAAATCAACCAGCTATGAATGAACCAAAACCATATAAAAGGCACAAAATGTTTCCACCCTCCCCTATTTTGTTTCCAAAAGCGCAAATCAACACCCATCAGCTAATTTGCATATCAGCCAATCAGCTAATTGACAAATTGCCCTACCTTTGCAGCCCTTATGCAGTCAGGCAAGTCCATAGCATTTCATACACTGGGTTGCAAGCTCAACTTCTCCGAAACATCCACCCTGGGGCGGATGATGGAGCAGGAAGGCTTTGTGAAAAAATCATTCGACGAAGAGGCCGATGTCTATGTCATCAACACCTGCTCGGTAACCGACAATGCCGACAAGGAATGCCGGCAGATAGTGCGCCGCATACAGCGTCGCGCGCCCGAGGCTATGGTGGTGATAACCGGCTGCTACGCCCAGCTAAAACCCGAAGAGATAGCCGGCATAGAGGGTGTAGACCTCGTATTGGGGGCGTCGGAGAAGTTCAACCTGGCGCACCACCTGCACCAGCTTACCAAAAGCAAGGCCCGCGCCGAGGTGTACAGTTGCGATATAGAGACGGTAGAGGGCTTTCACAGCTCCTACTCTGTCAACGACAGGACACGCGTGTTCCTGAAAGTGCAGGACGGCTGCGACTACAACTGCAGCTTCTGCACCATACCCCTGGCCCGCGGCCACAGCCGCAGCGACAGCATAGCCGGCGTACTGGCCAATGTGCGCGAGCTGGCGCAGGCCGGCACCAAAGAGATAGTGCTCACCGGCATCAACCTGGGCGACTTTGGCAAGGGCGACACAGGCGGCAGGCAGCGCGAAGAGAGTTTTTACGAGCTGGTACAGGCGCTGGACGGGGCCGGTGGCATAGAGCGGTACCGCATATCGTCTATAGAGCCCAACCTGCTCACCAACGGGATAATAGAATTTGTGGCCGGCAGCAGTAAGTTCATGCCGCACTTCCACATACCCCTGCAGAGCGGCAGCAACAAGATACTGGGCCTCATGCGCCGCCGCTACCGGCGCGAGCTCTATGCCGACCGCGTGGCACGCATCAAAGAGCTGATGCCCCACTGCTGCATAGGGGTCGATGTCATCGTGGGTTTCCCCGGAGAAACGGACGAGGACTTCAGGGAGACTTTTGACTTCCTGCATGGTCTGGATATATCTTATCTGCACGTGTTCACCTATTCCGAACGGGCCAACACCCTGGCGCTGGATATAACGCCCGTGGTACCACAGCACATCCGCAACGAGCGTAATAAGATACTGCGCAACCTGTCGTATAAAAAAATGGAGTATTTCACTCATCTCCATGCCGGGCAGGAGAGGCCTGTGTTATTTGAAGGAGCCACCAAAAACGGCATGATGGAAGGTTATACAGACAACTAT
Organism: Bacteroidetes bacterium UBA6221; assembly: GCA_002421685.1. Lineage (GTDB taxonomy): Bacteria > Bacteroidota > Bacteroidia > Chitinophagales > Chitinophagaceae > UBA5543. The sequence continues at coordinate 95,254 of DISB01000023.1, forward strand.
ATCCGCGTCACCGTTCCTCACGATTCCGGCCTGGCCAACCAGGTTATTAACTGGAAATTATAAAAGAAGTTGCCCTGTATTAAGGAGTTCGATGTATGCATTGAATTTTGTTATTATGTGGTTGGAATTCCAAAAAATTGTTAAATTGGTGAATATTTACAATTGTATGGCATTGGTTTACGCAATTAGCATATACAGCCAATGTCCATAAAGGGAATATTAACTATTGGACTAACAAGACTTTTATGAGAAAAATTTTACTTACAACACTTGCCCTGGCCACATTCGGCATATCGGATGCAAACGCCCAGTGTTCGGTGAACACACAGCCCAGCACCTATTGCGGCTCACCCGACGCTATCATGTCGTTTACGCTAAATGGCATCCCTACCGTGGGGAACAACGGATGTAATAATAGCAGCAACGGGTACACATTCTTCGCTACGCCTATACGCCAACTGGCGCCGGGCGGCACTTATTCTTTCAGCGCCACTACGGGAACGTACCCTGAAGGTTTTGCCATATGGATAGACCTGAATGGTAACGGATTTTTCGAGAACTCGGAGCAATTGTATACGAGTACTACCCCGGGATCAACGCATTCAGGCAGTATCACCATACCCGTCACGGCTTCCGGCGCGCAGGTGCGTATGCGTACAAAATGCCATTATAACTCAAACCCCAGTGCCGGCGATGCCTGTGCCAACGTGACATGGGGAGAGACTGAGGACTATTGGGTAAGCCTGTGCAAGCCCCCTGTACTTACCGCGCATCCCATAGATACGTTTGCCTGCGAGGGTGGCAGCACCATATTCAGCATGTCGGCTACGGGTGCGGGCAACTATCAGTGGCAAATTAACAACGGCGCCGGATGGGCCGATGTGACCAACGGCACAAACTTCAGCGGCGCTACCACTGCCACGCTTACAATACAGAATGCCCCTTCGATAATGAACCAGACGGAATATCGCTGTATAGCTATGGCTAGTTGTTCCAATTTTGTAAGAGATACTACCAACACAGCGATACTGACCGTGCTGCCCAATACAAATATTGTAAAGCATACTCTTACCGATACATCGTGCATAGGTTTGCAAACAAAGATGTATGTAAAAAATGACGGTGTTATACTCAACCGCAGGTGGCAGATATGGAGTAATATCGAACAGAAATATGTGGACGTACCATCGGTTCCTTTTACGAACCTGGGAGATACGCTGCTGGTGCAAAACATACCGGATACATTGAACGGCGCGTTGATCCGTTGCATTGTTGAAGGCATGTGCGGCTCGGATACAACAGGTGATATACGTATGGTGGTAAACGCGCTGCCTGAAATAGTGACCAGCCCCGCCGACGTAACTACAGAGCCCGGCAAGACGGTGGAATTCCAGGTAGTGGCGGCAGGTGTTGGCATAAAATACCAATGGCAGGCAGGCTATAAAGACACTTTCGCCAACATTAACGAAGGTGGAATTTATAAAGGCGTAAAAACAGACCGGCTTTCCGTTGCGGGCGTGTCGCGCGTACAGGATGGCTTCCAGTTCAGGTGTATCATTAGGGGTAGCGGTAGCTGCGATGTGCTGCCCGACACCAGCAATTTCGGCCTCCTGTTTGTTGACCCCCCGGCGTCTGTAGGTGGTGTTGCGGCAGGCAGTGCCCTGGTTATTTTCCCCAACCCGGCATCTGGCAACAGTATCCTGGTGAAAATGGAAAACAACCCGGTTGGGCAATTCAGTTATCACGTTATTGACAAAGTGGGCCGCGTAGTATCTACGGGCAGCCTCAATTCAACAGGTATTACCAATATTGATATTACTTCGTTGACGCCGGGCATCTATTCTGTACAAATAATAGACAAAGACGGCGGTAATGTTTCGGCGCCGTCGAGGTTTACAAGACTATAACAATTCCTGAAGATAGAAAAAGCCCGCCCTCTGGTAGAAGGCGGGCTTTTTACTGATTTTTCAATACCTTGGCCTGTCGCTGAAAAAATTATGTTCAAGGAAAACGTTGAAGTGAGCTCATGAAAATTATTATTGTTTTAGTTGTATTTTTGATGTCATTTACTTGTTCATCTTTGGTGGCACAGGTCTTCCCTCACGATGGCGATGCATTGCACTACCGGCTCATAGGGTTTTCATTCCCTAAGCAGGAAAAAGCCACCCGGTACACTCTTGAGATATTCGAATATCATACAGAAAAAGATGGCAGTACAGAGACAAAAAAACTATTGGAAAAGACTGATACCATCAACCGGATAATTGCCACTGTACCCTCGTTTGACAAGAAATATATGTGGCGAGTGAAATACCTGAAAAAGAACAGGGTAATACATACAACACGCTACTACTATTTCTCCACCAAGCCCAATCCTTTTTCAGACACGTCGGTTACACGAGTAGTCATATTAGACAGCGCCAGCCTGTATAAAGACATGCTGGTATTCTTCGACAATACACGCACGCTGTATGATATGAACGGCCAAGCTGTATGGTTTCTGCCGGAAATAGCCGGGGCTACCAACAACCAGATTACAGGCATACGCGATTTAAAGATGACTGGCGAAGGCACGATAACATTCCTTACAGACAATAACGTATTTGAGATAGACTATCATGGCAACGTGTTGTGGCGGGGGCCCAACGACGGAACTGTGAGTGGAGACAGCATAGAGCGTTATCACCACCAGTTTGATAAGCTGCCGGACGGACACTACATGGCTGCGGGCATCAGTTTCGCTATGCGAAAGATACCGGATTATGTAGATACCAATGTATACAAAGGACGTAACACAGAAATAAGGAACGACGGGCCTTATACCTTGATCAATTGCGGCACGCTGATAGAATACGACAGCACCGGCAAAGTGGTATGGTCGTGGAATACCTGCGACCACCTTGCAGATGCCGATATTTTCACCCCTGGCGGCGATAACCAGATTCATCCGGCTACACACATGAACGGCTTCTGGCTGGATAAAGAAAAAGGGATCGTGTACACAAGCCACAGGAATATCAGCAGGATAATAAAGGCGGAATACCCGTCCGGCAAAACCATTGCGCATTATGGAGAAGACTATACCCACGATGGAAGGATATTAGGCGATGGCCTGTTTTATTCGCAACACAACTGTCGCTTGGGCAAAGATGGCAACCTGTACCTTTTCAACAACAATGTAAGGTTAAGATCGGCAAAAGGGGAAGACCATACAGGTGTCTCTACAGTGCTTATTCTGAAAGAACCGGAAAATAGACAACAGCAACCAGAGAAGGTTTGGAAATTTGCCTGTAATATTGACGCGCAGGCAAAGCCCTTGTCGGTAGGCGGCGGTGGTGTGCAGGAACTTTCGGGCGGTGAACTGCTGGTGTGTATGGGTGCATCCCACCGCAACTTTATCGTTACGCGCGATAAGAAAATAGCCTGGAATGTGCTTAGTGAAATAAAAACCCAGGAAGGGGCCTGGATGCCCTCAGGAGGATACCGGGTAAGCGCAGTGGAAGCAAAAGACATAAGGAAATTACTTTTCCCGGGTAAATAATCCCCCGCCGGTAATTCTTTATTTACACGCTTATTTTTTATATCAAAAAATAACGGGAATACCATTTTCCCTGTGGTAATCAATAATAGGCTGGTAAGGGCCAAATTTATGCTGCTGTTCTGAAAAAGTATCCATAAAAGGCCCCCTGTCGTAATCGATAGGTTTGTATTTAGCCACGGGGTAGTTCGTTACATTTCTTTTCTGCGGACGCGGATGTATGCGGTCATCGTTAATAAATGCAGCCACATCTATGGCATCCTGGTCAGACAGGAGCGGCCTTTCCCAGGTTGACTTCAGATGCGGCATATTGGCTTTTATAAAACGCGCGGCCTTCAACACCCGGTTCATACTGGAGCCCGCAGCATAACTATGATCGCCCCAGAGCGGCGGATAAACATAACCGGTAGAATCAGGCTTCCATACACCCTGCCCTTCAGCCCCATGACATTCACTGCAATGCAATGCGTATATCCTTTCACCATTTTCCACGTTAGCCTGATCCGCAGGATAATCTACTTCAACAGCGCCATCGCCATACACCCTTTCGCCTGCCGGCACACCTGCAGAAATCCATTTGATATAACAAGCCATAGCTACCAGTTCTTTACTGCCCAGTGGCAGACCTACACCGTTGTGCGGGCGTTCTATACAATTATTAATGCGTTCTTCAAGCGTCAGTATCCTGTTCTCCCTGCCACGATATTGGGGATACCGGCCGTGCGTGCTGAAAAAGTTGAGTCCGAACGGACGCGTGCCCGCATCCAGGTGACAGTTGTTGCAACTCATCTTGTTGTTCAGATTTTTGCTGACGCTGCCATCGGGCCCTATATAATAAGGCGTATTAATGATCAGTTCCCTGCCGTAGCGTACCATCTCGCCAAATTCGTTATGTGGAATATCCGCTGTATCCGGAGCAGTATGTACCTGCAGGTTGGCCGTATCTTTCTGTGCTTCTTTTTGCTTGGATATGTCGGCGGTACAGCCCGCTAGCCATACTGCCATAATAATGGGGGCGGCAACTATATTTCTTAAACGGGGTCTCATTTCCAAGGTCTCCTGTTATTACGCCCATATCGCCGGGCGGCGCGTGTATCAGTGATTTTTCAGAGCTGCTAAGATACGGGAAATGGCTTAAGCAAGGACGAAAAGCTAGCTGGTTTTAACAGTCTATCCTCAATTTTTTTTGATTTTCCCTGCAATCCTAAGTAATATTAAGCATTGAAATTAGGACAATTTTTTATGAAACGATTTTCACCTTACCTGTTAACATTAATACTCTTCAGCTATCACTTTTCAGCCACGGCCCAGGTAACTCCTGCCGACAGCAGCCAGCTTAACTACCGGTTAATAGGATTTTCAGTGCCTGAAAAAAAAGGTGTGACACATTATGAATTTGAAATTTCAGAATTAGCCGATGAGTATTCAACCACTGAAACACCTGTTTTGATAAAAAAGGCCAACACCAACCACCTTATTGCAACAGTACCGCAATTTGGCAAGTCCTACAAATGGAAGGTGAATTATTATAAGAGAAAAAAAATAATCGGCTCGTCCACTACGTATAGTTTTACGACAGGCAACAGCCAGAATGTAGATACGTCCAGGTATCGGCTAAGAGTTACTATCAACAATATGCCTGAAAACAACATGTACCTCTTTGCGGATGGCACGCGCACGCTATATGACCTGGAAGGAAACGCCTTGTGGTACCTGCCGGATATTCCGGGAGTGACGAACGAAAAATCGTCTATCAGGGATATTAAAGTGACGTCCCGTGGCACCATCACCTTCCTGACGGAAAAAAATATTTATGAGATCAGTTACAATGGGAAAGTGTTATGGCAGGGACCAGATGATGGTACGGTAAGCGGCGGGGAAGCGGAAAATTACCATCATGAGTTCACCAGGCTGGCCAATGGCCATTATATGGCCTGCGGTGACGAAAGATATTGGGCAGCTATCCCGGATGATGCGGATGCAGATGACAAAAAATACCGGAAAGCAAAGCAAATTGATGGCAAATACCGCATACCGGTAAGATGCGGCACACTGATGGAGTATGATACTAATGGCGAGGTAGTGTGGTACTGGAAATCCTCCCAAATGTTCGGCGATAGCTTTTTGCTGCATGCCGACAAAAGCAAGGCCGGGCGTGCTGACCCGCGCACGCACCTCAACGGATTTTATTTCGATGAAAAAAACAACCATATATACCTCAGCTTCCGGGACATAAATTCAATTATAAAAATTGCCTACCCGTCAGGGGAAAAAGTTGCGATATACGGCCAGTACGGCAGCCAGGCAACAGCAGACGGCCAATCGCCATTTTATGGCCAGCATTGTTGCCGGATAAATAGAAAAGGTGAACTGTATTTTTTTAACAACAATACCGTGGACGGTCGCGACAATGACGAACCGTCTTCAGTGATGATCGTTTCAAAAACTGCGGAACGAGCAGGACATTTTGATACCGCATGGGCATTTTCCTGTGATATGGACGATAGTGTGAAAACAGTGAGTGGCGGCGGAGGAAGCGTTTATGAACTAAAGGATGGCTCAATACTGGTATCTATGGGCGCTGTAAACAGGCTGTTTGTAGTGTCAAAAGACAAGACCGTGCAGTGGAAAGCATTTATAGAAGCCCGGCCTGCTGACCGTTGGCGGGGCATACCCAACTACCGGAGCAGCGTTTTGGAGAGTGATGATGTACTGAACAAGTTGCTTTTTGCAGAAAGTTCTTTTTGATGTGGCTAATTAATGTCAGCACATTTTCAGGACAAAACATAACATCAATGAAAGGGAGCGCTCAAAGCGAGCCACTTTTCATTGATATACGCTCGACGTCAACGGTACAGCCATTTTGATGTGGTGGATGCAATTATTATATTTAAAACTTAGAATTTAATTATGAGGAGAATAACATTATGCGCATGTTTGTGGGCTATTTGTTGGACCAGTATTCGCGCAGTGGCACAGGTATTACCTAAGGACGGCGACACACTTAATTACCGGTTAGTAGGGTTTGCATTTCCTCAACATAAGAAAACCGTTGAATATCTGCTGGAAGTTGAAGAATATACACAATTTGACGACGGAAGATACATGGCACGATTAGTTTTAAACCAAACATCGGAATCAAACAAAATAATAGCTACAGTGCCTAAGTTTGGAACAGTATATAGGTGGCGGATAATGTACTTGAAGAAGAAGAAAATTATAGACTCTACCACATATCACTTTTTTTCAACAGGCTATTCTCCTGTTATTGATACCAATAAGTATAGATTGAGGATTATCGACAAGGCTCCCGCTGACCTTGGCATTTATGTTATGCTTGATTTCATATCAGTAATTTATGACCTGGAAGGCAACCCGGTTTGGTATTTGCCGGAAATGCCGGTTGAAACTGACATAAACAAACAAACTAGAGACCTTAAACCGACCAAAGACGGCACATTTACCACCGTGTCACGCTTAGGTGCATATGAATTTGACTATGACGGGAACATGCTGTGGAAGGCGCCTAATGACGGACGGGTAAGTGGTGAAGAAAACGAGTCTTACCATCATGAGTTTACAAAGTTATCCAACGGTAATTATATGGTTTGCGGCAGCAAACCGGCACTGAAAAAGTTGCCGGATATCATCGGACAGGAAGAAATCAAAAACCTTAAAAGAACAGAATTGCACGATGATGGCTATTATATGAATGTAAATACCGGTACGCTAATAGAATACGACAACAAGGGTAATATAATATGGCAGTGGATGTCGGAAAACTACTTTTCAGATGAATATTTCTTCCCGCCAAAGTCAAACGGAAAAGGCGTTCAAATAGGTATGCATTTAAATGGTTTTGAATTTGATGAGGACAACAAAGTAATCTATCTGAGTTTCAGAAATACAAACCAGGTTGTTAAGATCGAGTATCCGTCCGGAAAAATATTAAATCAATATGGTAAGGGCATTGAGGATGGCATCCAAAAGGAAAGGTTGTTCATCGGTCAACATTGCATCCGCAAGGCAAAAGATGGCAGATTGTATCTATTCAATAATAATACCGAGGATTATGACCACGGTAAACTTGATTTAGCGTCTTCACAAAATGTTTCCTATGTTTCTGTTTTTGAAGAATCGATATCGGTGCCGGGTGGAATAAAAAAAATATGGGATTTTTCCTGTGACATTGATACCTATGCTGCATCCGGCGCGGGGCCAGGAGGCAGCGTGTATATGCTTGATAATAATTCAATATTGGTAGGCATGGGAGGAGTGAGTCGCATGTTTATAGTTACGCCTGATAAAAAAATATTATGGAATGCTATACCTGAATCAAGCAACGATAATATGAAAACCAGGCAACCTATGAGGCAATACAGGGCCAGTTTAATCCAAACAAATGATCTTGAAAAATATATATTTAAAGGTAAGAATTAATTATAAAAATGCTCCAATTTAAGAAAGTATGAGCCTTTAAATATATTGGACTTAACTGAAGTTTGATATCAGTATAATTAAAAAACTGAAAATAGTTATGTTATGTCAAACAATTGTTAAAGTTAATTAATTTTCTTATTTTGCCTTCATATACAATACTTAAATAATGCATATCCCCAATAATAAATCTATATGAGAAAACTCAACCTGTATTTGACGGGCTTATGCCTTTTGTTAGGCATCGGCGTGAATGCTCAGACAATTCTGAGTGAGAACTTCAACACGGCAAGCGGAACCACTCCTCCCACCGGCTGGGTGCAAAATTTTATTGCTGGTTCAACCAGCAACACCTGGTTTTTTAACAACCCTAAAGGCAGGACGCTTACCTCGCCAATTTCATCGCCCGCAGCAATATTCGATAGTGACTACCTGGGATATTACGCTTACTTCCACAATGTTGCACTTGAGTCCCCATCAATGAATACAACAGGTAAAAGTGTTATACGATTGAAGTTCGACCATTATTTTTATAAGATCTATAATAGCTTCGACTCAATCGCGGTAGAGGTGTACAATGGAAGTACATGGAATAATGTGTATTCAAGCAAATCCACATCTACTATTTCAGGTAATATTGATATAGACATTAGCGCCTACGCAGCTAACAAAAGCAGCACAAAAGTCAGGTTCAGGTTTGTAGGCGATTATAGCTGGTACTGGATTGTAGATAATGTAGAAGTATATGAAGTTCCTCCTTGCAGCGGCACACCATCGCCGGGCAATACCCTTTCAACAGTAAACCCTGTTTGTAACAGCGCGACAAGTTTTACACTCTCTCTCCAGAACCCCACGTCCGGCACCGGACTGACCTATCAATGGCAGTCATCACCTAATGGAACAACCTGGTCAAATATCTTGGGTGCAACTTCTTCAACCTTGACCACTACACAATCATCTTCTACATATTACAGGTGCAACGTGACCTGCGGCTTGAATACCGGCCCTTCCAATGCTTTGCAAGTTACCAATAGCTTCCTGGCCTGTTACTGTACTGCTGCAAATACTTCTGGTTGCACATTTGGCGATAATATATCTAACGTTACTTTGGGCACGCTCAACAACAGTTCCGGCTGCGTAGGAGGTTCACCTGCCTATATTGATTATGGCGGCTCTGTATCAGCGCCCAATCTCAATATCGGTTCTACGAACAGCATGTCTGTTTCCGTTGGCAGTGGCGGAACCGAGCATGTGGCTGTCTGGATAGATTATGATCATAGCGGGTCTTTCGATGCTTCTGAATATACTTATCTTGGCAACGGAACAAGTTCCGGCGCAATAACAAACAATGTAGTTATCGCCCCCACAGCGCTTACCGGCGTTACCAAAATGCGTGTACGCGTACGTTATAGTTCATCTACTACACCACAAATTGCAGCTACCAACGCGTGTACAAATTTCAGTTGGGGAGAAACGGAAGATTACAATGTAAATCTTGTTTGTCCCGCCATCACGGTTACCACACACCCAGCCAATACTACAATATGCCCCAACGGCAATGGCTCTTTCACTGTAACGCCCAACCCCGGTACAGGGCTTACCGCTACCTACAAGTGGGAAGTAAGTACCAATGGCGGCAGTACATGGAGCACCGTAACCAATGGTGGTGTTTACAGCGGCGCTACCACTGCTACGCTCAACCTGACGGCAGCGCCATCTACAATGAGCGGTTACCAGTACAGGTGTGTTGCAACGAACAACTGTAACAACACTGTTACCTCCAATGCCGCAACCCTCAGTTTTTATACGCTCCCTGTTGTCACAGTTGATCCGACAAACAAATCAGCATGCCTTAACAGCAGCACTACGTTCTCTACTACCGTAACAGGCGCCAGCCTGAATTATCAGTGGCAGGTAAGCACCAACGGCGGCAGTACATGGACAGACATAACCAACGGCGGTAACTATGTAAATGCCACCACATCTACCCTGACCGTAACGGCAATAACAAGCGGTATGAATAACTACCAGTACCGTTGTGTTGCCAAAAACACGTGCAGTGCAACTACGGCAAGCGCGACACTTACAGTTCTAAGCCTCCCTGCGATTGTTTCGAGCCCGTCGCCGGTCACTATCTGTACCAATGCAAATACATCATTTACTGCCAGCGGAACAGGCACAGGCATAACCTACCAATGGCAGGTGAGCACCAACAACGGTGTAAGCTTTAGCGATATCAGCAATACCGGTGTGTATAGCAATGCCACTACCGCGACGCTCAACCTTACCTCTGTACCAGCCTCTATGGACGGCTACCTGTACCGCTGCCGTATAGACGGCACATGTGCACCGTCAGTATTTACCGGCGTGGCCAAACTAACTATCGGTGCAAATCCGGTAGTAACTGCTCATCCGCAGTCGAAGACAATATGTACCGGCACTACCGGTTCCACCGAAGTAACGGCTACTGGATATAATATTACTTATCAGTGGGAGGTAAGCACCAATGGCGGCTCTACCTGGGGTAATGTAACCAATGGCGGAATATACAGCGGGGCCACTACCAGCACTTTAAGCTTCATAAATCCTACGCTGGCAGACAACGGCAATATGTACCGTTGCGTGGTTACGAACGCTTGCATCGTGTCAGTAACCTCTAACGCAATGACGCTCACTGTGGCTACATCGCCGGTAGTCAACACCCAACCTACCAACAAAACAATATGCGTGGGTGACAATACCAGCTATACGGTGGCTGCTACCAGTTCCGGGTCGATAGCCTACCAATGGCAGGGCTCTAATGACGGCGTTACCTGGTCTAACCTGTTCAACGGCGGATTTGGTGTCTTCTCTGGCGTGAACACAGCCACACTGAATCTTACGACTCCTTATGTAGGGCTCTATTCAATGTATCGTTGTGAATTGAATACGGGTTGCATCCCAGCTGTTACCTCCAACGCAGCAACACTTACAATACACAGTCAGCCTGTCATCAGCCTCAACCCATCGAGCCAGGTGAAGTGCGTTGGCCAGAATGCTACATTCAGTGTTGGAGCAACAGGCAGCAATATTACCCACCAGTGGCAGATAAGTACCAATGGCGGCTCTACCTGGGCCAATGTGACCAATGGCGGCGGGTATAGCGGTGCAACAACCTTCAACCTTGCTGTAAGCAACGTACAGGCATCGCAGAGCGGCTACAGGTACAGGTGCGTGGTATCGGGTTCATGCCCTACTGCCAAAACATCGGGTACTGCTACATTGACTGTAAATACACCGGTAGCTCTTACCGCTAATACACCAGCCTCGCTCACTCTGTGCAGCGGCGCCAATACCAGCCTGACAGTGGGCGCTACCGGCACGGGTGTCAGCTACAGGTGGTACATCAATAACAATGGCACCTGGACCGCCCTGAACAATGGCGGCTTCTACTCAGGAGTCACCGCATCTACACTAAACATTACAGGCATTACCGCTTCGCCCAATACGAAGACTTATGTGTATCAATGCCGTGTAACCGGCACCTGCAATGCGGTAACGTCCAATACAACTTATATCACAGTACATGCAAAACCGGCTATCACGTCGAACCCTGCGAATGTAACCAAATGTGATAGTACGACGAATGTCAGCTTCAGCGTTGGGGCTACCGGTACAGCCATTACTTATCAGTGGCAGATAAACACCGGCAGCGGATGGTTTAACCTGTCGAACAACAGCACATACAGCGGTGTTGCGACAGCAACACTGGCAATGCCTATAGTGTATTACAGTATGAATGGTTATCAGTACCGTTGTATCATAACCGGTACATGCGCTCCGGCACTGACAACTTCAGTGGCAACACTGACCGTAAATAAGTTGGTGCCTACATCAGTTACTTTTTCTGCCAGCGATGAGGATATCTGCGCCGGCACAAGCGTAACCTTTACTGCCTCTCCCGTGAACGGTGGCAGCAACCCTACTTATGTATGGAAGCGTAACGGAACTGCTATAGGCACAGGCAATCCATTCTCAACATCAACGCTGGGCAGTGGCAACCTGATATGGTGCGAAATGACATCAAATGCATTATGCCCCTCTCCAAAAACTGTTGCCAGCAGCAATACTGTTGCGATGAAAGTGACACAATACTCAACACCGACCATCACAATTACGTCAGACCACGGTTCTTCATGGTGCTCAGGTAAGGATAATGTATTCAGGGCAACTATAACCAATGGCGGCGATGTGCCCACCTACGAGTGGCTGGTAAACGGCCAGCCGGTGGGAGCTAGCGCCGATACATACCTCACCAACCAGTTGGTTAATGGTGACAAAGTATCCTGTCGCCTGACCAGCAACCTGGTGTGCCCGTCTCCGCAAACGGTGACCAGCAACGTGATAACTATGACGATCAACCAGACTAACAGGTCGAGCATAGTAATAGCGCCTAACCCCGATAGCGTGGTATGCGACAAGGCGGAAGTAACCATGTACACGTTCTTCACCAATGGCGGCACAACGCCTTCATTCCAGTGGGTGCTGAATGGCGCCGACATCCCGGGTGAAACAATGGGTACGTTGAAAACGACAGGACTCAGCAACGGCGACGTTGTGCAATGCAGGTTCATCAGCAGCGCTACCTGTGTATTCCCCGAAATGAGTAACCCGGTAACATTTAATGTAGTTCCGCTTGTCAACCCATCGGTAACAATTGCGGTATATTCTATTGGTGAAGATACTTACAGGTTTGTCGCAATACCAAAAAATGGCGGCCTCAACCCCTCATACCAATGGTACAAGAACACAGTAGCTATACCTGGCGCAACTGCTGAAACTTACGATGCAATAGGCCTTGCGATGACCGATAAAATACATGTGGAGATGTCGAGCAGCGAAGAGTGCGTGAACCCTGAATTGCTTACCGTAAGCAGCAGGAACATCACAACCGGTGTTGAGAAATTTGCTAACGGCTTCTCTGAACTGGGCTTGTACCCCAACCCCAACGGCGGACAATTCCACATCAAGGGAGCATTGAATAAGCCGGTGAGCAATAAGGAAGTGGTTGTAAAAATCTCCAATTCGCTTGGCCAGGTTGTGTTTACTAAGACATATCCTGCAAGCGGCAGTACTATCGACCTGCCGGTGGTGCTCAACAACGACCTGGCTAACGGCATGTACCAGGTGAATATTGTAATTGACGGCGAAGTCTCTAATCTACGCTTCGTGCTCAACAGGTAATTAGGAACATCTAAACGGTAGAATAAAGGGGCCCTCTTTGCGAGGGCCTCTTTACATTTGTTACAAACTGATTAAAACTCTAATGCATCCGGGAAATATGACAAGGCATATTTAACTATATATTAATCAGTTAGAATCACTGTGAATATTGTAAACATACCATTGAACACTAGTTACTGCCAACGTAAAAAGATTAAACCTAATTTCTTTTAAACCGGATACTAATAACAATTTAACTGGGCCGTGTTCACGTTTTACAGCCCAACCACTGTCTTTCCTGTCAGGATTAAATCGGGCAACTCATGCGAGGACGCGCGCATAACCCTGCACGTAACTTTTACACAGCAAAAACAAACTTGTATGAAATGGAATTTTTACCCTGGAAAAAAATTGCTGCTGTTGTCGGCTTGCGTATGGGCGATGACTGTAGCCACGGCGGTAGCGCAAAGCACTGTCACAATTGGTACTGGTACCAGCAGCTCTTATTTATACGGCCCTTACTATAGGAGTTCAGCCAGTTCCTCTTTCGATTATTCAAGATACGCATACTTGTATACCGCTGCAGAATTGGGTATACCCGCAGGCGCCACAATCACAAAAGTGGAATGGAATAAAAAAAACGGCACCATAATCGGGAATAATGTGTTCAATATCTTCATGAAAAATACCTCGGCTACATCGCTCGCTTCCGGCACCAGTTGGGGTACATTGACAACCGGCGCTACTGCGGTGTATACCAGCAGTACACAGTCGTTTACAACCACGGGCTGGGTACCGTTCACACTAATGACACCATTTGAATATACTGGCGGCAACCTGGTAGTAATGACCGACCACGAAAAAACAGGCACTGCAAGCGGCGCCAACAATTTTTATTATCATACTGCCAATGGCTACGGAATTGGTTTTGCAAGCAGCTCAGCGCCAAACAACTCCACCACGCTCTCTACCTCCAGCTATGGCAACAAAAGGCCGAACATCAGGATAACGTGGGAGCCACCCTGCCCTGTTGAAATAACCCTACAGCCTGTAAACGGCACTGTATGTTCAAACGACGACCTGTCCTTTTATGTTAAGGCAGATAGTACCCAGGCTTACCGCTGGCAACATTATTCCGGCAACAATTGGATAAACCTCACTGATAACGCTACATATACCGGCACAGCCACAGATAGCCTGGTAGTACGCAACGTTGCTGTTTCAATGGATAACTTTTCGTACAGGGTGATCGTGACCAACACGGCAAGAAATTGTTCTGAAGAAAGCGATTCCGCGAATATCAGCGTTATCGCCAGTACACCTGCATTTATTGTGTTGACAGCCGGACCCGACTCCAACATATGCCAGGACGAACAGATTACATTTTATACCGCCTACAGCAACGGCGGCAATACACCCCGGTATCGCTGGCTGAAGAACAGTGTAGAAATTCCCGGTGAAGAAAGCGCCACGTTTATCACCAACACCCTGGCCGACGGCGATGTTATCCAGGCTAAACTGATCAGCAGTGCCCAATGCGTGCAGCCTGTGAACAGTAACCCGATAAAAGTAAATATTGACCCGGTCTTATCTACCTCGGTCAATGTTACGGTCTATTCGGCCGGCGACGACTACATTTTTACTGCAATCCCGCACAACGGAGGAACAAACCCGGAATATTACTGGTACATTAATAACGTACTGGTAGAGGGACAGCATGGACCAGTGTTTACCACGCAGAATCTTTTGCCGCATGATCGGGTACATGTAGACATGAAATCCAGCCTGGCTTGTGTCGATCCTGTAGTGGTGTCCGGCAGGAATATTACTACCGGCATAAATACAGTTGCTGGCAATAATGAGGTTTTTACGCTCTCGCCTAACCCCAACACAGGGCAGTTCGTGATAAAAGGCGCATACCAACAACAACTAATGCCCGGCAGTGAAATAAATGTCACGATTACAAATATTACCGGGGAAATCATATACAACAGAGTGTATATGTCGGCAGGCAGTGACATAAGTCTGCCGGTAAAGCTGGACCCCAATATCCCCAATGGTATGTACCAGGTAAATATCTCAATTGATGACGAAGTATCTGGTTTGCGCTTCATCCTCAACAGGTAACATATAAAAGCACTTGGCAAAAAAATGGCCCCCTTTTGGGGACCATTTTTATTTTGGTTTGAATTATGGGCGCAGCTTTTCTTATTTTTAGCCCCTGAAATACGCAACCATATAATATGAATAAGATAAAAGTAGCCAATCCCGTAGTAGAACTGGACGGGGATGAAATGACAAGAATCATCTGGAAGTTCATTAAAGACAAACTGATACTGCCCTATATAGATGTAGATATAAAATATTACGACCTGGGTATAGAACGCAGGGATGCTACCGACGACCAAGTGACCATTGATGCGGCAAATGCTATAAAAGAACACGGTGTGGGCATAAAATGTGCTACCATAACACCTGACGAAGCCCGTGTGAAAGAATTCGGACTAAAGAAAATGTGGAAGAGCCCCAACGGAACTATAAGGAATATACTGGATGGCACCGTATTCCGCGAGCCGATAGTGATAGACAACATCCCCCGCCTGGTGCCCAACTGGACGGCGCCTATATGCATAGGCCGTCACGCCTTTGGCGACCAGTACCGCGCTACCGACTTCGTGGTAAAGGGCAAAGGGAAATTGACTATCAAATTTGAGGGAGACAACGGGGAAACTATTGAGCACGAAGTGTACAATTTCAAAGGCGACGGCGTGGCGCTGGCTATGTACAATACCGATGAATCCATCAAAGGTTTCGCGCGTTCCTGCTTCAATATGGCATTGCAGAAAAAATGGCCGCTCTATATGTCTACCAAAAACACTATCCTGAAACAATACGATGGCCGCTTCAAAGACATATTCGAAGAAATATATCAAAACGAATTCAAAGCCGAATTTGACAAAAACGGGCTGACATACGAACACCGCCTGATAGACGATATGGTAGCCAGCGCACTGAAGTGGAATGGCAACTTTGTATGGGCATGTAAAAACTACGACGGCGACGTACAGAGCGATACTGTAGCACAAGGTTTCGGTTCACTGGGTTTGATGACCTCTACCCTGGTAACGCCCGATGGCAAAACGATGGAAGCCGAAGCCGCCCACGGCACGGTGACGCGTCACTATCGCGACCACCAGGCTGGTAAACCTACTTCTACCAATCCCATAGCTTCCATCTTCGCATGGACGCGGGGCCTGGCATTCAGGGGACAACTGGATAATAACCAGGAACTGATAAACTTCACACATGCACTGGAGGCCGTGTGCATTGAGACAGTGGAAAGCGGCATCATGACCAAAGACCTGGCTGTATGTATACACGGCAACAAGGTGACAGCCGGTAAAGACTATGTATATACCGAGCAGTTCCTTGACGCTTTGGACACGAACCTGAAGAAGAAATTAGACAAATAAAAAATGTATTTCATATTAAAAGGTTGGGCGTCGCCCAACCTTTTAATTTACAGGAAATTATGCCGTAAAGCGTAATTTCGCACCGATGCCGGATTATTTACCCTTTGCAAAACCGTTTACCAATGGGGATTTTTGATAAATTATTCAAACGTACCAAAGAACAGGAAGAACAGAAAGAAGCCCTCGACCTGGGACTGCAGAAAACAAAAAGCAACTTCTTTTCGAAGATAACCAAGGCTATCGCCGGAAAGGATACGGTAGATGAGGTGGTGCTGGACGAACTGGAAGAAGCACTGGTAAGCGCGGACGTAGGTATAGATACTACAGTGGCCATTATAGGACGCATAGAAGAAAGGGTAAAGAAGGACAAATACCTGGGCACCAAAGAACTCAATAACATACTACAAGAAGAGATGATGGCCATCCTGGCCGATTCACCGTCTTACAACCATACAGGCTTCGAGCTTCCTGCTAATAAAAAACCTTATGTGGTATTGGTAGTAGGCGTAAACGGCGTGGGCAAAACCACAACAATTGGCAAACTTGCCTACAACTTTAAGAAAAATAATAAATCAGTACTCTTAGGTGCGGCAGATACGTTCAGGGCGGCTGCTGTTGACCAACTCACCATCTGGAGCGAGCGTACGGGTGTGCCCATTGTGAAAAAGGAAATGGGTAGCGACCCCAGTTCGGTCGCCTTCGATACTGTACAAAGCGCCATTGCCCGGGAATCTGACGTGGCCATCATTGACACGGCAGGCCGACTGCACAACAAAGCGGGCCTTATGGAAGAGTTGAGTAAAATCAGGCGCGTGATTGCGAAAAAAATACCGGATGCACCGCACGAGGTCCTGTTGGTACTGGATGGCAGCACAGGACAAAACGCCATCGAACAGGCCAGGCAATTCACCGCTGCAACTGATGTTACGGCCATAGCCATTACTAAGCTGGATGGCACTGCCAAAGGCGGCGTTGTGTTGGCAATAGCCCACCAGTTCAAAATACCGGTAAAATACATAGGCGTAGGAGAACGAATGGAAGACCTGCAGTTGTTCAACAAAGCTGAATTTGTAGACAGCCTTTTCAGCCTGAAATCTTAAACAAGGCCGAGATACTCTTTCAGTTTTACGACGCCGCCGGTAGCAGGCATTTCAATGGGAACTACATTATCGTAACGGTTAACGGGAGGGATGACCTTATCAATAATATACTTCTTTGTGCCCGGCCTGATATAATCTACAAGCCCCGCTGCCGGGTAAACGACAAGTGATGTTCCTATTAATACAAATACATCCGCCGATTGCATAACGGGTATAGCCTCTTCTATCATATACACCGGCTCGCTAAACCAGACTATATGTGGCCGCAGTTGAGCGCCGTCTTCGGCAAGATCGCCGTGTTTTATATCATCAAATATAGGATACACAAGGTTTTCATTACGTTCGCTACGCATCTTGAATATTTCCCCATGCAGGTGCAGTACATTGGTGGACCCCGCTCTTTCGTGCAGGTCGTCTATATTTTGAGTAATTATGCGTACGTCGTAGTGTTCCTCAAGTTCGGCAAGCATTTTATGTGCTGCGTTGGGCTCGGCCTCTTTTACATTGCGGCGGCGCATATTGTAAAAGTCCAGTACCATTCCGGGGTCTCTGTGCCATGCGTAAGGTGTGGCCACTTCTTCTACCTTGTACCCTTCCCACAGTCCATCACTGTCCCTGAAAGTGCGTAATCCACTTTCGGCGCTGATACCCGCACCGGTCAGCACTACTAATACTTGTTTGCTCATAACCGCCCTTCTTTAAGGCAAATATATGAATGGGCCTGCGTTTAGTTGCCGTAATAATATTCCAGGTACACCGGTATGGCTACCACGATAAAAGAGATGATTAACGCTATTCTTTTGCGTTTTTTCTGCCGGGTGAGCAGGTTTGCGTGTTTTTCTATCTTTTTTTGCCGCTTTGATTTCATCCGGTAATAATTACCACAAAAATGTACGCGGCAGGCCGGATAATCAAATTACCCGGATAGCTTAACTACAGGTTAACGAGATTTGAATATTATACCAGTTGCAGCTTGTGCTTCAGGTTTTGCAGCATACTGTCCGACATCTTCTGAACATCAAACTCATGTTGCCAGCCCCAGTCATTACGTGCGGCAGCATCGTCTATGCTCTGTGGCCACCCGTTGGCTATCGCCTGGCGGAAATCAGGCGCATAGCTTATTTCAAACTCAGGTATCCTGGATTGTATCACCGCAGCCAGTTCTTTGGGAGAAAAACTCATTGCAGAAAAGTTGTACGCCATCCTGCTTTTTATTTTTTCGGCAGGCGCTTCCATCAGTTCGATAGTGCCCCTGATGGCATCATCCATATACATCATAGGCAGGTAAGTGTCTTCCTGCAGGAAACAAGTGTATTTGCCCGATTTCAGCGCTTCGTAAAAAATATCCACGGCGTAGTCTGTAGTACCGCCGCCGGGTTCACTTTTCCAGCTTATCAACCCCGGGTAACGCAGGCTCCTCACATCCAGTCCCCAGCGATTATGGTAATACTGGCACCAGAGTTCGCCTGCATATTTACTGATGCCATAAACGGTGCCTGGCTCTACGATGGTTTTTTGTGCTGTGTCTTGTTTAGGGGTTGTAGGCCCGAAGATAGCGATAGAGCTGGGCCAGTATAGCTTATGCAGCTTCTGCTCCAGGGATATATCCAGTATCTGCAGCAGGCTTTGCATATTGATATCCCATGCGCGCTTAGGGGCCTTCTCGCCCGTGGCCGACAAGAGCGCAGCCAGCAGGTACACCTGGGTAATGGAATGCTTTTTTATTGTTTCGGCCACAGCCTTGCCATCCATAGCGTCCAGCACTTCGTAAGGTCCGCTACCGGCAAGCAGCTCATGTTCTTCACGTATATCTGTAGCCACAACATTGCCGTCGCCATAGGTTTTGCGCAGGGCCAGCGTCAGTTCAACGCCTATTTGTCCGCAGGCGCCTATCACCAGTATTCTTTCGTTATTCATTGAGCGTATGCTTTTTTGCTTTGAACAGCACAATATAAAACAGAACTACAACCTTTCCTTTATCATACTGATAAAATCGTCGAACAAATACCGCGAATCGTGGGGGCCGGGCGTACTCTCGGGATGGTATTGCACCGAAAACGCCGGTTTGTCTTTCACTCTTATGCCTTCTATGGAACCATCGTTCAGGTTCACATGGGTTATCTCTATCCTGTCCGACTTCCGTGCCGATTCTGGGTCTACACCAAAGCCGTGATTCTGGGTGGTTATTTCCGATTTGCCTGTCACCAGGTTCTTCACAGGATGGTTGAGGCCCCTGTGCCCGTGGTGCATTTTGAAGGTGGGTATATCATGGGCACGCGCCAGTATCTGGTGGCCCAGGCATATACCAAACAGCGGCTTTTCTTCATCTATAGCCTGTTTCACCGTTGCCACAGCATAGTCCATGGCTGCCGGATCGCCGGGGCCATTGGAAACAAATATCCCGTGCGGGTCAAATTCTGCCAGTTCGCCATAAGTAGATTTTGCGGGATACACCTTCAGGTATGCCCCCCTGTCTGCCATGTTTTGAAGGATATGCCGTTTTACACCGTAGTCCAGTACAGCAATACGTATAGCCGCGTTTTTATCGCCAAAGTAGTAAGGCTCTTTGGTAGATACATAAGAGGAAAGCTCCAGCCCTGCCATATCAGGAACTGCTTCCAGCTCTTTTCGTAAGGCTTCTATCTCCTGTTTTTCGGTAGATATCACGCAATTCATAGCCCCTTTGCTCCTGATGTGCTGCACGAGGGCGCGGGTATCTATATCGTGTATAGCTACTATGTTGTTCTTTACCAGGTATGTTTCCAGGCTTTCATCGGCTATCATCCTGCTATATCGTTCAGAAATATTTTTGCAGATGAGCCCTCTTATTTTTACGGAATCACTTTCAGTGTCTTCTTTCTTCACACCATAATTGCCGATATATACCGTGTTCATTATCAGCACTTGACCGTAGTAAGAAGGGTCTGTAAACACTTCCTGGTAACCGGTCATTCCTGTATTAAAGCAAATTTCGCCGCTTGTTGTACCTTTTGCACCAAAAGACTTTCCCTTCAGGAAGGTACCGTCTTCCAGCAGCAGGTATGCGGGTGCATATTCTGTTTGTGTAGGCATTTTTAAAAAACAAATTGTGCAAATGTAAGAAAACTTGAGCTTTGAGAAAAACAAAGCTTTAAATAGACCTCATGAGGAAGTATAAAGCCAGGGTGATAGCTATCAATGTATAGAACAGCGCATTTACCTTATTGCTTTTGCGATAGTAGTCTTTGAGTTTCTCGTGAAAAGTGTTGCGTATCGTTACCTTATTGTAAAATAACAAAGAATTAAAGAAAAGAGAGAAGTAATTTTTATGCAGGCTTACGGAAATAATAGAAACCTTAACTATGGCGAAGATGGCGAACATTACTATTATTAGTATCGGGGCCATATCTACTATCAGGTTACGTATCATCTATTTTTACCGGCGTTGTTTTGGTACAGATTAAAATAACTCCGATAAGGTCTATATAAATATAGCGTTACCAAACTGACAACTTTTTATTATCCGCAAATATGAGACCAAAAAAGTGGATAGAAAAATTTTTTGGCATCAAGAAATACACATATAGAAAACCAAAATACCGTGTTTGCTAAAAAATAATATAAGTTAATTTTGAGCAGTGAAACAAACAGATACAATATTGATAGTACTCGGTTATCCTGCAGATGAGAACGGCAATCCCGGGCCAATACTGCAGGCCAGGCTCGACAAAGCCATTGAGCTGTATAACGCAGGTATGGCCGCAAGAATAATCGTTACAGGGGCTGCGGTGGACAATGAATTTGTGGAATCGGAAGTAATGGCTGTGTACCTGGTGCATAAAGGTATTCCGCACGGCGACATATATATAGAGTCGAGCGCACGCAATACCTACGAGAATGCCGTTATGGTCAGCCGCATCATGCACGAAAAGGGATATAAAAATGCAATTGTAGTTACCTCAAGCTTCCACCGTATGCGGGCCCGGAAGTTCTTTTCACGACACTTGGATAACGTGACTATCGCTACCGCCCCCTTCCCAAAAGACTTTCCCGCGGGTAAACGACTGCTGTACCAATTGAAGGAATATATCATCATCCTATTGTTTAACCTGGGCCTGCTCAACAACAGGTACTCCATTCAACGGACCTGACAGCGTGGCGAAAAAAAACGGCCCGGATCCCAAAGAAATACTTGAGCAATTATACAAACTCAGGTGGCTGGACAAGTACAGCACTTTCCACAAAATAGTACCCGGTGTGGAAGATACCCCCGATAGGGAAAAAGAGATTATTATCAGTATTGTAGAAGGCTGCTGCACAGCCTTGATACGCTTATACTCACCTAAGAAAACACCGGCCGTTGCTTCCGTCCGGTCAACCGTCCTGAAATATATGGACATGGTATCTTACGCACCCGTGTGCATAGAAAACCGGGACTTTGGTTACGAACTTTGCTGGTACATTGCCGAAAAAACCGGTATCTCCATACGCAAATACACTGAAACTAAAGTGTATGGCTATTGGCGTGTAGAAGGTAATCGCCTGAAAGAAGTAACCAAAAGAGGGAAAAAGACAAAAATCAATTAATGCTCTGCATCCTCCCTCTATTCACTCAACCTTTTACACCTGAAATTGTTTTTTATATGTCATGCAACTACAACTCAGGGACTATGCGCTTATCGGTAACTCGCGCGCGGCAGCGCTCATAAGCAAAGATGGTTCCATAGACTGGTGCTGCCTGCCGGAATTTCATTCACCAAGCATTTTCGCCGCTATACTGGACAAGGAGAAAGGCGGCTCATTTGCCCTATCACCTGCGGGCCGGTACAAGTCGATACAACATTATGTAGACGATACCAACGTGGTATGCACACTTTTTACCACGGCAGAAGGCATTGCACGAATCACGGACTGCTTTGTAGCCATGGAAGAGGAAGCAAAAAAGAAAGAGCTGTTTCCCGACCACGAAATACTGCGGGTAGTAGAAGGCATATCCGGAGAGGTGGAATTCAAATTTGAATTCAGGCCAAGGGTTTATTACGGAAAAATCGCCCCGAAATTAGTTGACAGGGGTAAGCTGGGCATCCAGTTTTTCTGGCAGGAAGGCACTTATATTTTGAACAGCACCCTGGATGTGGGAGTGACCGGCATATCGGGTAAAGATGGCGGAGCGGTAGCGCGGTTTAGTATCGCGGGTGGTGAACGGATTATCTTTTCGCTGAGCTATACCAACCAGGCACCGGCCATAATACCCAAACTGGAGCGTACAGGCTATGAACGCATGCAGGGGACTGTTGCCTATTGGCAAAACTGGATGAGTGGGTGCGCCTACTCAGGTCTATACGAAGCGCATGTAAGGAGAAGCGCGCTGGTCCTCAAACTGCTTACACACGCCCCATCGGGGGCTATCGTGGCAGCACCCACTACCTCGCTGCCCGAAGAAATAGGCGGAGAACGTAATTGGGATTACAGGTATTGCTGGCTGAGAGACGCGTCCATTACAGTACGGGCCCTCAGAAAACTTGGATTTGCAAAAGAGATGGAAGCATATATGAGCTGGATGCTGCATGCTACAAGGCTAACAGCGCCTGAGTTGCAGGTATTGTATTCCGTATATGGCGACGCGACGCTAAAGGAGGAAAATTTATCGTGGTTGAGCGGGTACAAAAATTCAGCACCGGTGCGTATAGGCAACAAAGCGCACGGCCAGTTTCAACTGGACGTATACGGAGAAGTGCTGGATGCGGTATACTATTATTCGGAATATGCGGGAAACCTTAGTAACAGTTCACAGAAATTTGTATCAGGTTTGGGTGAAGTGATATGCAGGCAATGGACCATACCCGACAACGGCATATGGGAAATAAGAAGAGCAGGGCGGCATCATACACACTCAAAAGCAATGGCATGGGTAGGACTGGACAGGTTGGTAAAACTGTGTGGGAAATATGGCTGGAGCCAGAAACTGGAAAAAAAATTCAGCGATACGGCGCGCGCTATCTCTGATGAAATAGAAAGCAAGGGATTTAATATGGCAACGGGAACGTACACCAGCGAGTTTGGTGGCGACAAACTGGACGCCAGCCTGCTGACATTGCCCCTCACAGGATATTGCAGCGTAAACTCTCCCAGGATGAGAGCCACAATGAAAGAGATAAGCAATCGCCTGATGGAAAACAACCTGCTCTACAGGTACAAGTCGCTGCCAGACGGCGTGAGCGGACGAGATACAGCTTTTGCGCTCTGTAATTTCTGGCTGGCTGAGAACCTGGCTATGCTGGGCGATATTGATCGTGCAAAAGAATTGTTTGAGGCAGTAATAAATAAAGCCGGGCCTACCCTGCTTCTGTCGGAAGAAATAGATACCGATACCGGCGAGTTGCTGGGCAACTACCCGCAGGGGTTCAGCCATATAGGACTGGTAAATGCCGCCTATGCAATAAACAAGGCGATAAACAAAGGGAAATGAATATCGGGAATATCATATTGTGGGGATTTTCTTCAACCATTGTGCTGACGACCATTATGGCGGCATCAAAACCAATGGGCCTTACGCGTATGGATATACCATTTTTGTTGGGCACGATGGTGACATCTAACCGGAACCGTGCCCCGGCAGTGGGATTTATATTGCACCTGGCGATAGGCTTACTCTTCGCACTCCTCTATGCTGTTTTATTTGACGCCGCTGACATCCATACCTGGTGGTTCGGCGCTCTTGTGGGGTTTGTTCACGGATGTTTTGTATTGTCCGTAGGTATGCAGATCATCGCTTCGTTTCACCCCAGGATGGCGCACCCCTACCAGGGACCTACACCTACGAAACAATTGCAGCCACCGGGTTTCTTTGCCCTGAACTATGGCATCGGCACACCGATAGTGACATTAATAGTGCATATAATATTCGGCGCCGTATTGGGGGTATTCCTCTAACAAAAAACAGGCGGGCCTCAAGCTGAGGTCCCGCCTGCAACAGAGCAACACTGTTTTCCTTATTTCGACCAAATGCCTTCAAACCTCGCAGTACCGCCATCGCTGTAGCCGGCAATACAACGGGTGAGGTAGCCATTATTGAGCATGGAGTTATACTCTGCCTGGAACTGGTTGGCCGAAAGATGGTATTTCTCCCACCATGTATTGTAGTTGGGTTGGTTTTTGTACCAGATACCGCTCAGCCTGGGCTTGCCGCCTTTTATATATGCATCAAGGTATACCAG
The DNA here is from genome assembly GCA_002421685.1 of Bacteroidetes bacterium UBA6221. GTDB lineage: Bacteria > Bacteroidota > Bacteroidia > Chitinophagales > Chitinophagaceae > UBA5543. The sequence continues at coordinate 120,200 of DISB01000023.1, forward strand.
CTTGAACTTCTCTTTATCAGTATATTGTTTGAATGCATCTCCGAATTCCTGCAGCGTCATATCGGGGCGCAGGTAAAAGCCACCGGTATTCTTCTTCTCCCACAATGCGGTAACGTAGGTTTGCCCACCGGTATGTACGCAGGAAACATTCGTTGGCACCCAGCCGGCTTTCCAATGTTTCTGAAAATTGCTTTCGTGCCATGCCAACGTACGCCCGTGATAAGCCATCCAATCCACTTTATTGTCTTTTACCCATACAGCAGCATACTTTACCTTACTCTTAGACATGTAAGAGTTGACATTGATAAGACGGAAGCCTGCCTTCACCCATTTGTTAAATTCCGCCTGGTAACCGGCCCCGTCCATACCATGACGCGCCACCCATTGTATACCCTTCGACGGTCTGAAAATGACATTGAAATATGTCTTGCCCGCAACCTCGTAGCCATCTACCCATATAGGGTAATAACCGCAGGTCCATACCTTGTCAAATTCCTGCTGGTACAGGCTTTCTGAAACGCCAAACCTGCACACTTCGCCCCAGTTGGTGGGATAGGCGCAATACGGATGCACCTCTGAAGGGTGAATGAAACTGGCCTTGCTCTTCAAGCCGGGAATACCCTGTTTGTTCAGCGCCGACCAGTTTACGTTCGATTTCGGCTTAGGATACTCGGCCTGTCCGATTACGAAACCATTATTAAACAGGAGTGGCCGGAAAATACCACCTTCGGGCTCTGCATCATTTTTATAAGTCTTGATGTGGATATGCAGGTGCGGGCCAGAAGAGTTGCCGGAGTTGCCGGCCTTACCCAGCAGGTCGCCTTTTTTGACGGTTGCACCATTTTTCAGAAATTTTGAAGTGAGCGAACCTTTTTGCATGTGGGCATACAGCGCTACCACATTGCCGTGGCGAATATAAAAATGGTTACCGGAACCGCCGTAGTCGAATGAGCCCCAAAGTTCATCCTTTTGCTTTTTCATTCCCGCATCGGAGCCGTCCGGTTTCCAGTTGTTGGGAATATTATTCTCAAAATGCAGCACAACACCATCGGCCATTGCATACACGGGCTTGCCCCATATGCGGCTATGCGAGTTTTCCGATCCGTCTTTGCCGGGGTATACACCTGTCCATTTTTTATCGCGGTAGGCTTGCACGCCGATGTCGTAGGCAAATACCTGGTCGCCGCCGCCGTGCATGGAGTAGCTGCTCAGGTATTCATCCGCTTCAAAATCGCCTGGCTTGAAAGGCAGGCTCAACGCGCCGGAGTATGGTTTCAGCGTGCGGGTGGTGGAGATGGCGCCTGAATAATTTTTGAAATAGAATTTCAAAGTTGCACTATCGGGGAATGGATTATCCCAAAAAACAATATCGCCGTTTTCGTGGTAAGGTCTGCTGTTTTGCCATGCCCATGCGTAGCCCGGGTCTATAATGAGTTTGTCAGAAGGAAGATATATTTCCTTCTTCAGCGTCTGCGCGCCTTTTTTATATTCAATAACTACCTTGTCCAAATCGTAGGTTTCGGTGCCTTTGTTGTACACCACTGCGCGCACTGAAAACTGCGCCATGGGCGATTCGAGGCTGGTAAAGCCCGGTGTGTGGTGAAACACCAGGTTGTCGCCCTCCTTTGGCTCAAGGGTTATTTCAATACCCTTGGGCGAGGTGCTGACCTTTTGAAATACATCGGCCTTCAGGCGTGCTGCCTGGAACTTTATGGGCTGTTCCACCTTAAAGTCATAATGCCGTATCTGGGCAATGCTGCCGGGCTTTGCCGACAGCGTTGCAGCTTTTTTGGTTGAAGCGGTTGCTGCTTTTCTTACAGCAACCTTCTTTGCCGGTGCAGCGGCCTTGCTTGCCGCAACCGCTCGTTTTACAATTTTAGCAGCCATGATCAATGTTTTAGATTAATGAATTCTTTGTAAAATATTGTGGCTGCAAGCTACGCCGACGCTACATTCAGGCTTACGTTCCGAGCACGCGATTATTTTGCGTAGAAATACGCATTTTTTATCGGAGAAATTTTTATAGCGGCTTGATCGTCTTCACATTACGTTGTATGCCCTGCCATTTGCTGCGCTTGAGCGGCGAGTTTTTGAATATCTTTCTAAATGCTTCTTCCGTCATGGTTTCCCATTCGCCTATGGATAGATTGAGTATTTCGGGAATGGGCGTGAAGGCTGGTTCGTGGTGTGGTTTTGAGAAACGGTTCCAGGGGCAGACGTCCTGGCAAATATCGCAGCCAAACATCCAGCCCTGCATTTTATCGTGATATTCACCGGGTATCAGTGCGTCCTTCAGTTCGATAGTGAAATAAGAAATGCACTTGCTGCCATCCACCACCTTGTCGCCGGTTATGGCATCTGTAGGACATGCATCGATACAGCGCGTGCAGGTGCCGCAGTGGTCTGTATGAAAGGGATTGTCGTAGTCCAGTTCCAGGTCGGAGATAAGTGTGGCAATAAAAAAGAAGGAGCCCGAATGTTTGGTAAGCAGGTTAGCGTTTTTGCCTATCCAGCCGAGGCCGCTGCGACGGGCCCACGCGCGTTCCAGCACAGGGGCGCTGTCCACAAATCCCCTGCCCTGCACTTCGCCTATGTTCTGATGAATAAAATGAAGCAGTTGGTTCAGCTTATCGCGGATAACATAATGATAATCGGTGCCCCAGGCGTATTTGGATATTTTAGGCGCATCATCGTCCTGCCTTTGTTCAGGGTAATAATTGAGCAACAAAGTAATAACAGACTTTGCACCGGGCACTAATTTTGTTGGGTCGGTGCGCAGGTCGAAGTAGCGCTCCATGTACTGCATAGAGCCATGATAGCCCTTGTTCAGCCATTGCTCCAGGCGGCGGGCATCGTCGTCCAGCGGTACTGCTTTAGCTATACCGCAGGCATCGAAACCCAGGCGTTGTGCTTCCTGTTTTATGAGTGCTGTATGTTTTGTTGTGGTCATTGTGTCCTTCGCGAGTGTACCCACCCCAACCCCTCCCAAGAGGGGAAGTTTTATTGCTTCACATCTACCCCTCGTATCTGCCGCAACTTACTGATGTAGCTATCGGCATATTTTACAGGAATGCCTGCTTCCACTTCGCAAAACAGTTGCAGGTCTTGTTTATAAATAGTCGCCTCGCTTTGTTTCAGCAGGTGCATTACCTCGTTCATCGCAGGATAGTCAAAGGTAAGTGATAGTTTTTCTTCTATCCATTTTTCCACAATTTCCGCTTTGGAAAGGGCTTCGGCGGTAGCGGTTTTGTAAGCGTTTATCAGCCCCGGCACACCCAGCAGAGAGCCACCAAAATAGCGCACTATGACAACCAGCACATTAGTAAGTCCTGCGCTGTCTATCTGCCCCAGCATAGGTTTGCCCGCGCTGCCCGATGGCTCTCCATCGTCATTGGCGCGGAATAGGGTACCATCGGTACCTATACGAAAAGCATAACAATGATGCACGGCCTTGGGATGCTCTTTTTTTAATGCCTTTACTTTTTCTTTTACTTCTTCTACATCCTGTACGGGATATGCAAAGCCGAAAAATTTGCTGCCCCTGTCGCGAAAATCGGAAGTGGTAGGTGCTGTGATGGTCTTGTATGTATATTGTTCTTCCATTATTTAAAAACCTGACAGTGCGATAAGGGTGATAGAGATAACAGATAATATTATACCTATGATACGTTTTTTACCAATCGGCTCCCTGAACAACAATACTGCGGCAATTGTGGTCATAACTACTATACCGATATTATTGACCGGAATGATAGATGAACTGGGCAGCAGGTCTGCATCTAAAAGACGGATGAGATAGTATATAGAAAAATAATTGGGCACACCCAACAGTATGCCGGCAACAAGGCTTTTAAATTCGGGCTTTTCATTGTCTTTATCATGCAGCATTTTCCCCGCTACCATAATGCTGCCTGCCGATGCAGCCACTGTAAACATAGTGATGGTAAACGCGGATTGAGCAGCCTGCGTATCAAGCTGATAATGCTGGATGTATTTTATGAAAGTGTCGGAGAGGCCGCTGCAGATAAATACCAAAGCAGGGAGCCATAAGTTTTTAATCTCTATCTTGCCCTGCCGGGACGTGGCCATATATACGGCAGGGATAGCCAACACGATACCAGTTATCTTCAACCACTCCACATCTTCGCCATATAGCCAGAAGGAGAAGACCACCGGTATGACCAGCGAAAGTTTGTTGGCAATGGTGGTGACTGTCATACCTTCGCGGGCCGTGCTGTAGGCAATGAGGTTGAACAGGAAAATAAAATATGCACCTAACAAAAGTGCATTGGCAAACCACCCCTCATCGTCTATTTCGGCATAAAAAGGGTGGAAACCGTGTGTGGCCCAGCCTGTAAGCATACATACCCAGTAGTTGACCGTAATAGCCTGCAGGGTGTTCACATTATATTTTGCAAACAGCTTGAAGGCTACGAAAATAAATGTATTGAGCAGGATAACTAACAGCAGGTATTGCATGGGCAAATTTACAGTTCATAACCCGGAACAAAGGAGTACGGGCTGCTTTTATTGATATAGAGGTCGAGTGTATCAGCAGCTACCGGTATTTGTTCGGCATGGATAGCATTTTCCAGGGCAGGTGATGGTATGCCTTCCTCCAACGTGCTGTTTGCGGTAAATATCCTCGCCTCGTCCCAAAGGCCTGCATCTATGAAACTTTTGAGCAGCAAGGCCCCGCCCTCTACTATCAGCGATTGCTTGCCGGCCTTGTACAATTTCTCAAGTATTTGCGTGATGATATTCCCGCCAAAATCTACCTGTACCAGTTCAATATTATCATCTTCACCTGCCTTTTTGCTGTTGATGATCCAGGTTTCGGCCTCTTTGTCAAAAAGGTTGTGCGAGAGGGGGATTTCCAGGTTTTTGTCCAGGGCAATGCGTAAAGGATTTTTACCTTTCCAGAGACGTGCCGTCAAACTGGGGTTGTCGTTAACAGCCGTCTGGTACCCCACCATGATAGCGTCTTCCTCTGTGCGCCATTTGTGGAGCAGCTGCCGGCTGTCCTGCGTAGTTATCTGGTAGCGGCTGCGGTCGAGCGGGGCGAAAAATCCATCAGCGGTCTGCGCCCATTTTAGTATTACATATGGGCGTTTTTGGTCCATAGTACAGAAGAAACGGCGGCTGAGCCAGCGGCCTTCTTGCTCCAAAACTCCGGTGGTAACTGCAATGCCAGCCGCGCGCAGAATCTCTATACCTTTGCCAGCCACTTTATCGTGCGGGTCGGTATTGCAGATGATAACCTCTTTCACACGCTCCTGCACCAGCCTGTCGGCGCATGGAGGTGTTTTACCATAATGCGCGCAGGGCTCCAGCGATACATACATGGTACCCTGCGGAATGAGGTGTTTATCTTCTTCCGCCACCGATGCCAGGCAGTTGACCTCGGCATGAGGGCCGCCGTATTCTTTGTGCCAACCCTCGCCGATGATGCGGCCTTCGTGCACGAGTACAGCACCCACCATCGGATTGGGACTTACCCGCCCCTTGCCACGCAACGACAGTTCGAAACAGCGCCTGATGTATAGTTCGTGTGTCAAGAATATAAAGGTACGAAATGGGGGACATGCACAAGGGTGTTAACAAATGGTAGTTGTTGGTCAGGCGACGCAACAACGGCGAGATGATTGTAAGCTGTTATAATTATATCCGCTCAATTATCCCCGCTATACCTTGCCCTCCGCCTACACAGGCTGTGACCATGCCGTATTTTTTGTTCAGCCTTTCCAGGTCGTGCAGGTTCTGGATGGTAAGTTTGGCGCCGCTACACCCCAGCGGATGGCCTAATGCTATGGCGCCGCCGTTTATATTCACGATTTCGGGGTTCATGCCCAGCTCGTTGATGACCGCTATCGATTGCGATGCAAAAGCCTCGTTCAGCTCTACCAGGTCTATATCGTTCAGCTTCATACCTGCCTGCTTCAATACTTTAGGCACCGCGGCTACCGGCCCCATACCCATGATGCGCGGGTCAACACCGGCGCTGGCGCAAGCTACCAATCTCCCCCAGGGTTGTAAGCCAAGGATATTCATCAACTTTTCACTCATCACTATCACAAATGCGGCGCCGTCGGATGTCTGTGAAGAATTGCCGGCGGTTACTGTCCCGTTTGCTGCAAATGCCGGTTTCAGCCTGGACAATGCGGTCAAAGAAGTATCGGCGCGGGGGCCTTCGTCTGTGTCAACAGTATAGTCTCTTGTTATCCGTTTGCCTTTTTCGTTGATGGTTATCTCCTCTATTTTTACCGGCAGTATACCTTTTTTAAAATACCCCTGCTGAATAGCATTCAGCGCTTTCGTGTGCGAATTGTAGGCAAATTCGTCCTGTTGCTCGCGGGTTATTTTATAATCCTGCGCCACCTGCTCTGCGGTGAGGCCCATACCCAGGTAGTAATCGCCATTCTCTTTTACTATCTCATAATTAGGCATAGTACGCCAGCCGGCGGTAGGCACCAGGCTCATACTTTCCGTACCACCTGCAATGATGCAGTCCGCCATGCCCGACTGTATTTTGGCCGTGGCTATAGCAATGGTTTCCAGTCCTGATGCGCAGTAGCGGTTGACAGTAACGCCCGGGGCCCATTCGCCCACGGCACGGTTGGCTATAATGCGGCCCACCTGCAGTCCTTGTTCTGCCTCGGGCACGGCATTGCCCACTATTACATCGTCCACCAGTTTTGTATCCAGTTGCGGCACAGAAGCCAGTAATCCTTTTATCACAGTTACTGCCAGGTCGTCGGGACGGGTAAACCTGAAACCTCCCCTACCCGCCTTGCCTACTGCGGTGCGGTAGCCTGCTATTATATATGCCTGCATAAATTCAAAAGTTAAAATTCACAAGTCAAAAGTCTGTTGAGGTATGGTAAAACCCAACAATCATTGCTTCCATCTGTTTTAAAGTTACGCAATAAGGAATAGAACGCCGTAAAGAAAAGGTGAAATAAAGTATAATATCGGCTTATAGAGGTATTATAGCGTTCATCTAAAGTCGCGGTAAATTTGCAGGTATGGAAAAGAAGAAGACATTGGTACTGGGTGCATCGGTGAACCCATCGAGATACGCGAATATGGCCATCAACAGGCTTCTGGCTTATGGGCACCCTGTAGTAGGCATTGGTAAAGACATGGGCAATGTAGGCGGAGTGGAAATAACCATGGATACCCCACCAATGGATGATATTGATACAGTGACGCTGTACCTCAACCCAAGGAACCAAATACCTTACCATGATTATATACTATCACTCAAGCCGAAGCGGGTGATATTCAACCCCGGCACGGAAAATGATGAACTGGAAGATAAACTCAAAGCCAACGGCATAGAACCCGTAATAGGCTGTACGCTTGTGATGCTGGGTACGGGACAGTATTAAAAGCCTCTCGGGCTCTATCCCAGGGAGAGGTTGATATTTGGTATAGTTATGTGACAAATCTTTGGGTGGGTTATTGTAACTTGTAGTTGCAATGAAAACCTGCTATCTCATATTCTTTTTGTTTTTCTCTTCATTTATCGGAGTTGGAGATTGTAATGGGCAGGAGGATAGTAACATTCCCGACTGTATTACGATAACAGGGGTAGTAGTAGACGAATCCAATGAGCCGATATTTAATGCTGTTGTTTTTATTGTAGATAGTAATAAAACATTAGCTGGAATTGTGACAGATCTTGATGGCAAGTTTTCTCTTAATATACCTGCATATATTGTAACCGAAACGAGCGCAAGAATCAATGTACAATATTTCGGACATCTACCTGAATCAAAACAAATAAATGAATTGCAGAACCCCGGAAACATTCAGTTTGTGCTGTATCCTAATCCGAACCAAAGAATTATTAAATGTTATTTTACCGATTATAGAGTACCGTTAATCGATGTATATAGCGGCGGGCATGTAAAAACAATGCTGGACTATGAAATAGAACAAGGAGCGTATTGATGAAACACCACCACCCCATACAAATATCCATACCACAGCCCTGCCACGAGGACTGGAATAAAATGACACCACAGGAGCAGGGCAGGTTTTGCGATAGCTGCCAAAAGTGTGTGGTGGATTTTACCGGCTTCACAGATGAGCAGTTGTATAAGTATTTTGCAGAGCATAGAATAGAGAAGGTTTGTGGGAGGTTTCAAAACTGGCAATTGAAGCGTGTAGTTGCTTTACCTCCAGAACCTTGCAGCCGATTTTACAGATGGGTTATCAGCCTGGGGCTTGTTGTCTTTCTTACGAAAATGTTTAGTAGTGAGGCTGTAGCGCAGGAAAGCACAGAAATCATCAGCGGCAGAGTAACTAATATGAAAAATAAATCTTTGGCAAACGTTCAGATAAAAATCTACAATGACGAACATACTGTCAATATACATTCTGACGTCAACGGAAACTTCAGTTCAATTCTTCCTGTTTCAGGAAATTACAATTTGTTTATTCAAGACGGTAATTTCAAAACAACAACTATCAAGAATATACCAGTAAGTTCAGAATCACAAACTTATTTAACAATAGGGCTGCTTGAAAAAAAAGAAAATGATACTTTTCAGGTCATACGTTTTGACTCTCCACAAACAAAGACTATATCTGACGCCAACGGTGTGGGAACTTATGATATTATGGGCCAAGTTCGCCTGGACGAGCGTTTTTATATTGTCAACAACCCAAAAAGTCGTTCTCTTAAAAATCTTTGGTACCGGACAAAAAATACATTCCGAAGAAAGCCTCAATTATAACTATGCCCCATCCACAGTGCACCGCCTATGCTGTCGCGGGTGGCACCGGTAACGCTGGACAGGACGTTGGTCTCTTCGCGCCAGCGCAGTACACCTATCAGGGCCATCACTATTGCTTCCTTATATAACACGGTTTGTTCATCGGGCACTATTACATCCACATTTGAAGCAGACAGGCCTTCGCGGATACGTTCGATAAGAAAGCTGTTCAACGCGCCGCCGCCTGTGGCCAGCAGGGTAGATTTTTCTTTTCCTGTGGGGTATTTGCTTACCGCTTCTGTTATTTTTTCGGCAATGTGCTGTACGGCGGTACGCAGCAGGTCGTTTATTTCATTTTTGCTTTCCAGCAATATGGGGAAGACCAATTGCTTAGCCTGCTCGTTACTTAACGACTTCGGCGGTTCCTGCAGGTAGTAAGGCTCATCGTTCAGGTCGGCCAGTATGTCCACCTGTAGTTTTCCTGCGCGGGCCATCTCACCGCTTTCATCCATCGCCTTACCTGCCATTCCGGCAAGACCATTCAGCACCTGGTTGGCGGGGCAAATATCAAATGCCAGCGTACTTCCATTGTACGGAACCGTAATGTTGGCTATGCCGCCTATGTTCAGCCAATAATCGTACTGCCCAAACAAGAGCCTGTCGCCTATGGGCACGATAGGCGCGCCCTGTCCACCCAATGCCACGTCCATATTACGCAGGTCGCTCACTACGGGCAGACCAGTTACAGCGGCTATTGTGGCGCCATCGCCTATTTGTCCTGTAGTGTGGTTATGCGGCTCATGCATCACCGTATGGCCGTGCGATGCTATAAGATGCACCTGGTGTTCAATGCCATGCCTTTCTATAAAGCGGTTTACAGCCTCGCCCAAAAACCTGCCGTAGGCCGTGTGTAGCCTGAGATACTCGGGCGTGCGCAGTTGCCCTACGTTACGCAGTTGTTCCTCCATTTCCTTGTCGTAGGCAATACACTCAGCCTGTATTATTTCGTATGCCCATCCACCACGTACTTCGTTCAGTTGCACAAACGCTATATCCAATCCGTCGAGTGAGCTGCCGCTCATCAAACCTATGACTTTGTAAACCATGCGGCGAAAATAATAAACCCCTCCCAGAGGGAGTAGTTATTTTTAGTTCTCCCGCCACTCATAGACAGAGCAGATGAACACATTATCAAATCATCACATTATCACATTACCTTTACCCCATGTACCGACCACCACATTTTGCTGAAAAGGACAGGCAGACGATAATAGAATTTATGCAGGCACATCCTTTTACCACGCTGATACTGAACGACAATAACAAAAACTACGTTACGCAGATACCGGTAATACTGGAAGAGCGTGATGATAAATTATATATTACCGGCCATGTGGCCCGGCATACCGACCACTATCCCGCCCTGGCAAATGGCCATGAAGCCCTGGTATTGTTCACAGGCCCGCATTGCTACGTAAGCGCAAGCTGGTATAGCCGGCGCGGGCAGGCATCTACGTGGAATTATATGAGCGTACACGCCAGGGGCACAGTGCGCATCATGGATGACGATGAGACACTGGAACATGTTACGGCTATGACACACCAGTATGAAGACGCCCAGGCCGTGCCCGAACTGGCAGAAAACATGACGCCGGATTATATAAAAGCACAGTTAAAAGCAATAGCGGGATTTGAGATTGCCGTCACATCGCTGGACGCGATCTTTAAACTCAGCCAGAACAGGGATGATGAAAGCTATAAAACAATTGTTTCGCACCTCATCAGTAGCGACGATATTAACGACATCAGTATGGCGGGGGAGCTATTGAAACGCAGGCCGCACTTGTTTGAATAAGACAAAAAAGCTGCTCCCGGCGGGAACAGCTTTTCTTCGATTGCTTACTAAATATTGTTAGGCAGGTTGTTTCTGCAATATTTCGGCCATTGTTTTGCCAATATCTGCGGGACTATCCACCACGTTGATGCCGCACTCGCGCATGATCTTCATTTTGGCAGCAGCCGTATCGTCGGCGCCACCCACTATAGCCCCTGCGTGGCCCATACGGCGGCCGGCAGGCGCGGTTTGCCCGGCTATGAAGCCTACCACAGGTTTGCGCATATTATCTTTCAGCCAGCGGGCAGCCTCTGCTTCCATACCTCCGCCTATTTCACCTATCATGATGATACCCTCTGTTTCGGGGTCGTTCATCAGCATTTCTACTGCTTCTTTGGTTGTGGTACCGATAATCGGGTCGCCGCCGATACCTATAGCCGTAGTGATGCCCAAACCAGCCTTAACTACTTGGTCTGCAGCTTCATATGTCAAAGTTCCCGATTTGGAAACGATGCCGATAGTGCCTTTCTTGAAGACGAATCCGGGCATAATACCCACTTTAGCCTCGTCAGCCGTAATAACGCCGGGGCAGTTGGGGCCTATGAGGCGGCAATTTTTACCGTTCAGGTAAGCACGGGCCTTTATCATATCCTGCACGGGAATGCCCTCTGTAATGCAAATAATAACCTTAATACCGGCGTCTGCAGCCTCCATAATGGCGTCGCCGGCAAACGCCGGGGGTACGAAAATAATGGAAACGTCTGCCCCTGTTTTATCTACGGCTTCCTGTACCGTGTTAAACACAGGCCTGTCCAGGTGCTGGGTACCGCCCTTGCCGGGGGTAACGCCACCTACCAGGTTAGTGCCATATTCTATCATCTGCCCGGCATGGAAGGTACCTTCACTGCCGGTAAAACCCTGTACTATTACTTTTGAATTCTTGTTGACCAATACAGCCATGAGCTTAAAATGTCTTGGATTAACTATGATTTGAACAGGGCAAAATTAAGGTAAATACAGGCAAAACCAAATGTAATAATAATGCCATATAACCGCCCCTTGAAAAAATTTTATGCCAATGTGCCAACGTTTTCCCAAAGGCTGCCGTCTTATTATGCGAACGGGTAAACGATACGAACAATCACCCCCTCCCTCACCAAAAAGAATTTAAGTATGTAATGGGTAATCAATTCTAGATTATGGAAGCCGGTGTCTACCGGCTTTCTTTATTTGCTGAATGCCAATTATTGCCTTTCAGCTTCTTTCCTGCTTGCCTCTTTGGCCTTGCGCAGGAAATCTGAGGCAAATATGAAATTATTCAGGTCTTCGTCGTCGCTGAAGATGATGTCCTTACTGCTTCCCTCCCATTTTTTCTGCCCTTTATGCAGGTAAATGATATTGTCCCCGCTTTCCATAACGGAGTTCATATCGTGGGTATTGATAACAGTGGTAATGTTATACTCTTTGGTAATATCCCTGATGAGTTCATCGATGACAATGGAAGTCTGGGGGTCGAGGCCGGAGTTGGGCTCGTCGCAAAACAGGTATTTGGGGTTCATAACGATAGCCCGGGCCAGGGCAACGCGCTTCTTCATACCGCCACTTATCTCGGCGGGATATTTTTTGTTAACACCTTCCATGTTCACGCGGGCCAGCACCTCATCCACGCGGTCAAATTTTTCCTTCTTACTCATTTGCGTAAGCATATCCAGCGGGAAACGGATATTCTGGGCCACAGTCATACTATCGAACAGTGCCCCACCCTGGAAGAGCATGCCTACCTTTTGGCGCAAATCTTTCAGTTCATATTCATCCATCGAGCCCAGGCTCTTGCCCTCGTACAGCACCTCTCCCTGGTCTGGCTTTATGAGCCCTATCATGCATTTCATGAAAACCGTTTTGCCGCTGCCGCTGGTACCAATGATAAGGTTGGTCTTTCCGGGCAGCATTTTTGCAGACACTCCCTTCAATACTTCCTTGTCGCCGAAACTCTTAAAAATATTCTTCGCTTCTATCATGAGCAGGATACTGTGCCAAAAATAGGTTTGTATTGACCAATCTCAAAATCTAATTATGCTCATGCAGGCTTGCCAGACAATGCAGCATCACCGGCTTTATCCTCTCCCCTGAATTTGCGGGCCATTTTTTCCGCTAATATATAGTATGGTTTTCGTGGCAAAACCGAGGCCAGGTTTTTAAGCATCTTGTTGACACCGCCGGGGATACATATTACCTCGTCCTTTTCGAGCGCTCTTAATGAGATTTCCACTACCTCCTCAGGCTCCATCCAAACGTCGATACCGGACATCGATTGTGCCATATCTATACCTTTATGGAAGTCGGTATGGGTGGGCCCGGGGCACAGGCTTTGCACCCTAATACCATATTGATGCAATTCCATATGCAAAGACTCCATAAACGTATTAAGAAACGCTTTAGAAGATGAATAAATACTAGCCCCCGGGGCAGGTACGAAAGCAGCTAAGGATGATACGGTTATAATGGCCCCACCATGTTGTTTCATCATCAGGGGTAAAACAGCATGAACCAGCTGAACTGTGGCGGTAATATGCACGCTCAGCATATCCAGTATCTCATGTTCCTGTTCGTCGTTAAACAGACTACGCTCTCCATATCCCGCGCAATTCACCAACATATCTACACGCGCTAATCCCTGGATGTATTTTACCAGCGAACTGATATCTGTAGCTACGGACAGATCGGCAACAAAGGCTTCGATGTTAATGCCGGGATTGCTTTCCCGTAGGTCATGGTTGGTTTCAGCCAGTTTATGACTGTTCCGGCCTGTTATCACGAGGTCATATCCTTCTGCCGCAAGGTGCCTGGCAAACGATAAACCAATACCGCCGGTGGCGCCTGTTACTAAGGCCAATTTATTCAATTCCCGAATGTCTCCCATAAGTAACTTTTGTAAAGATATGTAACTGCCTGCTGCGGCATTATGATATAAATCACAATCTATAGACAACCGTAGACGTCCTTACCCCTACCTGGTTAAGCAAATAATCATGCCGTTAACTGCAAATGGCAATGTTCTGCCGGCAGGTAAACAAACTCCGTTAAGGCTTGTTACATATACAGCTATTATTCTCATGACAACAATCCGGGATTATGAAAAAAATATTCTTCATCATATTTACTTTGGCGAGCATTCAGGTTATTGCCCAACCCGTATTTCAAAATGCCAATGAGCGGCCAGGCGAAGCCTATACCGCATCTGTTAAAACAGGTACATTTGCGGCAGGACCGGGCAATCCGGGTATCAACCAGGTATGGGACTTCAGTACAATGGTTTTTGGCTCTATAGGCACATTTGTCGTGCTGAATACGAATAACAACCTGTATCAAAATAACTATCCAACGGCCAACTATGTGTATATCATAGACAGCGGTTATAATTACTTTATCGTAAGCGGAAGTAAACTGGAACAATTTACCCGCAACATATCGTCAACCGGTGGCCTGAACGATTACAGTCAAAATCCGAAAACAGTAATGGAATTCCCGTTCAGCTGGCAGGTACAATTTACCGACACCTACATGGGCTATGGCGATTCAACAAGAACGGTAACCGTCCGGTATGATGGTTACGGCACATTAAAAATGCCCAATGGCGACTATAACAATGTGGCCCGTGTCAGCGAAACATATGCTACCGGAGTAGATTACGTATGGTACACCGAAGATCCCTTCCTCCCGGTATTAAGATACAATCATATCGGCGGACTGTTCACTCATATCGTAACACCGCCGTCATCGGTAAATCCATTGAATACAAATAAGGCCGGATTGTCCATTTACCCGAACCCGGTATCATCTACTGCTACCTTTAATATTAACCTGGGCAATAATAGCTATGCGCAGTTGCGTATATATGATATTACCGGCCGATTGGTGGTAGAAAAAACAGTAACGAAACAAGACGCAAGCGTAAATATGTCGCCATTGCCGCCCGGTATGTATGTATGCAAGGTAGTGCGGGACGGTAGCACAATTACAGGAAAATTCGTGAAACAGTAGTTATATAGAAGCATAAAATCCGGCGCCATTTCCCGGTGCCGGATTCTTTGTTGAATGGTCGGTTATTTAGCATTCTATAAGCGTTATTTTATGTAATTTCAGAGTATATACTAAACCGGGAGGACGGTAATGAAATGGGCATACCTGATAAAATACAAAATAAAAGCTGCGTTTATATTGCTGGTCATACTGGCTACGATATTGCTGAGCAATTTGCACGAACGGTACAATTTCAAAGTGCTCGACCAGCGCATATCTTCCATATACGAAGACAGGCTGATGCCTGCTACATATATCTACGAATTGAGCAACCATTTTTACCAAAAACGATTGTTGCAAGAAAACCCGGCAAACTACACTACCGCGCAACTACAAGCCCAGGTAAATATACACGATGAGGCTATAACCAGGATACTAACGGATTATGAAAAAACCTACCTGACAACCGAGGAAAATAACCATTGGAAAGACCTCAAAAGCTCCCTATACAACTACAACAGGCAATATGAAATAGCGCTGACCGCTTTGAGAGATGATAAACAGAACCAAAACAACGAACAATTGGCTGTCTATTTCAACCAGATGACGACACAACTGGATGCACTGAGCAAGATACAGGCCGGGGTAGGCCGGAACCTTGAGAAAGATTCTCATGCCATTATCAACAGCACGGTAATACCTTCCTACCTGGAAAACTCACTTTTAATAGTACTGGGAATCATCTGCGTTGTGCTCTTCACCGTTTCAGACAACCATATCATCCGCAGCGCAAGGCATAGCTCGCTGAACTAAGCTACCGGAACAGAATCCTGAACAAAAAATGAACGCCGTTTGTTACCCAGTCGGACAAACATATTTTTTGTATGAAAAAGTTAATTGTGCTGTGTGCAGTAGTAGCAGCCTATATCAGTATAAGTTTCATTCCGAAAGGCGACCTGGTGGTAACCAGCAATAGTTTCAAACATAACCAGGACATCCCCCGGAAATACTCATGCGAGGGAGAGAACATCAGTCCAGACCTGCACATCAGCAATATACCCGCCGAAGCCAAAAGCCTGGCTATTGTCATGCACGACCCCGATGCGCAAATGAAAGGCGGCTTCACACATTGGATAGTATGGAACATCAGCACCGACGGGCTTATACCCGAGAACTTCCAGGGCGGGAAACAGGGTATGAATAGCCGCAAAAAAAACGGCTACATCGGCATGTGCCCGCCAACAGGCACGCACCATTATCATTTTACAGTGTATGCGTTGGATACACAATTGGACATTGTTGATAAGACTGATAAAGCCGGCCTGGAGGGCGCTATGACCGGGCATATACTTGCCAAAGGGGAATTGACCGGTCTTTATAAAAAGCGCGGTAAATAACCATTACCAGCTACCGCTTGCACCACCTCCACCAAAACTGCCTCCGCCGAAGCCGCCAAATCCGCCGCCACGGCTGCCACCTCCAAATCCGCCAAAACCACCACCTCTGTGACGGCCGCCGCCCAACAGCTGGCCCAACAACATACCCGTAGCAAAATCGCTAAAGCCGCGGCCGCTCATATATCCGCCATCGTGACCGCCGCCACCACCTTTGCTGATGACCCAAACGATGACAATGATGACGATAACAATAATGATAACGGCAAAAGCCGGTAACCTTTCCTCACCGTGATTGTAATCCTCTTCGGCCTTATACTCACCTTTCGTAGCCAGTATCACTGCGTCAGCAGCTTTATCAAAACCTTTGTAAAAATTGCCTTGTTTAAATTCCGGTACAATCTCGTTGCGGATGATGCGGCCGCTAATGATATCCGTAAGCGCGCCTTCAAGGCCATAGCCTGTAGATATATTCACTTTCCTGTCGTCTTTCGACGCCAGTATCACCACACCATTATCTTTACCTTTTTGGCCTACCCCCCACCGGTTTCCCAGTTCTATGGCATATTGCGCCACGTCATAACCGCCCAGGTTTTTGATAGTGACAATAGTTATTTGCGTGGAAGATGTCTTTTCATATTCCTGCAGTTTTGCTTCCAGTCTTGCTACTTCCTCTGCGTTCATCATTCCTGCCAGGTCGTTCACCAGCCTTGGTGGGCTGGGCTTAGGCGGAAAATCCCCATCCGCTGCAAAAGAAAACAGCGAACATATTACAAAGACTAAAGTACCCAGGTATCGTAACAAATCTTCTCCTTTGGTTTTTTGCAAGATTATTTACCAAAAATTATCTCGTCGGGCAGTTCATTTCTATGCACGGCGGGGTCGTGCGGAAAATGTGCTGCAAGTGCGTTGCCCAATTCATTTACACATTCCACAAACCCCTGCGCCATTTCCCCTTTGCGCAGGTATTCGCGAAAGACCTGTGCCGCATGTTTCCAGAATTCAGGACCGCCCGCCTTCTCATATATTTCACTATCACCCAGTATTGCAAACTGGTGGTCGCCATAAGCCATGTAAATCAAAACGGCATTGCGGCGCTCCGTCTGCGTCATACCCAGTTCTTCAAATACCTCCCTGGCCCGGTCCATAGCATCTACATAGGCACAGTGCTTTTCTACGAACACGCGAATCTCTCCCGTCGTTCTTTTTTCCGCCTGTTGTATGGCTGCCACCACGCGCTCCTGCTGTTCTTTACTAAGCGGCAGCTTATTTTTATCAAATAAGCTCATGATCTCGTTTTTTAGAATTCAACTTTGGGCGCTTTCTCCGCTCCTGCTTCAGCCTCAAACATGCCTTTCTTTTCAAAGCCCAACATACCGGCCAGTATATTATTGGGGAACTGGCGGACTGTTACGTTATATGTTTTCACGCTTTCGTTGAAGTTCTTACGCGCCACAGTTATCCTGTTCTCCGTTCCTTCCAACTGGTCCTGAAGAGAAAGGAAGTTCTGGTTGGCTTTCAGTTCCGGGTACCGCTCACTTACCACCATCAGTCTGCCAAGCGCCTGGCTTAGCTGGCCCTGCGCCTGCTGGAATTCCTGCAGTTTTTCGGGCGTCAGGTTTTCCGGGTCTATTTTCATCGAGGTAGCTTTGGCGCGTGCCTCAATTACCTGTGTCAGTGTAGTTTGTTCAAACTCGGCGGCGCCCTTTACGGTAGCTACCAGGTTGGGTACCAGGTCGGAGCGGCGCTGGTATTGGTTCTCTACTTCTCCCCATTTACTTTTCACTTCCTCTTCTGCAGTTACAAGTGTCTTTTGCAGGTTGCAGGCCTGGCATCCGCCTATGAGCAGTAAGCCTAAAATAACGACGAGTACGATAGTGCCTTTTTTCATTGAATATCAATTTGTACCAAAAATAGCAATTCTTTTTGTACCAAATGCGATGGCGCCACGCTATACGCATGACGCCCTTCAATTCTGTTTATGTTTATTACTTACCTGCGGGCTGCTGCAAGTTGCGGGCCGAAACAGGCATCAGAAGATAATCAATGCTGGATTCTACCGGTTTGCCGTATTCTTTGGCATGCAGGTAGCGTCCTTTAAATTGCTCTTCTTTCTCCACTTCAGGCACTACCCTGTGCGCATCCGCAAATTTATCTTTACGCACGCCAGTTACCTGCCAGCTCACCTCTACGTTGGGTTGGTTTGTTTTTATTACAAACCTGTTCCCCTGCACTTTCTCGGCTACTATAGCCTGCGCAAAAGTGCCAATCACCGTAAGCTGGTAACGGAAATCCTTGTTCAGCGCTTCGAAATATGCAGGTAATGCTACTTCGGCCACGCCATTGCCATCTGTAGTGATATTGCCATTATAAATGTTCATCATATCCGGGCTCTCAACAAAGCTGTGGTACAGGTATTTATTTTCAGGGTCGAGGGGGTGGTCTATTTTAAATGTACCACCGCCTTTTGATAAAGTACCTGTTACAGCGGCGTTACCAGAGAAATAACCTGCATAACCTGTACCTGAATTCGTACCATAAATACCCAGGTTGTTTGCGCCTCCAAGCGCATTACCATATACCCCGAAGCTATTGCCTGACGATGTGGTAGTAGGATAACCTAACCCAAAAACGCCCACGTTACCACCAGTGCTACCACCGTTAGCGAACCCGAAAAGTCCCTGGTTTTCAACAGATGAGTTACCGGCATGGCCCAATATCGCCCTGCTCGTATTTGATGTGGATGTTGTACTATTCTGCATAATGAGGCCTGTATGGTCAAATGCTACACCTCCTATGGTTGCCGTGTTATTTGCAGAACCTGAAACATGCAGTTTAGC
Organism: Bacteroidetes bacterium UBA6221; assembly: GCA_002421685.1. Taxonomy (GTDB): domain Bacteria; phylum Bacteroidota; class Bacteroidia; order Chitinophagales; family Chitinophagaceae; genus UBA5543. Next base: position 139,011 of record DISB01000023.1, read on the forward strand.
AGACGGCGTCGTAATGCCGACACCCACGCCGTTTGATGTTTCTATAACTCCTGAATTACCTCCGGCAGTAGAGCTGGTGAATTTAACCAGGTAGTTGGTGGTACCGCTGATGTTTGCGCTGCCGGCCGGACCCGTTGGGCCGGTCGGTCCTGCAGGGCCTGCCGGACCCGGTACACCTGTACCGGAATAAATAGCGTAAGGCACACTTAAAAGCTGCGCTGAACCCAGGTCTGTATAGGATGTGCCACCGGCGGGGTCTATTTCCACCTTTACATACTTATCGCCCGTGCCCCATGTAATACCGGCCATGCTCCCGGACACCACGCTGCCGCCCCCAATAGCTACATTGTATAAGCCAAACTGGTTGGTAGTAGCAGTGTGTGTTTCCACATACACAGGTGTTCCGGATGATGAACCCTCTAATATGCTGATGCGCAGACCAATAGCCTGGCTGGCAATCGGCGAGCCGTTCGCCATCCTGGCGACACCCTGGTAGTTGAATTTTTGTGGCGGCTGTGCAGTTACTGTTGTTGATACCAACACTAACATGGCTAAAAAGAACAGGTTTCTCATATTCATAATTTGAAGTAGTTTATATATAATTCCGATTAGTTGATTTTTTCCAGTTTAAAAGACGTACCCGAAGCATTTCCTGTTGCCTGCCTGTACACTATATTAAGCATGTAGCTTGCGTTGGCAAGGTCGCCCAGGTCAATTGCCTGTTTTCCTGTGCCTGGTTGCACCTTCACCTCCGATTGCAGTATCAATTTTCCTGTAATGTCCGTAAGCTCGTATTGCAATTCTCCGCGCGTGGGAAAATCGTACTGTAAATAAACGATGCTCTTACTAGGTACGGGAAATACGGATACATTATCCAGCACACGTGAGCGACCGTTTATGTCACCCGTGCCCTGAGCTGGCTGCAATACGCCTTGTGTGACGATGATACTGGAAGAAGCACCTGTATTGACTAAGACCATTTCCCCAACAGACCATTCATAATTATTCCCGGATATATCCTTTGAACCGCCACCCGCATTTAATGCAGAAGTGTATTTAACCGGTTGAGCAAAAGAATGAATACAAACAAATCCGCTAACGATAAACAAGAAAAAAGCTTTGTAGATGACTATCATACGTATTGGTTTAGACTTTTAGATAGGTTACAGGCATAGGTTGAGTTTTGGGTTAGACGGATGAAACTGAAAAAACGTTAGGATAATATAGAATATTTTTTTGTTTTATAAAAATATTCCATACCTTTGCGCCGCCAAAAGGAAGGGCAGAAAAAATAATACAAGATTAACCTGTTGCCGGAAAAAACTGCTGTGAGACTTTGGCAACTTTGCAGAGTACGCAATTTTAAAACTTATTTATTTATAAAACAATAACAATGGCTAACAAAGACAGCAAAACTTTTGTTGACACGATGGTGGAGGCACAGAAGCAAATGGTGGAGACCGTTGCAGAACAGACGAAAAAGTTCGCTAACGGCAACAACGTAGTGAAGGAAACCATGGAGAAAGGCAGCGAATGGTATAAGAACTGGCTGGACAGCCAAAGTAATATGTTCGCTACGGCCAAAGAAAAAACAACCGGTGCGGCAGAAAATACCCGTGACGGCATGGCCAAAATGAATGAGTTCTACCAGGATTGGTTCAACACCCAAATGAACTGGGCAAAGCAAATGTGGGAAATGAACATGAACCATGCGAAGAACAACACACAGAATACAGCCTCTAATGACCCTATGACACTGTGGAATAACTGGATGAACAACTGGACTTCATGGTCTAACAGTGTGAACCAGGCCGCGCAATGGAATGACATGATGAATAAATGGCAGGCAATGAATCCTTTCAGTGCCGATGCGTGGAAAAAAGCCAACGAAACATGGACGGGCGTTTTCAACCAATACTATGAAATGCTGAACAACAGCTTCGCCGGTATGCAGAAGAACATGAAAAACGGCACTACGCAGGACGCTTACCGCAACATGGTGAATGTTTCTGAAGCATTTACCCGTTTTACTGAAATGTGGGCGCCTTTCTGGAAATCCATCCAGGACAAGACTTTCAACACAGAAATGTTTAAAAACCTGGTGAATCCCGCTCAATATAAGGACATGATGGACAAATATTTCGGCTTCATGCCCGAGCAGAGCCGCGAATACTTCCAAAACATGAGCAAGATGATGCAGGAAGGAATGGGCAACTTCAGCAAAAACGGTATCGCTGCTTACCAGCAAATGCGCGATATGGCCGCTGGCATGATGCCCCGGCGTTCTGAAATGTTCGGCGCTATGCTGAATAACTATAATGCTTTCAATAAAATGATGAGTGATGCTGCAGCGCCCTTCACTAAAATGATGGGACCTAACCAGCACGCAAAGACTATGGCAGAGTGGAACGACATTGCTGACCGTATGGCCATATACAACATCAAAAATGCTGAACTGCAATACATGGTGTACAACCAGGGCACGAAGGTGATGGATAACCTGGCCGATTCAGTAGCCAAAAAGATAGAAAGTGGTGAAGAACTGAACAGTATGATGGCCGTGTACCAGGAATGGCTGAACATAGGCGACAAAACTTTTGTTGAACTGTTTGAAAGCGAAGACTACAGCAAACTGATGGCTGAAGTAAACGCTATGCAGCTGAAACTGCGTAAAGACATTGAGAAGCAACTGGAAAAATTCATGGTTGGCATTCCCGTAGCTACACGCAGCGAAATGGATGAACTATACAAAACCATCTATGAACTGAAAAAGCAGGTGCGCGAACTGGAAAAAGCAGTGGACGCAGCCGGAGAAACTGAAAAGAAGGCTACAGGAAAAGCGAAGAAAGCGTAATTCCTATAGTCTGGTGTGATATTAAAACAGCCCCGCACGTGCGAGGCTGTTTTATTTTATTGCCTTTAGCATACGCATGTTGCCATGCATATCCTTTCGCACTTCAGTGGCTGGATAACCTGCGGCTAAAAACAAATCCCTGGTTTGAAGCGCGTAGTCTACATGCAGCTCACAATAGATAGCGCCTCCGGGTTGCAGGTGTGTCAATCCAAATGCCGCAATATGGCGGTAAAAAAGCAATGCGTCATGCCCGGGAACAAACAGGGCCTGTCCCGGCTCAAAGTCACGAACATTCGCATGCAGCGTTGCCCTTTCAGGTTCGGATATATACGGAGGATTGGATACAATTACATCATATTTCCCGAGCCCTTGCCATGCATCTTTGTCCAGGAAATTTAATTGCATGAACCGTACCTCAGCACATTGTTCTTCCGCGTTTTTCTTTGCAACCCCGAGAGCGCCGGCACTGATATCTATAGCCGAAATATCCGCGCCCGGCATCAGCAATTTCAGGGAGACGGGAATACAACCGCTACCCGTGCCTATATCTAACACCGATGGTGTTTTACCTTTATGCTCATCTGCTATCCATTGCACGAGTTCCTCTGTTTCCGGGCGGGGTATCAGTACTTGTTCATTTACGATAAACTTTTTGCCCATAAACCAGCCAAAACCAAGTACGTATTGCACCGGTTTCCCGGATGCTAATTCTGTTTGCATATCCCTGAACCTTTTTGCCTGGTCCTCATCCAGCAACCTGTCTTTGTCAGCCAGCCGTTGCAGCCTGTCCGCCCCTGTCAGTTGTTCCAGCACTTCATTGGCAATGGCGGAAGCTTCCCTCGCGTCGTATATAGTCCGCAATGTAGTTACCAGTTCCCGGTGAGCCGTAGCATAAGTTAGCATTGCGTAAAGATACCGCTGTACATTAAATTATCCGGCTGCTCGTTAGCATTATTGTTTTTACATTAATTTCGTGCGACCTCTATCTATATACAGAGCCCCCTTTGAATGTATAAATATTTTTTGCTCGTAGTATTGGTTTTGCTTGGCCCGGTAGCAGAAGCACAATTTTTCAAACCGTCCAGGCCCGTATTTTCAGGCATGTATTTCCAGTGGGGATACAACCGCGACTGGTATTCTAAAAGCGATATTCGCTTCTCGGACGGGGATAAGTACGATTTCACTATTTATGATGTAGTCGCCCGTGACAAACCGGATTTCGGCTACTATAAAGAGCATCCGCTGGACATCACTATTCCGCAAAACAGCTACCGCATAGGCGTTTATCTTAATAAACAGCACACACACGCTATAGAGATCAACTACGACCATGCAAAATATGTGCAGGTAGATAACCAGACGCTGCGCATGAAGGGTCATATATACGGCAACGAGATAAATGCGGACACCAACCTGGGATCCTACATAGTTCATATTGAACATACTAATGGGGCCAACTTCTATCACCTGAACTATGTGGGGCAAGCGGCACTGTGGCGCCACAAAAAGAAAGGACAAATAAGGAGTACGGCCATATGGAAAGCGGGCGGAGGCATAGTGATCCCAAAATCGTTTATCATCCTCATGTACCAAAAGCTGGACAACAAGTTTTCGGTAGCCGGTTATATATTCAGCAGCGAAGCCGGGTTGCGCTTCTACCCTTTTCGTAATTTTTTCCTGGAGGCGACAGTAAAAGGCGGGTATGCCAACTACCTGAATGCCCTGGGCCTGGGCAGCGGCAAAGTAAGCCACGATTTCTGGTATGGCGAGGTAGTTGGCCTTATTGGGTATGATATGAATTTCAATTTCCTCAAAAAGAAGAAGTAACCTTAACATATTTCGCCTCCCGCCATAAGAGTTTTTCTTTAACTTTGCGCATTGTGAAGTTGTGGTAAAACGGGCCTTACATATTTCTTTTGCGGTGTGCATGGCATTCCTGCTGGCATTCGGCGGAGTGTCAAAAGAATACCTGCATCTCTTTACCGGCCATACCGATACACAATCCTGCAACCATTACCGCGAAGGCTTATACTTTGAAAGTGAACACCATCACTGCGATTTCCTCTCTTATACTTTGCCGTATTATGTACCAGCCGCAGTGGTGTCAATATCGTTTTCTGTTACCGGATTTTACCCGGAATACAACTTGGGAAACCAGGAGCACATTTCACCCTGCGATGTACCGGCCTTTCACCTGCGCGGCCCACCTATCCTGCCTGCTTAATACGCTAAACCGGCTTGTGTGCGGGCGTTAGCCTGTACGCGCATTTCTTCAATTAAAACAAGTGCTGGCATGTACCGCACCATACAATTGTTCCTGTTTTGCCTGGGCATCATAGCCCCATCGGCAGCGCAGCAGCAATGCAACCTTAATATAAATATACTGGTGGTTGAAAAACACAACGGGCAACCATTGTACCCCGTCGTGGTTCATATAGACGAACTGAATGCCACCTATGAAACCAACGAGAAGGGAAGGTTTACGATGGACAACCTTTGTCCGGGCAAATACACATTCCACTTCCACTCGGCGGGGTATGAACACTATGCCGAGCAGGTTATCATTTCGCACAACACCGAACTAAAGTTCAGGCTGGCACACCTGGAAGGTGCGCTGGAAGAAGTGGTAATATCAGGCATGGGCGAACAGGGCCTGTTACAGGACAAGGATGCGCTCACAGCCAGGCAGGTAGCTGCCGGCAGTGGTAAAACGCTGGCCGATATGCTGCAGGCCATCAACGGCGTCACCATAATATCGAATGGCGCCACCATAAGCAAACCCGTGATACATGGGCTGCATAGCAACCGGATAGTAATGCTGAACAACGGCATCAGGCAGGAAGACCAGCAATGGGGAGGCGAACACGCTCCAAATATCGACCCCTTCCTCAACAACAACTTATCGGTAATAAAAGGAGCGGCCGGCGTGCGGTACGGCACCGACGCGATAGCAGGAGTAGTGCTGGCAGAACCGGCCCCATTGCGTACTACGCATGGCTGGGACGGCGAGCTTAACCTTGCGGCATTGAGCAACAACCGCATGGGCGTAGCTTCCGCAGTTGTCAACCACAATTTCAAAGAGGTACCCGCTTTAAGCTTCAGGCTGCAGGGCACTTATAAGAAAGGCGGCAATTATCGCATACCGGGGCATTGGGTAGCCAACACAGGTGTGGAAGAAAAAAACTATTCCGCTACACTCGGCTGGACCAAACTGCATTATGGCGCAGAGCTGTTCTACAGTCATTTTAATACAAGCCTGGGCATATATAGCGGCTCGCATACAGGCAACGAGGCCGACCTGCTGGCAGCTATAAAAAGTGATACACCATTAGTGCAGTCTCCGTTCACTTACAGCCTGGGCAGGCCAAAACAGCATGTAGTGCACGACCTGGCCAAAGCCCGGTTATACCTTGACAGCAGGTTAGGCATTTGGCATGCCACTTACGCTTACCAGCACAACTTCCGGCAGGAATATGATGTACAGAGAGTGGAGACTGGTGATGCGCAACTGAACCTCTCGCTTAATACACAAACCCTGAAACTGGACCTGGAGCACAGGCCCTTGTGGAAACTGAAAGGCGAAACGGGGATTGATGGCATCTTCCAGGAGAACTATATACAGCCGGGAGACAGGGTATTTCTGCCTAATTACCGTTCGGCAGGTGCAGCCATCTACGCCATCGAACGCTATCACGGCGTGGGTTGGACGTTGGAGGGCGGATTAAGATACGATTACCGTTGGTACGAAGCCTTCAACCCCGAGGGCCGGAACCAGGAGGTGGTACGTTACGAATACAACTTCAACAGCCTGTCGGGGACATTGGGTTTTGCGAGGCAGTTTAGCGACGACTGGCAGTTGACCGCGACATTGTCTAACGCCTGGCGCGCGCCACAGGCCAACGAGTTGTTCAGCGCCGGGTTTCACCAGGGCGCCGCGCGTATAGAACTGGGCAACAAAACCCTGCTGCCCGAGCGGTCGTACAATCTGAATATCGAAAGCAAAAAACAGTTCGGCGAAAAGCTTTCTACAGACGTATCTGTATACACACAATATATCAGGAATTACATTTACCTGGAGCCGGGTGCGGACATATTGACTATCCGGGGATACTTTAAAGTATTCAATTACAAGCAAACAGACGCACAGCTTACGGGTACAGACCTCACAGGTACTTATGCCTGGACAGGCAGCCTGCAAACAACGGCCAGGGCATCCTTTCTCTTCGCCAGGAATGTGGTGCAAAAAGACTGGCTGATACTCATGCCTGCAGACAGGCTGTCGCTGAACACGACCTATACAAAGGACATCAGTAAAACTTTGCAGGAATGTTTTATCAGCGCAGATGCCCGGTATGTCTTCAGGCAGGTGCGCATACCGGCCAATTTTGATGTCATTGATTACCCGCAGCCACCCGCAGCCTACTTCCTGGCCGATGTGGCAATCGGCACCATGCTGATGGCGGGGAAACAACCTTTATATATCAGCCTCACCGCCATGAACATTTTCAACCAACGGTACCGCGACTATTTAGACGCCTTCCGGTATTTTATTGACCAACCGGGCAGGAATATCGTGCTTAGGTTGCGGGTACCATTTCCTTTTAACGAACACAAAGAACATTAACAATGAAAAAAATACAACAATTTGCATTGCTCATCACAATGGTTACACTGGCTGCGGCTTCCTGCAAAAAACCTACGGTGAACAATCCACAACCGGTAGAACAGGAATTGATAACCACTATAAGACTGGTTGTCACCAACAATTCGGGATTCAACAAAACCTTCAACTATAAGGTAGATAACGGCTTTGGCAGCACAATGCCAGGCGATATCCAATCCGATAGCCTGGTGTTACAGAAGGACACCGAATACGATGTAGAGATACAGGTATGGAATGAAGCCAAAACTCCGCCGGAGAATATTACTACTGAGGTATTGTCAGAAAGCAACGACCACTTATTTTTCCTATCCGGCTCACCAGCTACGGGTGAAGGTTCCATACAGTTCAGCAATGGTAGTAAAGACGATGCAGGGCAGCCATTCAACCAAAGAATCCGGTTCAATACCGGCGCTGCGGGTTACGGTTATATAATGGTCACCCTGAAACACAATCCGGTTAATAAAAATGCGGCAACGGCCGACCAGGCCGGGGGCGAAACAGACGCCCAGGCAGAATTTGGCGTAGCACTACAATAACCCGATTGGCTCGGTTTTTGTGGCCAATACCTTTGTTAAAGCGCAGATTTTAATCTATAAAGTCTGCGCTTTTTTCATTTCATTGTTGTAACTTCAAATTAAATATTAATTAAAACCGTTTTGGCAATAACAATGGCAACTATCATTGAGAAGGAACAGATACCCGACTATAAACTTGTTCCGGCATTTGTAGACAAGTCAGAACAATGGGAAAAAGAAATGCAGTATGCCGCCCGGCTGGGCAACGAATTTAAGGGTAAAACCACCATTACTTTCGAGACCACACAAGGCCCCCGGTCAGTCACCACAACGGTGTGGTCGGTCACCCACAACTTCATACAGTTGAAAGGCGGGCTTAACATACCGCTGAACAGCGTGATAGACATCCATTTTTAATATATCGGTCCGCAGCCATCGTTAGAATGTGCGTGTAAATACCCATCTGCACGTACTCTTGATATTCAACTTTTGTAATTATCTTTGCCCTTTAATCAAAACTCACGGTTAGAGCCCCTAACGTTACAAGCAATATGAGTCAGCAGGAAATAATTGAGCGTATAAACGCGTTTATGGTTGAAGATTTTGAGGTGGATGAAAATGCTATCACGCCGCAGGCTGATCTTAAAACAACCCTTGACCTGGACAGCCTGGACTATATAGACCTCGTTGTGGTTATCGAGCAGAACTTTGGCTTCAAAGTAAAACCAGAGGATTTCCAGAAAATGTCCACTATCCAGGATTTCTACAATTACGTAATCAACAGGCTTGAAGTAGCAAATGTCTGACCAGCCCACATGGCAAGGCCGCTCCCGCGGCACTACATTGGGATACCGGATATTTGTATGGTTGCTGAAATACGGTGGCCTTGGGGCGGCATATGCTTTGCTGCCATTTGTTACTATGTATTACAGGCTGTTTATGCCGTCGGCCACCCGCCCTCTCAAATACCTGTACACCCAAAGACTGGGTTATTCCAGGGAAAAGGCCGCAGGGCTCATCCGTAGAAACCTGGTGGTTTTCGGGCAAACAATAATCGATAAGATAGCCGTTCTGTCAGGTGCGGGAAAACAACTCAGCTTCACACACGAAGGCGTTGAGAATATTGAGCAACTGGTGAAGGATGGCAAAGGCGGTATATTGCTCAGCGCCCACCTGGGCAACTGGGAAGTAGCCGGGCACTTGCTGAAAAGAGTGAACGCTGTTATCAATATAGTAATGTATGATGGCGAACAGCAGCAGATGAAGCAATACATGGAGCAGTTTGAAGCCAACCGTTCTTTCAACATCATACTTATTAAAGACGATATCTCGCATATCTATGAAATATCGGCCGCGCTGGCCCGAAATGAGCTGGTATGCCTGCATGGCGACCGCTTTCGCCCCGGCAACAGGACGATGGCGCACGCTTTCCTGGGCCGGGAAGCGCAGTTTCCCGCGGGGCCTTTTATACTCGCTTCCAAATTAAAAGCTCCTGTTTGTTTTGTTTTTGCTTTCAAAGAAACTAATTTCCACTACCACTTTTACGCATACCCGGCCCGAACGTACGAAGGCCGGGGCACCCAGGGAATGAATAAGATGCTCGACGACTATGTGGATATACTGGAAGCAAAATTGAACCAATACCCCTGGCAGTGGTTTAATTATTACGATTTCTGGAAATGATACCTCAGGACGATATAACAACATATATACCCCAAAGGGCCCCATTTGTAATGGTAGATGCCGTGCTGCAGGCCGATGCCAAAGTTGCCAAAACCTCTTTTGAAATAAGGGAAGGCCACCTGTTTGTGGTCAATGGCCTCTTTACCGAACCAGGCCTGGTAGAAAATATGGCACAGACCGCAGCGGCCGGTACAGGATACCGCTATCAGCAAAAAGGCGAAACAGTGCCGGTAGGTTTCATAGCCGCTATCAAGAACCTGAAAATTTATAACCTGCCGAAAACAGGAGATGTGCTGCATACGACGATAACTATAGTGCATACCGTAATGAACGTACATGTAGTGGAAGCGGCTGTATATGTGGACGATGAAAAAATGGCAAGCTGCGAAATGAAGATATTCGAACAGGCATCATAAAATACAATACCGGATTGCAGACATTACAACATACAACGGAACTGGAAGTAAAGTTCAGCGAGGCAGACCCGCTGGGTATCGTTTGGCACGGGCATTATATCAGGTATTTTGAAGACGGTAGAGAAGCTTTCGGCAACGAATACGGGCTTAAATATCTCGACTTTTACCGCAGCAATATCGTAGTGCCGATAGTCAGCATCAACTGCGACTATAAAAGGATATTGCGGTACGGCCATAAGATAAGGCTGGAGACCACTTACGAAGATACCCCTGCCGCTAAACTATTATTTCATTACAAGGTGTACGATGCTGCCACAAACGAGCAGGTGGCCTCCGGCAGTTCGGTGCAGGTATTTATGCACCGCGACACGCTGGAACTTATGCTTTACCTGCCGCAATTTATGATAGACTGGAAAAAGAAATGGCTGAACAAATAGCATATGCAATCGCGGCGGACATAACTTCTTCGCTGGGCATGAGCGTAGAGGAACACTGGCAGAATATAGCCGCCGGCAGGCAGGGATTTGACATATACGGAAACAATGGCCAATCGTACTGTGCGGCACGGCTCAGTGATAAGCAATGGGCTACTGTTTATTCAACGGTTGGCGATGAACGTTTAACCCGTTTCGAAAGGCTTTGCTTGTATTCAGCAGCAAAGGCGCTATTAAAAATACCCGCACCCGACCTTTCTGAAACGGTTTTGATACTATCTACCACCAAGGGCAATATTGACAGGCTGAATGAAGATGCAGACCAAAGAACATTGTTGCATACAAGTGCTGCCATTATTGCCAAAGAACTACGCATCAAATCAAAACCGGTAGTGGTATCACACGCCTGTGTATCGGGTTCGGTGGCATTGCTGTATGCCCAAAGACTGCTGGCAACGGGCAGGTATAAAAATGCCGTAGTGACAGGCGCCGACCTGTTCACGCCTTTTGTGCTCAATGGCTTCCTGTCTTTCCAGGCGATAGCGGAAGTTCCCTGCCGTCCTTTTGACGCAGACAGGACGGGCATCAACCTGGGCGAAGCTGCCGCAACTATTATCCTTTCCACGCAACCCGGCACGAAGCCACTGGCAAAACTACTCGGCGGGGCCACTTCCAACGATGCCAACCATATATCCGGTCCATCCCGCACGGGCGAAGAACTCGCACTGGCCATCGGACGTGCCATGAACATGGCAGGTGTATCGCCCGGTGATATTGATATGATCTCCGCCCACGGCACCGCTACGGCTTATAACGACGAAATGGAAGCCAAGGCCATACACCTGTCCGGCATGAGCGAGGTGCCGCTGCACAGCATCAAAAGCTATACCGGCCATACACTCGGCGCCGCAGGTGTACTGGAAAGCGCTATGATACTGGAAGCCATGCAACGCCGGCAGCTCATTCCATCGGCCAACTATGAAAAACACGGTGTATCCGTTCCCGTAAATGTGACCACGGCCATGCAACCTGCGGAAATAAATTATGTACTGAAAACCGCTTCAGGCTTTGGCGGCAGCAATGCCGCGGTTGTTTGGGGTAATGTCTAATCAGCTAATGCATTCAAAGCTATCCAGGCCATAGTACCCACGCCTGTCTTCAATGCCTCTTCATCTATATCAAAACGGGCATTGTGTACCGATGCCGTGAATTGTTCATTGTTTTTGTTGGTACCTACCCTGAAGAAGCAACCGGGCATGTGCTGGGTATAAAAACTAAAGTCTTCCCCGGCCATGCGTATATCCAGCTCTTTCACGTTTTCATCGCCCAGGTATGCCTTGGCCCAGCTTTCAGCCTGTGCGGTTACTCCGGGGTCGTTGTACAAGGACGCATGCCCTTTGGGAATATTTACTGTTGCTTTGGCGCCGTATGCCTCGCAGGTGCTTTGTGTGAATTCGGTAATATACTGATGTGCTTTCGCCCTCCACTCTTCATTCATGGTGCGGAATGTGCCCCACAGTTCCAGTGTATCGGGAATGACGTTGGTAGTGAACCCCGCCTCAATTTTGCCGAAGGTTAATACCGATGGAATGATAGGATTGCCCTTACGCGAGATCACCTGCTGCAAACCCGTTATCACCTGCGCGGCAATGGCTATCGGGTCAACAGCCTGATGGGGCAATGCAGCGTGGCCGCCTTTCCCTTCTATGGTAATGTATATCTCGTCGGTGCTGGCCATATACTGCCCCGCCCGGAACCCTACCGTACCGCTAGGCAGGTGCGGATATACATGCAGCGCGAATATCGCTTCGGGTTTAGGATTTTCCAGTACACCTGCTTCTATCAGCAGGCTGGCGCCGCCGGGCAGTTTTTCTTCTCCCTGCTGGAATATCAGTTTCACCGTTCCTTCCCATTCATCTTTCAGGTCGTTGAGTATGCGTGCTATCCCCAGCAGGCAACTGGTATGCACATCATGACCGCAGGCGTGCATTACGCCATTGTTCTTAGATTTATAAGGTACATCGTTCGCCTCCTGTATAGGCAGGGCGTCCATATCGGCACGCAGGGCTATACATTTTTTCGCGGGGTTCTTACCTGCTATCAGACCTACTACGCCCGTACCGGCAACGCCGGTCTGATGTTGTATCCCCCACTCCGTCAGCTTGCGCGAAACGAATGCTGCTGTATTATATTCTTCAAAAGATAATTCGGGATTGGCATGTATGTGGTGGCGTATGGCCTGCACATCAGGAAAATATTCCAGCGCCTTCCGGCGAATAATATCAATCATCCTGCGAGGTATTTATTGTAACGTAATCAGGCACTATCATACAGGCCCCATATAGCGATATCATTTCCCGGTACAGGTCCAGCGCGTCTTCCCTGCTCGCGAAGTCGCCCACCTTTATCCTGTATTGCGGTTGCGTGTAGCTCATATACACTTTAATGTTCGGGTATCGCCGCATAAAGTCCACTTTACGGTTGATGGCAACATTCCTGTCTATACCGTAATATATCTGCACCCTGTACCCCCGCATATGCCTGATGCCGCCGGTTAGCTGGCTGCGGTGTTTTTCTACCAGCACCGCCAGCCTTGGGTCGGCATGTATGGCCATGCCGCTACCGGGCTGAGACAAGTTTGTATCCCCGATATTTTCCTCCACCACTATCTGCGCGTCGCTTTGCATCACACACAATACGGTCAGCACCAGGGCCAGGACGATATAGAACAGCCACCTCATCATATCCTGTAAAGTTATAAACTCCCGCCGATTTAAAAGTTTTTGATGATCTCGTCCGCAAACTCGCTTGTTTTCACCTGCGTAGCATCGGTCATCAGCTTATAAAAGTCAACAGTCACCCGCTTGTGCATGATGGCTGTCTGCAAGCCGTTTTTGATACATTTTGCCGCATCGTCCCAGCCCATATATTCCAGCATCATCACGCCGCTCAGTATCAGCGACGATGGGTTCATCGTATCGGTATTTGCAAAACGCGGCGCCGTGCCGTGGGTAGCCTCAAATATGGCATGGCCGGTTTTGTAGTTGATGTTGGCGCCCGGTGCGATGCCTATGCCGCCCACAGCCGCAGCCAGTGCGTCTGATATATAGTCGCCGTTCAGGTTCAGCGTGGCTATTACCGAATAATCCTGCGGGGCCAGTAGAATCTGCTGCAGGAAGTTGTCGGCTATTACGTCCTTAATCACCAGCCTGCCTTCATGCTGGGCTTTTTCCATCTCTTCTATGGCAGCCTCCTCCCCTTTCTCTTTCTTGGTCGCCTCCCAATGGTTCCAGGTATATATTTTATCGCCAAACTCGCGTACTGCCAGGTCGTAACCCCATTTTTTGAAGCCACCCTCGGTAAACTTCATGATATTGCCCTTGTGCACCAGTGTTACCGATGTACGCTTATTGTCCAATGCGTATTGTATGGCCGCCCTTACCAGGCGCTCCGTACCTTCTTTTGATACCGGTTTGATGCCAAATGCCGTAGTTTCAGGGAAACGCACTTTATCACCGCCGCCCAGCTCGGTGCGGATGAACTCCATCAGCTTCTTAGCTTCGGGGCTGCCGTCAGCACATTCTATACCGGCGTATATATCCTCCGTATTCTCGCGGAATACCACCATATCCACCCTGTCAGGGTAATGCACCGGTGAGGGCACACCTACAAACCAATGTATGGGTCTCAGGCAAACATACAGGTCCAGTTCCTGGCGCAGGGCCACGTTCAGCGAGCGGATGCCACCACCTATGGGGGTGGTCAACGGCCCTTTTATAGAAACTATATATTCTTTTGCTTTATCAAGGGTATCTGCCGGCAGCCATTCGCCGGTTTGGTTAAAAGCCTTTTCCCCTGCCAGCATCTCTATCCATTCTATCTTGCGCTTACCCAGGTAGCAGCGCTCTACCGCCGCGTCTATTACTTTTTTACTGGCGCGCCATACGTCGGGGCCTATGCCGTCGCCCTCAATAAAGGGGATAATTGGATTATCAGGAACTAAAAGCTTGCCGTTGCTGTCTATCGTTATTTTCTGAGCTGCCATGTTTACTGTTTTGTTTTGTTGTAAAACCCGCGCGAAATTAGTTGAAAAATAGTTAACAGGTTAATCAGGTAGAGGTTAATATGGTAATAAGTTAAATGGTTAATATTTGTCCAGCGTTGTCACAGGGCTAAATAGAAATGTTGCCAAAAATCCGGGTTTCCCCCGATCCGCCTGAGGCGGAGAGCACCCACCGCACTTGCCCCATGTGCTATGAATTGGTACGTTTTGGTTCTTTTTAGGTCTGTTTAACTCATAGATTAATGTTTTTTCAATTGCTTCGTTGAGAACGCTTCGCTTAGTTGGTTGCGGATTCGTCGCTATAGCGGGACAAGTGTTCCTGAATGGGAACAAAACTGAAAATGTTCCGAAATGTTTCCACAAATTCGGGTTTATTTTTTTCGCCTCATTTTACACGCAAGTAATTGGTAACCAATACTTCATTTTGTTCTATTTGTGCGAAATTCGCCGCTATAGCGGGGCAAGTGTTCCTGTGTGGAAACAAAACTGAAAATGTTCCAAATTGATGCCTGGATTTTGACTTTATAAATTGGAACAAACCTGGAAGTGCATGGTTGGCACAGGTATGTCAAAGAACTATCTGGCAGCAGGGAAATCCAGCCACAATTACCTATACAAATATACGCAAAATTATTGTTTTATTGAGTAATTGCGCAATGTTTATCGCCAAACTTTTGTAGTCATCTCCAATCATAAACCGGAAAGAAGTATGTAATGATTGGTACGGTGACAACGCCAACCGAAGGGGAAAAACTGAAGCTTATCTATAGGCCCGAGGCAAAGAGCATTCCGCACCTTGCCCTGAATGTCGGTCGTGAGACCGGGTGACTTAATGGACACGAATGCCCTTCGGAACATTCGCGCCAGAGGTTATTGATGAAACCAACTAAAGGAAAATCTCTTACAACAGTCACACCACTACCTATCAAAAAAACATTAAGTATTTTAAATATGTATTTAGCTTTTCATTGTCGAGGAACAATTCAGAATCATTCAATATAACTTTCGTAAGCACACGCCGTATGATACTGTCCAAGTTCTCAGAGGTCATCATTTGATTCTCCAGCAGGGTATCTCTTTTTTTATCAAACTGCCCTCCATGAATATATCTTGACCTTAAATTATACCCATGACTAATTGTGTCGAAAACATGTCGTCTTTCGTCTGAACACGTTCCGAGATAAAATGCAGTTCTTTCAGAAACCTTTTGTGTTGCTTCCGATGGACTGGTGGAAAACAGACATTCAAGTACAGGGATATATAACGCAATTTTATGCGGTAAAAAGGAAGAATGACGTGCAAACGCTAGGAACCTAAACGCTCTTTCAATTCTATTAAAATCGTTATAGTTTTTTGCTTCGTCATAATCTTTGGTGTGAAATGACGCATACAGCCCAGCAGTCGGGATGACCAATTTTTGTTGTAAAACTTCTCTAGATATAGTGCTATTGTATGCAATCTTGTTATAAGCATTAAAGATATTAAGGGCATTCTCTAACTCTTCAAGAGTAAATATTTGATCTTTAAATACTCCTTTAGCTGTTGTAATAGTATCCGATGTACTTAATGAAACAAACATTCTTTCCATTGCAGGTATGTGACCATAGCATGCGGACATAGATATACTATTGTCTTTTACAAACCAGAGGAATAATAAGTAATGCTTTAAGAAAAGTGCACGTTGCTGTAAGTATAGTCCGAGTTTATTAAGCAGGTCATGCCTATTCAAATTCAAGTCATCAGGTGGTAAGATTGCAGTATCCCAAGCGTATACATAACGTAAATCACTCCTGCTGTAACAATCCAATTCACCAACGAGCTTAACAAATTCATTGTTATAATAATGTTTTCGCCTAAATCCATAATTTGAGCTTAGATTAAATTCTAGAATATTTCCATCCTCACTTAAATGGAAATAGTTAGTATCCATTATAGTCTTCACTAGCAGCTCTTCCATGTGGGGAAAAATATAAATATAATTTGGCTTTTGTCATATAGTCAGATGTGGCATTTCCACAGCTGTTTAAGGTTAGTGTTTAATTTAAGACTTGACACATCAAGGCAATAGTATAAACCGAGGAGGTAATCACCCCTACGCCTGAACATTACTCTGCAAAATCAGTCTAAATATCCTCTCCTTATGCCCGCTCACCTGAACCCAATAGATAATCCAACATACTAATGCAGCAAATCCGGAAACAAAATTTACTATTGGAATTATTGAAATACAATTCAGAATAGATACAGCAAGTCCGATACCGTAGGTCGGCTTCATTGTTGTTTGTATGTTTCTAGACTGATACTCTGCTTCTATTGACTGAGCAATATTGCTGACTACAATGAAATGCCATACAATCCCAAATAGAGGAATAAGTAACAACCAAACATTTGCTGGTGGCATTTTCCTATTGCTTTCTGATATGACTTTAAGCGTGTTCTGAAGAGTCAGGATATAGAAGATACCAGGGATTATACCGATGACAATAAAAAATATCATTATAGTTATCCATTCGCCGCCAGAAGGCATGGATATTAAAAAGATGTGCTTCATGAGGTGCTATTTTGACCTTAAGATAGAAAAAAATATGGTTCCTATTATGTTTTAAATACAAGTCATTGAGTAGCCGCAGAATAGATGCTCAGGAGATTATCACGTCGCTACGCTCCTCATAATGACGCCTTGATTATTATTCTCCCTACTTATTTTGGCCAACCATACGTTAGATAACTCTCCCTTTGGCAGGTGTTGTACCTAACCAGCGGGAGGGGCTGTTATTTCACTTCTCTCACCTCTTCCCCAATATCTTCTTACGGTGTTGTGCGCCCCAATGATGTAACTCCCCTATTACTTTCTTCAAGGTTTTACCGTAATCCGTCAGCGAATATTCCACACTTACCGGCATGGTATCATATACCGTACGCTTCACCAACTGGTTTATCTCCAGGTCTTTCAGTTCTTTAGACAGCATCTTGGCGGTAATCCCTTCAATATCCCTTTCCATTTCCTTAAACCTTTTGTCGTCATACATCAGCGATATGATGATTGGCAGCTTCCATTTGCCATTGAGGATATCCAGTGCATCGCGCACCGCCAATATGGACCTGCTGCATTCGCCGTGCTTATCGTGCTCCGCCAGGCCGTTCTTTTTTGTCATAATACCTGCTTTACTGTAGTATACCGGTTTCCCGCAGTATACCGCTATACAAAAGTATATCGCTATACATTTTATACCAAATGTACGGAAGTTTGTGCCTGAAAAAAAATTGAACATGAAAAGAGACAAGATTTTCTATTGGGTAACCACCGGCTTGGTATCGCTGGGCTTTTTAGCCAGCAGTTTTATGTACCTCACGCATAACCCTGAACTTATGGCCGGGTTTGCCACCTTGGGCTACCCTGCCTACTTTGTAACGCTATTGGGGGTGGCTAAACTGGCCGGGGCGCTGGCGCTTGTCAATCCCTGGACGGACAAGCTGAAAGAATGGGCTTACGCAGGTTTCACATTTACACTGATGGGTGCTGTTTACACGCATACCGCTACAGGCACGCCCTTTGCCGCCCCTCTTGTTTTCCTGGCGCTGGTAGGCACTTCTTACTACTTCCGTCACAGACTGAAACTAAGCAGGCAGGCCGTATAACCTAAACCGGTTTTCCAATAAACCCTTTCACCATTGTTCCGACGGGCAGCCCTGCGACGCGCCAGCGGCGGGATATTTTGTCAGAATCAGGATTTGCAGGATAAATGGATTTTCAGGATGCCATATTTTTCACCTTTCGGTTGGTATTGACAATACCAACCGATGGGAATACTATTCCTTTTTACGGCGAGCAACCTCCTGTAATTTTTCTATATCAGTTTCGTCCTGTAACCTGCCGGTTCCGAATTTTGATAATACTGGGTGATTGAGGTTGATAAAAGGGATTTTCAGTCCATCAATATCAGCCATATTTTTCTCAGCATCAGCTTGCTCAAAACTAACCCCTGATACCTTTGTCAGGAAATCAGTTCTATATGGGTTGTCGCCTACACTAAATGCCAGTGTATTGGTAAAATTAAGTTCAGTTAGCTGTTGAAGTGAAGACTCTTCAATATCGTTCTCTCTTAATGCATCAATAAATTTCAGTTTGTTGTCATTATCAGGTTTCAGCCATACATCCATGTCACCGGTTGTCCTGTTATACCCATAGAAATTCACCGCATAACCACCCACTAACATAAAGGCTACTTTATGTTGCAACATACTCCTGATTAAACTTACATGTTCATCAAAAAATATATTCATGACATGCGGTTAATGAAATTTGATTGTTTTTGACGGCTTATGGTTTTGCACCGCTTCTTCAGTAAGCCCGTATGACGCAATGATTAATTCGTGTAAATGCGCCAGCCGCTGAACAGGTGTGAGGGAAGCCCAGTAATCCAGCAATTCTTCTTCCTGCCCCTGCACAGAGGAGAAGAATCGTATTTCCTTTTTCGGCGGGACATGATATGAAGCGCCGGGTTCATGTACTGTTTCTCCATTATCCGTATTCTCCTCGACCATAGCTAATCCTTTATATAAAAATACGCTTTTATTTTATTGGAATTTGCGCGAGATGGCCCCGGCCCTAAAGGGAGATGTCGTGACCCACGCATTGTGCGGGGCAGGCGTGCTCGATTCTTTTTGGTATCCTGATAGGGAAGCCCCTTTAGGGGTTGGGGGCAATCCCCAGCACATCCTTCATGCTAAACACTCCCTGCTTGCCGGCTATGAATTCAGCAGCCAGTACAGCGCCCAGGGCGAAGCCGTTGCGGTTGTGGGCGGTGTGGGTGATCTCTATATCATCAATAGCTGAAGTGTAGGTAACGGTATGTGTGCCGGGCACGCCTTCTTCGCGCAGGGCGGTGATGTGCAGTATATCTTCACCCTGCTCTTCTTCGCTCCATTCTTTTTTTCGGGTCACCTGTTCCATTACCTGTTTGGCAAGCGTTATCGCAGTGCCGCTGGGGGAATCTTTTTTCTGCGTATGGTGTACCTCCTTCATGCGTACATCGTAAGAAGGCTGCTGCGCCATCAGCTTCGCCAGCATTTTATTCAGCTCAAAAAATATGTTCACTCCCACGCTGTAGTTGGAGGCATAGAGGAAGGCTGTGTTATTATCTTTCGCGGCTTGTTCGGCAAGGGGTATATCATGGTTCCAGCCCGTGGTGCCGCTGGTAACGGGCACCCCTGCCAGCAGGCAGAGCAGCACATTGGCCCTGGCTGCTTCGGGCTGTGTCATTTCTATGGCAACATCTGCCTTCTTAAGGTTTTCGGCTGTCAGGTCGGCGGCATTGGCTGAACTTATTTTCAGCACGATATTATGCCCCCTTTCGGTAGCTACCTGTTCTATGGTTTTACCCATTTTGCCGTAACCTATCAGTGCGATGTTCATAAAATCAGAATATTAAAGAAAGTATGGTAAAGATGGCAAAGATAATACTGCCTATACCGTTGGTGGTCATAAATGCGATGTTGACCTTGCTGAGGTCGTGCGGCTTTACGAGGGTGTGCTGGTATATCAGCAATCCTATGAACAAGGCCGCGCCTGCCCAGTATAGCCAGTTGAGCAAAGCTATGAAGCCTACCGCTATTACCAGTCCCGCAGATATGATATGCAGAAGCGAAGAAACACTGAGCGCATGTTTCACCCCCAGCGCAGCGGGTATGGAATGCAGCCGGTTGTCCCGGTCAAAACGCTCGTCCTGCAAAGCATAAATGATGTCAAAGCCGGATACCCATGTTATGACTATGCCTGAAAACATCAGCGGCAGCCAGGAAAATTCGCCCGTAACTACCAGGTATGCCCCTATAGGCGCCAGCGATAAGCCAACACCCAATACCAGGTGACAGAGGGCGGTAAAGCGTTTGGTATAGCTGTAAAACAATATCACAAACAGCGCAACAAAGGAGAGATAAAACACCAGCATATTGATGAAATAGCAGGTAATGAGGAATAAAATACAGTTCGCTATCACAAACCATAGGGCGCTTTTAGGCTCTATCACTCCTGCCGGTATTTCCCTTTTTGCCGTGCGGGGGTTACGGGCGTCTATCCTGCGGTCGAGGTAGCGGTTGAACGCCATGGCCGCAGTACGGGCAAATATCATGCACAGCAGCATTTTTACCAGCAGGTGCCATTCGAAGCTATGCCGCTCGTAAATGACGGCCAGCGAAAAACCGATCAGGGCAAAAGGTAATGCAAACACCGTATGGCTGAACTTTATCAGCGACAGGTAATCTTTTACACGTTGCAACATTGTAATACCGGCTACACTCATTTTTCTTTCACCTCTACGGTAAACCCTATGGACATAGCTTCTTCCTGGGCATTACTGTAAACAAGCACGTTTTTATTTTGTTGCCCCGGGCGATTGGCGCTGTTAAATTCAACTACTATCTCGCCCTCGCCCCCCGGGGGTATCGGCTCTTTAGGGTAAGAAGGCACCGTGCAGCCGCAAGATGCCACAGCCTTGGATATCAACAGCGGATTGTTGCCGGTATTTTTAAACTTGTAGGCATGTTTCGCGATCTCACCTTCGGTAATTGTCCCAAAGTCGTGCTTGGTATCGTCAAAACTTATCTGCGTTTTCGGCAGCGCTTTGGCTTCCTTTTCGCGCTTTGCTGTTTCGTCCTCGTCTTCGTGCACATGAGCGGTGCCGCCATTGCCTATGCCGTATTTATTGAACAAGGCAGTGCTGCTCACCCCGCTCAGCTCTACCAATGCAATTGCGAAAAACGACAGCGTAAGTATCGTTAGCAGTATGGTTTTTAATTGTGGATTCATTTTACTGTTATTTAAGTTTGTAACGGATGCAATATAATTAACTATTTTGTTCCCATACCTGGGCCAGGTGTACCAATACTTCTATGGCCTTTTCCATATCCTGTACGCTCACGTATTCCTGCTTGCTGTGTATGGCCATTTCACCGGTAAATATATTGGGGCAAGGCATACCCATAAACGACAGCCTGGAACCATCGGTACCGCCGCGAATGCTCAGTTGCTCGGGGGTGAGGCCGGCACGCTTGTAGGCTTCTTCCGCGTTGCTCATCACAAAGGGGTGCTTATCCAGCATCTCCTTCATATTACGGTATTGTTCTTTCACTATAAAGTTCACAGTAGTGCCGGGAAATTCCTGCGCCGTTTCCATAGCTATCTGTCTCAGCCTTTCTTCGTGTTCGGCCAGCTTTGCGGTCACAAAGTCGCGGACGATGAACTGCACCGTTGCCTTTTCTATTTGCCCTTCTATACTTACGGGGTGTACAAAGCCCTGCATGCCTTCTGTGGTTTCAGGGTTCCATTCGTGCTTAGGCAGCTTGTCTACAAAGGCAGCCGCTGCTTTTATGGCGCTCACCATCTTGCCTTTTGCATAGCCGGGGTGTGCGCTGATGCCGTGAAATATCACGGTAGCCCCGTCTGCAGAGAAAGACTCCCCTTCCAGGTGGCCACGTGGCCCGCCGTCCAGCGTATAGCCAAACTGTGCGCCCAGCTTCTGCATATCCACCTTGTTCACACCACGGCCTATTTCTTCGTCGGGTGTAAAGAGGATGCGTATTGTACCATGCTTTATTTCAGGATGTTCTATCAGGTACTTCGCCAGGTCCATGATGATGGCAACGCCTGCTTTATCGTCTGCGCCCAGCAGTGTCGTTCCTGAAGCCGTAATGATATCCTCCCCTATTTTCTGCTTTAAATACTCATGATCTTTGGCGCTTATTACTACCGAATTATCGTCGGGCAATACAATATCGCTGCCATCCCATGCCTTGTGCAGTATGGGCTTAACACCCGCGCCGCTGCAGTCGGGCGCGGTGTCTACGTGGGCACAGTAGCATATAACGGGTACTTCTTTATCAGTAGTGGCGGGTATAGTAGCATATACATAACCATGTTCGTCCAGTTCCGCATCACCGATGCCTATCGCCTTCAGTTCTTCCGCCAGTATCCTGCCCAGGTCTTTCTGTTTTTCGGTAGAGGGTTGCGCGGGCGAGTTTGGGTCGCTTTGCGTATCCACCTGTACATAGCGCATAAACCTTTCCGCCGCCGTATGCTGATAATTTTCTAAACCCATAGTTTATCCTTTTTCGTCAATCGTGGGCGTAAAAATAGGCATTCTGCCGGCCATAAGGAAACCACTTAAAACAATTGTAGTTTTGCCACCGGGATGGCCGGCATAGAGAACATATTGATTTCTGAAATAATAACAGTTTCCCTCACGCTGTTTGCCGTGATAGATATGCTGGGCTCGGTGCCCGTATTGCTCTCGCTGAAGAAGAAAATGGGCGATATCAACTCCGTGCAGACCACCTTCGTATCGGGCATACTGATGCTGGCGTTTTTCTTTATAGGCGAGCCCCTGCTCAACCTCATGGGGCTGGACATCAGCTCCTTCGCCATTGCGGGTAGTATCGTGATATTCATACTGGGGCTGGAGATGATACTGGGTGTAGACTTTTTTAAAACCGAAAGCGGCGAAAAATCGGGTAATATAGTGCCTGTGGCGTTTCCACTGATTGCCGGTTCGGGTACGCTTACCACCATCATGTCGCTGAAGGCTACTTACCACGCTTACAATATTCTCATATCTATATTTATCAACCTGATCGTAATATTTGTTATCCTGCGTTCGCTCAAACTGATAGAGCGCGCCCTGGGCCCTGCGGGCATCATAGTGGTGCGTAAGTTCTTTGGCGTAATACTGCTGGCCATCGCCATCAAGATTTTCAAAAATAATATCGGCATCAGCTTTTAATAATCGCTGCTGCCGTATATCATCCTTACCTGCTCTTCGTATTTACGCTCTATTATTTTGCGTTTTATCTTCAGCGACGGTGTCAGTTCGCCTGTGTCTATCGTCCACTCGTGGGGCAGCAGTACGAAACGTTTTATCTGCTCCGTATGGCTGAACAGGGGATTGTATTTATCAATCACTTTCTGAATTTTATCTATCACCTCGGGCATAGCTATCAGTTCTTCGTTGCTCTCCGGCGCTGAAATGCCCGTATTCTTCAGCCAGTTGCGCAGGTTCATATAGCCGGGCACTATCAATGCGCTCACAAACTTCTGCGCCGCCCCCATCACTATCAGTTGCTCTATGTACGGGCTTTCTTTCAGTTTGTTTTCTATCATTTGCGGGGCTACATATTTACCGCCCGATGTTTTGAATATCTCTTTCTTCCTGTCGGTGATTTTCAGAAAACGCCCCTCCACCCATTCGCCTATATCACCCGTCTTCAACCAACCGTCGGGTGTCATTACCTCTGCAGTAAGTTCGGGGTGTTTGTAGTACCCCATCATGATATTATTGCCCTTGCACCATATCTCACCATCTTCAGCCACTTTTACTTCTACGTTGTCTATTAGTGTACCGATGGAACCTACGCGCCGGCCTTCGCTTTCAAACCTATTCACTGATACTACGGGGGATGTTTCTGTCAGCCCGTAACCCTCCATGATGATGATCTTCGCGGCAGTAAACACTCGTATCAACCGGGGTTGACAGGGCGCGCTACCCGTTACTATGGCTTTCACATTGCCACCCAGCGCTTCTCTCCATTTCTTAAATACCAGGGCATTGGCTATGGCCAATTGTATCCTGTACCAAAGGCTGCCCCTGTTCACGTTGTCAAACTGGAAACCCAGCTTCAGCGCCCAGAAGAACAGTGCTTTTTTGATGCCCGTGAGGTCCTGCCCCTTGGCGAGAATCTTTTCATATACTTTTTCCAGCAACCTCGGCACAGTGGTGAACACTAATGGCTGCACCTCACGCAGGTTGTCGCCGATGGTTTCCATACTCTCGGCATAATAGATACTCAGGCCAGCGTCTATGTATATATAACTCACTGTCCGTTCAAAAATATGGTTCAGCGGCAGGAAGCTGAGTGTCCTGGCTCCGCGCTCAGCAAATGAAAACGCCGGCATCGAGTCGTACACATTACTCACGATATTTTTATGGCTTAGCATCACGCCCTTGGGATTACCGGTAGTGCCGGAGGTATAAATGATAGTAGCCAACGTGTCTTCTGTTATTTTATTGATGACGTTCTGGTCGGGGGATAATTTCTTATCCACCAGTTCCATCCAGTTTTTAACGCCGGGTATTTTGTCGAAGGAATAAATATGCTTGAGCGATGGCACATTTTCAAAAGCGGCCTTAAAGCGCTTGTACAATTCTTCATTGGCGACAAATAATACATGCACTTCCGCCTCTTTCAGTATATACTCCATCTCACCTGTGCTGATGGTGGGGTATAAGGGTGTCAGCACCGCCCCGCTCATCTGCACACCCAAATCGGTCATCAGCCACTCCGGCCTGTTGGGCGATACTATGGCTATCTTCTCCTGCTGTTCTGCATCCAGCGCATCGTTGCGTATGCCCAGCGATTGCAGCCCCCCGCACAGGTGCCGCGCTATGTCCCACACTTCGGCGGTGGTGTAGCTGCGCCAGGCTCCCTGCTCCTTACCGGCAAACAATACAGACGAGGGATGCTCCTGCACCCTTTTGGCCACAATGTCAAATATGCGTTTAACCATAACCATCTATTCTATTTTAATAAAATGCTCCGCGTCTTTGCGCCTTTGCGGTTAAATAAACACGACACCCGAAATCCTCTACTTAAATATAACGTTTTTCCTTCGTATACAGTTATGTTTAGGAGGCAATCTTCATTACTTTTGGCAGGATTTAACATTAAGAGGACGGTTCTCGCATGCGGCTCAGTATCAACCATCTCATACCACTGCCACTCAAACAACAACACAATACCTACAATGCAACGGCATGGAAGCAGGACCTGGTATTCAACCAGGGGGAGCATATACTGGTGCAGGGGCCATCGGGTTCGGGCAAAACTTTATTCATCAATACGCTTTACGGGCTGCGCAAAGATTTTGCAGGCAAGGTACACTGGGGCGCATACAACCTGCACGAGATAACAGCCCAGCAATTGTCACAACTGCGCGCGGCATCCATTAGTGTCGTGTTCCAGGACCTAAGGTTGTTTCCCGAACTTACTGTATGGGAGAACATAGACATCAAACGCCGTATCACTGATACAGTTACGGGTTACGATGCAGAGCAATGGCTGGGGCGGCTGGGCTTGGGCAATAAGCTGGAGGCACCGGCTGCTCAACTCTCAGCGGGAGAGCAACAACGTGTGGCGATAGTACGCGCACTTTCGCAGCCTTTTGAATGGCTGCTGCTGGACGAACCATTCAGCCACCTCGATTTTTTCAACCGGCAAAAAGCCGTTGCGCTGATAAAAGAAGTGGCGGGATACACGCGCGCGGGTATTATTGTTTCATCTGTAGCCATGAACGAAGATTTTGTGTACGATAAAAAAATGCTGCTGTGAAACAGAGGCCGCGCAGGGTGATATTACGCAAGCTGTTGCTGCGCCGCCGCGGCAACAAGCGATTGTGGCCAGCCCTGCTCTCGTTGTGCCTGGGTACGGCAATTTTGCTGTATGCCATCATTCTCTACACGGGTTTCCGCGACGCACTATCGGGCAAATACGATAAGAGTAGCATTGAAGGCACCTACCTCACCATCAGCAAGCAGATAGATGCGGAACAGGAAATCACCAAACAAAAACCCGCACTCTTCAGCAATACGGAGATACGCGCCCTGGGCAGCCTACCGGTGGTGCAGGATATAGGCATGTTCACCTCCGCACGTTTCCCGGTTGAAGTGGCATTTAAGGGAGATAGCATGCAGTTCTCCACCCGCCTGTTTATCGAGTCGGTGCCGGACAGGTTTATAGACAACAAACCCCTCGACTGGTATTGGCAATACACCGCCAAAGAAGTGCCTGTTATCGTCTCTACCGAATTTCTGAACCTGTACAACTATGGCTACGCGTCCAACCAGGGTGTGCCCCAACTCACCATGGGTACGATACAAAGCCTGCATTTCACGCTGAACATAGGTACAGGCAATAATGCAGCGGAATACACGGCACGCGTGGCAGGCTTTTCCGACCGTATCAGTTCTATACTGGTGCCGGAAGCGTTTATACAATATGGCAACAAACACTTTGCACCCGCGCAGCAGGAACCACAGCCATCACGGTTGATTCTGAAAGTAAAAGACCCCTCCGACGACCTGTTGGTGGAATACCTGCACGAAGCCAGGTACGAAACCAACAACGAATTGCTTCGCGCCAACCGTATGCGTACGGTGGTATATGCCGCCACACTCGGTATGGGCCTGCTGGCAATCGTTTTGCTGTTAATGGGCGGCACGGTCTTTACCCTCTTCACCGAGTTGACCGTCGCCCGTGCGCAGCACAACATGCAATTGCTGGTACAGCTTGGCTACAGCCCCCGCTTCCTCAGCAGGTTCATCTTCAGGCGTTATGTATTCATCATACTGGCGGTAATGGCTGCGGCAGGTATTGTTGCCATCTACGCACAGGTGCGCACCGCAAAAGCCGCCCTTGAAATGGGCATTCACATCGCACGCTTCCCGGGTTGGGAAGTATGGGTAGCGCTGGCTGTTGTTACTGTTGTACTACTCGTACTCGTGGAAAGGAAAGTGGATAAGGGGGTGAGGTGATGTTCCGGCATATAGACGGACAAACTTGCAGATATATACCGTTACAATTCCGTAATTTCATTACCAGATGCAGCCACTCACTTTTAAAGACCATTTTTCAACGCAATCAGGCATCTATGCAAAGTATAGGCCCGGGTACCCGCGCGAACTATATACCTTCCTGGCGGGACTGACACCGGAACATGCGCTCGCATGGGATTGCGGAACGGGGAATGGGCAGGCCGCCATAGGACTGGCGGAATTTTACGACCACCTCATTGCCACAGACCCAAGCCATGAACAAATAAACAACTGTACACCCCATCCCAAAATATCGTACCGTGTAGAAACTGCCGAGACGAATACATTACCTGCAAACGCTGCAGACCTGTTGACTGTTGCAACGGCATTGCACTGGTTCAACCTTGATGTCTTTTATAAAGAGGCCGCGCGTGTACTGAAGCCGCATGGTGTAATAGCTGCCTGGACAGCGAATACGCCTACTGTATCACCACAGGTAGATGATGTAATAAAGCAACTGCATGACGACATATTGGGCGACTATTGGCTGGCGGAGAACCACCTGGCAGGAGACGGATATGCCAACATATACTTCCCTTTTCAACAGATAGATTGCCCGGTCTTTACATCGGGTAAAACCATGACCCTCGAGGACATGACCGGTTATCTGAACACATGGTCGGCTGTGCAACGGTACAACAATATGCATGGCAACAATCCGGTTGGCATGATACAGACAGCGCTTGCAGAGGCTTGGGGCAACCCCTCCTTAGAGCGTCTCGTAGTGTGGACGCTTAAAGTAAAAGCAGGCAGGAAATTGTAGCGTATCCACTCATACGCACGGTACCTCACACCAGCAGCACTACGGAGTTCTCAATATCTTCTCCATCTTTTTACCTTTCGCCAGCTCGTCCACCAGTTTGTCTAAATACCTGGCCTTTTGCGTTAACGGGTTTTCAATTTCCTCTACCCGGTAGCCGCATATGAGGCCGGTAATCAGGTGGGCATTAGGATTTAGTTTCGCCTTCTGAAAGAATGTTTCAAATGTCGCTTTATCTTCAATAAGCTTTTGCAGCTTCTTGTCGTCATACCCGGTCAGCCAGTTTATTACCTGGTGCAGTTCTTCCTTCGTCCTGCCCTTACGCTCTACTTTGGTGACGTAGTGCGGGTAAACCGTGGCGAATGTCATCTTGGCTATGCGCGCATCATGTTCGGGTGTTGTTTTCATTCTCTGATATTTTACCTACTAAGTTAAGTATTACGATAAAAAAACTCTTTGTTGGCAGCTAAGTAGCTATGCTACAAACCAATTCCGAACGGCTACGCTTGTGTGAACATGCAGCTTATATTTACTCTCCAGGCTGGCTACCGCAAAGTATTGAACATAATTAGCGGCACCCAAGCTCTTTCACTGGCAAACAAATGCCCACTTATTCGCTGGTAACGCCGGATATAAAAAATATCCGCCCGCTTGCCAACTGCCGTTTTTTTGCAAAACAGCGTTCCGGTAGTTTTATATCACTTTATAGACCCTTTTTAAGAAGCGCTTTCTTTAAGAAATACAAACATTTTATTCATCATTTTAAAAAAAGACGATATGAAAACAATCATTTTTGCGTTCAGCATTGCGCTCTCAATGCTCTGTACATCCCGCGCCCTTGCACAATGCCCGCCCGACCCGCCCGGATGCGGCTACTGGGGCCTGGAAAACACCACAGATTGCGACCTTGATTTCGTTTGGGAAACACCGCCGCCATGCGTCACCACCCAGGGGGCCGGAACCCTTTACGCCCATAGCCCATTAACTACGTGGCCGGCGCCCTGTATTGCTGCGGGCGACTGTGGCAGCGTATGTGCCTGGGCATTACGTTTAATTGACCCGCCCAATCCGGGCTATGTTTTTTATGGTAACAGTCCTGCGCCAAGCGTTTATTATAATGTAAAACCCTGTGCTTCTTGCCTCAGCGGATGGATAATGGCGACCTACATACCCATGCCGGGCAGTATACCCAATCACGTATTAAAGTTCGACTGCCAACCCTTGTAGTTCTGAATTAACACCAGGGGTTGACGCAGGTCAGCCCCCTTTTTCATTTCTTCTTCTTCCCGGGCGGAAAATAATAGTCATATACCATTTTACCCAGCGTATCGTTCACGTTACGGATGCCGTGGTGGTCCAGCCACTGCTTAAAATCGTCAGGATACGGGGCGACGAACTTTATTATTTCTTCATTCTTCAGGCTGATAATAAAAGTATCAATACTGAAAATATAGGCGGACAACTCCGCCGCTTCATGGGTAAAACCCGGGAACTTTTCTGTCATGGTTGATAATTTCTGTAAAAATAACAATTCGGGCAATTGCCTACAAGAAATTTTTCAAAAAGATTTCAGCTTTAGGCATGGCAAAATCGCTGGAAGAGAAAATAGGCTTTGTTTTGTATGACCTGCGCATACGGAAAGAGCTTTCGCAGGAGGAACTTGCGAACCAGAGCGAGGTGGACAGGAGTTATATTTCAGAAATAGAACGCGGCCTTAAGACACCATCCGTTGCCATAATATTCCGTTTATGTGCCGCTCTGGCCATAAAACCCTGGGAATTTATTAAGATGGTGGAGGAATGGAAGTAGGCTCGCTTCAGAAACTTTACAGGCGCAGGTTTTCGGAAAGGCGCCTGTGTCTGGTAGTCCATCCGGTTTCCCACCTGCATTCAAAGTGACCTTGCTCAATACTAACTGGGACAGTACAAAAATTCCTCCTTCGAAGGAGGTGCCCTATGTACACAGGGCGGAGGATGTACACGCGCGGTGGTTTCCCGCTGGTATTTTCTCAGACACGGATTCCCTGCGGAACATCCGCGCCAGTGGGGTAATTCAACTATTCCCTTACCTTAATCTTCTTCATCATATACCTGAATGCTTTGTCAACCACCACAGAGTAAGACTTATTGATAAACTCTTCTGAAGAATTATCGTGCTTATCAAATATCATCAGGTGCATTTGCGCCTCTTCATCCATATCGATGGTGACGGTGTATAGCTGCAGTATATGTTTTAGCTTGGTAGTGGTACGCATGGAGTATAAAGGTAAAGAAATCCCCCTATGCGGTTATATGCGCAAACCAGGAGATTTGCACCCATTGCGACGTAGTCAGAGAGACTACGCCGAGCGGGAGACCTGCGCCTGTGGTGTCATTGTGGAAATTTTGTTTATTTATTAATATATTTAGAAAAATCACCTGACATGGTTACTTTTCTTTGGACACTTTTAGGAGCATTACTAAGTATTATCCTCTACCCAATAATAATCCCCTTTATCGAAACACCCTTGCATCTGCGACTCATAAAATTACTAAGCAGAAAACGACAAAATTCTTTAAGAAAAAAAACTAGCCTTCAAGGAAATTGGGTACAGAAATGGATAACTAGCAATAGCCAAAATTTCTCAGATGAGAATGAAGGTGATGTACAATTATATCAAATCGGGAAGCAAGTCTATGGAAGCATACAACATGAGAAAAGCAACTTTTCAATTAGCGGTACTATTGACAAAGATATGTATTTAACCGGCGTGTGGGAGGACTTAACTGATGGGAATAACTATAAGGGAGCCTTCCAGCTATATATATTTAAATACGGCACACATATGGCCGGCAAATGGGTTGGTTATTCAGAAACAAATAACATCAATACTGGTGATTGGGTTTGGAAACGACACGAACAATCTGACTATAAACCGCTAACTGCAAGATCTTAATTATTGGTTGCGTTTGGTGCACTCCAAAGAAACTTTTGATTACCGATTTGGGTTGTTAGTGATGCTCCTCAGTGTTCGAAATGTTTTATTGGCGCGAATGTGCAGCAGGGCAATTCGTGTGCGTTAGTTGGAGACAGTACAATAGATGTATATCAGTCTTTCAGCAGGGAGTTCTAGAAAAAAATAATATCTTGCTGAAAAAGTAATATATGTTAGAAGAGAAAGATGTGCAAGACATCGAGTTCGAGCAGGAAGAATTGGAAGAAATTGAAGAATCTACAGTAGAAGATCTTCAAAAAATTGTATCATATAATGTAGCTAATACCGTTGAGGTGTTGAAATTGAAAATTGATAACGACGAAATCAATTTAAAGCCTGAGTTTCAGCGAGATTTTGTATGGGATATATCTAGAGCAAGTTTGTTTATTGATTCATTACTGATTGGATTACCTATACCGAGTATTTTCCTTGGGAAAAGTAAAAAGGATGAAAATTATATGGTCATTGACGGGCAGCAAAGATTAAAATCTGCTTATTACTATATGACTGGCAATTTCCTTGCAAATGATAATAACACTGTCTTTTCTCTGAAAAATCTAAAGGATCGTGAGTGGGATGGAAAGACATATGCTGAATTGAATGAGAAACTAAAAAAGAGAATTCGGAATGCCGTAATAAATACAACGATTATTGAAGATATTGAATCAAAGCCCAAAGTTGTTCATGATTTATTTCACAGATTGAACACTGGCGGCATGCCGCTCACTGATCAGGAGATAAGGAATTGTGTATATTCAGGTGTGTTCAACAAGCAAATACTTGAACTCAATAAAAACGAAGAATGGCGAGCACTTATGGGAAATGCGGTACCCGATAGACGCTTGCGAGATGCCGAACTAATCCTAAGATTTCTTTCATTGTACCATGATGATAAATCATATAAACCATCAATGAAAATTTTTCTCTCAAGTTTTCAAGAGAAACACAAAGACGATAGTGATTTTCTTACTCACAACGTGGATATTTTTGAACGTACAGTCCATACAATTATTGCAAATATTGGGCCTGAAGCATTCAAAACTACAAGAGCTGTTAATAAATCTATAGCCGACGCTATCATGGTAGGTATAGCTCAAATACTAAGCAGCGGCAACGAACCAGTAGACATTATGAAAAACTATAAGAAACTAGTTGTTAACGAAAATTTCATACGATATACACAGTCAGGAACATCCACAGAAAATAACGTCAAAAACAGAATAGATCTTTCTCGTAATTATTTCTTAGGTCTTTTATAATGCCGTTCAACTGCCCTGACATAGAAACATTTAAAGCAGAATTAGATAATAACTTATCTGTTGTACAGACATTAAAAAAAGACAGTCATGCATCAATCAAGATACAATCTTTATTAAATTTGACAATTTATGCATTAGCATCAAGATTTTTAGAAGGCAGTGTAAAGTTGATTATTTACAATTGTGCGATTATGAGAGGCGACACTCCACCTCAACTAGCTATGTTAGAATCGGAACTAAAAAAAATAAATAATCCGGAATTTACAAATATCAGGCAAGCATTTATTACGCATCTCAATTTTGACATATCATTGGCATTAGGTGTGAACTATGAGCAAAAAGATGTCACATTTCTAAATGAAATTGTTCGTAATAGGCATAAAAATGTTCATGCGTCTCATGAACCTAGCGAATGGTATAACACAAACCTAAAAGATGTTATAAACGATTTTCCAAAAGAGTACGTGGGATTGCTAAAAATATTATCTTACATTGATTCTATACGGTTTGACGTAGCAACAGGAGTATATATTAGCTAGATATACGTCCGGCCTAGTTTATCTGCACACTCGTAAGTCTTTCATATTTTCCCAAAACGCTAAACACTTATTAGGCTAAAGCCAGTTAGGCGTAGTCTCCCAAACTACGTCCTTCCCGGTGGCAAGCCTCCTGACTTGCGAAACATCAGTGCTAACCCTCAGGAGGTCCTCACGCTTCGTTGCACTTCGCTCAGGATGACGGCGCAATTGAGCTTGAAATATCCCCCTTCCCATTCCCCTTATTTTTATAAACTCTACAGAAAGCAGCATATATGAAACCCGTAAGGAATGAGCCTCAGCACTTCCGCAAGGGTCTCGTACCGAAGACCCCTGCGGGACAGGAACAAAATAAATTTCATTTAAACATCAATTTTACATATATTTGCATATACGGTACTGCAAACTTTGTAGTACTATAGTTCTTATTATACAACCAATAAAAAACCATCATTATGACAACAAAACACAGGTTATTCGCGCACCACTACCTCCTTACCGGCAACAAATACGAAGCTTATAAAATGGTGTACCCGCAGGCATCGGGAGAAGCCCTCAAATCAGCCGCCCGCCGCCTCGCCAATCGCCCCGAAATACTTCAGTTCATGCAGGCGGAACATTTCAGGTTTACCGAAGAAGCACTAACCCGCCTCTACTCCGCCCTCGTACAGCAGAATATGGATTAGCGCAAGGGTGCAACCATCCGCAACCTGCCTGGCGGCAGCAGGTCATCCTCCGCCCTGTGTTCACAGGGCACCTCCTTCAAAGGAGGAACAAACAATTCCTCCTTCGAAGGAGGTGGCACACGAACGTGTGACGGAGGATGTCAATTCGCACTGGACTACGCCGCAACCATCCGCAACCCCAAAAAATATATCGATGATATGTGCGTTGGGAGCTCTCCGCCTCAGGCGGATCGGGGGAAGCCCCGCAACAACCCGTAACATTTCGAACAACCTCAACACATCAGTTCCAACAATCCGCAACACTTTGAACAAGTTTCACTCTGTCTTGTCCTGAAAAAAGTTTAC
>DISB01000020.1 GCA_002421685.1 Bacteroidetes bacterium UBA6221
ACCATTTATTTAGATGAACATGAATGATCATATATGATTAATATTAACAGTTCTATAAATGAAAAATAAAGACAAAAAAGTATATGTTTCTCCTTCCACACGTTACAAAATTGCCCCTACTTTGCTATTTGGCGCAGTTTGTTTTGCATCATATAGGAGCAATTTACCTTTTTTAAGTTCCTTAAATGAAATTTTGATTTATGTAATTAACTATGGTACTCCATTATGCTTGTTTGCAATCGGAGCTAGTCTGGTTATTTCGACTGGCGGCATTGATTTATCTTCTACTGGAGTAGCAACAATGTCTGGAATACTATACGCGTTTTTATTGAAATTTAACTGTCCATGGCTCTGTGCATTTTTGCTTTGTATAGTATTTGGATTTGCATCAGGTCTTATTGTAGGGTGGGCTGTGACAAAACGATATGCACCAGCTCTAATTTTTACATGGGCATTGGGGTTGGTATATTTTAATTTATCCTTAAGTTTTGCTGACGGAACATTTGGAAAATTTGATGGAGCAGTTAGGAGTGGGATTTCTGGAAATGGTGTGGTGAAATTTAATGAGCATCTAAGCTTGTATATTTTTGCTGGATTGCTATTGTTGATCTCTATTATCAATTACACAGGCATTCAAAGAAAAACTGCAGCAGTAGGAGCCAATAGAGATTCTGCAACATATGCAGGAATTAGTGTCCGTAAGACCATTATTTGGAGCTATATAATTAGTGCTATTCTTGCTGCAATCGGTGGGATATTTTATTATTACGTTTTTGGTAACGCAAGAACTGGAGAACTTCAAAATCAAGAATTAGTCGCAATTGCGGTTGCAGTAGTAGGTGGCACTTCATTAAGCGGCGGGTATATAAACTTGCAATCGGTACTTTGCGCAGCACTGTTTTATTATATTTTCAAAAATGGCATAAATACTATGAAGCCTAATGTCCCTGCGGCAATGCAACAACAAGTAATAAACTATTTTTTCGCAATGATATTTATTTTAATATCCATAGCAAGTGGTAAAAGATTAAATGGGATTACACATTCAATTCAAATTTTTGGTCAAACTAAAAATCGGTAGTTATGAATATTGCGATTAAGTCCATCCTAATATTTCTTGTAGCAGTTTCATTTATGTCATGTTGCACGGAAGAGAAGTCAAATCAGAATCAACCGAGCGTGATTAGTCCTAAAACAGTTTATCTTGTATTAAAGTCTTTAGGAAATCCATTTTTTAGGGATATTCAAACAGGAGTAGAAGATGCTTGCGATTCTAATATAATTATTCAAGTCAGAAGTGGTGAAGATGAAAGCGATATTATAGGACAGACTCAAATTTTGGAGTCTATAGTTAATGCGTCTGTGAAGGATAGTATTTCAGGTGTCATTCTTTCCCCCTCTAGTTCCGGTGGTGAGTTGTTAGGATATATCAAACAACTGCAGAATAGAAACATACCAGTAATATTAGTTGATACAAGAATCGACTCAAGTCTTTTAGCACAGTATAACATAAAACCGCTCCCATTTATTACATCCAGTAATATTGATGGCGGAGCTCAAGCGGCGGAGTTTATTGTAAGTCAGTTGCAGAAAGGTAGAACTTCTATTCTTTTATTGGGTGGTGTTGAATCACAGGAAACAGCAATTCAGAGAAAAGAAGGATTTGAAAATTATCTGAAAACTGTGCCAATAAAATATGATGTCAAATATAGAGAGGCCAGGTGGAGTAGAATTGAAGCTCAAACCATCACGGCTAGTTTTTACAGCGCTGGAATGAAGTTTGACGCGATATTTGCAGCAAATGACGAAATGGCCTTAGGTGCTTTGCAAGCAACGATGAATAAAAATATTCTACCTAAACCTATAATAGTTGGATTTGATGCCATAGATGAAGCTAAAATATCAATCCATAAGAATGGTCTGAATGCTACTATTGCACAAAATCCTAAAGAAATGGGAAGAAAAGCCATAGAAATTTTAGATTCAATATGGCAGAATGGTGATATAGAGATTGCTAATTATATTCAAACCCAAGTAGTAAAATGACACCTATCGGAAAGGTAATCTTTTCATGTGAAAGTTTTGGAATAGAACTTAAGGATAGTTCGATTTCTGATGATGAGAGAATTATTTTTCATAAAAATTCTAAATTGTCGATTTATAGAGAGGGAGTATATACACTTGA
The DNA here is from genome assembly GCA_002421685.1 of Bacteroidetes bacterium UBA6221. Classification (GTDB taxonomy): domain Bacteria; phylum Bacteroidota; class Bacteroidia; order Chitinophagales; family Chitinophagaceae; genus UBA5543. Next base: position 2,186 of record DISB01000020.1, read on the forward strand.
AGGACCAAATAGGGCTGGGAAAAGCGTGTTTATTCAAATGTTAATGGGTGCCTTGCCTGATTCTATAGAAATTGGTAAACCTGTAATAATTCTTAATAGCGAGAGAATTGAAGTCAGGGATATTAATGATGCCTATAAAAACGGAATAATTACTGTGTTTCAAAACGATAGTTTAATACCAACAATGAGCATTGTAGAACAGTATATGTTAAGACATGTTCCGTTGCCTAAATGGTATAATTATCTTTCAAATCTCATATACCGAACACTGGAAAAATTGAAGGGGTTATTTACTTATGAGTTTTTTGCAGATAATATTTCAGAAACAATAGGCAAAATTTTAGAGTATAAATTCTTTGACAATGCATTCCCTCAAAAAATAGTAAAAAGAAGAGCAGAAACCCTTTTCTCAGCTTTTGGCCTACCTATTCAATTACTCAAAAAGTATCCTCATCAGCTATCTGGCGGTACAAAAGCTAGGATTAAGATCATCAATGCCCTCATGTCGCAAAATATTAGACTATTAATTTTAGATGAAGCATTGAACGCCATTGCTGAAGATGATTGTTTTGATATAATTGACAAAATAAAAACATGGGCTAAGCAGAATAATATAACATTGCTGGTTGTTACTCATAAAAAGAATGAAATTTTCAGATGGCAGCCTGTAGGTAGATTTAACGTTGAAAATAAAGAAATTATTGAACACGGTTTAAATGAACATGATGCTATAGACTGCGGAATACACTTCCCTATTAAATTTATTACGAAATTTTATTCGATCGAGAAAGCCAAAACATACATACGAAAGTGTGATAAGCCATTTACTATTTTTATTGATTCTTCTGTTAGGCAATTGACGCCAACAATAACTCTATTAGAAATATTAAGAAAAGAAGGTGCAATTGTTGAAAATATTTTAGTTATTGATGAGCATTCAAAATCTTTAGAACATTTCAATAAAATAATACCAGATGTCGTTAAAAAAATGCCCAGGGCAGATGGAACAATAATTATTATTGGTGGCGGTGTAATATTGAATTTTTGCGCCTTTGTTGCTTCAACAATTCACAGAGGGATAATTCCATATATTATAGTGCCAACAACTATTATGGCCATTTCAGATGTCGCGATTGGAAGTAAGTCCTCTCTTAATATTGATTTTGAAAGTGATGACATCACTCTAAAACATATTTTAGGAACTTATGCAAATCCAAGTTGTATAATAATGGACAAGGAATTTGTAAAATCATTGTCTAATAGAGAAATAAAAATCGGACTCTCGGAGTCTTTGAAGCATGGCATAATACAAGATAAAGTTCTCTTTCATGATTCAATGGAATTAATATTTAGCGTATCTCCTGATATAGATAGATGTTTTGAAGTATCGCTTAGAACACAGGAACTTAAATCAAACATTTTGCTTAAAGATCCATTTGAAAATCACTTTGGTAGAACTTTATTATATGGTCACTTACATGCCCATAGTATCGAAAGGTATATTAATTTTTCATTACCTCATGGCATTTCTGTTATATGGGGTATTGCGATAGATTTATTACTGGCAGATAATGAAGAGTTATATTATAAGATACTCACCATCGTAAATGACAGCGAGCTTGCAACAGATTTTAAAAGTCTTAAATGCCTATTTATTAATGATACAGAATTTTATATAAAATTACGTAAAATATATAACTCAGAAACAAAGCAACAACACTATAAAGCAATAGATCAGTATTATACAATAAGAGTATCTGAATTAGGTGAATACTCAAAACTGAGCGAATTAAGGATTATCACAATAAAATGGAATTCAGTTGAAAAGGGCATTAAAAAATTTTTACATGACATCCTATAAATCGACCTTTGGCCTTCTCCACCACCCGCCCTGCATTACAGTTCGGGCAGGCCTTCTCCACACTAGCTATTCAATACTTCCCTGATTTTATCTGCAACTTTCTCAGCGTTAGGCAGCATCGCTGCCTCCAGTCCCATGTTCATGGGTACGGCGGGGAGGTTGAGGGCGCCCATGGTGGCTACAGGGGCGTCCAGGCTCTGGAAGCAGTTTTGCATGATGCGCGCTGCCAGGGCTTCGGTAAATGAGTTGTTGAGTTGCTCTTCGGTAAGCACCAGGCACTTGCCGTGTTTGCGTACGGTGGAGAAAATCAATTCCTCATCCAGCGGATAGATGGTGCGGATGTCCACTATATCTATTTGGTCGTCAAATTGTTTGGCGGCGTTTTTTGCCCAGTGTACACCCATGCCATAGGTAATGATGCACATGCTGGCGCCTATCTCTATGGCTGTTTGCGAGGCCTGCTGCACCAGCAGCCCCTTACCCAGGGGCACTATGTAATCTTTGTCGGGCTCTATGGTCATAGCGTCCTGCGTACCCGGTACTTTGCTCCAGTACAGGCCCTTGTGCTCCAGCATCACCACGGGGTTGGGGTCGTAATAGGCGGCCTTCATCAGGCCTTTCATATCGGCGGCGTTGCTGGGGTAGGCTATTTTTATGCCCTTGATGGTGGCCAGGGTGCTTTCCACGCTGCCGCTGTGGTAGGGTCCGCCGCCGCCGTATGCGCCTATGGGCACGCGTATGATGGTGGACACCGGGAACTTGCCGCAACTGAGGTAACAACTCTTGCTTATCTCGGTAACGAGCTGGTTGAGGCCGGGGTATATATAATCGGCAAACTGCACTTCCACTATGGGCTTGAGGCCCAGGGCGCTCATGCCTATGGTGCTGCCTATGATGTATGCTTCCTGTATGGCGGTGTTGAACACGCGGTTGTCGCCGAATTTTTGCGCCAGCGTAGCCGCTTCGCGAAACACCCCGCCTATGCGCCCGCCTACGTCCTGCCCGTAAAACAGGGCTTCGGGGTGCTCGCGCATCAGTTCTTCCACGGCGTGCAGGGCTGCGTCCACCATCACTACTTTATCGCCCGTGCCGGGGTTGCGCACGCCGCGCTCTTCAGTAACAGGTGTGGGGGCAAACACATGGTCGGCCACGGTAGCGGGGTCGGGCTCGGCGGCAGCAACGGCGCGGTCGAACTCGGCCTGTACGAAAGCGCGTTCTTCTTCTTCTAAGGTCTGTAGCTGGTCTTCGCTGATGCCCTTTTGCAATAATCTCTTTTTCAGCTTTGGCCCGGGGTCGTCTATGGCATGTTTGGCCAGGTCATCGTCGGTACGGTACCATTCTTTGCGCACGCCGCTGGTATGGTGCCCCAGCAGGGGAACTTTTGCATGCACCAATATTGGGCGGCGTTCTTTGCGCACCCAGTCGATGGTGTATTGCATGGTCTTGTACGAGTCGGAGAAATCGCTGCCGTTCACACGCACACGCTCCATGCCTTTGAAGCCGGCGGCAAACTCGTAGGCGTCCATAGTGCGGGCCTCGTCGCTGCTCACGGATATGCCCCAGTCGTTGTCCTGTACTAAGTATATGATGGGCAACTGGTGCAGTACGGCAAACTGGAAGGCTTCGCTCACCTCGCCTTCGGTAACGCTGCCATCGCCCAGCGAGCAGATGACAACGGGCGGAGTGGGGTAGTCAATCAGTTTTTGCTGCTCTATATATTGTATACCCTGGGCGATGCCTGTAGTGGGTACGGCCTGCATTCCTGTGGCGCTGCTCTGGTGTATGATATTCGGGAAGTTGTCGCGGCGGATGTTGGGGTGGTTGTAGTAGGCGCGTCCTCCTGTAAAGGGGTCGTCGGCCTTGGCCAGCAGTTGCAGCATCAGTTCGTAAGGACGGTAACCCATGCCCAACATCATGCTCTCGTCTCGGTAGTAGGGGCTTACATAGTCGCAGGGCTGTAACAGGAAACCTGTAGCCAGCTGGATAGCTTCGTGCCCGCGCGATGTGCTGTGTACGTACTTGCATACCTGGCGGTTGGCCTCGTAGGTTTCGGCCATGGCTTTGGCGGTCATCATCAGCCTATAAGCCTTGAGTAATATATCGTTAGAGAGTGTTTCCGTTTTTTTGTCCATACGAATGCGCAAAAGTAACTTCTAAATCCCGAAAAATGAGGATATGGATGATAAAAACGGCTTATGCGTAATGAAATAAACTTATGTTTTGTGAGTTATACACAATAAGCGCTGTATTTGTTGATTTTTAGCGCGGTTAATTTCCTTTAGTGGACAGAACCGTTATTTTTGTTTCTGATAAAAACGCCGATATGCAATTCGATTTCAAGAAGATATTACCCCATATATATATTATCGTAGGCTTTATTGTAATCTCTTTCTTATTCAGTTATCCCCAGTTGGACGGGCTGGTGCTGTACCAGAGTGATTATGTGCAGTGGAAGGCTATGTCCACAGAGGGTATGGACTGGCATGAGAAGACCGGCGAAAATGTGATGTGGAGCAACTCCATGTTCGGAGGTATGCCTACGTTTACCTACTATGTGCCTGAAAATAATAACTATATATACACGGTACAAACCACCATCATGGACATCATAGGCAAGCCTGCGGTTTTCCTTTTCCTGGCGATGTTAGGTTTTTACCTGCTGGCGTTGATATTGGGCTTTAACCGATGGCTGCGGGTGGCAGGCGCGCTGGCGTATGCATTCTCCACCTACAACATTACCTTGATAGAGGCTGGCCATGAAACTAAAATGTTGGAGTTGGCTTACATACCGGCGATGATAGGCGGACTTATATTGTTGTATCGTGGCAGGTGGTGGACGGGTATTCCTGTGCTGGGTATATCAGTTGCCCTGATGATGAGTAACGGGCACTACCAGGTCATATACTATAGTTTCTTTATGATCATTGGTTTAGTAATTACTTTTTTTATCACAGCGCTGAAGGAACAAAAACTAAAAACATTTTTTATAGCATCCGCTATTGCGCTGGTGACGGCGACCATAGGTATTGGCCCCGGTATGCAGAATTTCCTTTCAGTTCTTGAATACAATAAAGCCACTATGCGTGGCGGCCAGAGCGAGTTGACCATCAACCACGACAAAGATAAAAAAGGCGGAGGGCTGGATAAAGATTATGCCTTTGCCTGGAGCAACTCGTGGGGCGAGAGCTTTGCATCGCTGGTACCTATGTTGTACGGAGGTTCCAACCGCGAAAAGCTTGGCGAAAATTCAGCCACCTACGAAGCGATGACTGAAATTGGCGTGCCGGAGCAAAATGCAATGGGATTTGTTGAAAACTTTCCTGGTTATTGGGGGCCGCAGCCTTTTACAGGTGGGCCATTTTACTTTGGCGCTATCATAGTATTCCTGTTTGTGCTGGGTATGATGGTCATCAAAAGTCCGCATAAATGGTGGATACTGGGCGTGAGCGTGCTGGCCTTCCTGATGTCAACCGGTAAGCATTTTCCTTCGTTCAACTATTTCCTGTTCGACACGCTGCCGGCATTCAACAAGTTCCGCGTACCGAATATGATATTGATAATCCCGCAACTGTTGTTCCCCCTTCTGGCAGTATGGGCATTGCATGACGGCATGAACGGTGGGCTATCAAAAGAAGAGCTGTGGAAGAAAATACGTACTGCCGGTATAGCTACAGGGGGTCTATGCCTGGTATTAGGGCTGGGCAGCAGCATGTTCTTCGATTTTAAATCGCACAGGGACGACCAGTTGAAGGAACAGTTAGTCCAATCTTTTCAGAAGGAGGAACCCGCTAACCGGGTGCTTAGTGCTGTGCGTGAAGACAGGGCAAACATGGCCATGAAGTCCGGGATCATGAGCGCAGTATTTATTGCGTTGGCTGTTGGCTTGTTGTGGGCGTACAGTAAAGACAAAATAAAAGGACAGTATGCTGTGATTGGTATAGCTGCCTTAACCGCTATAGACCTAATGAGGATAGATGCGCGTTACCTCAGCGAAGAAAATTATATTGACCCTGAACAATACGAAGCGCAGTTCACGCCCCGTCCGGTAGACCAGCAAATCAAGCAAGACCCGGACCCGTATTACCGGGTGCTGGACTTGTCGGTTGACCCGTTCAACAATGCCATGCAGGCTGCCCACCATAAATGTATTGGTGGCTACAGCCCGGCTAAAATGGAAGTGTACCAGGACCTCATAGATATTCATATGCGTGGCGGCTTCAACCGACAGGTGCTGAATATGCTGAATACAAAATATATTATTTCGCCACAGGGGGCCAACGGGCAGCCTGTAGCCATACCCAATGGTGAGGCTTGCGGCAACGCATGGTTTGTAGAAAACATACAGTGGGAAGAAACTGCAGATAATGAAATACTGGCGCTGAAGGCGGGTAACATTGGCGAGCAGCCGGATACTACCATGCAGGAATTCAATCCCAAACAAACCGCTGTATTACGTTCGACGTACAAGAACGATTTGAACAATTTTCAACCGGGTAAGGATAGTGCGGCCTATGTAAAACTTGCCGAGTATGGCCTGAATAATATCAGCTATGTGTCCAACAACAGCAAGGATGGTTTTGCGGTATTCTCTGATATTTATTATGCGCATGGCTGGAAGGCGTACATAGATGGTACGGAAGCGCCTATATACAGGTCCAACTACCTGTTGCGTGCGCTTAAAATACCGGCTGGTGAACATAAGATCGAGTTCAAGTTCCACCCTGAGAAGTATTACACTGGGGATAAAATAGCCATGGTATCCAGCCTGTTGCTGATATTGGCAGCGGCCGGTTCTATATTCATGGCGGTAAAGGGTGGCAAAAAGCCAGCATAAAACTGATGGACAACGGGTCGTCAAATATCGTCAGGAAGCTGTTTGGCATGCGCAGGGAGTACAGCGCGGGTTTTTACGTAACAGATTTCCTGTTCAGGAAGATATTCAGACAGAATGCCGGGGTAAAATGGCCCATACACCATACCAGCACCATACACAATGCGCATAAGCTGAAGATTGGCAAAGAGACCTTTCCCGGCGATTCGCCCTGTGTGTATATCAATGCACAGAATGGTGTCAATATAGGGGACTATACCAACCTGGGCCCGAATGTGGGCATTATATCCGCCAATCATGATTTTGTAAACAATAGCCTTGCATCTGACGCGCCACCAATTAACATAGGGCGGTTCTGCTGGCTGGGCATGGGGGCTATAGTGCTGCCGGGGGTGCAATTGGGCGATTTTACCATTGTGGGTGCGGGTGCAGTAGTTACCAAAAGCTTTCCCGGCTACTGCGTTATTGCAGGCAACCCCGCCGCCATCATCAAAGAACTAAACAGGGCAGATTGTGAAGCTTTTGCAAAGAGCAGAGAATAGCAATACCGTCATAGGTAATTCGTTCCTCATCTTCCTGATCAGGTTCTTCCCCTCTTTGGCGGCCCTGGTAGTAGTCATAGTCTTCTCACGTTATACCAGCGAAGAAGTATATGGCAGCTACCAGAACTTCTGGGTGCGGCTGTATTTGCTGAGTGCTGTCGCTACTCTGGGCATCCCGGCGTTCCTGCTCACGTATACACCGCAATTTATCGGGCGGCTGTTCAGCACGCTTAAGCCATGGCATTATGCCATTATCGCGTTGTGGATAGTATTGATTGCATCTTTATTTGGACTGTTGCATTATAACACGGCTGGAATGCCGGTGTTTATTTCGTTATTGTTTTTCCTGTTACATAGTTTCAGTGCGATTGCAGAATCGGTATTGATTACGGGCAGGAGGTTCAGGTTGCTGCTGTGGGTAAACCTGTTGTACACAATTGCTTTTTTGCTGTTGCATTACGGTGTACTAACAGGCGCTTACAGCATTGAAAGCTTATTCCTGTACCTGCTGCTGCCTGCGGGGCTGAAGCTGTTGGTTACAGGAGCAGGTTCTGTTTCATTCATGAAGGCGCAGGAACTGTCTGCAGAACAGGAATACAAGAAAGCTGATATCCGTTCTCTATGGCTGCACATTGGCATATACGATGTATTGCAGCGCGTATTTACCTGGATAGATAAGTTTGTAATTTTATTATTATTCACGGCAGGGGTATCGGCGATGTACTTCAACGGCACTTACGATATACCTTTTCTGCCCCTGCTGCTGGGAGCGGTGAGCAGTGCTGCCCTGTTGCACTTGGCCTCGGTTGCAAAAAAAGACGATAACCGTTCCGCTATATTAATAGCCAATCATACTGCCAGGATATTATCAGCTATCGTATTTCCGTTATTCTTTTTCCTCTTTCTGTTCAGGGAAGAGTTGTTTCATGTATTGCTGACAGAAAAGTATGCGGATTCAATACCCATATTCGCGGTTACGGTATTCATCGTTCCACTGCGTGCATATAATTTCACGTCTATACTGCAAAACAGGCATAAGGGACGTATCATCAATATCGGTGCAGTGCTGGATTTATTGATTGCATGTGCGCTCATGTACCCACTGTATCAATGTCTGGGACTGGTGGGCATAGCCTTGAGTTTTGTCATCAGCAGCTATATACAGGGGGCTTATTACCTGCACCACACGGCAAGGATACTGAACACCACCATAACGGAAATAATACCGCTAACCAACTGGTCGGTCAAACTGATTGTTTTTGGTGCGTTGTTTATCATTATCCATTACCTGCTCAGCATGTTATTTAACGACACAGTTGTATTATTTTCAGGTTGCCTTGCACTGGCTGTAACGTTAGTAGCGTCGCTGGCCATAGAAATGAAAGCCTCGAAAAAACTAACTGTACCTGTATGAACTGACAGCAGTCCCCGAGCCGGAGCGTTCCTATATAATTCCGTAACTTTGCCTGCTATGATGAATACAGTAAACACTTCGAAAGAGACACAAAAACTTTTAGAACGTGAAAGCAGGTATGGTGCGCACAACTACCATCCCCTGCCTGTAATGCTCACAAAGGGGGAAGGCGTATATGTGTGGGATGTAGATGGCAAACGCTACTACGATTTTCTGTCTGCCTACTCCGCGCTCAACCAGGGGCATCGTCACCCGGTGATAATGAAAGCTTTTTACGAGCAAGCCGAAAAACTAACGCTGACCTCACGCGCATTTCATAGCGAGGCATTGGGCGAGTTTGCCGAATATATCACTAAATATTTTGGCTACGACAAAGTGCTGCCGATGAATAGCGGTGCAGAGGCTGTGGAAACCGCGCTGAAGCTGGCACGGCATTGGGCATACCGCGTGAAGGGGATTGAGGAGAACAAAGCGAAGATCATTGTTTGTGAAGAGAATTTTCACGGCAGGACAATTAACATCATATCCTTCAGTACCGATCCTGAAGCTAATAAAGACTTCGGGCCATATACACCGGGTTATGAAATCATTCCGTACAACGACGTGAAGGCATTGGAAAAAGCCTTGCAGGATAAAAACGTAGCGGCCTTTATGGTAGAACCCATACAGGGCGAAGCCGGGGTAAACGTTCCCGATGAGGGTTACCTGGCAAAGGCCTATGCCATGTGTAAAGAAGCCAACGTATTGTTCATAGCCGATGAAATTCAGACAGGGCTTGCACGCACGGGCAAGATGTTAGCCTGCGACCACGAGGAGGTGCATCCTGATATACTGATATTGGGCAAAGCACTGTCGGGTGGGGTAATGCCTGTGTCTGCCGTACTGGCCGACGACGAAATTATGATGACCATCAAACCCGGCGAGCATGGTTCTACTTATGGTGGCAACCCGCTGGCCTGTAAAGTGGCCATAGCCGCACTGCAGGTGCTGAAGGACGAAAACATGGCTGACAATGCCGAAGCAATGGGCAAATACCTGCGGGAAAAACTGGCAGAATTAAATCATCCGAATATTTCCATAATCCGTGGTAAAGGTTTGCTGGACGCTATTGTAATTAAACACAGCAATAAAGACGCCGCCTGGGACCTGTGCCTGAAGATGATGGAGCATGGCCTGCTGGCTAAACCGACTCATGGTGATAAAATCAGGTTTGCCCCTCCGCTGACCATTACGAAAGAACAAATGGATGAGTGTATAAGTATTATAGCACGTAGCCTGAAAGAGGTATTGTAATTTCGATGTTATTTCTCGCCCAGGAATGGAAAGTTAAGCGCCTGGCAGAACTGGTATCATTTTTGCTTTTATAGGTCTCATGAAGCATGTGTTCCTTACCCTAAGCCTCGTTTCTGCGTTGGCAGCAATTGCAAACGCACAGACTGATGAAATAGACCACTCAGCAATAAACGATAACCGGATAAAGCGCCCGGTAGTAAAAACCGCCATCAGCCATATTATCAACTTTTCAGAGGCATTGTTGCCGGTCGCAGTCGAGTACCGCTTTAACAGGCTTGTAAGTGCAGAAGTTGAAATAGGCGTTCCACTTTTCTTTAATGCCCTGATATATAAATCGGAATCAGGCCCGACAAAGGATTTACATTCCGATATAAAGCTGAGGGCGGACGTCCGTTTTTATTTTGTTTCAGATGCGGACAATGCAGGATATATAGGACTGGACGGAAGTTTTCGCAAGCAACGGTACACATTGACAAATGCTGAGTACTACGATGCAAACGGATACCTGAATAGTTTTGCTTCAGCAGGCATAGACAAAATTGTCTATACGGCTAATATGATCGTAGGTATGCAGGCAAACATTTCCCGGTGTGTATTTGCGGAAGTGCAGGCCGGGCTCGGCTTTAAAGATGTGGAGATAGAACGCAGTAACATGGTGTATCTCGGCAAAGGGCAGTATCCGCATCCATTTCGCTGGGAAATACCCATTGGCCGGGGTGAGGATAAAATCGCAGCACAGTCAAGGTTTATCAATATACCTTTTGCCTTAAGATTTTGTTATCGATTGTAAGCGGAATTATACAGATTACATTATTCAAGCTGTTTAATCACCGCCGCCATCAATGTACTCAGTTTCGCGTCGGCCGAATTAGCTACGGCAATGATCTCATCTATATGGCAGGGCTTCAGGTTTTCATAATCACATTCGTCTGTAACTACACTTACTGCGGCGCAGGGCAGTCCCGACTGATTAGCCACTATTACTTCCGGCACAGTGCTCATACCCACCAGGTCGGCCCCTATTATTTTCAGGAAACGATATTCGGCCCTGGTTTCGAGGTTGGGGCCCATTACAGAAGCGTAAACACCTTTTTTGATTTCCAGGCCTAGTTCCCCTGCCTTTTCGGTTATCAAGGCCGATAGCCGTTTATCATAGGGGCGGCTCATATCAGGAAAGCGCGGCCCGTATTCAGGACTGGTTAACCCACGCAACGGATTTTCCGGTTGCAGGTTGATATGGTCGTCTATCAATACCAGGTCGCCTTTTTTGAAATTCAGATTGATGCCCCCTGCCGCGTTGCTGAGCAGCAGGTATTGAACGCCCAGGGCGTGCATGATGCGTACCGGGAAGGTTATCTGCTGCATGGAATAGCCTTCGTAATAATGAAAACGCCCCTGCATGGCCAGCAGGGTAGTGTTGCCAATAGTGCCATATATCAGCCTGCCTGTGTGCGACTCAACGGTAGCCACAGGGAAGTGTGGGATATCATCATATGGAATGGATTCTATAACCGATATCTTGTCCACGAATTTTCCTAAACCCGTTCCCAATACGATACCTGCCTTGGGAGCATTAATGCCCTTCGCTTTAAGAAATAATACTGCTTCCCTTATTTGTTCTGAATAATCCATCTGCGGAGGATTTGAACAGCTAATATAACTCTTGCAATTGTAACCTGTGTTTCCCGGTCGGCTATTTAGCATTATCTTGCCGCCGCTTTCATGTATTATTTTGTAAAAATATGGGTAAGGACCGGCTTGCAGTTTTATTGTGGGCGTATCGTCTTCGACAGCAGGAACATGGACAGGAGTGACCGGCCCATGATATTGGCCTGTAGCCACCCTAACTCGTTCTTCGACGCCCTGGTGATGGGCGCTTACCATCCGCGTAAAATGCACTTCCTGGCGCGGGGCGACGCGTTCAAAAATCCCCGTGCCGCAAAAATTCTGCGCCTGCTGAACATGATACCTATCTACCGAATGAGCGAGGGCAAGGAAAATATGGATAACAACCACCGCACTTTTGATGCCTGTATCGAAGTGTTTAAAAATAACGGCTGTGTACTGATATTTTCAGAAGGAGTATGTGTAAACGAGTGGCGGCTTCGCCCGCTGAAGAAAGGCACTGCGCGGCTGGCGTGGATGTGCTGGGAGGAACATGAGGTAAAAAATATGGTGATACAGCCCGTGGGTTTGAATTATCACTCTTTTACAGAAGTGCCGAAAAGAATTCATGTACAGTTTGCACCAATCATTGAATCTCACGTTTTCAACTTCGACAACTCTGCGAATTTTTATAAAGACCTCAATAATAAACTGGCTGCTCAACTGGAGCCCCTGGTGCTGGAAAAAGGGCATAACTTACTAAGAAAGAAAAAGATTACTCCTTTGGCCAAAGCGCTGCTGGCCTTGCCCGCACTCTTGGGCTTTATCATACACAAGCCTTTTTACAATGCCTGGCGGAAGTTCATTTGGAGCAAAACAAAGGGCACTGTTTTTTATGACTCGGTATTATTTGCGAGCCTGCTCATTGTTTATCCATTCCTGGTATTGCTCGTCACTGTGAGCGCAGTCATGCTTTCTGGTAATTCTATATCCTGGGGATTGCTGCTGCTCCTTCCATTTACAGCATGGTGTTATAAACAGTACAGGTCTGCTTAGCCTATTTCACCTTGCTGAAGGCGAGCATTTTCACCATCCAGTCGGGCAGGGGTTTTTCCAGGTTGCGTTTTTTCAGGTTGATATACAGCCCCAGTTTTTTCAGTACAGGCACCCTATGGGTTTCTACCAACTCTATCAGCGTACCCTCCGGGCTTTCAATGTAACAAAATCTCCCGGCCGCGCTCTCCATATCAAAGGAGTTCTGGCTGTCAACTGAAAATCCGAAGCCTTTTTCTACGGCCAGGTTTTTCAGTGCGTCCATATTGATAACGTCGAAACAAAGATGTATAAAACCGCAGTCTCCCCAATACCTGTTGGCGAAGGTAACTACCGGCTGCCTGTCGTGTACCTGCACCAGTTCTATCTCTATCGAGCCCAACAGTTTTCCAAAGCCACCTTTGCCGCTTTGTGGTTTTTTCAGCAATACCCTGCGGCAATTGACCGGCTCGCTGCCGGGGTTATCGGTAAAAGAACCGGTAACGTCATATACCGTTTCGGATATGCCCAGCACATCGCGGTACAATGAAATTGCCCTGTCCATATCCTTAACACCTATTACCGCGCCCGATACGCCGCCTGTAAGGTTGCTCTTTTGCTGAAACCAATGCCAGCCCCGTACTATATTAAAGACATTGCCATAATGGTCTTTCACCCAGAAATGCTGTTCCCCTTTCGGGTTTACCTGTATGCTGCTTACCCATACGCCGCCGGAGGTGTAATAAGCATGCGTCTCCGCTATGTCGCGGCATTTTATTTTGGGCGCGTTGATGCCGTAATCGCCATAGGCTGGGGGGGCGGGAGGCGCTACCGGTGTGCGGCTTTTGTACTGCCATATTTCAAAACCACCGCCGCCTGCCAGGTTCATGGCCAGTATTGCGCGGCGTTCGTGCACTTCTCCCCCGGTGTACTGCGTCATCAGCCTGGCATGTGCTACATCGTCGAAGATCAGTACTTCGGTGCCAAACAGGTCTCTGTATCTATACATGCTGGCATGTGCGTCCGTTACGCCAATGCCTACCTGTTGTATGCCTGAAATATAATCGTGCATGCTCCTGTTTAGTGTTAAGTTGTTAAGCAATGGAAGATACGAAGTATCTGTTATTTATGGCGCATACCCTCTTTGTGCGCTATTTTCAGGTAAACCGGGTGCCAAAACCACCAGAACCACCAGAGAAAGCGTTCACCGCGGGCTACTATTATATGCTTCTTCCTTCGTGCAACTCCCCTCAATATCTTATCCGCGCATTCGCTTACCGGTATGCCGTTCAGCAATTCTTCATCCATTTTGCCATGCAGCTCGCCCGTAGGGGTGATGGCTGATAGCGATATAGGCGTATTTATCCTGCCGGGGCTTACGATGGTTATATCCAGCCCCGGTATATCCGCCTCTGTCTGCATGGTTTCAAAATAGCCCTTCACAGCGTGTTTCGATGCCGCATAGCCCGTACGCATGGGGAAGCCCATAAGCCCCGCCATGCTGCTGATGGCTACCACATGACCGCTGCCGCGCGCCGCAAAATGAGGCAACAGGTATTTAGTAATGGTCACAGCAGCAAAAAAGTTCACCTCCATGATTTTCCTGATGGTATCCATGCTGGTGTCTATGGCTGTTGAGCGCTGGCTGATGCCCGCGCTATGTATAACGACATCTATATGCCCGTATACCCCTATTGCCCTGCCTGTTAATTCCTGCAACAGCTCCGCCTGTGCCAGGTCGCCTTCCAGTATGGTGCAATGCTGCGTATGCTGCAGGCAGTCTTTTGCCACGCCGGCCAGTGCCTCAGCACGCCTGGCGGTCAATACCAGCCTGGCCTGCTGCGCGGCCAGTTGCCGGGCCAGTTCGGCCCCTATGCCCGACGATGCGCCGGTTATCCATATTACTTTGTCCCTGAAATACATATACTTACCGTGGGGCAAGGTATAAAACTATCGCCTGAAATCTGATGTTTATCATAATGCCTGTGCCTTAAAACACTAATTTTGCACCCAGATTTTTGACGGAATGAAGTATTGGAAAAAACTTAGCAACGCCGAGCAGGATAAAAGGATAACCGAAGCCTTGAGTAAGAATATTGACTATAAGCAGAAGGTTTCCCTGGGCATACCTGCCTCCAAGCTGGATGGCAACGTGTTTTACGAGCAGGCTTCTTTCCTGAAGGAAGCGCCCCTGCTGCGCACCTATGTGGCCAATCCCAACCATATAGGCTGCCACACCCTGGGCGAATCTGAAGAGTTTTTTAAAGGCACGCAGGATATAGAGCGCGAGGTGATAGAACTGCTGGCCGTGGATGTATTGAAGGCAGAAGAGGGTAGCTGCGACGGGTACGTGGCTGCGGGTGGCACCGAGGCCAATATACAGGCCGCATGGATATACAGGAATTATTTTAAGCAGGAGCACAATGCACAGCAGGAAGAAATTGCATTGATAGGCTCGCAGGATACGCATTATTCCATTGCCAAAGCAGCCAACCTGCTGCACCTGCAATGGTACAGTGTGCCCGTGCACGATGATACCCGTGTAATAATAGAAGCGGAACTGGACAAGATGGTGCAGCAGGCGGCGGCCCGGGGGGTGAAGTACTTCATCATCATTTCCAACATGGCCACTACCATGTTTGGCAGCGTGGACGACCCCGGTGTATATGTGGACTGTATGAACAGGCACAACCTGCAGTTCAAGCTGCATGTGGACGGTGCATTCGGTGGGTTTATCTTTCCCGTTAGTACGCCGGAGTCAAATGTCAATTTTGCCAACCCGCATATCTCGTCTGTTACGCTGGACGCGCACAAGATGCTGCAGGCCCCCTATGGCACG
Source organism: Bacteroidetes bacterium UBA6221 (assembly GCA_002421685.1). GTDB lineage: Bacteria > Bacteroidota > Bacteroidia > Chitinophagales > Chitinophagaceae > UBA5543. Next base: position 17,603 of record DISB01000020.1, read on the forward strand.
GGTATATTCATAGCACGCAAGGGGCTGATGCCCTATGTCTTCACCAAAGAGGCGCAGTATGTGCACGGGCAGGACATCACCCTCAGCGGCAGCCGCTCCGGCGCCAATGCCATAGCCATATGGATGATACTGGTGACCTATGGCCCGCACGGCTGGTTTGAGAAGATAAACAAACTGCTCTACCGCACCGACTGGTGTTGCAAACAATTAGACAGCCTGGGCGTAAAATATTTCCGTTATCCTAAGATGAATATCATCACCATAAGGGCGCAGTACGTACCCAAAGCCATAGCCGCAAAATATGGCCTGGTACCCGATACCCACGACGACAACCCAGCCTGGTACAAAATAGTAGTGATGGACCATGTAGAAGTGGAACACCTCGAAGCGTTTTTGGGGGAATTGAGGATCGTATCAGCCAAGGCCTGACGCGGGAGTTTTGTATTTTAGCCCCATGACTCCCGAACGCGCCGCCAATATAGAAAGAGTGCTCAACCACCGCCAGCCCGACCTGGCCGTGGTGATGGAAGACATAGAGGACCCGCACAATGTATTTGCCGTTATGCGCACCTGCGATGCAGTAGGCGTGCAGGATGTATATGTCATCAACACGGGTTTCCGCAAGCATAAGAAATTTGGCAAGGCCAGTTCTTCGTCTGCCGGCAAGTGGCTTACCATCCACAGGTTTGACAATATAGAAGACTGCATTGCTGTGGTAAAAGAGCGGTATGATAAACTCTACGCCAGCTACCTGGGCGAGGGGTCGCAGTCTTTTTACGATGTGGACTTTACCGAAAGTGTGGCCCTCGTTTTTGGCAACGAAAGGGATGGCATGTCTGAGGAAATACTGAAGCATTGCGATGGCAGTTTCATCATACCGCAGGTGGGCATGATACGCTCGCTGAACATATCGGTAGCCTGCGCGGTAACACTATACGAAGCCCGCCGCCAGCGGATGAATAAGGGATATTACGACGGCACCCCCAGGCTAAGCCTGCAGGAATGGAATGCGCTGCACGAAAAGTGGATTCAGAAAGATAAAAAATAAGGCGCTGGTAAACAGCGCCTTAGAGTTGATTATTTTTAGTTCTTGTTTAGTTTCCTAAATAAGATTTCAGTAACTGGCAGCGAGTGGTGGTACGCAGTTTGGTTATGGCTTTATCCTTTATCTGGCGTACACGCTCGCGGGTGAGGGAGAATTTTTCTCCAATGTCTTCCAGGCTCATCGGGTGCTCTACGCCTATCCCGAAGTACAGTTTTATCACATCCCTCTGGCGGTCTGTCAGCGTACCCAGCGAGCGCTCTATTTCGCAGCGCAGCGAGTCGTAGTGAGACAGTTCTGAATCCGCAGCTTCAGAGTTCGGGTTTTCCAGTACATCCAGCAGGGTGTTGTCTTCGCTGTCCACAAAGGGGGCGTCAACAGATACGTGCCTTGCGGCCACACCCAGTGTTGTTTCTACTTCTTCTGTGCCGATCTCCAGCAGGTCTGCCAGTTCTTCGGTAGAAGGTTCGCGTTCGTACTCCTGCTCGAGTTGCGAATACGCTTTGCTGATCTTGTTGGACAGGCCTACCTTGTTCAAAGGTAAACGAACAATACGCGATTGTTCGGCAAGTGCCTGCAAGATAGACTGGCGTATCCACCACACGGCGTAAGAAATGAATTTGAAACCCCTTGTTTCATCAAAGCGCTGTGCGGCTTTGATAAGGCCCAGGTTTCCTTCGTTGATCAGGTCGCTGAGGGAGAGGCCCTGGTTCTGGTACTGTTTGGCCACCGAAACTACGAAACGCAGGTTGGCCTTTGTGAGCTTTTCCAATGCAAGCTGGTCGCCCTGTTTGATGCGGATGGCCAGTTGCACTTCTTCTTCGGGGGTAATCAAATCTACTTTACCAATTTCCTGCAGATATTTCTCGAGGGATTGGCTTTCACGATTCGTAATGGACTTCGTGATTTTAAGCTGACGCATAGACATAGGCAGAAATGTGTTTTTTTAATAAAAAAAGAAATAAGCCCTTTCGGGATCCCTTAAAAAATGTCATTACTAAGACAAATCTAAGGGTTGAGACAATTCAACCCAAAAAAAATTAAGAATACCTTAACAGGCTTTTCCCAACCCGGCTGATATGGCGATACAAAATATTTAGCTGAAAGCTTTTTAAAAATTTTGATTGTTCGCTCATTTTTATATTATTGCAGCATAAGATAGTCCCAGAATGAATAAGAACAGAATAATGTATTCTTTAGAGTTTCCGATACGCTGCTCACCCCAGATATTGTACGAGTTTTTGTCAACACCTGTGGGTTTGTCGGAGTGGTTTGCCGATAAGGTGGACCAGCGGGAAAATACGTTCCGGTTTGCCTGGAACGGTACTGAGGACATAGCTTACCAGATAGACCAACTGGAGAACGAGTATGTGCGCTACCGCTGGGACTATTACGACGATGATGAATTCTTCGAGTTTCGCATAGAGCAAAGCCCGGTGACCAACGAGACCATCCTGACCGTTACTGACTTTGCCGATAAAACCGACATCAGGGACCAGGAAAGGCTCTGGGGCACACAGGTGCAGGAACTGAAACACCGGATAGGGGCCAGTTGATGAGCAGACGCCTTTACGATAGTTATGTCCGCCTCTTTTCCGGGGGCGGATTTCTTTTGCGCTGCCTGTGTTAAGTTTTTCCCGGGAGCTATTTCCTTGTGGCGATATAGGCTAACTTTAATGACGCTTAAGCCGGAATATCCTTATGAGGCATAATGAGTTGGAAGCAGAGGTTGAAAAGGCGATAAAACGCTTGGATAGCTACGCCGGGACAATACTTGCCGGCAGCGGCACAAACGAAGATATACACCAGTTCAGGGTAACGTATAAAAAGCTTAGGGCTTTCTTGCGGTTGCTTTATACAGGAGAGGACCATAATAACCCACTGAAGCCGTTAAAAAAGATATACAGCCTATCCGGCGAATTAAGGGACCTGCAAATACACCTGGGATTAATATCCGGCTATTTTAAGAAAGCTGAGTTCCACAATGCGGTGTACAAGGGTGTATTAGAGGACAGTATACAAGAAGCCACCGACAAACTACATGAAGCCATCCAGGGTTTTTCATTTCATGAATTTGGGGATAAGCTGACAAAGAACCTGCCTGGTAAACCGGGTGACGATAAGGCCAGGCAGTTCGTACATGAACAGGCCCAGGGGTTTTACAGCAATATCAAAGAAGACGCTACAGACGAACAATTGCATGCTGCCCGCAAGCACCTGAAGGATATAATGTATAACACGGCTTACCTGGTTGCGGGTAAAGAAGAGACAGTGCTCTTAAAAAGCCGGCTGGAATTGAAAGAATTGGCAACAATGCTGGGAGAATATCACGATAAATGCGCGCTCCTGATGCGCCTTGAAGGCGCTCAAAGCGAGAACTTGCCGGCGGAAGAAAAGGTAGTCCTGGCCCATATGGCAAGGGAACTTCTTTATGAAAAAGGCTTGCATAGAGAAAAAATATTGAAGGGATTTAAAGAACTGATAGCTATGGCAGACAAGCGCTCCGGTGGTCTGCAAACTGCGGGGCTGCTGCTGGGGAGTGCAACAGTGAGTGCACTGGCTGTATTTTTCCTCAGTTATTATGGACGAGAGAAATAGTGCCTGCTCCATAGTATTATCGTTAGCTGCGACGGCACAGGTTACCGTAAGGTTTTATCCCCACTACCGAGGAAGGGAAGCAAAATTATCATGTGGGTTCCTCTACCGGGTGGACCTTCTATCGCTGCAATATGAAATCGGTGGTAGAGGGTGGGGTGGATATCAGGAATAAAGACCATGATGAGGATATGAATGACTGATGCCTTAAACTCACTTCTCCTTTAAATTACAGGGCCGTCTTCGCGAGAAAGACGGCCCTGTAATATTGATATACTACTTTGTTGACTACCTGCCTATCCTGGCCTGCATCATTTGCGCCTGGGCTTCCAGTTGTTTGCCGGTTTCCGCGTCGCCGTTTTCTTTGGCAGTGTGCGAGAGCGAACCGATTATCTGCATAGTGCGTGTTATTTCCCCACTCAATGCAGCCTTGCCATCCTCTTTCAATGTCTGGTAGTAGGCCATCTCATCAGTAGCGTTCTTCGACAACTTAAGGGCTATTTCCTTTCCGTTGCCTTTGTCGCCTATGGTATAGTAGGCCATTGCCATAGTGTAAGCCATTACATCGTACGGATATGCATACTCAGATATGCCTTTCTTAATCTTATCAAGCACCTTTTTGGCATCATCGTTCCTGCCCATAGCCGATAATTCTATGGCCAGCCTGCTGCCTTGCATTTTGTATGCCATGAACATCAGGCGGTTCTTCTCGTCGAAATAAACATCATTGCGGTGCGCATTGCCCCAGGAGAATTTATTCAGGTACAGGTCCAGCGACTTTTCTACATTGATGCTTCCTATTTCGCCCATCATACCCGGCGGTGTCAGGCTCTGGATCCGGTAGGGTAGCAGGCGATAGACTACGCCTTCCAACCTCATATAGTCGTCCATGCCAATGTAGTTGTCTCCCGGCAGCCCGCCGCTGAAGTATATAGGCCTGTCCCAGCCCTGCGCTGCTATGGCGGATATTATGTTCAGCGTAGCCAGGTCGTCTTTATAGGCTATGTCTTTGGGGAACGTGAATCTCACTTCGGTGGAAATACGCGCGGTATCTGAGGGAGATACGAGCTTCTTAGCTACCAGTTCTTCTTTGCTCATTGCGGGAATGAAGAAGTTCTTCGTAGGCAGGAAGTTTTCTCTGCTGCCGTCAGACATCTGCACTTTAGCATCTGGATTGTCAGACACGATGAAATTGCATATCTCCTGGAGGTTGAAGTACCTGTCGGAAGGTATCTGAGGCGATTTCACGTAGCGCATATAGTTCCTGCGGTCGCCCAGGTAGTGTTCTGACTTCCATGTCATAGGCACAGGCATACCGTCGTTTATCCTGTTGTTGAGCTGGTCTATGTACCAGTCGATACCCAGCAGGCTCATATTGATGATGCGTACGTCTGTCCTGTAGCCCTCCACTTCCTGCAGGTACCAAAGCGGATAGGTATCATTATCGCCAAAGGTGAACAGGATTGCATTCGGTTCGCATGAGCTAAGTACGTTGGTAGCAGTAGCGTGCGCCAGCCTTTTCTTAGAGCGGTCGTGGTCATCCCATTCTTCGGCAGCCATCAGCACAGGTACTGCTGCCAGGCACAATACAATAGCCAGTGCAGCGCCTGTATTGCCCTTCAGGAAGCGTTGGAACCATTGGTTGATCATTAATACACCAAGGCCTATCCACACGGCAAATGCATAAGTAGAGCCCGCAAACGCATAATCCCTTTCGCGCGGCTGCAGGGGAGTCATATTCAGGTAAACAGCCGTGGCGATACCTGTAAAGAAGAATAAAACCAGTACAACAAACCCGTCTCTTTTATTGCGATTGAACTGGAATACCAATCCTGCTATACCCAGCAGGAAGGGCAGCAGATATAATTCGTTGCGCGATGGAGTGTTCTTATACCCGTCGTTATAGCCTTCAGCTTTACGGGCATCAATATCTCCCAGTCCCCTCAAGTTTTTGTCAATGAACTTGATACCCGATATCCAGTTGCCATTCTTAGGGTCGCCCTGGCCTTCTATATCATTCTGGCGGCCGGCGTAGTTCCACATAAAGTACCTGAACCACATCCAGTCAACCTGGTATTGGAAGAAGTAGCGAAAGTTATCGGAAGATGTAGGCGCTTCCCCTTCGGCCAGGCCAAGGTACTGGCGATAGAAGCGAATGTGGCCTGGATCATTATAGTCCCATATACGCGGGAAGAACCTTTTATCTGCGTCATCGAACTTGGGGTCTATTTTGTTGCCCACTTCTTCATAGTGGTCCTTGCCATTTTTAGTTGAGCGGACATGCCTTTTTCCCGTTACCTCGTAATCTATAGGCCTTTTATCAAAATCAGGCCCGAACAACAGGGGTTGCGAACCAAACTGCTCGCGCTGGATATAAGACACCAGGCTAATGGCGTTGTCGGGATTGGTCATATCAATAGGTACATCGGCACGTGAACGTATCAACGGCGCCAGGTAACTGGTGAAGCCTATGATGATGAATATCAGGCACAGCATACCGGTATGCGCCAGGTACCAGCCGCGGCGTTTGATATATATAACAGCCCATGCCAAAGCAGCAATGAGCAGGGCGATGAATACAAAAGCACCGGTATCAAAAGGCATGCCCATGCTGTTTACAAAAAACAGGTCGAGCTTGGCGGCGATGATGGGCAGGCCTTGCAATACGCCAAATTGTACTAATCCCAATATAGCGCAGCCTACCAGGAAGGCGATGAATGTACCGAAAGGTGTCACATCGTACTTTCTGAAATAGTATACCATGGCAATGGCCGGTATAGCCAGCAAGTTCAGCAAGTGGATACCTACTGACAGGCCCATCATATAAGCGATGAACACCAGCCACTTGTCGGCACCGGGCTTATCGGCCACGTGCTCCCATTTCAGTATAGCCCAGAATACCAATGCGGTAAAGAAAGAAGAAGTTGCATATACCTCTGCTTCTACAGCGGAGAACCAGAATGTATCGGAAAAAGTATAAGCCAAAGCTCCTACCAGGCCGGAACCCATTATCAGCATCACCTGGTTGGATGTCGGCTCACCTTCGCGGCCTGTCATCAATCTGCGTGCAAAGTGTGTTATCGTCCAGAATAGGAAAAGTATTGTCAAACCGCTGGCTATAGCCGACCACGCGTTCATCATCATCGCCACTTTGTGCACGTCGCCAAAGGCGAACAGGCCAAATAGCCTCTGTATCATCATAAACAGTGGGGCGCCGGGCGAGTGGCCCACTTCAATTTTGTGCGCACAGGAAATAAATTCACCACAGTCCCAGAAACTGACTGTGGGCTCCATAGTTACCAGATAAACAACGGTAGCGATAATGCCCGTGATCCAACCCACAAGGTTGTTGACTTTGCTATAATTCATGCAAGATTAGTTTGACAGGCAACAAAAATAGAAAAATACGCGTATGCGCCTAATGGCCTTAAACGAATTAACATAATTCTATTATTTGCCCGGAGTGTGTTTTTAAAGCTGCAATATAGTTTATATCAGCAAGTGGTTAAGGTTTTTTAAACGGTCAGGCGCAATTATTTGGGCCAGTTGTATTTCGGGCAGATTGCGCAGGTGTGCGGCCAGTATCTCCGCCTCATGCTCTGCAGTGGGGCTGCTGATGAGCCATAGATAATCGAGCTGCTTTATTTCGGGCAACAACGCTTTCTTTTCACTTTGCAATTTATACAGCAGGTGCCTGCAACTGCTGTAGGGTTCCTGGCATTGGTATAATGAAAATATATGTACCTGGTCTTTGGCCGGGCGGTATTCTACATCGCTTTCCGGCTCGCGCGTAAAGGCGAAGTCGAAAGCGTTATTAACGGCAAGGCAAAACCTGTATCCGGGCATGGCGCTACCTATACCTATCATGGCCGTATCCGAAAAGAAGTCTTCGGTGGCCCCGCTCATATCCAGCATTAGTTTGCCCGACATATTACAAATTCAGTGTTGATAGTAAAATTAGCCAAGCTATAGCGGAAATTTTCGGGTAGGGGAATTTTTTTATTTTTTTGGAAAAAAATCCCACGGTATTATACATTTGCCGGGTAATACAGATTTACTGGTTTCAAGATAAATGGCGGCTTTTTGTTTTTGCTGCTTTACCTGTTTTAATAAGAATATATGGTTGACGTACTGTTGGGGCTGCAGTGGGGCGATGAGGGGAAAGGAAAAATCGTGGATTACCTTGCCGCCGGTTACGATATTATAGCCAGGTTCCAGGGTGGACCGAACGCGGGCCACACGTTGTACCTCAATGGCCGGAAGGTGGTGCTGCATACCATACCATCGGGCGTGTTCCAGCCGCATTGTCTTAACCTGATAGGCAACGGGGTAGTGATAGACCCGGTAACACTGAAAAAGGAGATAGAAACCATCATTGCCCTGCAGCCTGATCTTAAAGAGAGATTATTCATATCGCAGCGCGCCCATATCATAACACCTACGCACCGTGCATTGGATGCTGCGTCGGAAGCGGCCAAAGGAAAAGAAAAAATAGGTTCTACACTGAAAGGCATTGGCCCGGCATATATGGATAAGACCGGCAGGAATGGACTGCGCGTGGGCGACCTGCTGAGCGAAAGTAATTTCAATAGCCGCTATACCAAACTGAAAGAAAAACATTTGGAACTGCTGGCACAGTATCAACATAATATTGATATCAGCGAATGGGAGCAACAATTTTTTGAAGCCGTTACATTCTTGCGGAGCCTTAATATTGTCAATGCTGAATATTGGCTGGATAACCACCTGAAAAAAGGCAAAAAAGTATTGGCCGAGGGCGCCCAGGGCAGTATGCTGGATATTGATTTCGGAACCTATCCCTATGTAACCTCTTCCAATACCATCGCTGCGGGTGTTTGCAACGGCTTAGGTGTTGCGCCTTCTGCTATAGGTGAAGTATATGGAATTACCAAGGCGTATTGCACAAGGGTAGGCAGTGGCCCGTTCCCTACGGAGCTGGAAGATGAGACAGGCGAAGCGTTGCGTAAGGCGGGGAATGAATTTGGCGCCACTACCGGCAGGCCACGCCGCTGCGGATGGATAGACCTGGTAGCCCTGAAATATGCAGTAATGCTGAGTGGTGTTACTAAACTGATTGTAACCAAAACAGATGTCCTGGATAATTTCAATCCGCTGAAAGCTGCCGTTGCGTATCTTGCAGACGGTAAGGAAACAAAGGAGATGCCGTATGACCTTTGTGACACAACTGTACAGCCGGTATACAAAACTTTTGACGGCTGGGAACGCCCGATAAACGAATGTAAAACATATGAAGAAACTCCGCAGTCGTTTAAAGAATATTGCGACTTTGTGGCACAGTTTTTAGGTACTGATATCGCTTACATTTCCAATGGGACAGGCCGCGACCAACTGCTGAAAAAAAATTAGCAAAATACTTTGTATCTGAAAAAAAAATGTGAATTTAGCCGAAGCAATTAAATAATTAAGCTATCAAAATTATATGAGTGCTATGAAATCAGAAACACTAACCAAAGCGGTGGAAAAAAACGACGAGCAACCCGCGACTTCATCTGTAAGAGTTACCTCTTCAGGTGTATTTACAACAGCATTGCCTGAGGAAGAAACAGAAGAAGAAGCAGGTAACGCCCTATTGCAGCGCATCATTAACACACCGCTTGCCGCCAAGTCAAAAAAAGATGAGGACGATGACGACGACGATGATGATTTTGACGATGACGAGGATTTTGATGATGATGACGATGATTTCGACGAGGATTTTGACGATGAAGCAATAGACGAAGATTTCGAAGAATTCGATATGCCAAAATCGAAACCCGGTACTGCTGCCGGCAAGAAGAAAGGAAAAGAGGACGATGACGATTTTGAACTGGAAGACGACTTTGAAGATTTTGACAGCTTCGACGATGAAGAGGATGATTTTTAAACATCATGCCTGAACAAAGAAAGAAAGCCAGGTTCAGCATTGACGCTGAACAATGTGATAATATTAAAAAACGGATGCTGAACTGGTCAAAACAGTTCAGCATTCTTCTTTTGCTGGATAGCAACAGTAATCCGGACAATTATGGCGCTTATGAATGCCTGGTAGGGGCGGGAGCATATGACGTATTGCCGGATGGAGGCATAGACAACCTGCGCCATTTTCATAATGAACGACGAGACTGGTTGTTCGGCCATATCAATTATGATTACAAGAATCAACTTGAACCACGCTTATCATCACGCAATAACGTCACCATCGGTTTCCCGGATTTCTTTTTCTTTATCCCTGAGACCGTCTGCTACATAACCCGCGATAAGGATGCACTGATAATCGAAACAGTGGAGAAAGACCCGCAAGAGGTGTATACGGACATAATGAGTAATTCCGCGGATATACAGGGGGAGATTCCCGGGGTGGATTTTATAAAAAGAACAGGGAGGGATGTGTACCTGGAAACAGTGGAGAAGCTCCGTACACATATCAGGCATGGCGATTGCTACGAAATCAATTATTGCACCGAAGGCTACTCTGGGGATGTAAACCTGGGGCCTGCTGCAGTGTTTGATGCACTAAATCGATTGTCCCGCGCGCCCTTTTCCGCCTATTACCGTAATGGGCACCGGTATATGATGTGCGGGAGCCCCGAACGATATGCCAGGAAGCACGGCGACCTTATTATATCGCAACCGATAAAAGGTACCGCCCGCAGGGGCGACACACCAGAGGCGGACGAGCGAATAAAAGAGCAGTTGCACCTGAGCCAGAAAGACAGGGCCGAAAATGTAATGATAACAGACCTGGTGCGCAACGACCTGGCGCGCAGTTGCGAAACGGGCAGTATCAAAGTAGAAGAACTGTTCGGCATTTACACTTTCCCCCAGGTGCACCAGATGATATCTACGATAAGCGGCCATTTAGATACAGACAGGCCTTTTACCGACGTTTTTAAATATTCCTTCCCCATGGGCAGCATGACCGGCGCCCCGAAAATAAAAGTAATGGAACTGATAGACCGATATGAAGACGCACGACGGGAGTTGTTTTCGGGTACGGTAGGGTACATTACGCCGGGTGGTGATTTTGATTTTAACGTCATCATTCGCAGCTTGTTTTATAACCAGGAGAAAAAGTTGCTTAGCTATCAGACCGGGGGAGCCATCACCTACGACAGCAATGCCGAAAGCGAATGGGAAGAAATGCGCCTGAAGGCCTGGGCGCTGGAAAAGATATTTGCCGGGTAGTATGCTATAGGTCTTTCCCCATTACGTAGTCATTCATCCAATAGCCATTGCCAATGTCTATATCTTCTTCGTACATGATCTCGTAGCCTAGTTTTTCATAGAACATCTTTGCAGGATTATGGCGGTTTACATTCAGTTCCAGCCGGTGAATACCCTTTAACAATGCATCTTGTTCCACCGCTTCCAGTAACATCCTGCCACAGCCCTTACCGTGGTGGTTGGGAAGGCAGTACAGTTTGTGCAATTTATATACCTGCTCATTTTCCTGGCGTGGACTGTATGCGGCAAAGCCAATAGGATCTCCGTCTATTTCCAGCAGCAGGTAGGTTTGTGAATGAGTCGCCAACTGTTCTTCTATCACTTCTGCACTATAAAATAAATTGAGCATATAGGCTACCTGTTCGCTGCCGATAATAGGCGTATAGGTAGGCCGCCACACTGCATCTGCTATTTGTTGTATTGAGTCTATATCCTTGCTTTCAGCTTGCCGTATGTTCAGCATGTGTTTTTTTGTTCTGCTCTAAAAATACAATTCAGGTTGGTATATTGATGCCTTGTTTATCTTTATATCTTAGCTGGAAAAAACGCTTATGCCGGAGGACAACCAGGACCATAAACCTGTTTTACACATCGGGTATCTCGATTCGGTACGGGGTATCCTGGCCACTATAGTTGTTATATACCATTTTCTCAACTGGGACTATCATGCAAGAACCAAGGTCAAAATCGTCAACTTTGTGTTTAACGGCGCGGATGCGGTTGGGTTTTTCTTTGTTTTGAGCGGTTTTGTTTTGGCCTACAAATACCTGGCGTTGAAGCATGAAATGGATATTGGTAAATTTTACATCAACCGGTTCTTTCGTTTGTGGCCTGCCTTTTTTCTTACCGTTGTTATCAATGCACTGTATCATGTATCGTTGCACCTGGAACTGAGTTGGAACACACTGTTTGAAATATTCATACTGAACAAGCATCGTTTCTGGCAGGAAGCCGCCCTGGTGCGCTCGGTCCCCTTTGTTTACTACGTGCCGGGCTGGACCCTGGTGATAGAAATGATCATGTCTTTGTTCATTCCGTTTGCAGTTATTATAGGGCACAAAAACAAGAACTATATGTGGTGGCTGGCCGGCTTTTTCGCTTTGGCCACACCCGGGCTATTAGGTATGGGTGCGTTTTTGACCAATTTTGTTTACGGCGCACTTGTGGCGGCGTTTTATACTGCCATATCGGGCGGCGAATTCAGAAATACCCGTTTATATAAGTACAGGTATCTCATCTTGCTGTTGGGTATTATCTGTTACTCAATGCGTCCTCTTGAGAAAATGTTCCAACTGGGGAGTTTTTACGATGAATTTATCTTCGGTTACCTGGGGTATAACGTTGATTATTTTTCGGGTTTTGGTTCGTTGATCATGCTGGTATTCATCATCCAGAGCAGGAGGATACAGAAGGTGCTGGAGCTGGGTATATTGCGTTTCCTGGGCAAGCTTTCGTATGGTATTTACCTGATGCATTGGCTGGTTGTAACATGGATATTCAATAACAAGGGCATGTTGTTCTCCTATTTCCCGGGCGAAAAGGTTGCCATACCCTGCCTGCTGGTGGGGTGTATAGTAGTTACCATACTTATGGCGCTTCCCGTCTATTATTTCGTAGAGCTGCCCTTTATCAGGCTTGGGAAGCGGCTTACCGGTAAAATGCGGCCAACCGTTATGGTTCAGCCTTGAGCAACAAGAAAACCATTAATACCGCTTTTTTTTATTCGCCCGTTGTTTTTTTTCCGGAGGAGTAGTATATTCACGCTAATATGAAAAAAGCAATAATCGTCTCAGGTGTTTTGACCATTATGATTGCCCTTTTGCAATCCTGTGCTCCAAATCGTAGAATGCCTCGTCCGCAAAGGCACCCGACACCTCCGGGAAAATTTGTGTTGCAAGAGGCGCCGGTTCAGCCGACAACAGCCGTTCCCCTGGTCAACGCCTAATTCTATTTACACGATAGCTCAGTTATTTCCTGCACGCGGGCTGTTACCTGTCTGATTTAGGTAAGCCATGTGTATTATCTTTGATGTATGTTCAAAGCATCATTTTTCCTGGCCATAATATGCCTGTTGGCAGTGCCGCTACAGGCGCAGATCATTAATCCACACGGCCTGGAACATACGGGCAGAACGCCAGAGTACAGGCAGGTGAAGGAATTTTACCAAAATCTGGATAAGAAAAATAAAACTATTCGTGTGCAGGCGGTCGGGCCTACCGATACCGACGATTCTTTGCTGGTGGTTTATTATTCTGCCGATGGCCGGTTTGATAAAGAAAAATGGAAGGAGCAGGGCAAAATTATTGTCTTTATCAACAATGGCATTCACCCCGGCGAGCCCGATGGCATCATAGCCAGCATGCAGTTGCTGTGGGACATTACTGAAAACAAAATCGAAGTACCGGAGAACATAGTGTTGGCCGTGATTCCCGTTTTTAACATCAGCGGCGCTACAAAACTAAGGCAGTATACCCGCGCCAACCAGAATGGCCCCGAAATAACGGGCTTCAGGGCGAATGCCCAGAACCTGGACCTGAACAGGGACTTTGTAAAGATGGATGCCCGCGAGACGCGCAGCATAGTGCGCCTGTTTCGCATGTTAGACCCTGATATCCTGGTAGATAATCATGTAAGCAATGGGGCAGACTACCAGCATGTGATGACATTATTGAGTACGCAATGCAACAAACTGGGCGGGTCGATGGGCGCGTACCTGAACAGTACTTTTGAGCCGGCTTTGTATGACGATATGAAGCAAAGGGGTTTTGACATGGTACCCTATGTAAATGTCTGGGGCTCTTCTCCCGACAACGGCTGGGATGCTTTTATGGAAACCCCGCGGTTCTTCAGCGGTTACGCCGCCATGTTTCATACCTACGCGTTTGTGGCTGAAACACATATGCTGAAACCTTTCCCGATAAGAGTAAAAGCCACCTATGAATTGATGCAGAGTATCATCAATTATTCGGCTGCCAACGTTGAGCATATCAGGAAAACCAGAGAGCGACAGCGGGAGTGGATTGCTGATGCCGGGCAAATAGCTATAGACTGGGCAGTGGATACAACACGGCCCACGACAATAGAATTAAAAGGCTACAAGGCAGGCAGAAAGCCCAGCGATATTTCAGGACAACAGCGATTGTACTACGACCGAAGTAAACCTTTTGTAACGGCTGCACCTTTTTATAATGCATGTACCACCAGGCAGACGATAGATGTGCCTCATGCATACATCATACCGCAGGGTTGGAACAGGGTAGTGCAGCGGTTGAAAGCCAACGGTGTAAAACTGCAAAAACTCACAACCGACACTACACTGGAACTTACGGTTTACTATATATCCGATTATAAAACAACACCCGGTCCGTATGAAGGGCATTACCTGCATAGCGGGGTGGTGACGGACAAGCAGACGAAACACATGAAACTGTACAAAGGCGATTACCTGGTGCCGGTAGAACAGGATGCGAAACGCTACCTGGTGGAGACCTTGGAACCAACAGCGCCGGATGCATTTTTTGCCTGGGGCTTTTTTGATGCAGTGCTGCAGCAGAAGGAGTACTATAGCGACTATGTTTTTGAAGACCTGGCGGCAGAGATGCTGGCAAAAGACAAAACGCTGAAAGAGAAACTGGAACAACGAAAAATCTCCGATCCCGCCTTTGCCAAAGATGGCAGGGGGCAATTGAATTTTATTTACCAAAACTCACCTTATCATGAGCCGGAGCACATGCGTTACCCGGTTTACCGGTTAGAGTAGCTTGTCAATAGCTTCCGCAAGTTTCCTGTCTTTTTCGGTCACCACGTTTCCGGCATCGTGTGTGTTCAGGTGTATCTCCACCTTGTTCCATACATTGCTCCAGTTGGGGTGGTGGTTGTGCTTCTCGGCCAGCAGGGCTATACGTGTCATAAAAGCGAATGCCTCCGAAAAATCTTTGAAAGTAAAAAGTTGGTAAAGCTCATTATTCTGTTCTGTCCATGCCATATCCGGAAATTTACACTATCTAAACTACTTATATTAAGAATTGTTTGGTCGGTTATTTTTATAGCCTTGAATAAACTATTTGCCTTACCCTCCCCCCACGCTGACTAAACCGCATTGAACCAAACAGGTTCTTTATTATTCCAGTCGCCGTTATAGTTTACAGTCAACTCTTCGCCGGCTGCTATATCCCTCGTTGTTTTTATGGATATGGCTTTGTTCTTATAATTCATGAAATATTCGCAATTGGCGTTTTCAGAGTGGTTGTAAACTGAAATATAACCTTGCGCCACGCAGCATAAATCTTCTCCACCGGGCTGCCACTCAAAAATATAATCGTGCAGCAATGTTTGGTCCAGCAATTTGCGTTCATCAGCCGTCATTACTATCACGGGTGATACCTCTACGATGGTTCCGGCGGGCAATGCGTTTTTGGTAAACACGCCATTACCTTTCTTTTCTGTCTGTTGTATATAAATACCTGGCCTTATACGCATACCCGAAAATAAGAATCCCTCCCGCATTTGCGGAAGGGATTCGATAATGAAGTTGAAATTATAGCTTATTAGCCTCGGTGTTCTGGCCGTTCAATTCTGTTCGTTGTGCCAGTATCCCATTCCGGCCTTCGTCTTCAGGCACTATTTCCACTTTTACTTTGGTCAGGCCTTTGTAATGAAAATCCAATTTCTTAGCACAGATACTGGCCACATCTATCAGGCGTTTGTTGCTTTTGGCCATACGGTCGTTGATGCGCACGTACAGGTATTTGCCGTTCGACAGGTTGGTCACCTTCACATAAGTATTCAGCGCCAGTGTATTGCTCGCAGCGGTATATTTATCGTTGCTGAACAATTCGCCTGTTGACGTAGGCCTGCCCACAAACTTGTCGTGGTAGTAACTTGCTATTCCATTCGCCACAGAGTCATCGCTTACTTCGCTGCCAACAATAGTTTCTTCCACAGATTGTGCGAAAGAAAATTGAGAGAACAATAAGAAGGATAAGAGAACGAATATGTATTTCATATTGTACATATTAAACAGCTGCAAATGTACGGCTTTTTCTCCTATCTATACCCATTGAAATGTTAATATCAGTCTTTCCTGCCTTTATAACTTGGCCTTTTGCCGCTAAAGCGCTTATTATCAGTGCCTTGTGAATAGTTTCTTTCGCGTCCACCACTGCGGCCACCTTTATCACCACCTCGTCCGTCGCGGTTAAAACCACCACCTTTTTCACGATAACCGCCTCTGAAGCCACCTCCGCCGCCCGAACGGCTGCCCTGGTCAGCATCTTCAATACGTATCTTGCGTCCTTTGTGTTTCTTTTGAGACAACGCCGCGATGATGAATTCTGCAGCGGTACCGGGCACGTTAAAGAAACTGCTCAGTTCCCTGACCGTGATACGCTGCACCAGATTGGGTTCTATATCAGTTGCACCCACGACGAATTCCAGCAGCTTTTGCGCTGAGGTAATACCGTCTTTCTCACCCAGGTTCATAAACAAACGCACACTGTCACGGTTACCGCGCACGCCTTTCTCACTGCCTTCGTATCCGGCATTCAGGTCTTTGGCATCGTGATAGGCGCTTATAGTCTCCTGTAGTTGCAACCATATCAGCCTGCGTATCAACTCATCTTTGTCCATGTCGGAAAACCGCTCATGGATAGAATTTAGATATACGTCGGCAAAGTCTGCCTGGGGTTCGGCAGACGCGATCTGCTCCAGGTGGAAGAATAATCTTTTTCTTACTACTTCGGCGCCATCGGGTATATCGCTTCGGTTGAACTTTTGTTTTACCAGTCGTTCTATTTGGCGTATGCCCGATATCTCTTTAGGAGAAACGATGGACATACAAATACCTGATTTACCAGCGCGTGCTGTACGGCCACTGCGGTGCGTATATACCTCGGGGTCGTCGGGCAACTCGTAGTTGATCACATGCGTCAGGTCGTTTACATCAATACCGCGGGCGGCTACGTCTGTAGCTACCAGTATCTGCAGCGCCTTGCTCTTAAAGCGTTCCATTACCTTAGAGCGCATGCTCTGGTCCATATCGCCGTGCAGCGGGCTTACGTGATAGCCCATTTTCATCAGCTTCTCACTTACTTCCTGCGCGTCGTTTTTAGTACGGGTAAATATCACTCCATATATACCGGGTGTAAAGTCCAGCAACCTACGTAGTGTCTCAAACCTGTTGTGGTGATTGGTTACGTAGTATTGGTGGTCAATATTTTCGTTGGTGGCGTTTTCTTTTGCTACGGCAAATTCCTGCCAGTTATTCATGAAGCGTTTGGCTATTTTCCTCACATCGTTCGACATGGTGGCTGAAAACATCCATGTATATTCGCGCTCTGTTGCCGATTGCAATATGAGTTCAATGTCCTCGCGGAAGCCCATGTTCAGCATCTCGTCCGCTTCGTCCAATACTACGTATTTCATATCCGCCAGGGATATGGCTTTACGCTCCAGTAAATCTATCAGCCTGCCGGGTGTGGCAACCACTACTTGCGCGCCTGCTTTCAGGCTGCGTATTTGTCCGCTTATGGACACGCCGCCATACACAGCTGTGATCTTAAGACCACGCATATATTGCCCGTACTTCTGAAATTCTGCCTCTATCTGCATACACAATTCGCGTGTAGGACTGAGGACCAATGCCTGCACATGTTTCTGTGCAACGTCAATGTTGTGCAATAGCGGAAGTCCGAAGGCGGCAGTTTTGCCTGTACCCGTCTGGGCAAGGCCAATAATGTCGTTGGGAGTAGAAAGCAGGTAAGGTATTACCTTCTCCTGGATTGGCGTCGGGGTGTCAAACCCCATTTCCGATACGGCACGTGTCAATTCTTCTCTTAACGAGAAGTCTTTGAATGTTACCATTAATTAAGAACTTAAATTATAAAATGAGGCGCAAAGGTACGCGGAATAATTAACAATAAACAAAATACTTTGTTAAGCCCCTTGTGCGCATACCGAAGCTACATAGCTTGTGTGGTAGCTCCTGTTTCAGTCAATTCGTGTAGTTGGCCGTTGCCGTTATGCAGCTTTAGTGGCAGGATAATGTTGAATTTCGTGCCCTCTTTCACCTTACTTTCCAGCACTATCTTACCACCGTGTTGTTCCACTATCTGCTTACAGATGTTGAGCCCAAGGCCGTGAGATTTTTCACCCTTCAATCCTAACCTGCCGGCCTTTGAGAACCTGTCGAACAGGAACGGTTGCAGGTCTTCAGGTATTCCAATACCGTCGTCGGCCACGGTAACAGTGATGTGTTCCTTATCCTGGAGCAGGGACAAGTGTATCGTGGCGCCTTCTTCAGTGAATTTTATAGCGTTTCCTATCAGGTTATCAAACACCCGCGCCATTTTGTCCTGGTCAATAGATGCTGTAACGATGGTTTCGGGAAGTGTCAGCAACAGTTTCTTGTCCTTTACCTGGTGCGACCATTGCTGCTGCACTTGTGATAGTAACAGGTTCAGGTTGGTCTCTTTCAACTGAAGGCCCTGGGCGCTTTCGCCTTTCACTATCAGTATCAGGTCGCGGATGATATTGCGCGCGTCATTACAGGCTTCGAGTATCATGTCGGAATACTGGTCGCGCTCGCCAAGAGAAGTGCCGGGCGTTTTTGACAGTTCTACCAGGGCCGTGATACTGTTAAGCGGGCTGCGAAGGTCGTGGGCTACTATACCCAGCATTTCCGTTTTTAACTGGCCTATTTTAGTTATCTCATGATTATTGCGCTCTATCTGTTTCAACTGTATAAAATAGTTGGCATGATAAGAATAGAGCATACGGGATATGAAATAAAAGCCGATAACAATAATAGCCCCGGAGAAAAGGTTAACGACAATAGTTTCTGCATCGTCCAGCAGGTAGCCAAGCCCCAGGGCGAGCCCTGCAAAAGTGATTGCTGTTGCGGTGAGCGCGCTCCTGACACTAAATAACCAGGATACCGCCACAAACAGCAGGCCAAACATAAACATGGTCATGTTATCTGCAGGGCTGCGGCCAGAGATAAAAGACATCCACATCATCCCGAATATGATGATCAACGGATAGCTGGTACCAATGAAACGTTTGAGCGTGAGCCTGTGCCTGATGGACAGGCGCTTTACATAGTTAGTGGCTATGAAGTATAACAAAGACGTAGCCAGTAATGCCGTAAAAGCATACAGGTATTGAGTTCTGTTGGGTACACCAGAATAGTCAACAAACAAGCAGGATACAAGCGCCAGTATACAAACCGTAATAATAAGCAGCGAACTGAGACGCGCCACCTTAAGATTCTGGTTGATAACAAAGAGTTTAAAAGGTATTGCGTATTTATCGCTTACTGAACTAAATATATATAATCTCATACACTCTCCCTCTATGGTCCGTGTTCTGTTGCAAGTTTAGCAAAATTATTTATATGTGCAAATTATTAAGAATAACATATTGCCCCAAGCCTTGTTTTATGTAGCGGTGTTACTGTTTGTATTTTTAAAGCAAATTAAACAACAGGGATAAACAGTTGTTATGACAGTTGATGATATACTAAGTGAACCGAAGAAATAGAATATTTACGTGGCAGCACGTATTGTGTTCCGTGTAGTTTTTTTGTACATTTAAAAATACTCATCTTTTGACCCTGTAAAAAACGAAAAATATGAACAATACATTGTACATAACCAACCGCACAGGCAAGCCCATGCTGGCTACCATATCAGACAATTATACTGGCAACGACTTGGTGAAGTGTGAACTGCAGCCGGGCACCAACGAAATAGAAGTGGACAACCTGGACACAGGAACTTATTACATCAGCCTGGTAAATCACAACAACGATATTATCTACAAAGAGAAGATCATCAAGAACTAAACTTGTCTATATGGCTCCCGGTTCTTCTTCCAGGGACGTAACCACGGGTGTAGTATGCACGATTCCGGAAGGTCTTTATTGCCCAGGGCTTTGTGTAGCTTATAGCCGGTCCACAGGCAGGAGAGTATGATGGCTATACTGATATAGCCCGTGATATCATAATGCTCAATTGTATTTTGCGGCGTCTTTACTACTATCAATCCCGCCGCTACCGATGCCATGCCGACTGCAAGCTGCTGTATGGAGGAATTAATATTCATGAAACTGCCACGGCGGGATGGGGGTACTGTCTCGCTGACGATTGCCTGCGCCGGTATGGCCCGCCCTGTAGAAACAACAAACCATAAGCCGGTAATGCATAACACGAAATAAAATGGTATGCGCGGCATGTTAGTAATGAGCGCTACGGGTATGACGGCCAACAATATCATGTAGGTGAACAGCCTGAACTTGCCCAGCCTGTCTGCCCATTTACCTATGATGGGTGAGGTAAACAGTGTAAGCGCCCCGCCAACCATGTATATCAGTGGTGTTTGTACATTGGTGAAACCAACGTTCAACTCCATAAAAGGAACCAGGAAAGGGATGATAAGAAAATGCCCCATCATCATCGAGGCCATTAATAATATGCCCAACCGCTGGTTTTTGTCTTTCACTATATCTACCAATACCCTGACAGGAGTAAACTTCCTTACATTCCCGCCTGTTTTGTGCCCGGTCATGTTGGGGATGTATTTTACAAGTAGTGGCATCAGTATGGCTCCCAATATCACCACGAAATAAAAAGGTGCATGCCAGCTGAAGAACTTGGACAAGTACAGCCCGAAGGGCACGCCGAATACGGATGCGGCTGAGAAGGCGGCCATGATGACGCCCATGGCGCGACCACGCCGCTCAAAGGGTACAAGGTCGGCCACGATGGAAAGTACCTGTGCGCCGATGAGCCCGCCAAATAATCCCGCGGCTATACGGGCGCCCATTAGCATGGCATACGATACCGATATGGCGCAGAGCAGTGTGCAAAATAAAAATCCGCCATAAGCGAACAGCAGTAATCCCTTCCTGTCGAACCTGTCGACAAGCGAAGCGGCGAAAAAGCTGGACAGCGCAGCGCTGAAGGTGTAAGCTGCCACCAGCATGGAAAACTGCTGTGCGTCTATATTTAGATGCGGCATCAGGAAATTTCCCAGGGGCATCATGATCATAAAGTCCATGATATGGGTAAAGTTGACCGAGGCCAGAAGCAGTAATATGGTCCTTTCTTCTTTCTTCATTTTTGATGTGCGGGCGGCAAAGTTCAGGTTATTCCGATTCAGAAAAAAATGGCAATCATCAGAATAAATAATAGGCTTATAAATATTATTCCCCGTTGTGGACCGTTACCAGGCCTGCCAGCAGTTCCCTGAGGTCTCCCTGGGGGATGCTCAGCACAGGGTGCAACTCGGTGTCCCTGTTCAGGTGGGCATTGGGGTCTTCGTCACCTGTCGCCGGAAGTTCGTTGCCCGCGTTGCAGTGGGCTGTTAGTGTGGTACCTTCCCTTTTGATAATGATAGTCTCTTCTCTCTGCTCGCCGGTGCCATTGCCCGACGGAGAATACGCAGTTTGCAGCAGCATGGATATACTCTCGCTAAGTATATCCGGAAAAAAGTCATACTGTATTTTTTCAATGCCGATCCACATGCCAGGATCGTTGTCTGCTGCGTTTAGGGATGATATGCGTATCATATCGCCTACACGTGCGCTACGGCGTAGCGGGCCACCCTTACGGTCGGTAAGGGCTATATCGTAATTGCCGGGAAACAAATGTTGCCAGTCGTTCACATCCAGCAGCCTGTCTTTGGCCAGCAGGAACAGGTCGCGGGCGTCATCTATTTCGGCAACTGTCGTACTCACTTCCATACACACGGGCATTGATGTATAGTAAAATTCGTTTCAATTGTGGAATTAATCTCATTTATTTATCCGCAGGTGTTAATAACTGTGGCACGAAGTTTAGAGCTTCTCGGCAAGGGTTTAATCACTAAGAAGGGTATGCATATAGTGTGCATACCCTTTAGTCTTATCGAATAAAAGTTGACAGATTACCTGCTATAATTCGGCGCTTCCTTGGTTATTACTATATCGTGCGGATGACTTTCGGCCATACTGGCTGAGGTAATACGGATGAATTGCGCATCGTTCTGCAGGGCCTTTATGTCTTTGGCGCCACAATAGCCCATACCGGCCCGCAGGCCACCTACGAATTGCTGGGTGATCTCGTTTAATGTTCCTTTGTACGGTACGCGGCCCACTATGCCCTCGGGCACCAGTTTCTTTATGTCGGCCTCATTGTCCTGGAAGTAACGGTCTTTAGAGCCTTCCTGCATTGCCTCTACCGAGCCCATACCCCTGTAAGACTTGAATTTACGGCCCTCGTAGATGATTGTTTCGCCCGGGCTTTCTTCCGTTCCGGCGAAAATAGAACCCGCCATGATGGCGGAGGCGCCTGCGGCTATGGCCTTCACCATATCACCGGTGTAGCGTATGCCGCCGTCGGCTATTACGGGTATATTGCTGCGTTTGAGCGCTGTTGCAGCTTCCATGATGGCAGTTAACTGCGGGGCGCCTGCTCCCGTTACCACGCGGGTGGTGCAAATGGAGCCGGGTCCTACACCCACTTTCACCGCATCAGCGCCTGCATCGGCAAGTGCTTTGGCCCCGGCGGCAGTAGCAATATTTCCGCCAATGACCGGCAGTTTTTTGAAGGTTTTCTTCACCAGCTTCACCATATCAATTACGCCTTTGGAATGGCCGTGGGCGCTGTCGAGGGTAATGATATCCACATTGGCATTTATTAATGCCTCTACACGTTGCAGCGTATCCGACGTAATGCCGACTGCTGCGCCCACCAACAACCTGCCCGTTCCGTCTTTGGCTGCATTGGGGTGGCTTTTCAGGTGCAGTATATCGCGGAAGGTGATGAGGCCTTTCAGTTTACCGCTACGGTCTACTATAGGCAGTTTTTCTATTTTGAATTTTTCAAGGATGCTTTCCGCTTTTGCCATACTGGTACCAATGGCAGCTGTTACGAGGTTCTCTTTGGTCATCACCTCACTTACGGATTTCCGCATGTTTTTCTCAAAACGCAGGTCACGGTTGGTAAGTATGCCCACCAGTATATTCCCCTTGCCTACTATGGGTATGCCGCCTATACGGTTATCGCGCATCAGCTTTACAGCGTCTGCCACAGTAGCGTCGGGGGTAAGCGTTATGGGGTCTGTTATCAGCCCGCTTTCGCTGCGTTTTACCTTACGCACCTGCTCTGCCTGGCGCTCAATGGTCATGTTTTTATGCAGAATGCCGATGCCGCCTTCACGGGCCAGGGCGATGGCCAGCGGTGCTTCTGTTACCGTGTCCATAGCCGCCGACATCATGGGGATGTTCAGCTTAATGTCTTTTGTCAGTTGAATGGTTGTGTTGACCTCGCGCGGGAGCACCTCGGAATAGGCGGGTGCCAGCAATACGTCATCGAAAGTAAGGCCTTCGCCGTAGAATTTAGATTTTGCAGCCATGTGCAAAGATATATCAGCGTTTGAAAAATGAAAAATCAGTTTTCAAAATATCGCAATAGACTTATTTCGACGTACTTTTAGCCAGGTATAAACGCATGAAGTATGTATAACCCGAAACTGGCTTTTGCCGCTAAAGAAGACAGGGAATCCTTCCAGTACAAGGCTTTGCAGCAATTACTGGCGTATCTCCGCAGCAATTCTCCCTTCTACCAAAGGCTATTCAAAGAACATAATATTGATATTAATAATGTCCGCTCGCTGGCTGATATGACCTTTCTGCCTACCACCACCAAAAGCGACATGCAGGAACATAACTGGGAATTCCTCTGCGTACCGGAAACAAGTATAAAGGAGTACACAGCTACATCGGGCACCATGGGTAAGCCCGTTACCATAGCGCTTACCGACAACGACCTGCATCGCCTGGCATATAACGAGGAGCAATCCTTTTTATGCGCCGACGGGCAGAAGGAAGATATTTACCAGCTTATGCTCACGCTCGACAGGCAGTTTATGGCCGGCATAGCATATTACCAGGGCATCAGGAAACTGGGTGCTGCATTGGTACGCACAGGCCCGGGGCTGCCGCAGTTGCAATGGGACACTATATTCAGGCTGCAATCCAACAGTATCGTTACTGTACCTTCTTTTATGCTAAAGCTGATTGAATATGCGCATGAGCATCAGATAGACCTGAAAAAGACCCCGGTAAAAAAAGCCATATGCATAGGCGAAAGCATACGCAATGCCGATTTTGAACTGAATACTCTTGGCCAGAAGATATATGGCGAGTGGCCATTGCATTTGTACAATACCTATGCCTCTACGGAAATGCAAACCGCCTTTACTGAGTGTAATGCCGGGGTAGGAGGGCATGAACAGCCCGACCTGGTAATTATGGAGATACTCGACGACCATGGCAAACCCTTGCCGCCCAACCAGTTTGGCGAGGTGACCATTACTACGCTGGGGGTAGAGGGTATGCCGCTGTTGCGCTACCGCACGGGGGATATTTGTACCTATTACGAAACCAAGTGCTACTGCGGCAGAACGTCAAGAAGGTTGTCGCCTGTGCTGGGGCGTAAACAGCAGATGATAAAATATAAGGGGACGACGCTATATCCGCCTGCAATATTCGATATCCTGAATAATATCGGCTATGTACGCGAGTACGTGGTAGAGACTTTTACCAACGACCTGGGCACTGACGAATTGAAGATACACATCCATACACCGCTGCCTATAGACGACTGCGAAGCAAAACTGAAACCCGAACTGCAAAGTAAGTTGCGGGTAGCGCCACTGCTTCAATTTCATTCGGGCGGTTCCATACAGCACATACAGTTTCCGGAAGGCAGCCGGAAGCAGGTAAAGTTCCTGGACAACAGGGAGAATAAACTGGACTGATATGGCGAAATACATTGCTTTTCACCGGGCGATAAATGTATCGGGTAGCAAAATCATTAAGATGGCACACCTGAAACAGATGTATGAGGATATGGGCTTTAAGAATGTTGCGACTTATATCCAGAGCGGTAACGTGTATTTTGAAGCAGCCAAAGGCAATAATGATACCCTCTCGAAGAAAATAGAAAAATACCTGGAGAAAGAATTGGGGTACAATGTAGAGACCATGGTGCGCACTATTGCAGAATTACAAACCATTGCCGACACAGACCCGTATAAAAATATTGAAGATGACGGCAATGCCGTAGTATATATCGGCTTTTTGTCGGACGAACCGGCAAAAGAGCAAAAAGAATTATTGCAGAGTTTCAATAACGACGTGGACGAGTGTACTGTTAAAGGCAAAGAGGTCTATATACTTCGTTACCGGGACAGGGGAAAAGAAAAGTTTGACAATAAACTGGTAGAAAACAAGCTAAAAGTGAAGTGCACTACCCGTAACCGTAAGACGCTATATAAATTACTGGAACTATATAAAGACTGAAAGGCGCGGAGTATTCCACGCCTTTCTTACACCCACTTATCAAACCATTAGAAACACTCACATCAAATTCCTTACATCACAACACAAAGGTAAGCTGCCCTTCGCCGGATATAGGTGATGAATGTTACATTTGGTAATGATGTTTGTCATTGAGCGGGCATGGTGTTATTATTGTTCAGACTACCGTTTTCCTCTCTTTCCAGCGAATGAAGAGCATCTTCATAGCTTGGGGGTAGGTTTGATATTCACTGTCGCATTTGCTATAAATACGAGAGCGGGCAATGCATTATTATTTTTTAATCTGGCATCTTTATGGTATATTGTTGTCGGAACCTTGAGTAGTTCTATACAGGTAGTACTTCTGCTCATTCTACGTTTTTAATAATAAACGGTCCTGATTTTATTGCGCAGTCATTCCCTGGTACAGGCTGTTATTTCATCTGAACGGACCTTGTATAAAGTTACTGATTCATGAAGTTTGTTTATTTCATCCCTTATTTTATTCCTGCTGCTATAATTATCATCACCATCGAGGTTATCATGAGCATCCGGCACAACAAGCACCTGTATGAATGGAAGGACTCGGCAGCTAGCGCCGGCGTGGGTATTGGCGCAGTATTGATGCAGGTATTGACAAAAGCCGGCACATTAGCTGTATTTACATTAATGTTTGAGCTTTTTGCCCCTGTAAGGGAAGCACTAAACTATACCGCGACATTTGGGCAAAACTGGCTGGGCACTGCCTGGTGGGTGTGGGTGCTGGCCATCATCGGCGACGATTTTAACTTTTACTGGCACCACCGGTTTGCGCATACTGTCCGTATCTTATGGGCTGCCCATATTCCGCATCATTCATCGGAATATTTCAACTTCGGAACGTCATTCCGCAATAGCTGGACGATATTTTTCATTAAGCCTGTTTACTGGCTGTGGATGCCTGCTTTGGGTTTTCACCCGGTGATGGTACTGATGGCCTTGTCCATTAACTCCCTATATCAATTTACACTACATTCATTATCGGTACCACACCTGGGCTGGTTCGAGAAAATCTTCAACACACCGCAACTGCACCAGGTACACCATAGCAGGAATTTCGCCTATATGGATAAAAATTTCGGCGGTATCCTCATTATATGGGATAAACTGTTCGGCACATTCCACAATGGTCGCGATGGGCAAATGAGGTATTTTGGTGTTACTAAACCGCCCAATAGCTATAACCCGGTAAAGATCATCACTCACGAATTTGAGAATATATGGCAGGACGTGCGCGGTGCAAAAACGCTTAAAGACAAGCTGAACTTCATATTTGGCGCACCGGGCTGGAGCCCCGATAAATCGACCCTTACTGTAAGGGAAATGAGCAAGATAGTGCGTACGCAAAATAGTACACGCCCAGCCGGGCAGAAAGACGCTCTCCGTCAAATAAAGTCTAAACACAGTTTAGAAAAAGAGCGTGTGCTGTAATATTTAAACTGCCTCCTTATTTTTGCATCATGCTTATTGGCGAATTATCAAGGCGTACAGGTTTCAGCAGGGATACCATCAGGTATTATGAAAAGATAGGGCTGGTGGTACTGCCACGCAAGTCGCGGCGCGCGAATAATTATAAGGACTATCCTGAAGAGACAGTCCACTTGTTACTTGCTATACGCAAATACAAGGAACTGGGTTTTACGCTGGAGGAAATACGGGAATTGATTGTACTACAATCTATCAAGGTATTGGATATTGCTAAGTTGCTCCAGATTCTGGAGCGCAAAATCACAGGGCTGGATATAGAAATAGAGAAACTGCACGAGTTCCGCCTGAAGCTGGCCAGGAAACGCCAACTGCTTTTGAATAAAAAGACAGGGCATATAATCGCCCTGCCCGAAATGAAAACAGCAGCCTAAGTGTTCACGATCTTGTCCACTATGCCATATTCCAACGCTTCCTCTGCGTTCATCCAGTAGTCGCGGTCAAAGTCTTTCATTATTTTCTGTACCGTTTTACCACAATTGTCTGCAAGTATTTTTGCAGTGAGTTCCTTGGTTTTGATAATTTGTTTTGCATGAATTTCTATATCAACCGACGGCGCCTGGAAACCGCCCATGGCCGGCTGGTGTATCATCACTTCGGCAGTGGGGTAGATGTAGCGGTTGCCCTTGTCGCCACCCGAGAGGAGGATCGAGCCCATACTGGCGGCAAACCCTATACAGTATGTATAGACGGGAGAAGTGATGGCCTGCATCATATCGTACATAGCATACCCGGCCGTAACGACGCCCCCGGGGCAGTTGATATACATGTGAATGGGCGCCCCCGGTTGTGTGGCTTCCAGGTAAGAAAGTTGTTCCACCACCTCGCGTGAGCTTTTGTCTTCTACCGGCCCCCAGAGGAAGATCTTTCGTTCATCCAGCAGGGTTTTGCGCAAAATATCATTCAATGATGTGGCTGTTACTGTCTGTCCGTTCATTTTTTTTTACAAGTATAGGGGGTGGAGTATAGTCCATGGTGTCTGTATGTACAGATGTTTTTATAAAAATTAGGACATTGTAAAAATTTTTCGTTGAAACGCTATGAATATTTAAAAAATGGCAATATTTTGCGCCCGAAACACTAAACTGCTTATCTAAATAATCTAAAAAATGAAAAAATTGCTCAAATGGGTAGGGATACTGGTAGCTGTGCTGCTTGTCGTTGTAATTTCCCTTGTTGGTTATGTAAATCTTGCATTGCCCGATGTGGGTGAAGCCCCCGAACTGAAAGTAGAGGCCACCCCGGAAAGAGTAGAGCGGGGAAAGTACCTTGCTCATTCTGTTACCTTGTGTATGGACTGCCACGCTACCCGCGACTGGTCTCAATTTGCTGGGCCGATGGTGCCGGGTACTGAAGGGGTAGGCGGCGAGCGTTTTGACAGGAATATGGGTTTTCCCGGTGTGTATTATTCCAAAAATATCACCCCCTATGGCATAGGGAAATGGACAGACGGCGAATTGTACCGGGTTATTACCACCGGGGTGCGTAATGATGGTGAGCCTATATTCCCGGTAATGCCTTACCATTATTATGGCCGTATGGCAGACGAGGATATATACTCCATCATCGCTTACCTGAGGACACTGCCTTCTAAGCCCAGCACAATTCCCGAGCGTGAGGTAGATTTCCCCTTCAGCCTGATCATGCGTATGATTCCTGCAAAGGGTGAGCCCACAGTGATGCCGGAACCTACCGATACCAAAGCGTATGGTAAATACCTGGTAAACGCCGGAGCCTGCCGTGAATGTCACACACCTGTAAAAGACGGGCAGGTAATACCGGAGTTGGAATACGGTGGGGGCAGGGTATTTGAACTACCCGGGGGTACGCTTACCTCTCCAAACATTACACCACACGCTACCGGTTTAGGCAACTGGACAAAAGAGCAATTTATAGCCAAATTCAAGGGTTACCAGGACTCAACATACAAATCGCCCAAAATAGATTTTATGCATGAGTATAACACAGTAATGCCCTGGATGATGTACAGCACAATGACAGAACGTGACCTTGCAGCAATATATGAGTACCTTAGGACACTAAAGCAGATTGACAACGAGACGGCTAACTGGAAAACGAGGGAAAAAGGCGCTGAGGTAGCTAAGAAATGATCAACCATCAGAATAAAAAAAATGGTGCGGGTCTAAAAAAAACCGCACCATTTTTTAATTAAAGAATTAAACTATTGAATCACCAGTTTCTGTCCTTTGTATTGGGTATCTGATGAAGAAAGGTTGACAAAGTACATACCCGGTGTTACGCCCGCCAGGTCTAGAGTAATATTGTTTTCGCCGCTCAAGGCTTTAACTTCCCGGGTCAATATAATCTTTCCTGTTACATCCGTAAGTTTCACCACAACGGCATCTGTAGCCGTACTGAAAAATTTAACGCTTACACTGTTGTGCGCCGGATTAGGATATAGACCCATGAATTCCCTGTCTGTGCCGGTTGTAGCAATACTTGTTGACTTGCAACTGTCGGCGTTATTTTGTGTTACAGTAGTTTCTATCACCGCAGTGCATCCGTTGGAATCGGTAACCACAACTGAATAGTATCCTGGTTGTGAAACAGAAATATTTTGTGTATTACTTCCGTTAGACCAGGTGAAAACATGCGGATTAGCGCCAAAGTGATTAGCCCCTACAGTTGCGGAATCGAAAACTAAAGTAACCGTGCCCTTGTCGCGGCATACAGGAGTCGTCACCAATGTGGCGCTGATAATCGATTTCAGGCAAAGGCTATTTCCGATTTCAGCACGGATACGTGCACCAGGCGCCGGGCCAAAGCCGCTGGCCAGGTTAACGCCGCGCGATGAAAGATGGCAATAGCTCATAACTGTACCCTTCCAACTGGGCAATGAGTTGCTAAAGGTGCTGGGACAGGTACTACAGCCGTTTCCCCATTCCTGCGTTACACAGTTGTCAATAGAACCGCAGGAACCGCCGGGGTCCGTATTCCAGCCGCACCAGTGTGTATGGTTAGAACCCAGGTTATGGCCTATTTCGTGAGTCACCATCATTACGTCCCATGAGTAGGTAGGCACAGCCAGGAAACTACCTGTTACATCGCCGTAAGCATAAGCCCTATTTTTGTTGCACAATACATCCAGGAATGCTACTCCACCATTACCACCGGCGTCTCTTGCCAGTAACATCGCAACGTCGCCATCATAATTATTGCCTTTGGCGTTCCATGCAGATGTAAAATCGCTGAGCCCATCGTGAGAACTCGCGCTGGAATAACCGTCTGGAATAGTCCATATATGCAGCGATTTCAGTTCGACAGCAATTCTTTCATTCCTATACATGGTTTGCACCTGGTTAAACAGGCCGGTCATGTACGATTGTGTTATTGTTGTGTTGGATTGCTTATTGGTATACAGTTCGTAATCAGCCTCCCAGTACAGACGTACTTTTTTACAGTCGAATGAGGCAGTGGTCTTGTCCCCGCTTCCGGGTTCGTCCTCGTCCGGCCTTGCTACGGGTATTTCATTGGTTCCGCACGATGTAGGTGGTATCACTTTGAAATCCTGGTCGTTGTAGAAAATATACCTGCCGCTGTTATCCTCCAGCTTACCTACTACAAAGTTGCCGGTTTCATCGGCGAACAGGGCCATTACCTCGCCACTGGCAAATACGCTCAGTGCCGCCAGCGACTGGCCGGAACCGGCCACCGCGCCCTGGTAGTGTACGCCACGATCGCCGGCAAAAGAATGGGTACCGTTTGCATCTATATAGCTCAGGTCGGCATTTTCGGAAAAAGGATTGCTGCGCAGCATATCCAGGCGATATTTTTTTCCGTTAACTGCTTCCATTACCAATGATATGGCCCTGGGTTTGGTTTCGTATAAATGCAGAATGTTATTCGCGTCGGGTAGTAGTAAAGTTTCATCATCCAATATGTCGTGTTTTTCGCCCTTGGTGATGCTAAACAATTTGAATTCCCTGAATTCGAGTCCGCTTGCATGAGCCTGTTGGATTTCTTCGGCCAGTACTGTCTTTATTGCTTCCTGTGCGTTGGCCTTTATTGCAAAAAAGCTAACGAATAAAAAGAAGAAAAGATTGTTTGTTTTCTTTGTAAACATTAAATTTTAATTTGTATTAATTTTTCTTTTTTTTGAGCCGACGCAATTTACTACAATTAATGTCACCGTATTGTCTTTTCAGGATGAAGCAGGAATAATCCTAAGTCAGGTTATTTCGCGTTTCCGCGAAGTTAACCAGGAACCTTAATGATACTTGTGACATTTGTCACTTATTAAAAAGCACAACCCCCGGGAAACGGGGGCTGTTTACGTATAAGGATAGAAATGTTAAATAAAGTTGCCGGGCAATGGCAAAGATCATCGCAAGAAAGCCAAAGACAAACACCCCGGCAAATATCTTAGATATTTACGGCTAGTACCAGGCAGGCCAGTATAGCAATGAACAGGATGATTTTCTGGGTTGCTTCTTTCCTTACTATCGTTGCAGTGTAAGGGGCTTCTTTTGCGAGTGTCGGTGTAAAGGCGATGTGTTGCATGATCTTGTGCTTTTAGATGTTTGTGTTTTGGATTGTCTTTTATTTTTTGTTTTGAAACGCGCGGGCGTTGTGTGTTTTGTTTTTTGTTCCCCGGGAGAATTGTTCCCGTTTGACAATGCAAAGATGCAACGCCGAATACCCCGTTTGCAAAAAAAAGGCCGCGCTTAACGCCCTGTTTAAAACTGCTTAACAGGTGAAAACGTTAACAATTAACCAACCGTTAAGAATAACAGGTAGCGCCGCAGAATTGAAAAATCGATGAAAGTGTCTATTGACAGACGTTTCAGGCAGTAATGGCCTGGTTGGTATGTACGGATGTTTCCCGGCTGTTCTTAATAATATAATAGCCTGCGAAAATGAAACATAGCCCGATGAATTCCGTGACATAGAGCACCTCTACATGTCCTGCTTTGGCAGATGAACCGCCGATGCCGGGAAGGAAGCCGCCAATAGCGATCAGCACATTGCCCCAGAAACGGTGCTTAAAGTTCCTGTCCTGCGCATATATGTAAGCTGAATAGATAGCACCGCCCACCAGGAATGCGAAGGCGTACAGGTTGATGAATGGCGTAATATACCTGATAAATGTCCATTCCAGTACTTTGCCGTCCAGTTTAGGATGAGGTCCGGCCTTCAGCGGAGACAATATCACTAATACGGAGGATACTAGTATGGTTACAGTGAGAACGATCGATAATATATTTGCTGTTTTCTTCTTCATTAACAGGTGAACGGTGCCCTGTGCCAGCGGTGCCCCACCCAGGAAAGCGCCAAAGATGTACCATGCCTTGAAATTGGCCGGCGAATAACCCATCAGCGTATTCATGCTTTCGGTAACGGTACCGGCGCCATAAAAGAACACGCCCAGCATCCACCAGAATATATACATTGATTTTCTATGACCTGCCCAATGCCTGTACAACAATACAAAGAAATATACAGAGAACAGGGTAGTAGCAATGGGTATGTAATTTACTAATGACACGATACGAAATTTTTTTGCAAAGGTAAAACCTCTGCCAGCGGAAGTGTCACGGTACTGTAATACGCTAAAACCTGAAGTTGTAGGTAATACTGGGTAGAATTGGGAATATAGACACCTGCTTTACACTGGCCTTTACGCCTTCTTCCAGGTCGCCCTGGGTATCTACGTACAGGAAGTATGGATTTTGTCTGCTATACACATTATATATGGAGAATGCCCAACTGCTCTCCCAGCGTTTGTTCTTCCGCTTTTGTTTCTGCGGTGTCAATACTGCCGAAAGGTCGAGCCGGTGATAAGCAAAAAGACGATAGGCATTCAGGTCGCTGTATTGGGGCACTATGGTCTGGCTGATAAAATAATAGTTCGTCGGTAAAGTAATGGCATTGCCCGAACCGTAGACAAATACGGAAGAGAATGTCCAGCGTGGACTATGTTCATAAGTTGCTACCAGCGACACATCGTGCCTGCGGTCATACTTGGCGGGGTAGCGCCTGCCGTTGTTCAGGTCGGGAAATTTGCGATAGGTCCATGCCAGTGTATAACCTATCCAGCCTGTGAATTTACCTTTGGTTTTATTGATGAAAAATTCGGCGCCATATGCCTCGCCGTTGCCAAATACAAAATCCAGTTCAGGGTCCTGTATGGTGCTGGGTATATATCCCTGGCGATATTCCACCTGGTTCTTCATGTCTTTGTAATATACCTCTACCGAGGTCTCCAGTGCATTATCGAAGAAGTTGTGGAAGTAACCCAATGAATACTGCCATGATTCCTGTGGCCTCACCACCAGGGTGCTGGGTACCCACAGGTCGGTAGGTAGTGTGCTGCCATTGTTGGATACCAGGTGTATATATTGATAGGTTTTAGTTACTGCTGCTTTGATGGACGATCTTTCGGTCAGTTCAAACCGCATATTAAGGCGCGGCTCCAGGCCGCCATAAGTTTCCACTACCTGCCCTGCAGCGTAAACAGTGCTATCGGTACGTTTCCCATTCAGGTCGGTAGTATATGTGGCATAGGGGCCTATCTGCCCAAACCATGAATACCGGAGGCCGGCATTTATTTTCAGCCAGGGGAACGGGTCAAATTCGTCCATTATATATGCCCCTCCTTCGTGCGCATATTTTATCAGCGCATTGTTGGGCTGCAATTCCACCTCGCCTGCCGTGCCCGATACCTGGTTGGGTATGAACTTGTGGTAAGTATATGCCAGTCCGCCTTTGAAGTTATGGTTGAATGCGGAGAAATAATCAAGGTCTATTTTAGCGTTGTAATCACGTACGCCTGATGAGAGTTTGAAATCAAAATCGTTCTGCGTAGCGCCAAAGGCAAATTGGTAGTCGTTGTACACCACCGTTGTGTTCAGGAACAGCCTGTCGTTAAAGAGGTGGTTCCAGCGCAGGGTAGCAGTGCTGTTGCCCCAGGGAATGTCTGCCGCGAACGAACCGCTGCCGCTGCTGAATTTAAATTTGTCCCTGCCAAAGTATCCGCTCAGGTACACACGGTCTTTATCAGTTATCTTATAGTTGGCCTTCAGGTTAGCATCATAAAAGAAATAACCTGAATTTTTCAATGCGCCTTTTGCAAACGGTTTTATCAGCACATCTACATAAGTGCGCCTGCCAGACAGCATGAACGAACCTTTTTCCTTTTTTATCGGGCCTTCTACCGTCAGGCGGGAGGCGATAAGGCCAATGCCTCCTTCGGCGTGGTACTCTTTCATATTGCCCTCTTTCATAGACACGTCTACTACCGAAGAAAGCCTGCCTCCATATTTTGCGGGCATACCGCCTTTTATCAGGGTCACGTTGTTCAGCGCATCCGTATTAAATACAGAGAAGAAACCGAACAGGTGCCCGGTATTATATACCACGGCATCATCCAGCAGTATCAGGTTCTGGTCGGGACCACCGCCCCGTACATAGAAACCCGAATTCCCTTCGCCCGCCGATTGTACGCCCGGCATCAGTTGCAGGGTTTTCAGTATATCTGTTTCACCAAATATTACCGGAAGTTTTTTCACATCCCTTGCAGAAATGGTAACGGTGCCCATACTGGTGCTGTTCACATTCTTGTCCTGCCTTTCAGATGTTATTTCCACTTCTTCCAGCGTGGCTTCGCTTTTCATATCCACATCGTACACTTTGCTCGCGCTCATATCCACGGTTTCGCTACGGGTGGCAAAACCTACGTAAGAAAAGATAACCGTATAGCTGCCCGCCGGCATAGAGATGGAGTAGAAGCCGTAATTATTCGTTTGCGCGCCCACGCCCAGTTCTTTTACATATACCGTAGCCGCTATCAGGGCTTCGCCGCTGCCGGCATCACGCATATATCCGCTCAGGGTTACTTTTTTCTGCGCCCACAGGCATAGGGGCAACAGGAAAATGATGGATAAGAAGAGTATCTTTTTGTTCATCGAATCAAATGGTATATGCCGGCTTATCAGCTTTCTGAAAATAACCTTGCAAATGTAAGGGAATGTGAACCTTGAACCACCAACTGTTAAACAGATTATAATATTTATTTTCTAATGGATTTAGCTTTGATTTAATACAAAGTACCGGGTTGTTGCATCTGTTTTTTGTCTATTTTTGATGGTTTGGTAACAGGTATTTATCTTATCGTTTTACCGGGTATAAAATATTTTATTCTGAAAGTAGTTATTTAGTAAACCGGTAATCCCGGGCAATCCAGTATCATTATCAGGCAGTTATTTAAACATATAATTTTTTTGTTGTCGTTTTTGATAGCCGGCAACAGCCTTCATGCGCAGGTGAATTCTGATAGTTTACGAATTGCACGCGAACGCAAGCTGGATTCGACACGCCGGGCGCAGGAGCGTTATAACGACAGCATGAAAACAGCCCGCGAGCGCATACTGGATTCCACACGCACCGCTCAGAAAAGATACAACGACAGCGTTGCTGCGGAGCGGGCCAGGATACTTGACTCGACCCGCACGGCACAACAACGCTATTTTGACAGCATGCGTACCGCACGCGAGGCAAAAATGGATAGTGCGAAAACTGCGAGGCAACGTGTTGCAGACAGCCTTGCCGTAATACGGGAGTACAGGACGAGCAAGCGCTATAAAGACAGCGTGGCTGCGGTCCGGCAGGCCAGGCTCGACTCTATACAACTGGCCAGACAAGTGCGGCTGGATAGTATCAAAGCAGAGCGGCACCGTGTGACCGATAGTATTGTAACAGTACGCAAGGCATATACAGATAGCATAAAGGCTGTACAAAAGAAACGCTCAGATAGCCTGGCGGCCATCAGGGAATATAGAGAGAGCAAACGTTATAAAGACAGTGTAGCGGTGGTGCGCAAAATGCGATCGGACAGCTTAAAGGCGGTCCGCACAGCATATAATGACAGCGTGGCCGCTGAACGAAAACGGGTGAATGACAGTGCCGCCGCGGTGCGCAAGGCATACACGGATAGTCTTACTGCATCACGCCAGGCGTATTCCGACAGCCTGAAGGATGCCCGGAAAGTAAGGACGGATAGCCTGGCCAAACTGAAGGAGAAACGGGAAAAGGATAAAACGGTAAGAGCGAAAAACAGGGAAGAAAAGGCCATGCTTGCCCTTGAATTGAAAATCAAAAAGAAACGGGAGGCGTATAATAATGAACAGATGCTGAAGAAGCGATGGGGTTTCCCAAGGTCGGTTTTTCAGAATACGTTCACCCGCTTCAATTATTACTTTAACGCCGACCAGAAAATGGACGAAGCGCTGGACAATATGCAGCGTTTCCGGCGGGAAAATTATGATTCCCTGCTGGCTTTGTTCCCCTTCAACCCCGACAGGGATTCGGCGGTATTGGCCCCGGATATGGACAGTATCATCCAGAAAGCTTCTCTGGGCATACAGATACACGACCCGCGTACCAAGTGGGGCGATGACCTGTACCTGTTGCTGGGGCAGGCATATTACTACAAGGGCGACTATAAAAATGCCGGCGATGCGTTCAAATACATAGTGAGCCTGCGTGATAAGAAAAAGAAGAAAAAACGCAGCGATAGTAAAAGCTCGGTGGTGCAGGAGGAGAAATCAGGCATCGGGAAACTATTGTCACACCAGTCGGTGCACAACGAGGGTATACTATGGCTTTCCCGGGTTTTGACACAGCAAAACAAAGGTGCCGATGCAGAATCTATACTTGACCTTGTGGAGACCGACCCCAACTTCCCGGGTTCGTTGACGGGAAGGATCGCTTTGGAAAAATCGTTCATCAGGCTAAACCAGCACGACTACCGGGGCGCCATAGAACCGTTGGACGTAGTGGCTAAAGACAAGCAATTGCCCGACTGGGTGAGGATGCGTGCGGCATACATCAGCGGACAGTTGCACCAGCAGTATGAAAACTACACGGCTTCTGCGGAAAGTTTCGACAGGGTATTGGATATGCACCCTAACATTGAGATGGACTTCTATGCTAAAAAGAATATGGCAACCAGCCTGATGCTGGCCGGGGGCGAACAGGAAGACGCCGTAGCCATGCTGGAAAAAATATTAAAAGACGGTAAATACTCGCAATATTATGAGCAGGTGTATTACCTGCTGGGCAGGTTGTCAATCAATGGCGGAAGTACAGAAGAGGCGATAGCCTACCTGCAAAAAGGTATAGACGCTCCGAAAACAACACCAGGCCAGAAAGCAGTCTCGTTCGCTACACTGGGGGATATTTATTATGACCTGAAAAGGTACCAGGATGCGAAAAACTCATACGACAGCGCGTCTGTTTATATGAACGAAGCGCCGGAGAGTAACCTGATGAACACTGCCCTTCGCAGAAGCGTGGCGCTGGGTAAACTTACAGGTCCCCTGGATACCATCAGGCACAACGATAGTTTATTGCACCTGGCTACCCTCGATGAGCGGGAACAACGCAGTGTTATAAGAAAGTATATAAAATTGCTGGAAGACAGGAGGGCCGACAGCATATTCCAGGCTGAAAATGCCGGCCTTACCGCCGCCATGAAAAACGCGGGTAATAATAATAACACCAATAAAAATAATTATGCCAATTGGTACTTCTCTAACCCCGCGCTGATGCAAAAGGGGTATAACGAGTTTAAGCAGAAATGGGGCAACAGGCCTTTGGCTGATAACTGGCGCAGAAGTAGTGCCGGAGGTTTTGCCCGCGATAACCAGGGCGGCGACGGTGATGAGGAGACCGGCATGGATGCTAACGGAATACCCACCGAAGAGACACTGATGGCCGCAATACCCAGGGACGCTGAAAGTAAGGAGAAAGTGCTTGCCGATATCCGTAAGGCTTATGTATCAGCAGCTAATGCCTATGTGCAGGACCTGGAGGATTATCCACCCGCGCTTCAACTGCTTGATACGCTTGACCTCCGCTTCCCCAAACACGAATATGATGCGGAAGTACTTTACCTGCGTTACCTGGTAGCCCTCAAACAAAACCGCTACGACGATGCCGGGAAATACAGTGCACAACTGCTTAGCGAACATCCGGACAGCAAATGGGCCA
Source organism: Bacteroidetes bacterium UBA6221 (assembly GCA_002421685.1). Classification (GTDB taxonomy): domain Bacteria; phylum Bacteroidota; class Bacteroidia; order Chitinophagales; family Chitinophagaceae; genus UBA5543. The sequence goes on from DISB01000020.1 coordinate 55,360, forward strand.
AACTGGTGAAACCAACTGAAGATGGCCAGGGACTGGATACGGGAGAAGGCGTTGTGGCTCACTACGACAAGACTTATAATCTCTTGCTGGATCATGAGTATGAGGCTACTATCCCTATGGCAAGAGAGGGACGTGAAAAATACAATGTACCCGTTTACAATGAGCGCTTTCATTTAATTGAAACCATTGCGCTGGCTATGCTGGGAGAGTTTGCAGGAGCGGATTCCTTACTTTCTGCTTTTATGGCCCGTCATACTGACCCTAACGATTCGCTGCGCCGGTGGGCCGAAGCCGTACAGAGATACATACAGGACAATAAGCCGAAACTGCCGGTTGCGCCGCCACAGGGTGCCACCGCGGCGGGGGGCGGTGCAACAGATGCAACTGCAGCAGGGGGCGGGGTAACGGACGCAACCGCAGCCGGAACAGTACAGGCACCGACAACTCCGGCGACCGACGGTACCGTAGGTGCTGTTGCTTACCGATATGATCCCAACGAAGAGCACCTGGTCATATTCAGCTTTAAAAACATGGAGCAGCGCACCAAGGGCGTACAGGTGGCTATTGAAGACTTCAACAAGTTCAAGTTCGGGTCGCTGCAGTTGCAGACAAACATTAATATGCTGAATGCCACCGACGGGGTTATATCTGTCAAATCCTTTACCAATCGCAACCAGGCAGTGATCTACCAGAACAGCCTGAAGAAGACATCCCAGATATTCAGGGAATATAAGGCCGGCGAGTACGAGGTAATGATGATATCCTCGTCCAATTTCAATAAACTGATGGCCGGCAAAGACCTGCAGGGCTATATCCGTTTCTATAAGTCTAAATATTAACAGTTGATAAGTTAATATTTATCGCAGCTTAATTTCTTTTTATCCCTTATTCCTGCCGAAATTTGTAAATTTATTAGAAGCATGATTTGTTCATGGAGACGACCATTTTGGATACATACAGAAAAAGCGAAGACGAAGAGAAGAAACTAATACTCAGGGAGTACCGGGCGCTGCTACGCGCGCTGAAACTCCGGATAAAAAAAGGGGACAGGCCCAGGATAAGAAGGGCGTTTGAAATAGCGGCGGATGCACATAAAGATACCCGTCGGAAATCAGGAGAACCCTATATACTGCACCCCATAGCTGTGGCCAGGATAGTAGTGGAGGAGATAGGTATGGGCGTTACGTCGGCCATATGCGCCCTGCTGCACGACGTAGTGGAAGATACGGAAATAACCCTGGCTGAGATAGAAACGGAATTTGGTTCTGACTACGCTAAAATAATTGACGGCCTCACCAAGATATCTACCGTGGTGGACATGAAATCGACCACCACTGAACAAGCTGAGAACTTCAGGAAAATATTGCTCACCCTGGCGCACGACCCGCGTGTGATACTCATAAAACTGGCTGACCGCCTGCACAACATGCGTACGCTGGAGAGCATGAGCCGCGAAAAACAGCTCAAGATTGCCTCCGAAACGACCTATATATATGCACCTATGGCGCACAGGCTGGGCCTGTACGAAATAAAGTCGGAACTGGAAGACCTTTCGCTGAAATATACCCAACCCGAAGTGTACGCCGATATTATGCAGGGTCTTAGCGAAACTAAACGCGAACGCACCCGCTATATCAACGAGTTCAGTAAGCCCATAAAAGAAACCCTGAACGAAGAGGGTTTCAAATACGAAATATACGGGCGGCCCAAGTCGGTCCACTCTATATGGAACAAGATGCGCACCAAGCACGTATCCTTCGAGGAGGTTTACGACTTGTTCGCTATAAGGATTATCCTCGACTCGCCCCAGGAGAAAGAAAAAGAGGATTGCTGGAAAGTATATTCGATAGTGACCAATTTTTACCGCCCCAGCCCCGACCGCCTGCGCGACTGGATAAGCGTACCCAAGGGGAACGGTTATGAAGCATTGCACACTACGGTAATGGGCCCCGGCGGGCGATGGGTGGAAGTTCAGATACGCACAGTACGCATGAACGAAATTGCGGAGAAAGGCGTAGCTGCGCACTGGCGTTACAAAGAAGGCCACCCCGGCTCGCCCGAAAGCAAGCTGGATAGCTGGCTGGAACACCTGAGGGATGTATTGAGCAACCCCGATACAGATACACTCGACTTTCTGCAGGATTTTAAACTCGACCTTTTTACCGAAGAGATATATGTGTACACCCCCAAAGGCGATATGCGTGTATTGCCCAAGGGTGCTACCGCAGTCGACTTTGCTTTTGATATCCACTCCGAACTTGGAGCCCGCTGCATCGGCGCCAAAGTGAATTATCGCCTCGTAGCGCTGAGCCACGAATTGAAAACGGGCGACCAGGTAGAGATCATCACATCTTCAAAACAAAAACCTTCGGAAGACTGGCTGCAATTTGTGATAACAGGAAAGGCCAAGTCGCGCATAAAATATTACCTGAAAGAAGAAAAGAGAAAGATATCGGAAGATGGTAAAGAAATATTGCTGCGGAAATTGAAACATATGGGCGTGCCTGCTTCGCAGCACAACCTCAACGAGATAACCGCCTTTTTTAAGAAACCATCGCCGATGGATGTATTCTATGGCATAGCGGTAGGCAGCATAGACATAAAAGAGTTGCGGTCCTTCACCGTGCATGGCGATAAGCTGATACAACCGGTAAGGGAGGTGAACCTGGATACAAAACACCTGGTGTCGGAAGAAGAGGTGTCGAAGAGTAAACCGGGTAAGGGCGGCGAACTTGTTATTTTCGGCGAAAGTTCGGACAAGATATTGTACAAGCTGGCGCAATGTTGCCAGCCCATTCCCGGCGACGACGTTTTTGGTTTCATTACCTCCGGCGAAGGCTTGAAAATACACCGTACTGACTGCCCCAATGCGGCGCAATTGCTGGCCAACTACGGCCACAGGGTAGTGAAGACCAAATGGGCGAAGAACAAAGAAATATCATTCCTCACGGGTGTGCGTATCATCGGCCTCGACGATGTGGGTGTGATACAAAAAATAACCAATGTCATCTCGGGCGAGCTGAAAATGAACATGCGTTCCATCAGTATCGACTCGCACGATGGTATTTTTGAGGGCACTATCATGGTGTATGTATATGATACCAAAGAGCTCGACGTCCTTTGCCGCAAATTGGGCGCGCTGCATGGAATTAATAAAGTAGTAAGGCTGGAAGCCAAGGGAGAATAACCTGCTTCCGCAGAAACAGAACAACATGTTGACAGGAAAAAGCACAAAAGAACTATACAACGAATATACAGACGTAACGCAAAAGGCAGCCGACCTGGGATATGCCTCCGCGGTATTGGGTTGGGACCAGGAAGTGTACATGCCCCCCAAAGGTTTCCCCTACAGGGGCAGGCAACTGGCCACGCTGGCCTCGCTGGCGCACGATATGGTGACAGGCGACAACTATGGCAACCTTTTACAGGAGCTTTCCAACAGGGGAGATATGAATGATGAGCAGGCTGCCAACATTCGCCTGAGCCTGGAAGATTACCAGAAAAGCAGGAGGCTGCCTACCTCGTTCATTTCGCGTGTTACAGAGCAGACAAGCGTCAGCTACGATGCATGGATAAAGGCGCGTAAGGAAAATAATTTTCAGTTGTACGCGCCGGAGCTGGCAAAGATGATAGCGTTGAAAATTGAGCAGGCGCATCTTTATGGCTACGAACAACATCCCTACGATGCGCTGATGGACGATTATGAAAAAGGTGCTACCGTTGCGATGCTTGACCCCGTTTTTTCAGATGTAAAAAAACAACTGCCCCCGCTGCTGGATCGTATCAAATATGCACCGCAGGTAGATGATACATTCCTGCAACGGTATTACAACAAAGACAGGCAGTGGGAATTCTCGATAGAAGTACTGAAAAAGATCGGTTACGATTTTGAGGCGGGAAGGCAGGACTTATCCGAGCATCCTTTTACTACTTCCTTTGCGCCGGAAGATGTGCGTGTAACCACAAGGGTGGACGAACATGATTTCGCTTCGCTGCTGTGGAGCAGCATACACGAAGGTGGGCATGCCTTATACGAACAAGGGCTGCCTGCCAGCCAGTACGGCCTGCCTTTAGGCGCTGCCGCTTCACTCGCTGTGCACGAATCTCAGTCGCGGCTGTGGGAAAACTGTGTAGGAAGGGGCATACACTTTTGGAAATATTTTTACCCGCAATTGCAAAAGGCTTTTACTGTACAACTGAACGACGTGCCTTTGGAGCAATTTTACAAAGGCATCAATAAAGTACAGCCCTCGTTGATAAGAACTGAGGCGGATGAACTCACCTATCATTTCCACGTGCTGGTACGGTACGAGATAGAAAAAGCGTTAATATCAAAAGAACTGGACACGGCAGGTCTGCAGGAAGCGTGGAATGCGGCATACACTAAATACCTGGGTGTGACTCCGCACGACGATAAGCAAGGCGTGCTGCAGGACGTGCATTGGGCGCACGGCAGTTTTGGCTATTTCCCCACATACTCCCTGGGCAGCTTTTATGCCGCACAGTTCTATGCACAGGCAAAAAAAGATATTGCAGATATGGAACCACTGCACGAACAGGGTGAGTTCGGAAAACTGCTGCATTGGCTGAGGGCAAAAGTGCATGTGCACGGCAGGCGATACCGTTCCGCCGAATTATGCAAACTGGTAACGGGTGAGGGCCTGGACTTCAATGCCTTCATGCAATACGCACAGGAAAAATACACCGACGTTTACGATATAAATATGCCTCATGAAGGCGGAGGTAAGAACACATAGCGAACAGCTCTCGCCCGAAGAACTGCAATTTCTTGTCGATAAGGACGAAAAAGAAACGCGTACGTTCTACCGGGCCATACGTGTGTTTATGGTTGTCTGTTTCATCATCCCTTTCATCGTGGCCTGGATGCGCGCCATGGATGGAGATGAGCACCCTTTCGAACTGGGGGCCTATTTTCTCGGCGTGGCCTTCCTTCTTTCTTTTACCGGTCTCTGTGCATGGCTGGCATACCGCCGCAGCCTGCAAAAGATAAAAACCGATATCAGGAAGCGCAGCAAAACGGTAGAACGGGCAAAAATCACCCGCAAACAATATATGCCGCACAACCATGCCTATTATTTCTACCTCGACAGTCCTACCAAACTGAGTATAGAAGTGTCTGAAAGCGACTATTATATGCTGAACGACGGCGACGAGGTGAACATTGAATATTCAACAAATTCCAAACTGTATTTCGGGTATTTTTAACTTTGCCGCACATTTATGCTGAAAGTAGGAAAAATAACAGGGGTGCATGGGCTGCATGGCGCCGTGGTATTGCGGCAGATAATTGACAATACGGAATGGCTGAAGAAGGGCGATGCCTTATTCATCGAAATGAAGCGCGAAAGCTTTATACCGTACTTTGTAGAATCGGCCAAAGCTGCAAATGAAGCAGAATATATCATCACCCTGGACGATGTGCCCAATGCGGAAGAAGCAAGGCAACTGGTAGGAAAGACAGCCTGGGTGAAAGAAGATGTGCTGGAAACCGCTAAGGTGGATAGCCCGCTGCTGTACATAGGGTTCAGCCTGGTAGATAAGCAGAAGGGTAGTATAGGCATTATAGAAGATGTAATGCTGATGGGCAGCCAGTGGATAGCCAGGCTCACCGTTCAGGGGAAAGAGGTACTCGTACCCCTGGCCGAAGATATGATACTGGAAGTGAACATGAAGAATAAATTCATCAGGATGGACCTGCCCGAAGGCCTGCTGGAGGTATATTTGTGAGTGCAATAATGGATTATCTTTCCTTTTACCACTTACGCCTTACCACTTACAACTTACGACTAAAACATGCGCATTGATATAATCACAGTATTACCACAACTGCTCGAAAGCCCCTTCAGCCACTCTATACTAAAGAGGGCGCAGTCTAAGGGCTTGCTGGAGGTACACACGCACAACCTGCGCGACTATACCCCATATAAACAGGCCCAGGTAGACGATTACCAGTTTGGTGGTGGGGCAGGCATGGTCATGATGCCTGAGCCGCTCGCTATACTGATAGAAAAGCTACAGGCTGAACGGAAATATGACGAGGTGATATATATGACGCCTGATGGGGAGACCCTGAAACAGGGCATGGCTAACTATTTGTCGCTCAGGGAGAACCTGTTGATCATATGTGGCCATTACAAGGGCATCGACGAGCGCATCCGGGAGCATTACGTAACTAAGGAAATATCCATAGGCGACTATGTGCTGAGTGGGGGAGAGCTGGCTGCCGCCGTGCTGGTAGACGCCATAGGCAGGCTGATACCGGGTGTGCTTAATGACGAGACCTCGGCCCTGTTCGACTCGCACCAGGACGGTCTGCTGGCCCCGCCTGTTTACACCCGCCCGGCCGATTTCCGCGGCTGGAAGGTGCCGGAGGTGCTGCTGAGCGGCGACCCCAAAAAGGTGGACGAGTGGAGGCACGAACAATCGCTGAAACGCACGGCCGAAAGGCGCCCCGACCTGCTGGAAGACGCCGGGGAGTGATTGTTGTATATTTTTTTGTAAAAACAAATAAACCCATTACCTTTGCAGACCCAAAATGTATTCAAAATGGACAACGCAGTAGCATATGTTCACGGTCAGATGACCCCGGCGAGGGAACTACCTGACTTTAAGGCCGGAGATAATATAACAGTTGATTATAAGATCGTAGAAGGTAACAAATCACGTATCCAGTCATTCAAAGGCGATGTTATCAAGCGCCAGGGCAGGGGATATACCCAAACCTTTACCGTTCGTAAAATATCAGACGGTGTAGGTGTTGAGCGTGTTTTCCCGCTGCACTCACCGCATATCGATTCGATAAAAGTGAACAAGCGTGGCCGCGTACGCCGTGCCAAACTGTACTACCAGCGCGAGCGTTTCGGTAAATCAGCACGTATCCAGGAGAAAAAATACATCGCTACCAAAGAAGCATAATAAACTGTTAAGTATAATATTATGGCGCCCCGTTCTCATAGAGCGGGGCGTTTTTTTGTTTGGACGGTATATGTATTTCAGCGGATAAATGTTATTTTGGTAAGAAATCACACGCTATGGACGCACAAAAAGTGGATATGTACCTGATGTCCCATTCCAAATATTATGAAAGCCATAATATTGCTGTTATACGAGATATGATGCTCAGAGCCGACGACAATAAATTAATGGCAGTAATGGCTGTAAACCTGAAAGATCCCACCGCTATGGTTATATATTCCGTCGTAGTTGGCGTTTTGGGTATAGACCGGTTTATGCTGGGAGACGTAGGGCTGGGTGTGTTGAAATTATTGACCTGCGGAGGGCTGTATATATGGTTTATTGTTGATTGGTTTATGGTGGTGAACAGGGCAAAGGAGATCAACTATGAGAACCTGATGCGCGCACTCATGTAATATGGTCGTGTTAAGGTCAAAGGATTCTGCAAGGTTTTACCTGTACGCCACCTTGTTTTTATTATCGGGCTGGCTTTGGCTGTTATGGTCCCTATCCGGTTATCAGCACGATGGTTTCACGGTTTGTTTTATCAAAAACACTACGGGCATTCCTTGTCCTGCCTGTGGAAGTACAACCTCGCTGGTGCAGATTATAAAGGGTAACTGGTGGATAGCATTATATACAAATCCGTTGGGTTACATCATTGCAACCGGCCTGGTAGCGGGGCCGCTTTGGCTGGTCGCCGATCTGCTTACAGGAAAAAGTACGATGCATCATGCGCTTTACAGGTTCGACAGGGCATTCAGGCGCAGGCCGCTGCTTTTGCTGGTAGTATTATTACCGTTATTATTTAACTGGATATGGAACATAATGAAAATGTAGTGCAAACGATAGATATTCACGCCTATCAACCGCTCGACTATGAAAAAGAAAGAGCGTCTAACAGTTACCTGATGTCTTTTGTGGCCCTGATGGCAGGTGCGCCCTTACCGATTATCAATATGCTCGCCACTTTGTTCTTCTTCCTGGCCAACAGGAAGTCGACCCCATACGTGCGTTGGCATTGTACACAGGCCTTATTGTCCCAGCTCACGGTTTTTGTCATGAATGCTGTTGCTTTTACCTGGACGATGCGTATCATATTTGGCAGCCTGTATGTTACCGACAATTATATCGGTTATATGCTTACGGTATTGTGCTTCAATATTTTTGAATTCATCATTACCGTGGTGGCCGCGATTAAAGTTCGCAAGGGCAAACATATAGAATGGTGGTTTTGGGGAGCGCTCACCAACCAGTTGTCAGGCAAGAAAATACCTGTATCAAAATAACTCTATGAAAAAATTCTTTCTTCAATTAATCATATTTGCGGGCGTATTTTTCCTGATGTGGTGGGGGCTTAGCCGTATTCCCTGGGTAGACAAATTTCAGATACAGAAATTTACTAAAGAGCGGCAGGAGGACCTGGCAGAACTGGTGCTGGACCTGCACAGGATGGATAAGGAGGAAATCACCGATACTGCTATTCTCGGCCCTGTTATGTCCATCAGGGATGTAGTGTGCCGGGCTAATTATATTGATACCTCTGCCGTCCGGGTACACGTATTTAAAGACAAGATGATCAATGCCTTCGCATTGCCGGGCGGGCATATAGTGGTAAATACCGAATTGATAAAATATTGTGACAACCCCGAGATGCTGGCAGGTGTGATGGCGCATGAGATGGCGCATATAGAGCTGGACCATGTGTCCCGCAAACTGGCCCGGGAAATAGGCTTGAGCACGATTATTGCCGTATCGGGCGGCGGTGACAACGTAGGAGTTCTGAAACAGGTATTATACACCTTATCATCACGGGGTTTCGACAGGAAGCTGGAAACCGAGGCCGACGAACAGGCAGTATTGTATATGCAAAATGCAAAGGCAGACCCCCACCAGTTGGCTATGTTCCTGAAAAAATTGTCCACTACCAGCCCCGATTTTCCTGAAGCGCTGCAATGGATGAGTACGCATCCGGATACAAAAGAAAGGGTGGCTAATATACATAAACGGTCAGGTGCTATATTGTCGCAATCGCCCCTGCTTGACAGCACGAACTGGGAGAACCTGAAAACTGCGACTGATGATGTTGAATAGCCTGGTTACTTATTTTTAATTGTAATTATCAATATTTTTATGTAATTTTACTATTGTAAAGTTCTTTGAAATATTGCCTTATGCACGAATATCTGTATGGCAGAAAAGTTTTTTCTAATATTTTTTTGGAAACAATCTGGAAACAATTTTTTGACGGTCAGCCAGGCAACAAAACACAACAAACCTCCTAATGGAGATGCCGCTGAAATTAAAACTGTTTTTCGGTTACATTTTGGAAACATTTTTAAGAAAATCCAGGGAGTAGCACTTTCACCCGAAGTATAATTTTAACCCGTGCAGGTTAGGACGACACTTTACTACAAATTTGAGATTTTACGGTATGTTGGTTCTTCCGGTTCTGTCGCAGCTTATTGGAAAAGTCTCCTCGTTTGAGGAATAGCCGCCACAAGCTTTTAAAAAAACGCATCCTCAAAATGCACTATTTCTTTAATGATGTCTTTTTGGGTGATGATGCTGATGATATCGAAGCGGATGCGCTGGTACTGCGGATTCTGGTACAGGAATTCTTCGGCGGCGGTTTTCAGGTAGTCCTGCTTGGCTGGGCCTACCGCGTCCTCGGGGTAGCCGAAATATGCCGTCGAGCGGGTCTTAACTTCCACAAATACCAGTAATTCGTCCAGTTCGGCCACCAGGTCCACCTCTTTCTTTTCCCATTTCCAGTTGCGGTACAGTATTTTATAGCCTTTTGTTTGCAAAAAGTTTTCGGCGATTTTTTCACCTTTAATGCCAGTTTCGTTATGTTTGGCCATCGAAAAAAAACCGTATGAAAGAATTAGTACAAAATTTCCCCACGCAACTGCACGAGGCATTGTTAATAGGCCAAAGTTATCGTTTTACCGCGTCTAAAAAAGATTTTGCCAACGTGGTGCTGACGGGCCTGGGCGGCAGCGGCATAGGCGGGTCGATTGTGCAAAATTTTGTAGCTGATAAACTCGCGGTGCCATTCGTAGTGAATAAAGACTATTTCCTGCCGGCCTTTGTGGGCAAAGACAGTTTAGTCATTGTTTCTTCTTATTCAGGCAATACAGAAGAAACCCTGCAGGCCATGCAACAGGCCATCAAGGCAAAGGCCACCGTTATCTGCATTACATCGGGCGGTAAGGTAGCCGACCTGGCCAGGAAGAAGCAACTGGACTGCATTATGTTGCCGGCGGGTATGCCGCCCAGGGCCTGCCTTGGCTATTCTATGACACAGGTGCTGTTCATACTGCAGGGGATGAGCTTACTGGATTATAATTTCAAACGCGACCTGAATGCATCCATCAAGATGCTGAAGGCCGATGGCAAGGGCATACAGCGCAAGGCATCGGCCCTGGCCAAAAAGCTATATGGTACTACGCCCGTTATTTATACTTCTGCTGAATACGAGGGCATGGCCGTACGCTTTCGCCAGCAACTGAACGAAAATAGCAAGATGCTCTGCTGGCACCACGTAGTGCCCGAAATGAACCATAACGAACTGGTGGGCTGGCGCGATAAGGATAACAGCCATTCGGTAATATTCCTGCGCGATGAGCAGACCTACGAGCGTACACAGTTCAGGATAGAGGTGAACAAGAAAATAATACGCAAATACACTAAGAACATCACTGAAATATATGCCGGGGGCAAGAGCTACTGGGAAAAGATATTTTATTTCGTACACCTTACGGACTGGGTATCGGTATACCTGGCCGATATGCGCGGGCAGGATGCTACAGAAGTGAAGGTGATAGACTACCTGAAAGGGGAGCTGGGCAAGCACTAGACCGGCTGCAATATGATTAGGGCAGCCGCATACACGCGGCTGTTTTTTTTATATATGCGTTAACTTGTAAACAAAGGGATTATTATCTACCTTTGCAGTTCTGGCAAGTCTTATACGGCCAGCTCCTGCTGAATCCCCCAGGACAGGAATGTAGCAAGGGTAGGTGGTCGTAGCGGCGCGATGTAAGTAACTTGCCAGTTCTTTTTTATATCTATGATTTGTTATTTGTGATTTCTGATTTATTCTTATGAATTCAGAAGAACTTAAAAATAGATTTAAACTGTTTGCATATAGAACCGTGAAAGTATGTGAATCGCTAAAGCCAACTATCACAAATCAAATCATAGCAAAACAACTGTTGCGTTCGGCCTTTTCATCTGCCGCAAACTACAGGGCTGCAACGAGGGCACAATCAAAACGACAATTCCTGGCCAAACTAAATATATCTTTAGAGGAGATAGATGAGTCAACATTTTGGCTTGAGGCATTAACAGATTTGAAATTAATTCAGCCGGAAAAACTTACTTTGTTAATTGATGAAAGTATCGAATTGACGAAAATATTATCAGCGTCAAAGAACACCATCAGAAAAAGCATGAATCAATCATAAATCATAAATAGAAAATTACAAATAACATGAAGTTTTTTATTGATACTGCAAATCTTGCACAAATTAAAGAAGCCCACGACCTGGGCATACTCGACGGCGTAACTACTAATCCCAGCCTGATGGCCAAAGAAGGCATCAAAGGACACGATGCAATCATGAACCACTACAAAACCATCTGCGAAATAGTGGACGGCCCAGTGAGCGCCGAGGTGATCAGCACCGACTTTGCCGGAATTGTAGAGGAAGGAAAAAAGCTGGCTAAAATTCACGATAATATCGTGGTAAAAGTGCCGATGATAAAAGAAGGCATCAAAGCTATCAGGTGGTTTACAGAAAATGGTATCAAAACCAACTGTACGCTGGTATTTTCGGCCGGGCAGGCGATACTTGCCGCTAAGGCAGGCGCTACTTATCTATCGCCGTTTATTGGCCGTATTGACGATACCAATTGGGATGGCCTGGACCTGATACACCAGGTGGTAGGCATATACAATGCACAGGGTTTTATGACTGAAGTGCTGGCTGCGTCTATCCGCAATCCGCTGCATATAGTAAAGTGTGCTGAAGCAGGGGCCGATGTATGCACCTGTCCGCTGGATTCGATACTGGGCCTGTTAAAACACCCGCTGACCGATATAGGGTTGAAGAAGTTTTTGGAAGACGCTAAGGCTATGCAATAGATTGTATCATAAAGAAAATATATAAAGAGGGCTGCAATTCAAATTGCAGCCCTCTTTATATCAGTTACAATATCGTTGCTTTTACATCCTGCAATATATCGGCAGTTTCTTCTTTGCTGTTGCCTTCGGCATATACGCGCAGCAGAGGCTCCGTGCCCGATGCGCGCAACATTACCCATCCTCCGTTGTCCAGGTGGTATTTCACACCGTCAATCTTCTCCGTACGGCTGAAAGTATATTTGCCGAAAGCCGTATAACCATCCGCGCCTGCTTTGTTGATGATGGCTTCTTTCAGGCTATTGTCTATCGACAGGTCGTTGCGGTCGTACACGAAGGTTCCTATTACACCATACACTTCTTCACAAAGCTGTTTCAGCGTCTTGCCGGTCTCGGTCATGAACTGGTATATCAGCAGCCCGTCGTATATGCCGTCGCGCTCGGGTATATGGCCTTTTACGGCAATACCGCCACTTTCTTCGCCACCTACCAGCACATCTTCATTCACCATTATCTCGCTGATGTATTTGAAGCCGATAGGTGTTACCTCCACCGGCAGCCCGTAAGCCTCGCACATGCGTTTTACCCTGTCTGTAACAGAGAAGGCAATAGCCACCTTGCCGGTCATGCCTTTATACTTGTGCAGGTAGTGTATCAGTATCAGCAGTATATGGTGGGCATCTACAAAATTTCCGTCCTCGTCGTACAGGCCTATGCGGTCGGCGTCGCCGTCGGTGGCGAGGCCTATCTTCAGTTCAGGCGTTGTGGCCATGGTATGTGCCAGTTCTACCAGGTTCTTATCTATGGGCTCAGGCGCCTGACCGTGGAAGCCGGGGTTGTGGTCGCAATGCAGCAGGGTAGCGTTGGGCAGCAGGCGGCGTATTACGTTCTGGCCCGCTCCAAACATAGCATCATAGGCCAATTTGAACGGCGACTTGTTCAGCGCTGCAAAGTCAAAATGCTCCTGCAGGTAGCTCACGTACATATCCTCCAGTGCCACGTATTCCAGCATACCGCTTGCGTGCAGGCTTTCCAGCGACTTTCCCGGGATTCCCACATCATCCGGTATCAGGGCCTCTACTTCAGCTATATGCTTAGGGCTGGTAGGCCCTCCGTGCGGGCCCTTTAGTTTGTACCCGTTGTACGTGGGCGGATTGTGCGACGCAGTTATCACCACACCCTGGTCGGCACCGAGTTTCAATACGCCAAACGACAGCATCGGTGTGCTGATGAAACCTTTGGCCATGATCACTTTCACGCCGTTGGCACACAGCACATCGGCTACCGTTTCGGTGAACATTGGCCCGCCGAAGCGGCAATCGTGGCCTACTACCACTTTGGGATTATCCGTTTTTTGTTTCAGCCAGTCTGCCAGGGCTTTCGATACCCTCGCTACGTTGTACACTGTGAAATCCTTTGCTATGATAGCTCTCCAGCCATCCGTGCCAAATTTTATCTTATCAGGTGTCATATTAAATCAAAAGTATAAAGTCAAATCCCGATAGCTATCCGGACAAAAGTCAATCCTTTTTTGGATATGAGCCGCAAAAATAGCATTTAAAGCTCAATTGCATAACGGGGTTACCGGACACAAGGTGCAAAAAACAGCAGCGCCGGAACAACTGTTCCGGCACCGCAATTAATCGAAAACTGCAAATCTTTAATAGCCTTCCTGTATTGTCCCGTATTTCTTCAGGTTACGCGTAGCAGAGTCTTCGGGAGGACGGGCGTTATTTCCGGCTCCAGTGCTACCCGCATCGGCCGGGAAAGTTCCGTTATTTACTTCTCTGCTGCCAGTGTTACCGGTATTGTCGCTGCTGCCGGCCCGTGAATTGGTATTGTTATTATTGGTAGTGCCGCCACCTGCCGCATCCGTAGCGCTACGGTTCATATCGCTGCCTTCGTTGTATGCACCTTCGCCGTATTCAGTACCTGTAGTGTCTGTATTGCCGGCATCGCCGCTGCCGTTGTTACAGGCTAGTAATGCACCTGTCCCCAGTAACAGTACCAGGGATCCCGTAAAGACTGTACTCAGTGTCTTTCTCATATAAATGGCTTTTAAATAAAGTCTGTAAAAAACCATACCGCGGGACAATGATAAAAGGGTCGCCCATATACCTGGGCGACCCTTCAACATAACTATTCTTAAAAATATCTACCACACTTTAGCCCGAACGCTATCCGCGCGCCACATTTTATCTCCTTCTTTTATGTTGAAAGCTTCATAAAACTCAGGCATATTGCTGAGCGGGCCATTGGTGCGCCATTCCGCAGGTGAGTGGGGGTCGGTAATAATGCGGTTGGCCATTGTCTCGTCTGTACACTTCGCACGCCATACCTGCGCCCAGCTCAGGAAGAAACGTTGTGTAGGGGTGAATCCGTCTATTTTTTCACCTTTCTTGTATTGTTCGGTTTTCTGGAAAGCTTCGTAGGCTATGGCCAGTCCGCCCAGGTCGGCCAGGTTTTCGCCCAACGTCAGCTGGCCATTTACATGCACGGTATCCAGCACAGTGTAGGCGTTGAACTGGTCGACCACAACACCTGTTTTTGCCACGAAGCGTTTTTCATCTTCTTCCGTCCACCAGTTTTTCAGGTTGCCATCTGCGTCGTATTTAGCGCCCTGGTCGTCAAAACCATGTGTCATCTCATGACCTATTACTCCACCTATGCCACCGTAATTGATAGCATCGTCGGCGTTTTGGTCGAAGAAGGGGAAGGCCAGTATCCCGGCCGGGAATACGATTTCGTTGAACGCCGGGTTATAATAAGCATTTACAGTAGGCGGTGTCATATACCATTCTGTTTTGTCTACCGGTTTGCCCAACTTGTTTACCATGTAATCGTAGTCGAAAGCAGAAGAAGCAAAAATGTTCTTTACGTAGCTGTCATCGCTTATTTCCAGTTTGCTGTAGTCCCTCCATTTGTCCGGGTAGCCTATTTTCTTTACGAAAGTATTCAGCTTGGCAACGGCTTTTTGTTTTGTGGCATCCGACATCCAGTCAAGACGCATAATACGGTCGCGGTACGTTTCCTGCAGGTTGTTCACCATATCCAGCATGCGCTGTTTGGCCTCGGGCTTGAAGTGTTTGTCCACATAGGTTTTACCTACCAACTCGCCTATGCCGCCATCTACCACTTGCTGCACTCGTTTCCAGCGTGGCTTTTGTTCTTTTTGCCCCGCTACAGCTTTACCGTAAAACTCAAAACGGGCATTGTCGAAATCACTGCCCAGGTAGGGCGCCATATCGTTCACCGCGTGAAATTTCAGGTAGGTTTTCCAGGTGGTAAGAGGTGTGGCTTTTATTTGTTTCGCTACCTCGGTCATAAACACAGGCATACCGGCTATCAGGCTATCCTCGCCCGTTACCTTCATATCAGCCAGTATTGCTTTCCAATCCATGCCCGGTGTCACCTGGCTCAGTCCGTCCAGGCTGAATTTGTTGTACACTTTGTACGGGTCGCGCATTTCCGTGCGCGTCAGCGATGCTGCGGCCAGTTTTTCTTCCAGCGCATATACTTCGGCGGCAGATTGTTTTGCAGCAGCCTCGTCCATACCCATCATCGTCATAAGTTTCACCTGGTAAGCTTTATACGCATCGCGTACTTTGGCAGAGCGCTCATCTTTGTTGAAATAATAGTCCCTGTCGGGCATACCCAGGCCGCCCTGGTATATCTGCACTATTTGTTGTGTTACATTTTTATCGTCGGGCGATACGTAGAAGCCGAACACCTGCGATAACCCTTCAGTATGCTGAAGGGCGATCTCTTTTATCAACCCGTTTGCGTCTTGTATGCCATCAATGCGTGCCAGTATCCCGTTCAGCGGCGTAAGGCCAGCCTTGTTGATAGCAACGCTGTCCATCCCGCTTTTATAGAAGTCGCCAACTTTTTGTTCGGCACTACCTTTTGTAGCGTTGGAGGCCGCAGCTTCGTCCAGCAGTTCGTGCAGTTTGTTCCTGTTGTTTTCTATCAGGATGTCAAAACTGCCCCACCGCACTTCTGATTCGGGAATCGTATTGTTTTTCAACCAACCGCCATTGGCGTAAAGGAAGAAATTCTCTCCGGGATTCACCGCGGTGTCCATATTGGCCGGGTCAATAAATTTGATAGCAGTCCCGGTCTCTTGTTTTTTTTCCTGGCAAGAGGCAAGTGCGACGACTGTTATGCCAAGTAGTAAGCAGGCTTTTATATTCATTGTATTTCTTTTTTAAGAATTGCAAATGTAATAAATGAAGGCTATTTATTGAGATAAACGATTATGTATGGCAGGGTGAAAAAGCGGGGGAACTTTATCAGGCTATTTGCTGCCGCTGCCTCCTGATGCGTTTTACCTCGTAGATGCCGGGGAAGAGATATTTCTTGCGTGTGCCTATTTCTTTGCACTTGCTGCGTGTGCGCAGGTGTTCTATTTTTTCGAATATCCGTCCGTCTTCCACCTGGAACCAATGCCCCGGTTCAAGATCGCATACCAGCATATGGCCCGGCTTGCGGATGTCATAATTGTACAGGGCCTTATACAGGTCCTGGTCGGAGCAGGTGCTGGCGGTGGGGTTATGCATGTATTTTATCAGCGCACGTTCGATATCGGCCGGGAATATTTTTTTTCCTATAAAAGGCATAAGCATATGCCTGAACTGTGTCTTCCATTCTACGCCATGGGCTGCAGCCTTGCGGCTGAAGTGCTCGTGCGTGATCATATGCGCCATTTCATGTATCAGCGTGATGAGGAAGTTGTACATGTTCAGGTTCACGTTCACCGTGATGCGATGGTAGGGGTGTGTTGCTGTTGGTTCCCTGTAATCACCAAGCACAGTTTTACGGTCGCGCGTGAGCGTGAGGTGAATGGTATACTTTTTAAAGTAAGGAGCCACCATCTGAAAAGTATCAGGGGGCAGGAATTGTTGCAGTTGATAAAGTGGTGTTTCCTTCTTGCTCATCTATTTGTCTCCCTTGCTAATCTTGATAACAACCATGTTTCTATCGCAGTGTACACCGCATAAATTCCAAACAATGCGAAGAGTGAAGGCTTATGTACATCAGGCCTTTTCACCAACGCATACACCACTACAGCTATTATGCATACTGACAGTTTTAGAAAAGAAGATGCATACACTCCTCTTACAAATGCATCGGGCTTGCCATGCATTTGTTTGGTAACCATAAAAAACGTTGTAAGCGATAATGCAGCCATAACTACATTGCCAATCATCAGCACCGCGAAATCATACGCAGGGGCCAGTGTCCTCAGCCACAGGAACACTATGGTGAGTACGATGAACAATGAGATTACGGACACAATGAATGCTTTTTTCATTTCTTTGGTTTATCCAGTTCTTTGATCAGTTTCCACAAGGAAAAGACCAAAGCCAGTAAAGGCAATATTATGATGAATAATGGAAAATTCCACGCGGTTTTTTCGTCGATAAACCAGCCCAGCCAGGTAGCGGCAGCAAGGGTACCCAACAGTTGGCCGCCAAGCCCTGCATAACGCATCATATTATTTTTGCCGCTATCCATAAGGGAGGGTTAAATTAATAAAAATTTTTACTTGTTCCTCGCTTTTTGCTCCGCGTCGTTGTCTTTTTTTACGCTGCGGGCCGCCTGCTTCATCAGTTCACCCGAAGCGGGCAACAGGCTGTTCATTTCTTCCCGGTGCGTCTTCTTCAGGTCCAGCATAGTAGTATCCGGCGGTTTCATATTACCGGCTATCACATGTCGCAGGTTTTCCTGGTATTTTTCCTGGGCGGCTACCAGGTCGGAGAGCGAGTCCACGTTTTGCTTCAGTTTCACTACTTCCAGGCGGGTTTTTCCCCCGGCATATCCCGGGATGTAATATTTGACAGGTGTAAGCACCATGATAGCCACGGTGACAACCGCCACCAGCACGAACATAGTACTGAGGAGTATATATAATTTGCGCATGGTTAGCTTGAACGACGCCACTTCTTCCAGCGACTCATCATCTATGAAAACCACCCTGTAATTGTCATTCAGCCTCTTGAGCAGGTCCCTTTTCCTTTTTGGTTTTTCTTCCATGATACTGCAATTTACATTTTTAGGTATAGACCTTACAGGACATGGCTGTTTTTATGTATAGGTTAACAAACTCCGGCACGAGATGCCAAAAAGGAAAGGTTACCACTTTCCCACCCACGGTATTTTTGTAACTTACGGGTCGTTTTTCAACAAAGGCGAGCTACATGGCAAGTTTAATCAGGAAAGAAGATGCACTGGAATATCACGAGAAGGGCAGGCCGGGGAAGATAGAGGTAATTCCGACAAAAGAAACAAAAACACAGCGCGACCTGGCATTGGCGTATTCGCCGGGTGTTGCAGAACCCTGCAACGAGATACACGAGGCCCCGGACGATGTATTCAAATATACAGCCAAAGGCAACCTGGTGGCTGTTATTACCAACGGCACCGCAGTGTTGGGCCTGGGGAATATAGGCCCGCTGGCATCTAAGCCTGTGATGGAGGGGAAGGGCGTATTGTTCAAGATTTTCGCTGACATTGACGTATTTGATATAGAGCTGGACTGCAACGATGTGGATACCTTCGTTAAGGTGGTGAAGGCCATGGAACCCACCTTTGGCGGGGTGAACCTGGAAGATATTAAGGCCCCTGAATGTTTCGAGATAGAACGCATACTGAAGGAAGAACTGAAAATACCCATCATGCACGACGACCAGCATGGTACCGCCATTATATCCGGGGCGGCCCTGCAGAATGCGCTGGAACTGGTGAGCAAGGATATAAGTAAAGTAAAATTTGTAGTGAGCGGAGCGGGGGCATCGGCCACATCCTGCTGCCGTATTTATATTGCATTGGGCGCCAGGGCTGAAAATATTTTCATGTTTGACAGTAAGGGGCTGATAACGACCTCGCGCGTCGACCTTGATGAGTACAAAAAACAGTTTGCACAGGCCGGCCCATCCGTATCGCTGGAGCAGGCTTTGCAAGGGGCTGATGTATTCATTGGCCTGTCCAGGGGAAACGTCCTGAGCAAAGAAATGATAAAAGGAATGGCCGCCAATCCTGTCATCTTCGCCCTGGCCAATCCTGATCCGGAAATTACCTACGACGACGCAATGGAAGCCCGCCCGGATGCAATTATGGCTACCGGCAGGAGTGATTATCCGAACCAGGTAAATAACGTGCTTGGGTTTCCCTACATATTCAGGGGAGCGCTTGATGTACGGGCCACTGCCATAAATGAAGAAATGAAACTGGCTGCGGTAAAAGCCCTTGCCGAACTGGCCAAAGAGCCTGTGCCCGATATAGTGAACGTGGCCTACAACGAAAAAAGCCTGGAATATGGCCCGATGTACATAATACCAAAGCCTATAGATAACAGGTTGCTGGTAACCGTAGCACCCGCAGTAGCCAGGGCGGCTATGGATAGCGGGGTGGCGCGCAAGCCAATTACCGACTGGGATGCGTACAGAGAAGAACTTTACCGCAGGCTGGGCGCCGATGACAATATACTGCGGTGGGTCATCAACAAAGCCAAACAGAATCCGAAACGGGTGGTGTTTGCCGAGGCGGAAAACCTGAAAGTGTTGAAGGCTGCACAGATAGCAAAAGACGAAGGTATAGCCATACCCATACTATTGGGTGAGGAAAGGAAGATAAGGAAACTCATAGCCGATAACCGGATACAACTCAGCAATGTCGAAATCCTGGATCCGCGTAACGAGAATACAACAGAACGCAGGGAACGTTATGGGGACTTGTTTTTTGCGAAACGCCAGCGACGCGGTTACAACTTATATGAAGCCAAAAAGGTGATGCGTGAACGCCCGTATTTTGGTTGTATGATGGTGGACCAGGGCGAAGCCGATGCGCTGATATCCGGCCTGACGCGGCAATATCCGGACACTATACGCCCGGCGCTTGAAATAATAGGAACCCATGAAACGGCGAACCGTGTTGCCGGTATGTATATGATGCTGAGCAAGAAGGGGCCGCTGTTCTTCGCAGATACGACTATCAATTTTAATCCCACAGAAGATGAACTGATTGATATAACCTTACAGACGGCCAGGGCAGTAGAGCAGTTCAATATAAAGCCGCGGATAGCTATGCTGTCTTATTCCAACTTCGGTGCAACACCGTCACCCGAGGCCAACCTGGTGCGCAGTGCAGTAGCCAAAATCAAGGAAAAATATCCAGACTTGGTGATAGATGGGGAAATGCAGGCGGGTGTAGCTTTCAACAAGGACCTTTTGCGCGAGAATTATCCATTTTCCAGCCTGGTAGATGAATCGCCGAATACCTTGATATTTCCCAACCTGGCAGCAGGCAATATAGCTTATCACCTGCTACAGGAGGTGGGGGGCGCCGAAGCTGTGGGGCCTATACTACTCGGACTGAAAAAACCCGTTCATGTGCTGCAACTGGGCAGTTCTATAAGGCAGATAGTGAATATGGTGGCTATAGCCGTGGTAGAAGCGCAGTTTAAAACAGTGGTTTAATGCGTATTGCGATAATAGGCGCCGGTGCTGCGGGTTGTTTTGCCGCGGCCAATATTCCGTACAGGCCGGGCAGGGAAGTGGTGGTGTTTGAGAAATCGAATAAAGTGATGCAGAAGGTCAAGGTTTCCGGAGGAGGGAGGTGTAACGTAACCCACGCCTGCTTTGATATTCCTGAACTGCTGAAAAAATACCCGCGTGGTCCGAGGTTCCTGAAAAAGACATTGTACGAATTTTCACCCCGACATACTATCGACTGGTTTACCCAAAGAGGAGTAGAACTAAAAACCGAGGATGATGGCAGAATGTTCCCGGTTACAGATAATTCACAGACCATCATCGACTGTATATGGCAGCAAATGCAGGAGAACAAAGTACAGGTGCGTTATGGAAAGACCGTGAAAACGATTGAGGCGGCAGAGGGTGAGTTGATAATCAGTTTTACCGACGATAGCCGATACATAGCAGACAGGGTACTGGTTGCATGCGGTGGCTTCCCAAAAGCTGATCAATATACCTGGCTGACTGCTTTGGGCCATAGTATACAACAACCTGTTCCTTCACTATTTACGTTCAATATGCCCAAACATCCCATTACAGAACTGATGGGGGTAAGCGTAAGCGACGTATCCATAAAAATACAGGGAACAAAAATAGTTGAAAAAGGGCCGGTATTGATAACGCATTGGGGACTCAGCGGCCCGGTAGTGCTGCGTTGCTCCGCGTGGGGCGCAAGGGAACTAAGCGAGCGCAATTACGATTTTAAGATACTTGTAAACTGGCTTTGCGACAAAACCGAACAAGACCTGCGGGAACAGATAAACTGGCTGAGGCAGGAGCAGGGAAAACAAGTGGTACAACATAAAAATCCCTTTGGCCTGCCTAAACGTCTGTGGGAATACCTGCTACAGCAATGCGGTGTGGCTGAGGAAACCAAGTGGGGCGAACTGCCTGCCAGAGCACAAAATAAACTCGTGCAGTCGCTCGTCAGCGACGAGTATCATGTACAAGGCAAAACGACGTTTAAAGAAGAATTTGTAACCTGTGGGGGGATAGCGTTACCGGAGATCGACCCCCAGGCTATGGAAAGCAGGGTAGTTCCGGGATTGTATTTTGCAGGGGAGATAATGGATGTGGACGGGATAACCGGCGGATTTAATTTTCAACACGCATGGAGTAGCGGGTATATAGCAGCGCGCAGTATGATGAAAACAAAAGAATAGGTATGGAACGTTTTGGGAAGACGATTATTATCATCGGTATCCTTGTCGTTGTAGCCAGTGTTATCATCTGGTTGTTTGGCGATAAACTTCGCTGGTTGGGGAGGCTGCCCGGCGATATCAGGATAGAGCGGGAAAACTTCCGTTTTTATATGCCCATCACCACCATGATCATTGTCAGCATAGTGCTGTCGGCCATCTTGTGGCTGGTGAGGCAATTCATTAAATAAGATAGAATTATAACAGTTGCTTTTCGCCTTTCCCTTTGGATATTTTTCCTGCTCCGGCGAATCGTTTGGACCAGTAGGTGTCCGCCAGGCTGCTGATCATTACCCCGCCGGTTGTAGACGCATGCACAAAGAAGTTATTGGCCAGGTAGATGCCCACATGAGATATCCTTTTACCATGGGTACGGAAAAACACCAGGTCGCCTTCTATCAGGTTGTCAATGTCCCAAATCATCCGGCAGGAGTGAAACTGGTCGCGCGCGGTACGTACCAATTCCGTGCAGAAAACCTCTTCATAGCATTTCTGCACAAATGCAGAGCAGTCTATACCTGATTTGTCTGTGCCGCCGTAAGTGTATTTTACACCGTACCAATCATCAATGAACTTGTACAGTATGTAGTTGGACATAGACCTTGGCATCAACCCTATCATGCTTGCGTACTTGTTCAGCAACTCATCGGGAATAGCAGCAGGAGGTATCCTGTCGCCGGCCATTATTTTTATTTGTGTAGAAGCTGAGGGTGACATGTCCATATCTTCTATGAACCTGGTATTTCCTTTTTCCTGTACCAGTTTATGAGATTGAGGGTACAGCAATTCGTGGCTGCTGTTGCAGCCCGTTCCTAAAATCAGCGCCAAACCTGAAAAAGCAGTAAAGAGAGTGCACAATGTTTTACCCATTATCCTCACGTTGTACTACTGCAAGATTATACAAAATTGCCAAAAAAGCAACCGGAGTAGGCTAAAAAAATGCTAAATTTAGAAGTATTAACATACCTTATTGATAATCAATCGAATATAACGCTATTTAGGTATTGCACGGTATTTCATGTCAAGCCGTACATCAATACCGTCTACCACCACCATTTGGCGTACCAGCATTTCTTCAAAATCCATTTCCAGTATCTGCCATTCCATTCTCTTGTCAGGATCGCCGCCATAATTCATGATGTATATGTAGCGTAGGTCGCCGGTCATTTGCCATATAAAAGGGGTATATGTCGGCGCATTGCCGGTACCAGTGCTGTCCAGGCAATTATCAGTCCCTTCTTCGTACCGCCCGCTACCACTCGGTTCAAAATTATAGTAGTTGTCATCCTGGCATTTGGGGAAGGAAGTTCCGCCGCCGTTTGCCGTAGCGCTTTCCAATTTCCAATAAGATGACTGTAATATTTCCCGGCGATTTTTCAGGTCGCCGCGCACGTTGTTAGTGTTGCAGGCTGTTATAGCCAGAACGGTCATTAGTAGTATAAGGAGTGTGTTTTTCATGTTCATTTGCGTTAAATGACGGTGCAATTTAAATAAATGATTGGTTGTTTTTTGTTATTTGATTGCTAACGACAACCAGCGATAGGCAAAGTCGTCGTCTTTGAGACTTGCAAAATTTCCTTGTTTATATCACGTACGGGAATCGAACCAGTCCTTCCCGAGTTTATTATGAGAGAGAAATCTCTTGAGCAGATTGGAAGAATAGCCGGTATATATTGTGTCATGTGTAAGGGAGTATAATATGTAAACGGTATAAATCATAAAAAAAGCCCCGATTAGGGGCTTTCTGAATTTAGTAGCGAGGACAGGGATCGAACCTGTGACCTTCGGGTTATGAGCCCGACGAGCTACCGCTGCTCTACCTCGCGCTGTGAGGGTGCAAAGATACAACGGATACTTACAATAAACAAACAATAGTTGCTTTATTTAACAAATCTCATGTTATTGGTTATTATCGTATTACTTTTACAAACTGTATGAGTGAAGAATTTAAATCGGGTTTTGTCAATATATTCGGCGCGCCCAATGCCGGGAAATCTACACTACTCAACGCTTTGCTGGGCGAGCAGTTGGTCATTACATCTCACAAGGTACAGACAACCAGGCACCGGATAGTAGGTATATTGAATGATGAACATTACCAAATAGTTTTTTCTGACACCCCTGGTGTGATACTCGAACCTAAATATAAACTGCATCAGAAAATGATGGCGCAACTGAAGTCAGCATTGGAAGATGCGGATGTAGCCATCCTGATGCACGACATCACAGAGCCTGTTGAAAATTTTGAAGCAATAGCAGAAGCGCTGAATTTGAAAGTGCCGGTAATATTATTGTTGAATAAAACCGACCTCCTGAAAAGTGAAGCGGAAGTGACCGTGCGGGTTCAGCAATTCCATACAAAATATCCGGCATGGAAAGTATTGGGCGTATCGGCCAAGACCAATGCAGGCATCGACCGGGTTGTCCCCCTGATATTGGAGCAATTGCCTGAAGGCTTTCCTTATTACCCTGATGATAGCGTTTCAGACAGGCCCGTCCGTTTTTTTGTGAGCGAGCTTATACGGCAACAGATATATGAACTGTACCATGAGGAAATACCTTATCATACCGCGGTGATTATTGACGCATATGAGGAGAAAACTAGCCTTACGGTAATCAAAGCCACTATTATCGTCAGCCGCGAGACGCAGAAGATAATTATGATAGGAAAGAAGGGGAGCATGATAAAGCAACTGGGCATCAACGCGCGGAAGGCCATTGAAGAATTTGTCCAGGGCAAGGTACACCTCGAGTTATTTGTGAAGGTGAGGCCCAAATGGAGGGACAACGAAAACTACCTGAAAGAATATGGTTATAACCCATGAGCAGGAACCTTTTATACAAGCTATCGGGCGGGACTGGTTTCAGGACAGGGTAGCTGAAGTAGCCATGCTACGGCTCGATGTTGTTCATCACAATGTATCGGGCAATAAATGGTACAAACTGAAATACAATATTGAATACTGCGAACGCAATAATATAAAGTCTATCCTGACATTCGGGGGAGCCTATTCCAATCACCTGGCCGCCACCGCTGCTATGGCAAATTTATGCGGGTTATCATCTATAGGTATCGTTAAGGGCACATATGCGGAAAAGGAACTAACACCTACATTGATTTTCTGCCGCGAACAGGGTATGCGGTTGGTATTTGTAACTCATGAAGACTACGCACGCAAATACGATAAGGCATGGCTGGAGTACCTGTCTGCGCAATATGACCACCCGATGATCATTCCCGAAGGTGGTGCGAACGAACAGGGCCGCACCGGCGCTGCAGAAATAGCATCCATGGTACCACGCCACTACACGCATATAGCGGTATCCGTAGGCACGGGAACTACGCTGGCTGGCATCGCTGATAGAGTAGAAGGGGGTGTGCGGTTAATCGGTTTCGCACCCATGAAAGGTGGCAGATACCTGAACGATGAAGTGGGTAAATTGGTGAGCAGAAATAACTTTACTATTTATGATGACTGGCATTTTGGGGGTTTTGGGAAGCATACCGGTGAACTGGTAAGCTTCATGAACAAGTTCTATATAGAGCAACAGGTTCCTTTAGATATGGTATATACAGCTAAGATGATGTTTGGCCTGCAACAACAGATTCTCACAGGAATGTATGATAAACAGGCAAAAATATTATGTTTACATACGGGTGGGCTGCAGGGTAATGTTTCATTAAAAGACAAACTTGTTTACTGATCGGTTATGGCAGAAATACAGGAAAAGAAAAAAGGGCATAGGCTTACATTATACATTTTGATAGGTTTGGTTGCCGGTATATTGGCCGGTTTCTGGATGAACAGTGTCTACGTTGAAACTGAAAATGCTCAGATCGCATCGGCAGAATCAGCTATCAACGTTTTGCAGACTAAAATGAAGGCCTTATCGGATACAAGTGCATCATCTTATGCAGGGTTACGGGCCGAACAGGAACAATTGGCTGCCACAAAAAATGAAATACTCAGGTCCCGCGATAAGAAGCTTGAACCATTTTCACTGGTAGCAGACATTTTTCTCAGGTTGATTAAAATGATCGTAGCGCCACTGGTATTCACAACGCTGGTAGTAGGAGTTGCCAGGTTGGGCGATATGAGAGCGGTAGGAAGGATAGGCGGTAAAACTTTATTATGGTTTTTCAGCGCCTCTTTTATCAGCTTGCTATTGGGTATGATGCTGGTAAACTTTTTTGAGCCGGGTACTGCTATGAATTTACCCATGCCTACAGAAGATACGGACACAGGCATCAAAAAAGCGGCATTAACATTAAAAGATTTCCTGTACCACGTTTTCCCCACCAGCGTGTTCGATGCGATGTCGAAAAACGAAATACTGCAGATTGTTGTGTTCTCTTTATTTTTTGGCGTAGGCACAGCGGCTATTGGCGAAAAAGGTGAAATAGTGATACGAGCAATGGATGCCATCGCCCATGTTATATTAAAGGTGACAGGTTATGTAATGAACCTTGCCCCCGTAGCTGTATTTGGTGCTATGGCCGCTATTATAGCCAAGCAGGGGCTGGGAATATTAAGCACTTATTCCATATTCATCGGTGAATTTTACCTCGGGCTGTTACTGCTTTGGATAGTACTGCTATTGGCCGGCTCTTTATTCATCAGGCGCCGCATATTTAACCTGATGCAAAGGATTCGTGAGCCTATCATACTGGCTTTCAGCACCAGCAGTAGCGAGGCCGCATTCCCTAAAACATTGATGGAAATGGAACGTTTCGGGTGCGAAAACCGTATTGTAAGTTTTGTACTGCCCCTGGGATATTCATTCAACCTGGACGGCTCCATGATGTATATGACTTTCGCATCTCTGTTCATTGCCCAGTCCTACGGCATTCACCTGGATATTGCTACCCAAATGAGTATGCTGCTGGTGCTTATGCTTACCAGTAAGGGCATTGCCGGCGTTCCTCGCGCGTCGTTGGTGGTCATTGCCGGCACCTTGGCTACATTCGATATACCGGAAGCCGGGTTGGCTCTCTTGCTGGGCATTGACCCCCTTCTGGATATGGGTCGTAGTGCTACAAACGTAGTGGGGAACAGTGTAGCCACAGCCGTGGTAAGTAAATGGGAGAAAGCATTACATCATTAATCGCTTTTATGTTATGCTTATTTCCAATCATTCCGTTTTAGTTGGCCATATTTTTCTAAATTAGCACGCTAATAATATTACATGCAGGACCTGATAGAACTTTTTAAGGAGTTGATGGATGCCGAGAAACTTGCGGCCTTTGTCACGCAGTACGGTGGATTGTACTTGGTAGCCTTTATCATTTTTGCTGAAACCGGGTTATTCGTTGGTTTCTTCTTACCCGGCGATTCATTGTTGTTTGTAACCGGGCTGATGATAGCTAATTCGCAAAACCCGTTCGGAAACGATTTGCTCAATCTGTTGTACTGGATAATACTTGTCGTCATTGCCGGCGTGGTCGGCAATGCGGTAGGATATTGGTTCGGCAGGAAGGCCGGTCCATTACTCTTCGAGAAGCGTGATACATTCCTGTTTAAACGCAAACATATATTGCAGGCTAAAGAGTTTTACGACAAACGGGGTGGTGCGGCCATAATACTGGCCAGGTTCCTGCCGATAGTGCGCACATTTGCACCCATAGTTGCCGGTATAGTGAAGATGGACAGGAAAACCTTTATTCTCTATAATTATATCGGTTGTATTGCCTGGGTTACGAGTATGATACTTTCCGGGTATTTCCTGGGCGAGAACGAGTGGGTGAAGCACAATTTTGAAAAAATAGTGATAGGCCTGATAGTAGTGACAACGGCACCGGTTATTATAAAAGTTTTCTTCAGCAAAAAGAAGCCCGAGCAGGCGTAGATACTGCTCTAAAAACAGATTCACAAAAATGAACCATGCCCGGCAGATATCCATTTTCAGCGTTCCCGTGCTGGTAGCGGCGCTGGGTTATTTTGTGGATATATACGATCTGTTGCTGTTTGGCATAGTTAGGGTAGAGAGCCTGAAAAGCCTTGGGCTGGATGATGCCGCTATTGCTACACAAGGGTTAAAACTTGCACAGTTCCAAATGACCGGCTTGCTGATAGGCGGTGTTATCTGGGGCATTATGGGTGACAAAAGAGGGCGCCTGAGCGTGCTTTTCGGCTCTATCGTTTTATATTCCATTGCAAATATTGCCAACGGTTTTGTGCAGAATATTGACCAGTATATCTGGGCACGTTTTATCGCGGGCATTGGCCTGGCGGGCGAGCTGGGTGCCGGCATTACACTGGTGAGCGAACTGATACCTAAAGAAAAACGCGGGGTTGCTACATCCATTGTGGCAGGAGTGGGACTTACGGGCGCAGTGTTTGCCTATTTTCTGGCGCAGTACTTCGATTGGCGTACTTGTTACTTCATCGGCGGTGGACTCGGGTTCATGTTGCTGCTGTTACGTATATCTGTGTTTGAATCGGGCATGTACAAAAACATGCAGGTGGTGAAAGTGGCCAAGGGGAATTTTCTCATGTTTTTCACAGATGGTAAGCGCTTTAAAAAATACCTGTTAAGCATACTCATAGGTCTGCCCACATGGTATGTTGTGGGCATACTTGTCATGTTCTCGCGGGAGTTTGGCAAGGCATTTGGTATTGCCGAAGAGATCAACCCCGGCAAAGCGGTAATGTATGCCTATGTCGCTATATCTATCGGCGATATCCTCATCGGCTTGCTAAGCCAGGTAATGAAAAGCAGGAAAAAGGCCCTGTATGTTTTCTTTGGGTTGACTATTCTCGGTATCATCCTCTATTTTATGCAAGGCAGCGGAAGCAATGCCACGCGCATGTACCTGATATGTGCTCTTCTCGGTTTCGGTACAGGCTTCTGGGCCATCTTTGTTACCATGGGTGCGGAACAGTTTGGTACCAATTTGCGCGCTACCGCTGCCACCACCATACCCAATATGGTGCGTGGTGCATTGGTAGGCATTGCATTCTTGTTTGAAAGTCTCCAGGTCAGCTTTAGTTATATCAGCGCGGGTATCATCACGGGTATCGTGGTAATGCTCATCAGCATCGTGGCTGTCGCCATGATACCCGAAACATTCGGAAAAGACCTGGATTTCTATGAACATTAGAACTTCAACTTCAGCAACTGGTAATAGGAAAATAGACCTTTTCTGGAATTACCTGTTCATAGCCATCTGCATAGCAGCTGCGGTAGTTTCATATAAAATGTTCTCGCCGGGGTTCATGTCTTCAGATACAGTCGATCAATATACACAGGCACGCACCTGTCAGTATTCCGACTGGCATCCTGTCGCTATGACCGCGCTCTGGAGCCTTTTCATGAAAGTTCACTATGGTCCCCAGACCATGCTCTTTATGCAACTAGGCATGTTCTGGTTGGCCTGCTACCTATTTGCAGGGTTCTTGGGCAGATTTTTTGGTTTAGTTTTTTTGCTGATCGCAATAGTATCACCATTTGTACAGAATTTCCCCGGGTATATCATTAAAGACGTCCAGATGTCCTTTAGCTGGCTACTCGCTTCTGTCATCATTATAGACAATTTGGTAAACAAAAAGACTGCCGGTGCTTTGCAAAAGATCGTTACACTAGGGTTGATACTATATGGGGCGTTGATACGGGTAGACGCATTGCCGGGTTATATACCACTTTTTGTACTATGGTGTTTACAGTTTTCCTTTTTCAAAAGAAGGACGCTGCTATGTGCTATGACTGGCATTCTTCTCCTATTCGCTGTGCAGTATGGCATCAGGATGTTGGTAAAGCCGACAAAAGGCTATGCGGAACGCAAACTCTATATGCACGACCTTGCCGGCATATACAAGGAGACAGGCGAAGATGTTTTTCCTGTTGAGTTGTATACTGTTATGCCTGGCTTCGATACCGCTTATATTGCCGCCAGGTATCACGCAGCTACGTACGATCACATTTGGTGGAATGGAGATAATAAAGCCACGCAACCTCCTGCATCGCCAGAATTCATGCCTGCGCTAAAGAGTGCATGGATCAAGGCTATAACAAAGCACCCGGGCGTGTATCTTCAAAATCGCTGGGATGGCTTTTTATATTATCTCAAAATAAAGGACAGAAACGGTTTTCTGGCTATATACCACCCTTGGGTAGACAAAAATGATTACAATATTGAGCTCAAGAAAGATAATTGGCACGTATACTACAGGGACTGGATAGAAGGATACCGTCACACATTATGGATGCAGCCATGGTTCTGGATGCTTATGAACATTCTTCTCCTGCCATTCGTTTTCTTGGTCGGCAGCCACCACCGGTTTGTTTACGCATCCATGTTGTTATCAAGTTTATTATACAGGCTGCCGCAATTCTTTATTTTCCAAACGGACACAGACTATCGCTATTTCTACTGGACATGTCTCTGCTGCTTTTTTTCTGCCTTCCTGTTGATAAAAGGTATCATTATTGACAGGTACAAAAAGCCCATGCACGCTCGCCGGTAAATCACGCGTTTACTTTCAACTCGTTGTATACCGTATCCCGTTCCACCGGTATTCTTCCTGCGGCTATTATCAGGTCGCATAATTCTTCGGTGCTCATAGATGGCGCCTGTTCTTCCGCGCCCGCCATCGAATATATCTTAGTCGTATCGTCGATAGTGCCGTCCAGGTCGTTTACACCAAAGCTGAGCGTCATCTGCGCCGATTGCCTGCCCAGCATGGGCCAGTAGGCTTTCAGGTTACTGAAGTTGTCCATATACAAACGTGATATGGCATAGAGTCGCATGTCCTCTATCAGCGACACCTCGGCTATATGAGACATATCGTTGTCCTTATTCCTAAACTTAAGCGGGATAAAGCAGTTAAATCCTCCCGTTTCGTCTTGCAGGCTGCGCAACCTCTCCATATGGTCAATACGGTGTTCGTATTTTTCGATATGCCCGTACAGCATAGTGGCATTGCTGTGCATATCCAGTTCGTGTGCTATCTTGTGAATCAGCAGCCAACCATCACCATCCACTTTGTCGGCACATATTTCGTTGCGTATCTCCGGGGCGAATATTTCGGCGCCGCCACCGGGTAGTGATTGTAGCCCGGCGTTCTTCAGTTTCTGCAAGCCCTCCTTTACACTCAGCTTAGCCTTCCTGAACATATAGTCCAGCTCTACTGCCGTAAATCCCTTTATATGCAGATCGGGTCGTAGAGCTTTTATTTTACTCACGACTTCGCAGAAAAATTCCAGGTTCATTTTTGGGTGCACACCACCCACTATATGTACTTCGGTCACAGGCTGCCCATCGTATTTGCGTACCACATCTAGCATCTGTTCAATGCTTAGTTCCCAGCCTTCATCCCTGTTTTTGTACAGCCGGGAATAAGAACAGAAATGGCAGGTGAATACGCATACATTGGTAGGTTCTATATGGAAGTTCCTGTTGAAATATACTTTATCGCCATGCAGGCGCTCCCGTACATGATTGGCAAGTGCACCTAAATATCCAACTTCCCCGTTTTCAAAAAGCAGAACGCCCTCCGCTGGGGTAAGGCGTTCTTTGTTGATGACTTTTTCCGCAATGTTCTTTAAATCCTTATCTAATCCTGATTGCCTGATAATATCTTCCGCACTAAATTGTCTCATCATTATTGTACTACTACTTTTCTTGCTATTATTCCGTTTTCAAAATGCAGCTGGACTATATACATCCCTGCAGCAACGTTTGAAATGTCAAAGTTATAGTTTAATTGCTCCTGGTCGGTTACTTCCAGTTGTTTTACCACTTGCCCGAAACTGTTGCTTACGATTATCCTGTCCAGGTGGTCATATTTATCGTAGAAATACACATTGAACCTGCCTGAAGACGGGTTAGGCCCTATTTCCACTTTGTTGTTATATTCCACCGCAGAAACATCGGTAGGCCACAATGTCAGTTCTGGATGCTGTGTAAGGCTATATACCTGACCGCCCGGCGCCGTTTCAGTTCTCATCCTGTCTACCTGTCCCTGGGTGAACATAATGATACACTCGTCACCGGAATAATCCATGTAGTTCATGTACATCTCGCCGCCGGGATTAGGTGCGTTCGCACAGTTGGCCTGGAAGCCTGAAGGACATTGCGTATTAGATTCCTCCTGTTCCGGAGTATCTTGTATGCCATCGTCATCAGTACAGCTTTTCTGTCCTGATGGTGTTGACTTACCCCAGATATGCCAAAGGTTGAAATAATGGCCTAATTCATGTGTAAGCGTGCGCCCCTGGTCGGCGTTTTGACTGTAAAAGGCTTGCATGATATTTGTCCGCTTACCCAAGGCGAGATAGTGTAACACCACACCGCCTAATGCGGGGTCCCCATATTGTTGCTGGGCATATACATTGTTAAATGCATAGCCGAGTACCTGGCCCTGTCCCGAGCCTGACGCCTTTATGAGCGTCACCCAGATATTCAGGTATTTGGTATTATCCCAAGGGTCTGAACCGCCCTGTACCTTCCGCTTCACGCTATAATCATGTGCCGCGAAACCTGCAAAGCCGGGATCCTTTATTTCATATACGATACCCCATTTAGCTTTTCCCAGCGGGTCTCTTTTGGCCAGCACAAATTCAATATTAGCCTTCCCAACCAGCGATTTGAATGCTGGCGGCACATTAGTAATATCCAGGTTGTTACCGTTGAAGTCTGCATTCACTGCAACAAGCTGGCTGTTCACCCGCTCTACAACACCAGCGGTACCACCCAGTTGGTCTATCTGGGCCTGTGTAGCCACTATGTGGAAAACAACAGGTATCACAGCTTTGCCATATTCAGTACCTGTGCCTTTTGAAGCTGCCCTTGCCGATTGGTCGGCCATAGCTTTGTTTTCTGCGTCATACTGCTCAAAATATGCTTCAAGGCGTGCCTTCGCATCAGGGTCCTGCATAGTTTCCTGTACCAGCAATTCGTTACCACAAATTCGCTCTTGCGCATGTACTCCATTCTTCCACAAAATCATACTGCCCGCAAGCAGGGCTGTCACAAAAAGTTTCTTCATTAAAAATTTATTTAGTATAAAAATAATGGTTTTTAGAATATCAGCCAGTGACTTTTGTTACTGTTTCGTTCTTTTATTTATTTCATCCCTTATGGGTATTGCCCTTACATAGTCCTCCTGTTCCAATACCTGGTGCAAAAGTGCTTTAAGTTCGTCCAGGCTCATTTCGTCCAGGTTCTTATCCTGCGCTACGCCTTCTACGTGCGCTGTATGTTCTTCTTTACTTTCCTGTTCGCCCGCTGTTTCCGAAGGATCAAGATATAAACCTGCGGCGTCAAGTATATTCTCGTATGTAAATATCCGGCAACCGGTCCTTACAGCGAGTGCCAATGCGTCAGAAGTGCGTGAGTCAATTTCTACCACATCATTGTTGTGGCTGCATATTAACTTAGCAAAAAAGATGCCTTCTTCCAGTTTATAGATGACAACTTCTGTTAATTCTATGTCAAATGTCGCCATCATATTGGCAAACAGGTCGTGCGTAAGCGGCCTGCTGGGTTGCATGCGCTCCAGCGCCACGGCTATCGCCTGCGCTTCAAATCCTCCTATCACTATCGGTAGCCTGCGAAGCCCGTTTATTTCGCCTAAAACTACCGCGTAAGAATGTGTCTGGGTAATACTATGTGAAAGTGCAACTATTTCCAGTTCTGTTTTTTTCATCTTTCTGTTCTTCTTGCTCCGGGTATAAACCGTAAAGATAGTTATTTTTAGTTATGTGTAGCTGTTAAAATAGTGTTGGCGCTTCGCTTTCATCCCCGTCTTCCTGCTCTTCCAGCGATATCTCTTTTAGCGTATTGTCGCCAATTTTGGTGCCTACAGTGCGCCATCCTGTCACGTCAATTTGCTCCTCTGCAACAAAGCTCTCTTCTGTAAGTTCAGATTTCTTTTTGCCGGTCTTTAATACAAAAACGGGTTCCGTTTTCGTGGTTACCAGTTCCAGGTAATTGCCCTCTCCTTCTTTGATAAACAGGTATTTATTTTTCAATGTCGTTGCCTCTATTCTAAAGCGTTTGGCATAAAAGTTCCCCGACTTTTTGTCCCAATAAACTGCCGTTACAATCTTTTCCGGATTGAATAGCTCGATTCCCACTACGTCCTCAGGCTCAAACCTGTTCGTCAGTTCAAAGTCAGTCAGTTCATAGGTGCCGTCTTTGTAAAAGGCGATTATCCTGTCTTCGGGCATAAAGCTACCCAGCAACATGCCGTTACCGTCTTTATTCAGCCGCCCTAATGTGTCGTCATACCATATCTTTTGCCCGGCCAGTGTCGACCTGCCTTTCTCTTTCAGCTTAACGCTACGTATGGGGTATTTGGTCAGTTGGTTGCCCTGTGCGCCGCGTCCTTTTATTTCCAGCGTCTCAAAGTAAAAGTCAAATACTTTTATCCTCGCCTTGCTGCCTGGCGACAAGGTGATGCTCACTACCTCCGCTTCGCCATTGGGGTTGGCGGTCATGTAATGTACTTTACTGTTAGGATTGCCTTTGGTCAGGTTGTACTCTTTGTCGCGGGTAATACCTGTCACGTTGAAACGTTTGGCGTAAGACACCGCCGATTTTCCATCTACGTATATCATATTATAGGTAGTGCGGTCATCATTCTTCTGCCAGATGTCTAAGTGTATGATGTCTTTGCCTACAAAGCTTTTTTCCGCCACCTTGGTTACCACCATCGTACCGTCTTTTTTGAAGACGATGATATTATCCAGGTCGGAACAATCGAAGGCAAATTCATCTTTCTTCAGGCCGGTTCCTATAAAACCTTCCTTATAGTTTACGTATAGCTTGGTATTGGCTATAGCTACGGTTGTGGCCTGTATGGTTTCAAAGGGACGTATCTCTGTATTGCGTTCGCGGCCCTTACCATATTTTTTCAGCAGGTTGTCGTAATAGGCTATGGCATAGTCGTTCAGGTGCTCGATATTATGTTTCACCTCCTCGATAGCAGATTCCACGCCTTTTATATGTTCGTCGGCCTTGAAGGAATCAAACTTCGATATGCGCTTTATCTTTATCTCTGTAAGGCGAATGATATCGTCCTGCGTTATCTCCCTGCGGAACTTCTTTTTATACGGTCTCAACCCCGTATCAATAGCTTCCAGCACGCCTTCCCAGGTTGTTTCTTCTTCTATATCGCGGTATATACGTTTCTCTATGAATATCTTTTCCAGCGATGAATAATGCCAGTCGTTTTCCAACTCGCCCAGTTTTATCTGCAGTTCTCTCAGCAGCAGCGCTTTGGTATGTTCTACAGAGTGTTTGAGTAGCTGCGTGACGCCAACGAAATGGGGTTTATCATTGATGATGACACAGGCGTTAGGCGAAATGGAAATTTCACAGTCGGTAAAGGCGTATAACGCATCTACGGTTTGGTCTGCATCTACTCCGGGGGCCAGTTGCACCACCAGTTCCACATCCTTCGCGGTGTTGTCTACAACACTTTTTATCTTTATTTTCCCGTTATCGTTGGCTTTCAGTATACTGTCTACCAGTTGCCCGGTAGTGATGCCATAGGGCACGTCTTTAATGACCAGTGTCTTTTTGTCTTCGGTCTCTATCTTAGCCCGTACGCGCACGCGGCCACCCCTTTCCCCGTCATTATAGTTGCTCACGTCTATCATGCCCCCGGTCGCAAAGTCGGGGTGCAATTCAAACTTCCGGCCTTTCAGGTGTTTAATGGATGCCTCTATCAGCTCACAAAAGTTGTGCGGCAATATTTTTGTAGACAATCCCACAGCGATACCTTCCGCTCCCTGCGCCAGCAGCAGGGGAAATTTCATGGGCAGTGTTACAGGCTCATTTTTGCGGCCGTCATAGCTCAGTTGCCATTCAGTGGTTTTAGCGTTAAAAGCTACCTCCAGCGCAAACTTAGATAATCGTCCCTCAATATAACGTGGCGCCGCCGCGCTGTCACCCGTACGTACGTCGCCCCAGTTACCCTGGGTGTCTATCAGCAGGTCTTTTTGCCCCAGGTTGATGATGGCATCGCCTATTGATGCGTCGCCATGAGGGTGGTACTGCATGGTCTGGCCTATTACGTTGGCTATCTTGTTGTAACGGCCATCGTCCATTTCTTTCATAGCGTGCAGTATGCGACGCTGCACGGGCTTCAACCCGTCGTCTACCGCAGGCACGGCACGCTCCAGTATTACATAACTCGCATAGTCCAGGAACCAGCTCTCGTACATATCGCCGAGCAGGGTTGAACTATGTTCTAAGTGGCTATCTTGTTCCGGCATGTATTTCCTTCAGATTACACAGCCCGCACAAAGGGGCAGGCTTCAAAAGCGGCTAAAATTAATCAATTTATACCACGCAAGCTATCCCCGTTTTTCAGATATTTTAACTTTTGATACAGTGCGGGGAAATAAGAATAATCGGCCTTTGTTTAGTAATTTGGCCTTCAAAATCTTAAGGTATGAACAAGCTATGCTCATTACTCATCACGTTAATGCTGTTGGGCGCGTATAATGCGCAGGCCCAGAAGGTGAAGCTGCTGGATGGCAGCCTGGACGCCCTGAAGGGTGTGGAAAAACTTAATCTTGAATATGACTACAGCGATATGGGCGTAGGCAAGTTCAAGACGGAGAAGGAATATGTAGAGACCAAAAAGAAAGACTACGACAAAAAAGAACCCGGTAGGGGAGACCAGTGGGAGAGCTCCTGGCAGGCCGACAGGAAGAACCGGTTTCAGCCACAGTTCGAGGAGCTCTTCTCAAAACACAGCGGTATGACAGCCGGAGATATTCCTACGGCCAAATATACCCTCATATTCAAAACTAAATACACAGAGCCCGGTTATAACGTATATGTAAGCCGCAAGAATGCCGAGATAGACGGCGAAGCAATTATCGTGGAAACTGCCAACCGCAATAATGTAATAGCGCGCATGTCGGTGCTCAACTGCCCCGGTCGTACCTTCGGCGGCAACGACTACGACACCGGCGAGCGCATACAGGAGGCCTACGCGGTTGCAGGTAAAGGCCTGGGCAAATTTGTAAAGGATAAGACGAAATAAGAAATATGGTAAAAATAAAAAAGCCCCGCAAGGGGCTTTTGGGTATATGAATATGAAGATTCGGATCTCGTAGTTTCGCGAATGTACAGGTATGCAGCTGGCCTGGATAAAAAATCATTCAATGCCATTCAGGTCATTTTGCCTTTTTCCTGCCTGGATAGATGAATTATGAACCCTTTTATGTGTTAGTAATCTAATTTTTTTTCAATACAAAATTGATATTGCTAACACTGTTGTCGTTCCAGATTATTGAGAAGGGTGTTTCTGGCGGACTTATACTATATCCTAACTCCTGCAGACGTTCGCTATCGGGGCGTACTATATATTCGCCGACCTGGAGCCCCGAATAAATGAACGACCCGTTGTAATCGGTAACAGTCTGCCCGGCTAACCGGCCATCTCTGTGATAGATATTAATTTTTAATGGGATTTTATACCCGTTCATATCAACCGTGCCCGATACCTCTCCCGTTATAGCAATCGGAACTTCTACCAGTTGCATCATATTGGGAAGAACATTTAATTTGATGGATTTAATAGAAGCGTTC
Organism: Bacteroidetes bacterium UBA6221; assembly: GCA_002421685.1. Taxonomy (GTDB): domain Bacteria; phylum Bacteroidota; class Bacteroidia; order Chitinophagales; family Chitinophagaceae; genus UBA5543. Next base: position 92,767 of record DISB01000020.1, read on the forward strand.
CAACTGATATCTTCAAAATTGTTTCTGCTGAGGTCTATATAATAATTTGCGTAAGGTTCGAGATCATATATCCTTATTAATGTATCATTGTCATCGTATATTATCCTTCCCCCGGTACTCTGAATTTTCAGGCCGTTTACTTTAGGTTCGTGCCGGTCACGTGCTTTATTGCCATTCATGTCCAGGTATGGCAGAATAGTAATTCCTCCGCGCCCTACTTTTGGGTGATTGTCGGTTTTCAGATACCTTGTCCGTGCATCGTAAGCCAGGCTGCCGCTGCCGTAATAAGTCATTGACTTCCTGTCTCCAAAATGTCTTGCCATTATGCCAATACGTGAGAATGAAAAGTCATAACGCAACCCCAGGTTAATGCTGTAAAACCCGGTACTAAAATACCTGTCATAGGCAAGGTTCACAAAAAATGAATTAAACATGAGGTAATCTAAGCCGGCCCTGGCAGAAATAAACTTTCTGTCATTGTAGGCATATTGCACCTGTGGCGTAAAAATAAGTTTGCCCGTTAATATTATCCCTGTTGAGAGATTACCATAGAAATATCTTGCATGGCCACCATCGCCTTGCTCTACAGACACCATATAGTTATTCAGATGAATACTTGCCTTGTTGACACTGTTAGACAAAAGCCATTCAACGGTCATGTATTCTTTTCCCGCGGGTAAAATAATCTGGTTAACGGTAACTCTTGATAATCCGTTAACCGGCCCTGAACGATACGGAACGGCAAGCGATATTTTTCTCTCTTCCCGGTAGTTATAAATTATTGCTGTTTGCCCCTCCTTATACCGGGTATAATTCAGCTCTAATTGCATATTTGAACGTGTTCGGTAATTAAGAATGCCGCGTGTCCTTACCAGGTGCGTATACTCGCCTGAAAGTAAAAGATTGGAAGTTAACCTGACCGAAGTATTTATGAACGGCATATATTGGCCGGATTTGACAGACGAAAGGTATTCAATTCCTCCACCAGTCGTAATGCGCGATGTCAGTCCATAGTTAAAATTCGCTTTTGAAAAAATACTCTGCTTGCCATCTTCAACCATACCGGCGCTTATAGTATATTCAAATTCTTTTTCAGGCAAGAAATTGAATGGTATATTGATATTCTGTACGCGGGCCTGTTCTTCGCCCCAATGCCCGTAAAATCGGAGTTGCACCACGGAGTTCCCATAAACAAGGGGCACATCAAAAGAAAAAAAGCCGGTGGCATCTGCCTGGGTATAATCTATCAGTACGTTGTTCACATACAGTTCCACAGTCCACCCGGGGGTAGTCATATCTGTCAGTTTATAGGTGCCAAAAGTTTTTCTCAACAGGGCAGGCGTATTCGTAATTTGTATGCCTGTTACAGGGGAATATATCGATGATGTAGCACGGGGCGAAATACGTCCTATGGATGTTTGGCGGAGCAGTTTATGGTCATTATTCACGTATCTCCACAAATAATATTGCTGCCTGCTGTTAAGAGGCCACCTGTTGAAATAATTCAATACAACATTTGTCTCTCCTCCCGCTATTACACCGCCGAGTCCTATCCCGGCTCTCACCTCATCCTTTCCCTGCGACATGGTGGTTGCAACAAAAGACCAGTCAATAGCACCGAGATTGAACAATGGCCGCGCCGGCTTTATTGTAGTGTCTGCTTTGATTTCCCCTTTCAGGCGACCTATATTCCGCCGCATTTGCTCATTCTTGATTTGCCTTATTGCCGGCAACTCGACTATTGGCTCTATTGTTACAGACAGATTGCGGAATTCAAACCTGCTCTCAAGTTGAAACAGGTCGCAGAAATAATCTAAGCGCAGGTACAAATTATCATCGGTCTTTATGAGATCACGAGGGTTTAATGTTTGCTCGATATAATGGTAACGTATCCGGTTATTCACTTTGTCGATCAGGAAAGGAGTTTTAAGTGTAATAAAATAACCTGTTACGGAGTCAAGCCCAGGCGAGGATGTATGTTGGATTTTTAAAAAATCGAGGAAGGCAGGAACAGGCAAGTATAATTCCCTCCCCCTCACAATAGCGGGCATTTCTACGCTTTGCAGGTATTTCAGGTTTACACACACCAGTGTTTCGTCATACAGCATTGTGTCCTTTTCCGACGGGAATGCCGGAAATCCGGGAAGTAAAAAACATACGAACAGGATGCATGCTCTCCAATTTCTGAAGAGACTATACTTTCCGTTGTTATATATTTTTTTGCCATTATTCACTACTCCTGGATAAATGTTACCTGGAATGTACCGCTGTAATTACCGGGTGGATTAGCCAACATGTTGCCCACAGTTAATGTGCCTCCTACATATACTATCGTTCTTGCCGGCGGTATAGCTGTTGTAATAAAAGGTGATGCTGGCGATGTCCCCCCTATATTTAATGTGATGGATCCCCCGTTACTTCCTGCAAGTGTAGTTGTGCTTCCCAAAACAGAAATCAGCGTGCCTGGATTTGCATCAATTTCAAATTGCGCAGGCGAGATGACAAACCCCATATTGATGGGCACCACATCACCCGTAGTCGTTCTTATGCCATTAGGATGAACAATAACAGTACCGCCAATAACACCATGGTAAAAAGCGCCAAAACACAAACCCTGGGCGGGATTAGCATAAACCGATATTGGCCGCGGTGGAAATTCCTGCGCGCATACCCGCGTTCTGCCCGATAGTAGCGCCCCTGTAATTATTAAAAATGCAATTAATCGTTTCACACCGTTAGTTGATTATTGATACTTTCTTTGAATATTTATTGTCATCGGTTACCAGGGTGACGATATACATACCCATGCTCCAGCCTGCGTCAAATTCATGTGTGCCAAATCCGTCTACTTTCTCCCTCATCACTATCTGCCCGGCCATATTGGTTATAAGAATGTGTCCCTTACCGCTGGACGTCATATTGAGATGCACGTATATTTTGCCGTTGAATGCTGAGACACTGAAAGCATCCCTGAAAAAGGATTGCTCTGAAATATCTCCTGTACTGAATACAAGGAAGAAACGGTTTTCATGTGCACCACTTGTCAATATCACCTGGTATTCGTTATTTTTATACATATCCTGCACTGTTCCTGTCAGGATATCAACAAAATAGGGCTTCAATCCTGGCGGCATTCGTTCGATAGCATCGGCAACGAAGTTCACCGTTCCGTCCTTTTTCATAGTCACCCCAAGAGGCACAATGTCTATTCCGGTATTTTCACCCGGCAAGGCATAAATGGATATTTTTTTATCGCCGGTACGTGCGTATAGGTTCGGTACATCTGTATCTGTATTCATCAATTTCAGGGCATCTAAGCTTTTGTCGAAGCCAACAGTTGCCTTATCATCAAAATACACAACTACCGGGTCGGCAGATTCACCGGACGCGGCGCTCAACCTTATTACGGCACGGGTTTCCGGAGCCGGTTTATGAAAAACCGGAATCAGGTTATTTACACGTGCGTTATTATTGATCCCAAGATTTCCGGAAACAGGGTACGTGCCGTTTGAAACATGGACAAAGAATCCCTGCATGGCGGGTATTATGTTATTAGCCACACCGTCACTGGATATGCCGTTGATATATGAGCTGTACGTTCCCAGGTAAGGGTCTGTAATACCAGCGTCAAAGTAATAAATAGCGTCGTCAATATTCGTCCTGTCCCATCCTGCTGCGCTGTCCCAATCAATAGGCGAGGGGTAGGGGTTGCCCACAAGGTTAAAACCTTCTGTAAAGGTTTTGCCGCTGTTATAAAAGACTGCTGATATATCTCCGTTGTTTACTACTCCGGCTATCTCCACCGTTTTTTCCTGCAGGCTATTTCCAACATTGGCTGCATAACCCCGTAGCGGCAATAATAATCCCGTAGGGTCAGTATAGTCCACCCAACCCGACGAGGTGCGGGTTTCGTCATATTTGTAAAATGCAGGGAAGGCAGACTGAAGGTCAATGTCATCCGAAAACTCACCCACAGTAGCATCATTATATGGGGAGCTAAAGTACTTGTAGCCAAAACCATGCGCCAGGTACCTTTGCATGCTTACATTACCAAGTACCTCTCCTTTTCCAGTACCGTCAATAAGCGCCGTCTGCTCTGATGTTGACAACAATGTCAAATTGCCATTGGCATATAACATGCCATCGCATATCATATATCCTTTCAGGTATTGACCGGATGCAATAGTAGTAGTACTGGCCTCTGCAATAGTAATATTATTAAATACCGTTGCAGCAGAACCGGTTACGGATTGGGTGTCGCCGGTAAATATTACGGCGCCATCATTATGTTTAAAAGTGCCATTATTGGTCCAGTTGCCATCGAGCAGGATATTCCCGCCAGTTGCAACCATACTGATGCCCTGCGGTATTATAAGCCCCTGGCTCTTTCCTTGTGCCAGGGGCAAAAAGAAAGCCAGGCCCAGCCAGAACTGTGCTTTCATAATAATTCTTTGTTTGCCTGCACGGAACCCGCCCCTATTTCAGGTCCAGTTCCGTCTTGGCAAGTGTTATGGAATTATTATTCTGTCCGGCTGTATAGGCTATTAAAAGCTTTCCTGCACTGTAGTCCACCCCGGTGTAATCACTAAGGTCTATAGTCACAGACCTGCTTGTATTTGGAGTGTACACTGCAATGCCCTTTACAGATTTTACCCTTGTTACCTTACCATCGGCTGCTATGTGGTCAACGGCTATATCTCCATACACGGACATATTGCCGCTGCGACTGAAAGAAAAGCTGAGTTTTCGACTGTTGTTCTCTTCGCTTAAAGCAGGATTTACCAGCTCCACCTTCGCCGCCAGGTTTCCCGACCTGACAATTACCGGAATTGTAATACCAAATACCGGGGTGAGGCTTACTGAAATTTCAGAGGCACCGGCCACGGCATCACTTGCATTATTTTGGGGTACAGCTCTGAAGTAGAGGTGCGAACGGTATTCGCCTTCGGCTATTTGTGCAGGTTTCATCACCTGTACTTTTACCATTTGAGCCTCATTGGGTGCGAGTGTTACTCTTTTCGGAAAAACCTGATATGGCTACTGGCAGAATTCTCGTTCGCTTCTGTAGTAGCGATTTCTGTGAAACTTCCGTCCTCGTTCATTTTGATTTCCTGCAGCGATATAATGTATGTTGCAGTGTCATGGCCCGTATTGGCAAGGTTTAACTCCTGCACTTTGGTAGTCTTGTCCAGTACCACCCTACGGGGCGTCACCAGCAAATTCCCCTGGGCGTACATTTCAGTCGCAGATAACGACAACGCCAGGAATAATGCTATTTGTGAAAAGCTTGTATTGAAAATGCTCTTTTTCTCCTCTATATGCATTTTTCTCATATCTATATGTATTTAAAATGTAATTGTTATTAGTTGTAGTTGACCGTGACGTTGAAAGGCGTAGCAGACACATAAGTACCGGCCGGCTGCGCTGCTGACACGTTGAGGGTTGCGCCCACTGTTACTGTTTGAGACCCTTCAGTCAGTGTGCCGGTGCCGGAAGGCGTGCTGGTAAACGTATTAACAGTCATTGTATTAGCGCCGCTGGTTATTGTCACATCCGCTGTTGGCAATGTAATAGAATAGGTATAGTCTGCTTCGCCGGTTACTGTAAAAGACGCGGCTGAGACGGTACCCGTTGTAGCAGGAATGGTTGTTCCCCCGGTTACGGAGCGCACGCCTGCCGGTGTAAGCACAACAGTTCCCGATGCGGTAGACTGTGCTGCGACATTTCCGAAATTCATATCAGTTGTCTTTGAAATACTGATAGGTGTAATAATAGTGGCCGTCGCTGTAGCCGTCGCTGTCTCCTGGGCAAACGCACCTGCAGAAACCGACACTAACCCGGCAATCGCCAAAAATCTGGTCATTTTTTTCATAAAAAATTGTTTTGTGAATAAATATTTATGCAGCAAAAATATATCCGGTACTGCCGCTTCATTATGATAAATATCATATTCAATAATGACTTTGATTATCCGGTACAGTCGCTCATAAACCGACTTTTGACATGAAATAAAATGTCTATGCAGCGACACATTATTGGTGTTATTTTGTTATTAGCCATCATGCAGTCTGCCACTGTGGTTAGTTCTCAAACTGTTGTCGTTACAGACCAGGCAAGCGATACCACCGGTGATGCATCAGCTGTACTGCATCTGAAGTCGGAAACCAAAGGCTTTTTACCGCCCCGAATGACTGGAGAGCAGCGCGAAGCTATTGTTACCCCGGCAGAAGGGCTGTTGGTTTATCAAACAGACGGAACGGAAGGCATCTATTATTTTAAAGACGGTGCCTGGGCACTATTATCAACGTCTACATCAGATTCTTCTGCGGCTCCAGTAATAAAAACAGAGAGCGATACGCTTGATAAAACGGAAACGGTTGTATTCGCACGCAATAATATCAACATTACCCTTCCTGCCATTACAACTGCAGACAATGGATTAGCGATAACTATAAAGAATATCGGCACCTATACAGACCTGGTTACAGTAATGCCTGGCAATGGCGCGCAGATAGACAGCGGCACTTCCGCACCACTACCACGGTGGTTTGCCACTACCATGGTGGCCCATGAGGGGAACTGGTATTACAAACAACGTACCATGTTCCCGGTGAATACCATGCAGGTCTCGTGGCATTCCCCATGGCAAACTATAGATCAGGCACTGGCCTTTCTGAATATGCATATGTGGGGGCCAACGGTTATTAAACTGGAAAGCGGCACCTTCACAGTTTCAGAAACACAGTTCGTCAATCTTCCTTATCCATTAACGATAGAGGGCTCATCGTATGGTACTACCACTATAGCTGCCGCTTCAGGACTGGCTAATAGCCCTATGTTTTCCTGCGAAACCGAATGTTATTTTAAAATGCTGATGTTTGACGGCTCAACCCTGGCCAATTATGGCAATAATACAAACGAAGATGCGATACATCTTACCGGTTCTGAAGAATACTACGAGATAAAGGACTGCAACATTGACAATTTCAATAAGGCCATCGCCATACAGGACAATGTAGAATTGTGGTTGTTTGATGTAGACATCATCAACGCAATAGGAACTGGTGTTGAAGTAGCGGCTGGTAGCGCCAGCGGTGTTTTTTTCAAAGTATCAGAAGTTGATTTTCTAAGTTGCAATAGAGGCATCGATCTTTTGTCGGGTACTAATGCAAGGGTTTCAATAATCAATTGCGGTTTTTATAATGGTGATAGTACTGATATCGGTATTAATTATACGCCGGCTACATTTACCACTATTGACGCTGTCGCCATTATTGGCAACACATGGAACCATATTGGCGAATTTATGGATGGCTTTGATTTCAGCCGTTCGGATGGCAGGGACAAAGAAATAGAAATAACGGGCAATATAGGCGAAGAAAGTCGTAACCCGCATTGTGAAATAGGTGTATTGAATAATACATCGACAGTATCCATATCCCCCACCTGGGTCAAAGCAAACTGGAACAGTTCTAACCAAACAACAAATACAGGAAAATTTACGGTTTCAGGTAATAGAATAACTTATCAGCCATCAAATGCACGCGATTTTATTATGTGGATATCGGGAAATATTATTACGGTAAATGGTTCTAACAGGCCTATCAATTTTTGTGTTGTTAGGAATGGTAACTCAAACATAAGATACGGAGAAACCTCTGTGAAGACCACGTCTGCCGGACAACCTTTTCAATGGTCAACCGTAGCATATGTTCCCAGCGTTCAGCCAGGAGATTATTTTGAGGTATGGACCAGCTTAGGTGCTTCCGGCCAGGAAGATGTTATTGTCCAGGATCTCAACTGGGTTGCGGGTAGCCAGTAAATGTTTAGTTTTATCTATCGCTTAAAGATAAGTTTTTTAGAAATCTTATAACCGCACGACTATACCGTCCTTATCGGAATGGCGTATATCCTATTACCGCATTCACCTATAACCATTTAACAATTCAACTCTCCGAAAAAACGTACCTTGCAAAGGCTGAAAGCCAACCTAATATGCAGTTAGCAGGAAAAAAGATAATATTGGCAGTGACAGGCAGCATAGCCGCCTACAAAACCCCCGAACTGGTAAGGCAGTTGATTAAGGCGGGTGCGCAGGTACGGGTGCTCGTCACACGGTCTGCGGCCGATTTTGTCAGCCCGCTCTCGCTGGAAACAGTGTCTAAGTACCCCGTACTCAGCAGCGTCAGCGATGGCTCGCAGTGGAACAATCATGTGGAGATGGGTCGCTGGGCCGACGTGATGCTCATTGCTCCATGCAGTGCCAATACACTGGCCAAACTGGCCAATGGCCTCTGCGACAACCTGGTTTGCGCAGTCTACCTTTCGGCGGCCTGCCCCGTCTTAATAGCCCCGGCCATGGATGAAGATATGTGGCTCCACCCGGCAACAAAAAACAACATTTCACGCCTGAAATCATACGGGAATATTTTTATCCCGGTAGGTTATGGCGAGCTGGCAAGTGGCCTTACCGGCGAAGGGAGAATGGCAGAACCTGCTGATATTGTTGATTTTGCATCTGTTTACTTAAAGGGTAATGATAAGCATATTTTGAAGGGTAGGAGGGCTTTGGTGACTGCCGGTCCCACTTACGAGCGAATAGACCCCGTTCGTTTTATCGGCAATTTCTCAACCGGCAAAATGGGGGTAGCAATTGCTGAAGAACTGGCCGCCCACGGGGCGGCTGTTACCCTGGTGCTGGGGCCTTCAGCCCTTGAAGTCAGCCACCCCGGCATAACCGTAAAACGGGTAGAGAGCGCAGGGGAAATGTATAATGAATGCCTGGAGGTCTTTCCCTCGGCAGACATAGCTATTATGTCAGCCGCCGTGGCCGATTACAGACCGACGCAAACCTCTGGCACGAAAATAAAAAAGCAGGAAGGAACGTTAGATATACAATTGGAAAAGACCAAAGATATTTTGGCCGAACTGGGCCGGCAGAAAAAGGATGGACAATACCTGGTGGGCTTCGCCCTGGAAACGGACAATGAAGAAGCCAATGCGCTCAAAAAGCTGGAGGCCAAAAATGCCGACCTGGTGGTGCTCAACTCTTTGCGCGACGAAGGTGCAGGTTTCGCCCACGATACTAATAAAGTAACTCTGCTGGACAGAGATGGCCGGAATAAGGAATTGCCCTTAGCCGGAAAGAAAGAAATAGCACGGGCTATTGTGCACTATATAATTGAAAGTAAATATGCTGAAACGACTGTATAAAATATTAATGTTACAGGTTGTAGCGGGGCTTGGGCTTGTGGCGACGGTCACGGCCCAGGAACTGAACTGCACGGTAAAAGTGATGGCCGACGGCATCCAGGGGCAGGGGCAGGATAAAGAAGTATTCCGTAGCATGCAGCAGGCTATTGCCGACTTTATGAATACCCGCAAATGGACCGACGACCAGTTTGCACCGCAGGAGAAGATCAATTGTAATATCCTCATCAACGTAACACAGACACTGCCCGGTGTGCAAAACGGCTTTTCCGCTACGATGACCATTCAGTCCTCACGCCCCGTGTACAACAGCAGTTATACTACGCAGATGGTAAAGCATGTGGACAAAGACGTCCAGTTCAGCTACAACCAGTTTCAGCCGCTGGAGTTTAACGACAACAGGGTAGTGGGCAATAACGCTTATGTGTCCAATCTGCCGGCGGTGCTGGCATATTACGCCTACCTCGTTATCGCCTTCGATTACGAGAGTTTTTCTCCCAAGGGCGGCCAGGATATTTTCAAAAAAGCCCAGAATATCGTAAACAATGCCCCTGAACAGGGCAAAACCATATCGGGCTGGAAAGCGGTGGAAGGCAACCACAACCGCTACTGGATAGTTGACCAGGTACTTAATCCCAGGTTCCAGGCACTGCGCTCCGTATGGTATTCTATGCACCGGGATGCGCTGGATAATATGTATAGGGACCCCGTTGAATCGCAAAAAACTATACTCAACAGCATCAATACACTCAGCCAGTTGCAAAAAGAGAACCCCGGGTCAATATTGCTGCAGTTCTTTTTCAATGCCAAGAGCGATGAGTTTGCCAGCGTGATAGCCCAGCAGCCGGAAAGCAACCGTGAGCTATATATCGCTATGATCAGCCAGCTTGATGTGCCGAATGTTCAGAAATACAATAGTTTGAGAAAATGACCAGAGCTATATTGCTGATGACAGTATTGGTCGCCGGGCTCTTTACGTCCTGTGCCGAGAAACAGGAGCGCCACCTGCCCCGCGAGCAGATGGTAAAGGTGATGACTGATATTTACCTCGCCGAGGTATATAGTTCTGTAGTCAGCGATACCACCGGTACATCTTCCAACAAGAATATGGATTCGCTGGCTACGTACTATAAAACGGTGCTGCACCATCATGGCATTACTTTAGACGAATTCAGCCATAGCCTGCGCTGGTACAGCGATAACCCAACAGAACTGGATTCGGCATACATGAATGTGCTTACACAACTGAGTACGATGGAAGGCCTTGCAAATGCAGATGCCGGGCAATAACATCACCTCAAGGCGGCCAGCGCGTTTTTAATGCGCTTAACAGCCTCTTCCAACTTGTCCATAGACGTGGCAAACGACATACGGATACAGTTGCCGCTGCCGAATGCAGAGCCCATAACGGTGCTCACATGGGCTTTGTGCAACAGGTACATGCTAACGTCCTCATCGTTATTGATGGTGGTTTCGCCGTCGCTTTTGCCAAAGAATGAGCTGATATCGGGAAAAACATAGAAGGCGCCTTGCGGGTTGTTCAGTTTCATCCCTGGAACCTCTTTCAGGGCGCTGTACATAAAGTCTCTCCTGGCGCGGAAGGCTTTGGCCATTTCTTCTGTTGGGCCCATGTCGCTCAGTAAAGCCGTGATAGCCGCCCGTTGTGTAATGGAGTTAGCGCCTGATGTGAACTGCCCCTGTAGCTTTTCGCAGGCTTGCACCAGGTCTTTTGGGCCGGCCATATAGCCCAGTCTCCAGCCTGTCATGGCAAAGCCCTTAGACATCCCGTTAACAACGACAACACGGTCTCTGAGTTCAGTGAACTGGGCTATGCTTTCGTGCTTACCTGTATAGTTAATATACTCGTATATCTCATCGCTGATGATGGCGCAATCAGGGTAGCGTTTGAACACTTCGGCCAGGCCCGCCAGCTCCTCTTTGGTGTACACGCTGCCCGTGGGATTGCATGGAGAAGAGAATATGAACAGCTTCGACTTATCGTTGATATACTGTTCCAGTTGTGCGGGCGTGAGTTTGAAGTTTTGTTCTATCGTGCAGGGGATGTAGGTCACTTTGCCCTCTGCCAGCAGCGCCAGTGCGCTGTAGGTCACCCAGTACGGTGTAGGTATCAGTACCTCATCACCCGGATCAACTATGCTTAGTATGGCATTGGCCAACGACTGCTTGGCGCCGGTAGATACGATAACCTGGTCTGCGGGATAGTCGAGGTTATTGTCCCGCTTCAGTTTTGTGCTGATGGCTTTGCGAAGCTCGGGGTAGCCTACTACCGGGGTATATTTGGTATAACCCTCGTCCATGGCCTGCGTGGCCGAATCGCGTATATGCTCCGGGGTGATAAAATCAGGTTCGCCCAGGCTCAGGTCGATGATGTCTATTCCTTTCGCTCTTAATTCGCGGCCCAGTTTGGCCATTTTTATCGTCTGCGGTTCCGTTACCCGGTCCAGTCTCTGCGCTAATTTCATCTATATAAAAATTGTCCGGCAGCAAAGCTAATAAACATCTGCTGCCGGTAAACAAGATAGGTCATATTAGTTTATGACCGCTACATTGGATGTGTGTGAAAACGCGTTGGTAAAGAAATTCAGGTACAACGCCAGCAAGACGATCAGGCCTATCACGATAACCAGGAAAATTATGGTCTTTTTATAGCTATTGTTGATGACCTTCATTTTGTGCAGCTCGCTCACGTTATTCAGCGCATTCTCAGTGCGCGAGAATGCTGTCTCACCCTTAACGATATAGTCGTAAGCGCCATACTTCATACTATCTACTGCCACTTGCAGGGTATCTTGTCCCGACAGCATAATCACCTGCGTTTCAGGATACCCTTCCTTTATTTTCTTCAGTATCTCAACACCGTTTTGTGCGTTGGGTTTATGGGCGCTGAGGTGGTAATCCAGCACCACTATTTCCGGGTGCAGGTTCATATTGGCAAGCGCCTCTTCCCCGTTATCGAATATTTTGATGTCATAAAGAAAACGCTCGGCTATGTAATCTTTCAACATTTCGTTCTGAATCGGCTCGTCATCTACCAGGAAAATGTACCGATTGTTGTTAGTTGCCATAATTTCAGGAGTTCAATTTCGTAGAAAAATAGAAAAAATATTTAGAATGCCAAAGCGAACATAGAAATAACCTGTTGAAAATCTGCCTTTTGATTTAAACGCCCCTCAATTCCTCAAATGCCTTTCCGCATACCCTTTTCAACTGTTCCACTAATTGCGGAAGCCGTTCAAAATGCGCCTGTTCGCCGGCCGTTTGTTCTATCAGGAAGATATTGCTAACCTCCTCTTTTACCCCCATATAGGATAGCTGGGGTTTCATAGAGTGTGCGGCTATTTTCACAGCCGGGTAGTCACTGTTTTTAAGCCCTTCTTCTATATTAGCCAGGAGGCGCGGACCATTTTCGAGGAACATACCCTTATACTTCTCCATTTTTTCTTCGTTACCACCGGTAAATTGTCTTAAGAAATGCATGTCTGTCACCCGTTCAGGAAGCGGTTTCATTATGGGCTGTTCGGGTTGCCGGGGTTGATCAGATTGTGCTATGCTGATACCGTTTTCCGTAATTGATGCCATTTTCAGGAGCAGTTCATCGGGCTGGAAGGGTTTGGATACATAGGCATTCATACCGGTATCAAAATACTTTTGTACATCTTCCTGCAATACATTGGCTGTCATGGCTATGATGCGTATATCCCTTATCGGCACAGGCAGGGTGTTTCGGATGGCCTTCGTGGCTTCTACTCCATCCATCACAGGCATTTGTATGTCCATCAGCACGATATCATACCTGCCGGAGCGCACTTTTTCTACCGCTTCTTTACCATTAACAGCCACGTCGATATGTATGCCGGGCAGCAGTGCTTTTAGCGTATCTTCGGCCACCATACGATTGAACTCGTTGTCTTCTGCCAGCAAAAGTTTCAGTTTGGCCAGTTCCTGCCTCTTACTGTCGTCGATGATAGGCATTTGCGCTACCGGTAATTGGTTTTCGGCCTCTTCCAGCGGCAGCAGTACAGTAAACCTCGTACCCTTGCCCAACTCGCTGGTTACACTTATCTCGCCGTTCATCAGGGTTACCAACTGCCGGGAAATAGTGAGGCCAAGCCCCGTACCGCCAAACCTTCGGGCGATATCCGTACCAGCCTGGGTGAAGCTTTCGAAGATACGTTCGACATAATCGGGGGATATGCCAATGCCGGTATCTGTTATGTCAAACCTTATCCAGTAATTATGACCTTCCTTCTTTTCTACAGTCACTGCCAGCGATACGTATCCTTTCTCAGTGAACTTGACGGCGTTACCCGCCAGGTTGATGAGCACCTGGTTGATACGGGTTGGGTCGCCAATGAGACGGGTTGGTATCTGGTCGTCTACTGATACGTGAAACTCCAGTCCCTTTTCTTCCGCCCTGAACAGTAGGATGTCTTTAATACTGTTTATCAGCTCGGTCATCACGAAGTCAGTCTGCTCTATCACTATTTTCCCGGCTTCTATTTTCGAGAGATCGAGGATATCGTTAATGATGACCAGCAGGTTATCTGCCGACTGCTGTATGGCCTTCAGGTATTTTAGCTGTTCAGGCTTAGGGTCTTTACCCAGCAAGAGCCGTGTCATACCTACGATGGCATTCATGGGTGTACGTATTTCGTGGCTCATATTGGCCATGAATTGCTGTTTCAGTTGGGCGGTTCTTTCCGCCACTTCCTTTTCCTTTTGTGCCAGTTCTACTTTTTGCCTTATCTGCAGGTTGCGCAGCTTGTTCAGGGTCGTCTGCTGGAATATCTCTTCTTTCAGTTGCTCATAAGCCTTGAGGTGATAGAAGGCGCTGGGAATATTTCCCATCTTGTCGTACAGTACGGATAAGGTTTCGTGCAGGCTCATTACATCGTGCTTGCGCTGATAGTCTTCGGCCATCTCAAAGCCTTTATTGAGATAGGCCAGCGACTGGCGGTAATCGCCTTCGTCCATCTGCATCCTGCCCAGGTAATAGTTACATATTATCTGTACTTCGGCATTATCCTGTTCTATGGCTTCTTCCAGGGCTTCTTCCAGGCATTTGTGGGCGTTCTGAAAATCCTGCATCCGGTAATACACCTTGCCCATACCGCTCAAAGCAATAAGATACGCGGCAGTGCCCTCATCTGTTTTTTCCAGGTTCTTTTCGAAATAGCCCTGCGCTTCGGCGTATTCTTCCCTTTTAAAGTAAATATTGCCCAGCACGTTGTAGATGGCGGTCATCCTATTGGTATCGTGGGCCTTCTCAAATATGGGCATACAGCGCAGGGCATAATCCAGTGCGCTGTCAAAATCGTTCAGGTCATAGAGCAACTGTGCTATACTGGTCAGGTTTACAGAACTGGCCACTTCGTCTCCCAGGGACTCGTTAATGGCCAGGGCCTCTTCAAAATAATTCAGTGCACGGGCGAAGTCGCCTGTTTCGCGGTATACATTGCCGAAGTTGTTCAGCGTCCGGGCTTCCAGCCTCCTGTCTTTAATATGGCGGGCTATAGCGTAAGCCTTATTCAATTCAGCCAGTCCTTCTTCGTAATCCCCCTGCAGGCCGTAGCAGGAGCCTTTCAGGTTGTGGCCGCGCCCTTCTCCTTTCGGGTATCCTACTTTTATGGAACGTTCTATGATCTCATCGGCCATTTTTGCCGCCTCGTCTACGTCGGTGTTACGCATTTCCAGGGCCATCAGCACCATCAGGTCCAGCCGGGCCCTCTCGTCTTTCAGGCTGTCATATTCTTCCTGCAGCAGTTTGTATTTCTGTGAATCCATATTGAAGGTTGCACTGTAAAAGTAAAAACCCCCTGCGTTGCAGCAAGGGGCTTGTATGGTAATATTTTTGCGGATTAACCGTTTACTTCCTGGCGTTTATAATCTTCGTGCCCCGGGTCTTCGTAGCTTAGGTACACAGCGCACCAGTGCCCGATGAGCGCCAGCCCCCATGCGGCGGTGGTCCATGCCGGCCAGGGATATGCCCATCCTTCCACGCCATCGTCATATATCACCCATGTTATGGTTGTGACTATGGCGAATACAATCGCATGTATGATAAATATCTGCTTCTGTTTACCTGTCGGCTTAATTTTTTTGGGCATCTCTGTCAGTATTTCCCGCAAATATATAGCCTGTGAAGCACAAAATGAAATTTGCAAAAACTGATATGTGTCAGGACACATTTGCCGGGAAAGTAGCTAATTTTAATATGAATAAAATTTACGAATTATGACTGGTACAACATCACCCAAAACAGTAGCGATCGTTTCCTACATTACTTTCATCGGCTGGCTTATTTCTTATCTCTTTCTTTACCCGAAGCAGAAGGATGCGCTGGGCGCTTTTCACCTGCGGCAGACACTCGGTCTCTATCTTTCCGGGTTGGTGTTGAGTATTGTCAACCGTGCATTTGGCCCTGGGCTTGTGTGGGGGGTAGGGAGTATTGTAGGTGTCATATTATTTGTGTTTTGGCTCATAGGCCTGGTATCTGCTATCAACGGACAACTGAAGCCCTTGCCGCTGGTAGGCGAATATTTTCAGCGCTGGTTCAGAAACTTATAACATTTTGGGCCGTGCAATCGTTATAGTGTTATGGCGCGTGTGCTGATATGGTTGGTGGGTATGTTGCTGGCAGTGCCGGGCAGTGCACAGTTCTTTCCGCCTGTGAAAGAAAAGACCTCTATCACAGGCATAGGCATTTACAAAGAAATAGGCTATCGTAACTCGTACCTGCTTACACTGGACCTGGCACGTGAATACAGGTTGCGCACATGGTTTTCTCTTGGCGCCGAAGGTAATATTTACAGGTTCACATCGGGAGACTATAGTACAGCCGGTTTTAGCCTCAGGCCGGTTACCAGGCTGTACTTTTATCCCGGCAAGCAAGTCAACATTTTTGGCGAAACCAAGGGCGGAATTATCTTCATGGTGCCCCAAAACCCCGATAAACTTATCAATTTCACCTTTACGGCTACACTTGGTGCCGACTGGTACTTCAAAGAGCGTATGGCCGTAAGGCTCTCAGGCGGCTATACTCATTTTTCTAACGGCAAGCCTAGTGCTGAGTTAAGAAACCCCACCTGGGACGGTATTGGTATGTCCGTAGCACTGGTGCGTAGGCTGCGTTGATATTACCAGGTATTTTTCCGCTATACATTGCCCGATACTGTGCGCGAATAATCATATAGTTTAATGACTATTGTCATATGCCCGGCATCCTGGCAGGTCTATTTTTGCTCCGAGATACATACTCTTTCAGCCCTGTCGAAATATAAAAATCAGATTATGGAAAGAAAAGGTCTATTGCTCATTGCAGCATTCTGCTTGCTTACCGCCGGGAGGGCGCAGGTACAGCAAGAAAACAATACCAGCCCGTATTATAATGAAGATACGCGCAACCTGGTCGCTCTTGTAAAAGACGCGGCAGATCTCTTACGTACTAAGGGTGAAACTGCCTTTAACGACTTTAACACGACAGGTAGTCGCTGGAGGCAGGGTGAGACTTATATTTTTGTATTGGACCCCGGCGGCAACATGCTTGTTCACCCCGACCCTGAATTGCAGGGAAAGAATCAACTGGAGTTGAAAGACATTAATGGTAAGCCTATCATTCGCGGTTTACTTAATGCCGCTACTGGAGTACCGGGCAAACCTGAAGGCTGGTATCATTATGAATGGCAGGTACCGGGCGGGCTGTTGCCTCGCTGGAAGAGTAGTTATGTCCAACTGGTAGAAACACCCTCGGGTAAAAGGTATATTATTGGCTGTGGCGTGTACAATGACCGTATGGAACGGGGATTTGTAGTAGATATGATAAAGGCTGCGGTCGACCAGGTAGAAAAGAACGGAAAATCTGCTTTTGAGGCATTCTACGACCGCACCGGGCCCTTCATTGTAAAAGACGCATATATTTTCATCGTAGACACTACCGGTGTTGAACTTGTTAACCCGGCGTTTCCCAGCCTGGAAGGGCGCAATGTACTGGATATGAAAGATACCCGTAACAAACTACTTGTCAGGGAGATGTTTCGCGTAGCTCGGGACAGCGGAAGTGGCTGGGTAGATTATATGTGGCCTAAACCCGGCGAAAGTGTTTCTACAGTGAAATCCACTTATGTCAGTAAAGCGAAGATAAATGATACCTGGGTATTGGTTGGCTGTGGCACCTACCTTGCCGACGCACCCAAAGCGGCAACTACCAAAAAGATGTCTGCCCGTGAGTTGATGGCGCTTGTAGCCGATGCAGCCAAGGTATTTGAAAAGAAGGGCGAAAGCGCTTACCCGGATTTTAGGGAAAAAGGCGGCAAATGGTTTCATAATGGTACTTATTTCTTTGTGTGGTCGCCGGATGGCACAAGAGTTTTTCATGCAGCCAATCCTTCAGGCGAAGGCTTGAATATGGCGGATGCCAAAGACGTGCTGGGCCGCCCGTGGGGAAGGATGATACTGGATGCCGCTGCAGGCGCTGAAGGCGAGGGTTGGGTGCATTATATGTATCCCGAGCCTGGGGATATTTTTCCAACCTGGAAGTCAAGTTTTGTACAACGCGTTACATTCCCATCGGGCAAAGAATATATTGTGGGATGTGGCATTTACAACATGGATATGGATAAAGCTTTCATAGAAGATGTTGTAAACCGTGCAGCTAATCTTGTAGCAACTGCGGGGAAAGATGCTTTCCCCCGGCTACGCGACAAAAAAGGCCCGTTTGTCTTTATGGATACCTACATATTTGTAGATAATCTCCAGGGGGTGGAACTGGTGAACGGCGGCCTGCCCAGCCTGGAAGGAAAAAACCTTATGGACCTGAAAGACCTGAAAGGTAAAACCGTGGTACGTGACCAGATAGATATGGCTATGAAAAAGGGTAACGCATGGTTGGAATGCTACTGGTACCTTCCCGGTAATAATAGTCCCGCACTAAAGAAGACCTATGTGCGGAAAGCCCAATTTGGCGATGAGGTTTACATACTGGGTTCCGGCTTTTATGTAAAAGATAAAAACTAAGCGCAGAAAAATTCAATATTCACATATGGTTTTACTTTAAGATTTTTCTTATATTTATAATGTAAAACCATTCTATATGGAATATACATTCCTGGTGAGGGGTTATGCCAGTAAGGACGTTTGGCTATGGCTGGCGGTCTTGGCCCTTATAGTATTGCTGCTAGGCGGCAGGTGGCTGATTACGAAACTGCGGCACTTTATCAAAAAGAAGAAAGAAAGCACTTTGTCCACCCGGTAAACTACGTCAAGTGTCGCAAAATGTACCGACTCGTTCTGAATGGCTTACAGATTGGCCATGTAATTCTGCTAACCTTCGGACTTATTTCATAATATTG
Organism: Bacteroidetes bacterium UBA6221; assembly: GCA_002421685.1. Lineage (GTDB taxonomy): Bacteria > Bacteroidota > Bacteroidia > Chitinophagales > Chitinophagaceae > UBA5543. The sequence continues at coordinate 111,345 of DISB01000020.1, forward strand.
TAATAAGTTAAACGTGATAATTATGTCATATCTCAGGATGATAACGCCTGTTATGTCAAAGAACTTCCTGCCTCGCGGGGTTTATGAACAAAACTCGCGGGGTTCATGAACAAAAGTGATATTTAAAATATACGTAAACCAAGGCAGGGAATTTAAAAAAGAGAGGCGTTTCACCTCTCTTTTCAAATTATTTTATTAGCGTTATCCGCTCCACGTGCCGCAGCCCGTCGCCGGAAATGTGGATGGTATAGTTGCCCGGGGGCAGGTTATTATCCAGTTGGATGGATTTTTTCTGCTCACCCGTCATTTCGCTCTCATACACTGTAGAGCCGAGTGTATTCATTACCCGTATGGTATAAACGCCTTTTTGCGGCATTTCTATATTGAAGGAGCCTGTGCTGGGGTTGGGGTACACGGCTATTTTTCTCTCACGCGTATTTACTATACCCGATGCGTAAGCGCCGCGTTTTTGCAAGCCAACAGGACAATCCGCCGGCGATTCAGGTTCCTCGTCACAACCAGCCACCGCAATTGCAAGGAAAAAATGTCCCGGATCTGTTGTGGCCGCAAAATTGGGAGCAAGGTGTATTTTTTGTCCTATTAGTTTTGTGTCCTGGGCCTGGTTGTTGGTTGTAGTGTTAACCGGGCCCTGAGCCCATATTTCGGATACCTGGGTAAGTGCCGGGGTTATGTAATTCCCGTTGTTGTCGTCGTAAGAGACATAACCACCTGAACAGGCGGTTATTTTGACCTTGTCTATAGACGCATCGCAATTTCCGGAAATTGGATTCAGGTATATCCATACTTGTTCAAAATCGTTGGTAGCCGTGTAGGTGAACGTATGCACATAACCCGTTCCGGGCGATATGGTGCCGGTGGTACCTATGTATTCTTTCTGAAAGGGTGTATGGTCCCAATTGTGGATGAGGTTTAATTTGGATACACAAATATCCGTGGTGTTAGGTTCAGGGTAGCATTGTTCGTAAATGTAGCCTTCTATTAAATTTGCTGTAGCCCATACATCCAACGAAAATTGTTCATTAACACCTATGGCGTCAAAAGTTATCTCAACTTTGTAAACAACATCCTTTTTGAAATAGTATCCGCCGACTATTCCCTCGCCGTAAGGCTCCGGTTCGCGCTGTTTGTCCAGGCAGTAAAGAAGTTCTCCGCGTAGGTGAAGACGACCGTTATTAGCCGATTCCCAATCTGGTGTGCCGTGGCTCCGGTACCAGTTGCATAAGAAACCATCGTCGAATACGGGACAGGGGCCGTATTGTGAAAATTGGGGATTAATATGTGTAAAGTCCCCGTTGTATATATCTTGTGCTTTTGTCTTGTAGGGTCGCCCTGCCACCAGCAAACCGAAGAATAAAAGCACTATAATGCGTTCTTTCATGTCTGTTACTGTTTTTATCTTTTAAGATTAATTTTCATTCTGTCACCGATAAAAAGTTAAAGAGAGGCAGAGTGCCTCTCTTTAACAGTGTTACTTAATCAATGTAATCCGTTCAACATGTCCCAGGCCATCGCCTGTGATATGGATGGTATAGTTGCCGACTGGCAGACCATTATCCAACTGTATAGTGGCCTTCTGCTGCCCGGAAAGGTTGCCTTCGTACACCGTTGCACCCATCATATTCATTACCCGTATGCTATAGTTACCTCTTTGCGGTATTTCAATATGAAAGGCGCCGGTAGTGGGGTTGGGGTAAATATTGATTTTATCCCAGATTGCTATGTGGCTTGTGCCCTTTGCATCGGTTTTATTGCCACTTCTTCCGGGCTTGCCCCTGCCATCACCCTCACCACCATCGCCGTCACGTGGCGGTGGACAATTGTTGCTACAGGTAAAATAATTAACCATAGCGAGAAAGGAAGCGCCGTAGTTTACTGATGCAATAAAATTGCTTTTGAACTCAACGTGGTACTTTGCTTCAAATATTGTCTGCCCACCCGGATCGACAGCGACAGGAGTGGAAGAGCCCCCATTGTAAGAAGATCCCGCATAAATATGCTCGTACCTGTTGTGGGTTCCGGCCACAGGGTTATTTGCAACATCATCAAAGTACTGGTCCGCATTGGCCTGGCATTCAATCCCCACATCAATTCTATCTAATACGATGAAGTTTAAGTTGTCATTATCTCCGACAGCCTGAAAATAAACGTACAAATAATTAAAGTCATTTTCTGCTGTAAATACTTCCGTATGTTCAAAAGTTATTTCGCATGGATTATCGTTCTTTGACGAAAAAGGTAGATCCATCCACTCGTCCTGGAAATTGCCTATTCCCAACCCAGGTTTTGCGCAAACACAGCCGCAGTTGGCAGGAGGCAGGAATTGCTGCAGATTTTCAGCCAGGAGGACACCAAACTGAGCATTAGGAATATCCCAGTCTGTTAGCTTGTAGCATATTCTGTACGTTTTCCCCGCTTTAAACTTATATTCCTGCACGATGCCCTGGCCCAAGCCTCTGAACTGGCCGTTGAACCTAACCGCACCATTGACAACTTCACAGCCATTTACTATTTCGGCTGTTCCATGAGAGCGATACCAACTATTGAGTGAGCCTGGTCCCGTAGAAATAGAACCTGGCATGAAGCTTGGACAATTTACCGGGGTGTTAGGGTCATCATTCCCATTGTTAATATCCAAGTCAGGATTTTGCAATTGGGCGAAACTACAGACGCTAAATACCATCAGCGTGCATAACAATAAATTGATCTTTTTCATAGTTAAAAGTTTTAAAATGAATGAATTGAACAGGATTCCCTAATTCATTTTTGCTTTTAACTTTTCGATCTCTTTTTGTTGTTGTATGATGTACAGTGTCAGCTCTTCAATTTTCTGCAATAGTTTTGCATCCATCTGTGCCAGGTCCAGGCCATTTGCGTGCACTTCTTCGGTAGATGGTATTTCGGGGAGGTGTTTGTTTTTCTTTATGTATTCTTCAACATCATTGATTGACCGCAATTCATAATCATCTGCGAATACAAAATCAGACCAGTTGGTGGGGTCGTTACTCATTGCCACTTTTACCTTCTCGGTCAGGATACCTTCCTGTACATACAACCTGTAACCGGCGGGAGTTGGCACTGAGCCAACTATGACTTTACCATCCTTTTCTATAGCCATATTAGTTGTCCAGCCACCGAACTGGCCGCCGGACCATTTTGAGAAATAGATCGCTCCGCCATTACCATTACCGTTAGCTACAAGTACGATATCACCCTGGCCGCTAGTTGGATGTTGGGCGCCATTAAGCATTATACCAGCCCCTTCGTGCCAGCCGGTTTTTGCAAAAATGGCCATAGACCCGTTGGTATTACCTTTCAGGTAATGATCAAGTGATGTGCCTGGGCCATATTCAATAGAACGGCCGCCTAAGGAGAGGTCGCCCTCACCGGAAATCAAGCCTACAGGGTGCCATCCGCCACCATTATTGTTAATGAAAGCAAAAGAATTATCAGTAGGTGCAGCAGGATTAGAAACAAAGCTGATTGCTCCATTCACCGTACTACCTACAGCATCCAGCAGAATGCCGGAGCCGTCGGTCCAATTGGTTCTACTATAAATTGCTAAACCTTCATCAGAACGCCCCCATATGTGCCTGTAATTAGTACTATTTTCAAACCCGATATCTCCATTTACGGTCAATCGGTGTAACGGTGGTGTACCGGTGGATGTACCGATGCCGAGGTAGTTGTGTATAAATACGTCGTTAACTACCCCCGGGTCTGTTTCTATATCATTGGCGTTTACGGTTGACCATTGCCCATAAGAATTGTTTACCGACAGAATGGAAATTGCTGCGATTGCGCATGTGATGATGATTTGTTTTTTCATAACATTGATGTTTTATGGTTTGTGAAATAATATATGGGAAATTAGACCCGAAGCGCCCGGAGAAAAGAAAGCGTTTCACGAACGGTCGATTTATTTCACGAAAGGTCAGGGGTGACAAAATAAAAGAGGGAGCAAAAGCCCCCTCCTCATTTTACTGCAGGTATGATTTTAACTATTTCACCAATGTTATGCGTTCCACATGCCGCAGGCCATCGCCGGAGATGTGAATGGTGTAGTTGCCAGGTGGTAGGTTGTTATCCAGCAGTATAGACTTCTTCTGTTCGTTCGTCATGTTGCCTTCGTACACCGTAGAGCCCATCATATTCATGACCCGTATGGTATAGTTCCCCCTTTGCGGTATTTCGATATTGAAAGAGCCGGTGGTGGGGTTGGGGTAGATTGTGGGTTTAAAAGGGGTTGTGTCGGAGAGTTGAGGTTTTGACGTTTCTGAGTGTTCTTCGTTCTCATGTCGGCCTGGTTTAGCGGATATAGTTCCACAATATTCTTTCGTGTCAATAAGAAAATAGTGCTCATCATCTACTGTACAGTCAAAAGTGCCAAATACGTTTGTTGCAGCAGCGTACAGCTCTGTGTTTTTATTGCTTTGTGCGCTTACCAACGTGCTATTGGTCCAATGGCCGATATTTATGAAGTCTTTCATAATAACTCCGTCTGGGACAAAGCTATTGTTTTGACTATACTCAACGAATCCACCTCTGCAAGCTTCAATTTCAATATAGTCTATTGTTAAATCAGTTTGGCGGCCATCATATTGAGGTGGTGGATTGTTTGAGTATTGGTCATCGAAATTTGCCATTATTAGAATTTCTGTATTATTTGTAGTTATTGTTTTAGTAAATGTCAATAACTCATTAGACAAAGGCCCATCCGGTAATCCGGGATTGTTGATTTGTGCTACAGTATAGCTACCTAACAATTCAGGAACGCCCAATCCGGGAGGAGTTGCAGTAGGTGGTGTCGTGTACCATGCATTGTACGGGGGCAAAAGGGCCAACGTTGAAGAGGGAGATGACGTTGATAGTTCGCCACAACCGCTTACTGTTGCTATCTGTACATTTGATTGAAATGTTGCCAAATCCTGAATAGCCCATATCTCAATTTTTGCTCCCGCTATCGAGGAGAAAATTGGCGTAGGTTCAGGGGCTGGCGGAACATTCGAATAATCTAAGCCGCTAATGTACTGTGCAGACAAATCCTTAATTTTTACCTTAATTGTAATTATATCTCCTGCGTTAAAAGTATATGAATGATAAATCCCTTCACCGGCCCCGTCATTTTGTTTGTTGTTAAACATGTAAACAGCATCCGGAGATTGGATATTGTTTGGGATAGGTGTTCCATGAGACCTTGCCCAACCTTCATAGCAATCTCCAAGCCAATATGGGCATGGCCCATAATATTGTGTCGTGCATTGATAATCACTAAAAGGAGAGTATAAGTAATGACCATTAAAGCTGTATGTTCCTTGAGACTTTACTGTGTTAACTTGTATTATAAACAGCAAACTAAGGAATGAAAGCTTATTTATTAGCTTTTTCATAATTTCTAGTTTAGTTGTTTATAATGCTATTTATTCAATCCATTCTTCAATTCTTCTATTTCTTTCTGCTGTTGAATTATGTACAGGGTTAACTCCTCGATTTTTTGTAACAGGGTCGCATCCATTTTTGTCAAATCATAACCGTTCTCTTCTACTTCACACGCAGACGGTACATCTGGTAAGTGTTTGTTTTGAGCAATGAAATTTTGAACGTCGTTCAGTGATTTTAATTCATAGTTATCAGCAAAGACAAAGTCTGACCAATTGCCACCGTTTACAGTAGCTACCTTTATCTTTTCAGTGAGGATACCAGTTTCTACGTAGAGTTTGTAGTCACTTGCGCTTACCGTCGGAACGTTACCGATTACAACCTGGCCGTCCCCTTGTATAACAAGCTTATTATTCCACTGAGGGTCTACAAAACGGAAAGCAAGGCTACCCGCTGATTGCGCTTGAGACATGAATGATATAGACCCGGGGTGCGGGCCTGAATTGCTACCCATCAATATCGCGGAGCCGTTCGTGAGGTCAGTATTTGAGTGTATCCACAAGGCGGATGTTGTATTACCCATGATTTTACGATCAATAACATCCTGGCGGAAAGTGTAATTACCTCCAATTTCAGTATTTCCACTGCCATCAACTATCAACTTGGGGTGCCAATTTTGGTCAACAAGGCGGAAAGCAGGGTTGGAGCCGCCGGCATTTGAAACCAAATCTATAGTGGTGTTAGCTCCTATGCCATTAAACATTATTCCACTCCCGTTTGACCAGGAATCTTTGCTGAAAATTGCTAATGCTCCATCGGTATTGCCATAGATATGCCTGTTTATTCCATGCGGCGAAAACGAAAAATCTCCACCAATTTCCATGTTACTGTTACCATCTATTGTCATCCTGTAATTCCAGTTTTGGTCTACAAACCGGAACGCAATATCCGACCCCGTAGCTGTAGAGAGAAGACTCACCTGGCCGATATTGCCAGTCATGGTATTTTCAGTTTGTAGCAGTATGCCGCTACCATCTGCCCAGGTCCCTTTACTGAAGAAGGCTACCCCATCATCGGTGCGGCCATAAAAATGACGGATGCCGGGAGTAGCGGTAAAGCCAAAGTTGCCATTTACCGACAATTTGTCCTGTGGGTCGTTATCGCCGATGCCGACATAATCCGTACTACTATTAGAAATTATGTGATTACCGGTTCCTCCGGTTCCGGTAGTTGTATATGACCATCCGGGTTGCCCATAAGAATCATTAGCAGCTAAAAGCGAAATGGCAGCAATAGCGCATGTGGTTAAGACCTGTTTTTTCATAAAATGAAAGTTTTTGAGGTTAAATAATGAGGTAAAGCTGCAGTTTTCTTTATTGCCAAAACGTCACATCCAACGAAAGCCCGTTTTCATTCAACGGAGATGCGTTTTCATCCTACTAAGCAATTTTACTTACTATTATATTGTTCATATTTTTAATTTATTTATCCTGTTTAACCCAACCATATGCGACATCAGCGCCCAAGTTTTTATCCCCAAAACGATTTTTGGAATATTTTTTGATAGTTCGGGGCCGGTTCTGTATATTTGCATCCCCTTTTCGGGGAAAAAGCACGTGCACAAAAACTTTTTGATTAAATTTTGTTGATACAGATTTAATGCCTGTACTGAAAGGATGCCCCTTTTGGAACAGGTTAGTTTTGTTTGTAAAAACAGGTTGATATAACAATATTATGGCAGTACCACAGAAAAAAACCGCATCGGGACGCATCAACTTTGGTAAGATACACGATGTAGCCGACACACCGGACCTGCTGGCCATCCAGCTCCAATCCTTCAAAGATTTCTTCCAGCTCGAAACTACTCCTGACAAGAGGAATAATGAAGGTTTGTTCCGCGTGTTCAAAGAGAATTTTCCTATTACGGATACCCGCAACATCTTCGTGCTGGAATTCCTGGATTACTTTGTGGACCCGCCCCGTTACACTATCGAGGAGTGTATGGAGCGCGGCCTTACGTACTCCGTGCCGCTGAAGGCCAAACTGCGCCTGAGCTGTAACGACGAGGAACACGTAGACTTTGAGACTATAGTACAGGATGTGTTCCTGGGCAATATACCGTATATGACCCCCAGGGGTACTTTCGTAGTAAACGGTGCTGAAAGGGTAGTAGTATCGCAGTTGCACCGTTCGCCCGGCGTATTCTTTGGCCAGAGCGTGCACCCCAACGGTACTAAGATATACAGCGCAAGGGTAATACCTTTCAAAGGCGCGTGGATGGAATTTGCCACCGATATCAATAACGTGATGTACGCGTACATTGACCGTAAGAAGAAATTCCCCGTAACAACACTGCTGCGTTCTATAGGTTACGAAACGGATAAGGATATACTGGAACTGTTTGGCATGGCCGACGAGGTGAAGGTGGAGAAGAAAGTCCTTTCCCAGAACCTGGGCCGCCGCCTCGCTGCACGCGTACTGCGTAGCTGGACGGAGGACTTCGTGGATGAGGACACCGGCGAGGTGGTAACCATCGAGCGTAATGAAGTGGTACTGGACCGCGACAACGTGCTGGACGAAGAGAATATGGAGATGATACTGGATATGGGTATCGATACCGTGTTCCTGCAGAAAGAAGAAGTAAGCGGTGACTATTCCATCATCTACAATACATTGAATAAGGATACTTCTAACTCTGAGTTGGAAGCCGTACAGCATATCTACCGCCAGTTGCGTGGTTCTGACGCTCCGGATGATGAAACAGCACGTGGCATCATCGAGAAGCTGTTCTTCAGCGACAAGCGTTACGACCTGGGCGAGGTAGGCCGTTATAAGATCAACCGTAAGCTGGGCCTGGAGATAGACCTGAACAAAAAAGTACTGAGCAAAGAAGATATCATCTCTATCATCAAGTACCTGGTTCGCCTGACGAACGGTAAGGCTGAGATAGACGATATTGACCACCTGAGCAACCGCCGTGTACGTACGGTGGGCGAGCAATTATTCGCACAGTTCGGCGTGGGCCTGGCGCGTATGGCGCGTACCATCCGCGAGCGTATGAACGTAAGGGACAACGAGGTGTTTACGCCAATTGACCTGATCAACGCGCGTACACTGTCTTCAGTTATCAACTCATTCTTCGGTACATCGCAGTTATCACAGTTCCTCGACCAGACCAACCCGCTGTCAGAAATCACGCACAAACGCCGTATATCAGCGCTCGGACCAGGTGGTCTTAGCCGTGAGCGTGCGGGCTTCGAGGTAAGGGACGTGCACTACAGCCACTATGGCCGCCTGTGTACTATCGAAACTCCGGAAGGACCGAACATCGGTCTGATATCCACCCTGTGCGTACACGCCAAAATAAACGATATGGGCTTTATAGAAACCCCATACCGCAAGGTGAAGGAAGGCAGGGTGAACCTGAAACAGCACCATTACCTGAGCGCTGAAGAAGAAGATGAGGCGAAAATTGCCCAGGCTAACATACCGCTGGACGACAAGGGCAACTTTTTAGACGAGAAAATACGTTCAAGGCAAACCGGCGACTTCCCGATACTGGAGCGCGAAGAGGTGGAATACATGGACGTGGCGCCCAACCAGATAGTAGGATTGAGTGCATCATTGATTCCGTTCCTGGAGCATGATGACGCCAACCGTGCCCTGATGGGATCGAACATGCAACGCCAGGCCGTACCGCTGATACTGCCGCAAGTGCCTATAGTAGGTACCGGGCTGGAAGCAAAAGCTGCCCGTGACGCACGTATCCAGATACATGCTGAAGGCAATGGTGTGGTGGAGTATGTAGACGCCAACGAAATACATGTGCGTTACGACCGCGACGAAAAACAGCGCCTGGTATCTTTTGAAGACGACCTGAGGAAATATACACTGACCAAATATAAAAAGACCAACCAGAGCACCAGCATCACTTTAAGGCCATGCGTTCGCAAAGGGCAGAAAGTGAAAGAGGGTGACTTCCTGACGGAAGGCTACGCTACCAAAGATGGTGAACTGGCACTCGGCCGCAACCTGAAAGTAGCGTTCATGCCCTGGAAGGGTTACAACTTCGAGGATGCGATAGTGATCAGCGAAAGGGTAGTGCGCAACGATCTGTTCACATCTATACATATAGATGAATACGAACTGGAAGTGCGTGATACCAAACTGGGTGAAGAGGAATTGACTCCGGATATACCCAACGTATCGGAAGAAGCTACTAAAGACCTGGATGAGAACGGTATCATACGCATAGGCGCACACGTAGGCGAGGGCGATATACTGATAGGTAAGATCACTCCTAAAGGAGAAACAGACCCTACGCCCGAAGAAAAACTGCTGCGCGCCATCTTCGGCGACAAAGCAGGCGACGCGAAAGATGCATCGCTGAAAGCGCCGAGTGGAACAGAAGGTATAGTAATAGACAAAAAACTGTTCCAGCGCGTGAAGAAAGACAAGAACGCCAAAGTGCGTGAGAAAGCTGCGCTGGAGAACATAGAAAAAGTACACGAAAAGAACCTTACCGAACTGCAGAGCCTGCTGATAGAAAAGTTGATGGTGCTGCTGAAGAACCTGAATTCTGCCGGTGTTACCAACAACTTTGGTGAGTTGCTGATAAGCAAAGGCGGTAAGTTCAATTCGAAAACACTCGGTTCTATCGACTTCCAGAACGTGAACCCGTTGGGCTGGACAGGCGAAGCGGAAGTGGATGAGCAGATCAACCAGTTGTTGCATAACTACAACATCAAGTATAACGAAGAACTGGGCCGCTACAAGCGTGAGAAGTTCAACCTGAGCATAGGCGATGAACTGCCTACAGGCGTTCTGAAACTTGCTAAAGTGTACCTGGCCAGCAAGCGTAAGCTGAAGGTAGGTGATAAGATGGCAGGCCGCCACGGTAACAAAGGTATTGTTGCGAAAATCGTTCGTGACGAGGATATGCCTTTCCTGGAAGACGGAACCCCGGTTGATATAGTATTGAACCCCCTGGGTGTACCTTCAAGGATGAACCTTGGCCAGATATACGAAACTATCCTGGGATGGGCAGGTGAAAAACTGGGCGAGCGTTTTGCAACGCCGATTTTCGACGGTGCTTCTGTAGGTGAAATAAACAACCTGATATCTAAAGCAGGATTGCCTGACTTCTGCCACACGTACCTGTACGATGGCGAGACCGGTGAACGTTTCCACCAGAAAGCAACTGTTGGTATCATCTATATCATCAAGCTGCACCACCTGGTAGATGATAAAATGCACGCCCGTTCGATAGGACCATACAGCCTCATCACGCAGCAGCCATTGGGTGGTAAAGCCCAGTTCGGCGGACAGCGTTTTGGTGAGATGGAGGTATGGGCACTCGAGGCGTACGGCGCATCGAACATACTGCAGGAGTTGCTGACGCTGAAATCGGATGATATCATAGGCAGGGCCAAGACCTACGAGGCCATTGTGAAAGGTGATAACATTCCGAAAGCGGGCATACCCGAGTCGTTCAACGTACTTGTGAACGAGCTGCGTGGCCTGGGCCTTGAGTTGAAATTTGACTAATAAGGCGGCTGTAGAAGACAAGACAATTATTTAAAAACTTAAAGACACTAAATAATATATATGGCTATTAAAAAAGAAAACCGCCCAAAACCGGGGTTCAGCAGGATAACAATCAGTCTTGCTTCTCCCGATACGATACTGGATCGTTCTTATGGCGAAGTTTTAAAGCCGGAAACTATCAACTACCGTACATACAAGCCTGAGCGCGACGGTTTGTTCTGCGAGAAAATATTCGGCCCTGTAAAGGACTACGAATGTTATTGCGGCAAGTATAAGCGTATCCGTTATAAGGGCATCGTGTGCGACCGTTGCGGTGTGGAAGTAACAGAAAAGAAGGTACGCCGCGAGCGTATGGGCCACATCAAGCTGGTGGTGCCTATAGTGCATATATGGTATTTCAAGAGCCTGCCTAACAAGATAGGCTACCTGCTGGGGTCCAGCTCTAAAAAACTGGAAAGCATTGTTTACTACGAGCGTTATACAGTAGTTCAGGCCGGTGAAGCTGAGGACCTGATACGCCAGAAGCTGAACCTGAAAGATTCTGAAAAAACAGAACTGCAGTTGCTTACCGAAGATGAGTACCTGGAAATACTGGATACTATATCTAACGAAAATCAATACCTGCCTGACGAGGACCCCAACAAGTTCATAGCTAAGATGGGTGCCGATGCGGTACATGCATTGCTGAGCAGGATAGACCTTGACCAACTGTCTTACGACCTGCGTAACGCTGCAGCCAATGAAACTTCGCAACAACGTAAGCAGGAAGCCCTGAAACGCCTCAGCGTGGTAGAAGCTTTCCGCGATGCAAATACACGTGTGGAAAACAGGCTGGAGTGGATGGTGATGCAATACATCCCCGTTATTCCGCCCGAACTGCGCCCGTTGGTGCCCCTGGATGGCGGCCGTTTCGCGTCTTCCGACCTTAACGACCTGTACCGCAGGGTAATTATACGTAACAACCGCCTGAAGAGGCTGATAGAGATCAAAGCCCCTGAAGTGATATTGCGCAACGAAAAGCGTATGCTGCAGGAAGCTGTTGACTCATTGTTTGATAACAGCCGTAAATCGAACGCTGTAAAAGCGGAAGGTGGCCGTGCGCTGAAATCGCTCTCTGACGTGCTGAAAGGTAAGCAGGGACGTTTCCGCCAGAACCTGTTGGGTAAACGTGTTGACTACTCAGGCCGTTCGGTGATCATCATCGGGCCGGACCTGAAGCTGCACGAGTGCGGATTGCCTAAAGATATGGCTGCCGAATTGTTCAAGCCGTTTATCATACGCAAGCTGATAGAAAGGGGTATTGTAAAAACGGTAAAGAGTGCTAAAAAACTGGTAGAACGTAAAGAGGCCGTTGTTTGGGATATCCTGGAGAATGTACTAAAAGGACACCCCGTACTGCTCAACCGTGCCCCTACGCTGCACAGGTTATCTATACAGGCCTTCCAGCCCAAGCTGATAGAAGGTAAAGCAATACGCCTGCACCCGCTGGTGTGTACCGCGTTCAACGCTGACTTTGACGGTGACCAGATGGCCGTACACGTGCCGCTGAGCAGCGCTGCCATACTGGAAGCGCAACTGCTGATGCTGGCATCGCACAACATCCTGAACCCGCAGAACGGTACGCCTATTACGCTGCCTTCGCAGGACATGGTGTTAGGGCTGTATTATATCTCTAAGGCCAAGAGGTCTGAAGGTGATATGAAAGTAAAAGGCGAGGGTATGGCCTTCTACAGTGCCGAAGAGGTATTGATAGCTTATAATGAAGAAAAAGTAGAACTGCACGCGCCCATCAGGGTAAAAGCTAATGTAAGGACTAAAGATGGCTTGAAAAAGCAATTGATAGAAACGACGGTAGGCCGTGTAATATTCAACCAATATGTGCCGGAGAGCAATGGTTTTGTCAACGCATTGCTGACCAAAAAATCTTTGCGTGAGATCATTGGCGGTATCCTGAAGAATTCAGGCGTGCCTGCTACGGTTAAATTCCTGGATGATATCAAAACGCTTGGTTTCCGCATGGCGTTCAGGGGTGGTTTGTCGTTCAATATCGAAGACCTGTCTATACCTAACGTAAAAGAGGAACTGGTAGCCGCAGCGCAAGCTGAAGTTGATGAAGTATGGGAGAACTATAACATGGGTCTCATCACCAACAACGAACGTTATAACCAGATCATCGACATCTGGTCGCGCGTTGATACCCGTGTAACGGAAACGCTGATACACGAAATGGCTGTTGACAAGCAAGGTTTCAACTCCGTGTATATGATGCTTGATTCCGGCGCCCGTGGTTCTAAACAGCAGGTGAAACAGCTGGCAGGCCTGAGGGGATTGATGGCCAAGCCGCGTCGTAGCGGTTCTTCAGGGTCGGAGATCATTGAAAACCCCATCCTGTCGAACTTTAAAGACGGCCTGAACGTATTGGAGTACTTCATTTCTACGCACGGTGCGCGTAAAGGTCTTGCGGATACGGCCCTTAAAACGGCGGATGCGGGTTACCTGACTCGCCGCCTGGTAGACGTGGCGCAGGACGTGGTGATCAACGAAGAAGATTGCGGTACATTGCGTGGCATTGCTACCTCTGCACTGAAGGATAACGAAGATGTAGTAGAATCTCTGTATGACCGTATCCTGGGCCGTACGTCACTGCACGATGTGTTCAATCCGCTGACGGAGGAACTGATTGTGGAGGCAGGTACTGAAATCACAGAAGATATAGCCAAAGCTATAGACGAAAGCAGCATAGAAACAGTAGAGATACGCTCCGTGCTGACCTGTGAAAGCAAACGCGGTGTATGTGCCAAATGTTACGGCAAAAACCTTGCTACGGGTTATATGACGCAAAAAGGTGACGCCGTAGGTATCATTGCTGCACAGTCTATCGGTGAGCCGGGTACACAGCTGACACTGCGTACATTCCACGTGGGTGGTGTGGCAGGTTCTTCTGCAATCGAATCTCAACTCGCTGCGAAGTTTGACGGTACTGCACAGTTTGACGGGCTGCGTACCACTACTTCCACCAACATGGAAGGTGACGAAGTAGTTGTGGTAATAGGCCGTACGGGCGAGGTAAGGATTATAGATGTAGAAAACGATCGCCTGCTGAATACGCACAACATACCTTACGGTTCTCAGCTGAAGATAAAGAACGGCCAGAAGATAAAGAAAGGTGATGTTATCTGTACATGGGATCCGTTCAACGCCGTTATCGTATCAGAGATAACAGGTAAGGTGAAACTGGAAAGCGTAATAGAAGGCGTTACATACCGCGAAGAGGCCGACGAACAAACCGGTCACCGCGAGAAAGTAGTAATTGAAACTAAAGATAAAACCAAGATACCGTCGGTGCTGGTAGAAGCCAACGGCGAAATTAAATCTTACAACCTGCCGGTAGGTTCACACATCATTGTAGCCGAAGGCGACAAGGTGAACAACGGACAGGTACTGGTGAAGATACCCAGGGTGATGGGCCGTAGCCGCGACATCACGGGTGGTCTGCCACGTGTAACCGAACTGTTTGAAGCACGTAACCCGAGCAACCCGGCTATCGTGGCTGCTATTGACGGCGTGGTTGCTTTCGGCAATATCAAACGTGGTAACCGCGAGATAATCGTTGAAAGTAAAGAAGGTATCGTAAGGAAGTACCTGGTGCCGCTGACACGTCATATCATGGTGCAGGACGGTGACTTCGTGAAAGCCGGTACACCACTTTCTGACGGTGCAACTACCCCAAGCGATATCCTGAACATCAAAGGACCGTTTGCAGTGCAGGAGTACCTGGTGAACGAGATACAGGAAGTATATCGCCTGCAGGGTGTGAAAATAAACGATAAACACATCGAGGTGATAGTACGCCAGATGATGCGTAAGGTGACCATCGTTGACCCGGGTGATACCAAGTTCCTGGAAGATGATACCGTCGATAAGATGGACTTCATGGAAGAGAACGACTGGATATTTGACAAGAAGGTGGTGACCGAAGCGGGCGATTCAGAAGAATTGCACCCCGGCCAGATCATTACCCTGCGCGAAATACGCGAGCAGAACAGCTTGCTGCGCCGTGCGGATAAGAAACTGGTGGAATACCGCGACGCTCAGCCTGCTACATCCACGCCGCTGCTGCTGGGTATTACTAAAGCATCGCTGGGTACACATAGCTGGATATCAGCCGCATCCTTCCAGGAGACAACCAAGGTACTGTCACAGGCAGCCATCAACGGTAAGTCGGACGACCTGATGGGACTGAAGGAGAACGTGATAACCGGTAACCTGATACCGGCCGGTACAGGTATGCGCGATTACGATGACATCATAGTAGGTTCTAAAGAAGAGTTTGAACTTCTGATGGCTAACCGCGATGTACTCCAGTTTGACGAAGAAGAATAATCCTGCGAAAGCAGGATGGAGATAATAAAAAGCCGCTACGATGAGTAGCGGCTTTTTTTTTGCCTGGTTGGTTGCACTGATACCTACTATTGGCATTACTTTCTGTTATCAACTTTTAGTATCTTGAATACGGATCAATTAAGTCCCTTAGTTGCAAACTAAGGACAGCGTGGGGGTAAGCAAATGATGAAGGTCATGCAAGAAAAATATGAAACAGAGAATTACTAAAACAAACGTCTGGAAAATGAGAGTGAGAACATTAATACTATTATTGGGAGCAATATGGATAGGGCTTAATAGTAACACTGTCAAAGCGAATGCCCAAATTGAGACATTGCAAATGCAGGCAATTATGCTTGTCCATGCTGATGTTACGGGTTTTAGTATAAGTAAGGAGTACAACAGCATAGAGAAGATTGCACAACAGTATAGCTCTACTGCATTGCGGGTTCAGGGAGTTAATGATTGTGCTGTTTTTAAAATTGTTTCTACATCTCCATGCTGTAAATGCGAGTTCACTCTTGCCTATAGTTTTAATGATAAGAATTTTTATCGTCTATCTGGTTTTAGAACAAATGAGTTTTCTGACTTTTATAATTTTGTCTTGTTAAGTGGTGGCGTTCCTGGCTTGAATCCTGCAAGCTCTAAGAAAATGCGCAATTATATCTTTGATAATGTGGTTATCGAAGGTTACGATATAAGGAGAGCATATAGCGCATACTATGGGAGATGTGAGAACTCTATGTATGATGCAAGCTCATGTTATCGTAAATCTGTAATTAGAGAACATTGATGCCGTGATTGTCTGTCAATTGACTGCTTAAATGATGCAATGACGGTAATGTGTCAAAAGTGTGTTTTTGCAGATTTAAATTCATAAAAGCATTGTAAATATTGATAAACTAAAAAGGTGATATTATGGAATAAAGGTAGTCTTCCGGCTGCCTTTGTTATATGTAAATCAAACTATTTTACGTATATTTATACATAAATTGCTTATGTTGAAAAGCAATGAAGTTCTTTGAAATATTACTGAACGGTTATGTATAGTTATTTTTCTTTATTGGATTTGCTTATATCAGCCCGCAACAATGGATGTCATTGATAGCCATTAAGATAGTAAAATTATTGTAGTCGTATTTCGCAACAAATTACAACAAACAGAATGGTTGAATAGTAAATGATATATGTAATAAAAAAGGCGGACCTTGTCCGCCGTAGCCCATAAGTAAAATAGTGTCGCTAAGATTGGGCCAGGTTCTTTAGCTTAACAGCCCGCCTACGCTACCGCCTTCGTTAAAACTTCGGCGGTTGAAAAATAGCTTCAGATCAGGTGTTTGGCCGCAAAGGCTCTGCCGGAGCCGGATTTCAAATATTTCTCGAAGGCATAGGCCTTGTACCTATCCTTGAAGGAACAACACCATACTAATTTCATCGGACGATTATTTTTGGTTGCGGGAACATAACCTTTCTGGTGCCGGGAAAATCGCTCTTTCAGATTGACAGTGCAGCCAACGTAAAGCTTACCGTTGCTCAGGGCGAGGATATAGACGTAGTACCACATCGGCCCCTAATATACAAAAAGGCGGACCTTGTCCGCCGTAGCCCATAAGTAAAATAGTGTCGCTAAGATTGGGCCAGGTTCTTTAGCTGAACAGCCCGCCTACGCCGATGGCTTCGGCGGGCGAAGGCGGAGAGACAGGGATTCGAACCCTGGATACCCTTTGACAGGTATACACACTTTCCAGGCGTGCCTCTTCAACCACTCGAGCACCTCTCCGGGAAGGGTTGCAAATCTAATCAAAAAATTGGTTATTGTCCGGCGAAGATTTTATCGGCGTTGCGGGTAGCTATCCGGGCTACTTCTTCTATTGATGCCTGCTTTATTTCGGCCAGTTTTTCAGCTATCAACGGGATGTAGCTGCTTTCATTGCGTTTGCCGCGGTATGGGGTCGGCGCCAGGTAGGGAGCATCGGTTTCCAGTACCATGTTATCCAGGCTAATGTTTTTGATGGCTTCCGGCAGTTTGCTGTTTTTGAACGTGAGGACACCGCCAATACCCAGGAACATGCCCAATTCTACAATTTGTCGGGCTTCCTGTTCATTGCCGCTGAAGCAATGAAATATGCCTTTTAATTTGCCGTTTTGTTTCGCCCTCACTATGTCAATACAATCCTGCAACGACTCGCGGCTGTGTATTACAATAGGTAGTTCATACTGCAATGCCTGGTCTATTTGATGCTCAAATGCTTCTATTTGTTGTTCTTTAAAAGTGAGATCCCAGTAATAGTCGAGCCCGATTTCCCCCACAGCGTGGAATTTCCCGGCAGCCAGTTGCCGGGCCACAATATCCAGTTCCTCCCTGTAATTTTCCTTCACGTAGCAAGGGTGAAGGCCCATCATAGGGAAACAATGCTGCGGCCACTTTTCTGCCACCGCCATCATAGGGGCAATGGTGCCGCTGTCGCAGTTGGGCATATACATTTTTTTTACGCCGGCGTCGAGGGCGCGTTGTATCATTTCAGCGCCGTCCGGGGCCAGTTGCTCATCGTAGAGGTGTGTATGTGTATCTATAAAAATCATTTGTCTTGTGGTAGTGCTTCTAATGACCAGCCTTTATTGCTGCAATATTCCAATACGCGGGGCAATGCATAGCTCATTCTTTCCCACGCCTTTTCGCTATCGTGAAATACCACAATACTGCCCGGCTCTATATTGTTCAATACATTTTGTAAACATTGTTCGCCCGAAAGAGTTGTGTCAAAATCGCCGCTGAGCACATCCCACATATATATAGTATATGGGGCTTCGCGTTTTATGAGCGCATTTATTTGCCCGCGGGTTATTCTGCCATAGGGTGGTCTGAACAATCTGCTGTTTATATTATTCGCTGCCAACTGTACATTTTGAATGTATTTGTCTTTTGCAGTAAACCAGCCGTTGAAGTGGTTTTGCGTATGGTTGCCGACGCTATGCCCGTCTTTTAGCAACTCAAGGTATATGCCGGGATATTCCTCTACATTCTTTCCTATGCAGAAAAATGTGGCTTTGGCCTTGTATCGTTCGAGCTGTTCCAGTATAAACGGTGTAGCTGTGGGGTGGGGGCCATCGTCGAAGGTGAGGTATATTATAGGTTTTCCCCCTGCAGGCATTTTCCACACCAGCCTGCTGAAGAGTATATTACTGAGTATCCAGGGAGCTTTTACCCGGTAAGCCATATGCAAACCAACAAAAAAAGTATGAATTCGCCTTTATATTTTGACCAGGGTAGAACGTTCTACCCAGCCTGTTCTGCCGTCAGGGAGTGTGACTTCGTACCAACCGCCTTTTTCATTGCATATCTGCACCTTGGTGCCTTCGGGCAGTTGACTTTGAGATTTGCCATATTTCGGCTGCAACATCAGCGGTGAGCCTTCCTGCATCACAATAGCCCTGTCTGATGCTATCATTTTCTGTGCAGAAATAATACTCAACGCCAGGAAAACCGTACAGAGAATAATGACAGAAACAGATAATTGTACCGGTGCCGTGTATGGAATTATTTTGAGGCGGTGCCCAATAAAATAACCAACCAACGCCAGGAAAAGCAGCACGGCAATGACTGCATAGGCATTTGCCAGCGTAGCCTTCGTGATTGCGTTCCACCATCGTACAAAAAATATTTCTGGAATCTCCGGTATGCGGTTATTAATGCGACTTTGAGCGAGGTACAGGTTATCGGCAGCCTGTGTGTGTGATGGGTTGAATTTCAATGCGCGCTCATAGCTTAATACTGCGGCGCCGATATTGTTCAGCCGGTAATACGCATTGCCAAGGTTGTAATATACTTCGGCATTGGAAGGTTCCAGTTCCGCGATCTTATTGTAATATAGCGCCGCACTGTCGTAACTTCTCTGCTGGTAATAGCTATTGGCCTTTTGCCACCACAAGCTATAGTTTTCCTTCGCTGTAAGCGAAGCAGACAGGAATAAGGCAGCAAACGTCAGCAATAATATCCTGTTCATGATTTAAAAGCCTCCTCCAGTTTACTGATAACCGATACGGCTTCGTTATAGACGTTGTTCATTTGCTGCGAACCGCCGGTACCTGCATACAATGCTGTTTCGCATTCGTTCATCACATCCTCCACCTGTCTCTGCAAGATTTGGTTGATATTACGGCTATTCAGGGCGTCCCACACGTTTTCTTTAGATAACGATGACAAAGGAATGGTTAGCTTGTCGCTCAGGTATAGCCACAAAGCTTTTGATATTTCTTCGTAAAAAGGCATGCGCTCATTCTTTTGCAGCAACTTTTGAGCGGTGGCCAGTCTTTTCAGGGCAACTTTGTTGGCGCGCTTTGTGCGTAGCAATACACTGTCTTTGGCCAGTTCATCCTCACGCCTTTTCCACACCAGTATGCCTATAAAAGCCATCAACGGCAATGCATAGGCCGACCAGTAGCCTGCTGTCAATATCAATGGCTTGCCTTGGGGCTTTAACTGCTCTATGGGTTCAGCAGTGATATCGTGAATATCCGTTAATGTAGTACGCGCGTTGCCTGCGGTGTAGTTGTTGCCCGGCTTTACCTGTAGCTTTACCGGCTCGGTATTAATGGTTATATATTTTCCCGATTGGGGGTTGAAATAGCTAAAGGCTATGGATGGTATTTCGTATTCTCCCGGTGTGCGCGGGGTGATGGCATAAGTAATTGTTTTTGTACCGCTGATGGTGGTGGTACGGCCCGTAATGGTATCTACCACCGCGGGGTCGAAAACAGATAAGCCGTTGGGCAATTTAAGCGCGGGCGCTTCTATGAGCTTTATGTTACCGCTGCCTTTTATGATGAGTTTGAAATTGGCAACGTCATCGGTAGTGATATCCGTTTTGTCGAGACTGCTGCTTACAGTGAAGTTGCCAACCGCCCCGGTAAATGACGCAGGTTTGCCTTCTTCCGGCAAAGGTAATACCTCTATCTTCACCGGTTTACTTTTCAGTTTTACCTGGACATCCCTGTATGATACCTGGCTGAAAAACTCATCGAAGAACGGGTCGTCCATGAAGAAGCTGTTGAAGAATGGATCGTCGAAGAACGGGTCGCGTTGCCGGCTTTTCTGCACAATCCTGGCCACACCTTCAGCTTCTGCCGGGTCCAGTTCAAGAGTGCCGGTTTGCTGTGGGAACAAGGCGGATTTCTTCAGTGTAAATACCTGGTAGCGCTGGCCGTTGATCACTTCTTCTACTGGCGTTACTTTCCCGCCTGGCATTTCAAAGTCCTGTGTCCAGAAACCATTGAGGGAAGGTAGTTTGGATATACCCACATTCATCGGCAGGCGGGCGTATAATTTGTATGATGCGGTTATCTGTTCTCCTACATGCACCTTGCTTTTGTCTACAACTACTTTTATGAACAGGTCTTTGTCCAGGTCTACATTTGCGGGTTCGGGCCGGGCAGGTTGTTGTTGCCGTCTTTGCTGCTGCATTGCCTGTATCTGGCGTTGCCGCTGCCTCATCATCGCTTCAAAAGGATCGTCGGAGAAGGGGTCGTAACCGCGTTGCTGTTGTGCCAGGCTGCCATCCACTACTTCCAGCGGCAGGCTGTTCGAGTTATAGGTGTCGCCCCTGCTGTCTTTGGCAAAAGCTGCGGGTATGGTAAGTTTTCCTTTACGTTTAGGTTGCAGGATATAAGTTACTGTAAGGCTTTGCGACTGGGTCATTTTACCGTTGATGTACGTTACGTTCGTGCCGGAACTTTGGTACGGCCCACCAACAATATGAAAGTCTTTTTTGATTTCCGGTTTGGGCCCCAGCGATTGCAGGTCTTCTACATCCCTGATTGTGTATTGCACCTGCACCTGGTCTTGTATGCCTATTTTTCCGGCACTGGCTTGTGCTACGAAAACTACGTCCTGGGCATCAGTACGGTATATACCTGCCAGTATAAAAACCGTCAACAGCCCGAAAGGCAAATAGCGGAATATGTGTTTTTGCAAGCTCATATACAGTTCACAAAATTAAAAGCTTAGCCCTGCCCCTGTATGTTGCAGAGGGGTTAAAGCACTGTTAAAAAACTCACAAATCCCCGGTTGTCGGCCGCATGATTATTGTTTCAACGTCTGCCTTTGACGACAGGTTATACGTAGCCCATACCATTTCTGCCACGTCTTCCGCTTCCATCATACGGCTGCGGTCTATTCCGGCACTTTCCCACGAGCGTGTCCAGGTGGCGCCTGCGCAGATGGCTGTTACCCTGATGTTCTCATTGACCAGTTCGTGACGCAGGTTTTCCGAAAACCCCAGTAAGGCATATTTGCTAATGCTATATGCCCCGCCATTAGGGTAGGCTTTAAGGCTTGCTACCGAGCAATTGTTGAAAATATGGCCGCTGCCATCTCTCTTTATGGCAGGCACTATGGCACGGGTAAGGTAATATGCACTGTACATATTTACTTCCATTAGCTTTTCCAGGTGGCCTTCCGGTTCGTCTGCCAGCCTGCCGGGAAAGAACAGGCCGGCATTGTTTACCAGTATATCTATTTCGCTGAAGGTATCGAGTACTTTACCGGCAAAATTGAACACCTGTTGTTTTTCGCCCAGGTCGGCTTGTAAGGCGAGAATGGTTGCCGCAGGATATTGCTGCGTCCAGGCACTACTTAGGTCAACAAGGTCTTTTTCAGTGCGGGCGCATATGGCCACAGAGAAGCCATTGGCCAACAGTTTTTCTGTAATAGCTTTTCCTATTCCCTGCGTGGCGCCGGTTATTATTGCATTGGGCATGTGAACACTTTATCGGCAGCACAATTTATTGCATTTGGCCGAAGAATCAGTAAAGGATTTCGCTGTGAATAAATATTGGCTCTCCCGTGATTCCCGGTATGAACAAGTTTCGTTCTTTTGCAGCAGATGATTAAAACAGTATTAAACTGGAGCTCGGGCAAGGACGCTGCATTAGCTTACCACATGTTGCAGCAGGGTAAACGGTATGAAGTCACTACATTGCTTACTACCGTCAATCAGGATGCTACCAGGATCATGATGCACGGGGTAAGAGAGGAGATGCTGGACCTGCAAGCCGAAAGGATGAATATTCCCCTGGTGAAAGTAAACCTGCCTGCCTCACCCGACGATAGTTTGTATGCCGCAGCCATGCAAAAAGCACTGGATGAACTGAAAGGAGAAGGCATACGCAGTTCGGCTTTTGGGGATATTCGCCTGGAAGACCTTCGAAAATACAGGGAAGGCCAGTTGAAACAAGCTGAGTTCGAAGCCGTATTCCCGCTGTGGGGCACAGGCAGCCTGGAACTGGTGCAAATGATAGAGCAAACAGGGATAGAAGCCGTAATAGTATGTGTCAATGAAAAATACCTGGGTAGGGAGTTCCTGGGGCGTAAAGTGGATGCCGCACTGCTGGCCGAGCTTCCGGCAAATGTTGACCCCTGTGGCGAATATGGAGAGTTTCACACATATGTCTATAATGCGCCTTATTTTTCCAGGCCCATAGCCTGGCGCAGTGGCGAAATTGTGCATAAAGTATATACACATGAAAACGTTGGTACGCCCTGGGACAAAGGTTTCTTTTTTATGGATGTGCTGCCCGCTATATAGCTACCGTTAGCCTGGAGGTTTTTTTATAGCACTGGTTTTCTTTTTTTAACTTTGCTGCTCATTTTTAATCATAACCAAGATGCAAGAAGGACAACCGCAGGAACAACAATTGAATATCGAACTAACGGAAGAAATGTCTGACGGAGTATATTCTAACCTGGTCATTATCACTCATTCTTTTGCGGAATTCGTTTTCGACTTTGTGAATGTAATGCCGAACGTACCGAAAGCTAAGGTAAAAGCAAGGGTAGTGATGACACCGCATCATGCCAAAAGACTGATGCGTGCGCTGGTAGAGAACGTGAAGCGGTTTGAAGCCCAAAACGGCGTTATACAGGAGCAGGAGCAAGTGAACATTCCTTTCAACTTTGGCGGCACTACCGGCGAAGCATAATGTTTGATTTTATATAGATACATGAACGAAAAAATTCTGATACTTGATTTTGGTTCACAATACACGCAACTGATAGCCAGGAGTGTGCGCGAACTGAATATATATTGCGAGATACAGCCTTGCACGAAGCCAATAGAATATACCGAGGAGCTAAAGGGTGTAATATTATCCGGCAGCCCTTTTTCGGTAAACGACCCCCAGGCGCCTAAGCCTGATATCAAGGCCATAGCCGATAAATTGCCTGTGTTGGCAGTGTGTTATGGCGCGCAACTGCTGGCGCAACAGGCCGGCGGAGTAGTGGGTAAATCTACCCACCGCGAATATGGCAGAGCGCATCTTAAGGCGTTGGTTGACAACCCGTTATTGACTACCATCGCAAGTGGTTCTCAAGTATGGATGAGCCATAGTGATACTATAAAAGAATTACCCGGTAACTTCCGTGTCATTGCGCAGACAGACAGTATCCCTGTAGCTGCATTTACTTCAGATGAAAGCTATGCAAAACATGTTGTCTATGCAATCCAGTTTCACCCGGAGGTGACACATAGCATAGACGGAAGGCAGTTACTGAAAAATTTTACTGTAGATATTTGCGGTTGTACCCGCGACTGGACACCCGCGGCTTTCATTCAGGAAACAGTGGAACGCATCCGCAAACAGGTAGGAAATGGTAAGGTGGTGATGGCATTGAGCGGTGGGGTGGATTCGACAGTAGCAGCTACACTTATAGACAGGGCCATTGGTGATAACCTGTATTGCATATTCGTAGATAATGGCTTGCTGCGCAAGGGCGAATTTGAACAAGTACTGGACGGATATAAGCACCTGGGCCTGAACACCAAAGGTATAGATGCCCGCAAGCGTTTTTATGACGCGCTGGCCGGTGTCACCGACCCGGAAAAAAAGAGAAAAATAATCGGTGGTATGTTCATTGATGTATTTCACGACGAGGCGGTCCATATACAGGATGTAAAATTCCTGGGCCAGGGCACTATATACCCCGACGTGATAGAATCAGTATCGGTAAATGGTCCTTCAGCAACTATCAAGTCGCACCACAACGTAGGTGGGCTGCCTGAAAAAATGCACATGGAACTGGTAGAGCCACTGCGCCTGTTGTTTAAGGATGAAGTGCGCAGGATAGGCCGCGAACTAGGCATTGACGAGGTGTTCCTGCAAAGGCATCCTTTCCCGGGTCCGGGGCTTGGCATACGCATACTGGGCGAAGTGACAGAGGAGAAAGCGAACATGCTGCAGGAGGCCGACGCCATCTACATCCAGCTGTTGCGCGACTACGAATTGTACAACGAAATATGGCAGGCCGGTGCAATACTGCTGCCGGTACAAAGCGTTGGCGTAATGGGTGATGAACGTACTTACGAATTTACGGTAGCCCTGCGCGCGGTGACATCGGTAGACGGTATGACCGCGGACTGGGCGCACCTGCCTTACGACTTCCTGGCCAGGGCGTCTAACGACATCATTAATAAAGTAAAAGGTATCAACAGGGTGGTGTACGACATCAGCTCAAAACCACCGGCAACAATAGAGTGGGAGTAGCGTTATTAGGTACTTATGAAAAAAACTATCTCGGTTGTATTGTTAGGGGCGTTTTTGCTTGCCTGTTTTGCCAACGATGCTGATGCGCAAAGCCGTAGGGAAAGAAAGCGCAGGAAAAAGGCAGAATTGGAGCGACGGGAAAGGACAATACGGCCACCACAAGAGAAAGATGTAACCAGGAAACCCACACCTAAACCGCAGCCGCCCAAAAAAGACTTCCAGTATCCACAATCGGAAATAAAAGACAAGTACAGGATAGACCTCCTGGCTACCTTCTATCTTCCGGAGCTGGTACAGGATGGCAAAGTAGTAACCAGGGGCAAATTGCCGGACAAAGTAATACCATCCCTGAAATTCTACGAAGGGATGGCAATTGCTGCCGATACTTTACAGAAATTGGGTTATAAGTTTGATATTTTTGTTTACGATGTTACGGACGAACTGGAGTCGGCAGCGACGCTTGTAAACACAGATGCGTTTAAAGGTTCCGACCTTATCATTGGCTTCCTGTCTTCTAACGATTTTCCGTTGGTGGCAAACTATGCACGCAAAAACCAAATCAATTTTGTATCGGCCCTGTCGCCTTCCGACCAGGGAATAAGCGAGAATCCATACTTCACTATGCTGCAACCGACGCTGGAAACCCATTGCGACGCTATAGAAGAAAATATGGTGCGGAAAAATGGTAACGTAACTCCGCTGCTTTTTTATCGTACTAACGTTCCGGTAGACAACACCGCAATGGGTAATTTCACTAATGGTGTACTGGAATATACCAAGGTAGCCTGTGATGTTCTGCCCGCCAGGGAGCAAATAGAGCCGCTATTGGTGAAAGGAAGGAAAAATGTCATATTGATGGCTATTATGAGCGACCAGTATGCAGAGACAATTATCAGGAAGTTGTATGAGTGGTTCCCCGACTATGACTTTGAAGTATGGGGTATGCCATCGTGGGATAATATGCCTGCCCTGAAAAAACCGGATGCTTTTCCTAATACGGTAATATATTTCACATCTCCGTTTTACTTTGATGCCAGCACGGCGCCGGGCCAGGCATTGTCCAGGGCTTACAAGAAAAAATACGGCAGTCAGCCCGACAATATGGTATTCCGCGGTTACGAAACTATGTTCTGGTATGCCTACCTGCTGAAGAAACACGGCAATATTTTCAACAACCAGCTTTGGGATAATGGCGGCGCACCGTTTACCCGGTACGAAATAAAACCGGTGAAAGGCCCTGATGATAAGCTGAAATACCAGGAGAACAGGCATTTATATCTCTACCGCTACCATAGCGGCTCCTATATGGTAGAACACCAGTAAATATTGCGGTTGTCTATTTGTCCGGGGCAGCTTTATCGAAGTTGCGCAACGGTAGTTGCTGGACATTTCCTTTACTGCCGCCGCTGCCTGAATTAGGGAATTTCATGGTCCTGGCAAGGCGGGCTTTACGCATGTAATACAGTATGCCAAACAAACTAAGCGATATGGCCAATATACAGAAGATGGCAAAGTTGGGGTCAAAATCCTGTGTAACCAGTGAAACCGTGATAATGAGAATGTTCGCAATAACCAGTATACTTACTGTCTGGCTGTGCGTAAAACCCATATCCAGCAGGTAATGATGCAGGTGGGTACGGTCGGCCTTGAAGGGGGATACGCCTTTCATAAGCCGGGTGGTGAAGACCCTGAATGTATCGAATACGGGAACAAACAGGAATGACAAGCCTATTACCAGGGTGCCGGCCTGAGAATGGATGAACTCGGCATAAGGCTTATTAGGGTTAAAAGAATTGACCGACATAATGCAGAGAAGGGATATAATAAAACCTATCAGCAAGGAGCCGGTATCGCCCATAAATATTTTGGCCGGCGAAACATTATACCTCAGAAAGCCCACGATGCCTCCTAAAAGGCAGAAAGACAGGCATGCAGCGCCCGGATGCCCGAAGCCCGCAAGGGTGATGCCCAGCATGAGTGTAGACAGCACCGCGATGGAGCCGGCCAGGCCATCAATGCCGTCTATCAGGTTGTAAGCGTTGGTCACGAAAATCACTCCTACAATGCTGAATACGACGCTCCACCAATAGGGAAGTTCGTTGTACACGCCAAATATACCATGCAGTGAAGTAAGACGTATATCGGCAAGACATACGACAATGAATGCCGCGATGAACTGTGTAAAAAACTTTTTGGGCGGGCTCAGCGATATCAGGTCATCGGCTATACCTACCAGGAACAGCAGCAGGGACGCTGCAATTATGTAGTTCCATTTCTCGAACGCCTGGGGAGATATAAACAGCGACGCCGTGGTAATAAAGCCGAAGAATATACCTATGCCCCCCAGGTTAGGTATCACCCTGAGGTGAACCTTCCTGTCATTGTCGGGTGTATCATACAGGCGCTTTTGGGTAGCTACCATTATTATCTGCGGTATGGAGATAATACTGATGATCAGCGCGCTGACAAAACAAAGAAAGTATAGTAAATGCGATGGTAGTTGAATCATATCAAAACCTGATATGTCTATATTTTAATAGGTAAAGTTATAGTAATAATACCGGCATTTATAGCTAACAAGGGTTATTTGCCTGTTAATGCCCCATGTTATTTTCAACCTGGTGTGGATAACTAAATCAATTTCTTCAACACGTTGAGTATTCTTGCAGCCGCCTTGCCATCCCACAGGTATGGTATCCGGCCCTTTTTCCATTCCCCGGAAAACAGCTTCTGAAATGCATCTTCAATTGCTTCGGGCTGCAGACCGGTTATTTCGTTGTACCCGGTAGTATGAGTATCGGGGCGTGCGACAGTTTTGAATAATGTCATACATGGTGTCTGCAATACGGTTGTTTCGTCCTGCAGGTTTTCCGTATCAGTAATTACAGCTTTCGCATGATGAGACAGGTAATACAGGGTTGAAATGCCCGGGTTTTCAATCACATGGAGGTTACGCGCTTTTAGCCCGATAGCCTTCAGTGTTTTGGCTGATGTGCTGTTGGTAGGCAGGATTATAGGCAGGTTTCGCGATAGCCTTATTATATTCAGCAGCAGGGCTTTAAATCTTGCAGTGCTTTTCGCTATGGATGGATGCTCCAGGTTCAGCAAAAAGTATTTCCGGGGTTGCAATTGCAGCCTGTCCCATATTTCGGGCACGGGCATTATTTCAATTTCTTTGTTCAGGAAGTCGGCAATGGGGTTCCCTACAAAAAAGATAAAGTCGTCGGCCACACCTTCCATCCGTAGGTTTTCGCCTGAAGATTGGGCAATCGGGAAATGATAATCGGTAATGGCGTCTATTACTTTCCTGTTCACTTCATCGGCGGCGTTGCGGTTGTTGCTGCGCATGCCCGAGCCGATGTGTGCGATTTTCAGGCCGGGTATTTTTGCTGCAGCCAGCGTACACGCCATGGCGCCGGTACTGTGGCCAAACAACATTACGATATCAGGTTTCGCAGATTTTAATACCTGTTCGTACCGTACCAGGGTTTGGGCTGTTTGAGTTGCGCTGCTATCGTCTTTTACCTCGAGAAATATATTTGGACGTGGGATACCGAAAAAAGATAATTCACTGTCGATTGTTCTGAATTCTTCGCTATCACCTGTATAGATAACCCTGTAACCAACATCTCTGCCCTTGTCCTGTTCTGCCTGCACCGCTTCTAATACGGGCGCGATTATATAAAAATCAAGCTTTGAGCCTGCAACGAAATCAACCAGCATAATGTCTCATTCTCTTAGCAATTAACGGGATATACCCGCTAATGCCCTCAAATGTAAATATAGCAAAAATGCTTTCCGTATTTAAGTATAGAAGGGTTTATCCACCGATGTTAATATTTAATTTACAGGCTGTGTTGCGAGTAACTCTTTAGCGAAAGCATACAGGTTGAACCCGGCTTTGCCGATGTTATCGTTTAACTTTTGTTTTATAAATACTTTATCAAAGTTCTTCATGCGTTCGGCCTGCAGCAGTTGCCAGCATTTTTCGGTGGCTAATTGCAGCTTATGTTCTTTATGCGCCCCTGCGTGAGTAAAAAAAGTATCAATGGCCGCAGCCAGCTCGGTTATTCCTTTGCCTTCGGTAGCCACTGTTTTCACTACTGGTATTTCAAATCCCGCTCCCGCTTTCTGATGCACCATTATTCTCAGGTTGGCGTAGAGCGCATCGGCGGCGTCGCGGTCTGCCTTGTTCACGGCAAAAATGTCCGCGATTTCCATTATTCCCGCCTTCAGGGTCTGTACTTCGTCGCCAGCTTCGGGCACAAGTGTTACAATCGTGCAATCGGCCAACCCCGCTACTTCCACCTCGCTTTGTCCCACGCCCACCGTTTCAATAAGGATAATATCAAAAGGGGCCTGCCGCACCACGTCTGTTATTTCAATGATCTTTGGATTAAGGCCGCCCAATGCACCCCTGCTTGCCAGCGACCTGATGAATATATCCGGGTTATTATAAAACTCGTTCATGCGTATGCGGTCGCCCAGTAATGCGCCATAATTAAAAGGCGAGGATGGGTCTACCGCGATCACCGCAATTCTCTTCCCTTCATTTACCCAGTGCCGCAACAGGGCATTCACCAGGGTGCTCTTTCCCGCGCCGGGCGGGCCCGTGATGCCGATAACTTTTCCTTTTTCCCCTTCACCCAGCCCCAGCAACAATTCTTCATAACCCGCCAGCGAATTTTCAACAATGGTAATAGCCCGCGCCAGCGCTTTGTAATCACCGGTTTGTATGTCTGATAAAAGTTGTCTTATCTTGCCTTGCACTAAAATGAATTTACAACCGTTTTAGCTATATATCGTAATCGTGGGCAAAAATATATCTCTGAATTATAAAGCGGAAACAAAAACCAATATAGCTATTGTATGTGCGTTAGGGATGCTGGCGGGTTTCCTGTTTTCCAGGGTTTTACTCTCGGCTGCTACTTTCGCTTTCGGTATCAATACATTGCTCGGTGTTCATCCACGCGAGTGGCTGAAGAACAAATGGTGGCTGCTGGGCGTTGCCTGGGTGAGTATCTATGTGCTTTCAGTATTCTGGAGCGATAACTTGCCCCAGTGGAATGAGCGTGTATCAGTGAAACTCCCGGTATTACTATTGCCACTCGCTTTCGGACTTCTGCCCAAATTCAGCAGCCGGCAATTGACTGTTTTTACCGTGGGAGGCTGCCTGCTGTTCCTGGCCAGTATATGTTATAGTATATATTTCCTCTTCTCCGATCCCGAATATTACATCGAGCAATACCGGTTTTCTAAAGTATTGCCCACATTGGCAGGCCATGATTATATACGGTATAGCCTGTCTATAGCATTGTTTATTATCTGGTGCTTCTATATACGCAATCAACTCGCGGGAAAAATTGCCCGCTGGTTTGTTACCGTTATGACGATAATCCTTTGTCTCCATATACACATAGTTGCTGTAAAAACCGGGTTACTCGTTTTGTATATATTCTTTTTCTGCTGGGCGGTTTACATCGCTTTTAAGCGCAAGCCGTTGGCAGGGATAGCCATCATTGCAATACTTGTTCTTTCATGGTTTGGGGCATACAAATATGTACCTACATTTCAGCAAAAGGTAGATTATTTCAGGTATTCGCTGAAGATATTCAGGGCAGGAAATTATGATAGCAACTACAGCGATATTGGCAGATTGATATCCTACGATATTGCTTTGAAGCTATTGCCCGATTATCTTCCTGCCGGTACCGGTATAGGCGATCTGCACGATGTAATGCGCGAAGGTTATCGCAAATGGTACCCGAATGTGCCTGATTTTCAGCAACTGAAACCGCATAACCAGTTCCTCATAGTTGCGCTGGGCTGTGGTATTCCGGCCTTGTTGATATTTCTTGCCTGGGTGATATACCCTTTGCGTTGGGTGCGGCGGAACAGGCATGGTTTTTTCGTTTTTACCATCTGGCTGGTCATGCTGGTGCCGCTGATGGTGGAACCTTTCCTGGAGCTGCAATTCGGAGTGTACGTATATTTGTTCTTTATGTTGTGGATGGTGCACAACGCTAAATCAAATACAGAAGTGGAGCAATGACGAATTTTATACCCATTTTTCCTTTAAATATTATTGTTTATCCTAACGAACCGCTAAACCTGCACATTTTTGAGCCGAGGTACAAGCAACTCGTAAAGGAGTGCATCGAGACGCCAAAGACCTTTGGCATTCCTGTAGTGCTGGGCAAGAAAGTGCAGGAGTATGGTACGGTCATAGAAATCACGCAACTGGTAAAAGAATACCCCGGTGGAGAAATGGATGTGAGGGCGAGGGGTGTCAACATCTTTCGCGTGCTGGAGATCATAAAAGAAATTCCCGACAAATTATATTCAGGCGCGATAGTGAACTACCCGAAGAACATCATTGAACCGGACGACTCAAAACTGGGAGACCTGATAATGAGCGAGGTGAAAAGATTGTATGCCTTGCTGAACGTGGAAGAGAAACTACCCTCGCCGGATGATGGCATACTATCGTACAAAATAGCGCATTATATAGGGCTTACGCTTCAGCAGGAGTTTGAATTGATGCAGCTACTCACTGAAACACAACGTCTTGAGTACATCAGGAAACACCTGAACACCATGGTACCGATGCTGAAAGGACTGGAAGAGACCAAGGCGAGAATAAAAATGAACGGCCATTTCCGCAACCTTTCGCTGGACGACCTGGAATTATAATTTCTCATTTTTTCGCCCTTTTGTTCTTTCAATAGTTATCTATTTATTATTTTAGGCATCCTAATCAAAAAACTGCTACTCAATGTCTGTAAATCTCTGCATAGACTGGGGCAATACGCTTGTAAAAGCGGGCTTGTTTGAAGCCGGTAAACTTACCGCCTCTTTTTCATATCCGTCTCACGACGCTCATATACGCCTGGTAGACCTGGTAGAAGAGCACCAGCCGGCCTATGCCATCATATCCACTGTTTCGTCCAAATCGTCGGAACTGGAGGGGATGCTGGGAGGAAAAGTGAAGAAACTGGTAGTAATGAACGACAGGACACCGATTCCTGTTATGAATGCTTATTCGTCTGATACTGTAGGCTCCGACAGGCTGGCTATGGCTGTAGGTGCGCATAGCGAATACCCCGGTAAGAATAACCTGGTGGTATGCCTGGGTACATGCATTACATATAATTTCATCCAGAGCAACCGCACTTTCCGCGGGGGGGCAATATCTCCCGGCCTGCATATGCGACTGAAGGCCATGCACGAATTTGCCGACAAGCTGCCCGAAGTAGGACTGGACGGCGAGATACTCCTGTTGGGCTACGATACCGAAACCTGTATGCGCAGCGGCGCAGTATACGGCATCATGTCTGAAGTAGACGGGATGGTGGGAGAGTTCAAAGCTAAATATCCTGATTTTAACGCGGTATTAACGGGTGGGGATATGGCTTACTTTGCGGGCAAACTTAAATGTGAGATATTTGCAGACCCTGATATCATTCTCAAGGGGTTGAACATAATATTGAAACATAATGTACCACAGGCTGTATAGGCGTTACCCATTACTCGTTCTTATCCTTATTGCTGCCTACCCGGCACTGGCTCAACTGCAAACACAGACATCCAGTGATTTTCAAACCAAATCGAACAAGGAGAACGCGCCTTATTCACGCTTTGGTATTGGAGAATTCCGGCATGGCATCAACCCATTGCTGAAAAGCATGGGGGGAATTACCAGCGCTTACAATAACCCATTTGCGGTAAATGCCGACAACCCGGCTTCTTACGCCTCATTATTGCTTACCACCTACGAGGGCAGCCTGGTGGGCAACAGCCGGACCATACAATCTGGCAACGACAAGTTCAGGACAGGAATGGCCACTATTAACCATATGAATATCGGCATACCTGTTGGTAAATATGCAGGCATGAGTTTGGGTTATACACCTGTTACGCATATTTATTACAAACTGAGTGATACGGCTGTGATACCCGGATACGGCAAGAGCATTCGTACATTTGTCGGCGACGGCTCTCTGAACTACGCATTCCTGGGTTTTGCGGGTAAATACAAGGGTTTCAGCCTGGGTGCAAACGTTGGTTATATGTTTGGCAGCACGGTATATGCCAGCCTCGTTGAAAGTATAGATACTGTGAACGTCAACGACGCACAGTTTTCGAAAGTATTGAAAACCGGGGGAATATACTGGAAAGCCGGGGCGCAATATGAAACCAAACTGGGTAAGGGGATGTTCCTGCGCAGCGGGGTAACATTGGCTATTAACCAAAACCTCAATACGAAACTGGATGAATACTGGATAAGCTATAATTTTTCCGGTGGTGATACTTCGTTTCGCAACCTGGGACGCAAAGGCAATCTTACAATGCCTATGGCATACAGTGCCGGTATTCACCTGGCCGATAGCAACCAGTGGATGGTGGGAATTGACTTTTCAGGCATGAACTGGAGTAATTACAGCGGCCTGGGCCGTACCGACTCGGTAGGAGACATGTCTTACCGACTGGGGATAGGTGGGGAATTCACACCGGACGCCGATGCCCTCCGGAAATATTTCAACCGTGTTACATACAGGCTGGGCTTCTACTACGGCAAGGATTATGTGTATGTGCGCAACACCCCTGTCAACTATTATGCGGTAACCTTCGGCTTTGGCCTTCCCTTCAGGCGGTTTAACGACCGCGTAAATACCGCCTTTGAAATAGGGCAGCGCGGCAGCGAGACCAATGGTTTATTCAAGGAGTCATTCTTCCGTTTTACAGCCGGCATTTCGCTTAACGATAAGTGGTTCATCAAACGCAGGTATGACTAAATATGGGTTCATACAGCCGGTGCGAACAAGGTCGGGGTTAGCTATTTTGTTGCTTGCCTTGTTTACCAATGCCTGTAAGAACGACCCAAAAGAAATCGACGCCCTCGTCAACAAACAATCAATACAGGAAGATAAGGCAGACGAGGTAACGATTATTTACAGTGAGCAAGGTAAGTCCCGTATCAGGATGTTTGCCACAGAATTCATCAGGAACGAGATAGCCAAACCCCCTTATGTAGATATGCGCAAAGGGCTGAAGGTGGAGTTTTTTGACGACAGCATGAAGGTAGAAAGTACGCTCACTGCACAATATGCCCGCTGGTACGAGGGCAAGGGTAATGTGCTGATAAGGGACAGCGTGGTTGTGGTCAACAAAAAAGGAGAGACTTTAAGAACCGAAGAACTTATCTGGAACCAGAACGTCAAAAAATTCTATACTGAGAAATTTGTACGCATCAATACCCCCGACCAGGTGATGTATGGCGACGGCCTGGAAGCTAATGAAGATTTTACCTGGTACCGCATCAAGAACCCTAAAGGCACTGTACGGGTAAACAAAGAGGAATTGCCGGAATAATCTGCAAAATCCCGCACAATTTCCCCCTTAGGCGCTTTGCCGTTTATTGTTAATTTTGCACTTCGTTTTATTAATTACCAAATAAGGTTAATGCAATAATGAAAAAATTACTGTTATCGCTGCTGCTGGCCTGCGCGCTGCTGCCGGCTAAAGCTGACGAAGGAATGTGGCTGCCGATGCTCATCGGCAAGAACTACGACGAGATGGTCAAAATGGGACTGAAACTGTCCAAAGAAGACCTCTATAATATTAACAACAGCAGCCTGAAGGATGCAGTGGTACAATTTGGCGGTGGCTGCACTGGGGAGATCATTTCTGAAAAGGGCCTGCTGATAACCAACCATCACTGCGGCTATGGGGCTATCGCTTCACTCAGCACAGTGAAAGACAACTATCTTGATAACGGCTTTTGGGCATATAGTTACGCTGAAGAGTTGCCTGCGAAAGGCATAACAGCGTTGTTCCTTGAACGTATGGAAGATGTGACGGACGAAGTGATGAAAGCAGTGGGACGTTCTAAAGGCGACAAATTTGAGAAAAAATATAAGGCCATTGTAGAGAAGATAGAGAAGCGCGCCAAGGCTGAAGGCAACTACGAAGCACAGGTGAAAAGCTACTTCGAGGGCAACCAGTATATACTGCTGGTATATAAAAAGTACAAGGACGTACGCCTGGTAGGTACTCCGCCAAAATCGCTGGGTAAATACGGCGGCGATACTGACAACTGGATGTGGCCGCGCCATACAGCCGACTTTTCCATTTTTAGGGTATATGCTGACGCAAATAATGAGCCGGCTGAATACTCAAAAGACAACGTGCCTTATAAGCCTAAGAAATTCCTGCCCATCTCTATTGCTGGGGTAGAAGAAGGTGACTTTGCTATGATATTTGGCTACCCTGGCCGCACCAACCGTTACGAGGTGTCGTACGGCGTGGATATAGCGATCAATGAGACTAACCCTGCCATCGTTAAGCCCCGTGAAAAACGCCTGGAGATAATGCGCAGGAATATGAAGGCGGACAAAGAAGTGTACCTGAAACTCACTTCTTATTACGCAAGTATATCTAACTACTGGAAATACTTTATTGGCCAGACAGAACAACTGAAGCGCCTGAAAGTAGTAGAGCAAAAACAAAAAGAAGAAGAAGCCTTTACAAACTGGGCACGCAAGAATGCACCGGAGTATAAAGATATTATGCGCGAATTCCAGGCAATACACAGGGCGTACAGGCCATATGCACAACATCATATGTATTATAGCCAGGCATTCCAGGGTTCAATGCTGGCTGCATTTGGCGCCGGTTTTTACGACCTGTACCTGGAACTGAACGAAAAGAAACCTGACCAGGAGAAGATAGATAAAGAGGTTAAAGATTTGAAGAGCAGCCGCAGCGCTATGATGAAGCGTTTCGACAAAGCCACAGAACAGGAGATATTCGCTGAAATGGCTAAAATGTTTTATAATGATATTCCGAAAAGCCAGCACCCTGAAGTGTATCATAACATCATCTTCAAAAAGTTTGGCAACAGCGACCTGGATAAGACCTTCAATGACTATGCTGCATATGTGTTTTCTAATACACTCCTGCTGGATAGCGTGAGGTTCAAGGCTTTCCTGGAAAATCCTACACTGGATGCTATGCTGGAAGACCCTGCGCTCAGGTATTCCCTGAGCTTTGCACGTAACTATAAAGAGGTATATGAACCTAAAATAGACAAGTACCGCGAAGACAAGGAAGAGCTGAAGAAAAAGTACATACGCGGCCTGATGGAAATGAAAAAGAACGACTTGTTCTACCCCGATGCCAACTCAACCATGCGCATCACTTATGGCCAGGTATTGAGCTATAGCCCGCAGGATGCAGTTCATTACGATTATTATACCACATTGGATGGTTTCGTAGACAAATACAAACCCGGTGATGATGAATTTGACGCGCCACAGGAACTGCTGGACTTGCACAGGAAAAAGGACTACGGTAAGTATGCTGATGAGAACGGCCAGTTGCGGACCTGCTTTATTACTACCAATGACATAACCGGAGGTAACTCGGGCAGCCCGATCATCAACGGTAATGGCGAATGGGTAGGTATTGCTTTCGACGGTAACTGGGAAGCCATGAGCGGAGACATTGCCTTCGATAAGAAATATAAAAGGACTATCTGTACAGATGCGCGTTTCATCTTCTGGATAATAGAAAAGATGGGTAAAGCCCACAACCTGATAGAGGAAGTGGATTTGCGTAAATAAGATGCAACAGGGTATTTTGAAAGCGGCGTTATCATGACGCCGCTTTTTTATTGTTAGTTTTGAATTGTATGAAAGAAAGGATAATCAGTAAAGAGCTTGTTTTTGAAGACTACTTCAAAATAGAGAAGTGGATATATCAATACGAAAAGGACAATGGTGAATTAACCGAACCTGTCGACAGGATGGCCCTTAAACGTTCTGACAGCGCTGCCGTAATAGTATATAATACCGATACTAAGAAAGTGCTACTGGTCAGGCAGTTCAGGCATTGTACTTATGAAAAGGGACCGGGCTGGATAATAGAAACCGTAGCCGGTATTATTGACAAGGATGAAACCGCCGAAGATGCGGCCCGCAGGGAAGCTATAGAAGAAATCGGGTACCGGGTACACGGCTTGGAGAAGATAGCCACTTTTTACGCATCCCCGGGCTATTCGTCAGAACGGATAAACGTCTTTTATGCAGAGACGACCAATGCAGACAAAGTAGCTGACGGTGGCGGTATGGAGCATGAAAGTGAATACGTAGAAACCATTGAATTCACGCTGGACGAGATAGCTGAAGCCATTCTTAATGATGAGATAAACGACGCAAAGACAGTGGTTTGCTGCAACTACATCCTTAAGAAATACGGTTATTAGGACAATACCTTTTCCAGTTCACTGAATGTTTCTGCAGGAGACTTCATATTCCAAAGTATATCGTATATCGCTGTAGCGATAGGCATATCAATGCCGTAGCCGGTGGCTATGCGTTGCATGCCCCGTGCCGCATAGTATCCTTCTGCCACCATGTTCATTTCCAGGATGGCATTCTTTACTGAATAGCCCTTGCCCAACATAGTACCCAACGTGCGGTTGCGGCTGTGCAGCGAGTAGCAGGTAACTAATAAGTCGCCCAGGTAAGCGCTGGTGTGGAAATCGGGCCGTTCGTCAGACGGATGTACTTTCTCGAAATGTGCGTCCAGGTACCGGTGCATCTCGCGGTAGCAATTGGTGATATACACACTCAGGAAGTTGTCGCCATAGTCCAGCGCGTGTGCCATACCCGCG
This sequence comes from Bacteroidetes bacterium UBA6221, assembly GCA_002421685.1. GTDB lineage: Bacteria > Bacteroidota > Bacteroidia > Chitinophagales > Chitinophagaceae > UBA5543. The sequence continues at coordinate 148,885 of DISB01000020.1, forward strand.
CCGACTGCATAAATGTTTTTGAGCACGGCGGCATACTGCACACCCCATATATCGTGGTTGGTGGTGGTATAGATATAATTGTTGCGGAAGGAGGCAGCAATGCTATTAGCCAGCTTTTCGTCAAGCCCCGCAAAGGTGAGGTATGAGATGCGCTCAAATGCCACTTCTTCTGCATGGCAGGGGCCTGTTACCGCCACATATTTTTGCAGGTTGAAGGCTGGGTTGCTGCTCATATAATCGTTCAGCAGCAGGTTGCTGTCGGGCAGTATGCCTTTAATAGCCGATACAATATTTTTGCCTGCCCATAAACCGGGATCTACACTTTCAATGACACTCTGAGCATAAGCCGATGGCACGCAGACGATGATGGTATCACAGTTTTGCAATACTTCAGCAAGGTCGGATGTCGGCCTAATTGTTTCGGGCAGGAAACGTACCGAAGTAAGGTAATGCGGATTGTGATGCCTTTCTTTTAAATGCCTGACCGCCTCTTCATTTCTCACCCACCAGCATAGCTGGTTGCCATTATCCGTCAATATTTTGGCTATAGCGGTACCCCAACTGCCATTACCTATTATCCCTATTCGTCCCGGAGTGTTGTTGTCCAATTCTGCGCCTGTTTGTTTTACTAATCTTCTTCTTCTTTCGATGGTTTGGTTTCGTACAGTTTATCCTTGTCAACTACAGCAACCCGCGACTTGTCTTTAAGCGTACGTGCTATTGCGCCGTAAGGAGCAATTACTACTTGTTCACCTTCTTTAAGTCCGTCTGTAATTTGTATGTATTCATTATCCTGTATGCCGGTTTTTACATCCCGGACAGATACTTTTTCGGTTTTTTTATCGTACACGAAAACCACCTGCCTTATCTCATCTATACCCGAAGCTTCCATTTCTTTTTTTACGCTATCCGGCCATTCGCGGGTAGTAACGGCGTTTACAGGTACGGCCAATGTATTGGCATCTTTTCTTGTCTGTATCTCTACAGAAGAACTCATGCCCGGCTTGAACACAAACTTACCTTTCTGCAGTTCATTGCCCAGGTCTTTGTAGCTTTCTTCCAGTATCAGGATGTGTACGGTATAGTTGGTTACCTGGTCGGTGCTGAGCATACCGCCTGTGGCCGTGGCCGTGCTGGATACTGCTACTTTAGACACAACGCCTGTAAACTTCCGGTTGCGGTATGCATCTGCTACGATAGTGGTGGTATCGCCTATTTTTACCTTGGCAATATCGGTTTCGCTCACATCCACACGCACTTCCATGCGCCGCATATCTGCTATGGTCAGCATCTCGGTACCGGCCATTTGTGCAGTACCTACCACGCGTTCGCCCAGTTTTACTTTCAATTGCGACACCACACCGGTTACGGGGGCTACAATCGTGGTACGGCGCAGGTTTTCGTGCGCCTGGTTCAGGTTGGCTGCCGCAGCATCCACGCTGAAGCCGCCTCCGGCCTGGCTGGCCCTCGAAGCCTCGTAGGTGGCTTTGGCGCCCAGGTATTGCGCTTCGGCCTGTTCAAACTCCAGCGCGGAAATCACCTTATCGCGGTACAATTGCTGGTTGCGTTCATACAAGGATTTAGCCTGGTCGAACTGGGCTTTGGCCTGCGCCGACATTTGTTCGGCATTACGGGCACGGGCTTTTGTTTCAGCCAGGTTGGCCGATGCCTGCGTAACCATAGACGAATAGATGGTTGGATTGATCTTCACCAGCATTTCGCCTTTATACACACTGTCTCCTTCTTCTATTTGCAGGAATGTTATCTCGCCGCTCACCTCGGGGCTTATCTTCACCTCTGTTTCAGGATATATCTTACCACTGGCCGTTACGGTTTCGATAATAGTGTGCGGGGCCGCAGCTTCTACGGCTACCTTGGTCCCTTTGTTGCCGGTAGACTTGCCAATGATGATAAGTATGACCAGTAATACAACTGAGCCGCCTATTATCCACCAGAGTGTTTTCTTTTTCATGTATCAGATTGTGAGTCGTGCAAAATTAGTTATCTGACCTCACTTCCCGGCGCTGTATTTTCTACCGGAGAAACGAATATCAACTTGCCATCCTTATCTTCAGCCATCAGTATCATACCGTTGCTTTCTATGCCTCTCATTTTACGCGGGGCAAGGTTGGCCACTACCGTCACCTGCTTCCCGATTATGTCTTCCGGCCGGAAGTGCATAGCAATACCCGAAACTACTGTTCTTTTTTCAAATCCCATGTCCAGTTCCAGTTTCAGCAGTTTGTCGGCTTTTTCCACCTTTTCAGCAGTGAGTATCGTGCCCACACGCAGGTCCAGGCGGGCAAAGTCATCATATACTATTTCGGGTTTCACCGGGTTGTGCTTTGGCTCTTCTACTGTTTCGGCGGCAGGCGCTTGTGCGGCAGTGCCTGCGTTATGCAGCTTCTCTACTTGTTCTTTCACTTGTTCATCTTCTATTTTCTTAAACAATAATTCGGGTGCCCGCAGGGGGTAGTTTACCTTCAGCAGGTCTATCCTGCCGGCATTTTCCCATTCCAGCATTTTGTCCACCACTTTCATCATATGCAGCATTTTCTTCACCGTAAACGGCATGAAGGGATTAGCAAGTATGGCCAGGTTGGCGGTGAGTTGCAGGCAAAGGTGCAGGCAGTTGTCTATGGACTTCTGGTTGTCGGGATTTTCTTCCAGCGATTTGGCCACTATCCAGGGCTGTTTGTCCTGCATATATTTATTGCCCTTACGGGCGAGGTCCATAACTTCATAGAGGGCATCGCGGAACTTATACTTTTCCAGGTTGGCCTCTACCAGGTCTTTGGCCTCTTTTATCATCAGCGTGATATAGCGGTCGGCATCGTCCATTACATCCTGGTGCAATTGCGGCACACGGCCGTTGCATAACTTATGCATCAGCACGAAAGTCCTGTTCACGAAGTTGCCGAAGATAGCCACCAGTTCGCTATTGTTCCTGTCCTGGAAGTCCTTCCAGGTAAAGTCATTGTCCTTGGCCTCCGGCGCGTTGGCGCATAGCACATACCGCAGTACGTCCTGCTGTTCGGGGAAGTCCTGTAAATATTCATGCACCCACACCGCCCAGTTGCGCGAGGTGGATACTTTATCGCCTTCGATGTTCAGGAACTCGTTGGCGGGCACATTGTCGGGCAATACATAACCGCCATGCGCGTAAAGCATAGCCGGGAATATGATACAGTGGAACACGATATTGTCCTTGCCTATGAAATGCACCAGTTTGGTATCTTCCTTCTGCCAGTAGTCCGACCACATAGGCGTGAGGTCTTTAGTAGCGCTGATATAGCCGATAGGCGCATCGAACCATACGTACAACACTTTGCCATCCGCATCGGGCAGGGGAACGGGTACCCCCCAGTTGCTGTCGCGGGTCATAGCGCGGGGCTGCAGGCCATTATCCAGCCAGCTCTTGCACTGGCCGTACACATTGCTCTTCCACTCGTCTTTCTTGCCCTGTACTATCCATTCGTTGAGGAAACCCTCATATTTGTTTAATGGAAAGTACCAGTGTTTTGTCTTACGTTTCACCGGTATGGCATTGCTGAGGGCGCTACGCGGATTCTTCAACTGCTCGGGCGAGAGACTACTGCCGCATTTCTCACATTGGTCGCCGTAGGCGTTGTCGTTGCCACAAACAGGGCAGGTACCTACGATATACCGATCGGCCAGGAATACATTGGCTTCTTCGTCAAAGAATTGCTCTGTTTCTCTTTCTTCAAAAACACCCTCGTCGTATAGCTTTTTAAAGAACGCCTGCGAGGTTTCGCGGTGGGTGGCGCTGCTGGTGCGCGAGTAGATATCGAAGGACACGCCCATCTGCGCAAAACTGTCCTTTATCATGGCGTGGTACTTGTCCACTACATCCTGCGGGGTAACGCCTTCTTTCCGGGCGCGTATGGTGATTGGCACGCCATGCTCATCGCTACCACAGACAAATTTTACATCTCTTTTCTGCGCTTTTTGATAACGCACATATATATCCGCCGGCAGGTAGCAGCCAGCCAGGTGCCCGATGTGGATGGGGCCGTTGGCATAGGGTAGCGCCGCCGTTACTAATATCCTTTTATAGTCCATTCTGTAAGTCACTGTATTTTGAGGGTGCAAGATAATGATTGTTGGAGGTTAATTGGGTAGTTGGTTAGTAGGGTAATATGTGACAAGTTTTTAGGGGTCGGACTTTGTGCAGAAAGAGGCGGTTTTGTTCCCAAAACAAGGTGCGGGGAACAAAATTTGTTGCGTTTTGTTGCGCCGTCGCCTTGCATTCCGAAATTAATTGATTGATTATGAATTGGTTGCAAAAATGTTCCATTTTGATTCCAGATTTTATGTCTTTTAAATTGCCTCATCGAGCTCACTCTGTTCGGTTGATGCCGGAGTTTGGAAATAAAATTTTGGGAGCATAAAAAATCCTGCAGCAGTGGAAGGGTTATGGAATATATATAGTGATATGTCGTTTTCGGGTGCATGTTATGTAGTGCAAATATACGTAAAAAAGTTGTAAAATGGCGTTGATGTCACATCGAGGCCCAGATATTTAATAAACATTAATTTTATATTTTCTTTAACGTGTCTTTACGCTACATTTATGTTGACAATAAAAACTACACTTATGCAAAAAACAATTTTACTTCCACTATTGCTGATTATTAGCTGCTTTTCTGCCTCCGCACAACGTTACGCCGACCTGGAGATCAAATTACACGCTCCGGCAACCGGCGACACCATTTGGGTGGACGACCCGTTCCTGATAGATGCCTATATCAAAAATATAGGCCCGGACACTGTACAGTTCCAGGATTCTCTTGCCTTTGAATTGCTCTTTGACAGTTCGGCTATATCCTTCGATTTCGGCAGTGGGTTTGTTCCTTATATCCCCTTAACCGGGCAGGTACTGGCGCCGGGGGACAGTGTCCAGATGGCTTTTAATTTCACATTGTTTTCAGGGTGGGATACGGGAGCATCCGAGATATGCGTGGGAGTGAAGCACCTCAATACGGTAGATACCTTACTGGATACACTAATGGCCAATAACCGCAGTTGTGCCATGATGACTGTAATGGAATTTGTAACCGTGAAGGAAGCGGCGGCTAAAGCAGGTGATATTTCCGTTTATCCAAACCCGGCAAGGAATAATATTACCGTTTCGTCTGCAGATATTGTCAGTAAGGTGGAATTGTGTAACCTGCAGGGGCAGAAAGTCATTGTTCAGGTAGGTTCAGGCAACAAAACCGATATTGATATAAGCCAGGTGGCGCCAGGGATGTACATCCTTAAAGTAAACGGCAGCTATGTAAGCAGGGTGGTAAAAGAATAATGCTCAATGGCTTAATTTCTCAATTCCTCAATGGTTGTTGCAGCACTGTTGAGTATTGAGGAGTAACTTTCTTTACAGGTTTACAGCACCCAGCAGGCTTGCCAGTATAGCTACGAACATGATTATTTTCTGGCTGCTTTCGCGACGGATGATGGCATTAGCTGTTTTAGCGGCTTGTGCTGTAGCATTGTGTGTGTAACTGATGTTGATTGTTGCTTGCATGATCTTGTGTTTTTGTTTGTTAATGAATGTGTGTTTTGAAAAAAAGTGTGTTTTTTATTTTCAGTCCCGAAACGCTGTTGTTTGTTTCCGAATGACAATGCAAAGATGCAACGCGGAAGGGGCGGTTTCCAAATAATCGTTAATGGTTAACGCCGCGTTTAAAATCGGTTAACAGGCCGGTTTGTTAACGGTTAACCAGCCATTAAGAAAAAGCCCGCCGTAAACACAGCGGGCGTAGGGAATACTACTATAATTATTGAATGCTTATTTTTCGACCTTAATGCTGATGTTGTTGTTGCTTCCCTTGATGGTCATGTTTTTCGCATCTATCATGGGTTCGTATTTCTTAAATACCTCTTTTGATTGCCTGATGCCGTCTATATATAGCTCATCGCCCTTCTTTTCCACCTTATAGCCTTTGGCCCGGCTTATCAGCCCGTCCTTTTCCATTGCGTCCAATATATGGTCGTGAGAGCTGCTATATGCAAGCCTGCCCCGGGCAGCTTTGCCTTTTGCATCGCGCAAAGCCATTTCCTTTTGCGCTATAGCCGTTTCTTTCCGGGCAGCGGCCATCTCTTTTCGCGCTTCAGCCATCGCCGCCCGGTATTCGTTGCTTGCGCTCGCCATTTCAGTGCGGGCTGCAGCCATTTCTTTTCTTGCTTCGGCCAGCGCTTCGCGTACTTCCCTGCTCATTTCACGGCCATCCATCTCCATTTCAATATTGATAGAATCACCCATGCTATTCCAGTCAACACTGGCCATAGCTCCGTCTATTATTCCATCAAGGTCCATGTCGTCCAGCATCTGGAACACTTCGCCTACGGCTTCATCTGTGCTTGTAATCGTTTTATTAATGCTGAGGTTTTTGACCGTGTCGCCGCCCTTAATGACAATTACCTTCTTCTGTTGCTGAAGGTGATCGTCGTCTTTGCCGTCGTCCATCACTATGGTATGCACTTTCACTTGCTTTTTCGTGGTGGATGTGCTTTCCGTTTTTTTCGTTTTTTTCCTATCCTTTTCTTTTTTCGACTGTGCATTTACATCGTTGGCTACAAAGACTATGGAGCCGATAAGCAGCACGGCAAGCAGCAATACAGCCGTGAGTCTGCTGTAAGAAATTCTGTCATTTTTCATTTCCATTATTCGTTTTATACGGTTTAATAATTGATTTTTTGAACCTGTGGCGGCCAGGGCCGGCGTAGCAGGGTAGAGACGGTAGATTTCCAGGGCTGCAAGTGCTTTGGCATACGGCAGCCTTTCAGCAGTATGGCACACTACCATATCGTCGCAGCAATGTTCCCTTTCTCTTCTTATAACTGATGAGACGAGCCAGACGAAAGGATTATAAAACAGGACCGTCTCAATAAACATCTGTACCAGGTTGACCAGGTAGTCGTGGCGGCGAATATGGGCCAGTTCGTGCAGTAAAATGGCCTCTGCTTCCTGCATAGTGAGGCTGTTAGCGACTGCTACCGGCACCAGTATCACGGGTTTCAGGCTACCCATTACCATCGGCACATTAACCTTTTCAGAAAAGAGCAATTCCAGTTTTTTGCTGACATTCAGCACGGCGGCACATTTCTTCAAAGCGGCCACCCATTCCGTATTGGCCGGGACAGCGTTTTCTACCCGGAATGATTTCAGCATATACAGGTTGTACGCAATACGAGACAACAGCAGACCCAGTCCGGCAATATAAAGGTTGACAACAAGGGCCGTATGGCTATTGTACCAGGATAACAGGCGGCCGGCAACGGATGTTGTCGCAGCGACAGTGTTTACCGGTGTAATTACCTGTTGGCTGATATTGGCATTACCTGGTGCAATGGTATAGTAGCCGGTTGTGGTTATACCATATTGGTACATGATAGTTGCAATGAAGCTTAAGACCATAGCTGCCAGTGCCGAAACCGCTACGTAATACCGGGCTGCGGAATAATTGCCGGGGATAAGAGCTAAGGCAGCGCACAGCAATATATAAATAAGCAGTCCCTGCCATAGGGAGTGAACAAGCGCCCAGCTGAGGGCAAATACGATATCAGAGTTTGCGGGTAACATATCTGCGTATTATATCGTTATACAATAGTTATTGTTACTTCTTTTCTATTTCGTCCAGGTATTTCCTGATAGCCTCCAGTTCAGCCGGGTCAGCCTTATGGTTACCCAGCGCCTGTATTACCATTTGCATGGTATTGCCGGCGAAGACGGTATCCACCATTTTGCGTAATATCTGCCCCTGTGTCTTTATTTTGGAAATGGCTGCTTCGTATATATGTACCCGGGATGAGCTGTCCCTTTTCACCAGTCCTTTGTCGTGCATTATCTGCATCAGTTTCAGGGTAGTGGTGTAGCCTGAGCCTTTGGCTTTCTCCAATACCTCATGCACTGTTCTTACGGTGCTGGGGCCTTTCTCCCAAAGGATGTTGAGGATCTCCAGTTCTCCTTCTGTAGGTTTGATATTATCTGCCATGTCGTTATACGAATGATTTCGTAAACAAACATACGAATACTTTCGTAATGACCAAATATGCAAATGTTAAAGAAAACAAAAAGCCATCACGCGTTGGCGTGATGGCTGATAATATGTTGAAGTGCGTATGATTAAGCTAAAGCGGCGATCTTTTTCACCAGGCCTGATTTCAGGTTGCTGGCTTTGTTTTTATGTATCACATTGCGCTTGGCCAGTTTATCTATCAGGGAGATAACCTTGGGCATCTCCTCGGAGGCTTCTTTCTTATCAGTAATAGCTAAAAGGTTACGTATAGCGTTACGGGTAGTTTTACCATAATAACGGTTACGGTCGCGGCGGGCAGCGTTTTTCCTTACACTCTTCCTGGTAGACTTATGATTTGCCATTAAATTACTAAATTTTTAAGGCTGCAAAGGTAAATTAAAAAAACAGAAATCAAAAATATTTTTAAGGTTACATCGCCTGGTCGGCGTATATCTTTTTGCTGCGGGCCTCAAGCGATACTTTTTTGTCGAAGTACGCGTCCAGTTTGTCTTTGGGTATGCGCAGGTTATATACCTCTTCGCTGTAGGTATTGTATTCAAACAGCTCGTAGTCGATATTCCAGCGTTGCAGCAACTGCAGGTCTATATCCAGTTCCTGCGACAGCAGCTCGGGGTATATAGGCTCTGATATGCGCACAATGGCCATAGACTTCAGCTCATCCTCGGTAAACATAGACTTTTTGGCCTTAGGCTTTTCTATGCCTTTTACCGGTTTTACGTAGCTTATTTCGTCGGGAATATCCTCGCCTATGTAGTAGTTCAGCTTCTCAAATATAGTAGCCGTAGCAACGAATGCCAGCACATGGCCCTGTGTTTCGCGGGGCAGGTAGGGCTTCAGGTCCCAGAAGTTGCGGCTGCCTGTGCGTTGGATAGCACGCAGTACCGGCCTGGGACCGCTGTTGTAGGCCGCTATCACCAGCAACCAATCGCCCAGTTCCTCATACAGTTCCATCATGTATTTACATGCGGCATTGGTAGAACGCAACCAGTCTTTACGGTCGTCGCGGTTTTTGTTCACCACCAGGCCCATTTCTTTGCCTGTATAAGACATGAACTGCCAAGGGCCTACTGCGCCCACTCTTGAGCGTGCATGGTTGTTAAGCGCCGATTCGATCACTGCCAGGTATTTCAGTTCCTTAGGCAGTTTGTTCTCCTCAAGTACTTTATCAATAAGGGGGAAAACCTTTTCAGAACGCTCCCTGACGGTAGTCAGCGTGCGGTTGTGCGACTTCAGGTATTTCTCGGTATATCCTGTAATGAAATTAACCTTGCTGCCAAAATAGGCGGTGTCTATGGCATAAGGCACATGTTTGTACGTTTTGGGCTTTGCAGCTTCTATAGCTGCGGCGTACAGCTTGGGGTCCACTCCCTTCTTTATGACGATGGTATCGCTTTTGTACTTGTAGAAACTATTGTCCAGTTCCTGCGATGAGGACTTGCCAAAAGTTGTGAACAGTAGAACGGGTACCAGTAATAAGCTGTTTAAACGCATGCTTTCCGTACAAAAATTTATTGCTGCCTTGCCTAAGACATAGGTTAAGAATTAAGTTATCTATAAATAAAATAAAAAAAGTCGAATAATACTACCGGTGTGGATATTATTTTATCGGTTTGTCGCTTTCTTTCATGCCCGATTCTATCTCATCCTTTACGCCTTTTTTGGCGTCGTTAAATTCGCGGATACCCTTACCTATACCGCGAGCCAGTTCCGGTATCTTTTTACCACCAAAAAGCACGATAACCACTATCAGGATAGTTATCCATTCGCCGCCACTAGGCATTGAGAACAAAAAGACCGGGTTGATTGCTAACAAAGACATGTTCTGTTTAAATTGTATTTTAAAAACTGATTCTAACAAAATTATGATTTAAAACGGATTAATGTAGAATTAAGTACCCATTTTAACGCTCAAAATGATAAAGTTCATATTTTGTGATATATACGTATTTTGTATTATTATTATATAGTAACATTTACCCCTCCATTCTTTCTTTTAACTGGCGGTTCATACCCGAAGTATAGGTTCGCCACTTCTCTATTACCCCGGTCATGTCTTCGGGGAGGTCTGAATCGAATTGTATTTTCTGACCCGTAGAAGGGTGAATAAAGCCCAGTTCTTTGGCATGCAGGGCATGGCGCGGCAGTAGTTTGAAACAGTTGTCTACAAATTGTTTGTACTTGGTAAACACAGTCCCTTTTACAATCCTGTCGCCACCATAGGTGCTGTCGTTAAACAGGGGATGGCCAATGTGCTTCATGTGCACACGTATCTGGTGGGTGCGGCCGGTTTCCAGTCTTAGTTCTACCAGGGTTACGTAATTGAACCTCTCCAGCACTTTGTAGTGTGTGATAGCCTCTTTGCCATGTTCGCCATCGGGGTAGGCGTCCATTATTTTGCGCTGGCGCTGGTGGCGGCCTACGTGCGCAATGATAGTCCCCTCGTCGTCCTGCACATCGCCCCACACCAGGGCTATATACCTGCGGTGTACTGTATGCTTTTTAAACTGGGCGGCCAGTTTGGTCATAGCCTGTTCCGTTTTGCCGATAACGATGAGGCCGCTTGTGTTTTTGTCTATGCGGTGCACCAGGCCCACCCGGGGCAGGGCAGTAGTGTCTATGTTTTCTTTGTTCAGGTAAAACGCCAGTGCATTAACAAGGGTGCCGGTATAATTGCCGTTACCGGGATGCACTACCATACCCGCAGGCTTGTTGATAATCATCAGGTCCTCATCTTCGTGCACGATATTCAGCGGTATGTCTTCGGGTATTACTTCGGTGCTTTCGGGGTTGCGGGTCTCAAACACCACGATCTCATCGCCGGGACGTATCTTATAGTTAGGTTTTACGATTTCGCCGTTCACCAGTATGAAGCCCTGTTCCAGCGCCTGCTGTATCTTATTGCGGGTAGCATGCTCTATGCGGTTCATCAGGAACTTATCGATGCGCAGGGGTTCCTGGCGCCTGTCGGTGACGATGCGCAGGCGCTCTACGGGTGCGCCCGACGGCCCGGCCTCTTCTATATCACCGTCCTCGTCTGCGGTGTAGTCCCATTCGTTATCTATATCGGCGGTATTCATTCCAAATCTGCAAAGGTAGTTGGTTAATGCGGCAATTTGATAATGAGGCCAACCGGGTTGGTGAGAAAATTAGTTGCCATCGGTAGTTATGGCTTAAGTTATTCGAAAAAGCAACAGAAAAATTACATCGGCTCTACCCGGAAGGTTTATGAAGGGCGTAGCCAAAATTGCATTTCAGGATAAACAGCTACACTCAATTGACCTGTATTCTTTTTTTCGCAAGTCATGCCGAACCATTGCAACAGGCTTACACCAAAATAGCGTTCGGCTGAAAAGTTCATTATTATCTGTGACGACTCGCCGTGATAACCTTTTTCATGAAATACAACATCGGGAGATAAGCCGAGGTGACGGAGCGCAGCCCAACTCCATGCAATAGCGGCCATCTCGGCTCCGCCCGGCTGAAGGTCGCCGGAAACATCGGGGCTGGTAACCTTTTCCCTGTCCTTCTCCAGCAGTACGGCTATATGCCCGGCCTCATGCAAAATATCGCCGGGGCTGATAAGCCTGGCCGCGTCGTAAACAATACTTCCATTATTAATATCAACCCCCGGTAAAAATGTTTCGCGGTCGATCGTTCCGGGTTTACAGGGAATACCTATGCTATTTACAAACCCGGCAATTTTTTGCAACAACTGCCAGGCCTCAAGGTTGTTTTCCATATCTACCAGTGGTTTTTAGAAATTATTCTCCATGTCCTTTGCCAGGGCCAACGCCGTCTCGGTGCCTATGTTCCTTAATTGTTCAATAATCAACCGTTTATCGTTGTCTGTAAACTTTTCGGGCGCCGGTATTTTTTTGATATTTCCCTCGTTGGCCGAGGCGAACAGGTCATGCACCCAATCATTCACGATGCAATCAATTACAAGATGTATCCTGTCTGTTGAACCGCAGTTGGATAAGGAGTGCGGCAACTCGAAATTCATGTACCAGCATTCGCCGGGCTGTGGCGTTAAGTTTTCACCACCGATATAAAAATCCACCTGGCTGTTGGTAACAAGAGGAATGTGCAGCCGTACCTCTCCGTCTTCGTAGCATAAGCCGGGGTCGGAATGTTCCTTAACCGTTGCACCGGCCCGCAGGTTTAGTACGCGTATAGCTGTCTTATCGCAAAGCAACGAATCAACAGCATTTTTTATGACGGGGCACTGCTGCATTAATGCTGTATCCTTAAATTCTGTACCAGTGGTTTGTTGTGGCAGCGCATTAGTTAAACTGCCGCCTGCAGAACGTAAGAGTATCGCTTTCCACTCGCCAGAATAGTCGCGCTCGTTGTAATGTGGCAACCATACATCGGCCAGACTGCGGACTTCGTGTAACATCGCATCGGCATCGAAACCCAGGGGGAGCTTTATATATTTGTAGATAGTACTCATGCCGGCATTTTTATCAAAGGTCTGTCCACATACGCATAAGATTGCTGTAAACCTGGAGTATGGCGATGTTCTCCTCGCTCTGAAGGTTTTTAGCGGCAAGATTTTCCTGTATCGTCTTTAGCTGAAACAACAGCTCACGTCTGTCGGTATCCTTTACCAGCGACTGTATCCAGGTAACACATGCTACACGCTCTCCGTCGGTAACGGGGTTTACACAATGTAGCCGGGTAGTCGGATAAATTATTGCGTCGCCTTTATTCAGCTTATATTCAACGTTGCCCGTGGGCATCTGTATCACCAATTCCCCGCCGGTATATGTTTCCGGGTCGCTAAGAAAAACGGTAATGCTCATATCTACCCTGATTGTATAGTCAATTGTCATAACCGGGCTGTCGGTATGCCAGCCATAGTTCATGCCATCGCTGTATTTGCTGATGATAGGCGGCAATATGCTTTTGGGCATTACAGCGGTTTGCACCAGGGGATGCGTGGTAATTGCCGAAAAGACAATTTGCTGAACCTCTCTGCGTGCGCCGTTCTCAGTCCTGCTAGCCTGCAAATTGTTTTTCACTTCCCTGGCTACGCCCGAAGCTGTATTCTTACCATCCTCAAATGGTATTTGAGCAATAAGGTTGTCTATTTTGTCTAATTCCGCCGGCTTGAGCAGACCGGCGATATTCAAAACTGAAGACGGTATTTGTGTCATATATCAGCAAATAATTACTAAACTAAAATTGGTTGTTCTTGCGAAAAGCCGGTGATAATCCGGCTTTCGCAAGAATTAACGTCCTGTTATTTTTCCTGTTTTTTTCTTTTATCATTTATCTTTTTGACACCGTAAGCTGCCGCTGCTGCCAGTACAAGGGTTACCCCGCCGTCAACAGGCGTATCTTCCACATCTTCCTCAAAGCCAGGGCCCTGCGCAAAAACTTCAAAAGAAAATATGGTAACGAAAGCAAGGATAAAACCGTATAATATATTCTTCGTTTGTTTTTTCATCGTATATGTTTTAAGCAACTACCAGCCCCCTTTTACAGGAGCATGGCAGTTGTTTTGGTTAAATGATAATTATTGTTTGATAAGTTTTTCGGTGAACCTTGCATTTTTACCCTGTAATTCTACAAAGTAGATACCGCCCGGTATGTTGTGCAGGGGGATGGTGATACTGCCCGAACCAGCTTCAACATCGCTGCTGTAAATAACCTGTCCCGCTACCGAGATCAGCTTTACCTGTGCGGTACCTTCAAGTTTATCGAATGCCACTTTTACCTGTGTTTCCGCAGGATTGGGTATCAATTGCATTTTAGGCGCTTTTCCTGCAGCTTCGATGATGCTGTTGGTCGGTGTTCCTACCATATTGATGACAAAACGGTTGTTGCCCTGCGAATTGCTGTCTGCCGTTACGTCAAACCAATATTCGAAGCCTCCCTTTAATTCCTCCGTCTTGTTCAGGTATTTATCGTGCAGGAACAGCTTAGTTCCCTGCGGGATGTCAAACATACCTGTCTTGATAACGTATTTGTTGTAACGGTTGTATGCTGTTAAGCCCAGCGGTATGCTTGCCCCGTCATTATATGGGCGCACGTCTATGGCCAGGCGCACGTCATCTTTTGACAGTGTGAAAAAATCCAGGCCGGGGTTGTATAATTTTACGGCGTCCAGGTTGTCTTCCACATCCATGCTATTATCGTCCAGGTTTACCAGCAACCTGTCCCAGTGAATAGAACTGTCGGAAATCAATAACTCCACCCAATTGGCAGGGGCCGTAGTTTTGAACAATCCTGAACTGCTTACATCTTTATCCGCTTCTTCGAAAGTAAGTGTATTGTTGCTATTGGCAGATGCCGTAGTAAAGAGAGCGGCAAAAGGAGGCAGAGCGTATGAAAGTGTGAATGCGTTGGTTACGTACGCACCGGCTGCCCCGGATGTTGCATCCCAAACATAATAATTGGCGCCTATGTTGCTTCCCTTAGCCACGGTATTCATCTGCACGCCGCAAGGAAATGGATTGCCGCAAGAAACGAAAGTAGAACCGCTTCCTTTGGTTAGCGTAACCACCTGTGTACCCTGGTTGACAGCGCCGGTCATGTCGAGTGTTACCGCAGCAGGGGTATAGCTGTTGCCTGATAAGCCCTGGCCCGGTGTGCCACGCACCAGCACACGCAATAGCTCATACTGGTTCCATGCGTTGGCTCCAACGCCGTTGGTATGTGTAAAAGCCGTCCAGCCGGGGTTGCTGCCGGTTGTGCTGTTGTCGGCGGCGCTCACATCAAACCAAAAGGCGGAAGGGTTATTAGTTGTCGTGGCGGTAAATCCATTAGTGGCGCCACCACTGCCTGTAATATCTATATCATCTGTCAGTGCGGTTAATGCCTGGGAAGAAGAGAACGGGTGCCCCATGAAACGGAAAGCCCGTTTGCCGGGAATGTATCTCTGAACCGTAACGTTACCACTGATACTTCCTGCTGAATTTCCTATTTGCCCGAAGCTACTGTTGGATGTGGAAGTGAGCGTAAGCAGGCTGCCGGTTGTAAGTGTGGCGCCTGTGCTCACGGTCAGTGTTCCGCCAAAAGAGATAGCATTGCCTGAAATAGTACCTGAGGATGCGAACGTTACCGTACCGGTACCGCTGATACCGTTACCATTGTTAACCAGGTTGCCGTTGATGGCGGCGGTAGCTCCGCTGTTTATGGTCAGGGCTACGCCGTTGTTTATAGTCAATGCCTTGCAGGTGAAGGAACCCGGCGTAGTGCTGCTGGCTATGATGGCATCTGTAGTGGAGTTGGGTGTACCGGCGCTCCATGTAGTCCCGTTCCAAGTAGTGCTGCTCGATACCGCGTAGGTGCAGCTGGGCGGTAGTGAATATACCGTTGTGTTTTGTGTGCTCCAGTTAGCTGCTGTATTGATAGCGCTCCTCACTGCGGCAAGCGACGCCCCCGACGCGCCGGTGCATCCATACACACCATTATCCAATTCCTGTACAGTTCCATTGCCTGTGTACATCAGCACTGCATCTGTGCCGGTGGTAAAGGCACTTGGCTTTGCAGACCTGCTGCTGGTCAGGGCGTAACAAGTAGTACACCCCGTACCCGATACATAATCCCAGTTGGTATTGTCCGTGGCCATAAAGCCGCTTCCTCCTATTTCAAAATTGGCATGCAGGCCTGTAATAAGTGTACCTGCCGCAGGCGAAGCACCCTGGAAGGCAAATACCTGGTCTCCCGCCTGGCTGAATATAAAGTTAGTGGTAGTAACAGTGGCGCTACCGGTTGATACGGAAGTAATGCCGGTGCCTGCAGCGTTTACTTTAATACGCACCTGCGAAAATTGGGCCATAGCCGAGCCTGAGGTCCATTCTACAACCCCTTCAGAACTAAGCCAGCCGGCTGTTGGGCCCCATCCATTGTCGGTGAACTTTATTACCGTTCCGCTTGAAATACCGCCGCTTCGCAGTATTACAAAAGAGAACTCATTGGCCAGGGAACCGCCGTCATTACAATTGTAACCGTCAAATGCGATGTCCCCTAATGATAAAGTGGTTTGACCTTTACTTGCGCTCCACAGGCCAACCACAGCGATAAGCATTAATGTGATTTTTTTCATTTTGCTGATAATTATTGTTAAACACCTTTAGTTTAAAATGTCAACTAAAACACATGCCTTCCTTCATGCCGTAATGTTTTAGCCTTTCTCTTTTTATATAGTCATCCTGGGTGTAAACCACCGGTATCATGACTGATTTATTGTTGATACAGGCGATTTCCAATCCGCCTCCATTGATGCTGAGAATTGTACCGGGAAGCCGGCCATGTTCTGAATTGTTAATATTGACCCTGAGCAACCCCAGCGGCCAATTATTGATCTCAGTTGTCGCGCCGTAGTTCCATGGATTACATGCATTGGCCAGGGTTGTAATACCCTCTGCATCCATCGAGGACCAAATTATCCTCACGCCCTGCTGAGAGGGCCTCCGGTAATACTTTATTGCGTTTCGGTCTTGCGCGAAAGCCGGTAACGGCTGCCCGCCGGCCATTCTATAACACCCTCAGTAGAAAGCCAGCCGGCTGTAGGGCTCCATCCGTTGTCTGTGAACTTTATTACCGTTCCACTTGAAATACCGCCGCTTCGCAGTATTACAAAAGAGAACTCATTAGCCAGGGAACCGCCGTCATTACAATTGTAACCGTCAAACGCGATGTCCCCTAATGATAAAGTGGTTTGACCTTTGCTTGCGCTCCACAGGCCAACCACGGCGATAAGCATTAATGTGATTTTTTTCATTTTGCTGATAATTATTGTTAAACACCTTTAGTTAAGTTTAAAATGTCAACTAAAACACATGCCTTCCTTCAGGCCGTAATGTTTTAGCCTTTCTCCTTTTATATAGCCATCCTGGGTATAAACCACCGGTATCATGACTGATTTATTGTTGATACAGGCAATTTCCAATCCTTCGCCGTTGATGCTGAGAATTGTACCGGGAAGCCGGCCATGTTCTGAATTATTAATATTGACCGTAAGCAGCCCCAGCGGCCAATTATTGATCTCAGTTGTCGCCCCATAGTTCCATGGATTACATGCATTGGCCAGGGCTGTAATACCCTCTGCATCCATTGAGGACCAATTTACCCTCACGTCCTGCTGCGATGGTTTCCTGTAATACTTTATTGCGTTTCGGTCCTGCGCAAATGCCGGTAACGGCTGCCCGCCGGCCATCGTGCCGAATAACCTGCCGGACAATTCTGCACCAACGTAAGAAAGGTTGCGCATGTGCGACCCGAATGTTTCCCCGTCTGAAATAGGGATACGTTGTTGCATGATGACAGGCCCGGTGTCAATGCCCGCATCGGCATGATGTATGGTTATTCCTCCAAATTGCTCCCTTCTTTTTATTTGTTCAAAAACAGGGTTGGCCCCAGCGTAAGCAGGCAGTAAGCCATAGTGAAAGTTGATAAACCCGTACTTAGGTTTTCCTAATGCGGAAACGGGTATGCGGAACGGCCATGTCATCATTAATACACCGTCGGGTTGTACGTCAGACAACCAATTATTCAACTGTTGTTCAAAGCCAGACGGTTCAAATATCTTAACACTTATGCCCGGGTCAATGGGGAAAGAGCTAAGAACAGCACACATCTCTGCATTGGACGACACGGTGGCAACCGAGCAAAGCCCGCCCATATCGGCGAGAAGCTTAACAGATGGCAATGCAACCGGGTTATTACAAATTATTGCTACTTTCATTACTGATATTTAGGTAGTACACAAGTATGTATTGGTCCACCTTGAATGCGTATGTGTCATTGGTTTAGATGTATGCTCTTTCCATTGTTCCTCCAAAAAAGATATTTCCTCTTTTATGTCAAGTTTACAGCGCCCGTTTTCGTCTGCTACTACTTCTGCCTCGTACAAAGGGCCGTAAAAATAATTGGTGGCTGTATCGTGCCGTAAAACTCCCCTGGTGCTTTCAATTTCAATATTGTTTAGCAGAGCGGCTGCCTTTAGTCCGTTGTTTTTGCACGCCGACAATGCTTCTATGGCTTTAACGGCAAATTGCGCTGCATCCCACGACAATGCTGAAAAACAATTTCCCTGTCTTCCCTGTTCTTCCATAGCTGCCAGGAAGGCCAGGTTAGTTTCGTTTTGTAGCTGTACAGACCAGGGAACCGCGCCGCGAATGCCTGTAATGGCAAATGGCACTGTCTGCAAAAAACTTTCTTCCAGCAGAAATGGTGATGCATAAAATTGGAGTTGGCCGGATATTTCCGATTTGCCATACTCATCTAAAAATAATTTTCCCGTGTCGTAACTGAATTGGGCCAGTATAGAATCGGGCCGGTGCTCGTCAACAGCATTTAACAGCGGCTCGATTTTAAAATCTTCAAACCTGAAAGGTGTAACAAAGTTGTGGCATACGGCCCCTCCCCATGCTGTATAACCGTCAATATATGCGCTGCAATTGAGATAGCCGCCATCGTAAAAACTTGTGGCGAAAACTGTTTTTTTCATACCTTCCAAACCTGCCATATGCCCCGCAATACGACTACCGAATGCGGCGTCAAGCGTTATATGGAACCTCAATGGCGCGGCAGCCCAACTGGTAGGGATGACGCCGCCCGGCTCTATCACCAACAAAAGTTTATTGGCGGCAGTACACAATGGTTCTATTTTTTCTGCAGCAAAGTGGTCTATGAAAGCCACTAACAAATCGACACCATGGTTCATCAGCAGGCTTTCAGCTGCCTTATACACCTCATTTCCTATTCCGCCTATGCCGACGCTTTCCGTTACTACTTTAATATCCCGGCCATAATGGTCTAAAGCAGCCCTGAACCCTTCTGTAACATCGTAGCCAATGCCGGGGTAAGATGAAGACCGCGGAAATAACAATCCGATCGTAGGTTGTTTCATACAGTTGATAAATAAAAATTGGAACAGGCAGATTGAAAACCACCTGTTCCATGTGCTTAATAGTTTAATTCCTGGACGGATAAATGCCGTACAGGCAGATTATATAATTCAAAGCAAGATAGGGCTGCATATTATTTATGGGTTGTGACGCCCCGTTAATTCCAGCGTTGGCAGTAGTTGCCAGGTTTCCCATAAACTGGCCGGCGGCCGGGGCATTGCTATAATACATTTTGCCGTTTTGCGGTACACCCAGGAAAGCGCCTTCCGGGTTTTCCACATCCACTCCGTTAGGATTTATGGGTACCTGGATATTTACCGTTGCCTGGTGATTGTGGGCAGGCAGGTTTGTTAGCAGCATTGTATTGTTGGGCGTTCCGGTCACTTCTCCAAGTACCTGTGGTGTAAGACCGGGGCCTGAACCTGTGCCTACCGGCACACGGCCGCACAGATTGGGTAATGCGAAAGTAGTTTGCCCGTTACCGCCATAAGTAGTGCCTAAAAGTGAGAACAAAGCCGTATTGGTGGAGATTGCCAGTATTTGCCCCTGGCAATATGCCCAGGTTTTTGGGGCGAAATTAGCGGCAAACAAAGTGACTGTTGCCATAGTACCTTCCATAATATTTTGATTTAGAAGTGAGTAAAAATTGTTTAACAATTTAATTGCGCGAAGGGAAAATTCCGTACATACAGATAATATAATTCATGCCTAAAGTGGGCTGTATATTATTCATGGGTGAGCCGAATCCTGTTACCCCGACTGAAGCAAATGTATGCAGCGGCCCCAGGTATGCTCCCGGAGAACTTGCGTTATTGTAAATGTTAGAAGTAAACGCGCCATAGTATGTCCCTTCAGGGCTATCTGAAGTCGAATTGTTTCCATTTACCAGCATGTGCGATGTGATCACTGTCGAGTGAATATGTGCCGGTAAATTGCTGACTGTCAGAGTGTTGGTTTCCGTGCCGCCTCTTTCTCCTACAGTGTAGTCGCTTAAACCCGGGCCCTGGCCCTGGCCAACAATTACGCGGCCACGCAGGTCAGGCAAAGCGAAAGTTGTTATACCATCGCCGCCATACATTGTGCCTAAGAGTGAAAAGAGAGCGGTGTTGCTCCTGATGGCTATTATCGAACCATCGCAAAACCACCAGTTTTTTGGGGCGAAAGTGCCTGCGAACATCGTTACGCATGAAATATATCCTTCCATTTTTTTCTGTTTTTTAGTTAATTAATTCCTGGATGGGTAAATACCTTCAACACAGATGATATAATACATAGAGAGATAGGGCTGAATATTATTGACCGGTATATTATTACCTGTCGGGTATATTTGCCCTGTTGCGTTCAAAGCTCCTCCAAAAACACCGCTGGCCGCGTCGTTATATATCTGGTCACCGCCTTGCGTTACAGCGGGGTATGCACCTTCAGGGCTGTCGGTGTCTTGTGTGTTCCCGTTAACCTGTATTTGCGCTATTACCGTCATTTGGTGAATGTGCGCAGCCATTTGTGTGGTGGTAATTGTGTTCGTTTCAGTTCCTCCATCCTGGCCCAGTTCATAATCAGGAAGCCCCGGGCCCTGGCCGGTACCAATGGCTACACGGCTTCGCAGGTCCGGCAATGCGAAAGTTGTCTGGCCGTCACCGCCGTAGGTTGTGCCAAGTAGTGAATAAAGCGCAGTATATTCCGCTATTGATAGTAGCTGTCCACTGCAGGACATCCAGCCCAGGGGGGCGAAATTTGCCGCCCAGGGTGTAACGGTAGCCATTGTACCTTCCATAATGTTGTTTTTAGTGAATGAATGTATGAGCGTCTGAACTGTTGACCGTGTCAAAAAAACAATTGACGCACAGTCTTGAGTCCAGAGGTAAAAGTAGACCTTGCCTGGTGAATAAAAAACGGGAAAAACACCCTACCATTTCTCATTTATTTTTCTTATAATGCCCCTTCGGTTGTGTACAATTACACAGCTCTTCGTATATCCTGGGTCAAGCGATTTTTCTTTGCGGTAGTTTGTAGTATAAAAAAAAGACATTGATATTTGTACTTGTCAAAATACACTACTATGATAAATGAGTTCATAATCGACTATGCAAAAATGGCAATACTCGTACTGGTACTTTTGTTCATTATCATCAAATTTGCGATTATCAAGGTTTATGGTTTTAGGGAGCAACAGTTCCACCTTTTTATAGTGTCCATGAATTTATTTAGCAGGGCCGTTATCGAGAACACGTACTCCGAAGAGTTGCAGGGGTACTACCGGGTGAGCAACAAACTTAATCTCTTTTTTTATATTGTCGCCATGCTCCTTGTAGCCGCTTATGTATTGTTTAAGTTCTATCTCTAAGATATGCCCGTGATGTTTTTATAGAATAATTGTTCATAATTCCCGTTATAGCTGTATAAGCACCTTCTTATGCGGCTATTTGTTTTTATATCAATACTTGTCGTCACTTTGCTTATGTTCTGCGACAGGCCTGAATGCATTAATAGAAACCCTGTATTTAATAAGTTTAAACCAACCGACAAAGAATACCGCAATGAGCTGGCAAGGCTTGTTGAATCAGCGGATAAGGATAGTGTATTGTTTTGGATTAACGGTTACGACTCAGCCCCTGGCCATGAATATATGTATGCCGGTGTTATAGGCAGAAATCTCTGTGCGGTAGCCATATTTGATATTACAGGTAATGAAGAATTTGAAAACTTAGGTGGGTAAAAGGGGTTTCTTATAGCGGTGCGGGATTATTAGTGCCCCGGTACCGTATTAGGCATACAGACTCCGGGGCGCAGTTTGTTTTAGACAGTGTGGGGATGATAGTGGATTAACTTTCGTTAGTCGATATGAATTTTTTAGAAAATTATTTTTCTTACCTGCTCCTGTAGCATAGGTACAAGTTCCGCTTCAAACCATGGGTTTTTATAGAGCCAGAACCTGTTTCGGGGCGAGGGATGGGGCAGGGGCAGATACTGCGGAAGATATTCGCTATATGCGTGGACGGTAGCAGTGAGGTTCTCTTTTGCATTCTTTCCCAGGTAATGGTTCTGGGCATATTGGCCTATCAATAAAGTCAGTTGTACCTGTTTCATGCTTTTGAGCAGCAGGTTGTGCCAATGTGGTGCGCATTCGGGCCTCGGGGGCAGGTCGCCCGAAGTACCCTTCCCAGGATAACAAAACCCCATTGGAATTAATGCCACCTGATCAGAATTGTAAAATGTTTCTTTATCTATTCCCAGCCATTTACGAAGTTGGTTGCCGCTGGCATCATCCCATGGTATGCCGCTTTCATGCACTTTCTTGCCCGGTGCCTGGCCTATTATCAATAGTTTGGCTTTGCTGCCTGCCTGCAATACCGGGTTGACACCATGTGGCAGATATGCGCTGCATATATTGCAGGATGATATTTGTTGCAGGAGTTTTTTCAAAAATTGAATTTTCGGCCCAAAGTTACAGCAAGCAGCACATAGGGACCGGGTTTTGTCTTATTATTGCGTGAACAGCTTTTTGTGTCTGCGAAGAGGAATATAGGTTATGAAACTGTACTTGCATGGCTGAATGGCAAAGGTTTACACCCTTTTACATTCCAGGAGGAGACATGGCAGATGCACATTGAAGGTCTCAGCGGGATAGTAAATGCCCCTACGGGTTTTGGCAAAACTTATTCTGTGTTCCTTGCCGTAGTTATCGACTGGATCAATAACAACCCCGATTACAAAACCAAAACCAATTCGGGGTTGCAACTACTCTGGATAAGCCCCTTGCGGGCTCTTGCAAAGGATATAGCACGCGCCATGGATGAGGCGCTGCAGGAGCTCGGAATACCCTGGAAAGTAGCAATAAGAAACGGCGACACGCCAGTGTCTGAGCGGGAGAAGCAAAAACGCAATATGCCCGAGATACTGGTCATTACACCGGAAAGCCTGCACCTGTTGTTTGCCTCTAAAAACCATGCTGAATATTTTAAACACCTTAGTTGCATTGCAGTAGACGAATGGCACGAATTGTTGGGGAGCAAAAGGGGAGTGCAGGTGGAACTGGCAATTGCTCACCTGAAGTGGCTACGCAACCAACTGTCGGCAGTCAACTGCCCGCTAAGAATATGGGGTGTTTCCGCCACCATCGGCAATCTTGAAGAAGCTATGCTGGTATTGCTGGGCCATGAGCACGAAGGAGTGATAATACGTGCAGGGCAGAAGAAGGAGGTGCAGATACATACGATACTGCCGGAAACTGTAGAACGTTTCCCGTGGGCGGGGCACCTGGGGTTGAAGATGATAGACCATGTATTGCCGGTTATCCGGAACAGCCGCTCTACATTACTGTTCACCAATGTGCGTTCGCAGGCCGAAATGTGGTACCAGGCCCTGCTGGAGGCGGCGCCAGACCTGGCAGGAGCTATTGCATTGCACCACAGCAGCATAGATATGGAACTGCGCCTCTGGGTGGAAGAAAACCTGCATAAAGGCGTATTGCAGGTAGTGGTTTGTACGGCCAGCCTCGACCTGGGTGTTGACTTCAGGCCTGTGGATACGGTAATACAGATCGGCAGTCCGAAAGGTATCGCCAGGTTTATTCAGAGAGCGGGCCGGAGTGGCCACGAACCAGGCGCTGTGAGCAATGTATATTTCGTGCCGACACATTCATTAGAGATAGTGGAGGCCGCAGCATTAAAACGGGCATACGAAGAGGAAATAATTGAAAGCCGTAATCCCGTGGTGCTGGCCCTGGATGTCTTGATACAGTACATGGTGACCATTGCTACAGGCGACGGTTTTGTGAGCGAAGAATTGCTGGCCGAAATAAGGACAACGCATTGCTACACCGATGTAACCGATGGTGAGTGGGACTGGTTGCTCGCATTTATTACTATTGGCGGAACAACCCTGCATGGCTACGACGAATATCATAAAGTAGTAAACGTGGATGGCGTATATAAGGTAACGAGCAGGCGGGTAGCCATGCGCCACAGGATGCATATTGGCACTATTGTGGGCGATATGATCATGCAGGTGAAGTTCATGGGCGGCGGATTTGTAGGTACTATTGAAGAATACTTTATATCCAGCCTGCAACCTGGCGATGCTTTCGTGCTGGCCGGGCGGCGCCTGGAACTGGTGCAGGTAAAAGACATGGTGGCCTATGTGCGGCGGTCAACCGCTTCCAACGCAAGAGTGCCGGCATGGGGTGGGGGTAGGGTACCACTATCGTCGAACCTCGGTCATATATTGCGCAGCACCTTTCAGCAAGCAGCCGTTAATCCTCGGGGAAATGAGTTGCTGGAATTTCTGCAACCGCTGTTTGAAACGCAACGGATGAGGTCGGCCATACCTAAAGAAGATGAACTTTTGGTAGAATTCATTGATACAAAAGATGGCCATCATATGTTTGTCTATCCCTTTGAGGGCCGGCTGGTTCACCATGCATTAGCTTCATTGCTCGCTTACCGTATTACGCAGATAAAGCCCATTACTTTCTCTATAGCGATGAATGATTACGGCTTCGAACTATTGAGCGACCAGCCCATCCCGGTAGATGAAACCAATATTTACGACATATTCAGTCCCGACGACTGGTACACTCATTTGCAGCGCAGTGTAAATGCGGCTGAAATGGGCAGGCGTAAATTCAGGGATATTGCTGTAATAGCCGGGTTGATATTCCAGGGTTTCCCGGGTGAATATAAAAAGCAAAGGCACCTGCAAAACTCTACCGGCCTGCTGTATAACGTACTGGTAGAAAATGAGCCGGGGCATTTACTATTGCAGCAGGCATACCACGAAGTGCTGACCTATGAGGTGGAGGCTCAGCGACTGCACTTGTCGCTGGAGCGGATAAAGGACAGCAAAATCCTGATTACCCGGCCTAAAGACCTTACGCCGTTTTGTTTCCCTATAAAAGTAGATAGCCTGCGGGATGAGCTGACCAGCGAAAAGTTGCAGGACCGCATCAGGCGCATGCAGGCCCAGGCTGGCGAGGGGTGACATGTCGGTATGCCATGACGTAATAAAATGAGTTAAATCATTCTTAGTTCTTTGGCTGAAATGATTATTGGTTGTATCTTTGTCGTCCGCTTTTTTTGAAGGTCTTTGTACGGTTGCATCACAACGGGAAATATGTTAAAATCCGGAAAATAAATTTGCCGAGTTCAAATAGTTTTCTACCTTTGCAATCCCTTTGAAAAAAGGATAGCTCTTTATAACGCAGAAAGCCTTGATTATCAGGCGGTTCATTGGCAAAATAAATATCTGAAAAAGATTTTGCGGTTTGATACTGAGGCTATAATTTTGCACACCGTTTCGCGATAATGATTAACTAAAAGGTAATTATAGCGTAACAAGTTCTTTAGATAGTATATCAGTATAGAGGCTGAGGATGTGGTTCAACTCCACGAATACAACAAAAGTTTTAGTCCCGCAGTTGCGGGATTTAAAATGAAGTTCTTTGAAAGATTGGGAAAAGAAACAACAGTGCGTTACAGATGAAGTTTTGTAACGCCAGGTAAGTGCCCCACTTTCGGGTGGGGACCACATAGCGTAACTAATACAATAAGTTACACGTCTGATTCTCTTATAGAGTAATTAGTCAGTAGCGAACAATTCATTTACAATGGAGAGTTTGATCCTGGCTCAGGATGAACGCTAGC
>DISB01000003.1 GCA_002421685.1 Bacteroidetes bacterium UBA6221
AAATGTAGATGCTACGGGAGTATAAGAGCTGCCTGAAAGACCCTGCCCTTTTTCGCCGCGTACCAGCAGGCGCAGCAGTTCATACCGGTCCCAGCTTGCGGTGTTGGCAGAACTGAACCTGGCCCAACCGGGGTTATTACCCGTGGTTGAGTTATCCGCCAGGGATGCATCCCAGTAGAAAGCGGAAGCGTTGTTGGTGGAAGTGGTGGTGAACCCGTTGGCTGAGCCACCACTCCCGGTAATGTCTATATCATCTGTAAGCTGTGATAATGCAATTGCAGCATTGAAAGGATGGCCTAAAAAGCGGAAACATCTTTTGCCGGGTATGTAGCGTTCTGCAGTTACATCGCCGCTGATATAGCCGCCACTGCTGCTGCCCGCTGCAATGCGCCCGGTACCCGCCGCTGTACTTTTCAATACAAGGTTATTATTTGTAGTCAGTACTCCCGCCGTTGGTGTCAGGGTATTGGTAATGTTCAATTTGGCGTCAGTGGAAATAGTAGCGCCGGCACTATTATTCAATTCCAGGTTGCTTATTGAGCCTGTGCCGGAGATTGTTTGCATTTGCGAACCGTTGAGCACTAATTTTCCTGCACCCGTTATTGCTGCATTATTGTTTAGTTCCCCCGTCAGTTGAAGTTCACCTCCGCTAATGACCAACGATGCGCCGCTTGCCATAGCCAGGCCTTCAGCATTGGCGGTGCCTGCGGTGATATTGGGGTAAAATGAAAGCCCTGCCGGAATGCCGATGTAGTCAGCAGTTGTAGGCACTAACCCCGTACTCCAGTTGCCTGTTGTGAACCAGTTGGTAGTATTGTTACCACCTGTCCATAAATAGCTGGTGCCTGAAATAAACTTTAGAGTGCCTTCCACCCAATTATTGTAGCCGACAAATACATGGTTACCATTAACAGCAACAGAACCATATCTCGCCCCAAGATTTCCCGTTTCTAAATCAACGGGAGCACCCCAACTGCTTCCGGATGTATCGGAAGCCCGCACATATCTTATATTTCCTCCATTTAATGTTGTGGCATGACGGTAAGTAATTACGGGATAGTTATCTATCATTGCAAGATGAGCGTATTCACCGGATTTCCCGGAAGCCACAGTGACCGCCGTACCCATGTATCTCCGTCAGCGTCCGTAGCCCTGATATATTTCAGACTGCTCTGCGACATGTAATAATACGCTATAGCCGGACGGCCATTGACTACTTTCAGGCTCGTATAATTTATCTGACCGTTTGCATCAATGGTCTGCGGGCTGGCCCAACTGTTGCCCGAAGCATCGGTGGCCCGCACGTATTTCAGGTCATAGCTGCTAATATAGGAGATGGCGGGGTTGCCATTTACCACTGCTAAACTGGTGTATTCCCCTGTATAGCTGCTAGCATCAATGGTCTGCGGACTGCCCCAACTGCTGCCTGTGGCATCGTTGGCACGTACATATTTCAGTTGTTTATTGCTACGATTATAATACGAGATGGCGGGATGGCCATCCACAATGGCCATGCTGGTATATTGACCTACAAAACCGATCGTATCAACTGTAACCGGCGTTCCCCAATTGTTGCCGCCTGAATCCGTGGCACGTACATATTTCAGGTCACCGCTGGTACCATTGTAATAGGAGATAGCAGGTTTACCGTCCGCCATTAACAAACAAAGAAAACTTCCTACATCATTTGCAGAATCTATTAATACAGGATTGTTCCATGATTTGCCCTTCGCATCTTTAGCACTTGTGTATCTCAAGTCTTTGTTTGCATTATCATAATAAGCAATGGCGGGATAGCCGTTTACAACACAGGTACTTGAATACAAACCTGTAGCTCCGGGTATTGCTATGTATAACCCTGAATTCCAGGTCGTGCCATCAACATCAGATGCACGTGAAAACCTTGGACGACCAGGTGTGCTGAAGTGTACAATGGCCGGGTTGCCGTTTATTATACACATACTGGTCGAAACAAAACCGGTATGTTCAGACAATTGGTCAGCCTGGACGGGGCTTCCCCAACTGCTCCCTGTCGCATCATTTGCCTTAATATAATTTACTCTCGATGTTGTTCCATTATAGTAGCTGATTGCGGGGGTTCCATTTACAACTTCCAGGCTAGATGAATTTCCAACTGAACCACTTAAAACTACGGCTACCGGAGTACCCCAGGTATTCCCTGATGCATCAGTTGCACGTATGTACTTTAGATCTTCATTTGTTTGGTCATGGTAAGAAATTGCGGGGTGGCCAGCAACAATATTCAGGCTTGGATGGATACCAACACTGCCCGCAGAATCAAGTATAACAGGAGCCCCCCAACTAAGGCCTAATGAATCGCTTGCACGAACATATATAAGGTTCGTATTTGAGTAATCATAAAAGCCTATAGCAGGATGACCATTTACAACAGCCATGCTTATGCTGGATGCTCCAACATTTGCAACAATTACCGGGGTGCCCCAGCTTAGTCCTGAGGAATCAGAAGCAATTACATATATGACCTTTTGATTTGTAGCATCATGGTATGCTATGGCAGGATACCCGTTCACTGTTTTCAGGCATGAGTGCCACCCAACCTGCCCACTGGAAACTATAGTAACGGGTGTACCCCAGGAAGTACCATTGGCATTATTCGCACGAACGTATTTAAGATCGATATCGGTTTGATCCGCGTACGACATAGCGGGGTTGCCATTTACAACTGCAAGTGAGCTGGATTGCGCATCATCGGTTACCACCATACCGGTCCAATTAGTGCCGGATGCGTCAGTAGCCCGCGAATAAATCAACTTTCCATTGTCCGTAGATACCGCAGGGTTTCCGTTGACAACCGCCATTGACAACCTGGTATTGTAGTTGACAGTACCGCCTGTGGGCGGGGCCTCCTCAAGTGTCACCGGCAAATCCCAAACCTGCGCTCGCGCATTGCCTGCCAAAAATGTCGTGACCATTAGCCATGCCAATAACAGTAAATTTTGTCTTTTCATACATTAGTTGTTTGATAATTAATCAGTCCTGTTATTTTATAAATATGAACACGATGACGCCCACGGCCGCCAGGATGATTACCCAGGTGTATATGTCATACTTATTCGTTCTGAAAAAGGACATAGCCATTTTTTGTGAAGGTGGGGGAAGGCGCGCTGGTTTTCAAGAATTAGCCGTCACAATCGCGTAACAATCGCCGTCACAATCGCGTCACAAGCCAATCTGCATGTGTAGTTGATTGATAATAAATGTATTGTATCTTGTAGCTATGAATCAGATAGAATCAATGACTTCATCAATATCACCCTCTTCTGAAAGATTGAGCTTCTTGCGGATGCGGTATTTGTAGTTGCGTACGGCCTGGGCGCTCACCCCCAATATGCCGGCCATCTCGCGGTTGGAAAGCTTTAGTTTGCCCAGCGCCAGGAAACGTGCTTCGGCCTGGGTAAGGTTAGGGATAGTGGCATAAGCCCGGTCGAGGAAACCGGCATATACCTGTTCAAAAAGCTGTTTAAAGTCGGTCCATTGTTCGTCGGTGAGTATAGTGGCCTGCTGGAGCTGCAAGAGATGTTCATTTGTTTCAGGCAGATCCTGGGTCGCCTGCGCGGCCTGTAGATTTTCTATTTCGGCAGTGAATTGTTCTATTAAGTCCTTCTTTTCCTGTATACGGAGGGTGAATTCCTTTAATTGCTTCCTGGCAGCGGCGAGTTTATCCTCTGCGCGTTGCGCCTCAACCATGTGTTGTTTTTGCTTCAGTCTTTGGCGATTTACCAGCAGTACCAGTATCACCGCCAATGCAGCCACAAAGACGGCCAGGTAGTTACGCGTCATGTTCAGCCGCGCAGCATCGGCTTCCATTTTTTGTACAGCGGCGGCGTGCAATGCTGCCTGTAGCTCGTTTTCGTTGCGCACCAGTATATTGGCGTTCATACGGGCTGCCAGTGTGTCTTTAGCAGTAAGGGCCAGACTAGCGTAATGGTATGCCTCCGCCAGGTTGCCGTCAAGCTTGTTTCGCAATGCATGTAGCCGGTACAGGGTGTGATAATACAGGTATTGTTTATTCGCCAGGTGAATGAAACTGTCGGCCCTGCTGAGTAAATACGCGGCTTTTTTCGTGTCTTTCCTGTCCAGGTATATTTCCGCCAGTTTCAATATCGAGTTGGTGGCGTTGCCGGGGGAGCCATCGGTGATGCTGGAGTGCACATCTTTTTCGAGTAGTGGTATTGCTTCGTCATACTTTCCCTGCAGGAAATAAGTGATGCCAATATTTCCCTCTGCCACATCCACCCAGGTATCTATTTTATACTTTGCAGATTCCTGCGCCGCCAGCCTGAAATAATAAATGGCGGAGTCGTACCGGGCAGCATTACGGAATACCAGGCCGATAGTATTGTATGTATTGATAGTGCACCATACCTCACCTCCATGTTTATCAATCCCTTCCTTTGCTGTATACAGGTATCTGAGGGCATTATCATCATCGCCAAAGTGATAATATGACGCACCGATAATACATATGTAGTTATATTTTTCGGGCATTACCGTAACAGGTATATCCTTCACCTTCTGGTAAAGTACCAGGAATTGCTCAAAAGCTTTGTTGTACTTCTGTACGTAATTGTAATAATAATTACCCAGCCTGTCGCGAATGGTTATCTCGATAGGCACGCTCTCTATAGCCTGTGCTTTGTCCAGCAGGGTAAGCAGTTCTTTCTCATATTTACTGTTTTGCCTGTTGGCTGTGTCAAGCTGCAATGCCAGCCACGCATACATTACCTGGGTTTCCAGCAGTAGCTCTTCGTCACCGGCTTTACGCGCCATGTCTTCTATCACCAGCATCCTGGCAAATGCCGGCGCCGGATTCTTTCCATTGATGGCATCAACGATGTCGAGATTTATCTCCCGTAACAACCGCTGCCGCTCTGCATAAGGTTTGTGCAATAAGTACTCGTACTGGGCCTTACAAGGTATAGACCAAAAAAATAATAATATCATTGCAGCTACACGCATACCTTGTACAAATCTATTCTACCAATTTAACGATTGAGCAAATAAGCAACAGCTTACACTTTGTAGCTGTCCTTGAAAAATATGCTTAGCCAACCCAATCTTATCTTTTTCAATTATTTAATTAAAAATCCCTGATGGCTAGCGAATCGGAGTCAAAACCGTTTTGCTGCCGTGGCGCTACGCACCCCAGCCCTCCCTGTCCAGGCTGCGGTATTGTATGGCTTCGGCCAGGTGTTCGGGTTTTATATCTTCGCTGCCTTCCAGGTCGGCTATAGTGCGGGATACTTTCAGTATCCTGTCGTATGCCCGGGCTGAGAGGTTGAGTTTATCCATAGCAGCCTTCAATAAGGTCTGCCCTATGGTGTTTATAGTGCAAATTTCTTTCAGCAGCTTACTGCTCATCTGGGCATTGCTGTATGTGCCCTCGTGTCCTTCAAATCTTTTGGCTTGTACTTCCCTCGCCTTTATTACCCGTTCGCGTACCGAAGCGCTGTTCTCCGATGTCTTTTGAGAAGAGAGCTCGTTGAACGATACCGGTGTCACCTCTACATGCAGGTCTATACGGTCGAGCAGAGGGCCCGATACTTTGTTGAGGTAGCGCTGCACCATCTGTGCCGAGCAGGTGCACTCCTTCTCAGGATGATTGAAGTACCCACAGGGACAGGGGTTCATACTAGCTATGAGCATAAAACTGGCGGGGAAGTCAATACTTACCTTGGCGCGAGATATAGATACCCTGCGCTCTTCCATAGGCTGCCGCATCACCTCCAGCACCGTGCGTTTGAACTCGGGCAATTCATCCAGGAAGAGGACACCGTTATGCGCCAGCGATATTTCTCCCGGTTGTGGTATGCCGCCACCGCCTACCAGCGCCACATCGCTGATGGTATGATGCGGCGAACGGAAAGGCCTGTGCGCCACCAACGATGTATTGCCCGGCAACTTCCCCGCTACTGAGTGTACCTTGGTAGTTTCCAGGGCCTCGTGGAGGGTAAGTGGTGGCAATATGGTAGGTATACGCTTAGCGAGCATGGTTTTACCCGCACCGGGCGGACCTATCAGGATAGCATTATGCCCGCCTGCGGCTGCTATCTCCAGTGCGCGTTTTACATTCTCCTGCCCTTTTACATCGTTAAAGTCAAACTCAAAAGCGCTTTGCGCGTCGTAAAACTCCTCACGCGTATTTACCTGTACGGGTTCCAGTTTTATATTGCCGTTAAAGAAATCAACTACTTCCCTCAGGCTTTCTACGCCATATACATCCAGGTTATTCACCAATCCCGCCTCACGGGCATTTTGTTTGGGCAGTATCAGCCCTTTAAACTTTTCGGCGCGGGCCTGTATGGCTATGGGCAATGCACCCTTTATGGGTTGCAGTGTGCCATCAAGGCTCAGCTCGCCCATCATGATGTATTTATCCAGGTCGTCTTGTGGTATCTGCCCTGTAGCCGCCAGCCAACCCATAGCTATGGGCAGGTCGTAAGCAGCGCCCGCCTTCTTAATATCAGCCGGCGCCATATTCACTACCGTGCGCGCACGCGGCTTTTCCAACCCTGTATTTTTCAGCGCTGATATAATACGTTCGATACTTTCTATTACAGCATTGTCCGGCAATCCGACAATGATATATCCGGGTTTACCTCCTGGTGTATCCACTTCTATGGTGATGGTCAGCGCATCCACTCCATATACCGCGCTGCCAAATACTTTTACTAACATGGTCTTTTTATTGCGTGGCTGAAACTACGAAAACAAAAATTATTAGTGCGCATTGCATGGCTGAAAAACTAATAATACATTTAATATTGCTTGAAATATGTCCCTCACTGCTACAGAACGGATTGACCTGCTGAATATCGGGCTTATGCTCGTATCTGCGTGCGTGGCAATGATATTGCCATTCGAGTTATTCCTGCTCGTATATGCGGTGCTGGGCCCGCTGCATTACCTTACAGAAATATCGTGGCTGCACGACAGGGGGTATTTTACCAAAGGCAGGTATGATGCTGTATGGCTGCTTGTGATTGGCTTTATACTGATGTTGAATTACTTCGGCAAGCATATAGAACTGGTATTTCCGCCGATGTTTGATGCCAGCCTGATGTTTATCGCATTCCTGAGCGCACTGATTTTTGTAACGGTAAAAAACACTATTTATAAAATAGGCGGTATCATCCTGCTTGTATTCGCATCGCAGGCGGGGCAGAACTACAATTATTTTTTTACGGTTTTTATTCCCACCCTGGTGCATGTATACGTGTTCACGGCCTTATTCGTTATTTATGGCGCCATCAAAAGCAAGAGCAGGCTGGGCATTGTATCGGTAGCGGTAATGCTGCTGATACCTTTTGCGTTATATAATATCTATCCCGACAATGCGTTTTACCCTGCGCAGGAATACAGCAGGGGAGCATACAAGCCTTTCAGGATATTGAATATTGTCTGGCTCAGGTTTGTAGAGCATATTCCCAACCCGCCGAGACCGGAGGGATGGAATGATATAGTCTTTAGTTCAACCCAAGGCATATTGCTGATGCGGTTTATCGCGTTTGCCTATACGTATCACTACCTGAACTGGTTTTCAAAAACCAAAGTGATACAGTGGCATAACATACCCCGCATTCGTTTCGTACTTGTAATTGTCACCTGGCTGGCCAGCATAGGCATATATATGTATAATTATGTCCTTGGTATGCAGTGGCTCCTCTTCCTCAGTTTCATGCATGTATTACTGGAACTGCCACTGAATTTTATCAGTATCATGGGGATTGGTAATTTTTTAAGAGGCAAGGTTTTTAAAACTGCGCGTTCATAGTTGGCGGACGTTATTTATTTTTACGGCATGAGTGACACTGTATTACTGCACAAAGAAAATGGGGTAGGTTACATTACTTTCAATCGCCCGGATAAATACAACAGCTTCAACCGGGAAATGGCACTGGCGCTGCAGGGGCATTTAGATAATTGCGCTGCGGACGAAAGTGTGCGATGCATATATATTTCAGGTAGTGGCAAAGGTTTTTGTGCCGGGCAGGACCTGGCGGAAACTTCCGACCCTAAAAATGTTGATTTTGACAAGATAGTCAGCCAGCACTACAACCCGGTAATACAGCGCCTGCGTCATATTGAAAAACCAATAGTAGCTGCTGTAAATGGTGTAGCTGCCGGTGCCGGCGCCAACATAGCCCTGGCCTGTGATATTGTAGTTGCTACAAAAAGCGCCTCATTCATACAGGCATTCAGCAAAATTGGCTTGATACCCGACAGTGCGGGTACTTTCTTTCTGCCACGTTATATAGGTATGCAGCGTGCGGCTGCTCTCATGATGCTGGGCGATAAGGTAATGGCAGATGAGGCCGCGGGCATGGGCATGATATATAAAGTGTTTGCCGACGAAAGCTTTGAAGCGGAGAGCAAACAACTGGCTCAAACACTGGCTGCATTGCCTACAAAAGGAATAGGATTAACCAAACGGCTGCTCAACCAATCGTACAGCAACAACCTGGACCAGCAACTGGAACTGGAAAAACAAGTACAGGTAGAGGCGGGTAACAGTGAGGATTTTGTGGAAGGCGTGCATGCATTCCTGGAAAAAAGGAAGCCGGTGTTCAAAGGCAAATAGCGGTTATGATACTAACTGCGGTATAGCCTGTGGTGTGTGTTCTTCTATCAACTTCCTGATGATGCCAGAGGTTTCATCAGGAAAATTCACTTTTACTCTTTCGCCACTCAATAACCACCACCTTACTTTGTCATAATATTTTCGGCTGAGTTGTTTTATGACCGGTACACCAATTTGTTCCGCCGCTGCAGCATTGCATTGTTGTTCGTATTGCGATTGCATGGGTATTACCATCAACTTTTTGCCTAAATACAAGGCTTCGGCCGGACCTTCAAATCCCGCTCCGCATAACACACCGGTACTGCTTGCCATACTTTTGATGAAGGCATTGTTTTCAATAGGCTGTATATGCACATTTTTAAAGCTGAAAGCTTCTTTATTGTGTTTTGAAAACACCTGCCACTGTACTTCCGTGAAATGAGAGAGGTGTTCCACCAGCGCCTCATCATCATATGAAGGCAGGTATACCGTATAATGTCCTTCGTCTGTTGACACCGTTTCTCTTATCTCCCTGCGAATAACAGGCGTAAATATATTTTTCGCATATCGCCGGAAGTGAAAACCATAAGCATCCGTTACAGGTGCGTAATACTTTAATACCAACTGCCCTTTCAAATCTCCTTGGGCCGGTTGAGGTGCATTTCCGGCCATTACAGCCGCCTGGTGGCTCAGCCCTATACAAGGTCGCCTTTTCAGTTTGCAGGCCCATGCGCTTACAGGTTCAAAGTCGTTTACCACCAGGTCGTAATCATCAACAGGCAATTTGTTGATGTCCCGGGTAAGTTGAAACAACTTGAGCTTTTTTGCTGTAAGCCATATATCTACGCCACCCTTACTGCCGAAGATGAAACTCATGCCATAAAGCTTGTATTTTACCGGGAATGGGAATTCCACATCGGCCTGTATGCCGCTGATAAGGACATCTACTTCTCCATATTTGCACAACTCCGGGTAGATATCCCTGGCGCGGCTCAGGTGCCCGTTGCCCGTACCTTGTATAGCGAATAATATTTTCACGTGGTTACTCACGCTGCCTCCATATTACCAGGGAGATTATCTAAATGGCCGGGCTTGTTCATGTTCACATTCAATTCCTGCAGCAATACGGCCATCAACTCTTTGGGGCTTTCTTTGCTTTGTTTTTTCTTATTGATATTCACCGCCTGGGCTTCCAGGTCATCCGCATACCGGTATATACTCCACAGTCCGTTGTTGTATTCCAGGCCTGTCAGGTTTTCTATCCAGTCGCCCGAATTCATGTATATCACCGGGCCGTTTTCTGTTACTACCGTTTTTATTTCGGGATGGTGAATATGCCCGCAAATCACGTACTTGAATTTATTTTCCGCTGCAATATCACATACGGTAGCTTCGAAGCTATTGATGAACTTCACAGCACTCTTTACGCTGTTTTTGATTTTTTTAGAGAGTGATACCTTGCCCCTCCCCATCTTCAGCGATATAAAGTTTACGAACCGGTTGATCAGTATCAGCGTATCGTAGCCTACCGCGCCCAGCCTGGCCAGCCACTTGCTGTGCTGCATCACCACGTCGAATACATCGCCGTGAAATACCCATACTTTGGCGCCGTTTATTTTCAGAGAAAGTTTATTGGTAATCTTAAGCGAGCCAAGCTGAAATCCTTTGAAGCGCCGCAGCATTTCATCATGATTGCCCGGGATATAATACACAGGCACGCCTTTTGCTATCAGTCCTACCAGGTGTTTTATCACCATCATATGTGTATTCGGCCAATACCTTTTGCTGAATTGCCAGATGTCTATAATATCACCGTTGAGGATGACTGCTTTAGGTTTGATACTTTTCAGGTAACGCAGTAATTCCGCGGCATGACAACCATATGTTCCCAGGTGTGTGTCGGAGAGGACTATTATATCTACTTCCCTTTTTGCCATATGCATGGTATTAGATAGCCTTATACAGCTATACAAAGGGACGCAACAACTGTAACCTCATCATTAAGAGGTTATTACTATTATATTAACGGTACTGCTGCTGATGTTGCCTAAAGCAGCGCTTCGATAGTTTCTATCAGTTGTTCTGTATTGCTGGGCCGGGGCGTGATTTCTACGGCAAAATTACCGTTCTTGTCTACCAGGAAGTATGAGGGTACCCCCAGGACACCATATTCATCAGCCAGTTTTGCCTTCCAGCCACCACTTATCCTTGTGTGCAGACCAGTCAGTCCGTGCTTTTTCTTAGCTGCCTTCCAGGCCTTTTCGTCTTCATCAATGGAGACATATACAAATACAACGTCCTTACCCGCAAAGTGTTCTTTTATCTTTTTTGTATGCGGAAATTGCGCCAGGCACGGGCCGCACCAACTCGCCCAGAAGTCAATATATACTACTTTGCCCTCCAGCTCTGAAAGCTTGATCTTTTTACCATCCGCATCGGTAACGGTAAAATCTATGGCAGGTGCGCCCGGCGCCAGTTTTCTCTTGATGTTTAATTGCCGTTCTATTGTGGCAGTGTAGTCACTTTTAGGGTACCGGTTCTTAAAAAGGGTCATTAAATATTCAGCACGGGCTATCGGTATATATTTCGTTATTGAATGGAAATGGAAGGCAAATGTGTATTCGGCAGATTCCTTCGGCATATCCTTGTAAGACAGTTCCAACATTTTGTCGAACAGCAGGTATTCCTTACCCTTTACCATTGTTTCGTTTTTAACGCCTTGTGCCGACAGTTGCGCCCAGTGGTAGCGGTAGAGATATGTCCTGTAGATGTCTATATACATGAATTTATCGTCAAATTTGGCAGGTACCTTTTTCAAAACTTCATAGTTTTCTTTGGGAACTTCGCCTATATCGTAAGTCCGCTTTACCATTACCTCATGCGCATCGGGGTACATCAGCATGGTTTCGTACTTCTGGTATTCGTGAAAAGCGTTCCAGAATTCTATGAAAGACTGCGGCAGACCTTTGCTGTTTTCTACCAGGAAGTCCAGTTCTTTGGCCACCCGGCCGTTTATAGCTGTTTCAAACTCCGCCGGTTCTTTGACTATCAACTGCTGCATTTCCACTTGGAAGTTTTGAGTGAAACCGTATTGCAGCATGTGTTTCGCCATAAAATTGGCTACAGCTGCATCGGCTCCCTCGTATTGCAGGCTGGCGTCAAAGTTGGATGCGTCCACAGTCATAGTTAGCTTACCGCCGGGACTGGCGTATATTTCTGTAGCCTGCTCACCATTTTGAATTTGTATCAGCGTATAGTTGTGTGGCAGGGGCAGCATCACGATGAAATTGCCGTTTTTGTCTAATGGCTCGCTTACAACGTGACTTTTAAAATCAAGCCAATTGTCTTCGTAACCTGTATAACTGAATGTAACACTATCTGCCAGCGGATTGGTGACGGTTCCCCTTATGGTCAAATCATTTTTTCCGGCAAAGGCAACGAGGGCATTGACCAGCATGGCCAATAGTAATGGTATCTTATTCATAGAGTTTGCTTTTGTAGGGCTAATATACCAATTATGCGCTTTGGCTTATAGCAATGATTCAATAGCTTTTACCAATTCAGCGGTTTGGCTGGGGCGGGGCGTATGTTCCAGTGCAAAATTTCCCTCCCGGTCAACCAGGAAATAATACGGTACGCCGTTGATGCCGTAAGCCACAGCAGTCTTGCCTTCCTCGCCGTTCAATCTTACGTGCAAACCCTGCAGATCATACTTTTTACGAGCCTTGTTCCACTCCCCTTCATCCATATCAATAGATGCATACACAAAGACCACGTCCCGACCAGCAAAGCGCTCTCTTATTTCCTTCATGTATTTGAATTCGGCCCGGCATGGGCCGCACCAGCTCGCCCAAAAGTCAATGTACACCACCTTCCCTTTCAGCGACGACAGCTTTATTTTCCTGCCATCGTCATCATACACTATGAAATCAATGACCGGTGCACCGGGGCTAAGTTTCTTCTTCTTTGCAATGCCGTCTTCGAGAAAATCCGAATATTCACTATTGGGGTAACGTTCTGCAAACTGGTTGTACAATGCATTGACACGTTCCATTTTCCCATTATGGATAGCCGAAGAGATTTGATAGGCAAAAACATATTCTGCGGTTTTAGCGGGCATGTGTTGTCGCGAAAGTGCTATTACCTTGTCGACAAAGGCATCGTGGTCGTCGTCCCTTTGCCCGGGATTTTCCTTTTGCCTGGCAGTTAAGATTTGCGAATAATAATCGTTGACAAAATTCCGGTAAGGCAAAATATGCATTAGTTCATCATTGAACTTTTCCGGCGCCTGTGTCACCACTTTGAAGTTAGCAGGCGGAATGGTATCGATATCATATGTGCCGTGTTTCACAATTTCATGCATATACGGGTATATAAGCATGTTGTTATACATGGTGTATTCGTAGTACGCGTTCCAGAACGTGATAAACGAGGCGGGTAGTCCCCCTGCATTTTCTACCAGGAAATCCAACTCCCTTTGTACAAGTTCCTTCATGGCAGCTACATAAGCTTCGGGCTCCTTCTCCATAGTTTTATGGGCCGCGCGATGGAAATTATCCGTTAAACCATATTTGCGTATATATTTAACCATGAAGTTAGCTACGGAAACATCCATTCCCACACCTTTGTAGGATATGGTATTATCCAGGTCGGCGACATCTGCGGTCATTACCAGTTTATCTCCGGGGCTACAGTACACTTCGGTCTCTTCCTTTCCGATACTGATATTGAGGATCGTGTAATCGTGCGGAACAGGAACCGTTACAAGGAAGTTCCCGTTCTTGTCAAGTTTTCCCCCGACTGATACGAAATGAAAATCCAGCCAGTTCTCCCGGTAATCCGTGTAGCTAATGAAGACGCTATCGGCACCGGCATTGATAATAGTACCTTTGATAGTAATATCCTCTTTGCCTGCCAGCGCGACAATGGAACAGAATATAGCAAATATCATAACAAATAATCTCTTCATCGCGGACGTTTAATGATACAAGGTAATAAAGTCGGGCGCAAATGTATCAGCCTGCCGTGTTCATCTCCGTCTGGTGGCGGTACAGGCGCGCGTAGCGTTTATTGAGC
Source organism: Bacteroidetes bacterium UBA6221 (assembly GCA_002421685.1). GTDB lineage: Bacteria > Bacteroidota > Bacteroidia > Chitinophagales > Chitinophagaceae > UBA5543. Next base: position 13,679 of record DISB01000003.1, read on the forward strand.
TGCATTAATTCATTATGTGTTCCCTGCTCTGCAATACGGCCATTGTCCAGCACAATTATTTTATCAAAGTCCCAACCGGTAAATATGCGGTGAGTGATAACAATGGTTGTCTTATTCTTTATATACGGTTTCAGGTTGGTAAGGATGTTTTGTTCTGTATGTGTATCCACCGCCGACAGAGATTCATCGAGCAGCAATATAGGGCTGTCTTTAATCAGCGCGCGGGCCAGCACCAATCTTTGTTTTTGCCCGCCGGAGAGCATTACGCCCCGTTCGCCGATTACGGTTTCATAGCCGTCTTTCAGCGTAGTAATATCTTTTTCAAAATCGGCCAGGCGTGCGGCTTCTTTTATTTCCGTTTCTGTTGCATCGGCCCTGCCAAACCTGATATTGTTATATACCGTGTCAGAGAATAGCATGGCTTCCTGTGGAGCGTATGCAATAGATGTACGGAGCGTTTGAAGGTCGTATTCGCTAACAGGGCGCCCATCTATTTTCACCGTGCCGGTGGTAGCATCGTACATACGTAACAACAGGTGTACCAATGTAGATTTTCCAGAGCCTGTTTTGCCTATGATGGCCACTTTATCGCCGGCCTTTATGTCAAGGGTAAAATCGTCCAGAGCCTTTATGCCCGTGTGTTGGTATACGAAGCTTACGTGGTCGAAATTAATGTTACCCAGCGGCTTGTCTTTTATCGCATTAACCTGGTTGAATATCTCCGGTTTGGAGTCCATGAATTCGTTGATGCGTTTTTGAGAAGCACCCGCCCGCTGAACTATGGAGGCTACCCAACCTATGGCCATCATGGGGAACATGAGCATAGTTATATAAATAATGAATTCCGCAATATTACCGGCTGATATTGTGCCTTCTATGGCATAATATCCTCCTATCAGCACGGTGCTCAATATGCTCAACCCGATGAACAGGTTCATAGCCGGAAAGAAAACAGCTTCGGTAAGTGAAAGGTTGATTGCGCTTTTTTTATACTCTTCGCTTTTGCTGTCGAAGAACCCCATCATAGCTTTTTCCTGCACAAAGGACTTTATCACGCGGATGCCTGAATAGGATTCCTGCGCTATCGTGGTCATGTCAGATAGTTGTGATTGTATCTTTTCACTTTTTTTGAAAATAACACGATTGACCAGGTAAATGCTCAGGGCCAATAAGGGCAGGGGCAATATCACGTAAAAAGTAAGCATCGGGCTCACGCGCACCATATTCCACAGGCACATTATGGTGAGCACCACCAGGTTGGTAGTGTACATGATGGCCGGGCCTATGTACATGCGTACCCGCGACACGTCCTCCGATATACGGTTCATCAGGTCTCCCGTACTGCGGGTTTTATAGAATTGTGTGTTCAGCTCCTGGTAATGTTTGTAAATATCATTTTTCAGGTCATATTCTATATGCCGCGACATAACAATAATGGTCTGCCTCATGAAGAACATAAAAACGCCGCGGGCTAGTGCAAGCGCCAATAATATAATGCCGCTTTGCAATACAAGGTCGAAAATATATGACTGGAACAGTTCCGCCACCTTTGTATCGCTCACCAGCCTGTAACCGGTAATATTAGCTTGTACCCTATCAATCACATTGCGTATGATAACGGGAGGAATAACCGCGAATACGTTGGATACAGACACAAACAGCATCCCCAGCAGCAGGCGCCATTTGTAACGTAATAAGTATTTATTGAGTGCGGCCAGGTGTTTCATGCCTGCAAATGTCGGGAAATTATGCATGTTTGCAATTGCAGTACGCCAATTACACCAGCCTGTAATTCCTATAGCTCATATTGATACCCAGCTTTTTTTCTGCGAACTGTTTGAAACGCTCTTTGAACGAAGTGCGGTTAAAGGATATATCGTAATCAAACTGCCAGTTGCTGTTGCTTATGCGCTGTTGCATGACGGCTGGGTGTGTGCCCTTAAATTTCTGCACGGCGTCAATATGCGCGGCATAATCAAATTCCTCTCGCCTGGCCACATTCTTTTCCACCCACTCATCGTCGTGCCAGAGCTTGTGAAATATCTCCTGCTTACGCTGCATGGCGCGGGGATCTTTCACCCAGCCGTAATGATAAACATAGGCGTCCAGCAACTTTACGTTCAGCTTTTCATCCTCTCCTTTCCTAAAGCCCTGCGCGTCGCGATAGGAATAGATGCTTTTATCATTGCGGATGATGCGTATCTCGTGCGGGTACCAACGCGAAGAAGTGCCAACATAATCGTAAGAACCGTAGAAATGGAGGTATTTAAATAAAAGACCGTCTACACGCGTATCATCTTTCCAGCGCAACATGCCCTCCTTGATTGTATCCAGGTACTGTTCGTGCACTATTTCGTCGCCCTGTATATAAAAACACCAGTCAGTGTCGTCGCCTATAGCACGGATGGCCTTATTCGTTTCTTCAGCCAAAACCCTACCGCCGGTGCGCAGGCTATCGTCCCAAGTAGTTTGAATGATCTTTATTTTCGACGGGTCTATGCTTTCTATCAGTTGCAAGGTACTGTCTTCCGACTTGCCCACAGCAACAACAAAATCATCGCACAAAGGCAGGATCGACCTTATGGCTTCCGCTATGGGATAGTCGTACCTGATAGCATTCCTGATAAAGGTGAACCCTGTTACTTTCATCAGGGGCAAATGTACTAAAGCTACCTGGGAGTCAACAGCCTGACCAGCTTTTGTATCTCCTTTATGTTCTCAGTATGGTACATACTCTTCAGCAGGTCTTCCTGCTCCCGGGCAGTAACATGGAAATTCAATGCAGCGGATTTTTTCCCTTCATCAGGAATATACTGCAGCGTAACGTATTCGAGCCGGTCACCCATATACTCTTTCAGGTAATCCTTGATGTAACCATGACCGTACGACTGGAAGGGTTCCCATTTATTTTGTATGGCAAATAATGGGTCGTACAGCATTTTCCCGAGTGTATTCATTTCTGATGGCGGAAAGACCTCAAACTGCCGGGTATCGCGTATCTGCAGCATGATCACCCTGCTTGTATTTTCCTTTATCCAGTTGCGGAAGACATGCATATACCTGTTAGAAAGTTCAACGCCGAAGTTATCGCGCAGGCCGGCATCCATTATGTTGATGTTCGGTTTTGAAGGGAGCTTTACTACAGGCAATACGTAAGGAAAGGTGGCCGTCATGCGCAGCGCAGTAGTCAGTCGCAGGTTATACGGGTTATTATCGCTGAAGAATGTGGCGAAGTCCACACCGTCTATTGGGGGATAGGTTTCGTTCTGCAGGTCATACTCTGATTGGGTGAGGTAGCCTACCGGCTGAGCCGCTATCATCAGCCGGCGACCGTCGTTCACAATCGTTCCGTTAATTATTGCCATGGGTATTTTCCCTTCCGCCTCCTGCTGTTTATAATCCCCTATCTTTTTATCCAGCACGCCATCGGTGTTGCGGATGATTTCCTGTTCCATGGCATAGCCCCTATCCTTGGTATAAGAATAGCCGGCCAGCGATATTTTATTAAAAGGCGAGATGAGGTCGACACTGGCCAGGGAAAACACAATAGAATTCAGCAGGTCTTTAGCTATATTTTTCTGATATTCCCCTTTATAAGGATCATCTATCCGCCCTTCCCTGTGCAGGTTGTGCAGACTACGCCAATATGTAGCGCCCATCATCCCGCCCGATGCGCCTGTAAGCATTACAGTGTGGGAGAACAGGTTACCGCCGGAAAGACTGTCTGCATATTGCAGCGCGCGGAAGGTCCAGAAAGCCGCTCTTGACCCTCCCCCGCTTACTGATATGATGACGAGCGGCGGCTTGCCGGCGCTGTCGGCAACATTGTTCTTCCAGTTGTTGAGCCGGTGCAGTTCAGCATCCCTGTCCATATAAAATCGTTCACTGTTAAATATGGCCTTTAGGGCATTGTAATCATATTTGGGTTGAGCGGCTTTATAATCCAGCCCATAAGCGATGCTGCGCAGGTCCACTACTCGCTCCTTCACCAGGAAGCCGATAACGGATATAATTATTGCCCAGCCCAATATCTCCCAACTACGCAGAAAGTATTTTACCGAGCCGACCAGCCCCATAACAACGGAGAATAGCAACAGAAAACTGGCGGCAGCAGGCACCCTGAGCGTAGGCTGTTCATTAAAAAGCCCCAACAGGAAGAGCACGAGTATGGCAAATAGCGTTGCTGTTGTGGCATTACGGCTGTGCTTGCGCATCACTGTATTGAGCAAACGGGGATGGTAGGTCTCTACTTCGGACAGTTTTTTTATTTTCAGCCGTCCCGATAGATATGTGTCCGCCTTCAGCAGGTCCATGTCTATATCCAGGCTGTCGTAAGGTATGATGCTGCGAATAAGTTTTGGGTTGGCTATGCGTGCAATCACGGTCTTCAGCAAGTCTCGTCCTACCCTAAAGAAGTAGGCGAAGGAAAGAATGACAACCAATGCAAACCCAAAATAAAAACCTGCCTGAAACCGCAGCACCTGCAATATGCCCGCCTTCTCGTGAAAGAGTTGGAAGCGTATGCTGGCTATGGTGTAAAACACAAGAAAAAGCAATGGCAGCACCGAATTATTCAGGCAATACTTGATAAATGCATAACGCACAGCACCAAAAAAGGGTATGCGGGTATGGTGGATGATGAAGGTAGTAATATGCCAGGCCATGACAAATACAGCCATAGCGCCCCCCAGCAACAACATGCCGCGAAAATTGGTTTGCCCCAGATACTCCGGGGCGAGAAATAAGGTAGATGCACCGAAGACAGCAGCAAAATCGCCGGTGATGGTGAGTACCAATATGATCCAGAAAACAAGGAATAGCTGGTATTTGCGAAAATGCAGCAGGAACAACTGCACCGGCAGGAAACGGAATACTGTTGTGAATATCTTACGCGCCTGGTTTTGCATTGCGTTATTAAGTTAGGAGAAAAATTCCATATTGCCGTCATGTGGCGTGCATATTTGCGTGCAATGCGAATTGCAACACAACAGCGGTATACAGAAAATAGTTAAATATGTGCGCCTGCCTCGTTTGGGGGTATAATATAGTCAGGCTTTTAATGTAGGTTTGTAGCTATTGAGTACTGGCTGATGCGCATTTACAGTTTTATTTTATTGACGGCCCTGTTTTTTGCCCCGGGCTTGCTATTGGCGCAAAAAGAAGAGAAGGCGAAAAATCCACGAATACTGATATTGCTGGACGGGTCGTCGAGCATGCTGCACGAGTGGACAAAGGATAATATACGATTTGAAGCTGCGGCAAAAATCATTGACCGCCTCATGGATAGCGTGTATTCGGTGAACAAAAATGTGGAATTCGCCCTGCGTGTATATGGCCACCAGTTCCCGACGTCTGCAAACAACTGCTTCGACAGTAAGCTGGAAGTAATGTTCAGTCGCGACAACTATACGCAGATGCAGCTAAGGCTTGCGGCTTTGCACCCCCTGGGTATATCACCCATCGCCTATTCGATACAGAAGGCCGCTGAGCAGGATATGGAAAACCTGCGCGATAATAAATACAGCCTGATACTGATAACCGACGGTGGTGAAAGCTGCGAGGGGGATATATGTAAGGTGGTGGCGGAACTACTACGCAAAAAAATTGATTTCAAGCCTTATATCCTCAGCCTGGTAGATTATGCGCCCTTGCGCAAACAGTATGAGTGTATGGGCGAGTACCTGCTGGTGACCAAACCCGACGAGATAGAGCCAGTAGTAGGAAAGATAGTTGAATCCTACCGCTCTTCGTTCATACAACCGGTTGCAGTCGCAAAGGCCATTGAAACCTCCAGGAAGGCGCCCAGTGTTTTAAAGGTGACCACGCCGGAATTCAAGGTAAAAGTACCTGAGCCGGAACCCGAGCCAAAAAAGGAAGTGGTGGTTGCGAAACCCGAACCGGTAGCACTGCCACCGGTGCAGGCGCCTGCGCCGCCACCACCCGCACCGGCGCGACCGTCTAAAATTGTAGTGGGCGAAGTGACACCGAAGGCTAAGCAGGATGTGATTATCCTGGGTACTACGAAGAAACGAATATTGCCGGTAATGTATTTTTCAAAAGGCAGTTTTACCACAGTGAATGTCCCTGCCTTAGTTATATCCATCCCCGAGCCGGAACCGGAACCTGTACCCGAGCGTCCTAAAGAGCCTGTGTATAAGCCAATGGCGCCGGCGCCCACTACAAAGACCCCTGTTGCTACCGTTCCCAGGCCGGCACCTAAGACTACCGAATTTTCCATCACCAGGGAAGCCGCCGCAGAAACTACAGTTGAAATCTATTTCTGGGATGGCAAAGGGAAATATTACCAATCGGCTCCTGAAGTCGTACTACGCGATATGAAAACTAATGAACCGGTGCATAAGTTTGACAGGGATGTAGACGTTTATGGTAATCCAAGGCCGCAAAAAGGTATAAAGCCCGGCGCATACAATATGACATTTACAGGCAAGGATGGCTTTGTGATTCCCAATGTGGAGATTTTTCCAAACGAGAAAAACAAAATACGGGTGACAGTCCCAATGGGCTCGCTAACCTTCACTTACGGCAAAAATCCATCACGCCCCGTTTCAGAATTTAACGCCAGGGTTAGTTTAGCGCTGGTACGGAACAATATTAATGTTCAGAAATGTACTGAATTAATACCCTACGAAACAGGTAATTACCACATTGAACTAAATACCAACCCCCCAACTCATAGAAACGTGGACCTGGATTTTGGGTTAATGGTTAGTGTTGATGTTGAAGAACCGGGTCAAGTGAAAGTATATAACCCAAAAGGCTTTAAATCTGAATTCCATTACCAGCATGGTGAAAGGTATGAACGTTTTCAACCGATAAACGTAAAAGGGAATGCAAGTGAATTTGAATTCCTGATACAGCCCGGACGATATAAAATATTCTACATTGCCGACCCCTTGGTACCTAATCCACAACCTAAGATGAAACCCTTCATCATAAAGAGCAATACCATCACCGAACTCACACTGGATTAAAACGCCTATGCTTCGTTTCAGGACCATCACGCCGCATGATAATGAGTATAGAGATGTATTTGACCTAAGGGAAGAAATATTGCGCAAACCCCTCGGCCTTTCCCTGCATAATGAGGATCTGTCCAATGAGGTGAGTGAGCATATACTGGTTGCCGAAGAGGAAGGAAATATTGTCGCCTGCCTGATACTCACACCGGGAGATGGAAATATGTTGCAACTCCGGCAGATGGCGGTGGCTGAAGCCCGGCAAGGACAGCATATCGGCAGGCAACTGGTTGAATACGCAGAACAATTTGCCTGGAACAAAGGTTATGAACAGATCATACTGCATGCACGTATGGTGGCAAAAGGTTTTTACGAAAAGCTTGGTTATGTGCAGCAGGGCGGCATATTTACAGAAGTAAACATTCCGCATATAGAAATGATAAAAAACAAACCTTGAAGCACTGCGGGAAGAAGAATAAAGAAACAGAAGTACTGCTCTTTTCCGATAGCAGCCAACTCCCGACAGCCTGGAATGATTTCGTACCGGAAGGCCATTTTTTACAAAGCAGGCAATTGTGTGTTACTGAAAATTCCTCGTTGCCGGATATATCCTTCCTTTACGCGTTAGTTACCATTAATGATATACCCATGTTGGCCGCAGGCTTCCAGCTTCTGAACCTACGTGCTGAACATATCAACAGCAAAATAGTTGCGCCCTGGAAATATGCGGCCTGGCAGATGTTTACAACATTAGCAAGGCCCAGGCTATTGGTGGGCGGCCACCTGTTCCGGCACGATGTCAATTCCGTTTTTTGCAATGGACGGATATCCGCCTACGATTCGTATACCTATTACAAACTGGCAATCGAAAAAGCGATGGCCATAAGCCGTGCTTCCGCCGTGCTGATAAAAGATATGCCCCAACACCTTGATAAGTATTTTTGCAACTACGAGCCACAGTACCTCATGTTGCGCAATGATATTTCTATGGAAATGGAATTACCTGTGCAGTGGAGGAATATCAATGATTACGAACACGCCCTGAAACACAAGTATGCCCAGCGCTACCGGAAAATAAGAGACCGCTGGCACGAGCTGGATATTCGTGAACTAAATACCCGTGAAGTGGTTGAGAACGGGCCGGCGCTATATGAGCTCTACAGGCAAGTGACCAATCACCAAAGCGTGCGCATTGGTTTTATCAGCCCAGGATTTTTACCGTTGCTGAAACAATCTGACGACAGGCTGAAAGTATGGGGAATTTACGAAGACGGAATGCTCATAGGCTTTTTCAGCGCATGGGTGTACGACAAAGCATTTGATATGTTTTATATCGGATTTGATTATAAGAAGAACAAGGAGTACAACCTCTACTTCAACATATTGTTCTTCGCAGTAGAGCAGGCCATAAAGTTGGGCAAACCTAAACTGATACTTGGCCGCACCGCCCTTGACGCAAAGGCCCGGCTAGGCTGCAAGCCCCGCTACCTGGGTACTTTCCTGTACATAAAGAATAGATTCGTACGCACCCGCATCATGCAGATGCAAAGAAGCGCAGCAGACAACGAAGGTGTATGGGAAGACAAACACCCGTTCAGGAAAACCAATTAGTGTGCCGCCAGCCAATTTTCACCTACACCTGCTTCCGCATTTACAGGCACATCGTTGGGCAGTGGCATTGCTGCTTCCATTCCCGACACTACCAGTTGTTTCATTTCCTCAACCTCATTTTCCGGCACATCAAACACCAATTCATCATGCACCTGCAATATCATGCGCGACCTGAGCGAAGTTTTCTTCAACTCGTTATGCACTTTTATCATGGCCAGTTTTATCATGTCGGCTGCCGTGCCCTGTATGGGCGAGTTGATGGCATTACGTTCAGCAAAACCACGTACCGTCTGGTTGGCCGAATTGATATCCGCCAGGTAACGCTTGCGCCCTTTTAAAGTTTGTACATAACCGTGCTCGCGCGCAAAGTTTATGGTATCGTCCATATACCTCTTGATACCGGGGTATTGTTTGAAATAGTTATCAATTATTTCCTTTGCTTCCGTACGCCCTATGCCCAATGAACCCGCCAGCCCGAAAGCGGTTTGTCCATATATGATACCGAAGTTCACCGCTTTGGCGGCGCGGCGCATTTCTTTAGTCACATCAGCTTCATTTACACCATATACCCGAGCAGCGGTAGCCGTGTGTATGTCCCTGTTGTCTTTAAACGCCTGTATCATTGCCTCATCGTTGCTGATGGCGGCTACGATGCGAAGCTCTATCTGTGAATAGTCGGCAGACAACAACACCCAGCCTTTCTCCCTTGGCACAAAGGCCTTCCTTATCTCACGGCCACGGTCGGTGCGGATAGGTATGTTCTGCAGGTTAGGGTTGATACTGCTTAGCCTGCCCGTTACTGCTACCGACTGGTTGAAATTGGTATGTACCCGCCCCGTACGCGGGTTTATCATTGTTGGCAATGCATCTACATAGGTACTCTTCAGTTTACTCAACTCGCGAAAGACGAGGATGTTGTCCACGATGTCATGTTTGCCGCAGAGCTTTTGCAACACATCTTCGCCCGTGGCATACTGTCCTGTTTTAGTCTTCTTCGCCTTGTCGTCCAGTTTCAGTTTGTCGAACAATACTTCACCCAATTGCTTGGGCGATGCAAGGTTGAACACAATACCTGCCTGCTGATACACACATTCTTCCGCCGCTTTTATATCGCGCTCCAGTTCTTTCGAATAATCTTTAAGGAATTCCGTATCAATACCCACACCCTCGTATTCCATATCCAGCAGCACGGGCACCAGGGGGTTCTCTACTCCGGCAAAGACCTGGCGCACTTCTTTAGTGTCCAGCAGCGGGTCCAGTTCTTTTTTCAATTGCCAGGTAACATCAGCGTCTTCAGCGCCATATTCTTTTATTTCTTCCAGCGGCACATCCTTCATGCTGCCCTGCGCTTTACCTTTCTTGCCTATCAGCGTTTCTATGGATATAGGCTCGTAGCGCAGGTATTTTTCGCTCATGGCATCCATACTGTGCTTGCCTTCCGGCTCTATCACATAGTGCGCCAGCATGGTATCATATATCCTGCCTTTCAGCTCAAACCCGTACCATTTCAACATGCACAGATCATACTTGATATTCTGGCCCACCCAAAGCATATCTTCTTTGTCAAAGACCGGTTTAAATATATCCATGAACTGTTTTGCTGCCTCCTTTCCACCAGGAATAGCAACATAATACGCCTTCCCTTTTTCCCAACAGAAGCTCATACCCAGTATATCGGCCTTGTTTGCGTCTATATCTGTTGTTTCTGTGTCGAAGGCTATTTCATTCTGCTGCAACATCTGTTCTACAAGTTGTGCTGCAGCAACTTCATCATTTATCAATATATACTCGTGCGGGGTGGTAGCGGCGTTATTCAGCTCGTGCACCAGCGTAACCGTAGCTTCTTGTTCCACTACTTCTGCTATTACCTGTACAGTGGCCCCTTTTGCCTGTGGTATGGGATTGCCAAACAGGTCGAGCGGAGCATTCGCGTCTGCAAAGCCGGCTTCTGTGGCAACCGGCGCTACCTCCTCACCTAATATCCTCTTGCCCAGCGTCTTGAATTCCAGCTCGGCAAACACTTCGCGCAAGGCATCTTTGTTAGGCGGGTCTATCCTGAAATTCTCTTCATGAAAGTTGACAGGAACATTAGTAATGATGGTCGCCAGTTTTTTCGACATGATGGCCAGCTCCCTGTTATCCCTGATTTTTTCGCCCAATTTGCCTTTTATGTTATCGGCGTTCGCCAATATATTTTCCAGCGTATCATATTCGGCCAGCAGTTTGGCAGCGGTTTTCTCACCTACACCGGGTATACCGGGAATATTATCTACCGAGTCGCCCATCAGGCCCAGCATATCTATTACCTGGTCTACACGTTTTATGTTCCACTTCTCGCAAACTTCTTTTGGCCCCAGTATTTCCACGCCACCTCCCTGGTAGCTGGGCTTGTAGATAAATATATTGTCGCGCACCAGTTGACCGTAATCTTTATCTGGCGTTACCATATATACTTCGTAGCCCATATCAGCAGCCTCGCAGGCCAGGCCGCCTATCACATCGTCGGCCTCGAATCCATCGCTTTCCATTACCGGAATGTTGAAGCCCTCAATAATGCGTTTTATATCCGGGACAGCGGCGCTCAGGTCTTCAGGAGTTTCCTGTCGATTGGCCTTGTAATCAGCAAAATCGGTATGTCGTTCCGTAGGTGCGGCCGTATCAAATACTACCGCCAGATGCGTGGGATTTTCCTTGCGTATCAGGTCGTACAGCGTATTGGTGAAGCCAAACTGCGCGTTGGTATTCTTGCCCTTGCTGGTTACACGGGGTGCACGTATCAGTGCGTAATAAGCGCGGAATATGAGCGCATATGCATCTAAGAGAAAAAGTTTTTTATCCGGCATAGAGTACAAATTTAAGGTTTTGGCGGGGATGGATGACAGAGTAAAAGGTTAATAGATCAAAAGATACAATGTTGATAAGAAACTATTTTAAAAACAGTTGATATTCAACCTGTAGTAGTTTTTGTATTCCGGTTAATTATCCTGAAAATAGCCAGGATGATCAAGCCATACACTACAAAGTTGAATACAGTATGATGGTCTAAAGATGTGTTCATAAAATTTCCTTCGCGCGGAGACAAGGCTACTAACGCTATACGCACCATATTGAGCAAAATAATAAGCACAGTGCCCGATAGCAGGTAAATCATTTTACGCCTCGCCGGCTGTGGAAACGCTATGTTGAAGGCCCACCAGACAAAAATGATATTCAGCCCGATGCATGAATAGACCATTCTTATCGCCTTGCCACCTATGATACGCATATAGTGGCCGTGCACATAGGTATCATAACCCAACCATTCCAAAAATGTGGATGAGCCCGCCAGGATAAGTTTTCTCAGACCGGAAATATAATCCGCATACTTCGCTAACCATGGACTATAATAACCGCCGGGAATCGTCAGGCCCATCCATAAATGGTTGACACCATAAAGCAGCCCGTATATCAACAGGAAGCCTGCGACGAATCTTACTGTTCCGTTTTTATGTAGTGCTGCGGCCATAAGCTATACGACCGCTAAATTACTCTTTTACGATGGGTTCCTCCATTACCCAGTTCTCCTTGTTCAGGTGGGTAACAGTTACCGGTATCTTGTACTTGTTTTTAAGGAACGCTGCCAGGTGCTCTGCCGCATATACCGACCTGTGTTGGCCACCGGTGCAGCCGAATGCGACGCTCAGGTGCTCGAAACCACGGGCCATATAATCTTCTACATTCAGCGACACCAGGTTTTCAGCGTAAGACAGAAACTCGCCCATACGGGTTTCCCTGTCCAGGAACTGTTTTACCTGCTCGTCGGTACCCATCAGGTATTTATAATCTTTATAGCGGCCGGGGTTTTTTACGCCCCTGCAGTCGAACACATATCCGCCGCCGTGGCCGGTTTTGTCTTTAGGTACTCCGTTCTTTTTGTATGAGAAGCTGGTGATGTGTACCGTCAGCTTTACGCTTTCCGATGGCTCGGGCACCTGGTAGTATTCCTGCATGGCCGCCGATGAAATATTTTCAAGCAGGCTGCGCAATGTGGCATAGGCAGGTATCTGCGTATGTTCGTTCAGGAATACGTTGAGGTTCTTCAGCGCCGGGCCGATGCTGGTACGGAAGTGCGGTTTGTTTTCCAGCAATCCGCGGAAGCCGTAGGCACCTAATACCTGCAGCATACGCAGCAATACAAACTGCAGGTATCCTTTGCGGAAATATATTTCTTCCACCCGGCTTATCTTCAGGTCTTCCATAGCCGCCACATACTTGTTCAGCATGTCTTCCTTCCATGCATCGGGCAATTGAGCCTTGGCCTGCCAGAGAAGGGAAGCAAGATCGTACGCAGGGGGGCCCTGCATAACACCCTGGTAATCTATAAAGAACACCTTGCCCTCGTGTATCATGATGTTGCGGCTTTGGAAGTCGCGATACATCAGCGCCTGGGGCTGTATGCGTCCCAGGTCGCGGCTGAGCGATTCCATTTCATCCATCAGGGTATTCTTGTCGTAGGGTATTTTTTGCAGGTCGGCAAAATAGTATTTGAAATACAGCAGATCGGCCATGATAGCTTTCTCGTCGAACTGCTTGGACGCAAAGCATTGGTTGTAGTTACACTCCCGCCCTGCCAGCCATTGTACCCTTACCAATTGCTCTACGGCTCTGTGAAAATACTCCTTCACTTTATCGGTATGGCCTTCTTCCATCAGCAGGTCGAAGAGAGATGTGTTGCCCAGGTCTTGTTGCAGGTAATACCTTCTTTCCCTACCTACCTTATAAACTTCGGGCACGTTTATTTCGTGTTTGCGGAAGAGTTCGGTAAAATAAAAGTACGAGTTGTTCTCGGCTACGTTGGAGTTATAAGTACCTATGGCTGATATCTTGCCGGCAGTAAGCCTGTAGTACCGCCTGTCTGATCCCGACACGGGCAGGGCGGTAATATTGTCAGGTTTTATCTTAAAATGCTCTTCAAAAAGTTTTTCTAATGCACTGATGTTATCTGTAACAGATACTGTCATATATTTTTCTTGGGGTATTCAAATAAAATTACTCTCTTATCGGCGCGACTGAACTCGTTCCAGGCATTTAGTTCAAATTCTGCGCCAACTATCCCGCATGTTGGCATATTGTCAGTATGAAACGACGGCGACAGTTCATTGACAAACTGGGTGATTCCAGGGTTATGCGCCACTATAAATACCGTCTTCACATTATCGTTCACCTCGTACAATACTTCTTCAAATACCGCCGGGATGCAATGATATAACTTTTCGTACCATTTTATATCATTTATGTCGTAACCTACCGCATTCGCTATTTTTTTGGCAGTTTGTGCAGCACGTTTGGCCGTGCTGCTGATGATAAGGTCGGGCAATATACCCAGTTTTTTCAACCGTTCACCCATCATGGGCGCATCCGCTTCGCCCCTGTCGTTCAACGGCCTTTCATAATCACTTTGCAAAGGGTTTTTCCAACTCGACTTCGCATGCCTGATCATAAATAAACTTCGCCTTTCCATCACTTCTGTTTATAGTATTCCAGTTTTAATTGTTTCCCGTCAAAGGCGGCATAGCTGTCGTATCGTATCCAGTCGCCCAGGTTGATATATGCACTGCCACCGGGCAAGGGATATTCTAATGCGATATGCCTGTGCCCGAAGATGAAATAATCAAAATGCTCCTCTTTAAGTTTCTGCAAACAAAATTGCACGAGGTATTCCTTTTCAGGCCCCTGGAAAGTTTCTTCTTCGCCTTCCGTATGTTTCGGGCCACGCTTGCTAAACCATTCTGCCATGCCAACGCCCGTGTCGGGGTGTATCCTGCGGTACAGCCATTGGGCCAGCGGATTGCGCAGTACTGATTTCAGTAGTTTATATCCATAGTCTCCCGGGCCCAGGCCATCACCGTGACCGATAAAAAATTTCTTTCCGTTGAACTCGCGCTCAACGGGCTTGTGGTGTACGGGTATATTCAGCTCGTCCATAAAGTAGTCCACCATCCACAGGTCGTGGTTGCCGGTAAAGGCTTCGATGTGCAGGCCGGCATCTGACAACTCAGCCAGTTTGCCCAGGAAACGTGTATAACCTTTGGGAACTACTTTCCTGTACTCAAACCAGGCATCAAACAAATCGCCCACTAAGTACAGTTGCTCCGCATCATGCTTTATTTCGTCCAGCCAATTGCAGATGCGTTTTTCGCGGGCTATGCTGGATGCACGGTCGGGTATGCCGAGATGAAAATCGGAAGCGAAATATATCTTTTTGCCCTCGGGTAAGTCCATGGGGTATGCTGAATACAAGGGTGCAATTTAGTTCAAATAATGCTTTTTGCGTCTAAACGCTTAGTTAATGCGGGAAACCGGGCATGAAAAAAATTTAATTTGGTGAATTGAAAACGCTGGTTATATCTTTGCAACAGTTCTTTACAACGATTCTTATCAAGAAAGACCGAGGGATATGGCCCGTTGACGTCTTAGCAACCATCAAGGTGAAAGCCTTGAAAGGTGCTACTTCCATCCTGCAGCAATGCAGGGCAGATAAGTCAGATGCAATAGTTTGCAGCTACTAATGCTACGGCGTTATTAAACATAACTAAAGCTCTTCTGGTCTGCCGGAAGAGCTTTTTTGTTTGCCCCCAGCCCCCTAAAGAGGGAGCATGGCAGGTGAAAAGCTCTCCCGGTAAAAGTTCCTGGTAAGTATTCGAACAGAACCCACGAATACGTCACATTTAAAACCAGGAATAAAATGAGTACAGTAACAGAATTGATCCACAGCATTCCCGTTGACCCGCTGACAGGCGCCATATCGGTGCCCATCTACCAGACATCTACCTACGTGCAGGAAGCGCCGGGTGTGAACAAAGGCTATGACTACGCCCGCAGCAACAACCCCACACGCGAGACGCTGGAAAACATCATAGCGCAACTGGAGGGCGGTGCGCAGGCATCAGCATTCGGCAGCGGGCTGGCAGCTATTGACGCGGTAGTGAAGCTGCTGCAAAGCGGTGACGAGATACTGGCCGTTGATGATATATACGGCGGGGCCTTCAGGCAGTTTACGCATATCTATCAAAAGTTTGGCATTAACGTGAACTACGTAGATACAACCGATGTAACCAATGTGCTGGGTGGCATTACCCCGCAAACCAAACTAATATGGCTGGAGACACCCACCAACCCCACGCTTAAGATTAGCGATATTGAAGCTATTGCTAAGATTGCGCAGCAACACAACTTACTGCTGTGCGTGGATAATACATTTGCTTCGCCAGCCTTGCAGCAACCCATATTGCTCGGAGCCGATATCGTAATACACAGCGCCACCAAATACCTGGGCGGCCACAGCGACCTGATAGCAGGACTGGTAGTGAGCAAGACCAAAGAGCTGGGCCAACAAATCAAGTTCATACAGAACGCATGCGGCGCCATACTCTCCCCATTCGATAGCTGGCTGGTGATACGCGGGCTGGAGACCCTGCACCTGCGTGTGCGGCAACACAGCGCCAACGCATTGGAACTGGCGGAGTTCCTGCAAACACACCCTGCGGTGGACAAAGTGTACTACCCCGGATTGAAAACGCACCTCAACCACGAGATAGCGGCGAGGCAGCAGTCAGCCTTTGGTGGTATCGTTACCTTCACCTTAAAAAACGACACCGAAGAAGCGGCAAAGAAAGTGGTGTGCAATACCCGACTCTTCAAACTGGCGGAAAGCCTGGGCGGTGTAAAGAGCCTGCTGTGCCACCCCGCAACGATGACCCACAAATCGATACCCGCTGAAAAGCGCCGTGCAGCAGGTGTGCAGGATAGCCTGGTACGCCTGAGCGTAGGGCTGGAGCAGGTGGCAGACCTGAAAGCCGACATAGTACAGGCGCTGGACAAACTGAACAAAGCCGTACAGGAGCCAAGGGTATTTGAATATCAATAATCATAACAAAACATATTGTCTAAACAACTTAAATCAATTGCAAAATGTCTAAACAACTGAACATCGGATTATTCGGATTTGGCGTAGTGGGCGAGGGCCTGTACAAAGTATTGAGCCAGACACAATTGCTGAACGCCACTATCAAAAAAGTGTGCATCAAACACCCCGACAAAAAACGGTCGGCACCGCAGGAACTGTTTACGGTCTATCCTGAGATACTTTTATCAGACAGCAGCATCAACGTAATCGTAGAGCTGATAGATGATGCGGACGCGGCTTTTGACATCACCAAAAAAGCGCTAAAAGAGGGTAAGGCCGTGGTGAGCGCCAACAAAAAGATGATAGCTGAGCACCTGCCCGAACTGCTGCAACTGCAACAGGAATACAAAACACCCCTGCTGTACGAGGCAGCCTGTTGCGCCAGTATCCCCGTCATCCGCAACCTGGAAGAGTATTATGACAACGACCTGCTGCAAAGCATCAGCGGTATCGTCAACGGCTCTACCAATTACATACTCACCAAGGTGTTTGAAAACAAAGTGAGCTTTCGTGACGCGCTGCTGGAAGCACAGTACGAAGGCTTTGCCGAAAGTAATCCCGCGCTGGATGTAGAGGGTATAGATGCCGTGAACAAACTATCCATCATACTCGCACATGCCTATGGTATAGTGGCTGCACCATCGCAACTGACCTACTCAGGTATACAGAACCTGGACCCCTACGATGCCGTGTATGCCGGCGAGAAGGGCTACGAGATAAAACTGGTGGCACAGGCTAAAAAGCTGCCAGGCAACAAGGTGGCCGCATTCGTACTGCCGCAGTTTGTAAAAAGTGACAGCCTGCTGCACCGTGTAAAAAATGAATACAACGGCGTAGTAATAGAAAGCGGACTGGCAGAAGAACAATTCTTCTACGGCAAGGGTGCCGGCAGCTTCCCGACAGCCAGCGCCGTGCTCAGCGATATATCGGCATTGCGCTACGGCTATGCTTACGAATATAAAAAGCTGTACCGCGACAATACACCTGCACTGGCCGATGAGTTTTACCTGCGGGTGTACGCCAGCTTCGACGGATTGTTCAACGTGCCGCACGACCGCTTTGAGCGCATTGAAGAATGGAGCAGCAATGATAAACGCTGTTGCGTGACCGGTATAGTGAGCAGCCGCCAACTGGCCGACACATACTGGTGGAAACAGAAAGGCGTTTCGCTGATACTGCTGCCCGATGCATTTGTGGACAAACTGCCGGAGCCTAAACGGGTGCAGGAGGAGGTCCTGTTTGTGTAACGAGACCCCGGATTTTGTGCGTTTTGGGAACATAATTTCGAATTATGTTCCCATTTTGTTCCGTTTTGATGCCGGATTTTCGGAAAAACAAAACCGCACAATTTCATAAGTGGTTGGTTGTGAGCCGATTGGTTATTTTGTTCCAAAATGTTCCCGGAAATTTACACTTCGCGAGCTGACCCCCGGAGGGGGACTTGTATGATGTGGCCTTGCCAGTGAAAATGTTCCAAAATGATGCCCTAAATTTTGATCCTGTTTGGTAGCATCGAGCTCCTTGCAGTCAGTTGATGCCGAAAAAATGGAATAAAATTATGGAACAATTTCTGCTATTTGTGACGGGGTTTACAGAGTTTCAAAGAGCTTATGCAGTTGGTATCAGCAACTGAATTTATTATGTAAATATACGTAAAATTGTTGTGATATTTTGTTAATGGTATGGGTTTGTGGTGGTTGGTGACAATATCCACCACAGGGGAAATGGGCGAATGAAGATTTCGCGGATTGGATGTAACTTGGTGTGAATTCCTGAAAAATGAATCAAGTTGAATTAAGAAAAACCCAGATATCTGACCTGGACATACTTTTTGACTACCAGGCTGATGATGAAGCAGGGTATATGGCTGCTTTTGTAAGTAATACCTGGAAAGACAGGGATGCATACATCGCAAAATGGGAAAAGTTTTTAATGGATGATAGTATCAATTCATGGACAATTCTTCATAACGGGGCTATTGCAGGTAGCATTGGAACATGGGTGATGGACGGCGAAATACAGATTACCTACGGCATAGGGAAACAGTTTTGGGGACGGGGCCTGGCCACTACGGCAATAGAGCTGTTTCTCATGGATATGGACACCAGGCCACTATATGGCCGCGCGGCCTCAGACAATATACGCTCTATAAAAATCCTGGAGAAAGCAGGCTTCAAAAAAACAGGAATCGATCGGGGGTTTGCCCTTGCCAGGAATGCGGAAATAGAAGAGTTAATTTTCAGGTTGGATAGTTAACAACCTTTAGTTAGTTGTGTATAATACCAATAGTTTATACGAGGAGTTGCTGGCAAAGCTGGCGACAAGCGACGGAGCCGACCGCAGAAGCTGGGGCAGGATGATTGCGGAACAGGATGTGGATATGGAGCGCCTGATGCCGTTGTTGTTTACAGAAAAGAAAACTGCACAGCGATTTGCCTGGTTGCTGAGTGATATAGGGATTGCAGGTGCAGGAAAGCTGTTCAATGTATTGTCATTTGCTTTTGCGAAACGGCATGAGACGGCGATACCGGGTTTTGAACAACAGTTTGTAAAGTACTGGCGCATAGCCGGTGTGCCCGAGCAGGACAAGGGCCAGGCTATAGACCTGATGTTTAACCTGCTGACGGACCCGACCGTGGGCCCGCATATTAAATCCGTATCAGCAGAGATGTTGCATAGCCTTACTAAAGAATACCCCGACCTGGTGAATGAACTGAAGCTATGCCTGGAGCAGGAACTGGATAAGAATACAGATGCATTCAGGAAAAAGGCTGAGGGAATTTTGAGGAAGTTATAGTCCTGAGTTGCAAACTCAGGACAGCGTGGGAAGTTGTAGCGGTTTAGCCATGACTAAAGTTAATCATTATATTACCTATACCCCACCATAAATGGCGGGGTTAGCAATAAGCATGTTTAACATGAGGTCGTAAATATCCCTGCCATTGTCGCATATTGCCATTATCTGTACGGATTTTTACAACCACCTTTGTATTGTTGATGTTTTACTAGTACACAACATGACAAGGTGGAGCAGCTACCACGATAATAAACGGGCGTGACCGAAAGGCCATAAGAGTAGGACAAAAATATAATCTTATGTCAAACAGCGTAAAATTGCACAGAGTGCTTAAAACTTCTCCTGAAAAACTATACAGGGCTTTTACCGAACCTGCGGCTATGGCTTCGTGGTTGCCGCCCTATGGTTTTGTATGTATTGTACACGAAATGAATGCGGTACAAGGCGGGAAATACAAGATGTCTTTCCAGAATTTTTCAACGGGTAACAGCCATTCCTTTGGCGGTACTTATGTGGAACTGAAGCCTAATGAACTGCTGAAATACACGGACAAATTTGATGACCCAAATTTACCGGGTGAAATGACGACCACGGTACATATGAGCAAGAACATTGCCGGTACAGAACTAAAGATAGAACAGACGGGCATACCCGACGCAATACCGGCGGAAATGTGCTACCTGGGCTGGCAGGAATCGCTGGACAAACTGATGAGACTGGTAGAGCCGCAGATACCAGATGCGTAGTAGCCCGGGGATGTAATTAGCTTTTAAAAATGCAGGTGGTGAGCCTGCATTTTTTTGTTTGTAGTGCGTTGATATTTGCTGCCTGTGCGACGTTGTCGGGGAGGCTACGCCGAACGGGCCCAGGATAAAACAATAGTTTACAACCTTAGTTCCCCACCTTTACAAAATTTCCGCTTTGCAATTTGAAATTCTTACCGGATACACCTTTTTTTGACATAGTGCAGTTGAGGGTACCTGTCCATTTGCCATCAGCAACAGAAACCAGTTTTACAGTGCCTGTGTCTTCACTATAATAACTAAACGAAACGCCCGCTTCATTACCGAAATATATCATGTTTGCCGAACCATCCCCACCCGAAAAATCAAATTTATAATCGCCTGTTGTACCCGTGCCAAAGAGATATAATTCTATTCTTTTCCAGTCGCTGCCAGATGCAGTGTCGGTAGTAATGATGCGATATTTGTTCGTCCCGGTTTGTTCCAGTTTGGTATTGAATACATAATCCTTGCCATCTGACTCGTCCTGAAAAAGGTTTACA
>DISB01000005.1 GCA_002421685.1 Bacteroidetes bacterium UBA6221
TTGCCCGCAAAGCTGAATATCTGCGTATCGCCTTTGTCGGCAGTAGCAGGTACGGCTGTGGCCAGCGGTGGCATCACTTCAGGTACTATCTCGTAAGCGCCTATGTCAGGTACTCCGTCAGGACGGGTCTCAACACGCGGGTTGCCGTCTATATCCCTGTCATTGCCAACTATATGCAGGCCATGACCGTTCAATGACCATACTGCAGGATTGTTCACATCAGGACGCGGATCAGTTGAACTCGTTATAGCTGGATCGTACGTAACGGAGTTTTTGTCCTGGTTAATTGCACTGCGCCATGCTGCAAAGCTGGAAGCAGAAGGAGAACCATCTGCGAACTTGCTTGTAGAAGTGGTGTACAGGTTGTTATAGTCAAACAGGTTATTATACCCGCTTGCATAAGACATCTGCAATACCGGGCCGCCTGCCAGGTTGGCAAACACGTTGTTGTAGAACGTATTGTTAGAATAAGAACTCAGAAGTATATACGCTGCATAATATGACGCGCTATTACCATTGTTGACCACCGTGTTGTTCAGTATATTCATATTGCTGCCATAGTAGTACATGAACGGATAGTAAGAAGTTGTACCACTCTTGGTAATAATAGAGTTGTTGATGACTTTTCCCCTGTCATTGTTACTATTACCCGAGGGTGAATAGAGGTATATACCGGCATAATAAAGATTGGAAATCTTGTTGTTTACTATTTCAGGACCCTGTTGAGCGTAATATGCATAAACTCCATAGTTTGTATTGTATGTGTTTGAGCCCTTAAGGATGTTGTTTGTGAACTTCAAACCATATGAGTAGAACACGTATGAACAATATGGTCCGCTGCTGGTAATGTCGTTATTATCAATCACCAGGTTGTCGGTGTACGACTGATTGTAAATACACACACTCATGTATCCACCGTTTATAGTATTATCCTTGATCACAAGATCATCACCCGAATAGTTGGTATAAGTGGGGTATGCAAATATGCCGGCATTGTACGTTGTCATCACTGTGCAATTGTTGATTATCCGGCAGCCTACTATCGAATCTTCGTCACTGTCTCCTTTCAAGGCTATACATTGTCCGTAATTACCGGAAGGAGCCTCCACTGTCAGTTTCTTCAGCGTAATATAGTCTGCTTCGTTCAGTGTCAGTACCGGGTCATTGTAGGCAGTGGTGCTATACGTAATTGTAACACTGCTGGCATTTCCGTTCTCAGCCTGGAAGGTTACCTTATTAGGATTGTTCACATACAGAGGCTTGTTGATAGTTACCTTACCGGTATAAGTACCCGGGCGAATGTCAAATACCACATCACCGCAGGTACCGTACTTGGTCAGCGCCTCGGCTGCCGCTATCACATTGGGGAAATTCGGATTGACGCCACCCACCGTATAGGTGCCGCTCAGTGCAGCAAAATAATCTTCATCCAGTGTATCATCGCCCGGTATAGGATCCTGTACACCGTTGGGCAGGTAAGTCCAGGCCTTGATGTTCACTGGCGCACTACCAAAAGTGATATTGCCCAGTGTAATGATGGCCGCGTTGCCCTGCGGGCTGCCGTTGATATTGATGGGTGTAGTATGGTTGATGGTCTGAATCGCACCACCGTCCTTCTGCCAATCTATCTTTACATTACTGATCACGTTATTGCCGGCATTAAGTATGCGCAGCTTAACAGTATATGTACCCGGACAGAACGGAGAAACCGGTTCTATGACAGCATCCACTGCCGCATTGTTTGATACGTCGATACCTGTGAACAAGGCCCCTACATCATTTACGGATGGCGTATGAATAAAATTACGCACCACGTTGGAACTGCTGGTAGACGGCGCATAACCCGTCCAGGAGCCCGAACCTACTTTTTCCGCCAGGCGCAGCGCCGATTTTGAAGCTATGGTCCCCATCCAGGGGTCTTTATAATATAGGTCCTGCTCATAGTCAAGCCCTGTACCGGTACCCTGGAAGTCTGCATAATAGAACATCTGGGTAGGGTTGATAGACGTAATACCTGGAGGATTGGTACCGGTATATTGTTTTACGTTAAAGCCTGTTGGCACTGTAGCACCCCAGCGCAGTACCGCAACAGTATCACCACCGAAATCTACAACTGTAGTACCACTCGGCGCGGGCACCGGTGGTGTCATCGTACAGTTGGGAGGTGTGGACGTAGGCAAAAACTCATAAGCGCCTATATCGGGTACACCCTGCACGGTAGTCACTGCACGTGCATTGCCCATAATGTCTTTATCGTTGTTAGCTATCTGCACGCCACGACCATTCAGCGACCAGCTATTGGGATTGGCCGGGTCGGGACGAAGGTCGGGAGACGAACTGCTTGTGCTTATGAAGCCCGGGTTATACGAAAATGAATTATGGTTCATATTCGTACCTGCGCGCCAGGCCTGTATTGATGCGTATGTCTGGCCTACATTACCATAGTAACACATCGTTGCCCCATTGTTATGGAAGTTATTATAGTCCATGCTATAAAAATTGGGGGCACCCAGGTAGCAAAGGTATCCGCTGCCACCGCTTCTTGAGAATACATTATTCCTTACTGTAGCAAACTGGCTGCCCGTGTAGTTGTAACAGTAAAATGTATAATGAACGTTGGATCCCTGGGTGTACACAGTATTGTTATAATACTGGGCCCCTCCTTCGTTATAACCGCCATACAAACCATACACATAGTAATTGCTAGATCCGTAAACGACATTATTTGCAACTACGGCATTCCTTGCATAGGGGAGCATCAACCCGTATGTATAGGTATATGTACCGGTGCCAATGGCAGTTACCTTATTATTTATAGCGGTCGTGGGAAGATTGCCGGAACTATATGGATACGCATACATGGCATAACAACTATAGCCCCCACCCTTTGCATATACCGTATTGTTTAAAAATTCACAGCCGTTAAACTGGTAGCCCATATAATTCACTGCATCACCACCCGTTTCGACATGTATCTCATTATTATTACACTCATTGTGCGCTACCGTATTCTGAGGATTATAATATCCCAGGTAACAGTACACAGAAGCCGAAGATGTTGCGTTTACATTGATCTTGTTATTGTTAAGCTTTACCGGGTCTGTGTTATAATAACTATAGTATGTTCCATACACGTTAACTGAACCTGACGTGGTGTTTATATCGATTTCGTTACCGCTGAACGAAAGCCCGTCTTCAGCATACTGGTAGCCTGCGTATATATATTTGGAACCGGACGTACCGTTCATTTTTATCTTATTGTTATCAAACTTGAAACCGTCGTAGATATAATAGTAGCCTGCGTAAATATATTTGGAGCCGGAAGACGTACCTGCCATTTCTATATCATTGCCCACTGCCTCCAGGCCACCGTAAGTGTATTGGTAGCTTACATAAATATATTGTGAACAACTGCTACCGTACATCCTGATGGTGTTGCCGTTGAACTGGCGGCCACCATAGGTGTAGTAATATCCGGCATATATGTATTGTGTACCTGTACCTCCGTTAAAAGTAACCTTGTTGTTATTGAAACGATTATCATCCAGGTAATATCCATAGTTGTACACATAGTGCGAACTATTTGATGTCGAGGTAAATTCGTTGCCTGTTATATAAGTTGACTTACCATACGAAGAACTGTTACCATTGTTGGCATTTAGAGTGTAACAAGTACCGCTGCTGTTCAGAGTAACTTTATTATTAGCCACATCGTAGTAGTTGCTATAATAGCTGTATATACCGTAGCAGGTAGTACTGCTGCTTACAGATATCGTGTTGCCGCTGATACTACCACGGTTATTGCTGACACCATCACTATAGTAAACATAGATAGGATAATGGGTAGAGGTAGAAATACTCGTGCTTGTTATTGTATTACCTTCAATTTTGAATGCGTTATCCCCGTAATATAAATAGAGACCATAGAAAGAACCGCTGCCGGTACGCGTAATACTATTGTTCAGTATTTTCTGGTTGCTGGTGTAGTAGGCATACACACCATAGTTATACGGCTCATTGAATGTATTGCCTGAAAACTCGTTATCTGCACTTAATGATGATGTAGAACTACCACGCCAATAGATACCATACGAACCGCGGTCTATACTGTTATTCCTGATTATGTTATTATTGGCATTGACAAGAGAGGTGCCATATACCCGGGCTTTATCTGTATTTGTTGTAGTGCCCGTATGACCGACCAATATACAGTTCTCCACAATGTTATAGTCTGCATCGCCATCAAATCGCAATATAGTACCATAACTACCGTCGGTTTTGTTGAGCGTCAGGTTTCGCACGCGGATGTACTTGGCGCTATTGAGGTAAAAAATATTGTTGGTACTGCTACTGCCCGCAGTGTTCTCTATTATCGTTGTTACAGCATTACCATTTTCAGCCTCGAACGTAATAGTATTCGTAGCGCTCGCACCCGCTATATTGCCTATACTGGCAATAGAGGTACTACTGCTACTCCAGGTACCCTGCCGTATCTTAAAAGTTACCGGTCCGGATACACCCGCGCTCAGCGCATTGGCTGCAGCTGCAAGGTCGGCATAATTCGCTCCCGCGCCATAAACGGTATAGGTGCCGTTCAACTGGCCTTTTGCCGTCAGGCAGGTTATCGCTACTAATAACAGCGATAGCATGGCCCGCATTGTGTTGATTTGCTTCATAATTTAACAATATTTAGACGTTTACCTTAAAAAATAGCAACAAAATATGTTGATATCTGCAACTATTACACATTAACATATTTTGCTTTATAGTAAAGATATACTTATGGAAAAACGGACTTGTGCAATACCGGTTAAAAAGAGATGAAGCAACGGTTAAAATTGAATTACATCAAAATTAAACTCGAATTAAATTTTACCGGTTTGCCTGCATTGTAATTTTCCGTAAGACCAAATTATCTGTAAACAGTTTTCTTTGCTAAGCTTTGACAATAAAGCATTTAGGCAATATATCCGCTCGGCTTTATATTGGCATTGAGTCCGGGAGATTTAACAAAAACAAATGCTAAAATGCCACATTAAAGAAAAATAAAAACCTGCTTTGGAATTTATTGCTTCCGCAACCGGTTAATACCTGCTTTTGCCTGTTGGTCAATTGAATTCTTAAAATCGTGGTCCTGCATAGACAATGCCAACTCGAACATCCTGACCGCGTTTTCTCCCTGGGAATTCTTTTCGTACAGGAAACCTAACTGTAACGCCGAGCGTGCTGCGTATTGCTCTGGGCGGTTTCGCCCTATCTCAATTGCTTTTTTATAATGCTGTATCGCAGTCCTGGTGCTGCCCAACTCGTCATTTACCCTTGCTAGCCTGAAGTAATACTCGAGTTGTAATGGAATAGTGTTGTAATCATCGGGCGTTGTCGCAGATAATATTTTTTGCGCTTTATGATAATATCCTCCATCTGTCAGTAACTGCGCCTTCAGCAGTGCGGGGTGCGGCCACGAGCTTTGCTGCGCAAAACGCAATGCCTGCTTATCAGAATCAGTATTCGCTGTTCCCGACTTGACTATCTTCTCCCTGCAATATTCCGCCATTTTACGATCACCCTGCAGGTAATACGCATAGGCCAGTTTTTGCCAGGCATCTTTTACAAAAATGGAGCCTTTGTAAGTGGAAAGAAAACTCCTGAATTTGTTGACCGCGCTATAGTCGAGAGCATGCAACAAGGCATATCCATATTCGTAATCAAACACAGGATATCTGGCATAATTGTCCCACTGCGAAGCCTGCTGCAATAAATTCTGCGCTACAGAGGCTTTGCGGTAGTTGATAGCAATATTTGTTTTTACAAATGTATTCAACAAGTTATCGCTTGTTTCAAAATTACCTGTTGACACAGTGCGCCAGGCCTCATCTTTATCTGACAATACATAATAGCTGAGGTAGGCGTAATAGATAAGCGCTTCGTTGTAGAAAAGGTCGTTCTCATCGTGGCCGTTGATATACTGCTTTACTTTGGCTGCACCCGAATGTATATTGCCGCGCATACCCAATATCGAAGCGATCCATTTATAATTCTCCGGCAGGGAGCCTACCGTGGCTTCTTCTATACCCAGGAAAATATCATCATATTCAAAGCGGGGGAACAGGCGCTGGTTTTCCTTTAGCAAGAGGAAAGATTTTCGAAAATTTGTTCCCGCCTTCAGGTTTTCATTAAAACGCAGGTGTACAAAGGCCCAATGCATATATATGCCCGCCTGGCATAACCTGTGCCAGGGGGAGGATTCATCACCCCGTTCCATCAGCTTCAGTCGCTCGTATTGGTGATGCTTCAGTTGGTTATAATCCACCCGGTTGCCATTGAAAAGCAGCAACAGGCAATCCTCATAGTCAGAAATATAAGTGGCCATAAGGTTGTACGGGTCGGAAATCAGCTCGTTCCTGAGTTTTGCCCGGGCGTTTTCGGGCAACAAGGCCATATATTGCTGATAGGCCGCGCGGCAATTGTCTGTGTAGCGGTAATGATACTGCCCGGCAACCACAATACAGCAATTGCACAACAATACAGTCAACAATACGCAAAACCTCATCCCCGCAAAGTTATAGCCTCAGCAGCAAACATCCCCACCTTTAAACCGTTATCTTATTAATAATCAAATAATGTGACATGATGAACTTTTTTATATTATCGTTAAACATTCGGGGAGAAAAGTTGTTATAGTGCCGTATGCCTCCTAATTTTGGCATAAATATTGTCATTAAATTAAAAAAAATTACTTCTATGAAATCAATTCGTAACATCGCATTCAGCGCACTGCTGGCAGTTGGCGCATTCACAATGGTAACCTACACAGCTTGTAACAAAGATGAGTGTAAGGATGTAGTTTGTAATAATGGCGGTACCTGCGTGAGCGGTACTTGTAATTGCCCTACGGGTTATGAGGGTACAAACTGTGAAACATTATCAAGAACCAAATTTGTTGGTGCTTATACAGGCAATGAAACCTGTACTATAGGCTCAGACAATTATACGGTTACTATTGCAGCTCACTCAAACGACCTACAATTGACATTAACTAATATCTATAACGACGGTTTTTCGGCGGTATGTACAGTTACCGGAAAGAATACCATTACTTTTAGTACTAACCAAGCTGGTGCGACTTATACAGGTACAGGAACACTTAATGGTAATACACTTACCATAGACTATACCATTTCAGATGGTACTATATCAAATTCATGTACTTATATCGGTACTAAATAAATAGACTAGTCTTAAAAATTAAAGTCCCGCCAATAGGCGGGACTTTAATTTTTATACTGTCAAGCGTTTAGTAACTCCGGATGGTAATTTGTAAAGAAACAGGGCAAGATATCACCTTGCCCTGTTTTGTAATATATTGACTTATTTATTTCCTATCTTAGGTTTACCGCTTCCTACTTCGTTGTCATCTTTTTTATCGCCGATCTTAGGCTTGCCGCTTCCTACCTCATCTTTATTTTTGTCCCCTATCCTGGGTTTTCCACTACCTACTGTTTCCTCTACCTCTTTTGTTGTCTCGGTAGCACGGTCGTCAGCCTGTGGCGCCTTAGGTTTTGGCCTTGAAGGCGCAGCCTTCCCTGTGCGGGCAGCAATGATAGAATCGGCCCTGTACATGGCCATCTCATTAATGATAGAGTCGTTCTGGGCCTGCAACTCCAGCCTTATCTGTTCCACACGTTCATTGACCATCGAGTCAATTTTGGCCTGGCTATCCCCGGTATCGGCGGCAGGCTCGGTGTTGCACGAAGCCAGGGCCAGCAAACCTCCTGAAATGAGTAATAATGATTGCTTTTTCATTCTTTCTGAGTTTTATGTTAGCAAAAATATGGAGATATGCGGATAATCCGCAAATTGGATGCCATTAATTGCACTATATAACAAATTAACTGACTTAATGTTAAAACCCGGCCTGCTTTATTTTGCGGCCAGTTTATTACCCGGCTGCTTTGCATTTTTTCCCACAGGGACGTCCTGCTCTGCGGCCCCTTCCAGGGGCAATATTATGGTGAAGGTAGTGCCTTTGCCAAGTTCTGACTCAACGGTTATATTTCCCTTGTGCAGGCTGATGATACGCTGCGCCAGCGACAGACCTAGCCCCGCACCGCTGACGTAGCTCTGGTGACGGTTGCTGCGGTAGAAGGGCTGGAATATATGCTGCATATCCTTTTCGTCTATGCCCGGCCCGTTGTCCCTGATTGTTATTACGATATGATCCGGCTGGAAAGACATCGTCAGTTCGGCCTTCTTGTCTTCTGAAAACTTGCAGGCATTATGTACGATATTCTTAATGGCACTGTACAGCAAATGCTCGTTGCCATATATTATCAGCGCCGATTCATTTTCGGGCAAACCGTCAAACTCAATGTTGACATCGTACATGGGGCTGATCTTCTTCAACTCCGCCGGTATGCGCATCAGCATTTCGTCTATCCTTACCGATGTCAGCTCGGTGCCGCCCATAGAGCCGCTCACTTTGGCTATTTCCAGCAGGCTGCGCACCAGCATGCTTAGCCGCTTCACGTCGTCGTTGATGGACAACAGGGCCTTTTTATACTCATCGCTCGAGCGCTCGCGCTGCAAGGCTACATCCATCTGGCTGGCTATAGACGCCAGCGGAGTGGATAATTCATGCGAAGCGTTATCAATAAAGCGCCGTTGCAGATTGAACGACGCCTGCAACCTGTCCAGCAGGTCATTGATGGTTATGGCCAGTTTCTGCAACTCATCTTTACCTTTTCCCGTATCCAGCCGCAGGGAAAATTTCTCCGAGGATATGTGTTTAATTTTATGGGTGAACTCGCTGATAGCCCTGATAAGACTAAGGGAAAAAACATAACCGGTAAAAATTACGATCCCCAGGCTGATCAACATACATACCGCGAGTATCAGTTGCAGTTTAGCCAGCCAGTCTATCCTGTCGGTATCATAGGCAGCTACTACAGCTATGTAGTTGCTGTCTTTATCTACGTACTCAATAGCCACGGCGTCACGCTCTTCGATACTGAAATAATAGGGCCTGCCTTTTGTTACGTTATTAATGATGTTGTCGGTGATTCTTACCGGTGCGGAATTACTGTCGGCGTAGGAAAAAGACTTATTCGTTTTATAGTCGTAAACATAAATGCTTTTCTTGTCCAGCGAGCTGGGAGAGGTTTCATTAATAGTTTTTATGAGCTCGCTGTCAAACCGCGGTGATTGTATCAACTCAAGGGTACTGTTGGCCTTGTTGAGCAGCCTTTCTTTAAAGCGGGCCACCATGTCCTGGTAAGAAAAAATATACAGTGCGGCGCAAAACAACAGTAATATTACCGTTACAATAACAGTATATACTATTGTTATGCGATATTTGATCTGCATTACTCCTCTTCTACTTTAAGGATATAGCCCATACCTACCTGGGTATGTATCAGTTTAGGTTCAAAGTCTTTGTCCAGCTTCTTACGCAGAAAATTTACATACACGTCTATAACATTGGTTTGGGTATCGAAGTCTATCTCCCAAACGTTTTTTGCAATATCAGCACGGGAAACCACTTTTTCCTTGTTCCTCAGCAGGTATTCCAGCAGTTGGAATTCCTTGGCTGTAAGCGCTATCTTTTTATCGCTCCGGCGTACCTCCTTGTTGTCCAGGTTCATTACAAGGTCCCCTATCTGCAATATCTTTTCCTCTTCCGCCTCCACGCGAAGATCTGAACGCCTCAGCAATGCTTTAATACGCGCTACCAGTTCCCTGAACTCGAAAGGTTTTGTGATATAGTCGTCCGCACCCAGCTCAAAGCCTTCCACTTTATTATCAGTGAAGTTCATGGCCGTCAGCAGTATGATGGGCACACGTTCGTCCCTTTCCCTGATGAGCTTACATAGTTCATAGCCATTGATAAAGGGCAGGTTAATATCGAGAATAATAAGGTCGTAGGCATGGTCCTGGAAGAGCTTTTTGCCGTCTAATCCATTATATGCCACAGTGACTTCATAATCATGTTCATTAAGCCCGGCCTGTATGGTGTCAGCAAGCTTTTTTTCATCTTCTACCAGTAATATTGAATATTTCATACGCCTTTTTCTGAATCTTCGATAGCGAAAATTACTATATGCAGCATTTTAAAGTATTAAAAACCAATTAAACGCAAAGCAGAGCGGCAGGCATAAACGTTCCGCCAACAGTAGCATTCTGCATTATGGCTCACTTTATAAAACTGATTAAAGATAATCTTTTTGACGGGGTTTTTATAGCGCATTGCCATACCGGCGTCATATTTGGGGTTACGAGCTCAATATATCAATAGCTTCAGCGATGCCGGTCAATTGTTGTTCACCTGTCTCAAAATTCTTCAGGCTGAGTTTACCCGCCGCACGCTCGTCATCGCCGGGAATAATAACATACCGGAAATTCCGCTTATTGGCATACTTCATCTGCTTGTCAAATTTGGCGGCGTCAGGGTACACTTCCGCAGCTATACCGGCATTTCTCAATTGCCCTAAAATGCTTAAAGCATAGGCTTCATTCTGCCCGCCGAAGTTTAGCAACAGCACTTTTGAGCCTGTTTCCAGAGCAGTGGGAAAAAGGTTCAATTCCTCCAGAACGTCATATATCCTGTCGATACCAAAGGATACACCGACACCCGACATATTCTTTAGCCCAAACAGGCCGGTGAGGTCGTCGTACCTGCCGCCGCCGCCTATACTGCCCATTTTTACTGCGTCGGTGGTTACTTCCACAATTACACCTGTATAATAGTTCAGGCCGCGGGCAAGGCTGACGTCTATTCTCAAATCTGATGCCCAGGCTTTATTACTGATAGCTTCATGATAAGCGAGTGTTTGCTCCAGTTCTGCGATACCAGCCAGCGCTGTCTCGCTACCGGACATGATAGTTTTGAGCTGTGCCAGTTTTTCGGCATTATCACCTTTCACGTTGATAATAGTTTCAATCGCCTCAATACCCGCTTCATCTATACCGCGCTCCAGTAATTCTTTCGTTACTCCATCCCATCCTATCTTATCCAGCTTGTCCAGCGCAATGGTTATATCCATCATTTTTTCGGGCGCACCACATAGCTCAGATAGTCCCGCCAATATTTTCCGGCTATTGATTTTTACCGTTACCTGTGGCAGTTTCAATTGGTGGAATGCTTCTCTGTAGATGCTCAGCAGTTCCGCCTCATTAATCAGCGATGTGCTGCCTACCACATCGCAATCGCATTGCCAGAATTCACGATACCGGCCTTTCTGCGGACGGTCGGCACGCCACACAGGCTGCATCTGGTAGCGGCGGAAGGGGAAGGCGATATCATTCTGCCGCATCACCACGAAGCGGGCAAAGGGTATGGTGAGGTCGTAACGCAGGGCGCGCTCTGTAATTACAGGAGTAGAATATGGCTTTCCCAGCAGCTTCGCCCATTCTTCGTTCAGCTTTGCTTTGTCTGCATCTTTCTTTTCGTGCAGGCCGTTGTTCAGTATTTTAAATATCAGCCTGTCGCCTTCTTCACCGTATTTACCGGTGAGCGTCACCAGGTTTTCCATAGCAGGTGTTTCCAATGGCTGGAAACCATACAACTCAAAAATGTTCTTCAGCATATTGAAAATATACTGGCGCTTCCTCACCTCAGCAGGCGAAAAATCCCTTGTTCCTTGCGGTATGGATGGTTTAGACATAAATTCCTACTTATACTTTGCTATGATGGCCTCGCAGCTTCGCTCTATCAATTCGTACACAAATATATAACCATCTGCCCCGCCATAATAGGGGTCGGGCACAGATTCATTACTGCCGGAGCTCAGTTCGTTCAGCAGCAGGTCCACACGGCTCATATCAGCATCCCTGCCGCCTATACGTTGAATCTCTTCATACACATCTTCGGCCAGGGCATATATTTTGTCGTACCGTTCAAAATCCTTGCGGCTGAACTGCCTGGCACGCTGGCCCGTTATGTCAATACCGTTGCGTTGGCAAATATCCTGCGAATGCCTGTGTGGAGCAGAACCTATATGATAGGATTCTGTACCTGCGGAATCCACCTGTCAGTCCAGCCCGTGCTGCTGAATTTTGTGCAGCATCAACCCCTCGGCTATAGGCGAGCGGCAGATATTACCCAGGCAAACCATCAGAATCCTCATAACAAGGCCGCAAAACTATCCATTTTGCGGCCTATTATCAAAAATGTGGAATTACTGATTTAATATTCACCACCCACCTTCCTCTTGTTCAGGGCCACATCGCTGAACAAGGGCAGGCGCACAGGTACCGATGTCATACCCGTAGTGTCAGTCAGCGATTTCATGAACGCTATTATATCATTTATTTCCTGTTTATTCAGGCTAAGGCTGTCAAATGGCAGGGTTTGGTTGTCTAAATGTATTCCAAATCCTTCGCCACCACCTTTGTTATAAAATTCCATCACATCTTCCAGCGTCTTATATGCGCCGTTATGCATATAGGGGGCTGTCAAGGCTGCATTCCTTACCGTTGGTGTTTTAAATGCATACTTATTGAAGTCAGACTGCTCCTTCAGTCGCGCTACGCCCCTGCCCAGGTCCGGGTCTACCACCTGGTTTTTCACATAAGGGTTTTCCGCCACGCCCAGCACTTCGCTTTCGCTTTCCTCGTACTTAGGCGGAACGGTACCGTTGAATACAGGCGCGAAATGGCAGGTACCACATGCTGCTTTGCCCATAAACAGGTTGAAGCCTCTACGCACAGCATCATCTATATACGCCTGCTCACCCCTTACATATTTATCAAATGGCGAGTTAAACCCGCGTAATGAACTCACATAAGCTGATACTGCAAACGATATTGTATGTCCGTTCAGCTTCTCTCCATCCAGTTTGCTGAAACATTGGTTAAACATGCTTACGTATTCCTCACTTTGTTTCAGCTTCTCTATTATCCTGAGCATATCCGTATCAAACTCTTTCCTGTTCACCAATACATGCTCTATCTGGTCTTCCAGCGCCTCGCTGCGCATGTCATGAAAGAAACGCTCATTATACACACAGTTGATCAAAGTAGGGGCGTTGCGGTCAACCGTACCGTCAAAGCTTAATGCCGTGCTCTTGGGCAGGCCATCCGTGAAAGCTTTCTTAGGGTCGTGACAACTGGCACAGGCGCGTTTATTATTGGATGAAAGTGCCGGGTCAAAAAACAACATTTTACCCAGTTCTACCATTTGCGGCGAGTTGATTTCCTTGGGCAGCCTGATATATTTATACGGGTCGAGGAAATCGTTGCTAAAGATGTTATCAGACAAATGATTGTACGGCGGCAGCAGGTATTCCTGTGTCACCTCATGTATCATCTCAATACCGGTTTGCCGGTGCAGGCTCAGCAGCCGGGTAAACAATGGGTTGATATACGCCGTCAACACGTACAGCCTGTCTAAGCTGTCAAAATCATTGTGCTGCTCTAAATAGCTGATGCAATCGTTCAGGTTGATGTAGAACATAGACGCTGTTGTCGCATCTGTTTCCATAAACAATGGTTGGTACAACAGCAGGTCTTCGCGCATGGTTTGCAGTGTTGTTACAGCATCCGTCACGGAATTACCTGAACCGGGTACATCAAAACCCGTCAACCCCAGTGTAAACAGGCGTACCAACTCCATCCTGGCGGCTTCTAATACCGTACGATCGTATACCGGGTAAGCTACAGTTGCTACCTCCTTCATAGTTTCTGTCAGCATGTACAAATGACGCTGAATCTCGTCCCTATTTTCCTGTATATTATCGGCAAATATCAGCTCATCCAGCACCTGCATACCGCGTGGCTGCAGAATGTTCATGCCAAAAGAATTCCGTTCTATCTTAGGGAGGGGCGCGCCGTTTACTTTGTCTTTGGTCATCATCGGGTCCAGGTGCTCTCCCAAGTACTCCCAGGCTTTAAAGGCTAGCCTTACTTCCAGGAAGCGCATTTGTATATTTTCGGCGCTGGCAGTATTGTCGTTCATATCCTGAGACAATAACTCCAATTCCCGTATAAATACCTGCAATCTTTTTTCATGCCTGAGCCTTATTTCGGACACAGGGCCATCCTGTTTTTTATCAAAAGCCGTAATGCCCAGGAACACTAAACAAACAATAACGGTTAATGAGTAAACTTTCTTCATATATCACATGATTTTTAAAAACAAACAAACCGAAGCCCTCATTCGGGCTTCGGTAGTTATACTTAGTGCTTTGTATTCAATTATTCAACTATAAACTTCAGTGTTTCACCTTCTTCGTTGCGGATGAAGTAAACACCTGCAGTCATATCAGATACATCTACAGTATTTACCTGCCTGTACACCTTCAAACGGCGGCCGTTCATATCGTATATAGCTACGTCCATTACTTTATTCAGGTGCAGTTCGCGCGCTACAGGGTTAGGGTAAATAGTCATTGTCTTTGCCACTGTGGGAGCAACTTCACCAATACCAACGCCGGTATCTTCGATATGCGGCATAAACCCGTGGATGGCATAAGTAAGCGAATGATTGTAAGGAGCAGTATTAGCACTGTTGGGGTGCTGGCTGTTAATTAAGATAGTATTGCTATCTATCTGGTGTGCGCCTGTTATCTCCGCACCGGGTGCGCAGGCTGTTAGGCGCTGCAGGTCGTTGATTGTCGGATTTGCAATTGACGCATCTACCAGGTACAATTCACACCTTGTACCGGTGAGGCCGTTAGGCATACGGTTGTAGCTGGTACCATTAAGGTCTTCCTGTATCATCAGGTAATCCTTACCGCCAATCGTCAGTGTTCCTATACCATCAGGATTGGAAAGGTGTTTGGCTGGGTAATAAGGAAGCTGGTCAGAAGTAGATGAAGAAGCGTAAGGGCCACCTTCGATGTAAGAACGCACCTTATTAGTTGCCGGATCCAGCTCAACTACACGGCCATAATAATCTTTAAGTTTGCCTTTGCGCACCGAGTCGGCAGCATCGGCATCAGTACCGGCGAATGCCACACCATTCATAGCCAGGTAACGCTGTTTGTAGCCGTCTACTAAGGATGGGGATATTATTCCATTCAGACTGTTACCTGAATTGAAATTGAAGTTGTCGCTGCCTGTTTCAGCAATGTAAACTTTACCATTCGCCAATGTCCCCCACTCCAGGCGTGCAAACATCGTTGCACCTCTGCGCACAGCCACCTGGTTAATCACCTTCAAAGTGTCCAGGTTATTTTCAATATCTATCCATTTAGTAGGTGCATCGTGTTTATACACCGACATCTGGCCGGATGTAAAATCGCCGGCTGTAGCAGCTACAAACCTTCCCAGTATACCAGGCGTACCGTCTTCAAACATATAAACGGTTTTGTTGTCGGGCATCACCACACCGGCTTCCCAGCCTGCACGGCCCCAGTTGTACTGCTTACGTATTGCCTTACCTGTTTTCGGGTCTATTTCCACAAACCAGTTCAGGTTCTGGTAGCGCTTCAATGTTTTACCATCGAAATTTGCACCAAGTCCTGAATTGGCTATTGTCCAGTCAGTCGTATCACGGAAACCGTTACCTGAAGCATATATACCGGCATTGCTATTCTGCATCCACTCCTCAGCAGTCCATACACGACCGTTAGCTGTAATACCACCGCAGTTCATACCGGTTTCCCCTACGGTGTTTACAAAATCTACGTTGAAGAATTTGCCACTTCTGCCATCAGGCAATGTGCTGTTCATAACTTCCAGTTCGCCATCTTTTTTCCTCTTGATTTTAAATGTAGTCATACCGCCACCATCACCAATGCTGTCATTTTTTGTAGTCATTTCATGGTTCACCACCACCCAGCCTAAAGCGCCACCTGTAGTGTCTTTCACAAAGCCTATATAGTCATGCCATTCTTTGGCAAGGGCTTTGCCTGCGGCATTACCATAAGTTGCCGTTGTCTGTACTTCGTCTACACCACCTACAAATATAACCTGTTGTTTCAGTGGAGATTGGGGCATAGTAACTGTTGAGGTTGCCCATTGCGGATCAACATTCACGGGAAACTTCAGTTGCGCATGCGCACTTATACTTACTACCCCGCCCAAAGCTGTGAGTAAAATTACTTTTTTCATATTGTGAAAATTTTGACGCAAAGATGGATGGGGCGTGTTACCAAATCATTGATGGATTGTTAGCAAAAATTCACCGTATTGTAAACTGAATTTTATCTTATTGTTACGGGTCGACACTCTTCTGAAAACACCGTATAATAAAGCATAGAGTTATCTGCAAAAGATAACATTAAGACAATAAAGGGTTAACAGAAGCAGATTATTTTACGCAATACTTTCGTCCCATATTATATGGGGAAGTTTATTTTTATTGCAGCCCTAATGCTGCTGTCTGTTTCGTGCAAGCAAAATAAATCTGCAGAAGAAGGGCAGAAATTAGCTAAGACTTATTGCGTTAGCTGCCATAGTTTTCCCGAGCCGGGTTTATTAGACAAAAACTCCTGGGGAAAATATATGCTGCCGCGCATGGGTGTATTCCTGGGAGTGATAGAACATGATAGCCTGAGGAATATTCTTGTGGCTAACGAAACAGAAAGACAGATAGCTGAGGCCTCGGGCGTATTCCCTAAACAACAGGTAGTGACCGATGAAGAATGGCGGAAAATAAAAGCTTTCTACCTGCAAAACGCGCCGGACAAGTTGCCTGCGCCTGCAAAAAAAGAAATCAGTAAAGGATTAGTGTCCTTCAGTACAGAAATCCCGGTATATAAACTATCTCCTCCCAGTGTCACGATGGCAAAAATTGACACAGTCAATCATGCCCTTTTCATCGGGGATGCCAACTCGCAAAGTCTTTCAGTATTTTCTGCCGGATTAGAATTCATACAAGGCGCTAAAGTTGGTGAAACCCCTGTTAGCATGGCAGAGTTCAGCAATGAGTACTTAGTAACCATGATGGGTTCCTTCTCCCCAACCGATGTAGGTAGCGGTTATATATTATCGCTGCCCAAAGGAAATGGACAAACATATAAATTGATTGACTCGCTACGCCGCCCCGTTCACAGCAGCTATGCCGACCTGGATGGAGACGGGCTTATGGACATAGTCACCTGCGAGTTCAGCAAATGGACAGGCGTACTGGCATGGTGGAAAAATACGGGTGATGGCAATTTTGAAAAGAAGGTATTACGTTACCGCCCCGGTGCTGCAAAGGCATATATAAAAGACATGAACAAAGACGGTCTGCCTGATATCATCGCCCTGTTCGGACAGGGGGATGAAGGCATTTATACCTATTACAACAACGGTAACGGCACATTCAGCGAAGAAGCCACACTTAGGTTTCCACCTTCCTATGGCTCTACTTATTTTGAGTTGTACGACTTCGACCGGGATGGATTTGACGATACCGTTTACACCGCAGGCGATAATGCAGACTTCCCGCCCGTGCTCAAGCATTACCACGGTATTTATATTTTCCTGAATGACGGTAAGAATAAATTCTCGCAACAACACTTTCTGCAAATGAACGGAGCATATGCCGCTATGCCGCACGATTATGATAACGACGGTGATATAGACATTGCCGCTATTTCCTTCTTCCCCGATTACCAGGGACAGCCGGATGAGAGTTTTATTTATTACACGAACGACGGTAAAAATAATTTCACACTAAGTACTATAGACAACCCCACTATGGGCAGGTGGGTAGTGATGGACAAAGGAGATATTGACGGCGATGGTGATACAGATATTGTCCTGGGTTCATTAACCTTTGAAGTGGTGCCCCCCAACGGCCTTGTAGAAAAATGGGTGCAGAACGGCGTAGGTTTTATTGTGTTGAGAAATAATACTATCCGATAGCAGCCCGACCGGCTTTTCATATTTTCTTTTGATGTGTCATTTAGCCGATACCGCAACTTATTAGTATTTTGGCAGTCGCAACATGAACACCAAAGACATCAGTATCCTCAGTATAGCACCATATACCATATTGCCCGCCAATACCGGCGGCAGGCTGGGCATTGCGCGATTTCATCATTACCTGGGACAATTAGTTCCCAACCACCTGGTGAGCACCACCGGCAATGCTGAGCATACTTTCAGCTTCACCCTACACAGACTGTTTCCTGATAAACCCGTGCGCTACTTGCCCTATTACGGACTACAAAAAATAATCCGGCTGGCAAGGGAAAAAGGCAGCACACATATCATTTGCGAGCATCCATATATGGCCCTCACAGCGGTGGCTCTGTCCAAAAAGCTAGGTATCCCCTGGTTCCTGCACACGCATAATATAGAATCTCAACGATTTAAAACCCTTGGTAAAAAATGGTGGTTCATCCTGGCACAATACGAAAAATATGCCATGCAAAAAGCTAATGGTATTTTTTTCGTAACAAAGGAAGATGCTGAATGCGCCATTAAGGAGTTTGGGATAAACAACAATAAATGTCATGTAATACCATACGGTTGCGACCTGGCCCACATACCGGTAGCCAGTGGCAATGCCAAACAGCTACTTGCGGCTGGGTATGGGCTAAACACATCTGTACCATGGCTATACTTCCTGGGATTGCTGGATTATCAGCCAAACGCGGAAGCTGTAGCCTACATACTGGATGAAGTAAAACCCAGGATGGACAAGGCCGGCATTCAATGCGAAATACTACTGGCCGGCCGAGGGCTAAGCGAAACCCTTATCGCAAAAGTAAATGCGTCCAGTAATGTTCATTACCTCGGTTTCGTACCTGATCTAAGTGATTTCCTTCACGCTTGTGATATTATGCTCAATCCCGTCATTACCGGTGGCGGAATTAAAACAAAGGCGGTAGAGGCGTTGGCGTACAACAAAATAGTAGTGAGTAGCCATAGCGGAGCGGCCGGTATAGAGCCATCTTTTTGCGGCCAAAATCTTTTGGTATCACCTGATTATGATTGGGACACTTTCGCAGCCCACATCATAACAGCGTTACATACCGAACCCCACACACCTGAAAGTTTCTACAATACTTATTATTGGGGAAATGTAGCTAAAAAAGCCCTGGACGTAATAAGAAAGTAAGGGCACTTATGCACCACCTGTAAGGGCATACTGCACTATGTTCGCTCCCATCTCCAGCGCCTTCCGGTGCGCTTCGGGGCTATCGTTATGCACTTCCGGGTCTTCCCAGCCATCGCCCAGGTCGGTCTCTGTGGTATAGTACACTATTAACCTCCCTTGGTAAAACAGCCCGTATCCTTTGGGGGGTTTGTTATCATGCTCATGCACCTTTGGCAAACCATTTGGAAAGTTAAACGCCTGGTGGTATATGGGATGAGAGAACGGTAGTTCAGCAAGTTCAGCATCGGGAAATATTTTCTTTAACGCAGGACGTACATATTCGTCCAGTCCATAGTTATCATCTATATGCAGGAATCCACCTGCTGCAAGGTAACTCCGCAGGTTGCGGGCTTCCTCATCTGTCACCGCCCACCTGCCATGGCCGGTCATATGTACAAAGGGATAATTAAAAATATCCGGGCTGCCTGCCGCTACCTGCCCCTCTTGTGTATTGAAATCTGTATTTAGCGTTTTGTTGCAGAATGCGGCCAGGTTTTTCAGCGATGTCGGGTTGGCATACCAATCTCCGCCGCCACTGTACACTAACAAGCCGAGTTTCATATTCTGTGCCTGTGCAATCCCGGTTGCTATTACCAACAATAATATGAAAACGACTTTCCTAACCATGATTGAGCATATTGAAAAAAGCACAGGCGGTTACCGCTGCCGTTTCCGTACGCAGGCGGTTGCTGCCCATACTTATACCCCTGAACCCTTTCGAAGTTAGGCTATTTACTTCTTCCTCTGTGAAATCCCCTTCTGGTCCAATCAACAATAACGTTTCTTTATCTTTTTGCACTGCCTCCCTTATCGGCTGTCTTGGCATCGCATCTATACAATGTGCCAATAGCTTCTGCTCTATACCGGCCGATGTTGACAGCAATTTGTCTAACGAGGTCAGATCTTTCAGTTCAGGTAAAAAATATTGCCGCGATTGTAAAATGGCTGATAAAAGTATGTTCTGCCACCTGTCATACCTGAATTTCTCACGTTCGCTACGAGTGGTTTGCAATGGTATGATGCTGGCTACTCCCAATTCAGTTACCTTTTCCAGTATCCATTCGTTGCGGCTGCTGTTTTTGGTAAATGCTACTCCCAGGTGCAGGGATATCTGCCTGCGTTCATGCTGATGCGCATCGTTTACCATTACTGTGCATCGCTTCTTCTGCACCTGGCCGATGACTGCATGTGCATGTGTGCCTTTACCATCGGTCAGGTCTATTTTGTCACCCTGCTGCATACGCAACACCTGCACCACGTGCTTTGCCGTGTCATCATGCAGATGTACTTCGGCACCTGCGGTCAGTATCCCATCGTGAAAAAATAAAGGCGCCATGCGGCGGGCAAGATAAATAAAAATCCCGCCTCAGCGCAAAACCAGTTTCTTTTCTTCTATCAGCCTGCGCAGGTTTATAAGCCCGTAGCGCATTCTGCCCAGTGCGGTATTGATACTCACCCTGGTCAGGTCTGATATTTCTTTGAAGCTAAGGTCACCATATATCCGCAATACGATCACCTCGCGTTGCTCTTCGGGCAGCATTTCTATGAGTTGCCTGATGGTTTCGTGGGTCTGGCGCTTTTCCATTTTAGCAGAGGCGATATCTTCCGGGCCACACAGCAGTTCCGCCAGGTCCGTGCCGTCCGATAAGGTTACGGGTACCTGCTGGCGTATCTTCCTGAAGTGGTCCATGCACAGATTGTGCGCCACACGCATGGCCCAGGGCAGAAATTTCCCCTGCTCGGCATAGCGCCCCGCCTGTATAGTGCGGATGATCTTCAAAAAGCTGTCCTGGAAAATATCTTCAGCCGTATACTGGTCTTTCACCAGCATGAAGATGCCGGTATAAATCTTGTCCTTATACCTGTAAATGAGTGTTTCTAATGCGCCTGCATTGCCATCCTTAAAGGATTGCACCAATTGAGCGTCGGTCTGATGGTGGATTGTTTGCATATTCTTCTACCTGTTAGGTACACGTTTTTACATGCCCGTATTCTTATTTTTTTAAGTAGAAGTCTATGCTATAGTGTTTCGTTTTAAACCTATTTAACGATTAATTACGAATTATATTGCGTAATTGTGAAACCATTTTAACACAAATACCTTGCCAAAATAATCCAATTCCTGTTTCCTGCTAAAATTTTGACGCAATTATTATGCGCCAATTGATATTAGAAGACGTACCAAATATGCAAAAAGTAAGGTTAAAGTATTGTTAATGAAATTGTTATGGCCTGCCTATATCCTTTTAGCGTAAAAAATGAAAGCAGAGGAACAATTGTATATAATGTAATAACTGGTCGAACCCAACTACCATGAATCCCCGGCGGCTTTGCCCAGCGGCAAAGTATTTTGAGCTTAACCGGCTGGTGACATAGTCTATGCAAAAATGTGTGATGAAAGTGATACCTGTAAACAGCAGCAGGCTTTTCCATCCCGTAAAATGAAAAAATCCGGCTGCAAACCAAACCGTTGTATAGATGGCTACATGAGTGAGCAGCGCAAGGCTATTTTTGCTTTTGTTCAAAGACATCCATTGCGATTGCAATACAAAATCTGCCAGCCAGTGAATGGCAACTATGATACAAGCCAATATTAGACCATCCTGCATCATCATTATCTATCCGGTTTATTGCAAGTCCTATGGCTTCTCCTGGAAGACGCCAAATACATTTCCTTCGGTATCGGTGCATATGGCCAACTGGCCATAGCCGGGTACATCTTGCTTCCCGGTAATTATCGTGCCCCCGGCCTCGCTTACCTGTTCCAGGGTTTCGTCGATAGAGGATACGCCAATATAATTGATGATACCCGCAGGGCTGTTTGCATCACGCCTGGATATGCCGCCACCTATCCCGGGTTTATTCTGCAGGTCTGCCGTGCCCACCATGAAATAATCCATTGGCCCAGACAACTGCCGGATATCCCAACCAAATAGTTTTTCATAAAAATCCTTAGCCCTTTTCGGGTCGTCGGCACTGATGTCGAAATGCACTATTGTTGCCATATACGGTCGTTTAAAAGTTGCTACTGGTATTGGATATATACAGGACTGGGATACAGTTTTAGTATTTCCTCCGGCTCCATCAGCTTGTGTGGCGATGTGAGTTTATCATTTTTGTAAAATAATTTAAACCCTGTAAACTGTACCGGCTCATTAACTATAGCCACCCGATAACTGTTGATTTTTTTTGCCGGAAACCCAAATCCATCCATATGCATTACTATCTGCACCTCAGGCCGCAGGACAATGTTTTTATACCCTGTCACCATTTCCCTGGTGAAGCGATGTACCACGAGCACCTTGGGTGGCAAATTATATTGGGTTACGATACCTGCCAGGTATTCCGATGCATAGTTAATATCCACCGCGTCGAAATATCCCAACCTTGATGCCGGGCGCTCACCGCCTTTCATAGAGTACTCGGGGTCTATGCCCAGGTGCACATTCGGCAAACGCAGGTATGGTTCCAACGTAGGAATTTCCGCCTGCAGGCTGCTGTGGCCCACCTGCACATCCAGGAACACTATGCCATCAATTCCTTCTGCCAGTTGCAGCGCCTTTTCTATCTGCTCATGCGGCATTCTCAACCTGTATTTACCATCCTTGCCGGGTTGCGACTGCGCTGTAATGGCTATATAGTGCAGCGCGGGTATCACCGGCAATAAACTGTCTGCCTGCTCCCATTTTTTCACCTCCCGTTGCAGCCCGGCTATCATATCCGATGGTGGCAATTCCCCGAGGATGCCCATTCCTTTTGAGTAAAAGTTGCCATAATACGCAACTATACGATGGTATGGCAGTAA
Organism: Bacteroidetes bacterium UBA6221; assembly: GCA_002421685.1. Lineage (GTDB taxonomy): Bacteria > Bacteroidota > Bacteroidia > Chitinophagales > Chitinophagaceae > UBA5543. The sequence goes on from DISB01000005.1 coordinate 22,839, forward strand.
CGCCCCTTCTAAGGGATAATCCATTTTAACGGGCCATTTATCGCCGGGCTTCCCGTGCACCAGGTGTGATTGCAGGCGGTTGAATAAAGCCGTGTCCTGCAACAGGGTGTCCGACTTAGCGGCCTCTGTTTTAGAGATTGTATCAGCGGGTAACCGGTATATTTTCTTGCCTGCCTGCTGCAATTCCTTTCCAGCATCTTCCTTCCAGCAGGATAGGGCCAATACTGTTAAAAAGAGTACTGATACTATTGAAACTGTTATGTATTGCCACTTACGCATGGTCTGCTAATCTGATTCCCGAAATATTCATACCGGGCAGGTGTAAAATTCTGTTATAATTACGGCTGCTTTTATGAGGCCTGTCAGGTGGACAAATGACATAAGTCACTAACGGGAGCTTTACCTGAATGAGCTTTTCATTGCCGAAAGCAGTTGCCGGCCGTCCATATATCCTGTGGCTATCATGCGCCTCATAGTATACCCCCTGTCTTTGTCATCTCGTTTTCCGCCCAGTTGGTACGCCCCATTATAGCCATGCTCTTTGAGCTTTCTTACTGCCGTGGTATCCCAGGCCCCAAAAGGGTATACAAAATAAGGTACCGGCTTCCCTGTTATTCTTTCCAAATCTGCGCCTGGCCTGGCCAATTGTGTAGCCCAGTCCCCAGATTTATATTTGGTTACATTATGATGGTCCCATGTATGGTTCGCTATTACATGCCCCCTGTCCGACAATACTTTAACCTGTTCCCGGCTCATATACCCGGGCTTATCCAGCGTAACGGTCATTATAGAAAATACCGCTTTGAACCCGTATTTATCGAGTTCTGGCAAGGCATGGGTAAATTGGGATATCGTCCCATCGTCAAAGGTCAACACCACCACTTTGTCAGGAATTTGTTGCCCTTTCTCCAGGTATCGAAGGTGTTCAGCGGGCAATATAGTACGATAGCCGCTATCGTGCAGTGCCTTCATATGTTCCCGAAAACGCGCGGGAGGTATAATGTAGACCCTTGCATTTTTTGAATCGTCCGGCTGCCATTCACGCACCTGGTGGTAGCACAATACCGGCACTTCTGTGCGCTGTGCAAAAACCGGGCACAGTGCCAGGGCCCAAACTATGATAATGCCAATAATAAACCTGGACATACTATACTTTCATCCCCCTTTTCTTCATTTCCTCCATGAGTTTCGCCGGGAACCCCGGCCTGCACGAGCAATGTTTCTGGTGTTCAGTATGCCATTTTACGCGCTCTTCAAAAGTTGCATTGGCAGGCATCTTATTTTTCAGGTGCCATTCCTTGTTGAGTTTCTGTTTCATAACTGCAGATATTGTTGCAATTATCAGCTAATATCCATGCATCGGCAATGACAATCGTCAGGAAAAACGCGGATAATATCATGCTACAGGTAGTAGTACGTGTATTTCAGTACCTATGTCAGGGTGCGAAACAGCAAATATGTCTCCCTGGTGCATGTGCGCAATCTTTTTGCATAAGGCCAATCCTATCCCCGTGCCGGTATACTGCTCATTAGTGTACAACCGCTCGAAAATATTAAATACCCTTTCAGCATACTCTTGTTCGAAACCAACACCATTGTCACACACTACTATTTCATAATACTGTCTGCCCGGTTCTATTTGCAGGTTGTGCGCCTGGACGTCACGGCCCTCCACCCGCCGTGCCGAAATATTGATAACACCGGGCTCATTCGCTCTTGCAAACTTCAGGCTGTTGCTGATAAGGTTATGTAACAGTTGATTCATTTGCAGGGGCATTGCCTTTACCACAGGCAGCTTCCCAACGATAACGCTGGCGTTTTTCTGCTCGATCTTCAGCTCAAAATCTTCCAATACATTAGCCACGATTGTATCCAGGTCCACATCTTCAAACTGTGTATCCGCATAATCAAGTTTAGAGTAGTTGAGGATATCATTGATGAGGTTGGACATCCGGTCTGAAGATTTTTTTATCTTTTGCAGGTAAAGCTGGTTATCCTCGTCAAAGTATTTCGCTGCAGACTGCTCGAGACGTTGACTGAATGTCCGTATTTTTCTTAGTGGCTCCTGCATATCGTGCGAGGCTATGAAGGCAAATTGCTCCAGTTCTTCGTTGCTCTTTTGCAAGGCGCGGTTTACCTCCTGCAATGCCCGGGTTCTTTCATCTATTCGTTTTTCCAGGTCGTCGGCCATACGCTTGTAGCGCTTTTTACTTTCATGCAGTTCTTTTTCTTTTTTTTTCAGGCCGGTTATATCCATCAGCAGGTTGATACCACCTACAATATTTCCTTCGGCATCCGTTATCGGGTCGGGGTAAGATATTATATTCCTCCTTTTCCCGTCAGGACGTTCAATGATCATTTCGACGCCGTGCACACTTTGTCCCTCCTGCAATGCCCTCGCCATCGGGCAATCACCAGGCTGTATAGGTGTTATCCCGTCTACACCGTATGCTTTCAAAGCGCCGCACCACATTTCCTTACCGTGCTCAGGCTCCCTGCCCCATAGATCTGCCGCCGCCTTGTTGTAAAAAGTAATGTATCCTTCTGTATTACAGGTATATATTGGCGCTGCCAGGTTATGGATCATCTGGCTGTGCATATATTCATTGGCTTGTAACTGCGTTAAGGTGCATGCGTCATTTCTCAGGCTTCCACTCAATGTATGTATCCGGGGTTCCATATACGTTCTCTTTATTCAACATTCCTCTTACAGTATTAGTCAAAAAACCGTGCCGCACCTGACTTTCAGGATAGAATAAGCAGCGGTGAGTTAAAAGAAATGATGTAATTATGACATAATTGCCATTAGTTAAACAAAATAGCCCGGTTACTTCCGGGTTATCTTGCTAAACAGGAATATTATACCGGCAATAATAGCCACAACAATGAGTATCCCGGTCCATACTCCCGCTTCAAAAATATCGCCAACCAATTCGCATCCCGAAAACGCCGTAAGCAAGGCCAGCAGTATCACTGTTCTCAGTTTATACATAAGATCAAGTTTTTAATTAGATGGCCCCCGTCGTCCTTCTGCGCTATCCTGCCCGCTTACAGTATTGGTACGCAGTCCTGAATCTTCAGCTCCCTGGTACCTGGTTTCATCTTTTGTCGGGTCGTCTGGCCCATATTCGGCGGGCGCTGTGCCGTACTGATTGGTTGAATCAATAGGTGTACTTGTCCCCGAATTGTCGGGGTCCCCGCAAGAGGCCAGCAATAGCGCCACACAGGCCAGTACGTGTAGTGTGCGTTTCATATGTAGTTTAAGTTATTTTTTCTTCTTGTCCAGTGCTATCATAGCGATGCCCGCTACTACCACTATGCCACCCGCGTACACAGGCCACCCTATCGTTTTATTTTCTTCTTTATTGATCTCCAGGGGGCCGAGGTCGGCCACTTTCTCCTCGGTTTTAAAATTGATAGTGTTGAATACCAGCATCAATATGCCGATAACCACGAGTATTATTCCAGCTACTTTCATACTAGTAGCTATATAAAAAATCGTGCCGCGCCTGAAATTATCTTATTTGCTCCCACCACCTGGACGATGGTATCTCCTCCTCCAGCACAACAGGCTGGCCTATTTGAGGCGTATAAAAAGGCACCCCCATTTCTTCGGCCTTCTTCGTAGCACGTATTACGGGATCCGTCCAGCTATGAAAGGCAAGGGTAAATGCCGCCCAATGAATGGGCATGGCGGCCTTTGCCTGTACGTCTATCGCCGCCTGTATAGTTTCTTCGGGTGTCATATGTATGGCCTTCCATTTATCGCCGTATTGACCACATTCCAGCATCGCAAAGTCAAACCCGCCGTATTGCTCACCTATTTGCCTGAAATGCGGGCCATAACCGCTGTCTCCACTGAAGTATATTTTAGCACCGGGGGCGATGATGACCCAGGAAGCCCACAATGTAGCGGCCCTGTCACCAAAGCCCCGGCCCGAAAAGTGCCTTGCAGGTGTACAGGCGAATACCAGGCTGTCGAGCCTTATCTCCTGCCACCAGTCCAGTTCATGTATTTTTTCGGCCGGGACTCCCCACCGCCTGAAATGCGCTCCTACACCCAGCGGCATATAAAATTCCTTTGTTTTTGCCTTGAGCTTCATAATGGAGCCATAGTCCAGGTGGTCGTAATGGTCGTGCGACATAATAATGGCGTCTATCTGGGGCAGTTTCTCTATTTCTATCGGGAGGCCATCTGAAAATCTCTTGCCTCCCAACATCGGGTGCGGGGCCGGTACCGGGCCAAACATCGGGTCCAGCAATATTTTCTTTCCGGCTATCTCTACGAGGAACGCAGAATGACCGAACCATGTAAGCCGGGTAATACTATCGGGTTTTCGCTCAATGTCCAGCGAATCTATTTTAAGAACCGGGAAGCTCGTGGCAGGCCGCCGCGAACCATCACGCTTCAACATTTGCGATAACAGGTAGGGTATGTCCCTCCAGCCTATCTCTATTTCTGAAGGTATTTGGTTAATGAATTTCCCGTCTTTATAATGACCGGTCTGTGCAAATTTCCGTTTTTCTTCTTCCGTTATCTTACCGCCAAACTGCGGGCTTGTATTCACAAATACAATGGTCACTATCACTACCAACAGGATAATGCTTAACAAAACTATGCCCGTCATTTTCAGTACCTTTTTCAAAATTGTTTGCCCCGAACAGAATGTTATATCATATACATACCCGGCAAATGTACCTCAGGCTATAATGCGACGGAACAAGGTTTCGGTTAAATGAAAGGAATTATCGGTAAAAAAGCGAAAAAAGACGGTGGGATAGAATAGTCTGCGCATAACTCAATGGCATAAGTGGTTATCTCTTTTTGCCATGCAACTTTATAATTATAGTTTTACCGGCAATCGCTAATGTCTATGAAAGAACTGAATTTCTCACCCTTCCCGGTACTCGAAACGGAACGGTTGGTGTTGCGCAACCTGCATCATGACGATAAGGAGCAGGTATTTGCTATTCGGGGCAATGCAACGACCATGCAATATATACCTCGCCCCATAGCGAGGACTGTTGACGACGCTATGGGCGTTATTGAAATGATCACCGGTTTTACTGCCGGCAATGAACGTATCAACTGGGCTATAACTGAACGCGGCAATGACAAACTGGTGGGCATAATAGGCTATGTAAATTTCAAACCGGAAAGCCACCGTGCCGAAGTAGGGTACGTCCTCCACCACGAATATTTAAGAAAAGGCATCGCGCAGGAAGCGCTGAAGGCTGTGCTGGGTTACGGCTTTGATACCATTCAGCTACATTCAATAGAAGCGATAATCAACACGCAAAACGAAGCCTCAATAAAACTGGTGGAGAAACTGGGGTTCGCCAGGGAAGCGCATTTCAGAGACTATATATTTCACGACGGCAGGTACTGGGACGAATATATCTATTCGCTCATTAACCCCGCACATGTGTAGCAATAAAGACCACTAAAACAGCGTTATCTAAAGTTCCCCTCCAGGGGGATTGAGGGATCAACCCGCGATGAGAAAACCAGGGTCCAGAGAAACTTACCGAGATGAAACAGTCGAGGCTCATAAAAATACCCTGGAATAAAGGGCAATACCAAACTAAGGCTGATATGGAGCGTAACAAGAACCGACAGCGGTACGGTGGAAGCCGGGTGCCGGAGCTACTGGGCATGCTCACCGACCTTGATAACAAAGAATTGCCGGTAGAGTATTTTTTCTTCGCAAACACTGAACAAAAAGCCTCTGTCCTTGCTGATGCTTTATCTAAGATGGGCTATACAGTTTATGGCTATGCACCTTGCGCCCATGACAAATCATTATACTCCATTTGTGGCTGCACACCTAAAATGAAAATGACCGGCAACATTATGTCAAACTGGGCAGAACAAATGTGCGAGCTCGGATTTGACTATGACTGCAAATTTGACGGTTGGGGTACATCTCCGGGCATGGAATAACCTTTGGCTATTCACACCATCACTACACAGCTATGGCCTGGCAATTTTCAATGATCTCCCGGTTCTCATTGCCCACTATCTGCAGAGCAAGATTCTTAATAGAAGGGAAAAGCATATCGTAAACATTTTTCTTATTGGTAGGCACGTCTGTGTCCTGCATGGCCAGTATATAAAGCACGGCTTCCGGTATTTCCATCACTGTGCATATACTCTGAATGGTCTTGTTGCTGGGGCGTTTTATTGAATTTTCGATTTGTGACAGTGAGGTTTGCGAAATGCCGCTTCTTTCAGCCAATTCCTGCTGTGTTATACCCAATTGCCTCCTTACTGAACGTATGGCTACTCCTAAATTCATACCTGTAGGTTATTTTTAATACTTCCTTATTAAACATTCGGGTAATAATCCTATTGCCTATATAGACGTACAGGCTAAAAAAAAGGTTGGCACGATTTTAAGGACGGCTGAAAAAAATGAAGGTAATTTTATACTCATGAGACAAAATTTTACAACGAGAATAAGCTATGACGGAAGGACAGTACAGGCTATAATAATTCCCGAACACAGGAAGGATGGCATTTATTACGAAGTGAACATCCCGGGATTTGAACGCTTTTATATGCGGTGGTCGGTCGCTGACAGGTATGAGGCGGTACCACAACAAGGACTATCCCTGCCGGACAACCTTGCATTGGCAGTGAGCGATGCAATAGAAAGTAAAATGAACAAAAGTTAAACCTTTCATTTCGTAGTTGTTGGTATTAATCACAGGTTACAAAGTCAATTTCATTTAGTTTTTATTAGGATTTGTTAGTAAATCTTAACTGGTTTTTTATAGGCCCGGAACGAGAATGGTATGTCTTAAAGGTAAAATTGTTTTGTTTCTACCATAAAAATGCCCGCTTTTCCAGGCGGGTATTTTGCGTTATTGATTTTCGTGGAAACGCTTGTCTTTTACAAAGGACTCATCATTCAGGGTATTAAGGAATGCAAGCAGGTCGCTACGCTGCTGCTGGTTGAGCTGTATGCCGTTCTGCAACTGCGGGTCGAGGGTAGCAGACTGGTGAATACCGTTGGCGTAATGATCCAGAACTTTTTCAAGTGTTTTGATACGCCCGTCGTGCATATAAGGAGCGGTATATTTCAGGTTGCGCAGCGACGGCACCTTGAACTTCTGCATATCCTGCGGCGCATGGGTGATGCGTGCCCTGCCGCTGTCATTCAAAGCGGTTACCGTCAGCCCGTTGTTCCTGTAAGAGAAATCGGTAAACAAGGGAGCGGTATGACAGGAAGCGCATTTGCCGTTGTAAATGTCCAGGCCGTTTTCCTCTTCCGGGGTCAGCACAGCATCCCCGCGTTTGTATTGGTCGTACCTGGCATTGGCAGACACCATGGCACCCATAAACTGCGCCATCGATTTGAATATCCGTTGCGAAGTGACCGTTTCGTCGCCCCAGGCAGCCTTAAACATTTTTTTGTATTGTTCGTCGCCGCTAAGCTTGGCTATGATGTTGGGAAGGTTTTCATCCATCTCCACGGGGTTCTGTATCGGGTTTATCGGCTGGCTCTCTATATGATTCACACCACCGTCCCAGAAATAGCTGGTATGCCAGTTCATATTGAATATAGGCGGCGAATTGCGGTTACCTACCAGTCCATCTACGCCATGACTCAAATCGTGGTCGGCCTGGGCGAAAGCAGCAAATGCCTGGTGGCAGGAGCCACAGGATGTAGAGTTGTCGCGCGAAAACCTGTTATCATAAAACAATTTCCGCCCCAGGTAGAAACCCGCGTTGGTAAGTGTATTGTTCTCAAAATTATACGCCGGGGCCGGCCATCCCTGCGGCACTACAAAACTTATGCTTTCCTCTTTCGTTGCCTTGATGTCAAAAGACGGGTCAGGTTTGCAGGCCGTGAATAAACCTGCTATCAACACCATCATCGCCGCCGTGTGTACGCTCTTGCTCATGCTTTAAAACAAATACCCGTAAAAATAACAAAAAAACCGCAACTGTCCCTACCATCCCAATTCATCATCCACGGTTTTACCGTCGCTTTGACCTCTGTAATAGAGACGGGTTTTCACCTTGTCCAGTTGGCGGTGGTACACCATATCGGCCAGCACGGCCAGGGCGTTTTCCTCCTGCAACGCGACTTGCAACTGCCGTTCCGGAATGTCTATCCTGTACAGCAACTGGAAAAATTCTTCCGGATTGCGTTCCAACAGGTAGGCCAGCCTTTTCTCAAGGTTCAGTTTTATTTCCTGTTCAGAAAAGCCATCCGGTATATCCAGCTCAAACTTTTCTTTCAGGGAAGCGGCCAATGCCGAGCGTTCGGTTTCCATGGTATAAAGTTACTAAAGGTTTCCTGTCATATATTAAAACTGTCTTATCTTCTCCAACACCAGGTCTTTTACCATGTCGATAGGTATGCGCTCCTGCGCCATACTGTCGCGGTGGCGAACAGTGACCGTGCGGTCCTCCAGCGTCTGGTGGTCTATCGTTACGCAGAAGGGGGTGCCTATTGCATCCTGCCTGCGGTATCGCTTACCTATGGTATCCTTTTCTTCGTAAAAGCATTTGAAATGAGGGCGGCACTCGTCCATCAGCTCTTTAGCCACCACGGGCAGGCCGTCTTTTTTGGTAAGGGGCAGCACAGCCAATTTGATAGGCGCCAGGTGCGGTGCAAACCGCAGTACCACACGGCTGTCTTTCTTTTCTTCGGTGCTTAGGTCCTCCTCTTCGTACGCCTCGCTCAGCACCATCATCACCGTACGGTCCAGGCCTATGGAGGTTTCTATTACATAAGGTATGTAGTGTTTGTTCTCCTCGGTGTCAAAGTAGGTCAGCTTCTTCTTGCTGAACTCCTGGTGGCGGCTGAGGTCGAAGTCGGTACGGCTGTGTATGCCCTCCACTTCTTTAAAGCCCCAGTCCGGGAAATTATATTCTATATCGCAGGCGGCATCGGCATAGTGCGCCAGCTTCACATGGTCGTGAAAGTTGTATTGATTTTCAGGTATTCCCAGCGTGCGGTGCCAGTTCATGCGTGTCTCTTTCCAGAATCCATACCATTCCTTCTGCGTACCCGGCTTGATGAAGAACTGCATCTCCATCTGCTCAAACTCCCTCATGCGGAAGATGAAGCCACGGGCCACTATTTCATTACGGAAGGCCTTACCTATCTGTGCGATACCGAAGGGTATCTTCATACGCCCGGTCTTCTGCACATTCAGGAAGTTGACAAATATCCCCTGCGCAGTTTCGGGGCGCAGGTACACCATATCAGCGTCATCGGCTACCGAGCCCATCTGCGTGCCAAACATCAGGTTGAACTGGCGAATCTCCGTCCAGTTGCACGTACCGCTGATGGCGCATTTAATATTATTCTCTTCTATCAGTTGTTTCAGCCCGGCATAGTCATCTGCCGCCAGCAGGGCTTCCAATTTTGACAAAACCTCTTTTGCATGATTTCTTAAATTATATGCTTCAAAGTTTTCTACTGTAGCCCCATCAGAAACTTCATCTGCTTTTTTCAAAACATCAGATATATAACCTTCTATAAGGTGGTCAACACGGTAGCGTTTTTTGCTGTCCTTGTTGTCTATCATGGGGTCGTTAAAGTTGTCCACATGGCCGCTGGCCTTCCAAGTAGTGGGGTGCATGAATATGGCCGCGTCTATACCTACTATGTTATCGTGCATACGGGTCATGCTGTACCACCAGTAGTCTTTGATATTCTTCTTCAGTTCGGCGCCCATCTGGCCGTAGTCATACACTGCCTGCAGGCCATCATATATTTCAGACGACTGAAATACAAATCCATATTCTTTGCAATGGGATATTATATCCTGTAATTGTTTCTGTTTTGGCATAAGAGCGGCAAATTTAAGCTTTGTGGTTGACAGTTGTGCCTGCCCTCCTTCGCTATGGCTACGGCGGGTAAAAGCGGCAAATTTAAGATTTTGGAGGTTAATAGGATAGAAGGTGAATAAGATAGTATAGAATCGAGCTAATAATGGTGAAAAATCTACGGTTTTGTTAACCGGCAAACAACAGGGTTTAACAGGAAACAATATAGCCCTTCACAAGAAATTGATAATGAATATAATGCACATCATTGCGTCATATTTTTTTACGCTCTCCCGAAGGAGATAAGCTTTTATTTTTCCAGCGGTGTTTCGCCTATCCGGAACAACCTGTAGGCGAGGTTGATGCCTGTGTTTGTTGCCGCCAGGGGCGAAGTACTGTCAAAGCCGAAGGTTTCCTCCGGCACTATGTAGTTGCCGCGGGCGTCGCGTACTGAGTAACGTACCTGGCTTTTTTTGCCTTTATCAGTTACGGTGATGTACACACGGGGGGCAGCAGGATCGTTCACCCAGTTGATGTTGGTTTGTTTTAGCCTTTCCACTACCGCACCGCCGTTGCCGTTTACGTGCAACTGCATATTCATGCGCAGGCCGGTATAGGGTACCAGTTGAGGAAACTCCGCATACATCTTATACATCCAGTTGACATACGCAGCCTTGTCATCGCGCTCGTCGGCACATTCGGCCTGTGCCTGGTACACGCGCGCCAGGAATAGTTTTTCGTATTCCACGTCTATATCCGATGTACGCAATATTTCGTCGAGTATAATGCGCGCCTCTTTATGGTTGTCCATCTCCATATGCAGGCGGGCTATGAAGTATTTAAAGTATTTGCGGATATAGCGGCGCTCGTCGGTCTGTACTTCTTTCTCAAACCTTGTTATAAAATAACGTGTGCTGAAATCTCGTATCAGGAACCATATCTCGTCCCATGTTACCGTGCTTTCGGTACTGAAGAGTTTGTACACCACGCGGTCGCGCTCGGGGTTTTGGGCAAACTGGTTGATGATAAGGAACTGCTGGGTGTATTTATCACTTACCGCCTTGGCCATTTTCGCCAATGCCTTGGGATTGTACCACCAGTTGGCGTTCTCAAATTTCTGTTTCTCTATATCAGCATTCACGTTCAGCAGCCTCACCATCTGCGTGCTGAAGTCGTAGTGCTGCTGGCTGAGGGTGGTGCCTATATGTAGTTCTTTAAACTCCGCAGCTCTTTTTATATATCGTTCCGACTCTACTATCTTGCCGTTGTAGTGCATAGCCCTTGCCAGCGCAATATTGTACCAGCCAAAGCCAGGGGTAGAGCCGTTGGCTTTTATCATGTCGCGCATCAGCTCCGTGGCTTTGCCGGGCTGCCCTTTGTATAGGTTGAGACCAGCAGTGTAGTAAGCCCATTCCTTCAGGCGCTTATCTCCTGCGTCCTGCTCTACAGCCATTTCATATTCTTTTTCCGCTTCGCGAAAGTCGCCACAGATAGAGCGGAAGGTGGCGTAGTTGTTGTGCGGGAAGATGGGGCTGTTGCGCATCAGGTTGTAATAGTGCGCGGCAGAGTCCACTTTGAGTGCATAACTGTACAGGATAGATTTGTAATGATAGACGGAAAGTTTTTCCATCTGCTCGTACCCCGGCCTGAATATCTCCGCATTCAGCCGCTGATTAATGGTTATGCGCCGCAGTTGCGAGTCGAGGTAACGGTTGGCCAGGCGTTCATTTTCTTCAATCGAATTTTTGAGAAAGGGATATTTTTCGGCGGTATAATACCGGTGGCGGTGTACGGTCCATGCCAGGTGGTTATACACATCCATGTTAAAATAATCGCTCTGGAAATTCCACTTCAGCACACGACGCAGCAGGTTGTAGGTCTTCATGGGCTCCTCCATGTTGTTGTAGCACATCATCAGGTGGAAGGCGATGGTGGTATATTCGTAATGATAGAAATACACGGGATAGTACTTTATGATGTCGGAAGTGCGGGTGCGCAACTCGGGTTTGAAGTCGCGCTCCATCAGCGCCAGGGCACGCTCCAGCGGAACCGATGCGTTTTTAAAACCCAGGTAGTCGGCGGCATGGTTGTACTTGTACACACCTTCATACATCCACCCCACATAATAAGTACTGTCAATCCTTTTGAACTCGCGCGAGCGCGGCAGGGCGTCGTCGCTGTACATACTGCTGCCCATGCGCTTGGCGTTTATCTCGTAGCGTTTGGCAGCGTTGGGGCCGCGCAGGGGGGCCTGCATCTGCGCTCCGGCCTGCAACGAGGCAACCAGCAAGGCGCAAACCAGGTATAACCATGATATTTGGCGGTTGAATATCCTCATTCGCAATACGCATGTCAGGCGTAGAGCCTGAGTTTGGCCAGCCTTTCGGCTTCTTTGTTGATAATGCTGTTGAGCGCGTTTTGTTTGCCGTCCTTATTGCGGTAGAGCAACCTGTGTTCCAGCACCTCGTACGCTATGTCCTTCACGTCGTCTTCTATCACAAAAGTACGGCCCCGCACGAGCGCATATGCACGCAGACATTTTAAAAATGCGATACCGCTGCGCGTAGAACCTCCCAATGTAATATCGGGATGGGCGCGTGTGCCCCTCACTATATTACTCACCGCTTTTATTATCTCGTCGTGGATGAACACCTCTTCCGCCTCGTGCTGCAACCTCAATATATCCTGCATGGTGAGCACGCGGTTGAGGGTGACAAGGTTGGTGGCAATATCCAGGTACTCTTTGTAGATGTTTATTTCGTTCAGCTCATCCACATAGCCGAAGTGTATCTTCATAAAGAAACGGTCGAGCTGGGCGGCGGGCAGGGGGTAGGTGCCTTCCATTTCTATGGGGTTTTGGGTGGCTATGGTGAAGAACATTTTTTCCAGCCTGATGGTGACATCGCCGGTGGTAACCTGGTGCTCGGCCATGGCCTCCAGCAGGGCGCTCTGTACTTTTGGCGAAGCGCGGTTGATCTCGTCGGCCAGCAGCACGTTGCAGAACAGCGGGCCTTTCTTGAATATAAATTCCTTGATGTTATCGTCGAATATGTAAGTACCTATCAGGTCCATAGGCAGCAGGTCGGGGGTGAACTGTATCCTTTTGAAGAGCACATGCCCTTCGCCACCCTCGCCGCTGATGCACTGCGCCAGGGTGCGCGCCAGTACGGTTTTGCCCGTGCCGGGATTATCTTCCATAAGTATATGCCCGCCGGCTATAAGGCAGGTGATGACCATCTCTACCTGGTGGCGCTTGCCCCTGATGACCCTTTCTACCTGGGTAATAAGTTCGTTTATCTTATCAGTGGCCGTCGATTCGGGCATTACATCCTGTATCTGCCCGGTATTTTCCTGTATGGGTTCAATATCCATGTTTACAAGCTACTTTCTACAATTTTACTGATTTATAGGCTGTTGTGCGGTAAAAGGGTGATAATTTTTTGTGAAAGGATGTCATCCCGATAGCTATCGGGACAAAAGTAAAAGGCCACAGGGCTACTAGTATTCGATATACCAGATTTTAGCATTGGGTCGCTACTCAGCTGCCCTTCATTTCTTTTGCTTGTCCAAAAGAAACGAAGCAAAGAAAAAGACACCCGTCTCTTAAGCTTCAAAGAGACGGGATGGTACCTTGAATGTACCGCACTGCTACTGCGCTGCCGGGCTGTATTCCCCTGATTCATAAACTATAATATTTGTTGTCATTTGTGGTTGGAGGATAAAATGTTGCCCAAATGTTTCCAAAATGTTGCCGGATTTTCGAAAATACTGCTGCAAGGAAAATATAACTGATTGGTAACCAGTCATGAAGTAATTTTGTTCCAAAATGATGCCATAAAATGCGAAATAAAATTTTTCCGGTGGTGCAGCATAGATGAACCTGCTTTTTCTCGTATGGCAAAGCTCTTAATGGGTGGGTAATGGTACATGGTTGTATGGTATTAATATGGTGCATAAGAGTTGAACACCGGTTATAGGCCGGTGCGTTATCATGTCCCGCACGGGCGGTATTTACAACAAATATACGCTATTTGTGATATAATATCAAAAATAATCAGCCTCCGGATATTATGATTGGCGCGGAGTTTCTGTACAGGAGACCATGACGGAATGAAAGGCGAAGGTGGGTATAGTGTATTCAGTCTTGCTTTTATTTGTAGATTTAAGTTGAGACCTTAAACCCGCGGGGGATAATATTAAAGAAACTAAACAAACACCTAAAAATAGTTTATTATTACAGGAACGATTGTAAGCTCTATCAAGCTTTTCTATGACCAGTACTTCAGAAATAAAACGACGTTTTTTCATTTCATTAAAATGCGGAACAGGGGGAACATACCTGTTAATGAAACGCTATCCGAAAATTGACTTTTCAAACCATATCATTAAAGGTGTGTTGAAGAACTATGCTTATGACGGACAGTTTGAGGGTAACCGTTCCCGATATATTTTTGGACTCATTTCTCTTTCCAAACAACAGGACAAAATCCGTAAAGCTGTATTGCATGGTTTAGCTACAGAACAAGAAGATACCTGGAACCTGACCCACCTATTTGCTTTGGCAAAACTCTATGCCGAACGTGGGGACGCTGAAATGAAGGATGCTATCTATAGTCGTTTTTTAAGCAATCCTATTGAGGGTTCAGATTGGGCCGGGGCATCAGAAATATTAGAACTGGACGGGTTGCCAGGGATGATATATATAGCTGAGAAGTTTGGGAAACAACTAGAGAAAAACCCCGAAGGCTGGCAGGATGATGCAATTCTGATTGAGTTCCAGGAAGAATACCCTGATATAAAAGTTTACGAAGAACTGGAGAAAAAAGCCCGGACAAATAAGTATATCCGCATCTACCTTAAGGAAATAAAACGGGTAGAAAAATACAGGGAAGAAAATATAGTAAATAGTAGCCAAAATAGGAATCTCATCGAAGACTTGTTCCGTCCCAAATATCACGGCTTATTTTTCAGAATAAAAAAATTAAATACAGAAGAGATATTAGAAGTTGCCAAGACGTTGGTTAACGAAACAGACAAGTTTAGGATTGAGCGGCTTTTATACGTTTTTAACTATCACCCGTTCCCTCTCGACAAGCGGATAATATTAAAATATGCCAGCCAGAAAAGAAGCCGTAAGGATAAAATTGCAGATAATGCGATTGACGCATTGCGGCACCTGAAAGGTAAGTCTATCCGGGAATTCGCTCTGGATAAAATTCAGAATAGCAGAAACCCTATTGACTATTTACAAATCCTGATGTCAAATTATAAGCCCGGCGACTATAAATTATTAAGTAAAATTGCCATTCAGACAAAAGGAGAGCAAAAAATAGAACAGCTGGCAATAACATATACCGACATATACAGGTCTAACAAAACAAAGGAATGTAAACAGCCTTTGGAAATTCTATATGGTAAAATGAATTGTGCAATTCATAGAAAAACAGTCATAGAATTACTCATGGAAAACAAAGTACTTTCAAATAAAATCAGGAAAGAGATTCAATACGACTGTGATGTGGACACGAGGGAACTGGCAGGCACACTTTAGAAACCACCTCTATATTCTGCGACTGCACCTATACCCTGCCAGACACAGTCTTGCATTTATTTGTAGATTTAAGTTGCAAACTTAAACATGTGGGTAATCAGCATGCATCATTTTGACGAATTAGTTTATAGGAGTACTTCGTTTACCTTAAATGCGCTAGACGAACTATATTCAAAAGTTACAGATGAACTTCAAACAGGCGCATCTACTACCTCAGTCTGGAATCTTCAAATGATTCAATTGCAGAAGGCAATTATTGCTATCGGAATGTTTTCATTGTTCGAATCAATGCTTCAATCTGAGTTAAAGTGTCGCAATGGTTTTGAAGAAGCAAAGAGGGCACTCAAGCATAGTAATAAAGAAGAACTTCGTGACCGTTTTGAAGATTACATTTCTGCCATCAATGTACTTAAACATGGTAGAGGTAGAAGCTACGATAGTTTGGTTGCCAAATATGACATATTACCCTTTAGGATTAAGTTGCCAGGAGAAAATTTCTTTCATGAAGGGGACGTATCGCAAGTCTCCACTCTAGTAAAAGTAAATGATCAATTTGTTCTTGACTGTGCGGAAATAGTCGAACAGGTTTCTAAAGAAATCAGAGAGTTCATATCCCGCCAGAGCTAAATGTTGTAAGCCAGTCTTAGACCGGATGAATTGACAGATATTGTGCCCTGCGGAACATCATTAGACAGTGCCTAAATGCTCAGGAGATCGCCACGTCACTCGTACCCTCGTTCCTCGCGATGACGGCCTTGATGAGGCGGGATAGGCGACCTTGATAAAGCAGGAAATGCACAACCACCCTCACCCCCTCTTCCCGTACTTCGCCATTACTTCCCGGAAGGCGATGAGGAATATGGCGGCCAGCACCAATGTTTCCAGCACAACGCCTGCCGTGGCTGCATTGCTGTCCTTAGAGGCGGCTACCCATACTTCCAGTACGCTGATGATGAGGCCGGCCATGGCTATCACCTTTACTAAGCGCAGCACCCATACGGTGGTGGTATGCTCGGGTTCTTCGCCGGGGGCGGGGGTTTCACGGTATTTTATGAGGTAATGCTTGATGATGGACAAGGCCGCATAGATGATGATACCTACCAGCGGGAACATCCACAGCGCCGACCGGCTGTTGTAGCTGTCCGGGGCGCCGGTGTCCTGTTTGAGTATCAATACTTTTTCGGGCACTACCGACCAGATAAGCGGCGTAACCACCAGCAACACGGCCAGCAGCGTCAGCGATAATAATTCGAGGCGCCTTTCCCTTTTGTCCAGGCGATTGATAAATGAAAACAGTGCCATTATTTACTTTCCAACCTTACTATGGGTACTATCATTTCTTCGAGGGATATGCCCCCGTGCTGGAAGGTGTTCCTGTAATAGTTCACGTAATAATTGTAGTTATTAGGATAACACAGGAATACGTCCCCTTTTGCAAAGATAAAGGTTGAACTGATATTTGGCTTGGGCAATCCCGCTTCCGACGGGTCGCGGAAGGCAAGTACGTCCTTTTCTTCGTATTGCAGGTTGCGGCCGTGCTTGTAACGCAGGTTGGTAGTGGTGTGCCTGTCGCCGATGCACTTGCTGGGGGTTTTTACTTTCATCGTGCCGTGGTCGGTAGTGATGATGAGCTGTATGCCTTTGTCCGCCACTTTCTTCAGCGCGCGGTACAGGGGCGAGTGCTCGAACCAGCTTACCGTCAGCGAACGGTAAGACATTTCATCGCCCGCCAGCTCTTTCAGTACTTCCATCTCGGTGCGGGCGTGTGAGAGCATATCTACGAAGTTGTACACGATAACGGTCAGGTCGTTGTTCAGGTAGTTGTGTACATCCTCTTCAAAGAGTTTGCCGTTTTCGTTATTGGTTATTTTCAGGTATTGTGTTTTCAGGCCGTCCAGCCCCAGTTGCTTCATCTGGTATTGGAGGAAGACGTCTTCAAACAGGTTCTTGCCCCCTTCTTCATCGTCGTTCTTCCACTCGTTGGGAAATTTCTTTTCGATATCGGCAGGCAGCATTCCGGCAAAGAGCGCGTTGCGGGCGTATTGCGTAGCCGTGGGCAGTATGCTGTAAAAGCTGTCTTCTTCCAGCACGCGGTAGGTATTGCTGATGATGGGCTCCAGCACCTTCCACTGGTCGAAACGCAGGTTGTCTATTACTACCAGGAAGGTGGGCTTGCCCTGCTGCAGGTGCGGCTTGATTTTCTCTTTGAATACATTGTGGGAAAGCAAAGGCCCGTCACCGGTTTTTATCCATTTGGCGTAGTTCTTACTGATGAATTTGTAGAACTCGGTATTGGCTTCGGTCTTCTGGCTGGTGAGCACTTCCATCATCTCGGCACTGTCGCTGCGGCTCATTTCCAGTTCCCAGTATATCAGTTTTTTATACAGCTCTTTCCATTCCTCGTGGTCGGGGTTGGAGCTGAGCGCCATAAACAGGTTGCGGAAATCCTGCTGGTAGGCGGTGGTGGTGCGTTGCGATACCAGCCGTTTGCTGTCTATTATCTTCTTCAGCGACAGCAGCACCTGGTTGGGGTTCACCGGTTTAATCAGGTAATCGCTTATCTGCGAGCCTATGGCTTCTTCCATTATATATTCGGCCTCGTTCTTGGTCACCATTACCACCGGCAGCGACGGGCGTATTTCTTTTATTTTGGCCAGGGTTTCCAGGCCGGTCATGCCGGGCATACTTTCGTCCAGCAGCACCACGTCCACGTTTTTATCTTTCAGGGTTTCCAGCGCATCGTAGCCGTTGGTAACAGATGTGACCTCGTAGCCTTTGTTTTTCAGAAAAAGTATCTGCGATTTCAGCGATTCTATTTCATCATCCACCCAAAGTATATCTCCCTGTATCGTATTCATATGTTCGTTCTTTTCAGATTTGTGCAAGACGTTTAATATAGGTATAAAATTCCGTTCCGCTGTTTGATATCCGGTCGTTTTAACGGAAGTTTGGCTACGCTAAACTATATTAACGCCGGATAAGCAAAGGTATTGCCAAATAAATAAAGAGATGAGTGAAATAACAATACGCCCCGCCCGCAGGAATGATTGCCCCAGGCTGATGGAACTGGTGCAGGAACTGGCCACATTTGAGCGGGAGCCTGATGCGGTAACTGTAAGCCTGCAACATTTTGAAGAAAGTGGCTTTGGACAGCAGCCGGTGTGGTGGGCCATAGTTGCCGAAACCGATGGCATAATTGTGGGCTTCTCGCTGTATTATATACGTTACTCTACATGGAAAGGGCAACGCATGTACCTGGAAGACCTGTTGGTGACAGAAGAATACCGCGGAAGAGGCATAGGGAAAATGCTGCTGGACGAAACGATTGACATTGCGAAAGCTAAGGGCTATAGTGGTATGCTGTGGCAGGTGCTGGACTGGAACGAACCGGCAATAAAATTCTACGAAAAATACGGCGCGAAGTTTGACCCGCAATGGGTGAATGTGTCTATAGACTTTTAATAGAGATAGCCCTGCTTAAGGTATGTGGGGCATTTATAGGTCTTCAACTGGAATGACAGGCTGAAGGTGAACATCAGGTACTGGTCGTTGCTGGAGCTGTTGCCACGCTGCTTCCCGGCCCTGCCGAGGGCCTCGTCACCCACTTCGCGCGACCTGTCCTGCAGGCGAAACGCTACGTTTTCATAGCCTGGTGTACTTTCAAAATTATCCGCGCCCACATATGTTGCGCTCACATCGTCCAGGTAATCGGTGGTAGTGAGGCGGTCAGACACTTCGAAACTGAAATTGACGCCGGGGCCTATCCAATATTTGAAACCGGCGCCCACCGGGAACATAAAGCCTACCTGGCTGTACCCGCGGTCTCCATACCCGGCAAACTGGCCTTCGGTGCCAAAGCGGCGCAGGTAATACCTCCTGCCATCAAGCGTAGTGTAAGGGTCGTAATAAAAAACCCCTGCCCCACCCACGAGGTAAGGCGTCCAGCGGCTGTCTTTTTCACCCGTCACAAAGCGGAAGAAATTGAACTCGGCAAATATGCCCGCCTCCACTATGTTGCTGGTAAAATTCAGGTTGCGGGTACGGTTAAATTTATGAGACGAAAGTTTGTCGTCGTAAGATACACGTGTAAGGTTAACACCCAGGCGAACCGATATATAGGGGTTCATATGGATACGGGAGAAAGCGCCGGCGGCCACGTTAGGGGTCTTAAACCCATAGCTATCGTTCAAGTCGCCAAAATACTGCGACCCGCCCAGCATAAAACCGTACTCCGTGCCTGTGTAAAATGTTTGCGCCTTCCCGGTAAAGGGCAGCATGGAAACTAATAATATGTAAAACAGTTTACGCATCCTATATTGACTGTATAACTACAAATGTAAGTTTTTATTGCAGGAAGCAAAACCACCTAATTCCGGCTGTCGATGCCCCAATACAGTTTCTCCCTGATGGTGCGCAGGAAGTTGTGCTCATCGGGGCGCACCAGCGATATGGTGAAATTTTCTTTTTTCACCGCCAGTTGCACCTGGCTGCCGATGGTTTGCGTACGGGAATCGAGCGTACACAAAAACTGGTCGGCGCGGCCCTCTACTTCAAAAGAAATAACTGTATCGTCCGGCACCACAATGGAACGTGTATTGAGATTGTGCGAGGCTACGGGGGTTATCACAAAGCTGGATGTCTGCGGGAACACTACAGGCCCGCCGCAACTGAGGGAATAACCTGTAGAACCCGTAGGCGTGGCCACTATCAGCCCATCGGCCCAATATGTGTTCAGGAATTCACCATTCAGGTAGGTGTGTATCTTGATCATGGAGGAAGAATCCTTCCGGTTGATAGTGAACTCATTCAGCGCATAGGGTATGCCGTCGAACAGGGGCACGCTGGAATCGAGGTGCAGCAATGTGCGCTGCTCTACCGTATAAGACCCGCGCACAAGCGATGATATGGCCGACTCTACCTCCTCTTCGGGTATCGCCGCCAGGAAGCCCAGTCGGCCCAGGTTGATGCCTATCAAGGGTATGTTGGAAGCGCCTACAAAGGCGACTGTATCCAGCAGGGTGCCATCGCCACCCAGGCTGAAGAGCATGTCGGTATTGCGCGGCAGGTCTGACGCGTTCATGAACAAGCCGGGCCGCTCTTTCAGTTTTATAAAGGGCTCTATCCGCTCGTAAAACAACTTATGAAATACCAACTGGAGGTTATGCCGCTCCAGCAGTTGTATCACGTTTTGAATACTGTGTATATTATCTTCTTCGAAAGTGCGGTTGTATAATGCTACAAGCATAGACGTGCGTATGTACAGCCAGCCGCCATTTAAAGCTGCTTACTCGCTGTTGTTTATATGTAAAAATAGTCCTTTTTCTCCCAAATGGTTCCAGGTATATTCTACCCTGAGCTTAAAATCGTACACGGAAACCAGGTCGGCGCCTACACCCCACGAATACAGCAGCCTGTTGTTCATATAACTGTTGCCGGCAAACCTGTTCTTTGCATAACCCAGGTCCGCAAAAATTTTGGGGTATATACGGATGGGCAGTGTGGCTATATAGCGGATGGGTATTTTGCGGACGGTCCAGTTCAACAGCTCATACTTCAGGTTGGTGCGCAGTATGCCGTAGTGCGAGCCGTCTATCACATAATATTCATACCCGCGGATATATTCGTTGCCTGTGCCCATGGCATAGACATATGTATAGGGTTGCGCCTCAGGAAAAGATAATCTGCCCCTGAAAATATGTGAGCTGTACAACTTTTTGTGCAGTTTTTTGAAGTAGCCTATTTCCGCCTGGTATTGATTTTGAAAATCGAAACCCACCCAGCCCACACGTACTATAGACTGTATTATCGCTTTCAGACCCTGCATGGAGTAGTTCCAGTTGTCTACCTTGTTCAGTTCGTAGCGATAGACCAATTCCATCAACTGTTGTTGCTTTTTGCCATCAAGAAAGTAGTTGGGGTTCAGCAACAGCACCGTATCGTCTACCTCCTGCCGGCGATACCTCAATTCAACCTGGTGGCGGCTGGCATATGCCGGTCGGTAGATATAACTGCCGGAAGCCTCGAACGCGGAAGTGATATAGCTGCCGGGCGTACGGGCAAACTGCCACTTGTTACTGTCGGTTTTATAAAACCACTCTTCGTTTCGGCTGGCAAATACCTTTACGCCAAAGCCATGTTTCTGCGCCTTGTCTACATAAGGCCGCGAGTATTCCAGGCCAAACTTTTGGGTGTATCCTACCTGTGCTGTGATAGCCGCCTGCTCCAGGTTCCCCCTGAAATTCCTGTTTTTCAGGTTCAGCCCTATGTTCGCGCGCCTGATATCGCGTTTTTGCTCTACCCACCATACGTTGAAGTTCCTGTCTGCCAGCTTAAAAGTAACCTCGGGAATAATGTACCATTGCTCGCGCACTTTCACATGCCAGTCGACAACACCCGGAGCCACGCTGTCTGCCGTTACTATTACCTCTATGAATATGGACAGATTGAAGATCCTCTTCTGGTTGAGCTCCAGCAACCGGGGCATTTCAGTTTTCAGCAAAGAATCCCCTTCGGCTATGCTCATTTCACGCAATATGATGGGCCGGCGGGTCTTTTTATTACCTGAAATATGAATAGAGCGCAACAGCGCTTTGTCGCCTGCCCGGGAATCCTCATATGTGTCAGCCGGGCGACGAATATGGGTACTATCCTGCACCTGCGCCAAAACAGGCACAGCCAATACCATCACCATGTATATCAGCAGGCATAAACGCATATTCGAGGCTGCAAGATAGTGAGCTACCGCCACTACTGCGAAAAAAAACGGGTTAAACCCAAACTTAATAAATATACTAACTGTCTTTACCCGCAAAGACATAACGTAAAAAGCCGTATTTTAGACATATATGAACCTAAACAAAATAAGCCTGTTATTTATCGGCACTGCTATTACATTCAGCTCCTGTAAGCACGACCCGCCCGTAATGCCCGCTAAAGAAATTGACCCCGCAGCTACACAATACCCCCTGGAAGTAGCAAACATTATTGTAAAAAAATGCGCCACGGCTGGCTGCCATAACGAAGCCAGTTATACAGGCTCCGGCGGACTGAGGCTGGATGATTGGCGATACATGTTTGAAGGAGGCAACAACGGCGCGGTAGCCGTGGCTTATAGTCCTGAAAACAGTTCGATGCTGTATTTTCTGAACCCCGGGCCATATGACAACATCAGTGTAAAACCAACCATGCCTTATAACCAGGAGCCCCTGAGCGAGACGGAATACAACGTGGTGAAGAATTGGATAGCCAACGGCGCACCCGACAAAAATGGCAATATACCCTTCGGCTCTGATGCTGCAACCCGGCAAAAGGCCTACCTGGCCCAACAGGGATGCGACCTGGTAGGAGTAATAGATGCTGAGAAGAAGGTGATAATGCGTTACATAAAAACCGGCCAGGCGCCGGCCACTATAGAGTCGCCGCATAGTGTGCAGACCGATGGCAAAGGCGAGTATGCATACGTATGCTTTATTGCCGGAACGCTGATACAAAAAATTGACACGCGTACAGATAAAGTAGTGGGGCAAGCAGACCTGTCGCTCATAAACGATGGGCTGAAGTTCAATACTATACAAGTATCCGAAGCCGGGGACAAACTCATTACTTCACAACTGGCGCCAAACGGAGGGCTGGCACTTATCAATACATCGGATATGAAACTGGTGGCTAACCTGGCATCACTGGAATCACCGCATGGCATTGCCGCCAACAGGACATTTGATACATTTTACGTAACCGGTCAATATGGGAACACTGTATATAAAGTAGTACAGGGCACAGCGCCGGTAAGAATTTCCATAGATGGCAATCCACTGGTAACACAATCGGGTGCGACTACACCTAACCCCCACGAAATCATCATGACACCCGACTATTCGAAATATTTCCTGACCTGCCAGAATACCAACGAAGTAAGAGTGATGGACAGGCTGGGCGATAACCTGCTGAAGACAATACCTGTGGGTAAAAAGCCGCAGGAACTGGCTATATCCAAAACACAACCCTACGCCTTCGTCACCTGCATCGAAGATGTTTCGCAGGTATCGTCGTTGTTCAGGGGTTCGGTGTATGTTATCAATTACAACACATTGGAGATCGTTAAACGTATCGACGGTAAATTCTTTCAACCGCATGGCGTGGCCGTAGACGACAGGAACGGAACTTTTTATATTGCAAGCCGCAACACGCTTTCGGATGGTCCCGCACCGCACCATACTTCTGATTGCGGGGGACGGAACGGATATTACCAGGTATATGACCTTAACACGCTACAACCGTTAAACGGAAGAACATACGAAGTAACCCCCGACCCGTATTCTATCAATATGCGCTTTAAATGATTATTCACCCTGATAAATAATCCTTCTTTGTGAGGGCTCTTTGTATTTTTGGCATATGCTTACTGTATCATTGCACGGGATAGCCATATCGGCGGCAAGGGGCTTATATGCCGAAGAACACAAACTGGAAAATCGCTTTGAGGTAGACGCCGACGTAGTTGTGGCAACGGATGAGGCAGAACCGCTTCCTTTTGTTGACTACACCCTTATCCGCAGGGCGGTAGATGATGCTTTCTGCCAGCCATACGATACGCTGGAACAATTCATCCAGGATATATACAAGCGGTTACGGGAATACTTCCCCCGCTCAGAAAAAATAAGAATAGCTATCCGCAAGCTGAATCCACCCATGCACGGACAGACGACATATTCCCAGGTAGTTTATGAGGGATGATGCCTTAACTTTATTCATCGTAAACTTATTTTGAAACTACCTGCGCATATACTGCTTTTTTATGCCTGCCTGTGCTTACCGGCATGCAGGCACGACAAATACCAGGCCCCTGCAAGCGGTACCGCGGCAAATAATTATCCTGATGCGGTAAAGAATATACTAGTGAATAAATGCGCCACAGCGGGTTGCCACAACGAAGCCAGCTATACTGGAGCGGGCGGACTCAGGCTGGATAGTTGGGAACATTTATTTGACGGCGGCAACAATGGCGCAGTTGTAGTGCCATACAATACCGGCAACAGTTCGCTGCTGTATTTTGCCAATACCTTCCCCGAGTTGGGTACCACGGCCTTGCCCGCCATGCCTTACAACCAGCCCTCACTCAGCAGAGAAGAATATATCACACTGCGCGACTGGATAGCCGCGGGTGCTCCGGACAAATATGGCAATATTCCCTTTGCCACCAATGCTGATACACGGCAAAAAATATATACCGTGCAACAGGGTTGCGACCTGGTAGCGGTAATAGATGCGGAGAAACAGGTAGTGATGCGGTACATAAGTGTCGGAAAGGATTTTGCCCGCGAGCAACCTAATAATATCGTTATGTCACCGGACGGGAAGTATGCCTATATCTCTTTCTGGAATGCCCCGCTGGTGCAAAAAATAGATACCCGCACCGACAGTGTGATAGCGGAAGTAGTTACTCCAAAAGCCTTTCAGAAAGCCATGCAATTAAACGAGGACGGCGCCAGGCTGATAGTATGCAACTGGCATTCGCAGGAGCTGGTAATGATTGACGCCCTGAACATGCAACTCACCGGTAATCTCGGAAAAGATATACCCTTTATTGGCGGATTTGCCGCAGCCGGAGACATTTTTTATGCTACCTCGCAATTCGGTAATACAGTGTACAAAATATTCGCTGATGGCAACCACAAGGCCATAAGTATAGATGATAACCCGCCTGTGCAGGAAGCAACTGCTAACACACCCGACCCCTATCGTATAAAATTATCGCCGGACAAGAGCAAGTACTTTGTGACCTGTACGAACACCCATGAAGTGCGGGTAATGAATACTGCCGCCGACACACTGGAAAAAGTAATACCCGTAGGACATACCCCCCAGGAAATGGCGGTTTCGCTCGCGCAGCCCTATCTTTTCGTTAGCTGCTCCAACGACACCGTATCCGCTCTTGAAGTCGGCAGTATTTATGTCATCAACCATCAAACCGGCGAGGTGGTGAAAAAAATAACCGGGAAGTTTTTTCAGCCCTATGCAGTAGCTGTGGACGACAGGCGAGGACTGGTCTACATCTTCAGCCGGAACGAGGACAGGAATGGCCCGCCACCACACCATAGCGGCCCATGCTCGGGACGCAATGGCTTCTACCAGGTGTACGACCTGCATACGCTGGAACCTTACAACGGCAAACGCTACGAGATATCCGTAGACCCATACGGAGCCGCCCCCCGGTTCTCCTATTGAAAAACTCTATAACCCTTCGGGTTGATATTATATGAATATTTACTGCAAATAACTATCTTAGGTTAATGTATATAGCTGTCATTCTCAAACACAAAAGCCTATGAAAGCTTTCTGGACAAGAATAAGCAATACGGGTATCAGGCCCGATATGCCGAAGGACCTGGTTAAAAAAATAAAAATAACCAACCAGATAGTATTCAGCCTGTCGATAATCGCGTCTTGCTATCTTTTCGTTTTTTACTTCCTGGGCTTTAAAAAAGAAGGTATCGCGGTCATACTGATTGTCGCTTCTATGATAACACCTATACTGCTCAATTATTATAAACTGTTTTCACTGGCCCGGATATGGTTCCTTGTCGCCATCAACATCGCTGTACTTGTCTATTCCAATATCTTCGGCTCTGATGCGGGCATACAATTGGCTTACTTCTCGTTTGTTAGCCTGCCCTGGCTGATATTCGAGTTCAGCGACTGGAAGTACATACTGGCGGGCGTATTCCTGCCTATGGCCGGGTACGGGCTAACGGAATTCGGGAATAACTATCCGATGGTAGCAATTACACCGGAGGTGCAAAAAACCATATACATCAGCATCGTGTTCGTGGTATTTATCATCCTCAGTTTGTCCATGATGTTTTTCGCATACCAGCATTTCATGTCTGAAAAAGTACTGATACAGAGCAACAATGCCCTGGTAACCAGCCAAAGGAAACTGGAACTGCGCAACAGGAAACTGGAAGAGATAGCGTGGATACAATCGCACAAACTGAGGAAGCCGGTGGCTACCATACTGGGTTTGATACAACTTATTAATTTCAAAAATCCCGACGATCCTGAAAATGAACGTACACTGCATCATATTAAAACGGCCGGAAACGAACTGGACGAAATAATTGCAGAAATAGACAAGAAAACCAGGATAAGAGATAATTAGGCTACCTGTACAACCCGATCTTAAAGTCGTCCAGGTAGAACTGCACCTTTCCCGTATTCCAGATATCCAGGCTGATTATATTCCCATCATTTAAACCATCCGGCACTTTCACGAAAAAATATACCTCACCCCAGCGGTCGTATTCGGTATGCTCAAAGCTGAGCCCGGTTCCTCCTGCATGTACACAACTATTGTCGGCCACACCTATTTTATTATCAATTTTACACGATGTCCAGTACACATAGTTGTTTGAATCGTCCTGCACCGCAAATACAAACAAATGTGGCTGGTAATTAGAGAATCCGGGTATCATGAACCTTCCGCTGCATCTTATCCAATTTACATCTTTAAAATCCGACTGCTTATAGACAGCCTGTATCTTACCCGGGAAATATTCTTCCCCGTCGCGTACATGGTACACATATTCTGCTGTATCAAGGGGATCGGACACATAGTGGTCATCGAGCGGTAGATTAAAATCTTTATAGGCATAGGTTCGCAGCCTGGCTAGCGATTTCACATCGGGTTGAAATTGGTTCATTTCGGCAACCAGCATATCCTCGTAGGTCAACCTGGTTTTAAACAACATCTGCAGGTAGAACCTGTAGTTGGCGTTATCACTCGCATATTTTTTCTGTGCCTGCAGGTAACTGAGTGATAGCACCGCACCGACACACAATAAACATGCAACAGCAAATACTGCTTTTGTGGCCCCACTTTTACGCGATATATATTGTATGAAGCTTGCCAGTGGCAGGGATAATAAAGGATACAGGTGCAGCATCGGGCGTGAGCCAAAACCATTAATATAATTGTAGCAGTACCAGGAGTAAATGATATAGATATATACCGGCAATATGACTACGATAACCAGCTTCCAATCTTTCAGGCTTTTATAAAACATAAGCCCCGTCAAAGCAAACAGCATGACCGGAGCGTAAGGCAACCAGCCATTGCCTGACGAGAAAAGCCCTTCCACCAATTTCGGGTTTGCCCAGTTGAATGCCTGTCCTCCATAACTGTAATAGATATAACTACCTGTCACAAGCTTCCAGTAGAGCATTTGCGGAATAGCCGGCAATATGAAAAAGATTGCCGCCATCAATAGTTTATACCGGTGCACTTTGACAAACTGAAGCTTTTGCATCAACGAAGCCTTGTCACTCACTCCATACAGGAAAGGGAGAGCCAGGCAAACGACATCACTTGGCCTCATTACAGTGATAAACCCTGCTATAAGCCCCACGACAATAAACCAACCTGTGCCAGGTTTTTCGTGCAGCCGTATTGTAACATACATCAACAAGGCATAGAGGAAAAATAAGGGTATATGACTCATCCCCGCCTGGCCAAATGCAAACCAAAACATATTAGTGCCCAACAATACAAGTATCAAAGTAACCAACGCCTGCATATGCCTGAAGTACCTTCTCAGCACCTTATACACCAGTATCATGCCCAGCAATGTGTACATAATGCTACCGGCGGATAAGGCGAGCTTATAACTATCGTCGTAGCCATTGGCAGGCAGGCCGGCGGCTGTTTCGTATAAGTGCGCGGCAAGGAAGAACGGCAGCTCCATCAGCGCTACGGCATAGGTATATTGATTCAGCCAATGCTCCAGGCCTGCTTCTACATTGTATTTTTTTATAAAGGCAGTATAGTCAAAGACACCCTGCTCAATACCCGCATTGGCGGGCAACTTATCCATATCCTGCAGGTTGTGGTATATGATAGCCGAGGGCAGGTATATATAATAGCCCATAACATCGCCGTAAAAAATAAAGCGCTTCGGGTTATACTTTCCCATTAGTACCGCCCCCGCTGCAAGTGCCAGGGCGATGAGTAAGATCGTATAGAATTTACGGGACATTGCGGGAGCATTTTTCAATAAGTAAGTTATATCATTATTCCCTGTCGGCACAGTGTCCGGGCAGAACAGAAAAAAACTACTTTTGCACCATGGCCGTAAAACTCTCTGTTAACATTAATAAAATCGCTACACTGCGCAACAGCAGGGGCGGAAATGTGCCCGATGTACTACAGGCCGCTATCAATTGCCAGGTGTTTGGCGCGGACGGCATCACAGTTCACCCCCGGCCGGATGAAAGGCATATACGGTATAGCGACGTGCGCCAGATAAAGCCCATTATCACTACCGAATTTAATATAGAGGGCAATCCTAAAGAAGACAAGTTTGTACAACTGGTACTGGAAACCGTGCCCACGCAGGTGACACTGGTTCCTGACACAGCAGGACAACTCACATCAGACCATGGCTGGGATACACTCAAAGAAGCTCAATATTTGCGGGAGATCATAGGCGTGTTCAGGCAGGCGGGCATAAGGGTTTCGATATTCGTGGATCCCGTAGCCGATATGGTAGCTGCAGCGGCAGATACCGGTACCGACCGCATAGAATTATACACCGAAGCATTTGCAAAAGAATTTCATCACGACAGGGATGAAGCCATTGCACTTTATATCCAGGCAGCCATAGTTGCCAACGAAAAAAAGCTGGGGATAAATGCCGGGCATGACCTTGATATGAACAACCTGGCATTCTTCGCCAGCTCCATTCCGGGACTGCTGGAGGTCTCCATCGGCCACGCCCTTATTGCAGATGCATTGTATTACGGCCTGGAGAACACAATCCAGTTATACAAGCGCCAACTTGTTCATTCCCGTTAACAACTCAATAACATTTTATTAACAAACGTCTTCAAGGTAAAATTTGTTATAGTTAATTATTAATCAAACTATAACAACTTAAGAATATCAAAAATATCAATAAATTTACAGCGGTATTTCTGGAGCTTACGGGCAAAATATTTATGCTGTATTAACATTTGATACTTTTGCAATAGAGAGAAGAAACAGGGAATAGAATACAACACGAATTAGTCCGCTTTTTTACCCGACATATAGAGAGTTATTTAACGGTACATCAACTTTATGATCAAAAATCTATACGCACTGGCCTTTTTGTGCATGGTGAATTTATTGTCTTATCAAGGCCTGGCCCAGGCGCCGGTCGCCGCATTTTCAGCCAGCAAAACTTCAGGATGTTCACCGGTAGTAGTGCAATTTACCGACCAAAGTACGGGCAACCCTACCAGTTGGTTTTGGGACCTGGGCAATGGCGGTACTTCAACGCTGCAAAATCCTGCCGCAACGTACATAACACCAGGTACTTATACAGTAATACTTACCGCTACAAACAGCAACGGCAGTACCAAAGACACTAACTACATCACGGTACATACCTCGCCTACGGTAGCATTTACCGCGGACACTACCAGCACTTGCGGAACCAAGACAGTCAGTTTTACCAACAATACCACGCCAGGTGCGCCCGGGGCTGTTTCCTATTTCTGGGATTTCGGAGATGGCGATTCCTCAACAGCTGTAAACCCCACACACACCTACACATACGCGGGTAATTTTGCCGTTTCATTGGTTGTAGTAAATAGTAATGGTTGTACCAGCACGCTGACCAAAAACAACTATATAAAAGTGCTGCCCAAGCCTGTGGCTTCTTTTGCGGCAAACAGTACATCCAGTTGCAACGCACCGTTCCAGGTAACGTTTACCAACAACAGCACCAACGGGGTTTCATATGCGTGGAACTTTGGGGATGGCAACACGTCCACAAGTACCAATCCTTCTAATACTTACACATCGCCCGGCACTTACAACGTACGCCTGGTAGTAACAGGCAGCAATGGTTGTAAAGACACACTCACAAGAAATTCTTATATAGTAATCGGGCAGGTTAACGCCAATTTCACCAACAGCAGCCCCGTATGTGTGGGGCAAAATGTAACTTTCACCAACACCACCACCCCCGGCGCCGGCATCAGCAGGTTGTGGAACTTTGGCAATGGCGGAACGGATACCGCCGTTAACCCTGTGTACAAATACAACACTGCCGGTACTTATACGGTAACGCTCATTGAGCAATATGCCAACAATTGTAATGATACTATCTCCAAATCTGTAACAGTGAACGCTAAACCGACCGCCGGATTTGTATCGGCAGATACGGTAGGCTGCACAGTACCTTTTTCGGCTGATTTTACCAATACATCAACAGGTGCGGCCAGCTATTCGTGGAATTTTGGACCTGGCACATCAACCGCTGCAAACCCAACCTTTGTCTACAATGCATTGGGCATTTACAACGTGCGACTGATAGCCATCAGTAGCGCCGGCTGCCGGGATACGCTTACCAGGAATAACTATATCAAACTACAAGTACCGTCGGGCACCGTGGCGGCAGTCCCGGACAGTACCTGTGCCAATACGCCTGTTCAATTTACTGCTGCACTTGCGGCGCCTTTGTATGCCACCAACTATCGTTGGGATTTTGGCGACGGCAGCAGCCCCGTCAACTGCAGCGCCTGTAAAACGCAGACCCATTCTTATAGCAGCAACGGAACATATACAGTGCAGCTTATCATCACCACTACTGCCGGCTGTTACGACACAATACAAAAAACAATTACTATCAGTTCTAAACCTACCGCAGGGTTTACAGGGAGCCCGTTGACGATATGCCCTGATGCTACCGTCGGCTTCACCAATTCTTCTACCGGTGCTAATTCCTACTTCTGGATATGGGGAGATGGCTTCACCGATACTACCACCAATCCCGCCCATACCTACAACACAACGGGTATGTATACGGTATCGCTGATAGCTTCTAACAACGGCTGTAAAGACACCCTTACCCGTTCCAACTATGTAACGGTGCAATTGCCGCACGCAGATTTCACACCTACTTTCCAATGCAGCGCCAGGCTAAGCTATACGTTCCTCGACAGTTCTGTTGGTGCAAATACCTATAGCTGGGATTTTGGAGACGGCAACACATCATCCACTGCGGGAAACGTAACACATACTTACGCTGCTCCGGGAACATACAATGTCGAGCTGAGAGTTTATAATACTGCCACAGGCTGTTACGACACTATGACACGTACTATCAGCGCCAAACCCATCACCCTGCCTACATTTGATGCCAACGATACGACCTTGTGCAAGGGTCAGCTACTCATATTATCCAGCAATGGGCCTTACGACCTTACTTATAAATGGTATTTTGGCAATAAGACAAATAATGCACAGGGAACAGTAGACCCCGGATTCTTTGCCGACTCTGCAGGTGTATTTGATGTTAAACTTGTGGTAACTGACAGCGCAGGCTGTATGGACAGCGTTGTCAAGACCAATCATGTAAGAGTAGGGGCACCCAAACCGGACTTTACGGCAAGTACTGTGAGCCCCTGTAAAAATGCACCGGTATTGTTTGATGAGACCAGCCCTGCGGGCGGCTTCGCTATTACCAACAGGTACTGGGATTTTGGAGATGGCTTCCAGGCCAGCACAGCTTCCGATACCACAAGCCATTCATTCAACAACCCCGGCCCCTATACTATCAAGCTGGTGGTTACCGATGCAAACGGTTGTAGGGATTCTCTGACAAAAACAGATTATATATACGCATATAAACCAACCGCGCAATTTCACAGTGAGGATACAATAGTATGCGCCGGCGACACTGTTGAGTTTGTCAATAATTCGGGGGGGACGAGCTTTACGTCTTTCTGGCAGTTTGGTGACGGCAATACAAGTACGGTCACCACGCCTGAACATATTTATAATTCACTGGGCAACTACACTGTAAAACTGAATATCATTGACAGCTTTGGGTGTAAAGACTCGATGACAAGAGTGGATTATATAAAGGTGCAAAAACCAACAGCGGCATTTACCATGAGCGATAGCGTGGCCAATTGCCCGCCGCTTACTGTTTATATGACAAACACCTCGACGAACGGCTCCAGCTATGCATGGACATTTGGTAACAATAACCAATCCTCCTTCACAAATCCGTCAACTACCTATACCTATCCCGGTGTATATACCGTAAAACTTGTAGCGACCAATATTGCAGGTTGTAAAGATACCACCACAAAAACCGTTACGGTCAATGGCCCGACGGGAACATACTCCTACACTCCCATCACAGGGTGCAACCCGCTTACCGTACAATTCACTGCTGTCTCCAACAACACCACATCATACATCTGGGACATGAACAACGGGTACACACAGACGACGGGTACGGGTTCATTTACGTACACCTATACCCAAAACGGAAGGTATGTACCTAAACTGATACTGAGCGACGGTGCGCTTTGCCAGGTACCGATACAGAATACTGATACGATAAAAGTGGATGAACTGCAGGCCGATTTTTCTTTTACAGCGTCGGGAAATCTTTGTAAAACAGATACGGTACACTTCAATGATACCATACTCACCACTTTATCGCCCCTCAGCACACGTTCATGGAATTTCGGTGATGGCGGAACCAGTACAGCACAGGACCCCTCGCATTACTATAGTGCACCGGGCACATACCAGGTACGATTGGTCGTTACCAATACCAATGGCTGTAATGATACGATTATCAAAGTATTGACTATACATGCGCTACCGGTAGTCAGTGCCGGTGCCGCTCCTGATTCAATTTGTCCCGGGCAACCGACCGGTGCGCAACTTACCGCAACCGGAGCCGCGACCTACAATTGGACGCCGGCTACAGGATTAAGCTGTACCAATTGTTCCAACCCGCAGGCGAATCCACAGGCTACCACAACCTATATCGTAACCGGCACGGACACCAATGGCTGTGCAGCCAACGACACCGTAACTGTCAACCTGAAACCTAAACCTGTTGTAACCATATCAGGCGATACAACCATCTGTGAAGGTGAAACAACACAACTGACCGCATCTGGCGCAATCAGCTACGCCTGGTCACCGGCTACAGGGCTGTCCTGTACATCTTGCTCCAATCCTATCGCTTCTCCGTCGGCCACAACAGCCTATACGATAATTGGCACTAACGGTTCAGGATGTAAGGACACATCAACAGTTACGATAACAGTACTACCCAAGCCTGTTGTAACCACGAATGGTAACCAGGCAATATGTAACCAGGACACTGCATTATTGATAGCCTCTGGTGCCGCAAGTTATCTATGGTCACCTGCAACGACATTGTCGTGCGGCACATGCGACAGTACGCAGGCTCACCCTGCAACCACCACTATATATTCAGTAGTTGGCACAGGCGCTAACGGCTGTAAGGATACAGCAACTGTAACTGTGAGCGTTAACACGCTACCCGTTGTAAGCGCTGGTAATGATAAAGCAATATGTACCGGCAGCAGCACGACATTACAGGCCACAGGTGCAATTTCTTATACCTGGACACCCGCTACCGGGTTATCATGTACTAATTGCGCCAACCCTACAGCTAATCCAACCACGACGACAACCTATATAGTGACCGGGGTAAACGGCACTAACTGTTCCGACCAGGATACAGTCACAGTTGTTGTTCATCCCTTGCCAACAGTAAGCGCAGGAACAAACAAAACAATATGCAAAGGCTTTGGTGTAACACTCCAGGCTACCGGGGCGAATACTTTTACTTGGTCTCCGGCTACAGGATTGTCCTGCACCAACTGCCCCAATCCCACAGCTTCGCCAATAGTTACTACTATATATACCGTTACGGGCATTGACAGCAACGGCTGCTCAGACACAGGCGTTGTAACTGTAGTTGTCAACCCCCAACCTACTGTGAGCACAGGCGCCAACAAAACCATTTGCCTTAATGATTCAACTCAACTACAGGCAACAGGCGCTATAACCTACGTATGGTCTCCTGCTGCGGGACTGTCATCAACAAACGTCGCTAACCCTAAGGCAAGCCCATCAGCTACCACCACCTACACGGTAATAGGTACGGACGCAAATGGCTGTAAGGATACCGCAACTGTTACGGTGAACGTAAATCCCCTGCCTGTAGTGACCGCCGGTGCAAACAAATCTATATGCACGGGCAGCAGTGTGCTATTAACGGCTACCGGCGCATCATCCTACACCTGGTCGCCCAATACGGGTCTATCCTGCGCCAATTGCGCCAACCCTACGGCTAGTCCCACTACAACCACCACTTATACTATTACCGGTGTTGATGTGAACGGTTGCACAGACACAGGGCAAATAACAGTCGTTGTAAATCCTCTGCCTAATGTAAGCGCTGGCAGCGCTCAAAGCATATGCCTGAACGACTCAGCCCAACTGCAGGCCACAGGCGCTGCAAGTTATACCTGGTCGCCCACTACCGGCCTTTCTCAACCCAACATTGCCAATCCGAAAGCAAGCCCGGCATCTACTACTACCTATACCGTTACAGGTACGGATGCCAATGGTTGTGTGAACACGTCAACAGTCACTGTGACTGTAAAACCGCTACCGGTTGTCAACGCAGGTAACGATGTAGCCATATGCCTGGGTTCTTCGGTTCAACTGAATGCTACCGGTGCGGGTACGTCAGGTACTTATAAATGGGTTCCTGCAACCGGGCTAAGTTGTTCTAACTGTGCTAATCCGCTGGCAAGCCCCACGGGTACTATTACCTATATCGTTACAGGCACGGCTTCCAACCTCTGTACAGATACTGATACTATAACCGTTAAGGTAAATACTCCACCCACGGTAGCAGCGGGCGCTAATGTGGATATTTGTACCGGCGATTCGACACAATTGCAGGCTACGGGCGCTGACACCTATACATGGTCGCCTGCCACGGGTTTATCATGCACCAATTGTCCTGACCCGTTTGCCAAACCAACTGCTACAACCACCTATACAACCATAGGTGTAGATACAAATGGCTGTAAGGACACTGCTTCGGTAACGGTTACAGTAAAGCCACTGCCGGTAGTAACAGTTTCAGCATCGCGCAGCAAGGTATGCGAAAATGATACCGTGCAACTGATGGCAACAGGAGGCTCGCCATATGCCTGGTTCCCCAACAATAACCTTTCCTGCCAAACCTGCGCTAATCCCATTGCGACTATGCAATTCCCAACCACTTTCACAGTAACAGGCTTCCTTAACGGCTGCAGCGATACGGCCACCGTCTTTGTGGACGTGATACCCAAACCACCCGTATCCGCAGGGCCCGACAAAGAATACTGTATAGGCGGCTCAGATACGCTGCACGCTTCAGGAGCGAAAACCTATACATGGTCGCCTGCTGCGGGACTATCGTGCAACAATTGCCCGTCTCCCATAGCCAGCCCCGCATCCACAACGGTTTATACGGTCACAGGTGTGGATAGTATCGGTTGTAAGGCTACAGATAATGTTACTGTTACAGTCAACCCATTGCCCGTGATAAATGCCGGCGAAGACGTAACCGCTTGCGAAGGTGTACCGGTGCAATTGAATGCAACCGGGGGAGTCAACTATACCTGGTCGCCCGCCGCCGGATTAAGCTGCACCAATTGCCCTGACCCGGTAGCAACACTCAACAATACGACTGCCTATACAGTAAATGGCACCGATGCCAATGGCTGTACCAATACCGATGCAGTGACCGTGAATATTATCAACAGGCAGGAAGTGAGCTACAGCAAAGATGATTCCATATGCATAGGCGAAGAGATAGAACTGTTTGCTACCGGCGGTACCCATTACACATGGTCGCCGGCAGATAACCTCAGCAATGCCGGAGGCGCCAACACCAAGGCTTCGCCAGCTTCAACTACGCAGTACAGGGTTATCATTAAACAAGGCGACTGTTTTACAGATACAGGTTACACCACCATATTTGTTTTCGCCCCCCCGGAAATAAACGCCGGTCCCGATCAGCAATTGCAGGGTGGCAACGAGGTGAGACTGGAAACAAGAAGCAGCAATGTGACAACTTATGAATGGACACCCGCAGATGGCCTTAGTTGTACAGGCTGTGCCAACCCGGTGGCATCGCCCAGGCGCACTACTACTTACCTGGTGAGAGTGGCGTCAGCACAGGGCTGCACGGCTGAAGATGATGTCACGGTATATGTTACCTGCAGCGGCGACCAGTTGTTCATAGCTAACACATTTACGCCCAACAACGATGGGGTTAACGATTTGTTCTTCCCACAAGGCAAAGGCCTTACCACGGTACAACGCTTCAGCGTGTACAACCGCTGGGGCGAATTGCTGTTCGACAGGCAGAACATACCGCTGAACGACGCCACTTATGGTTGGGATGGTACATACAAAAGTGAGCCTTTGAAGCCGGATGTGTTTGTGTACGTAGTAAGGGCTGTGTGTGAAGACGGGCAGCCGATAGAAATAAAAGGAGATATATCACTGATACGATAATAGAAAAAGGAAGTTCAAAATAATTCTATGAAAAAATATTTAGGCATATTACTGTTGCCATTGGCTTTATCAGCCACTGCGCAGGATATACATTTTTCCCAGTTTTACGAAAACTCTATCATGCGCAACCCCGCGCTTACAGGCATCTTCAGCGGCGATTACAAAGTAGGCGCCAACTACCGCACGCAATGGAGCAATATATCCGTTCCCTTCAGGACATTCCTGGTGTCTGCGGAAACACGCGTAGTCACCAACCGGTCCATAGGCGACTACCTAAGCTTTGGCGTTGCCGCTACTTACGACAGGGCGGGCAGCATCAGCTTCAACAGCCTGCAGGTGTACCCTGCGCTCAACTACAACAAATCGCTGGAGGATACCCGCAATTCATACCTCTCGGTGGGGTTTGCCGGGGGATATATCCAGCGTTCCATAGATTTTTCGAGGGCGACATTCAGTACCCAATATGTAAACGGCAGCTACTCATCCACCAACATGTCCGGCGAAAATTTCAACAACACCACCTTACAAAACTATGATGTAGCCGCTGGCATCAGCCTCAATAGTTCAGCAGGCCCCGGCAATATCGTAAACTATTACATGGGTGTTTCAGCCTTTCACCTGAACAAGCCGAAACATACATTCAAAGACGATAATGTGCTGATAGTACTGGCCACCAAATATGCAGGTAATGCTGGTTTCAGTTGGCGCATCAACAACCAGTTCGGGCTGAACGGCCACCTTGATTATTACATGCAGGGCACTTACAGAGAGCTGATTGGCGGCGCCATGGTAAGCTGGCAAACGGTTGGCGAAACCAGTAACAACTTTAAGCTGTATGCGGGCCTGTTCATTCGCGCCAAAGATGCATTCATACCTACGCTGAAGATTGACTATGATATTTATTCCCTCACTTTCTCGTACGATGTAAACACCTCGGGCCTGCAACCGCATACACGCGGGGCCGGCGGCTCTGAAATATCGTTGTTTATCAAGGGACGGTACAAAAGGTCAAGCCAATATGGTTCTAACCTCAGTTGCCCCCGGTTCGACCATATGCTGCAGGGCGATCCCGGCATGTACAACTAAATCATATTTTTGATAAAAAAGGAATGGGCGCACTGCATTGTGCGCCCATTCTTTTTTTAAAAATTCAAAATATTTTAGTCCGACGCCTGTGCGCCGTCAAATACGAACTTAAAGCCTATACCGTGTATGGTCTGCAATTCCACACCGGGTTGGTCTTTCAGGTATTTGCGCACTTTGGTGATGAACACGTCCATGCTCCTGCCCAGGAAGTAATCTTCCTTGCCCCATACATTCAGCAATATCTCATCGCGCTTCAATACCTTATTGGCATTGGCACAG
The DNA here is from genome assembly GCA_002421685.1 of Bacteroidetes bacterium UBA6221. Classification (GTDB taxonomy): domain Bacteria; phylum Bacteroidota; class Bacteroidia; order Chitinophagales; family Chitinophagaceae; genus UBA5543. Next base: position 60,945 of record DISB01000005.1, read on the forward strand.
AGATATTTTATCAGGTCGGCCTCACGCTGGGTCAGTTGTTTGTCCTTGCCACCACCACGCAGCACCAGGTTGTTATAATCAAATTCCAGGTTGCCCAGTTTTATGGCTTCCGTCATCTCCTCCTCGTGCTTCATCGTGCGCTTCAGGAACACCTCGAGGCGCAACAGCAACTCCTGCATATTGAACGGCTTGGTGATATAATCGTCGGCGCCGCTACGGAAACCGGCTATTTTATCATCATCCATAGATTTTGAAGTAAGCAGCAGGATAGGGATGTGTTGGTTTTTCTGCCTGATCTGGTTGGCCAGGCTCATGCCATCTTTTTTAGGAAGCATTACGTCCAGCAGGCAAATATCAAAATTGTGTTTCATGAATTGCTGCCAGGCTGCTTCAGCATCCGGGCAATGCACCACTTCATAGCCATTTTTGGTCAGGCTATCTTTCACTACATAACTCAGCGTTGCGTCGTCTTCTACAAGTAGTATTTTCGCTTTATCCGCCATATATCGCTTTATATTATTTCCTGGTAATTCGACTTAATCCGTCAAAATTTATTCTCTTTCCGTCCGCCAAGATACAAATCCCCCTCCGCATGTATATATATTTTCGGGAAAAATTGTCATTCCCGGAAAGATTTCCCTTTCGGTTAAAGATAAGTGTATTGCCAAAATCAGCTACAAGATAATTGATTACTGTAATAAATGAAAGTCTATGGCTTGAAATATGACTTACAACGACATATGTGCCGGTATTCATAAATCGCTAAACCCCATAAGACTAATGCCTGGCAGCCGCTTCATTGATATCCCTGTTCTCCAGATGGACTTTGTCGCTACCATGAAGTACAATATTGATCATAGCCTGCCCTACTCTTACGGTGTCTGTCACTGAAGGAGAATTCTTCATTAACCGGAAGAACGGCCGCAGGATAAAATAAGTAGCATTGTACCATACTGTCCCCGACCTGATGCCTTTCATCGGCAAAATAAGCCCCGGGCGGAACATATAGGCTGCCTTGAAAGGCATGTTCAGCAAGGCATTTTCAGTTTTTCCTTTTACCCTTGCCCACATGCTGCGCCCTTTTTCCGAGCTGTCTGTACCGGCCCCAGATACGTAGATAAAAGTCATATTGGGATTAATGACAGTTTCAGCGAAGTGCAGGGTAAGGCTGTAGGTAATGCGTGTATATTGTTCTTCGCTCAGGCCTACTACAGACACCCCCAGGCAAAAAAAGCAGGCATCATATCCTCTAAGTTGGTCTTTTACGGCAGACAGGTTGTAAAAATCCTTATGAATGATCTCTTTTAGTTTGGGATGCGCCAGCCCCAGCGGGTGGCGGTTTACCACCACCACTTCCGACACCCCGGGGTGTTCCAGGCACTCCAGCAAAACGCCTTTGCCTACCATCCCTGTTGTTCCCGTAATTATTACCCTTAGACCCATACAATAAAGGTAAAGCAAATACCCATTAACATTATCCCTTACGTTTAAAACAATAATGATAATGGCTTATCTTGTACGCTCAAATATGCAAAGATGCTGGTGACGATACAACCCTGCGATTCGATAAGCGACCTCAAAAAGTTCGTGCAGTTCCCTTACGACCTGTACCGGAACAACAAATACTGGGTGCCGCCTATGAGGGCTGACGAATTGCAGGCGCTACAGCCGCATACCAATCCTGCATACAAAAACAGTGAGGCGCAATTCTGGATAGCCGTCAAGCACGGCAAGGTGGCGGGTCGAATCGGGGCGATCATCAACAGGGCTTACAACGAAAAAGCTGGTACACACCTGGGCAGGATAACCCGGCTGGAATTTATAGACGACAAGGAAGTAAGCAAGACCCTGCTGGACACAGCCGAAAAATGGATAAAGGACCGTGGCATGGAAGGTGTGCACGGCCCTCTGGGTTTTACCAACCTCGACCACCAGGCTATCCTCATAGAGGGGTTCGACTACCTGCCATCCATCGCATCAGAATACCACCTGCCTTATTACAAGGAGCACATGGAGGCAGCAGGCTATAAGAAGGAAATGGACTGGGTAGAGTTTCGCCTGAAGCTGGCCACCGAGATACCTGAAAAAGCCCTGAAACTGAACGAGATGATACAGAAGCGTTACAAGCTGAAGGTCATACATTTCAACTCGCAGAAGGAAATGAAACACTATGCGCCGAGGGTATTCGAGCTGCTGAACAATGCATTCGGCGAGTTGTTCAGCTTCGTGAACATGGATAAAGAACTGTCGGACTTCTATATCAAAAAATACTTCAACGTACTTAACCCTAAGTTTGTAAAGATTATCGAGGATGAGAACGGCAACCTTATAGGCTTTATTATCAGCCTGCCCTCGCTCAGCGAGGCGATGCAAAAGGCCAAAGGCAAATTATTTCCGCTGGGCTGGTACCATATACTGCGAGCGCTGAAGAAACCCAGGGTGGTGGACCTGCTGCTTACCGGCATCCATCCCGATTGGCAGGCACAGGGGGTAAGCGCGATACTCATTACCGAACTTCAGAAAGTAATGATGGAGCACGGCGTTACCCATGTGGAAACCACCGGCATCATCGAAACCAACGAAAAAGCCATCAACCACTGGAAGAACTACGACCATATCCAGCACAAAAGGAAGAGGTGTTTTATAAAGATGTTTTAATCACACCAATTCCTAAAGGGGCTTTATTTCGCTAAGGCATATTTCACCGACACCAGCCCCGTTTCATAGGTCTTACTTTCTATCAGTTGTAAAGGTACCCGGTTGCTGATGCCTGTAAATAGTGGCTTTCCAGAGCCTAATAGTATGGGATGGATAGATAACCATAGTTCATCAACCAGTCCCAGGTTCATAAGGGAGGTGGTGAGCGAAGCGCCGCCAAACAACCATATATCTTTGCCCGGCCCGTTCTTTATCTTTTCCACTTCCTCCTTTGTGTCGCCCGATACTATCACAGCGCCTTCTTTTATGTTAGTAAGCGTGTTGCTGAAAACGTACTCCTTCATCTCAGGCATAGCGGGAATGCCATCTCCACCGGCGCTCATTTGCTCTGATAGCTGGAAGCTCTTCCTGCCATAAAAGACGGCATCAATTCTTTTAAAGAAGTCGGACAGGCCGTAATCCTGGTCGGTGAAGCACCAGTCAAATTCGCCATTGGGCCCTTCAATAAATCCGTCGAGACTAACTGCTAAACCGAGTATGATTTTGCGCATTGGATGTTGTTTTCAGCAGCAAATATATCGGAGGTGGAAAGAATAAAAAAAAACCTAAGAGTTGGAACATTTAAGTCACACTCTTAAACACCGTGTACCTCAATATCATTTCAGCCAGCAGTAACATTAACACGGATATCAACCCTATTTACATGTCATTCCAACCCCGCTATTTTCTTCTCAAATTCCCTGAAGCGTTTTTTCAAATCAGACTTTAATTTCTTCCTTACCTCCGGCTCTTCAATAAAAGAGTGTTCTATACTGTTGAATACATACCGCTTTATCTCGTCGTAACTGATGTGCGGGTAGCGATAAGCCAACAATACATACTGCTCCGTCAGGTTGGTGCGCAGCACGCCGGCGTCATCGGTGCTGATAACAATCGGTACGCCAAACTGCCTGTACAGGCTGATGGGGTGGCGGTCGTTCTTCACTTTTAATATAAACTCATTGCTCACCAGGTTGATCTCCACCGCTATCTTATTTTCCGCCATATACCGCAGCAGGCCGTAGCTGTTTGTTTCATAGGGTATATCTACACCGTGACCTACACGCATCGCACCTGCCGTATGCACGGCATCTGTTATATGCCAGGTCATTTCTTCGGGCGGCACCATGCCCGGCGCCAGTTCTCCCGCGTGCATCGAGTAAGCCACATCAGGGTATTGTTGATGGCAGAACTTATACATCTGCATATGCAGCCAGTAATCGCCCATAGATGTTTCATTATTTTCCGGCGCCACTATATTCACCCCCACCAGCAGCGGACTGCTTTTGGTCGACTCAAACGCAACAACCAAACTTTTAAATACCGGTAAAGGCTGCAAAACCCGCACTACATAATTCTGGTAACGCATAGTAAACCGGTCATCATCTATGCCGGCATCTTGATGCAGGGCTGCCAGCATCTCATTATATTGCTTCGCACATGTTTTTACATCCTTCTTTTGCAGCCAGTTATATACCTCCTGTAGCAATCGTTGCGTTTCAGCCTCATCGCGCCGGGCCTGTGCATCGCGCAGCAAGGCGGTATATCTATTTATTTCCGTAAGGTCAACATTGCAGGGTATGCCGGTAAACATGGTTTCTATATAACTCACGTTTTCTTTTATCGCCCTGTTTTTCAATTCCAGCAGGCCGGCCTTCAGGCTATCGTTGCTGGTGACGCCAAAGTAGCCGAATGTTTCAAAAAACTGCAGGTCTGATGGATAACTGACGCTATTATAATCCTTCACCGACCATTTCTGCACGAGTTGCTGTTTATAATAAGGCAGAGAATCACCCAGCGACGCAAAGCGCACAAAACCGGCCCCTTTTCCCGCAACCGTATCTTTTTGTACGATGCAGGTGCGCTTATTGATGAAACAGTTATTGGCAATCACCCGGTTGATATAGGTCTCTGTATAAATAGACCCGCTATAGTGATGGTGCAGGTCGCCCCCCTTGGGCATGGCCGAGAAAAAAGCCGTAAGCGCCGCCCGGTTATTCCGTATGCGTTCCAGGTATTCCCCGGCAGACTGCGCTGCTGATGATAAATACGTAAATAGCGAGAGTAAAATAATGGATATAGTTTTCATTTGAGTATGTATGCAGTGTAAAAGTATTAATTACCCCATAAAGTTTCTCTTTCCCTGGTACTCACTCCTCGCCCTTGTTTACTCAATATGGATACTGGAATAGCATTTGAGTCAAACAAATTGTTGCAAAAATTAGTCTCCCCTTTAGGGGGATAGGGGGAAGTTCCCGAACTTTACAAAGTATGTTCAAAATCCATCGTCCATATCCGCCTGCGGGCGACCAGCCCCAGGCCATAGCCGAACTGGTGAAAGGCATCAACGAAGGCGAACAGTTCCAGACACTGCTGGGCGTTACCGGCAGCGGTAAGACTTTTACCATGGCCAACGTGATACAGGAGGTGCAGAAACCTACGCTGGTCATCACGCACAACAAGACCCTGGTAGCGCAGCTTTACGGCGAGTTCCGCCAGTTCTTCCCCGACAATGCGGTGGAGTACTTCGTGAGTTATTACGATTACTACCAGCCCGAGGCATACATACCTACCAGCGATACTTATATAGAAAAAGACCTGTCCATCAATGAAGAGCTGGACAAGCTGCGCCTGCGCGCCACCAGCAACCTGCTCAGCGGCCGCAGGGATATTATCGTCGTCGCATCGGTATCCTGCATATATGGTATGGGTAACCCCACTGAATATGCCAACGGTATCATCCGCTTCAAGCGCGGCGACAATGTGGGCCGCAACGGCTTCCTCCACCACCTGGTAAATGCGCAGTACATGCGCAGCCAGGGCGACTTTACCCGTGGTTCCTTCCGGGTAAAGGGCGATACGGTAGATATCAACCTGCCTTATGTGGACTATGGCTACCGCATCACCTTCTTTGGCGACGAGGTGGAAGAGATTGAAAGCTTCCAGACAGATACGGGCAAGCGCATAGGTACTATGGAATACGCGGCCATCTTCCCCGCCAACCTGTACATAGCCCCCAAAAACATGCTGGGGCAGATCATCCACGAGATACAGGACGAGATGATGGCCCAGCACGATTACTTCAAAAGCATACACAAACCGTTGGAAGCCCAACGCATCAAAGAGCGTGTGAGCTACGACCTGGAAATGATACAGGAACTGGGCTTCTGTCCCGGCATCGAAAACTATTCGCGCTTCTTAGACAGGCGCATGCCGGGCACAAGGCCGTTCTGCCTGCTCGATTATTTCCCCGACGACTACCTGATGGTGATTGACGAAAGCCACGTTACCGTTCCGCAGATAAGCGGTATGTACGGCGGCGACCGCAGCCGCAAGCTGAACCTGGTAGACTATGGCTTCCGCCTGCCCAGCGCGCTGGACAACCGGCCGCTCAACTTCCACGAGTTTGAAGGACTGCTGAACCAGGTGATATTTGTAAGCGCTACGCCCGGAGATTATGAGTTGCACCGCACCGGTGGTGTGGTGACCGAACAGGTGGTACGCCCTACAGGCCTGCTGGACCCGCCCATAGAGATACGTCCCAGCATCAACCAGATAGATGACCTGCTGGACGAGATAGACAAACGCATAAAGAAAGGCGACCGTGTGCTGGTGACCACCCTCACCAAGCGCATGGCAGAGGAGATGGATAAATACCTGAAAAGGATAGATATCAAAAGTAAATACATTCATAGTGAAGTAGATACGCTGGAAAGGGTGGAAATATTGCGCGAACTACGCCTGGGCGTGATAGACGTGCTGGTAGGCGTTAACCTGCTGCGCGAGGGGCTGGACCTGCCCGAGGTATCGCTGATGGCCATACTGGACGCGGACAAAGAGGGTTTCCTGCGCAACGAGCGTTCGCTGACACAGATGGCAGGCCGCGCTGCGCGTAACGCTGAAGGGCTGGTTATCTTCTACGCCGACCGTATGACCGACAGCATGCAGCGCACTATAGACGAGACCAACCGCCGCCGCGAAAAGCAGGTAAAATACAACCAGGAACATGGCATTACCCCCATGACCATCCGCAAGAGTACCGAAGAAGTATTCAAACAAACATCGGTGCTGGACATAAAAGGCTACGACAGCAACAGCAAATACGCCATACACGAAGAATTGGCGCCACTGGCTGCCGAAGACGAGGTGGAATACAAAACCTACGCCCAACTGGACAAAGCCATAGCCAAAGTGAAAAAAGAAATGGAAAAAGCAGCCAAAGAACTCGACTTTATGGAAGCAGCAAGGCTACGCGATAAAATGCTGGCGATGCAGAGGGAACTGGAGGGGATGAAATGATAACAGCTACAGGATTTTTACAATGACGGACCGGCGCTTATATTTTTTTATCCAGGGCGATGTCTCCTCTTTCTCCCCGCCTGCCTCTGCTTATCCGTAGGTCACTGCTTCGTGCCTCCCCGCTTTACAGGCGGGGGGCACGAAGCAGTCTCGCGAAATGAGAGGCATGTCCGGTATTACGCGGGTACGGCACAAGAACACTCTACTCAAAACCCGCACGGCATAATTGCGCCAACGGAGGGCGGATTCAGTATCTCAAATATTATGTTTCCAGGCAGATAGCGGAACGCCAAACTCTTCTTCTGCAAAAACGATACACTGTTCAACCGTGTCTTGTAGATAGTCGTACATACACTTACCCTGCTCGTACACGTATAGATATACGCCTACATCCGGTCTGTCTTGCTCTATAATGTATTTCCTGTTGTTATGTTCTGCCTCCATGCTGTTTTTTGTTTTCTCTTCTCACTTCATCGTCCCTGCGAGGTACGAAGCAGTCTCGCGAAATGAGGGGTCTTTCCGGTGTTACCGGGTACGGCACAAGAATGCTCTACACACAACTCGCACGGTATTCTTGCGGTAACAGGGGGTATCCACCCTGTCCATCTTTTCTATTGCACTTGTTGCTGGACATCGTGGACAAATCCATTGTCATCATTTCCATCTGTAGTCAATATTTGCTTGACTGCCATTTCATAGGCCGTATAGAATTGATATATTCTCTCTCTTGCTTGTTCCGGCGTCATATTCGAAAAACGCAAATCAGCTAGTATTGGACTCAAAAATTCACGTCTTTGGTGCTCTATAGAAGGGTGATTAAGACCAAGACATTTTATATCATGTAACAAATCTGCTCTTAATTTTTCATCATTAATCTGCGGTTTAATGATGAAAATAGACTCGCTAAAATCATAATCTAAATAGTCATTAATTTCAAAGTTGTCATTGTCAGGCTTTAGTACCCTTGGAACTGCTCTAAGTTTCGTTTTAGTGTTGATACATGCATGGATAACAAAGAAATTACTCCATAACCAACCATTGCGGGGTTTTAGGTTAGGATTGTAATGGTCAAGATGGCCAAATGTTTCCAACTTTCCTTTGTATTCGCCTCCCTCCCACCTATCAGGTGCAACAAGTGCGGGTTTACATAATGAAACTTCAGTGTATGCACATAGACCTCCTTGCACATGTAATAAGTTAGCAACTATGCTTCGATAATGTTTATGTTGAGGGTAGTACTTCGGGTGGTTGTCAAAAGATAATCTGTCATGCCATTCTCTGTACTTTGTAGCTAACTCCAATACTTTGTTAATTCGTTTCATGATATATTAATTTGCCGGCCATGAGAGTAGCTCACCAAGTTTTTTATATTCTTTCAACACTTCATCAAAATTTTCGCCTGTATTGTTCCCCTCTTTTTTAAGCATACTTAGCTTTGCTTCAAGTGATTTATATGCCGTTTTGAGTTCTGCCCTACTATCACCCTCAGTTTCCTCAACATCAAAAATTTTCTTTAATATTAGTTCATATGTTAGATACTTCGGGTGCACTTTGTAGTTGTCGACATGCCTATCTTTTCCATCAAAATATGGTTCCTGATATACATATCCTTCAGGATTGAATTTTAACTCGACAACTTCCCAAGGGTCGAAACAAGATGCAATTATTGGAGAGTGGGTTGCATAAAATAGTTGACTATTACTAATGAAGTTACTATGATGATCAATTAGTTTCTTTTGAATGTCCGGATATAATGAACGTTCAGGTTCGTCAAATAATATAACCGTATCATTGGGTCTTAATACGTAAAAAGGTATCATGCTTAAAATGAACTGTGTTGTGCCAGTACTTAAGAATCCATTTGGTATTTCATTGCCGTTTTTATCGGAAATCCTTATAAATTCTATTGAGCTTAAATCATCATCATGTGCATAATCAGTAATTACCTTTAGGTTAAACATTGCAAGTATGTCATCTAAACAATCTTTGGCAAGGTTTTTCAGTGGATTGTTATCAAACTTTTCAAGTTCTTTCAATCGTTTAATAAGAGGTGGCATTTTTTGGTCCATCTCATCTCCCGAAACTTTCTGCGTAAGATCTGTTATTTGTTTGCGAAGAGATTTCAGCAATCCTTGATGCTCTCTGACTCTATCTAGAATTCTATGCCAAATTTCATTTACACTTATTGTTCCAAAATCAAAGATATTTGGTTGCCGTTTAATAATGGGTTCTGTATCGGTGGCTTTCATTCCTAGGAAATCCGCTGGAAGATAAATAAGTGCCGTATCGATATCATTGATATGGTTGGCAAATTCGGTTTTCCCATTCGTTCCATCTATGCGCTGCCGTTGTCCTTGAATCGTGTACGTTTTTCTGCCTTCCGAGTTAGCTTTTACAACATAGCTAGTACTGTCATTTAATGTTGTTATTGTATACGAACCATAAGAACCAGTATGAGAAAGGGTGAATACATCCTTAATAAAATGTAATAGTGTTGTTTTACCAGTACCGCTTTGGCCAATGATACATATTTTATCTAAAGGCTGTCCTGCTTTTTTATGGCCGTTGGGATAGGTCAAATTAATCTTTAATTTTTTGAATTGATTATAACTATCAATCTCTATATATCTTATTTTCATGAATGAATTTTAATTGGTGAATTTACATAATTAGTTATTATTGTCCACGTTGTCCTAGCGCTATTAAATAGACTACCCTCTACCGCCGGCTTGTAACTGATGCCTATAAATAGGAACAGTTTGCAACTGCAACGACGCTACCAATCATTGCCCATGTTAGCACGAACTGGCAACCTGATTGGACTATGTCCTCCGCGAGTGGACATCCACCGCCTGCGGCACCCCCTTCGCGAAAGGGGGAATTAACCTTTCGCCACCATAGCCAGGTGGAAAATGGGGTAAACATCAAGGCCCTGCTTCCTGGCAGCGCAGTAGCAATGCAGATACATCACGGTAACCTCCGCTATCAATGAAGCTTTTGATAGCGGTGTCTTTTTCTTTGCTTCGTTTCTTTTGGACAAGCAAAAGAAATGAAGAAACGGCGGGTAGAGAACACAAAGCACAGAATATACCCCTGTAGTACATAAGTGTCGCCGGTCTTTTACCCATGTTACCCATAGCCGCATTATGTGAGATGGCGGTTCGGGCCCGCCATGACAAGGCAGGACATTTTAATCCCAAATCCACATAATATTTCGTATATTTGCTATCGTAGTCCCGACTATTTCGGGATTGTAAATCCCGGTTGTACGGGGCTATTATAGTCCCGCCCGTACTGGCCATCGTAAATTTTGCCTGGACCAAACCCTCACACACGTGAAAACCATATCTCAAATCACCCCGCACCGCCACACCGCCCCGGTAGGCCACCTGCAAATGTTTCCCGAAATTTTATTTCGAAAAAACAGGAAACATTTTGGAAACATTTTTTCAACCAGTTGTTTTTCAACCACTTACGGGACTAATATGAGCCAATACCCCTGCCAAAACACCGACAATTTGTTTCCAACCACTGCATTTTTGTTTCCAACCCGGCAGTTTTATGCGTTATTCAGGGCCTACCAAAAATTCGCACATCCTGATTCAGACAAAAAAACCTGGCAGAAAAACGACCTGCCCCGCCACGGCGGGGGAACTAAACGCTCGCCCGGGCGGCCCCGCCGGAATGTTCCTTTCGGGCTGGAGGTCTAACGCAAAACAAAATACACCTATGCCGCATGACTTACGCCTCACGACTTATGCCTCACGATTCACCCCTGCCGTCAATAATTAAAAATCCGTCATATGCTACCTGCTGAAAGCTTTCCTTTTTTTTCTACTTTTACCAACTGTATTATTTTAAACAAGACCGGTTTATGGCGTATCAATTGTTAAAAGGTAAAAAAGGTATCATTTTCGGCGCGTTAGACGAGCGTTCCATAGCATGGAAGACCGCCCTGCGCGTGTGCGAAGAAGGTGGGGAAATAGTGTTGACCAACGCACCCATAGCCCTGCGCATGGGTAAGATTAACGAACTGGCAAAACAGTGCAACAACGCCCAGGTAATACCCGCCGACGCCACATCTGTAGAAGACCTGGAAAACCTGCTGAACAAAAGCATGGAGGTACTCGGCGGCAAGCTCGACTTCGTGCTGCATTCAATAGGCATGTCGCCCAACGTGCGCAAAGCCATACCCTATACAGATACCAACTACGAAAATTTCCTGAAGACACTGGATGTATCTGCCCTCTCGCTGCACAAGCTGCTGCAGTCCTGCATGAAGCTGGATGCCATCAACGAATGGGGCTCTGTGGTAGCGCTTACATACATCGCCGCCCAGCGCACCTTCCCCGGCTATAACGATATGGCCGAGGCCAAAGCCCTGATGGAAAGCATAACCCGCAGCTTCGGCTATCACTACGGCCTTGCCAAAAAAGTGAGGGTGAACACCATCTCGCAATCGCCCACTATTACCACTGCCGGTTCCGGCGTATCAGGTTTCGACGCGTTCTTTGAATATGCGCATAAAATGTCGCCCCTGGGCAATGCTTCTTCTGAAGACTGCGCCAACTATTGCGTATCTATGTTCAGCGACCTGACACGTATGGTAACCATGCAAAACCTGTTCCACGACGGGGGCTTCTCCAATACAGGCGTCAGCCAGGCTATTGTGGAAGAAATACAGAAAGCCGCGGGGGTTACCGCCGGTTAAAAAACCAACTGCGCAGGTGGCAATATATCCGCGCAGCAAGACGTTAATGATATATGCTGAGAAAAGTCCTATACGGTATTGGCCTGGTATGTTTAACCGTTCCTGCTACGGCGCAGGTAACCGGTGGGCAGCGTGCAATGGAGTTCCTCAGGTTGCCCAATAGCCCGCATATATCTGCACTGGGCGGTATCAACGTTTCCAACCCGGATAAGGACATAACCCTGGCATTGCAAAACCCCTCGCTGATGCGGCCGGGGCTGCACAACAACCTGGGGTTGAATTATAATATTTATTATTCGGGCATCAGCATTGCCAACCTGCAGTATGGCTACCACATCCCTAAGATAGAGACGTCCTTTCTGCTGGGTGTGCAGTACCTCAACTATGGTAACTTTACCCGCACCGACAACCTCGGCAACCAGTTGGGCGAGTTCAGGGCCAACGACTATGCCATCACTATTGGCGCGTCCAGGCAATACCTGGACAAATGGCGATATGGCGCTTCGTTGAAGTATGCCCAATCTACCCTGTACGACAAGAACGCCTATGCTGCGCTGGCCGATGTGGGTATTACCTATATGGATACCGCCAGCCTGGTAACCATTGGCGCCGTGGCTAAGAACATGGGCGTGATGCTGAAAAAGTACAACCCCAACAATCCGGCAGAGCCTATGCCCTTCGACCTGCAGATAGGCATCACCAAAAGGTTCCAGTATGTACCGCTTCGCCTCATCGCCACGCTTCACCACCTGTACGAATGGGACATCCGCTACGACAACCCGACTGACAGGGAGAACAACAACCTCTTTGGCAATACCGATACCAGTAAGAAGCCGAAAACGTATTTTACGGATAAGCTGTTCAGGCATTTCATTTTCGGTGCGGAGATACTCATCGGCAAACGCATCCTGCTCAGTGCGTCGTACAGCCACCTGCGCCGCACAGAACTGGTCATCAAAGACAAGACCGGCCTGGCGGGGTTCGCCTTCGGTGTCGGTGTCGACCTCAATAAGTTCCAGGTGCACTATGCACGCTCGCACTACCATATTGCAGGTGCGTACAACGAGATAGGCATCAACTTCGCGCTGAATAAACTGGTAGGTATCGGCAAACTGGGCAATAAGATACACTGGAGCGATACCTATCCCGATTGGGAATTCTACACTATTCCGACGGGTTCTGTCCCCGCTGATGTTTCGGGAAATTGAAGAGGGTAGATGTCAGCACCGGTATTATGAATATGCCAATGCTGATGAACGACGTAATGATGTCTCCCCATACGGTGGGATGCTCTCCTTGGGGTAAATGTTTTCCCTGCGCTTCCAGGCATGCCTGCGGCCCTTCCAGAAACTGCGCAAAACCCGAGCAGGGATAAAAATGTGTCACCAGCGATAGGGTTAACTTCATCCCCAGTATGGCGATAACGGTATATGCGCAGGCGCTCAGGAAGGGATACTTTTCCATCAGCCGCACAAAACCCTGGGCAACGAAACGCATGGCCAGTATGCCTATGAACACACCTACCCATATCAGGATAATATTGGGCGTGTAGGCATTAGCGGCTATCACATTGTCTATGGAAAAGGCCAGGTCCATCAGTTCCACCAGTATAACGGTAGACCAGAACGGTCCGAAAGCGCCAAGGGTCTTACGGTACAGCCAACTGCTCTTTTTGCTCTCCAGCTCTTCAGCCACATGTTCCGCTGTCTCGTCCTTCTTCTTTTTAAAGAAATACTTGGCGGCCAGTATCAACAGGTATATCCCGCCCACCGGTTTGAACCACCATATCTGTATCAGCAGGGCGGCAAAGAGCAGGCATATCCCCCGGAAGACGTAGGCGCCAATGATGCCGTATTTCAGTGCTTTTCTCCGTTGGTCTTTGGGCAGGTCCAGCACCATAGTAGCCAGTACGGCGGCATTATCTACAGACAGCAGGCTCTCGATAAGTATCAGGTTTACAATAACTGTCAGCGAAGGAACGGGGTTATCGATTATCTGCTGAAATAGTTCCTGAAGATTATCCATTGAGCACTACTTTGAACGGCGACTTCGTTGTTGAAACAGGTGCAAAGATACCACTAATAATAACCCATACAGTTTTTGGCTCCCGGATTATTTCACCAGTTTATAGTAACCGCTTTGAGCGCCGGGCCAACGGATTTCCAGGAGGTAACAGCCTTTGGGCAGGCCCTGCGCCGGTACAAAGGTTTTGGCAGCATATTCACCGGCCCAAATCGTTTTGCCGTTTATGTCATATAACTTCAGCATAGTGCCGGGTAGCAAGCCGTCTATATTCCAGCCGTCTACAGCGGGATTAGGATAGATGGCAGGCGTGGGTAAGGTTGCCGCATAAACAGATAACAGGTTAGGGTCGTGTTGTATTGCCCCTGTCTTATTGACAATATTGTCTTCAGGGTCTACCACAATACCGGTAATGTTATCAGGCCAGTTGAATTTAAAATAATTAGTTGTGTCTGAAATGTTGATGGTAACGGTTGTGTCTCCCGAGGCTGAGTTCAAAGTTAGCTGCAGTGGTAAATGGAATGACTTTACCGACGAATGAGAGGTAGTCTGTGTCACCTTCAACAGTGTCATGCCGAGGTGTTGCGCCCATTTCACAGAAAACATCGGGTAGCCCTGTCCGTATACCCATTGCCTGAAGAAACTATCGAGTTGCAGACCGTATTTCTGTTCCATGATAGTTTGCAGGTCAGAAGTAACAGCCGTCCCGTATTTGTATTGCTGCTGGTAGGCCCGCAACCCCTCAAAATAAAGGCTATCCTGCGGTGCCATATAGCGTAGCATATGCGCTACGGCTGCACCTTTCTGGTAGGTAAGCCTGCCGTCGAATATCCTGTTTACACTCGTTGTATCGTCTACCCAAACACTGCCACCAGGGCGCATCATTACGTCGAGGAAGACGCCGGTGCGTGTATCTTTTGCAGCAGCTTTACCCCAAAAATGCTCGAGAAAAAGTTGTTCTGTATAGGTAGCCATGCCTTCGCTCAACCATATATCTTCCCACTTACCGTAGGTTACACAATTGCCCCACCACTGGTGCGCCAGCTCGTGCGCAATGAGTGTGGTACGTATAATAGGTGTACCCATAAATGTCATAGTCTGGTGCTCCATGCCGCCAGATAGCATGGTCATGCAATGGCCATATTTCTCCTGGTGAAACGGGTATTTGCCAAACACTTTGGAAAAGTGGTCTATCATAATGCCCGTACACGGCTACGCAGATAAGATAATAATCTACCGGGTATTTAGTTTCCCATTCGTACCTGTGCTTGTTGCCGGGCAGGGTTGTTACATTTTTTAATAGTCCGTTGCTGCCGACCTTCAATGTATCATCCACCGTCACCCACATGGTCACAGAGTCTATTTTATCCTGCAGGGATTGTTTGCAGGGCCACCAGTCGTCGGTAAAAAGATCGTCGCTGAGCGAGTACATTAAATGAGAACCCGAAGGCAGTGCTATATGATGCAATCCTCCCGTAAAAAACTGGCCATTGCCACCCGGTGCAGTCCCATGATAAAACACCTGCACGGTAAAATCGGTATTGGCAGACAATGGAGTGGTGAGCGTTACTTTTCTTACCGCACTGGTCGTGCTGATGTTGCTGTTCAGTTGCCCGTTCACTTTCAGCGAATCAATGGTCATAACCCCGTTCAGCTCGAAAGCATATACGCTGAAGTTAGCAATGTTTGTCCTGGCGTATGTAGTGACATCGCCGCTTACATAGGTAGAGGTATTGGAAAGTGAAAGGTTGAACTTCAACCCTTTAATATCGTAGTCATTTTCTTCTGGCGTGGCTACTGTGGTTTTTTGCAGGGCGCGGCCTTTGTTTCCGCCGGAGCAGTTATACGCGCGGGCGCCGGATGCGATGAAAATCAGTATAGCCAGGAGGGGTAAACCTTTGAATTTCATACTATCGTCTTTATAAGCGGGTCAATTTAATTGAAATTAACTTTTTTCTGCCAATCGTAGCGTGCAGTAAATATATACCGCGCGCGAACTGTGCTGCTGGTATAGCTGTGCCGTAGTCGTCTTCAGCGACTTTGCGCCACAGTATTTTTCCATTCTGGTCAGTCAGCGCAAGCTCCGTTCCTTTGTTTACATTAGCCACATACTAGGCATCCGTGGCGGGGTTGGGATAGACAAAGGGTTGGTCGGAAGCATGATTAGTTCCTAAAGAATAGTCCCTGGTTATGACCGTCTTTTCGAGGATAACATTCCGCGGGTCAAATACCAGGTCGTCTATCGTCCGGTCGATATTGTAATAGGTTGATTGCGTCATGCTGCTGCCCAGGCGTATAGTTGTATCACCCTGCCGCGACACCAATTTTATTTCCATGGGGATATGGTAATATGGTATGGAAGACGGCACACTTCCTTCCTGTTTAATTACCAGTAACAGTTTACCGCTTATATAATTCCAACGTATATCATAAATGGGATAACCCTCGCCATAAATCCATTCGGCAAAAAAAGTATCCAGGTCCATACCCGACAACTCTTCGGCCACAGTCTTAAAATCCTCCGTACCGGCATTACCTCCCGCAAAACGTTTTTGAAATTTCTTAAGGATGCCAAAAAATATATGGTCGTCATTGATAAGAAACCGGAGCGTGTGCAATACCGCAGAAGGTTTCTGGTAAGATAACCTGCTGTCAAATATCCTATACGGATTGACTGTATCGCCCACCGGAATGTATATGCTGCCGCCAATATTGGTATCGTTCAGTATTCTTTTATGAACATTCAGCATATAGTTGTATGCGTCCCCCACCGGCCTGAACCGTTCTGTAAACAGGTATTCGGCATATGAGGCAAACCCTTCGTTGATCCATATATCCCGCCAGGTGGCGCAAGTTACGTTATCGCCAAACCACTGGTGGGCAAGTTCATGCGACACCAACGGATAACGAAAATGTTGTAGAGTGGTCATGGTCTGGTGTTCCATACCACCAAACAGGGGCGCCATACAGTGCCCATATTTTTCATTGTGAAAAGGGTATGTACCAAATAACTCTGAAAAATAATAAAGCATCTCTCCCGTTGAGTCTATGCCGTTTTTGAACCTTTCCATAATGCCGGGCCGGTCATATACATAGTTCTGTACCAGCAGGCTTTCGCCGCCGGGCAACTGTGTGGTATATGAATAGTCCATATAGTCGGCAACAGCTGCGGACAATAAATAACAGGCTGTCGGGTAAGTTGTCTTCCATTCATACCTGCGCATGTTTCCCGGCATTGGCGTAATGCCTTGCAAAGTACCGTTGCTGCCCGCCACCAGGCTGTCGGGTACGGTTATCCATATATCTGCCGAGTCAATTTTATCCCTGAGCGATTGTTTGCACGGCCACCAGTCTTTCGCATTATACGGTTCGCTTAATGTGTAGGTTACTTTGCTGCCCCAGTCGCCCGCTTCAGCATTGTTAAGTCCACGCTCCAGTGGAAATACAGTTCCCGCTTCAGGCATGCCGTGGTAATATACCGTCGTCGCGAGCGTCGCTCCTGTATGTAACGGCGCTGTCAAAAAACTGTTGACCAGGTTTTCCTGTCTTTCAAAATCTACTTTCTGCCCGTTGATGAGAATGGAATCGATTACCAGGAGCTTATTTAGTTCGAACACATATAGTGCGAAATTATTCTCCAATACCCGGGCCGTTGTGCGCGCCTTACCTGCTATAGCCACCGACTGGTTATCCATCGCTATATCCAGCCATACGTGCTGCACATCATACTTATCCTCTTCGGGCGATGCTACGGTTGTTTTTGCCGCACGGCGGTGGATATTTATTTTATTTGCAGCACATTCTTCCGCACCTGTCATATATTGGGTGTATGCCGGGATATAGGTAAGTATCACCAGGACAGTTAGCACGAATCTCATAACAATAAAGTTACCGAATATCCTGCGCGAATATCACCCTAAAAGGGGTACTTACCGGATAATGGATATTGCTTAAATTTATCATAAATACAGCACCTAAAACAAACGGTTATGAAAATACAACCTACCGGTAAGACAGGTTTTATCTGCAGATCTCTGTTGTGGTCGCTGCTATTGTATGGCTGCGCAACCTGTGTTTTCAACTGGCAGGATATTAAATCCGTTTTCGCGAAAAAGGAAAATAACCCGATGGTGATAGCCGGGCATAGTTCCGATGATATTCCGGCCATCAGGATATCGGTGGATAGCCTTCAAAAACAGATAAATATTGCCGAAGGGGTTATCAGCTACCTGCGCGCACTACTTCCACGCCAATAACTTTACTCAGGGATAAAGCGTATTGACGAACTGCTGCGTCCATGTATCTATCGACTCACGGTTGCGGATGATATTTGGTTGGAAAGATTGAAATTGCCCCATGAGCTGGCGCTGCCTGTCCAACCTGTCTTTCAGCTTTCTTTTATTTGCCCCGGTAGCTGTATCCAGCGCTTGCTGGTTGGCGGTAATAAAATCATTCATGGCGCCGGATACGTCTTTAAATAATGTTTTGGCTGCGCTTTCGTTACCTTCATTCAGGTATGAAGTAAGCTGCCGAACCTTGGATTGAAAAATAATTCGAGGGTCTGGTTGCGGGGGATAGGTGGTATCGTTCTGCGCTTGCAGCACGGCGGGTATTACCATTAACAATACAATATAGAAAGCGTGTTTCATGCAGCGGCTTTGTATAAAGATACAAAGCCTGGCTGATTTTCATTAAGATTGATTCACCTCCCCCTGGGGGAAGCCTGGAGGGGCCATATCAGTCAGTTACCTGGAGTTTACCCCGCGGTGGCTTCCTCTCCATACATCTGCGATTGGTACTTAAGCGACGGCGACAAAATTAACGGTCCCATATTCAACTGCGGCCACTTGTTGTTTACAGATTCAATAGTTTGTCTATCTGCCACTATGATATTTGGCCAGGGGCGTTCAAAGCCATCCAGCGCTTTGGTTTTTCTTGTGCCGTCCAGGCCCATGACTCTTTTGTCATCGCTGAAGAAATTATCACGTTTGGGATCCAGGTTGTTGCAGAAGCGCCATAGGGTGTCCGCTATATCGCTAACATCCACTGTATGCTCTACGTACAATATCATTTTGAAGCCTGCCAATTCCGGGCGGTTGCATAGCGCCTTATGCAGTTCTTCAATATGCCCCGTCCTGTTCTTTGCTACCGATACAAATAATACCGGCAATTGCAAGCTGCGTGCCAGCCCATCGTTGATGCCGGTTATTTCAGGCCATACTGTGCGAATGCCGGCTACAGAAAAGTCTTTGTGCAATACAAAGGACTGGCGAGGCGCAGTAATTTCTTCCTCCCATTTTTTTGTGCCGTCTATACACATCTTGCCGCCAAAGCCCAGCTTGCTGCAACTATGGTCCAGCACATCCATAGGTCCCTGGCTGAAGTAGATATCCGATGCAGGGTCGAGGTTGCTGAATACATATTGTGCTACTGCTTTGTAATCGCTGATGTTGATACTGCTATCGGCTATCACCAGTATCTTGTTGAACATCATCTGCCCCGCGCCCCACATAGCGTTCATTACCTTTTGTCCCTGCCCTGCGTATTCTTTGTGTATGGAAGTAATGACCAGGTTATGGAACACGCCTTCCACGGGCATATTCATATCCACTATTTCCGGCACCATCGTCATCTTTATCGGTGCCAGGAAGATGCGTTCGGTGGCCTTACCCAGCCACGCGTCTTCCTGCGGTGGTATACCTACTATAGTCGCCGGGTACACGGCATTCTTCCTGTGTGTAATGGCCGTGACGTGAAAACGTGGATAAAAGTCGGGCAGTGAATAATAACCCGTATGGTCGCCGAATGGCCCTTCCCATATCAACTCTTCGTTGGGGTCTACATAGCCTTCAATAATGAAATCCGCATCTGCGGGCACTTCTATTTCAGGCTGCGTAATGCACTTCACCAGCTCCACGCGTTTCTTGCGCAGGAATCCCGCCAGCATATATTCATCTACATTTTCGGGCAGCGGCGCTGTGGCCGAATATGTATATACCGGGTCGCCGCCAATGGCTACAGCCACAGGCATACGTTGGCCTAGCTTTTTGTATTCATTAAAATGTTTGGCGGATACTTTGTGTTTATGCCAGTGCATTCCCGTCATGGTAGGTGTAAACACCTGCATACGATACATGCCTATGTTGCGTATGGCTGTATTCGGGTCTTTGGTATGTATAGAGGGCAAGGTAATGAACCGCCCGCCGTCCTTGGGCCAACATTTCAGTATAGGCAGTTTTGACAGGTCCGGGTTATCCATCACCACTTCCTGGCAGGCGCCCCTTCCGCTCACCACTTTGGGCATCCACGATGCGAACTTGCCTAATTGAGGCAACATAGCCAGTTTGTCGAGCAGGCCATTCTTTGGGCCGGTCATCATTTTAAACAGGCCTTCTATTTCTCCGGCTATTTCATCCAGGTGGCTCACGCCCAGGGCAATGCACATGCGTTTTTCGCTGCCCATGCCGTTGATGAGCAGGGGGAACTCCGTGCCTGTATTTTCAAATAGTAAAGCCTTGTTCCTGCCAGGGGTTTTTGAAACCCTGTCTGTTATTTCCGCTATTTCCAGCACGGGGTCTACGAAGGTGCTTATGCGCACCAGTTCACCCTCTGCTTCCAGCTTATCTATAAACGCCCTTAATGATTTATATGCCATCGCATGATTGTTCTGCCGGTGCAAAGTTAGCACAGTGCAGGGTAATGGCCGAAATAAGCATATAGGGTATATAAATAGTAATTTTGTGAACTTTAATCATGCGCCACAAAGCGGTACATAGCAAAAAACTCATCTTAATAATAGCCATCATAATGGCTTGTGCTGTTTCGGGCATGTTTATTATATCCGCCGCAGATGTCTTATATGAAAACACCACCAACAAACACTGGAAAAATGAACGTTACTACGCCCGTGCGAATAACCCCGCCAACCTGGCTGCCGTTGACTCCTGCTCAAAACTCCTGCATACCGGCGACCTGCTGGTAAGGCGTGGCGACGATATGACCAGTTACATGCTGTCGCAACTGAATATGCAAGACAAGACCTATTCGCATTGCGGCCTGGTGGTGGTCGAAAACGGTTATCCCTTTGTTTATCATAGCATAGGCGGCGAAGATAATCCCGACCAGACGCTCAGGAGGGATTCCGCACAACTATGGTGTTCACCGGCAAACAACCATGCTTTCGCGGCATTTCGTTATGCACTGGCCGACAGTGTAAACGATAAGCTGGTTAAATCCGTTCGCGGTTTTTACAAGGAGCGGATAAAGTTCGACATGAGTTTCGACCTGGAAACTGATGACAGGCTCTATTGCTCTGAAATGATATACAAAGCCATAGAACAGGCGACAGGTGGAAACTCATTTATCGCGCAGTCCAACAATTATGGCCGTGCCTTTGTTGGGATAGACGATCTGTACCGTGTGGCCGGTGCGCAACCGGTTTGCCGTATTAGTTTTAAGTGATACCTTTGTTGACCACAAAATAAAAGCATGATGTACAGGAAATTGACCATATTTATTGTTTCATTGTTGTTGGTAGGCGCTACCGCCTGCAATAAGAACAACCCGGAAGCCGTGGCCAAGCAGTTTCTGAATGGTTTTTACAAAATGGAATATGAAAAAGCCAGGCAGGTATCTACGGAGCAAACTGT
Organism: Bacteroidetes bacterium UBA6221; assembly: GCA_002421685.1. Classification (GTDB taxonomy): domain Bacteria; phylum Bacteroidota; class Bacteroidia; order Chitinophagales; family Chitinophagaceae; genus UBA5543. The sequence continues at coordinate 82,323 of DISB01000005.1, forward strand.
TCAACTGGTGAACCTGATGGAACAATTTTCCATACAATATCCTGATTCGGTAAAACAGAATGCTAAAAAGAAAAGTATTGAAATAGTGGAGGTGAAAGAAGAAGGTGATAATGCTACTGTTACCTATATAGTATCTGATGAGCCCGGCGAACAGCAAAAACTGAAGCTGGTAAAGCAGAACGGGAAATGGCTGGTAAGTCATTCAAAACAAGACGACATAGAAGACATGGATGAAGAAGAACCGTTGGAAGAACAGCCTGCAGAATCAACGCCGGCTCCTGATTCTACAGCAGTGTAGTGTAGCCGGAGTATAAATATTTATTAAGGGTTGCGTTTGCAACCCTTAATTTTTTTGCCGTTTTTATATTGTTGAGCCGAAGAAGATATAACAAAGTACGATAGACGTGATGATACCCACCAGGTCGGCCAGTAGCATAAATCCTATGGTATAACGCGTATTTCTCACGGCCACCGCCCCAAAATAAACCGCAATAACATAGAAGGTCGTATCAGAAGAGCCCTGCATAATACTGGATAGCCTGCCTGCAAATGAGTCCGGGCCAAAGGTGTTCATGGTATCTACCATCATACCACGGGCGCCGCTTCCGCTTAGCGGGCGTATCAGGGCAGTGGGCAGGGCGTCTACAAAATTTGTATCTGTACCCAGGGCTACGAACACTGCTTTCATTCCGTTAATTACGATATCAAAAGCACCGCTGGTACGCAGCAGGCTGATGGCTACCAACATGCCTACCAGGTATGGAATGATCTTTATTGCCGTTTCAAAGCCGCCTTTTGCACCGCTTACAAAGGCGTCGAAAATATCTATCTTCTTATATACAGCTCCCAGTACGATAGCAATAAAAATGAACAGGATAAGCCCATTGCTCAAAACGCCCGAAAAAATTTGCACACCTTCCAGGCTCAGCGAAGTGACATATACCACCAGCATTGCAATGACCGCAGATATACCCAGTATCCATGCCAGTATCACAGGCTGAAAAAGATTGATGCGCTGTTTTAACGATACCATCATCATTGCAGCCATGGTAGCCATAAAAGTAGCTATCATGCAGGGGATAAAAATATCCGTGGGGTTGGCAGCTCCCATAGCAGAACGTACTGCAATGATGCTGACGGGTATCAACGTGAGGCCCGACGCATGCAGGCAAAGGAACATTATCTGCGCATTGGAAGCGGTGTTTTTATCAGGGTTTATTTCCTGCAGGCTTTCCATAGCTTTGAGGCCGAAGGGCGTAGCTGCATTATCCAGCCCCAGCAGGTTAGCGGAAAAGTTCATCATCATATGCCCGAATGCCGGATGCCCTTTAGGAACCTCCGGAAACAACCTGGTGAAGAATGGTCCAATGATGCGCGATAATAAATTAATGCCCCCCGCTCTTTCAGCTATACCCATCAGCCCCATAAACAGTGCCATAATGCCTATAAGGCCTATACATATATTTACAGCTACTTTGCAGGTTTCTATAATGCCGTCATTGTGTTTGTAAAGAGTCTTTAGTACCTCAGTATAGGAGACAGTGTTAATGCCAGGGTGAGCGGAAAGGTATGCCTGCACCTCTGCGCTGTTGGCATTGTCGGTTATTATAATAGCCGGTGGATTGGCGCTGTCAGCGGGTATGTATCCGAATGCCTGTATATGTTTTTCAAAACCCTCGCGCGATGCATACACTTTTGTTTCGGGTGTGCCTTCGGCAACATAATATACTGTGGTATAAGGGTCAGACGATTTGCCCGTCACCATGCGGCTGAATACTTCCTTATCATCGTTGAACGTAAATTTTATTCCCGCCATGGCAATGGCGATGATGATAAATGCAGCCCATATTCTACTTAATGCCATAAGGACGGGATTAAGTTTTGAAGGTAAAAAACTTACCGCTTAAAAAGGAATGTAGCGGTTAAATCAGGTGGTTTGTTTGTTGATGACCTGTGGCAGGTCGGGCGCCTGGTATGTTTCCATTTTTTCCAGCAGCTCGTTCAGCGTATCGCTGAACATGAGGATGCTGCGCGCGCATTCTCCGAGAAAGCCCTCCTGCACCATAGTAGAATTCAGCGCCATCAATGCATCGTAATAACCATTGATATTAAGCAGTCCTATTGGTTTGGTATGCATGCCCATTTGCCCCCAGGTGAGCATTTCAAACATTTCGTCCATGGTACCCCAGCCCCCTGGTAATACCAGTATGCCGTCTGCGCGTTCATACATTACCAGTTTGCGCTGGTGCATGGTGCTTACCACCACCAGTTCGGTCAGTCCCTCGTGCACTACTTCTTTATTTTGCAGGAAGTCCGGTATCACGCCGGTTATTTGCCCGTTGTTGTTCAACACCCCGTCTGCAACGGCGCCCATCAACCCTATCTTAGCGCCGCCGTATATTACCTGCATTCCTTTTTCCGCCAGCATCCTCCCGGTTTCATAGGCTTGCTCGCGGTACATTTCATTATACCCTTCGCCGGAGCCACAATAAACAGCCAGGTTTTTCATAAGTGTTGATACATTGATATTAATGCCAAAGTTAAGGGTAAATGCCCCAAATACTTTTTTAAAATTATCTAAAATGCTATTTGTCCTATATGCATAAAAAAGTCCGGCATCTTGAGCCGGACCTTTTATAGAAAATAGTTATTGTTACTGCACCACCAGCTTTCTCATCAGCTTCTGTCCTTCAGTTTGCAGTTCTACAAAGTACACAC
>DISB01000002.1 GCA_002421685.1 Bacteroidetes bacterium UBA6221
AAAATTATGGGGCCATCTGCGTAATAAAGAAATGCCAGGCTATGACTTTGACAGGCAGAAACCGGTAGATAATTTTATTCTTGATTTCTTCTGTAACGAACTGATGCTTGGAATAGAATTGGATGGATTCACTCACCGTTTTGAAGAAGTATATGCGAAAGACCTGGCTAAAGAAGGACGGTTGAAGGAATTAGGTATTACCATTCTTCGTTTCGATGATAAGGAGGTTATGAACGATATTCAGAATGTAATCAGGGTAATTGAAATGTATATAGAAGAGCACAGTCAACAGCGCGAGTAAGCCCACCCCAACCCCTCCCAAGAGGGGAATTCTGTTTTGTCGCGTGTCGCGTTGCGCGACGCTACAGTTATGTGAGTGTCCCCCTATCTAAACAGAAGACTTATTGTGACTGTCCCGCTGTCCCGCGTAGGACAGCAGGACAACAGGACAGTAGTATTACCGTTTATCCATCTCTATCACCCAGATACCCCTTAGCTGGTTTTCGCCATAGCCGGTGGCCTTATCGTCGGGGTAGTTCCGTTGTATGTTGGCATATGTTTCGGGCAGTATATTTTTATCCTTATCGCCGTGGCATTGCAGGCACATACCATTAGTCACTATGGGATAGTAGCCCACCATCCTGCCTCTTATTTCTGATACCTCCGGTTGTGGCTGCTCGCCTCCGGCCAGTTGTTTTCTCGCCTTGTTGATATACTGCTGCTCGGCGTCGTTTGCCACGTTATCGGGATTGCGGGGTTTATCGGTTACTCTTCTTATATAAGCATGATATTCTTTGGCCATACTGTCGGTGAGCGGTATAGCATGTGTATTGCAATAAGTTACAGCTGTAGGTACCCCGTATTCCTTAATGGCGGCTACCAGGTTTCTGCCCAGTTCAGCTTTTGCAGCATCGGCTATTTCCTGCCCCCTGGCTGCATAGTTAACATCTTCGACATTGTCTGCTGTGTTCACGGTATCTGTCTCGTTTGTTGCGGGCTCATCGTTGCAGCCGGTGCTTATTACTGCCAGTATTGCGAGTGTTGTTAATAACCTTTTCATAAGTGTAGCTTTTTTAAAAACCTATGGTAAAAGTACTGAATATAGGCAGAGTAAATGTGATTTATGTTACCGAAATGGGACTCAATAGATAGAATGGGCAGGTTGATTTCCGAACAGATTTTGAATATATTGCAGTAGAAACTGAGTTATGAGAACCATCCTTACCCTCTTTGCAGCGATAGTTGTTTTAGCCGCCTGTAAAAAAGATAAACCCGTACCGTCCACTCCAGCTGAAACTACAGATTCGACGGACAGCACTAATGTGCCCAAACTTAAAGATTCGACTTTAAAGATTGTAGGAATAGACAGCATAATAACTATTGGGGTTTACGATAGTATCGAAATTCCATTCACCGTGATGAGGGACACGGGCAGTGTGCAGAATGTTACCCTATCTATTTCCCAACTGCCTATGCGCATGAAAAGTAGTTTTGCTACGAACAGCGGGGCAATACCTTTTACAAACTCCCTGAAACTGAATACATACTTGTTTGCAGGAGGATATTCTGCTGATACTTTAGTTATCACAGCTACAGCTAGTAACGGGCTGCAAACAAGATATAAGTTCCGATTTAAGATCGACTATATGAAACAAGACCCTACCAGGATATTTTATGAGGTGTATAGGAAAACTCCCTTTATTAATACCTATGACGAGTTAGGGAATCATGTATGGGGCGGACCTACAATACATTATGATACATCAACCGGCCTATTGTATTTAACTGGATTATACCTTGGTCAACATGGTGGAAAAAATTATCGAACACTTGACTTTGTAACCCCTTCGAATAATATAATGCAAAATAGTACTGTGAGAGTGTATGGGCACCTCGTATTCGGGCTATATCATGTTAAAGGTATAAGTAGTAATGACACAGCAGAGTTTTATGTAGAATTGCCCTCGATTTTTTACTATGCGCCATACTATAAATATGATTCAATTTTTACTTTCAGCTATAGTTTGGTGGCAAGTTCTGGTTCAGAAAGCTTCTCTTGTACGGGTACGCTTAAATTCGATTAAATGGCACACGTTGATATTTGTAGCGCTGCCGCGCACCGCTACATACGACAGTCTGTATATCAGAATGGCAGATACAGTTTCAACTTGTTATTCAGCAACAATTCATCAATATGACCCATGGTCTTCCTGTCTTCCGACAGCAGATGCATGTGTATATAACGGTTGTGGTGGGTAAATATCCTTTGGTGTTCTGTGGAAAAGAAACCTATGATTTCAGCATCCATATTTTGCACTGTATAGTAAGTCTTTCCTTTTTGCGCATCGGCAGGCTTGCTTACTTTGGTGCCCGGCGGCAGGTTCATGATATGTATTTTGGCCGATGGCACTATCCCGCTCAACTTAAACGCAAAAGGACGTTTGGCATTGCGGCTGATTTGCTCCAGGTGGCTTTCTAATCTTTCCATATCTGTCACACTATCAGGCAGGGTATGTTCTTTCCACTCATCTACCCGGCTGTACACAAAAAAGGGGGCTTTCAGGTCGTAGGTTTCTTTTACCTGCATAGTTGTGGGCGACAGTACCGTTGATGTATAAGCCTTGCCATCTGCAATGGTTATCTCACCAGCCAGGTATTCAACCGGCCCTAACCCATACAGGTGCGGCTGCTGAATGGTATCCAGGCTGATAGTGCCCTGCAATTGCCCCTTTTGCATCACATTCATCATGGCGCCCGATACGTATACTTCGTTTTGCGCTGTTGCCGGTATTAACCCTCCCAGCAATATCAATACATCGGTAAAGCTCAACTTATTCATAGCTGCTAATAATGTACAAATCTAAGCAACCCTTATTGGAGGCTTCGTGAAAATCTTGCGCTATACCAAGATTTAATTTTTTAGCCGGATTCATTTTTGCATAAAATTTATCAGATATGAACAAGACTAAAATTATCAACATCGTTTCGGCTGTATTCATTCTTTTCTCAGCTTTTTCATTGCTCATGGTCAGCCTGATGGCTATGGCCAATCCCCAATCGGTAATGGACCTGGTGCAGGTGCAACTGCCCAATACGGATGCCTACAGCTCTATCAGGGGCATATACGGCGGCGTGGGGCTGGTCATCATTACACAGCTTATATACCTGCTCATCAAAGACAGGAAAAAAGCACTGGCATTCCTCAGCCTGTTTTGGGGAGCATATGCAATATCGCGGCTCATAACCATAGCGGCCGAGGGTTCGCTGGGTGCGTTCGGCTCTCAGTGGCTGATGATAGAAAGTGTGTTCTGCGTATTGTCGGTAGTGCTGTACACCCTGTACCGCAAGCCTCAACCTGCCAGGACTATCAGCCTGGCATAGTGCTTAACTGTCGCGTGTCCCCACCAATGGCGGGGACACGCGACACCCCTCTACATATTGCCTTATTAACCTATTATCTTATTGTGTAAATTTGAACCTATGTCCAACAGTTCGGTAACGAAGCAGGCAATAAGACGGGTGCAGCAGGGTAAGGTTGCTGACGTGGAAGATGTGCTGGCTACCGAGGAACCACTGGAGATTAGAATAATATATGGCCCCACCCGTACCCTCAAGAACCTGGCAGTGACCATGCGTACCCCCGGCAACGATACTGAACTGGCTACAGGGTTTCTATATACCGAGGGTGTCATCTCAAAGCAAGTTGACATAATCTATTGTAAACAACTGAATGACAATGTTGTACAGGTTGAATTAGATAAAAGCATTATTCTCGACCTGAAGAATGTAGACCGTAACTTCTACACTACCAGCAGTTGCGGTGTATGTGGCAAAGCGTCAATAGATGCCATAAAAACAGAATGTACCATTTACGATAAGGTGAAGCCTTTTACTGTGTCTGCCGAAACAATCTATGCCCTCCACGAAAAGCTGCGTGGCCACCAGGCCGCCTTTGCTGAAACAGGAGGCATTCATGCCGCAGCCCTGTTTGACCTGGCGGGCAATATCATCATGGTGCGGGAAGATGTGGGCAGGCATAATGCCCTGGACAAACTCATTGGTGCCGCCCTCAGCCAGGGGATGATACCCCTGCAACAGCATATACTATTGCTGAGCGGCAGGGCCAGTTTCGAGCTGGTGCAAAAAGCCACTATGGCAGGACTTAAAGTAATAGTTTCGGTGGGGGCACCCAGTAGCCTGGCAGTACAAACGGCCGATGAATTCGGTATTACGCTCATTGGTTTTGCCAAGAGGGATAAATTCAACATTTACTGTAATAGTGAAGTTGTAACTGTTTGATTTTGACTGATTAAATGAATTTTATTTGAACTTTAAATAGAAATAGAAAATGAAAATAAGGATACGTGGAAATACGGTGAGGATGCGGTTGAGCAAGGGCGAAGTGGGTACATTTGGCGAGCAGGGGTACATTGAGGAAAAGACGAATTTCGGCAATGCCTCTTTGACATACGCACTGCAAACAACCACCCATTGCGATATGATTGCCGACTTCAAAGAGGGCAGAATAACCATATACCTGCCCGAGGAAAAAGCGAAGGATTGGGTGGCTACCAACAAGGTGGGTTACGATGCCAATATGGACCTGGGGGATGGTAACGAACTATACCTGCTGCTGGAAAAAGACTTCCAGTGCCTGGACAACTCGATAGAAGACCAAAGCGATAATTACGAAAATCCCCTGGCAGCCCGGTACAAAAAATAACTACAGGGCCAGTATCTAAGCGCCTCTGATTTACGGGAATTTTGGTTAAATTTGAGAGCACTCATTAATAAAATATATTTAGTTTAAATGCTGAAATAACCGGCATTTAAAAACGGATACAGATATGTCAAAAAATCTTGGTGAATTATCGGGCAGGAAGGGTTTGCAGGAAAGCCTGTTTGAAGAGCTGGGTATTGCCGCCCGGGATACGGGTACAGTTGCTAAAGAAAAGATAGACGAACTGGCGGAAAAATTCCTGGTGGGCAAGGCCAATGTATATGGCACCGCCACCTTCTACGATTTCCTCCGCCCTGAAAACCAGGGTAAAAAGGTATATGTATGCAATGGCAGCTCCTGCCTGACAGCCGGTACCCAAGGGGCATTAAAAGATAAACTGGCACAACACTATGACGCAAGCGAAATAGGTGAGATGTGCTGCCTGGGTCGCTGCCACGAGAACAGTTCATTCCATACCCATGGTAAAAACTACTCAGGTAATGCCATCGACCAGATAGAAACCATCAAGAAAGATAAGCTGGTGGTAGCAGACAAATACCATGTAGCGCACTACGGCACCCCTGTACTGACAGCGCCATTCCCCGGCATAGACGAATACTATAAGATATTACAGACAGCGCTGGACCATACTCCCGATGAACTGATTGCGGAACTGAAAACCTCAGGGCTGCGTGGCAGGGGTGGTGCCGGATTTCCCATATCCTTCAAGCTGGAGTCGTGCAAGAATACGGCTGACAGCATGAAGTTTATAGTGTGCAATGCAGACGAGGGCGACCCCGGGGCGTACAGCGACAGGTACCTGCTGGAGCATCAGCCGCACAGCGTATTGCTGGGCATGATGATAGCCGGTTATATCACAGGTGCCAATACCGGTGTGGTATATATACGTGCTGAATATCCTGAAGCTATAGAGATTACCCAAAAAGCTATTGACGACATCAGGGCGAAGAAACTGCTGGGTGAGGATATACTCGGCTCGGGTTTCAATTACGATTTCAAAGTCATCTGCGCACAGGGTGCATATATATGTGGTGAAGAAACGGCATTACTGTCTTCTATAGAGGGGCAGCGGCCTGAAGTAAGGGTGCGTCCGCCATATCCTACACAGGAGGGGTTGTTCAACAAGCCAACAGTAGTGAACAACGTCGAAACGCTGGCGTGCATCCCCTGGGTGGTGAAGAACGGAGGTGAGAAATTTGCCTCAATAGGTATAGGCAGGTCAACAGGTACCAAGCTCTGCTCGCTTGATGGGTTCTTTAACAAGCCCGGTATATACGAGGTGGATATGGGCACGCCATTGTCTGTACTGGTCAACGACCTGGGCGGTGGATTTAAAGAAGAAGTAAAAGCCATGCATATAGGTGGCCCGTTGGGTGGACTGGTGCCGGTAGAGAAGATAAAAGACCTGACGGTGGACTTTGAATCCTTCTCGCAAAACGGTTTCCTGCTGGGGCATGCCTCAGTGGTATGTTTACCGCAGAGTTTCCCCATCATCAGTTATATCGAACACCTGTTCCAGTTTACAGCACATGAGAGCTGTGGTAAATGTTTCCCCTGCCGGTTGGGCTCTACCCGCGGCTACGAGATGGTGAACAAAGCCATGAACTCAGACTATAAGATAGAACGCAAACTGATGACCGACCTCATCACTACGATGGAGATAGGCTCGCTATGCGCACTGGGTGGTGGCCTGCCATTGCCCATCAGGAATGCCTTGAAATATTTTGATAACGAATTAGCACAATACTTCTCATAAAACCGATAGTTATGAGCAAACAATATTATGTAAAGCCCCCTCAGGGAGGTATACAAAGCACCGACAAAGTAGCCGCACAAGTGGCGTACATAGACGGTGTACCTTATGAACTGAAAGCGGGCGAAACTATACTGTCTTTCCTTAAGAGGAACTTTGGTGAGGATTATGTGCCTACGCTCTGCGATGCGCCCAACCTAAAACCATTTGGCGCCTGCCGTGTGTGCAGTGTAGATGTGGCCCTTACGGCCAATGGCAGCAGCAAGGCGATGGCATCGTGCCACACACCCGTATCGCCCAATATGTATATATACCCGCATAGCCAGCGCATACTGGACCTGCGTAAGAATATAGTGGAGCTGGTACTGACGGACCACCCGCTGGACTGCCTGACCTGCGAAGTGAACAATAACTGCGAACTGCAAACGGTAGCCGCACAGGTGGGTATACGCGATGTGCGTTATCCCGAAGGCAAGAACCACCTCAATTATAAAAAAGACCTGAGCCACCCCTATATGCGGACGGACATGTCCAAATGTATCAACTGCTCGCGCTGTGTGCGTGCCTGCGATGAAGTGCAGGGACAGTTTGTGCTGAGCATGGCGGGACGTGGCTTTGATGCGCATATCGTTAAGGGGCAGGAAGTGAGCTTCTTCGAGTCGGACTGTGTGAGCTGCGGTGCATGTGCCCAGGCTTGCCCAACATCGGCGATATCCGATGTGTATGAATCCAAATCAATAGCCTACGACGAGAAAGTACGTACCGTGTGCACCTACTGCGGCGTGGGCTGCAACCTGGAAGTAGCAGTGAAAGGCGGCAAAGTAAAATCGATACAGGCCCCATACGAAGCGGAAGCCAACGGTGGCCATACCTGCCTGAAAGGACGTTATGCATTCGCATTCTACAACCACCCTGACCGCCTGCGCACACCGCTTATCAAAAAGAACGGCGAATTTGTAGAAGCTACCTGGGATGAAGCTTATGACTTCATAACCAACAAGCTGACCGAGATAAAAGATAAATACGGCCCTGACTCGATAGCAGGCATATCATCGGCACGCGGCACCAACGAGGAGAACTACCTGGTGCAGAAATTCATCCGCGCGGTGATAGGCACTAATAATATTGACAGTTGCGCCCGTGTATGCCATTCGCCTACGGCCATAGGCTTGCAGCGTACCTTTGGTACAGGGGCAGCCACCAACTCCATCATCGACCTGAAGTACACGGACTGTATTATGATCATTGGCGCCAACCCCACATCGGGACACCCGGTAACAGGTGCAAAACTTAAGCAGTTTGCCATCAGCGGGAAGCCAAGTATCGTCATCGACCCCCGCAGGACGGAACTGGCCAACTACGCCACCTACCACCTGCAACTGCGCCCCGGCACCAACGTGGCTATGCTCAATATGCTGTTGTATTATATCATCAGCGAGGGGCTGGAGGCAAAAGAATTTATAGACGCACGTACAGAGGGCTACGAGGAATTCAAAGCCAATATACTGAAGCTGAACATGGACGAACTCTCGGCCATTACAGGAGTGGATAAAGAACTGGCGCGGAAGGCAGCTATTGCCTATGCAAGCGCATCCAGCGCCATGTCTTTCCACGGGCTGGGTGTTACAGAACATTCGCAGGGAACGTTTACCGTAATGCAGATAGCTGACCTGGCAATGATAACAGGCAATGTTGGCCGTCGTGGTGTGGGTGTAAACCCCCTGCGTGGACAAAACAACGTGCAGGGCGCGGCGGATATGGGCTGCCAGCCATACCAGGGTGCGGGTTACCTGGATGTGACCAATCCTGAGATACATCAGAAATACGAACTCTTTTATAATGCCAAGCTCCCCAATTACTCCGGACTGAAAATACCGGAGATGTACGAGTCGGCCCAACAGGACAAACTGAAAGCCATGTGGGTGATAGGTGAAGACATGGCACAGACAGACCCCAATACACAATACGTGGTGGACTCACTGAGCAAACTGGAACTACTTGTGGTGCAGGAACTGTTTATGACCGAAACGGCCAAACTGGCTACGGTAATCCTCCCTGCTTCATCGTTCCTGGAAAAGAGCGGAACATTTACCAACGGCGAGCGCAGGGTACAGCGTGTGCAGCAGGTGGTAGAACCCCTTTCCGGCACAAAATCGGACGGGCAGATAATGGTGGATATGATGAACCGCATGGGCTACAAGCAACCTGCGGTGTACCATCCTGAATGGGTGCTGGAAGAGGTATCGCAAATCGTACCATTCTTTGAAGGTGTGAAATGGGAAGAGCTGGGCGACAACGGCAAACAATGGCCGGTAGCCAAAGACGGCAAAGGCACCGAGATACTGCATACAGATACATTCAAACGTGGCAAGGGCAAATTTGTGTACAGCGACTGGAAAGAATCAGAAGAAATAGTACAAAACGGTAAGCAATACCCATATATCATTACTACCAACCGCGAACTGGAACATTATAACTGTGGCGCTATGACACGCCGTACCCCCAATGCGGAGATACTGACGGAAGACGTACTGCTGATATGTGCAGAAGATGCTGCCAAGCACCTGATAAATGATGGGGATATGGTATGCGTAGAGTCTGCCCGTGGCAAGGTGGACATAAAGGCCAGGATAACCGACGAGGTGAAAGCCGGCGTACTGAGCAGCACTTTCCACTTCCCCGAGATTATGCTGAACAATATCACTTCCGACGTCACGGATGCAGACGCCCTCTGCCCCGAGTACAAAGTGGTAGCCGTCAACATCAGGAAGAGCAAGGGGAAGTATAAGAATGGGGGCGTGTAATGCGTTAATATGCTAATGCGGCAATGCGATAATATTAGTTGTGCCGCTGTCCTTGCAGGGCAGCGGCACTTTCTTTTCCCGCCATTTCTAAAGGGGAACTGTCGCGTGCGCTACACGCGACACCAAAAAACTCCCCTCCCTGGAGGGGTTGGGGGGGGTACTCGCGGCGTTGACTGTGCTCTTCAATATACATTTCTATCACCCTGATGACATTTTGGATATCGTTCATTACTTGTTTGTCATCAAACCGAATGATATTAATCCCCAATTCCTTTAACCTGATTTCGCTGCGTACTGTTTTTACGAAGTTGTTTTGCAAGGGGTACAAGTGCGGGGTTGTATGGGATAATCTTTTTTCGCATAGAGGAATAAAAATAACAATTATGCAATTTATCTATTATAACTATCCTCATTCCCTGTCCATCGCGAGTAACCCACCCCTACACCCCTCTGGGGAGGGGAAACATGAATCAAAAACTGTAGCGTTCCCGCCGATGGCGGGGCGACACGCGACAAATACCACATAAGGGAACATCCCGCAAAACTGCCTATCCTTAAAGGGATACGCCGCGGTCTCAATCATACTTTTGGCATGGTAAACTTATAATGCGACTTGCAGAAACCTACCTGCTCGTAAAAAACATGCGAACCGGGGCGCTGAAAACCACAGGCTACTTCCAGCATATCGTAGTCTTTGCCTGCCAGTATGGTTTTAAGGTATTCTATTAGTTTCCGGCCAATGCCCTTGCCGCGATAGCGCTCATCTACATATAGTTCCTGTATCTCGTATACATAATTAAGATGGTGCAGCAGCAGCTGGCCATGACAGCTCAGGTACCCCACGGGTATATCATTGTCGATAGCCAGCAGGTAGTAATACCCCGGCGTATGTATATTCTGTAGATAGTACTGCCCGAACAATTCTTTATCGAATGTTATACGCTCCAGCCGGCATACAAAATTATATACACTATCCGTGTCTTTATCTGTTGCCTGCCTGGTCATTATTTCGTTCATGCTGAAATCGTTTAACACAAACCTAACTACCTTTTAACTATTTATTGCAGATTTGTGTACGTCTATAGCTGCCAAACAACTGCTTTATGAAACATACACTACTCATGCTGATTATTTCTATTGCCGGCTATACTGTTTATGGGCAAGGCGACACAAAACACGTTCCCCGTCCTTTGTCGGCAGAAGATTCCACAAGGGTTGGCTATTATTGGGAAAAGGCGAATTCCGTGCGCCTGTTTTCGCAGCAAAGACAGAAATACCTGGACAGTGCGCTGGCAATTGCACCTTGGAAGGCCTATTTCTGGCAGCAAAAAGCGATGCCGCTCAGCAAGCAGATGAAGCACGATCTTGCGCGGCCGTATTTAGATAGCGCTGCAAAATACAACCCTCACCAATACGTGCCCTACCGGGCGTACCTGCTTTGTATTTTTAGCCGCGACTACAAGGAAGCGCTTGACGATTTTTACCTCGCCCAAACCCTCAATGGCAACAGCGGGGTGATGGACCATCCTTACGATTTTTACATAGGGCTTTGCCACCTGCAATTGGATAACTTCGACTCGTGCCGGTATATGATGCAAAAATGCATTGACTATAAAACAAAACAGCAAGGTGCCGAATGGGTGCATTACCTGCACTGGTTTTACGTAGGTATTACCTGGTACGAGCAGGATAATAACGACAGCGCTATTTCCTGTTTCGACAGGAGCCTGGCGCTGAACCCCTACCTGCCGGATGCTAAATATTATAAAGCGCTGTGTTTGTCGCGTAGAGGGGAAAAGAAAGAAGCGCTGGCGTTGTTGTACGAAACAGACAGTCTTATCAGGAAGGGTTACTTTATCAACGAGGATAACGCACGCTACGAAGTTTATCCCTACCAGGTAAGGAAGTATTTTCTTGAAGGAGCCATAGCTTCATTGGAAGAGAACGAGGAATAAAGGGGCGCGAAGCGCCCCTTTATAACATCAATTGCTCATTCCTACAGCCACCTCTGCGTTGCGGGTGTTGCCCACGCTCTGGTAAAATTCTACCTCACCGGTTGCGATGTCATACATTGCCGGCACAATATCTATAGCGCCGCTGTCTAACAGGTTAGCCACTATTTCACTGCCGGTTATTATTTCATCCACTGTGTGGTGAACATTCAGTCTCGCTACTTCATTTACAAATGACGCGTTTTTACCGGTCCTGTTTTCTTTAAACGTAGTTTCCTGTTGCACTGCGGGCTTTATCTGTTCCAGCAGTTTCGACAGGTTGCCCAACTCTACATTGTCACAGGCGCCCTTTATAGCCCCGCAACTGGTATGGCCCAGCACTACGATGAGTTTAGAGCCTGCTACTGCCGTTGCAAATTCCAGGCTACCCAACACATTGGGCGATACAACATTGCCCGCTATACGTATGCTGAAAATATCACCTAGCCCCAGGTCGAATATCAGTTCTGCCGAAGTGCGTGAGTCCATGCAACTGAGTATGGCCGCAAATGGCCATTGGTCGTCTTTGGTGGCGTTCACTTGCTCCAGCAGGTCGCGGTTCATTTTCAGGTTGTTCACAAAGCGGTAGTTGCCATCCTTCAACAGTTGGATGGCTGCTGCCGGAGTAATATCATGAGGTATATGTTCGATTTTATGTATTCCTGCCATAACTGTAATTGCTTTTTATTGATTAATAAATAATGGTGGGCCATAAAACATCCCAACCGAGGAGAAGTAAAAGAACAACTATGCGCATAGACTTACAGGGACAATATGCCCTGTCTATACGTTTTAGTGTTCGTAAATCAATAACTACAGTATGTTAGGAGGGGGGGTGACGGTATCGGGTATATATTGCCGGATAACTTGCTCAGCCCGGTGAATAACCAGCATGGCTATCTGCGCCAGGTGCTGATTTCTTGAAGGGGTATCCATGCCCGGCTTAAAGGCGGTTTCAGGTTTTTTCAGTTTTAGTTTACTACTGCCATCTTCTACGTCACTTTCGTGTATCTCTTCTGTTATCAGCCCGAGGTATAATATCTTTCCCATTTCCTTCACCGGCAGCGCCTGGAAGGAAATAATAACGAGCAAGACATATGCGAGCAGTTTTTTCATTGCGCTGCAATATAGCGAAAAACAATGTTCAAAAATGCATATGTATGAACAGCGTGTGTTGTTAAAAAAAATGCAAATCGCAGTTTGTAGTAAATAATAGTATCTGTTTGTAGTTATTTTAGTGTTTTATTGTTATTAATAATATGAGAAGATTTTTTTTTGTACCTTTGCAGGACATTCTTTTAAGGCCGGCCCATTTCAGCTTTTACCGCACGTTTCATTCCGGCCAGTATTCTTTTTTTAATCGCACACCTTATTCGTGCACGTGCCTGTAGCTGAGCTTAAAATATTTTGTATGGTAATATATACTTATACGCCTTCCACTCAACCGGAAGAAAAAGAGTTTGAAGCGATCAACGAATTTTTGTTTGAGCACCTGGATCAGTACGGCGATGCAAAAGAAGACATCGCAAAGGCTATGCGGTATTCGCTTGGGGAACAAGGTAAACCCGGAGGCTTTGTTTTGTCGGCCAAAGAGGGCGACACTATTACCGGGGCGGTAGTAGTAAATGAGACAGGCATGAACGGCTATATACCGGATAATATATTGGTGTATATAGCAACGCACAGCGAGCGCCGCGGACGTGGCATTGGCAAACAATTAATGCGTAAGGCCATAGAAACCGCAAGTGGCGATATTGCCTTGCACGTAGAGCCCGATAATCCAGCCAAACAACTGTATGAGCAACTGGGGTTCACCAATAAGTATCTCGAAATGAGGTTGAAGAATAATCACTGAACATGGCATTTGTAACACTGAATACCGATAAACTTGCGGATAATTATCAATACCTGGACCGACTGTTTTCAGAACATAATGTAAAATGGTCGGTTGTTACCAAGTTGTTGTGTGGCAATAAGAAATACCTGGAGGTATTGCTGAACCTGGGCGTGAAGGAGGTCTGCGACTCGCGTGTGACCAACCTGCGCAGGATAAAAGCGATAGACCCCAATGTAGAGACCGCATACATTAAACCGCCACCCAAACGCTCGGTACGAAAAATAGTTGAATACGCAGATGTGAGTTTTAATACTGAGTACGAAACTATTAGGCTTTTGTCTGAGGCAGCAGTGCAGCAGGGCAAAACGCACAAAGTCATCATTATGATAGAACTGGGTGAACTACGTGAGGGCGTAATGCGCGATGACTTTATTAACTTCTATGCCAGGGTGTTTGAACTGCCCAATATCCGGGTAATAGGCATAGGCACCAACCTTACCTGCATGTATGGCGTGCTGCCCAATCACGATAAACTGATACAGTTAAGCCTGTACAAAGAACTTATCGAGGCTAAATTTGACAGGAAGATACCCTATGTATCGGGCGGATCTTCGGTAACTATTCCGCTGATATTCCGGGATTTGCTTCCCGAAGGCGTTAATCATTTCAGAGTGGGCGAGACATTGTTCCTTGGTACGGATGTATATAACAATAAGCCTTTCACGCAAATGCACAATGACGTATTTAAGCTATATGCAGAGATAATTGAGCTGACTGAAAAGCCAAATATTCCAATGGGTGAACTGGGGCATAACCTTACAGGGGAAATTAAGGAGTTTGACGAGCGGCGAAAACACCAATCGTCTTTCCGGGCAATTATTGATTTAGGTTTATTGGATATAGAGTCAGATCATTTAAGACCCGTTGACGATAGTATCAACCTGGTGGGTGAAAGTTCGGATATGATAGTGGTAGACCTGGGAGACAACCCCAATAATTATAAAGTAGGCGACCTGCTGGAATTCCGCATGACATATATGGGTATACTGCGGGTTATGAATTCAGAATATGTGGAGAAGAGGCTGGAAGGTGCGATATATGCAGATACCCATGCCAACGCTTCGAACAATTAGATTAGATTTTGGTTAAATACATATTGAACATCGGCTTCCTTTCGCACGCCTCTTTTGATGTTATGAACGAATTTATGGACAGGGAATTTTTAGATAATAGCTTGATGGAATGGAGTATTGCGGCAGGTATATTTCTGGTAATATACATTGCTGTACGGATATTTAAATATCTATTGATACGCTACCTGAAGAAAATGGCGGAGCGGACATCAACACAGTTTGATGACTTCCTGATTGAAGTGGTACGGTCATCTATAGTGCCTATGTTGTATTTCGGTGGCGCATATATAGCCCTGGCCACACTTGACTTTCCCGAACGGGCGATAAATATTATCAAAATAGCTATGATGGTGATACTTACTTTTTACGTATTACGCATCATTACTTCAGCCATAAAGTTTGGCGTATATAGCTACCTCGACAGGCAGGAAGATAGAGAAGTGAAGAAAAGACAGGTAAGGGGAATACTCGTGATTGTGAATATAGTGGTCTGGGCTTTGGGCATAGTCTTCCTGCTTGATAATATGGGCCGCGACGTTACCGCTATCATAGCAGGGCTGGGTGTTGGTGGTATTGCCGTAGCGCTTGCTGCCCAAACCATCCTGGGGGACCTATTCAGCTATTTCGTTATTTTCTTCGACCGGCCATTCGAAATAGGGGACTTCATTATTGTAGATGATAAGATGGGCAATGTAGAATACGTCGGTATTAAAACAACGCGTATTCGTACGTTGAACGGTGAGATACTTGTAATGTCAAACACCGACCTCACCAATTCCCGCCTGCACAATTATAAACAAATGCAGCGGCGAAGAATAGTATTTAAAATAGGTGTGACCTACCAGGCTACCTATGAACAGTTGCAGGCTATACCTGGGTTTATCAAAGATATTATCGATGATGTTGACGGACTTACGCTCGATCGCACAAATTTTTCGGGATATGGCGATTCAAGTCTTGATTTTGAAACCGTATATTATGTAGAAACCGATGACTATAACCTGTATATGAATATGCAGGAGCAAGTGTATCTCGCCCTGTTCAAGAAATTTGCTGAAGAGGGTATATCATTTGCATATCCTACGCGAACACTATTCCTTACTATGGAAAAAGCTGAACAGCTAAATGTCATGACTGCCACCCCCGGGATTGGGAATAATGGTGCTGATACTAACGCAGCTAAACAGGCATAGGAGCGTTAGCAAATTTTTTATGTTTGCCCTGTAGTTTTCCAAAGAATAATGTAACCGGGAAAATTACGTTCTTCACAAAAACTGGAATCTCGAGCATATCATATTCTGATTTGTACCTGTTTAGTAAATATGCCGCATCAAAAGCGCCGGGACGCCCACCATTTTCATGGGTTGATTTATAAATCTCCGACAGAAAATAAATAATAGAATTTGGCGGCGTGGCCCAACCCGTACATCTCAAAAGTTCTGTACCGTCGTTCCAGAACTTATGTGCTACACCGGCTTTAAACAACACAGTTTCGCCGGGGCCGGCATATTTCTTTTCGCTGCCAAACACCTGGTAGCCCATCCGTCCTTCTGTTACTGTCAGGCATTCATCCTGCTTGTAATGTACATGCATGGGTGGCCCGGCTTTGGGTGTCACTTCATTTTCCAATTCCAGTATCTGTTCGCCCGATGTATTTGTAGCAATCCGTAAAAAAGTGATTTTTTCTCCGTGATTGTTTGAGATAGTTAAAGGCAGTTCCATAATTAACCTTATTTTTGACGGCGTCAAAGTTAAAAACAATCTTGACAATGTCAAAAGAAAAAGTACCTACCAAAGAAAAAATTATCGCTAAGGCACTGGAATTGTATAATACACATGGCATAGAATATGCCGGTGTACGCGAGTTGGCCAAGGAACTGAACATGAAAGGTGGCAACATTACCTATTACTTTCCTACAAAGAACGACCTCATCCGCGAACTGACACATAGACTATCAGAAGTAAATGCAGCCCTATTCTCGCGGGAAAAAGAGATCAGCATTTACAATTTCCTGGATATGCACAGGGCAATATATGCTAATCAATACCGATACAGAGCTTTGATTATTAGTCTGCCTCTATTGCTGAAGCAGGACCAGGAATTTGCCAGGACCTATGCGGAACGACAAGTCTCTCGTAAGAAGGCCATTTACCAGGAACTAAAGTCGCTGTTCCTCGCAGGTTATTTCCAGACAGCTAAAGCGCAGGATATGGATACTATTTTACACGCCATTACCATCACCAACCGCTTCTGGATATCCGAAGCTACAGTTGATGAAACAATTGAAGACGGGGAAGCAGCGATCAATACTTACCTGCAAAGACTGGCGGGGTTGTTACATATTATTGCATCAGACAAAGGGAAAGAAGATATCAGGAAATTTCTGGAAGATCTGTCCAATAAAAAAGCAGGGTAGAAACCCTGCCATCTGTCAACTTACTCTATGCTACTTACCTATGAAATACCTTATGCTATATCTATTTTCTTTACTGCCGGTGCTGCCGGTTCCACCTTTGGCAATGCGATACTCAATACACCTTCGGCATATGTCGCCGCTATGTTGGTCGAATCGATCTTATCACTTAATGTAAAACTCCTTTTAAACGAGCGGAACTGGTATTCGTTCCTGATGTATTTTTCCGTTGTTTCTGCATTGTCTTCTTTCTTTTCAAAAGAGATGGACAGTACATCTTTTTCAACCTGGATATTAAAGTCCTCTTTTTTCAATCCGGGGGCAATGACATCTAACTGGTAAGCTTTCCCGGTTTCCCTGATGTTCACGGGGGCGGTTACATTGCTCCAGTTATCATCAAAAAACAGCTTATCCCATTTGTTGGATAACATATTATCCATAATGCCGCCGAATGTAGATGGTGTCAACACGAAATTTTTTCTCTGTTTGTACATAATTGTATTTTTTAATATCGATAATCGTTTTACAGAAATGATATTACAAAAGCAGTTCCAATCAAATAATAATGCCTAAATGTCACTTTTGAACATTTAACCTGTCATTGTGTCTTTTTTGATTTTTAAATTGACAGTTTGAACTGTAAGTGACAGTATGTTATTGCGTAAATAACTTATGTATTGTTTATTGGAGGCTTAGAGGAATAGGTATGGTATAACAAAAAAAATAATTTTCTTTTGCCAAACCTTTTTTAGATATTTGCTATGCTTACGATGGGTTAGTAAGTACAGTCCTATCCCGACTTACCAAGGTGAGTCGGGATTTTTATTCCCCTTGTGCGCCGCATTAATGCTTAATGAAGAATTATTTCAGCTTAATATTTCTTTGAGGTAACTATCAACGTTGCCAAATAAAAACTCCGGGTATTCGCGGTTGAATTTCATAGTCACGAAGCCTCCTATTAATGGCCTTGCTGCAGGTTGTTTCAGGTCTTCCGTACTCATCGGTATCAAATCATATTCTGCACCGGGAAAATATTGGAGCACACGTAACGCAAGTTGTACCCTATTTGTATAATCCGTTCCGCCAATGTGATAGATACCAGTTTTATTATCCTTGAGTAAAAGATACATGCTGCGTGCAATATCCCATGCATTAGTAGGGCAGGCATACTGGTCGTATGGAAGTTTCAGGGTGAGCTTCTGTTTGTCTTTGCACTGCTGTATTATACGCGCTATGAAGTTTTTCCCCCTGGCTTCGTTACCATAAATATTTGTCACGCGTAGCACCAGGGTGCCGGGTATTTCTTTCAATGTATATTGTTCGGCTTCCAGCTTGTGCCTGCCGTACACACTCAGGGGGTTCACTTCATCTTCTTCGCGGTAGGGTCCGTGCTTACCGTCAAATACATAGTCGGTAGACATGTATACAAAACGGGCGTTGCAGTCTTTTGCTACCTGCACCAGGTTGATGGTACTTTGAACCGTCTGACGGTAGCTTTCTCCAGGTTGGAGTTCACAGTTGTCCACATGCGTCATCGCCCCGCAGTGCACTATTACATCGGGATTGAAAGCTTTGATATCAAAGTTGCCCGCGTCACCAGGCTCTAGTGTATTATAATAAACTGTGCCCGGCAACTCATAAGAAAAATAAGAACCCACTACTTCCCAACCCTGCTCCGTAAAATGCTTCAGGCAGTTGCCGCCAACCAATCCTGATGCGCCTGCAATAAAAACCTTCATGCGGCTAAATTAATTAAAAGGACAAATCACCGACAAAAAAATGACATTAGGATAATGATACATAAAATAAACCGTGCGTAGATTCGTTTATCTATTTACGCCCGTAACAGGTATGTATCATGAAAAACGCCTGGCTTGTAATACCGCTATTGTCTTTTCTCTTAACATATGGCAGCGTACGCGCCAACCATATAGCAGGGGGCGAACTTCTGTATAGCCATATTTCGGGCAATACCTATAAAATAAGCTTAACCTTATATGGCGAATGTTCGGGAGAGGCATTTTATCACCTGAAGGTGGGACAGCCCCGCATTAAGATATTGAACGAGCATGGAGATTTTTCAACCTTAATATTAAAGGAAGAAATAAATAAACGATTGGAAGTAACGAATGTATGCCCGCAGGAAGCAAATAACACCAGTTGCAAAACACCACAGGGAACTGTGCCGGGTATTACCAGGTTTGTTTATTCTGCTATTGTTGACCTGGAACCTGCAGCTCAATGGCGGCTTTTATTCGCCGGCCAGTTGGATACAACAGGCAAATCGCAAACTGGGTTAAGCACGTTGGTCAGCAATATCAAAAATAATACCGGCCTCGACCCACACCTGTATTTGGAGGCGACGCTGAATAATATGGATGGCGTTAACTCCACACCTCAATACACAACAATACCTGTACCTCGCTATTGTATTCATCAGCCGCAGTATTACAACCAGGGCGCTGTAGATGCGGATAAGGATGAACTACGTTTTTCGTTGGTGCCCCCTATAGATATTAACGGGATCAAGACCGTATATATACCACCATATTCCGCCACAGAACCATTTGCTGTACAGCCCGGAACTTTATCATATAGTTCCATTTCGGGGCAGATGGCTTTTGTGCCCGTGAAAACGGAGGTGGCGTTTGTAGTGAATAAAGTAGAAGAGTACCGCAACGGGAAACTCGTAGGCAGCAGCATGAGGGCGATGACATTTTTTATGGTAGATGATTGCAACAATGCCGCGCCCTACGGAAATATAGACCCCGCTACAGTAACAGCCGGCATACTGCACGAGAATACCGTGAATCTATGCCAGGGCGCTGAAAGGATAATCTTTGCCATACCGGCCTATGATAACAACAATGATGATATACAGGTAACACTTTCCAATATCCCGTCGGGAGCTGTAGCGACTGTGCTAAATAACGACAGCACATCACCCGTCATCATGTTCGAGTGGGATTTAAGCAATACCGTTCCCGGCAACTATACCTTCTTTGCACAATATAATGATGGCGCCTGCCCTGTGCCGGGCAATCAAACTATGGCATACACCGTCAGGGTAGCGCGGCCGTTCAGTATCTTTCATGAAGTGATAAAGCCCACCAACTGTATTGGCAAACAGGTGATTGATTTTCACCTGGAGGGCGGCATTGTACCGTGCAGGCTGCGGATTATGAATTCATTGAATAACATTATCGCCGAATACACAGACGAGTCAGGCATAGTAACAGATAGCTTTTTTACAGGATTGTATAAGGTATTGGTATATGCCGGCGACCTGCCCTGCAGTACGACATACGATTTCGAAGTAAGTGATTACGGCATTTATCCCTATCCGCCGCAGTTTGAAGATCTGCATCATTGCCTGTACGAGCCGGCCGGACTCCTGGACCCAGAGCCTGCACCCGGTGGAGTAGTGCAATGGTACGATATGAACGGCGAAAGACTGAGTGACGTCCCTGCATATACTACGGACAGTATTTCGCATTTCCGATGGTTGCTGAACCAGAAAGTGAAAGTATGTGAGTCTGTGTTTGATACATTCGACGTCTTTATTCATGATTACCCGGACATAAAAATTCAGAACGAAGGCGGCCATGTATGTGTGGGAGATGGCATGTACCTGGTGGCGACTGGTGGCGTACGGTACGAGTGGCAGCCATCAGAAAAAATTGAATACTACAACCATGCGCCATATACATATGTATATGGGCCGCAAACGTACATTGTAACCGGGTACAGCGAGTATAACTGTAGCGCTACAGACACGCTGGTGTTTGATGATATAGAACAATGCTGTCTCTTCTCTTATCCCAGCGCCTTTACGCCTAATGGTGATGGGGTCAACGATGGCTGGCACCCAATGACCTATGGAAATGTTGAATCTTATCTGCTGTCGGTGTACAACAGGTGGGGGCAAAGGATATTCACATCATCCGACCCGAAAGAAAAATGGAACGGGAAATTTTATGGTGAACCCTGCGATATTGGTAGTTATTATTATTTTCTCAAGGCGATATGTGTCACCGGGCGGGAAGAGAAAGGAAGTGGTTCCTTCGTCCTGCTCAGGTAATTTTTATTCCCATTTGAAGACCCTTCCGGCAATAGCGTATATTAATACAGCCCATATCAGCAACATCATTATGTCCCAGCGCAATTCCCAGAAGCCGGCATCTTCAAAAGCTATTTTACGCAATGCATCGTTCAGGTAGGTTAGCGGCAATATCCGGCACAAGGGTTGCAGCCAGGATGGGAATACATCTATCGGGAAGAAAGTGCCTGCCAGCAGAAACTGGGGTAGAGTCACCAGGTTCGACAGGGGTGGTATAGTACTCTGGTTTTTGGCCAGTCCGCTGATGATGAAGCCAAAACCCATAAAAACCAGTATGGCCAATGTGCACAAAGCCATCATCTCCAGGAAAGTGACAAAGCCATTGACCAATGTATAACCAAATATGAAGTATCCCGCAATGATGATAACACCCGCACCCAACAATTGGAATACAAGGCGCGCTATTCCTTCTCCCAGCAATATTGCTTCCCTGCGCACAGGTGTGGCAAAGAACCTTTTAAGTACCAGTGTTTCGCGCAGGCTGAAGAATATGAAGGCTGTACCGAAAATGCTGCCGGCCAGCAAAGAGAAGCCGAGCTGCCCGGGCAATATGAAGTCAATGGTCTTAAACTCCCGTATAGCAGCTACATCTTTTGTGATAGACGCCAGGTCTTGTGTCCGTTCAGTTACCACAGGGTCTGTATCCTGCAATGCGGTTTTAATGATAGCTTCCAGTTGTGCCAGTTTATCGGTCTGCGAGGTGGCCGAACGCAGGTGAATGGTGTAGAAGGGCGTTTCTCCTTCCGGTTGCTTTTGTATGTCTACGAGGGCTACAATGTCCCCTTCGCTGAGCAGCTTACCGGTTTGACTGGTATCGTCTATGCCCACCCATGTCAGTGCAGCATTTGCTTTCAAAGACTGGTACAGTTGGTCGGATGTATCGCTGCCGGGTGTAATAGCCACACCCATTTTGAATTTCATATTGCCGCCCAGGAAACCAAATACCAATATAAACACCATGGGGAAAGCGATACTGAATACAATGGCCGACGGGCTTTTCATCGTAGCCTCAAGGCTGGCGCGGGTGAGTGCAAATAGTGCCTTTATGTTACTGTATTCCTGCTTTTGCGACATATAGGGGGCAAAGTTAATTAACCAATGCCAAGTTTATGTCTTGTTAAAAAATATAGACATATTATATGCGGGTGCAGGTAATGGCTTAACTTAGACCCTCTGTATGACGAATATTTCCAGATATATTGCCATAGTTGCGTTACTTACTTTATCGGCTTTCCAGGCACATGCCGCCAGGATATTTATACCAATGAACGCCGGGGAGCAGGCTAATCACCTGAAAGCCTATGGTATAGCCTACGCCGCATTGCAAAAAGAAATAGAGGTTGATTGGCTGTTAAACTACGAGGGCGGCAGTTTCTGCATGGTGCAGACCGAGTTTATTGAAAGGCTGTGTAAACTGCGCGGTGTCAGCTACCAGGTAATGAGCGATGCGCAGTACAATGGTATTCTGAACACCATTTCAGACCCGGATTACAATGGCGATATCATCAAGCTGGAAAAAGCGCCTAAAATAGCCGTGTATACGCCCAAAGGGAAGCAGCCCTGGGATGATGCGGTGACCCTTGTTCTCACTTATGCAGAAATACCTTATGACGAGATTTACGATGATGAAGTATTGCTGGAGAAATTGCCCGAATACGACTGGCTGCACCTGCACCACGAAGATTTTACAGGGCAATATGGTAAATTCTGGGCTGCTTACCGCAATGCTGCCTGGTTCCAGGAAGATGTGAAAAACAATGAGGCGATAGCTGCCCGGCATGGCTTCAAAAAAGTATCCAAACTGAAACTGGCTGTAGCCAAAAAGATACAAGCATTTGTGGCGGGTGGGGGGTACCTCTTTGCCATGTGCTCTGCCACCGATAGCTACGACATAGGCCTTGCGGCGCAGAATACAGACATCTGCGAGATACCGTTCGATGGCGACCCTTCCAGTCCTAATGCGCAGAATGAACTTGATTTTACGCAGGGTTTCGCTTTTAAAGATTATGTGCTCTCGCGCAATCCCTACGAGTACGAGTTCAGCACGATAGACGCCACGCAAACCCGTAACCAGTTCATTAATATGGAAACGGACTATTTCACGCTGTTTACTTTTTCTGCGAAGTTCGACCCCGTGCCCACTATGCTTTGCCAGAACCACACCACCACGGTAAAAGGCTTTATGGGACAAACCACGGCCTTCCGCAAAGAAGTGTTAAAGACCAGCGTATTAGTGATGGGGGAATGTAAGCCTGCTAATGAGGCCCGTTACATACACGGAGAGTTTGGCAAAGGCACTTGGACCTTTTATGGTGGGCACGACCCGGAAGATTATCAACACGCAATAGGCGACCCACCTACCGACCTGAGCCTGCACCCCAATAGTCCCGGCTACAGGTTGATATTGAATAATGTGCTCTTTCCTGCTGCGAGGAAGAAGCCTAAGAAGACATAGACGCAGTAGGATAAGATTCTTTGTTTGGGACTTTGTTGTTTGTCTAACCTGCCATGGTGCTTGTGGCGCTCGCTGTTGGCTCTTCCTTAAGTCGTTTTTTCAGTTTTAATATCGGACTTTCAATAAACCGATAGGAGAGATGCGCAAGGCCGACAGTGCACGCGTAAAACAGCGGTAGTTTTATCAGCCACGAATTGTATTTGAGAGGCGGCAGGAAACTAAAATCAATATTGTTCCATACAGGATCAAAGACATAAGCTCCCAATATTGCCGCTAATGGCAGATGATAAAGGTATACGCCGTAGGATATTTTACCGATGTATATTGACCATTTGTGTTCCAGCAATTTTTTGAAAACACCCGTAAAGGCTGTATTGCTGCCCAGGTAAACAAGGCTGAGAGAAAAGATACTGATTCCTACCTGGTTGAACATAAAATAAACTACGATAGCCAATGCGACAACAGTCCAGAATTTGGCTTTAATATTGGTTGTGTAAAACTCTTTGTGAAACAGCTTTAAATAAGCCAGTAAGGCCCCGAAACAGAGCGAGAACATCCGGCTTTGCAACATGATAAAATCACGATAAACCAAAAAGTAGGTGAGTGAGGCAAACATAATGATAAGGATAAAGCCAAATACTGGCTTGCGCCCGGGTATGAATATGATAATAAATGGCCAGAAAATATAAAACTGCTCTTCCACGCTGAGCGACCATAGATGCCCGAATACTTCTGGCACGGAATTGCCTGAAATTGCCGTATAATAATTGACCGTATAGGTAAATGCATAGGCAGCTATATCGTGAAAAGGTGGGTAGGTGAGTAATGAAATCGACAATACCAGGTAGTAGATAGGAAATATCCTGAGAAACCTTTTCGCATAAAAATGCCTGATGGCCTTCCATTTAGGCATTGATTGCTCTTTGTTGATTAATAGCCCTTCGGTAATGAGAAAACCGCTGATGACAAAAAACAGGTCTACGCCGAAATAACCTGCATGAAACAGGCTCCCGATTCCGTATGCGAAATGTTCTATCAGCACAGTTGTAATAGCGATAAAACGTAAACCATCCATTTGACTATACCAGGTTCTCATCTGAGGCATTATGTTCTAAAAGTTCCAAAATAATCTATAAAAAGGGATTTTCAACCAGATATATTGAGGAAGTAATGTTCCGGGTGCAAAACTATGCTGATATAGATTTTATGTCTGCCATTTTTGCCATATTAACGCTTCATTATCATGGTAAACCCATAGAAACCCACTATCTTTGCCCACCACAGAATCGGAAAATATGGCAGGTATCCTTGAAAAGGTGATAGAAGAAAACAGGCAGGGAGAGGCTTATGCCCCCTTCGCTGCAGACCCTAATGTTTATACTAAGAAATTTTATATAGAGAGCTATGGTTGCCAGATGAACTTCAGCGATAGCGAGATAGTGGCATCTATACTGCATGAAGAAGGTTTTGGCCCTACGGGCAACTATACTGAGGCTGACCTGGTGCTGATCAATACCTGCTCCATACGCGAAAAGGCCGAGCAGACCGTTCGCAACCGCCTTAAAACATTCAGGCAGGTGAAAGAGGACAAGCCGGGTATGCTGATAGGTGTACTGGGCTGCATGGCGGAGCGATTGAAAGCGAAGTTTTTGGAAGAAGAGAAGCTGGTGGATATAGTCGTAGGCCCCGATGCCTATCGCAGCCTGCCAGGCTTGGTTATCGAAGCGGAAACAGGACAAAAATCTGTAAACGTGCTGCTGAGCCGCGAGGAAACCTATGCTGATATTTCCCCGGTGCGGTTGGACAGTAATGGTGTAACCGCTTTTGTAAGCATCATGCGGGGCTGCAACAATATGTGCACTTTCTGTGTGGTGCCCTTTACCCGTGGCCGTGAGCGCAGCCGCGATGCCGTGAGCATAGTGAACGAGTGCAGGGATTTATTTGAAAGGGGTTTCAGGGAAGTGACGTTACTGGGGCAGAACGTGGATAGTTATTACCATACTTCCGCTAAGGAGGACGGCAGCCTGGAGGAGGTGACCTTTGCCAAGCTGATGGAGCTGGTAGCGCAGATATCACCGTTGTTGCGTGTACGCTTCAGCACCTCTCACCCTAAGGATATAACAGATGATGTACTGCATACCATGGCCAGATACCATAACATATGCGAATACATACACCTGCCGGTGCAGAGCGGTAACACACGCATACTCCAGTTGATGAACCGCACTTACACTCGCGAGTGGTACCTGAACAAGGTAAAACGCATACGCGAAATAATGCCCGACTGCGGCCTGAGCACCGATGTTATCAGCGGGTTTTGCACAGAAACCGAAGAAGAGCACGAAGAGACGTTGGACCTGATGGAGCAGTGCCGTTTTGATATGGCCTATATGTTCTCGTACAGCGAAAGACCGGGTACGCTTGCCGAAAGACGTTATACAGATGACGTGCCCGAAGATGTGAAGAAGCGCAGGCTTACGGAAATCATTAACCTGCAAAACAATCATAGCCGCGAGAGCTATAAAAATGACATAGGCAAAACATTTGAAGTGCTGATAGAAGGCGACAGTAAGAAAAGTGAGCAAGACTGGTGCGGCCGAAACAGCCAGAACAAAATGATAGTATTCCCCAAAGGAAACTATGATTTAAAGAAAGGTGATTATGCGATGGTGAAGGTGAACGAAGCAACATCTGCGACGTTGATCGGGGAGATAGTACCCCCCGCCCCTAAAGGGGAGATTGCTAATTAAACAGTAATGATAGCGCTGATAAAAAATAACTTGAACAAGATACAGGATGCATGCAGAGCGCATCATGTACTATCATTATACCTGATAGGCAGCGCTACAAAAGAAGAGCAGGATTTCACAGCCGAGAGTGATGTTGATTTCCTGTATCGCTTTGATAAAAAAAGTATCGGTGAAATGGATTATGCTGACTATTATTTCGGGCTTTTAGACACTCTGCAAAAACTTTTGAAACGTAAAGTAGACCTTGTGCCGGAGGAAAAATTAAAAAACCCATATTTCATGGAAAGCATTAATAAAAACAAACTCAAAATATATGAATCCTGATCAATACAAATTCCTGTATGATATATTGGATTCAATAAACACTATTGAAACTTATATAGCCGATGTCAAGTCACTGGCTGAATATAAGGGCGACCTTAAAACGATTGATGCGGTTGAAAGAAGGCTTGCAATAATCGGTGAAGCATTATGGAAAGCAGATAAAATTGAAAACCTCGACTCAATCACCAATAAAAGTAAGATTATCGGGCTGAGACATATATTAGTTCATGACTATGACCTGATAGATGATGAAGCGATATGGACAATATGCAAGAAATATCTTCCGATATTAAAACAAGAAGTTGGCAGTATTTTACCGAAAAAATAAATAGTCCCATATTCACGGGATTTGGGTAGTATATGGAATTACAAAGCATAAAAAACAGGTTTGGAATAATAGGCAACTCACCCGCGCTTAACCATGCGTTGAGCACGGCGGCGCAGGTAGCCAATACCGACCTGTCTGTATTAATAGTAGGCGAAAGCGGTGTGGGTAAGGAAGCTTTTTCCAACATCATACATGCGCTGTCCTCCCGCAAGCACAATCCTTTTATAGCCGTTAACTGCGGCGCGATACCCGAAGGCACCATTGACAGCGAATTGTTCGGGCATGAGAAGGGCTCTTTTACAGGTGCTGTGGATGCACGCAAAGGCTATTTTGAAACGGTAAACGGCGGCACGATATTCCTGGATGAAATAGGTGAACTGCCGCTGGGCACGCAGGCCCGCCTGCTGCGGGTATTGGAGTCGGGTGAGTTCATCCGTGTTGGTTCATCCAAAGTACAGAAAACCGATGTGCGTGTAATAGCAGCTACCAATAAAGACCTGCTGGAACTTGCCTTGAGCGGAAAATTCAGGGAGGACCTATATTACAGGCTTAGTACTGTTCCGATAAGGGTTCCATCGCTGCGCGACAGGAGGGAAGATATTCCACTGCTGTTTCGCAAGTTTGCATCCGACTTTGCAGAGCGTTACCGCACACAGGCTATACAGCTTTCCCCCGATGCACAACAGGCTCTGGTCAATTATCCCTGGCCGGGCAATGTGCGCGAACTGAAAAATATAGCTGAACAACTGTCGGTATTGAGCACTGAAAAAGATGTAAGTGCAGATACGCTTCGTAGCGTTCTTCCCAACGGCAGCAACTCACGTAGCCTTGCCCTGGTGCAGCCGGCCGGCATACCCATACCCAGTCCCCAGGCCAGTGGAAGCCAATATGACGGCACCACGGAACGGGAAATATTATACAAGCTGTTCTTCGACCTGAAGAAGGATCTGACCGACATGAAAAAAATGCTGTATGAGTTAACCGCAGGCCGTGGTTACACTGCTCCTGAGGCTGCAGATGGCATCTTGCCCGCATATAGCCCGGTAGAACAGTCTATGCCGCAATATACAACACCGGGTACGCAGGGCCCGATAGTACTGCATCATGCGGATACCATGGCGCATCACGAAGATGTGGAAGAATCACTACTACTGGCCGACAGGGAAAAGGAGTTTATCATCAAAGCCCTGAAGAAACATAAGGGTCGCCGCCGCGATGCAGCCAGCGAACTGGGCATATCCGAAAGGACATTATACAGGAAAATAAAAGAATACGATATTCAGGAGTAACTTAGACGGGACTATGGCTAACAGGTTATTATTTATTTTTCTGCCCCTTATGCTGTTTGCTCTTGCAGGTTGTGGTGTATATAGCTTTACCGGTGCCAGTATACAGGGCTCTACCATCAATATTCATATCCTTGACAACAAGGCACGGAATGTGGTGCCGTCGCTGGCCCCGGCCCTGACGTCGAAAATTCGCAGCAGGATACTTTCTCAAACAGGCCTTTCGCCGGTGAACACTGAAACGGCCGATTATGACATTTCCGGGGCGATAACCCAATACAATGTGAGTGTGACCGGTGTGCAGAACACGCAGACAGCAAGCCAGAACAGGCTTACGATATCTATTCAAATAAAATTCAAAAACAGCTTAGACGAAAAAGCTAACTTTACCGAAACATTTACCAGGTTTGCCGATTTTGCCGCTAACCAGACATTACAGAGTGTAGAGTCCAGGCTGATTGAGGAAATAGGCGACCAGCTTGCCAATGATATTTTTAATAAAGCATTCGTAAATTGGTAAGAGATTTCGTAGTATAGAATACATGATCACATCATCATCCATATCATATGTGTCCCAGATGCTGGAGGAGCCGCATAATATCAACGATGTAGACGCGGAAAGCATCAGGGCTTTGACGGAAACATACCCATATTTTGTACCGGCCCGCTATATGCAGGCAGCCCAGCAGCATAAGAATGAGCCCTTCTCTAAAGATATGATGGACACAATGCAGTTGTTTTCGTGCAACTCGGTGCTGTACAATGAATACCTGCAGGAAGCCCTGGGCGGTGAAGAAGTGGAGTTTAATGCACCCCCGGTGCAACAGCAACCCAGGAAGCAGGTAGCGACAGAAGTGGAGGAGACTGAAGAGGAAGTGGCTGAAGATGAAATAGTGGAGGAAGAACCGGCGATAATTGATGAGGGCGTAACAGAAGAATATACAGAACCTGTAGTTGCGAAAGATGGGGATGAATTTACAGAAGGTTTTACACCGGCCAACACAGGCTTTGTGCGAGGCAGGAAAACTGAAACACCATTGCCACCGGTTGAAGAAATTATTGAAGAGCAACCGGCTCCCGCACCTGTAAAGGAGAAACCAACACATATACATGCCAAAAAAGTAGATTGGGATGAAAAGAACGACAACCTGATACCACCTATATATACGGAAGACTACTTCCTGCACCAGGGCATGCATGTATCCAACGATATACCCGAAGATATAGGCGCCCCCGGGCATAGACTAAATATGCAGGATGGGCCGAAGTCGCTGATGGTAGTGATGAGCTTTTCTGAGTGGCTCATGTATTATAAAAAGAAAAAACAACAGGAAGAAGAAGAGGTGCAGGACCAGAAAGACCTGCGCACCATGTGGCAGAAGGAGAAGTTGGCAGCCGCGCTGGAAGAGGAAAACGAAGAAATACCCGAGAACGTGTTTGAAATGGCTGTGAATTCAATTACCAAGGAAGAGAACCTGGTAAGCGAGTCGCTGGCGGAGGTGCTGGTAAAGCAAGGGCGATACGATAGGGCCATAGATATGTATAAGAAATTAAGTTTGCGCAAACCGCAAAAAAAGGCTTATTTTGCCCGGAAAATCGAAGAAATATTAAAAGAAAAATAACTTATGGTAACTCTTATTGCGATAGTGATAATGCTGGCTTGTGTGGTACTGGCGTTCTTTATATTGGTACAGGCGCCTAAAGGTGGTGGCCTTACAGGCACCTTTGGCAGCACTACCTCACAGATAATGGGTGTGAAGCAGTCTGGTGACGTAATGGAAAAAGGAACCTGGACCACCATGGGCATTATTGCAGGCCTGGCTATAATATCGGTGATGTTCTTCAGTGCACCGGACACTAAAGGCGACAGGCAACCCGCCCGTACAGGCGCCCCAGCACAACAACAGCAGCAGCAACAACAAGCGCCTGCCAACCAGTAGCGCATTATCAAATAAGTAATTTGTACCCGCTCTAAAATATTGGGCGGGTATTTTTATTTTTACGGGGATGAATACAAAACAGGGCAGAAAAAAGAAGGGCGGAACAGGTATTTGGGTGCTATTATCCGTTTTGCTGATAGTGATAGCAGGTAGTGCCGTAGCATATAAGATATTTGGCCCTAATACAGGCGATATGCACAAAGGCGAATACCTGTATATACCCACCGGGGCATCCTACATGCTGGTGCTGGACGAACTGGTAGAAGGTGGATACATAGACGACGCTGCCAGCTTTGACATACTGGCAAAAAGGGCCGGTTATCCCGGGAAAGTAAAGGCCGGTAAATACAAGATAAAAAAAGGCACCAGCAACTACGACCTGATTCGCAAGCTGCGCTCCGGCAGGCAGGAACCTGTAAAACTGGTCATCAATAAGCTGCGGACAAAACAGGACTTCATAGAGATAGTAAGTAAGAGCCTTGAGCCAGACTCAGCCGAAATAGCCGAAATGCTGGCGGACTCCGTTTTCCTGGCGAAGTTGGATTTTGATACCAACACGGCCATGGCGGCGATTATACCGGATACCTACGAGTTCTATTGGAATACCAATGCAAGAAAGATATACGCCCGCCTGGCGGAATACTATGTGCGTTTTTGGGATGACGACCGCAAGCAGCGCGCCTGGGGAAAAGGCCTGAAACCCGTGCAGGTAATGACGCTGGCCTCGATAGTAGAAGAGGAGAGCAACAAGAACGACGAGCGCGACACCATAGCGTCGGTATATATCAACAGGTTGAAGCACAATATGGCGCTACAGGCCGACCCTACACTGAAGTTCGCGGTAAACGACTTTACCATCAAAAGGGTACTGGATATTCATAAAGAATATGAATCTCCGTACAATACTTACCTGCATACAGGCCTGCCACCCGGCCCCATAGCCACGCCATCCAAAACCACTATAGATGCGGTGTTGGACGCGCCGGAGACGGATTACCTCTACTTCTGCGCCAAAGAAGATTTCAGCGGCTACCATAGCTTTGCCAGCAACTACGCCCAGCATATGAAGAATGCGAGGGCGTACCAAAAAGCATTAGACGAGCGGGGGATAAAATAGCCATCCCCGTTTACCAAAGCCTTACCCTGGCGCTATCAGGCAGGTACATTCTATTGCCCGGCTTTACATTGAAGGCTTCGTAAAATTCAGGCACGTTAGGGAAGGGGCCGTTTACCCTGAATTTGGCGGGTGAGTGTACGTCCGTCAGCAGGCGGCTGGCCAGTTCTTCTTTGCGCATCTCATACATCCACCCCAGCGCATACCCCAGGAAGAAACGTTGCAGTGGCGTGAAGCCGCTTATCTTTTCTCCCTTCTTGTAAGTCTCCGTTTGCTTGAAGGCGTCGAGGCCTATCAGGATACCGCCCAGGTCGGCAAGGTTTTCCCCGAGGGTGGCGCGGCCATTGATGCGTTGCGTATCTACCGGCATGAATTGGTTGAACTGCTGTACCAGCACCTCTGCACGCTTGGTGAACTCTTCTTCATCGGTTTTCGTCCACCAGTTTTTCAGGTTGCCCCTGTCGTCAAACTGGCGGCCCTCATCGTCGAAACCGTGGGTTATCTCGTGCCCTACTGTAGAGGCTGCAGCATAACCGTACACCAGGGCGTCATCCAGTTCTTCGTCCCGATAGCCGGGAACGGTGAATATACCCGCGGGCAGTACTATCTCGTTGTTTGACGGATTATAATATGCATTGTATGTCTGCGGTGTCATTTCCCATTCGTTGCGGTCCACGGGTTTGCCCAGTTTGTTCAGTTCATAATCATTCCACCAGCGGTTGGCATTCATCATATTTACCACGTAATGCCCGCGCTCTATTTTCATGGCTGAGAAGTCCTTCCACTTATCCGGGTAACCCACTTTCTTTTTGATAGAAGCGAGCTTGACATGCGCTTTCTGCCTGGTGCTGTCGCTCATCCATGTGAGCTGGTCGATACGGTTTTTGTAGGCCACGCGTACATTCTCCACTATATCCTCGTAACGCTTCTTGGCTGTTTCGTTGAAGTATTCTTTGGCAAACAACTGGCCCAGTGCCTCTCCCATTGCGCTTTCTTCTGCACGCAATACCCGCTTCCAGCGCGGCCTTTGCTCTTTAGCGCCATATATCTGTTTGCTGTAAAAGTCGAAGCTTGCATGCACAAAGCTGCTGCTGAGGTAGCCGCTCATATCATTCACCAGGTGGAAGGCCATATAGTCTCTCAGCACCTGCATGTCGGTGGAAGCCACCAACTGGTCGAGCCGGGTATAGAACTCGGGCTGGCCAACTACTACGCTGTCCACATTCTTAACGCCTATGCGCTGCAGGGTGGCAGGCCAATCAATTGCAGGCGATATTTTCTTTAAGTCCGCAACGGCCATTTTATTATAGTTGGCATAGGGGTCGCGCAGGTCTTCCAGCTTTCTCGACTTTTCGGCCAGTTTGGTTTCCAGGTCGAATATGGCTTTGGCCCTTGCGTCCGCATCCGTTGTGGCTATGCCCGATAGCTGCAGTACCTTTGCGATATAAGCAGGGTAGGCCGCGCGAATTTTTTCGGTACGCTCGTCGGTATTGAAATAGTAGTCGCGGTTGGGCAGTCCGATGCCGCCCTGCCAAAGCAGGTAGGCCATCACCTCGCTGTTCATAGCGTCCTGGCTCACACCCTCGTCAAAGAAGACGCCCACACTGTATTTGTGCATTTCGGCGGCCTGTGCCATTACATCGGCTTTGGTTTGCAGGGCGGCTATTTTGTCCAACTCGGGACGGAGTGGTGCGATGCCTTGTTTTTCTATCTCCACGGTATCCATGGCGCTCTGCCAGAAGTCGGCTATCTTTTTATCCGTGCCCGATTTTGCATTCTTTTTTACCGCTTCTTCGTTGATGAACTTCAGGCGGGTGTAGAGCTCCTCCTGAACCAGGTAAGCAATGCCCCAACTGGTTTCATCGCCGGGGATGGGGTTGTTCTTTATCCAGCCGCCGTTGGCATACTGAAAGAAGTCGTCGGCGGGATTGGCGGTAGTATCCAGGTTGGCGTGGAGGATGTCCGCTTTGTCGGCTTTCTTTTCAGCATTGTTGCAACCAGCCAGCAGGGTAGCGGCGGTTAGTATGGTTATGAACGTCCTGTTCATCATGAGTGCGAAATTTTTGAAATGCGAATGTAGGGAGAATTTTGGGTTCATTTGGTTCTGTTTAGTTCCGTTTTTGGTGGTGCCCATCGCGAGCGGACCCCCTAAATCCCCTTTCAGGGGACTTTCACCTTCTCTCGTCACAGCGAGGTACGAAGCTGTCTCGCGAAATGTGGTTCTGTTTAGTTCTCATTTTTGATAGTTATTGGGGTTTTATCGTTTTTTTGTTACAAACGGTTACGGATTTCGGAGTGTACCCCTGCTGGCGGGGCGGGCTATTCTGTATTGTTTTGTATCGTTTAGTATCGGTTTTCGGGTATTCGTAAAAAATCAGGTGTATGCTCCTGTCTTGTGAGAAATGTTCCATAGTTCTTTCTGGGTATCTCCGTCGTTGGATGGGCAAGTCATTCTGTATCGTTTTCGGTTATTGATACAAAAATGGCGTGGATAGCTACCGTGAAAATTTCATATTGAATAATATTGTATTTGTTGTAAATTGTTGCATTTTCTAGTGCAGCAATTTGCCCTGCCTCGGCGCATACCTCTATTTCAACTATGCCAAAGAGCTTATGGGCCGGTGGTTTGGTGTATTTCCCGGCAATTATTTTGTATAGCAAATATACGTAATAATTTATATTATTGCAACGATTAAATATATTTTATATTTTTTAATAATAGTGTTTTTCCCATATTGTTTTATAAAAAATACATTAATACATTTACGAGATTAAGGGATAATTAGTATAAGGGTGCTAAGATTCTTGATTTACTCGTATAATGAGATACGGCATGGTTTCTGA
>DISB01000017.1 GCA_002421685.1 Bacteroidetes bacterium UBA6221
ATTATGTGGTAACTTAGGTCTTTGACAACAATGTTTCGCCCGGCCCGTTCCGGTAATAGTTGTGATTTGCTTTCAAATTATGTGGTAACTTAGGTCTTTGACAACTTTGTTCGTTTCGTGCGTTCTTTCGGGTGTGTTGTGATTTGCTTTCAAATTATGTGGTAACTTAGGTCTTTGACAACCATTTAATCCGAAATGCAAAACGAGTGTTTGTTGTGATTTGCTTTCAAATTATGTGGTAACTTAGGTCTTTGACAACTAGAGCAATGCTCTATTCTTGACAGTCTATGTTGTGATTTGCTTTCAAATTATGTGGTAACTTAGGTCTTTGACAACTTTACGTCTGAATAATCCGTGAAGCCTGGGGTTGTGATTTGCTTTCAAATTATGTGGTAACTTAGGTCTTTGACAACGCTGAGGGTATGAACTGTACAAGTTCCGACGTTGTGATTTGCTTTCAAATTATGTGGTAACTTAGGTCTTTGACAACTTCCTTTCTTGTGGCACCCTGTTTTGAGCAGTTGTGATTTGCTTTCAAATTATGTGGTAACTTAGGTCTTTGACAACTCATCGAGGTAGCTGTCTAAACTTTCGTCCGTTGTGATTTGCTTTCAAATTATGTGGTAACTTAGGTCTTTGACAACGTATCAGTGCATGGCCCCGGTGGTCTTTTTGTTGTGATTTGCTTTCAAATTATGTGGTAACTTAGGTCTTTGACAACCTGGACAAGTCGAACTATACTAAGTTCGTAGTTGTGATTTGCTTTCAAATTATGTGGTAACTTAGGTCTTTGACAACTGTTATTGCTAAAACGCTTTACTGGCGGACGTTTGAGGTTGTTTTTACGATCAAAAAAATGGGCTTCGGGCCCATTTTTTTATTTCTACCAGGTTAAAATAGTTCAAGTTGCTGCGTGGTCTCCGGTACGTCCACCTGTTCCCTGCCTTGGAATATTTCCATCATACCAAATTGTTTATCCGTTACACACATCACGCCAATATGTCCTTTGGGTGGAAGTATAGATTTTACCCTTTTTATGTGGACATCTGCATTTTCCTTACTGCTACAATGCCGCAAGTATATGCTGAACTGGAACATCTGAAACCCATCGGCAAGCATTAACTTTCTGAACTTGGTGTAGTTCTTCCTGTCCTTTTTCGTTTCGGTCGGCAGGTCGAAGAAGACAAGTACCCACATGATGCGGTATGCGTTTAGCCGGTTATACATATTGTTTCAGCCTCGCACTATTCGGGCTGTAATATCAAGGCATTATGGGATAGGCTATCCTCCTCACAGTTCCTTCAAAGCACCGGGCCAGACTGGCAGTCGTCCGTTGCACCGCATTCATCAGCGGGCTTTTTTGCCCGTTTATCATCACGTCCATAGCCGGTATACCAAGCAGTTGTTGCTTCATCTTTGGAGTCATATCCAAATACATGCCATTCATACTCACTATGCCGCATACCACTTTATCCACAAATGGACGGTATGGCTCCATAATATCATCAGCCAGGCAGTATGCATTATACTGGTTGCGGTGGAAAATACCCAAAGTAGGCAACAGTCCACTGCCTACCAAGCTGCGGGCTACCACGGCCCTCAATATGGCATACCCATAGTTCAGCAGATTGTTAGGTGGGGGGCCATACCGCTCCCTACTGAAGTTAAGAAACCCCGGGAACAGATTTTTCCAATAATAACCCGCCGCCAGTGCCTCATGGTTGTCGCTATCCCCGCTTTTCACCTCTTTAGCGTAATACTGAAGCAGCTTGTTGTCAACACCCTCATAGGCCAACATAGCTGCTTGATTCTGTATTTTAGCGGTGACGGTTTGTTGCCATAACTGCTTTTTCAATGGCAAGCTGGCCTCCAACTGTGCCTTGAATTTCTGGCTTTGCAGGCTGTTCCCATCCAGGTTCAGCAACAAACCTGTGGGGTGATGTGTTGCATCGCAGGTTATTACCGCAGTATTGTTAGTCAGCAACCTGGCCAGCAGTGCCTGCGTGATGGTTATCTGCTGGTGGTCCAGTATCAGCACACCTATATCCTCTATTGGTGCCTGCTTCACGATTACTTCTCCGCCGTTGTCTTTATCGGTAGGAGGTAATTCTATTACCATTTGCTCGTTGGCAGTTTTCAAGTATGCAGGATTACCGAAATATAGTGTGCGTTTGATCATAGGTTTTTAATATTCGCCAGTTTTTACTATTTGACCAATAGCGTTAATACGAACCTTCACTATTTTTTCCAAGGGCGCTAAACTCTTTAATTGTTGAAAGGTAATACCCTGAAGTTCCTTTCTATCTTCTAATAATGTCTCCAAATGATGTCGAAACTTAAAATCTCTCACGGTATTATTTCCATATTTTACCACTGAAATTGTTTGGACCCTAAATAAGTTAGGGCTTATCAGTTGGTAATTGTCGGGGTTTAGCAAATCAATAGCTAAAGGGTCAAACCCTGTTTTATCATTGGGGAACACAAACATTTCGTTCTGCTTCATCGTAAACAGAAAATTCCAGCCAATGCCTTTATTGTATTGTTTGTCAATTATAGGCAACCCTGCATTTACCAATTGTACGGCATCAAATAATGATATAACCCTATCCTGTAGATTGCCGCCTGCATCGCGATATATAGCTACATGGTGGTTATTGCTTGTGCTAACAAACGAACTTGGTATTTTTCTACCTTTTTTATCTAATATGAAATTGCCAAAATGATCCCTTTTAAAATGCAACGATTCTGCATTTTTTACGCCACTAATTGTTACGCGTTTAACAGAAATGCCTTTGGATTGATTAAACCATATCGGATTTTTATCAAGTTCGCTAAATGCCCTTTTAGGGTCATTATCAAATGCCTCCAAGCGCTTTTGCAATAATCTTTTTACACCCGCATCCAATATCTTGTCTATTGTTTTCACATCTCTAAAATTTTCGGGAGTTACGTCCTTGCGGATGGAATAATTATCTTCTAACCAAATGAGTTTTACTTTTTCGGGTACAACCGCTTGTTGAGTATTGTCTAAGTATATAGGGAGTTTATTCAATGCATTTTTACCGGTAAATGCTTTTTGGGGGTCATTGTTATTTGCTAACAGTCTCTTTAGCAATAGTTCCTTGTACAAGGGATTAGCCACCATATTAATAACAGTTCCGTCGAACCTGGTACCGATTTTTTCTTCCTTGCTCTCGTAGTAACGGTACTTGCCATAAACAGTTTCTTTATGTAACTGCCCCCTTGGAGTAAGTTCTCCTTTCACATTTTCACCTGTTTTTGATTTAGTCTTGTTGTTGTTTTTTGTAACTACTTTGTTTTTGGCTTTATGCGAAACAAGTACCCGCTCTATATGCTCTTTAGCCACTACCCGAAAGTTGGGCATCGGTGGCTTAAACTTCCTTTTGCGATTCCCCAAATCGTCATATTTTAATTCGGTTTCTTTTGTTTCGATTGCAATGATATTGCCGTGTAGCTTGTGGTCTTTATCTTTACGGGCATTCAGGTAATTTAGGTATTGAATATGATTGTGTTTTGTAAAGGCAATGGTTAAGGCATCCATTGCGTGATGCCGGTGATCATTACGTTTGCTCCAATCTTTTATACGTTCTTTTTCTCCACCATCTTTTTTCTCTATCATTTCCGTGAGTCCCAGCGCCCGGAATTTAGGCATATTGATTTCCTGCATAATATTGACCAAATCCCAATCTTCGCGCAGTCTTGCGGTGATTTCACCCGTTGTGGAAACTACGCTCCTGCAAATGCCAAGCAGCATGTTTTTCGCTTTTTTGGCTATATATTGGCTTTCCCTCAAATCACGCTCTATAAAACCGTCGCCTATTTCACTCATGCGTTTCTGCAGTTTCAGGAACTTGGCTTTGTTAATTCCCTCTTCTGTATTTTTCTTGCCCAAATCAAATAGAAGGGTGATGCGTGTTACAAATTCTGTTACCGCCTGCTCTCCATACTGGTCAAGTATATAATCATAGGCCGTTTTATTTCCTTTGTCTTGGTTATCCTTTCTGAAAACGACTGTTTTGTTGGAAAAGCTATCGTCAAACAGGCTCATTTGCGGTATGATGTGGTCAATATCTATCTGCTTGCTAAATAGTATTTCCCTCGGTATATAGGTGTTGGTGTACAGGTCCTTATACCCATTGTTTTTTAGCTCTTGGTATAGTTTGTACCGGATAATATCATTCCGCGTAGGATTTTTAATCCCAAATTCTGCTTGCAACGCTTTTGCGATATTATCATGTCTTATTTTAGCAGCATTGATGTTGGCAGACATTTCGGCACGTTCTGTCGCATTTTTTTTCAAGTCGCGCGCAAGTTCGATTCTAATCTCATCAAAATGAAAATCCTCGGGCAGGCCCTGGGCTTTCAGCTTACTATTTTCATCGTCAAT
The DNA here is from genome assembly GCA_002421685.1 of Bacteroidetes bacterium UBA6221. Taxonomy (GTDB): domain Bacteria; phylum Bacteroidota; class Bacteroidia; order Chitinophagales; family Chitinophagaceae; genus UBA5543. Next base: position 4,409 of record DISB01000017.1, read on the forward strand.
CAAAGCATTTACGACATTCACCATTTGATTAAGGATTTTCTCTACCACGGGACTGCGTAATTCATTCTTTTTCAACAATTCTAAGCGAGGTTTTAATGGGCGATTGTTGATTTCTTCTTTAGTAAGTGAAGATGCGGAATGTTTATATCCTACTTCCAAACAAGCCTTGTCATAAGTGAGTTCCTTAATGTAAGGAAAGATTTTCCGCATTGCTTTGCTGCTGAGATTACCATAATCATCACTGAAAGCTACATTTGCTAGTATCTGAGTGTGCTCTTTTTTAAAACCGAATTTTTGTTTAAACAGTTCATATAATTTTTCATTACCGCTTATCGAATTGTCCCCCTCGTAAGAATACAATAGATGCCACAATTGATAGGATGCTTGTTGTTCAAATGCTTTGCCGTCAATTTCGGCATCAAAATCAAGTATAGCCGTATTGATGTTCAAAAGTTCAAATACCGTTTGTACAATTTGACGTATTTCGGTGCTTGTTTTATCAATTTTGGAAATATTTATCTCGTCGCTTCCGGCTAATTTGAACAGGTCGTCATCGTACCCTTCCAATTCCAAGATTTTCAAATATGCCTCGTAGAGAGAACAAGCTGTTCTATTACCCTCAAGGACACTATAGTTTGCCTCCCATTCTTTTGTTTTATATCCTAATATTTTTATGATTGAACTTATCGGCAAATTGCCTTTTATGTTCAATTCATTAAATAGCTGTTGTTTTGCTTCAATGTCAGGTTTTAGTATCTCTTTAGTTGTTTTATTTCTTAACTCCAGATAATTAAGTACTTGCCATGTTTTAAACTCCTGGAACAAGGGCGAAGACTTCGGTGCTACTCGTAAACCAACGGTTTTTTTTGTTTTCTGACCGTTTTTATTCACCTCAACTTCCTTTCTCTCAAATTCACAAATACTAATTAAGCCCTTTTGTGACTTTAGTTTTCGCTGGTAGAAAATAATTATATCACGGACTTCCTCCTTCAGTTTATCAGTAAGTTGCGGATAATAGCTTGCTTGTACTTCCCATATACGCTCGAATTCGTCAAGATAGTCCTGCCTGTAAAATACCTGGCCCTTAAGGCGTGTATGCGGATTTTGTTTGAGTTGTTTATATAGGTATTGTCCCACGGTTTCATTGTTAAAATAGAGCTCTTTACTCCGGTCACTGATTGCGCCGAGATAGCCACTGGATTTGTGGAGATCGTTATTGATTTCGGTAATAACATAGGCTACTTCTTCTTTACTAAGTTGTTGTTGCGGAGCTCTGCCCCGCCAACCATAAGCCTGCAATCTCTTTTCATCGCGTGTGCCTTTATTTTCCACAGTATTAAATCCGTAGTTCCCCCAAAACGCTGCTGAGGTAGCACGTTGTCCTTTGCCCTCAAGATGTTTTTTAAATTCATTCGTTAGAATTTCAGGATAGAAACTTTTTTGGAAACTCCATACTTTATCCAATTCTGCATTCAGGTCCGAACGATAAAAATCAGGGAGATGCCTTTTACCTTCCTTCAATAGTTGATAGGCTAATTGTCCCGGTGTGAGGTTTTCTTCATACAATCTTTTGGCTATCGTCATGCCGTCTATTATCTGTCCTTCATCTTGATCTTTGGCCTTTCTGCTACTCTTATATCCACGTTTTTTATTTATGGCCAGCAAGACTTTGGCGAACGCGTCTAATGGTATTTGATGCGATGCAGACAGTGCCCGTAACTGCCAGGTTTCATGTGTAGTAGCTTTACCATCTTCTGCAAGAATCGTGTTATCATCTATTAGATGATGTTCTTTTAATGTCTCAATCAGGTTATCTCTACGAAGTTGATAACGGTCCAGGTTTCTGCGCATACCACGTTTAAGTGTCCGCTCAGCGTTTATACTAACCGGCTTACCTTTTTCAAAATTTGTTTGCTCATCGGTTGTAAGAGGATTTACTCGCACACCTACGCGTTCAATTGTAGATTGTTCTGCTTCTGTAACAACTGCCCAACCTATTGACGTTGTCCCAAGGTCAAGACCAAGATTTTTTTTAGCCTCTGTTGACATATTCGAATTGATGGTTTATTTTTGTATTCTAATTTGAAGCAAATCACAATAAGGATTATTCCGTTGTGAAAACATTTAGTTGCCCTCGACTATAAACGGGGGCTTTTTTCATTCCCCAAAATACCCAATCAATCTGTTAACTGCAATACGGGAAAAACACCCTACCATTTTTTATTCTATTTCCTTATATTGCCGGATGCAGACTATTACATAGAAAATATAATAGCTCCCTGCAAAACAGGGAGCTAAGGTTAACAAATGGTGTGCAGCCCTTTTCCTAAAGCCACTTACAAAATGTGAGGTTTTTAGCTTGCTCACGTTTGGGCGGAACTTACCTAAAGGATATCTGCACCAGGTATACCTGTTTACCTTCTTTAGTATTCGCTTGCGAACATTAGTGTGCAGTAATCGTGTTCCAGTCCATATTGGCCGCTCTCAATCATTTCTTTGTTTAGGTTGTCAATGAAAAAGAGTTTACGACCCTGTTCGTCGGTATACAATGTATTTAGATGAACTGGATAATTAACCAGTAGCGGATGAAATTAACAGGGCGCTTAGCTTCAATAACAGAAGAGCCAAAAGCACCAAAAGGAAAGGACGACGGATTTAATTATCTTTGAAATACTCTAAACGGGTTTATTTATTGATGAGTATTCAATAACTGCATCTTTCAGCGGCAAAATCTGTTTGGATACTGAAAATAATTATACCGGTATGCAGGGCGAACATATTATTCGGGACTGGCTGGTCGCCAACCCCGAATTCATTGAACGGGGTTTGCAGGTATTGAGCAAAGAGTACTATCTGCCTGACGACATAGGTGCAAGTGGGTTTATTGATATTCTATGCAAGGATCTGCTGAACAATTTTGTCATAATAGAAATTAAGAGATCCGATTCAACTGCGCGGCAGACCTTTACTGAAGTGTTTAAATATGCTGAACTCATCCAAGTAAAGCATAGCGCACGGCATAGCGAGATAAGGATTATCGTTATTTCAACTCATTGGGATCAAATCATTAGGGCATTTTCGTTTAGCAGCTTCAAATCTCCTTTTGCCATTAAAGGTCTAAAGATTTACATCAATGCTCAAACTAAAATACCAGAAAGAATAGAAGAGGTACAACCGATAAGTTCTGTTGACTACCCCAGAAGGTTTATGCAGTCTCAAATACTGTATTTATTTGCTACCAAAGAAAAATGCCATAGAGCACATGAAATTTTGGATCAAAAACTTCAGAAAGCAAATTTTGGCGACTATGTGACTATAGAACTTGAAGCTCCAACCGAAAAAGTACTGCACTACCGCTATGCCCTTAATGTGGCTTTTCAAAAGCAATCAATGGAACAATTATTGTCTTGCATTACCCTTCTTGAAGGTACCCGTCATCTTGATATGGAAGAAAATGAGTTTGAAAATAGGGATGAATATCACTCTTATCTCGAACAGGTTCTCATTGCTGCTCTTGAAATGGGGCAATATTCTGATACAGTAGAAGCTGGCTACGGTGAGAAATTTGAAAGTATTATAGGTGTCCAGAACTGGCAGGTAACGTCAATAAACCGGCATGGCATATTCAAAAGCGATCCAAGATATGACGACGATCTGTTGTTAAAAGAGTTAAAGGGACATGATGGCAACAGCTCAAACAAATTCGTTGCACTTTCGGAATCAAACCAAAAAGAAAGAATTAAAGAAATCCGTACGGAATGTCAGCATTGTTTGATACATACTCCTGAGTGGGCAGCCTTTATTGATCATTTGATCGTAGACCTGCAAACGAGTTCAAAAAAATTCCGGTTACTTGTCGATATATACAACCCTGATTCTATTGTCACTGCTCTTTTTTATACTTTGATTAAAGGAAATCCGGACTATTTACCACGATTCAAAATTTTTGTGGATTATTATGAAAGTACTCGTACAGAGGTGTACGTGGGTGAAATTCTTTCTTTCGGAGGTGTACCCAGGTTAAAACTCTTTACCTCCACTGATTATAACGAAATTTCTAACGAGGTGCTCCGAGTTCGTCTTGACCCAGATAACCAAATGGATGCTTTAAGAATGGGGCTTCGATATGCAATCTCAAAGACTGTATTTATCGAGGATAAAGAAGAATCTAACCAATTTGTGTTTTTAGATGAAGATAGTATTGTCTATGACGATACTCAATATAGTTCTTTAGAAGAGTATATTGTAAGAAATCAAAACTATCTTATGCTTATGGTCAATAACTATAGTCGTGTCTATACGGCTATTTAATAAAACACCAATTAATGGTAGAAACAGAAGTCAAAATACTTGTAAACAGAAAATCTGACATAGACACTGTTAGGCAAAATATTATTAATAGTAATCTTCGCTTCCCAGTTTACATCTTTGAGTTTGATAATCATTACGAAATAGAGTTTGTCAGCGACTATGAGGAATGGGAACTTGACGACAAGATTCTAAATAGTTTTTCAGATTATAAATTTACAACTGATCTTGAAAAAGGAAGAAAAGAAATAAGGTTACAAATCTGTAGATACCAGTCAGAACTTTCGACAGACAACTGGGGAAGACCAATAGAAAATCCCCTAAATGAAACCAAGTTTCTAATAAAAAACTCAGAAACCGTAGTTGAAAAATTTAACCCACAAGTCACGGTATTATTTGAGGGAGTTCAACAAAACTATTTCATCAACATAGTTAATGGCATAAACAGGTCAACGGATGAAAAAGGATTTCTACTTCTCAACGAATTTAGAATAAACTATGAGAAAGGAAATGATGAAATTTTTAACGACAGTCTGTATAAGACAGAAAATGAGGCATTCCGTTTTGGCTATTACAAAATGCAAGACGTAGTAAATGAAGACTTCAAGAAATATATCCTGGAAAAGAAAAAGCAAATACATGAGCTGCATAAAATTCCACGAAAAATTGTTAGAGATTTTATTAATTCATGCAACAATAATGAGATAGCAGGAATTTTAAGAAACCTTGACAATTCTATAGTTTATGAAAAGCGCGTTCAGCATCAAACAAAAGAAAGAACTGAGGGTATCCAGCAATTTGAAGATTATTTAAAATCTCCAAACCAAGAATTATGTTCAAAAAAATTCACTATAAGGTCTTCCTGGGATATTCGCTTGCCATACATTACAATAGGAGTAAAGTATTTTCCACATACAGATAACAAAGAAAAACAAGCTCAAATGGTCATGAAGTATAAACGAATTAGTTTTACACTAAAGGACAACAAAATAATTGATATAGAAGAAAACCAATAAATATGGCACATAACAAGGCGTTGCCGCCGTTAGTGGCAAGTCAAATGGGTTATTAAATTGCAATTGAATTAAGCAAATACTACTATTCAAAAGCCGCTATTGGAGCGACTTTCAAGTTTAGTGAACCTTATTGGACGTTTATCGAACTGGCTGGTTGAGGGATAAGGGTATTGGAGGCGTAAACTATCTGTAAGGTTAATACCAAGACTAATGAAACTTATAAAATGACGTATTTTTCACTATATTGATAGTGTTATTGATATTAAACCTTTTAATTTATTATGAGCGAAGCATGGTATCCTCAATTTGTTTCTCAATTTTGGATAGCCTCAAGTAAGTGGCATCATAAAAAAGAAGAGACAATTATGACCTGGAAAACAGATGTCCTTTTCCGATTCGATGGTGGTAACGATTGTGATTGGTCAAAAGAATTACATTTTCCAATAACTCTCTTTCCAAAACATCCAACAAAAAAGGATGTTTTGGTTAAAGCTTTAAAAGTACTTGAAAAAGCAAGACCTACCCATGAGTGGATTACTGAAAAGGATCAACTAATAGCTATAGGACAGTGGGATAACTATAACGATGAATGGGTAATTACGCATAAATTCTAACCTTAAAAAAACATATGTTTTATGAGAACTGCCAACGGATTAGATGAGTTTTATTCACGCTACAAATCGAATGGAGATTTTGAATATTTTGTAGATGACAGAGGCAATTATGAAAGGGGATATCCTCATGTACACATCATCTTTTATGAGAGCAGGAACATTGTGCGAGTAATTGCCAGTCAAGACCGCGGCGACCATCGTTGGCAGATAGATTTAGATGAGCCTGACGGAAGTGATGTTAACAGTGCTATCCGTACTGCTATTGAATGCCTTAATTGGTAAGCGCAATTAGTTCTCAATGAACAAAAATTGCTTGAAGTAGGAAACTATATATTGTGACACTAATTGTAAGTCCTTGATATTAAGGGAGAGTTCGTTACTTATTTCTGCGTAATTAAGAAGTATTTCTATTGCAGCTAATACTCTTCTTTCTTTCTCACTATACTCATTATAATGCCTCTCCCCTTCAAGAGTTATTCTATCCTTCAATCTCTCCAGCCAACTACACAACAACAAAATATCTCAGGTAGCTGCATACGCCTCTATCTCTGTTAATATATTCTCCAAATTTCCCGCCGAATTTCTGTCAGTAGAAAACGCATAAGGCTGATTCTGCATTTTATTTGTACTTATAAAAAAGGTTAGAATAACTGAATTACCACAAAAGTCAATGCTAAATTAAAGCCCACTGCAAAAACAGGAAAATAACCATCTTTGCCTACAACACTTATCATTGCTGCAACTTCGGCTTGTAACTTAAATTTGTAATCACCCTCTTTTTTATTCGGCATTTCTCCTTCCATAGCTGGAATTATTGCAACTTTACTAAATAACATTAATAATTTTTAAAATAATCGGAACATGGACAAGAATTTCAGTTTAATGATAAAACGCAAGGGAGAAACATCTTTTGCGCTACATAGTGAGCCTGTCGCTACATATATACCTCGGATTGGAGAAAAGGTCGAACTAAATATAGATAACACAGGGTATATCTTTGAAATAACCGATATTATCTACCCGCTAAGTGAATTGGCCAATGTTGCTGAAATATATGCTGTAGAAGTCGCCACAACAACCGAGTATTTATCTTTGCTAAATACTTAGTATTCTGTATCAAGCCCATTTTCTCTAAAAATATCGTCAGCTTGTTCTATTATGTTATCCAGTTCCTCTTTCGAGTAAAATCGCATGGTTAGTTTTGCTTTTAAGTCTTGCAACTGTGCAATAGCCTCTTTTGAGCCAATCTGCTTTATACCAGCCTCGATAGCATCACGGACATTCATACGAACTGCTGCAAAAGCCTTCTGAAACTGATACTCTCTTTCGTCTTGTGTAAAATATAACGTCTTTGTTTCAAGATTACGGTGTGCGTGTTCCATGCTTCTGTAAATATCGGCATCAGCACCGTTTGAGTAGTTTCTACCACAGCGGTAGACCCTGCGCAATAAAAACTCGTATTCCATTGCTTCCATGTGTTTCTACTTTTTGTTTGTAGGTAACAAGATAATCATTTTTGAGTAAATTACATTCCTACAAAAAGAAGTTGTTATATGGATGCAAAAAATCCCATGATAGAGAAATACGAACTCATAAAGGAAATACACTACATTTTTGACAATGATGTGCCAAAGATAAAAGGCAGAATATATAAAATTCTATTGGGCGCAAATGCGCAATATACCTGGGAAATAAACTACTATTGCAGGCTTGCAAACGAAGTGACTGTTTATACACCCTCTGCACCATTTGCAGATAGCGAAACCGCTATACAAAGCCTATTAGACAAGTATGTGAAGCGATTTGAAAATGCTGTAGATTGGGTTGAGAATGAAAATTATTAATAGCCCCCTGCAAAACAGGGAGCTAAGGTTAACAAATGGTGTGCAGCCCTTTTCCTAAAGCCGCTTACAAAATGTGAGTTTTTTTTAGCTTGCCCACGTTTGGACGGACTTACCTAAAGGATTTCTGCACCAGGTATACCTGTTTACCTTCTTTAGTATTCGCTTGCGAACATCAGTGTGCAGTAATCATGTTCCGGCCCATACTCGCCGCTCTCGATCATTTCCTTGTTCAGGTTGTCAATGAAAAAGAGTTTGCGGCCCTGTTCGTCCGTATAGACAAAGATGTAATCGGCCCCATCGTTATGCCAGACGTAGTTTTTGGCATCAACATAGATTTCCATGATTTCCTCAACGGTTAGTTCCGTAGCTACGCCACTGGTAGTATAGAACTGGCCGGCAAAGAAGTAGCTGCCTTCTTTTTCCTGCGGTTTGCGTGTCCATTTTGTTATTGTTTTACTTGTCATTGCGTTACGTTTTTGTTTAACAATAACTTTCTCTTGCAATCCAGGAAATTATCTGTATAAGGTGGCTACATGATTTAGCGGACGGTGTCCGTAGCCTCAATTAATGAGAATGATTTGAATGCAAGAAGGCCCCTCTATTCAGAGGGGTTTTCTTGTACTTCCATTCAGAGCATGATTTGTGCTCATGCTGTAATTGCCTGTATTACTTTAGGGTCGGTTATAGTGCCTACCTGTTTTCCTACTCTTCTGAGCGATACTGCACGCATTTGTCTAATCCTGGCAAAAGAGTTCTGGAACAGTTTATTGTCATTGTCCTTTGGCACCAACACATCGTACCTGTCGGATTGTTTCTGCTGGAGTGCAGAGGTCAGCGGGATGACGATTATATCGTCTCATTTGGTGCTATGGTCGGCTTTGAAGATGATACTTGGTCTGTCGCCATTAACCTCGCTACCGGTATTCATACCGTAGCTGACTACAAAGACCTGTCGTTTTACAAAAGTCTGTGATGCGGGTAAGGGTTTATTGTTCTTAAACAGTTGTGTTACAAAACCGTGAGCGTGATTTACAAAGCCGTGTTCTTTAGGGCTGGTATTATTTACAAATTCATCCAGGAGTGCAATCTTATAGCTCTCCGAAAAAACTTCTGTTCATAGTACCTCTTTAAGAGTAATGTCTAGCTGGTAGTCTTTTGTCATGGCTGTAATGATTAAGATGTAAAATAACAGCGCGTATAAACCATGACAAACGGGTGATACTTCTTACCTACTCACTACATTTACAAATCAGCTATAAAGCATATTTCATATTGACAGTGAAATCATAGTAACAGTTTTGAATGCGATTGCAACAGGAATGATAATTTTTTTCAACATTTTATCAATTATTGATAATCTATTCATCTGATAAACCTAAGCTAAGTCACACCATTCAGAATCCTGGTATCAATGTCTTTCGTTAAAGACATCTGCTCAAAAGGGCTGCTATGGGTGTACATATTTGTAACGGTTAATGAACTATGCCTGAGTTTATCCCTTACCTGAACAATCGTACACCCAGACTGTATCAAATGCGTGGCTAGCGTGTGGCGGTAGATATGGGTATTAGTTTTTGTAGTAATCCCTGCTTTTGTACCAATCATCTTGACCATCTTATTTAGTCATTGTTCGGTAAAAGTCTTATTTGAATCAAATGTGTATGGCGTAAAAACATATTGAAAACTTACCTGTGGAAACATTTTGCGTCTGACAGCGTGGTACATCATTAAATGCTCTTTTGCGGTTTCACTAAAGGTTATCGCAGCGTATTTTTTACCTTTACCCAGGACAGCGCCGATAAGGTCACTGAGATTTATATCCTGCATTTTGAGCATTCTTAACTCAGCGTTACGTAATCAGGTTGTGTATAGAAACCGGATGACTGCACGGTAGAGATAAGCGTTATACTTTTCAGTTTTGCTCGTATCTGTGCTTACTTCATATACGCGTTGATCCAGGTACGCCAGTATCTTCTTCAGTTCTTCTTTAGTGAGATATTTCGGAATGGGACGCGGCACATCACCGACAGGTACGTCAACCGGCGTCAAGTCTCATAACAGGTTATCACTTTCGAGCCATTTTATATATGCTCTTAATTTCACCATAATTTTATATATGGAGTACCTGCTTAGGTAGTCGTATTCACCTCTCTCATTTTTTTGTAACCTCTTTCTGTTATGCAACCATTCGTGAAACCTCACCATATGTGTAGGCTTCAGGGTCTTTATGTCAGTATTTCCATACAACAACGAAAAGTATTGCAACGCCAGTTGGTTGGCTTTTACGGTAGCCGGAACACAACGCCTTCTATATTGCAGGTAGAAAAAGTAGTCATTATAAGTGTCTATCACTAACGGCATGTTTTGCTTGGGTTAGGTGATAAATCTCTTTACGGATACCTGCTTTAAATTTCTCTAATGCTATTTCGGCTATCTGCTCATACTCTTTATGCCAGGTGGTTAATCTTCGTACCTGCGTTATGCAGCGTTGGCACATCGTCAGTCAGTACACCGCTAACACATCACCTTCCAATTCCTTTTGAGAACTTGCCTGGCAGTCCTGACACATAACCTGCTGACATAATCGGCACCCTGTTACCGCCTCTTTTCTTGCATAATTAAAAGAAACACCTTTCATATATTGGGAATGGAACTCCCAACAAAAGGTGCATACTTTCATACTTGTTCTTTCGACGATAGTCATCAGCAAGTGGTAACGAGTAAAATACAATAACTCAATTACCACTTGCACAAATCATATTTGATTTGATAGCATCGTACATAAAATATGTACAATTGCAAGTGATAATTGAAAATTAATTCAACTACAGTACCAGGGTTGGAAAGGGGTATTGCTTTTCCAAAGATGTGTTATAATATAAAAAGCCTGATAACGCAGTTACCAAGCTACTTTATGTGAGTGATGTTTTACAAACTTACTCTCTCGTTACTCGGTCCCACGGGGAATTGAAACGTTTCTCGTTTCCATTTTCTCAGCCGCTTTGGACCTCATCGGCAGCCCTGGCGGCCAGCATAAACAAGAAAATAATGTATCGTAAGTCCTTCACATTATTACAGCTTGATAGGTTCGACTATATGAATATTCATTCAATTTTCAAGAGTATTTGGAGCAACCAGTAAAATATTATTAGCTACCCCCATCAAAATAATTTACAAATTAGTCTGCATAGCGTCTTACTGTTCTTCCAGTAGTTTTTCGATTTCTTCTATAGCCTGTACGTACCCATTATGGTATATCCTCTCATCTACATGCTTTTTAGGCGGTCTGTTCCTTAAAAGTATTTTTATTACATATTCTAATGTCGTTTTATCAAGTTGGATATTCGGCATAGTATCAATATGGATAAAAGATAAAATCATATTTAGTTATAATTTCTTACTGCCTCTTATAAATATCCCCTCTCGGTCAGATTTTAATAATAACTATCCTCCCGTTTTCATCTGTATAGATAACCCTTAACCAATCATTTACTTTTCGCCTGTATTCGTTTTTTCTATTCACCATTCTTTTTATGTTCATCCTCTCAGTATGACCTGATACGATTGCTCTCAGACCCGTAAGGATGTCGTCCCTCAGTGCTTTAGGTAGTTTTCAAAGGTATTTTTCTCGTTGTTGCATGCTGTTTATGACATACGTTCTAAAGCGCCGATTACTTGTTCTATAGGTTCATTTACAGGCAGCATATCCTTGTCGTCATAGAATGCGGTATGGGTATCGTCATATTGTACCCTGCTGATTTCAGGGGCTAACTTGCCTTCAGCTACCATGCGCATCAGCATAGACAGTAAGCTGCTGGCAGGAAGGTCGTATTTTTTTGCAGCCTGCATAAACGCCTTTTTTACGGTGGCGTTCACTTTAGCTGTTATCTGTACTGTAGCCATTGTATAGTTGATGACTATATAAAAGATAGCCATAGTATAACCATCTGTTCAGCACTTTGCAAGTGATTTTATTAGTTAAACAAAAAGCCGGCCCGAGAACAGGCCAGCCCCTATAAACCCTATCACCATGAAAATCAAACCTAATCCATTTTTACGAATTTCCTGATTGCTGATTTACCCGACTTATCTACTAACTGAATATAGTACACACCAGGCACAAAACCTGTAGTGTTTATTTTATTAATGCCGTTATTGAATACTGCTTTGCTTTCTTCAAGAACAGTTTTTCCGGAAACGTCAGTTACATACAGCCGATAGGTTGATGCTGTATGTTCCGAAAGACGTATAGTAAGCAACCCATTCACCGGGTTTGGATAGACTTCAAACCAGCTTTCCTTTTCCTGCATTACTGTTTCAGCGCTGGTAGGTTTGCCGGGTTTTCCTCCTGCATCATCGCCACCGGCGATATTAATGCCATAGTTAACAGCACTATGTACATAATCCCTTGTTACTTCAAAGGTTGTTCCATCGCCATTATCAATTTCTACCGTTTCCGGACTTACCAATCGCAGATGTACTTTTTGGTTGACTACCGGGTACGGTGCTGAAACAATTTTTGGTTTGAACTCAAGAATAACAAGATGATGTTCCGCCTCATCCAGTTCAATATTTGCCAAACGTAACGGCTGTTCCATATCCCAATCTATGGTTTTCAGATCATCGTTATAATCTGTAGGGTTACCCTGCTTACCACCGTTATCCCAAATATCATACAAGGAGCCCATGTGTATCGTTACTGTCATGTAACTTGCCAGGTGACCTGCGATATACGGCTGCAATTGGTTTTCTGTTATTAACTGCACGGTGAAGTTACCTGAGCCTTTAGGAGGAACACCAGATGCGGGATTACCTATTACCACCGGTGTCGTTACCGGAGGAGCAAAAGAATCTACCCCAATACTTAACGACACAAAATTTCGTGTGACAAGATTGTTATTGTTCCTGACATTTACTTTGGTTGTATCAATTTCGGGAAATTTAATGCCATTATTCGGGCCGCCGAGTGTCTCGATACGTGCCAGGGCGCACACATGGATGGTATCCAGTAAACCAGTTGTGTCAAAATCCTGTGGTTTGGGTGCCATCCATTGGGCTGAAAGAATGCTTTCACCACCGGGTGTTATAGATGGTATGGATGTGCCGCCCGGATTAATAAGCTCTCCTACATTATGACCGTTGATTTGAGGGCTGGTGCCTGTCCAGTCGTCCGGCCATACTTCACCGGTACGTGCCAATGTCCAATACAGGAAAACCTTAGCTGAATCCTGCCCGGCGGGTGACGGTACACACCCGATGTTTTTGATACGCACATGCATATGATTGAAACCGGACGTATCAGGGTTCTGGTGTATGGTGTCGCCGTCTGCGTTATACCTGTTCCAAATATCGGGGCTATCCCAGATGTTCCAATCAAGTGCATTACGTAGGTGCATCTCGTTCGGCTCATCGTAAATATCAGTGTAAGCATCCTGCATAGCCAAGTCCCATATTGAGCTGTCCGTTAACGTAAAATAGAGCTGCTTACTTGCCACTTTTTCAATATCCGAATTATCATACACCGTAAGTCTATAATGGAATATCCAAGCTGATGTCGAGCCAACTTTAGATCCAATTTTTCCAATAATTTTCGTCGTAGTACCAACGGAATCATATTGGGGGAAGATATTAGCTGGGCTACTGCCGGGATTTCCTATGCGTTCCCACTTAAACCTATATGGCGGTTTTCCACCTTCCATAATAACCTCAACGCGCGGAGTATCCACCCCAGCATGAGAACCAGGTACGCAACGGTTGTTCAGTTTAAAGCCAAGAATGCGGAATGTGGTAACATCGGGATGGTCTTGTAAGAAGTTATCAACATCCGTCATCTGCAAAGCAGCGCCTGCATCCAGCGCACCAGCACCCAGCCTGCCTTTCCAGCGTGTAGGGCCGGCATACTTTTGATTATGGGCTATACCGCCATATGTAAGCGGATATATATCCACAGAAGACTTTTTCAGTATATACTCAATAATGTAAGGGGTGTACCACGGATGTTTAGAAATGATAAGCGCTGCCGTGCCTGTCACCAGCGGCGTAGCCCATGAACTTCCGGAGTGTTCTCTGAAACTGTAGAATTTATTATTGAAGATGTCACTAATGTGACTACTGATATTATAACCTGGTGCAGATAAATCTACACGAGGATTATGCTGATGGATATGGCTAACTGAATCGCCTACCGTAGGTTCATGCATATACTTAATATTGGTATCGCCTGTTGTAAACAGATGGCCAATTGAAGTAATGGACAAATTGTGATCCCAAGACGCAGGATATAAGTACAAATGCTGTGAATAGCCATCCTGCATACCATTACCAGCACCACAAATAACTGTAGTGCCACGTTCGTATATTTCATCGAAACGCACCTGATCGAAATCATATCCGGCAAAATAATGTGCAGCTTCCTGTCTATAATAAACGCTGGCATTGATTACCCTCGGTAAGACCTTAGTGGTACTATTTACTGCAATTGAATCTTTAGCCATATCAAGTATTGCAGCGCCATCTTTATCAGTTGAATGGCATAATCTACAATTATAGGCCATACCATTTGTCCCAACGGTGTCGCCATTTCCGGTTTTCGCGGCAAGTAATCCATTTACGTATGTGCCATGATTGGGATGTATGCCACCGGGAAGCTGAACATTCGACCTTACCATCGCGTATTTACCTTGCATATCGGGATGAAAGGTATTGGCATGAAAGTCTGCAACACCAATTATCGTATTGGAATCCCCTTTGCTAATATCCCATGCTTCCGGAGCCTTAATGAAATTAAATAGGTCAGTATCATTATGTGGCGTTACCCAATCACTTGGTATATGGCGACCAAGAGGTTGCGCTTCGGGAACGATGCTATAACGTGGGAATAATAAGCTATCATAGGTACATAATTCTTGCGCGAGCCCTATTGAATCGCAAGTAACTTTGTACACCTTTCGGAGCGTTTCATCGTTGGACAACGGATTTGCTTTGGCAAAATACGTAACGGTGTAATTGCTGAATATGTCATTTATATTCGCGTCGTCAAAAATAGGGACACCGTCTTCGTATTCGATAATTCTATCCCTGTCAATTATCAGGATTTCAAAAGTTACCTCTTGTGCGGTGAGTGTCTTAACCACAAGGCATAGCAATAACAGCATGAGTATTTTCTTCATGTCACATTAATTTTTATATTTATTAATAAATTACTTTGTTACCATAGACTTGGTTGTTAAATAGCCATCATCGGCATACAACTTCAAATAATAATAACCTGCAGGAAGTTCCTCGATTTCCAGGCTGGTTATGTCAAGGGCGGTAACGTCTTTCACTAATTCACCGGTTGGGCTGATTAATTGTATTCTCGTTATTTTATTACCTGTTTTATTGTCTATCCGTACTATTTTATTAGCAGGTTGCGGATAAAGGATAATGACGGGAAGTTGCTTGTCGGTAGGTTCGATATCACTAAACATCCAACATGCACCGTTATAATACTTATTGACATAGGATGTTCTCTGGCCATTTTTGTAGGAACATAACAGGTATTGGAAACGCATTATGGTAGGTGACATGTGCTTCCACAGTATTCCCATGTTCGAGCCGATGCCCTCGATTATAGTAAACGGTTCGTTATACTTATTTGGTGCATACTGTCCTTTAAAATAAATATATTTCAGTCCACCAACATACCTGACACTATCAACAACATTAAACGAGTCAGGATAACTGCCTTTTGACAATTCAGAATTACTTATATCGAAAGTGTCCCCAACATTCAGATCGTATCTAAAAGCTAATTGCTCTGTTGTATCATCAAGTTGAGGGTCCCTTAGCTTTACACTTCTAAACCACACCTTTCCGGAATCTAAATCTTCCCGCATAAGCCATCCGCCAGTTCCCCCATATTCCTGCCCTATTGTCACTATTTTTTTATATTCAATCCCATGCACTGTGGTATCTTTCTCAACAAATGCAGTATCGTTAACTGAAATTGACAAGTTGTGCCAGGCGAATATCCATTTGGTTTCACCATCCCCATTTGCAAAAATAGATTGGTACGGTTGTGCTTGTAAAGCTTGTACACCATACAGGATAATTAATATTGTAAATATCCTTTTCATACGGTTATGATTTAATTATTGATTTTGTAGTTAAATAGCCATCGGTAGTACACATTTTCAAGTAGTAATAACCCGCAGGAAGTTCCTCAATTTCCAGGCTGGTTATGACAGGTGCGGTAACCTCTTTAATCTGTTTACCCGTTTGGTTTATGATTTGTATTTTATGTATTTTCTGGCCTGTCTTACTTTCTATGTTTACTACAGTACGTGCTGGCAGTGGGTATAGCGTTATTTCATCGCCCTGTGCGTCTATAGGTTTATCAAGTTTTGTGTATTGCCAACATGTCCCACCATACGCTTTGTTTTCATAACCGGTTTTTTGCCCGTTTTTGTACGAACACAATAGATAAAATCCACCAGACCAGGCATGAGCAGGTTTGATTGCATATTTCCACAAAATGGCCATATTTGGGCCTACGCCTTCAATCAGGGTGTATGGCTCATTATAAGTTGCGTAGATACCCTTGAAGTAAATATGTTTGAGGCCATTGATATACCGGATTCTATCCACCACATTAAATGAATCAGGGTAAGTGCCCGGATGTAATCTTATATTGCTGATGTCAAAAGTGTCCCCAACATTCAAATCCATGCGGATAATTACTCTTTCCACGGTGTCATCGGGATGACCAAAATATTGAAGTGTTTTGCCCCATACTGTGCCGGTATTAATGTCCTCTCTTAACAACTGGCCGGTAGCCTGCCAATAATAAGATTGTACCAGTTTCTTATAAGTAATGCCGTTAACAACTGTGTCTTTTTGAACAAAGATTGTGTCGTTATGCCGACCGAACTCGTCTCCCCAAACGTACACCCATTCAGTTGTGCCATCTCCGTTAGCAAAAATAGATTGGAATGGCTGCCCGATTGATAACACAGGAAGCAAAAAAAATATTGCGCATAGCACCAGACCTATCTTCTTTATTGGCATCAGTTTCATATTAGTATAAAATTACTTCATTTTACTCATTTTAGGAGTGAGATACGCAGGCCGACCATGAGGTCGAGCCTGCATATCATATCTCATGCGTCCTTATTCTACTTTTACAAATTTCCTTACTTGCGTTTTATTTGCTTTATCTATTAGCTGTATGTGATAAACACCCGGAGCAAAACGTGAAGTATTGATATGGTAGAGTTTGTTGCTAAACTCGGCCTTGCCATCCTCAAATACTACTCTGCCCGAAATGTCTGTTACTGTCAGACGATACGCTGATTTAGTGTCATCAGAGATACTTACAGTCAACTCTTTGTTCACAGGGTTTGGATAGACATCAAACCAGCTTTCTTGCTTCTGTATTAATGTGCCGGTGTTTGTTGGCCTGCCTGGCTTGCCTTCAGCATCATCCTCAGTGACGCTGATAGAATAGTTCACTGCACTATGCACATAGTCCCGTGTCACTTCAAAGGTCGTGCCGTCACCGTTATCTATTTCCACGGTCTGCGGACTAACTAATCTGAAATGTACCAACTTATCTTTTATCTCATAGGGCAGGCTTCCACTTTTCGGAATAAATTCCAGTATCACGAAATATTTGTCGCCGTCTTCCAGTTCAAGGTTTTCCAACTGCAATGGTTCTTCCATATTCCACGTTACCGTTTTATTCCCTTCGTTATAGGATGTTGGGTTGCCCAGATTTCCGCCTGCATCCCATACGTCATACAACTCGCCTAAGTGAACTGTTATGCTCATATAGCTTGCTAAGTGCCCAGCTATGTACGGCATCAACTGATTTTCTGTTATGAGCTGTACAGTAACATTACTTCCTCCCCCTGTTCGCGGATTAATGACGACTATACCAGACGCCGGTGGGTTAGAAACCGGTCCTTTACGGACATTGATTGATACGAAATTTCGGGTAACAATGTTATTGTTATTGAGCACGTTGACCTTTGTAGTGTCAATTTCGGTATGTGTTATACCATAATTGGGCGCAAACTGGTTGGTTTGGATACGCGCCAAAGCACACACTTCTATGTGACCCAGCAGTCCTGTCGTATCAAAATCATGCGGGTTGGGTGGCGTCCAGGAGTGTGTGAGGATCGTGTCCTCACCTATCGCCAGTGCAGGAATGGGTATGCCCGTAGTTGGCGTAATTCTGCCCCCCGGAGCGGGTGCAGGAGGTGACGGAATACCAATGATGTTGCCGTTTCCAATCCAATCCCTGTCCCAAATCTCACCCGTTGCTAAAAGCGTCCAGTATAAGTGTACATTTATAAAATCGGGGTCATAGGGTGAGGGAGCGCAGCCAACATTCTTTATTCGCACATGCATGTGGTTCGTCACCATCGTATCAGGGTTTTGGTGGGCGGTGTCCAAGTCTGCTGCAAGCCTGTTCCAGAGGTCGGGACTTGTCCAGATGTCCCAATTGTTTGGACTTCGGCTCAACATTTTATTCGGTTCATCGTATAAATCAGCCCAGGAATCTTGCATAGCCAGGTCGTAGGTAGAATCTGTTTTTAGTTGGAAGTCGAGCACAAAGCTTGCTACTTTTTCTATTTCAGAGTTATCGTAAACTGTCAGACGGTAATGCACGCGATACCCCATAATCGGATTTATAAGGCTCGGAATGGTGGCAGTGATATTGGTAACGCCAGTAGAATCCCTCAATGGGAAAATCCATGCATTGTTTCCCATAAGTTGTTCCCATTTATATCTATATGGCGGCGTACCATTCTCCATGACAATCTTTAGTTGGGGGTTGGGTACGCCTGCATATTTGCCTGGCTGGCATTTTGTATTGAGTGTTACTCCTTTAATCCGAAATGTGAGCGTGGTTGGATAGTCTGCAATAAAACTATCAACGGCTAACGAGTCTAAAGCAGCCTTCGCGTCTAACGTACCGCCCCCTATTCGGCCATTCCAACGAGTTGTGCCAGCGTATTTTTGGTTGTAAGAAATACCGTAATGATTAAATGATGATTTTTTCAGAATATACTCAAGCTGATACGGTGTAAGCCAAGACATTTTGCTAAGCAGCAGTCCTGCCGTACCCGTTACCATTGGCGCGGAAAAGGATGTGCCCCAACCGCTACGCCATTGATATTTTGTAGATAGATTATTAGGGTCATACGTATGACCGCTAATGCGCACACTTGGCGCGCATAAATCCACTCGTGTATTATGTTGGTGGGAAGCCGTAGAGTCTCCTGCATTAAAGTCATGTACAAATTTTGCATTGAAAGCATTAAGCGAGGTATCATTTTCATGACCAATTCCAGATACCGAAAAGACATGGTCATACGATGCTGGAAATATAAAGTTTCTGTTATTTATTTCTTTATCTGGTCTTCCGTTGCCCGCAGCCGAGACCATTAAAACACCTCTTTCGTATATTTCCGTACATACTCCCTGATCTAACGACAAGCCAAATTGTGTATTCCAATAGTAATTGGGTGTGGGCACACCGCCGAAACTCGCATTAACTACTCTTGTTTTGAACTTGCTGGTGTCTTTAATCATATCTAACAATTCATCGATACTATAATCAGTTGACACATTTAGTCTGCAATTGAAAGCTATACCCGTTGTTCCCGTATCATTGTTCGTCTTTGCTGCAATTAGACCAGCGACTAAAGATCCATGGAAAGCGTCATCAATTGAACCGAGGACATTTGTACGAACGTTTGCATATTGTCCTTTCATATCCTCATGAGCAGTATCAAAATAGGTATCGGCAATACCTATAATGATATTTGGATTACCTTTTTCCACGTCCCATGCTTCTGGTGCGTTAATAATATTCCAATGGCTTGTGTCATTAGTGTTCGTTGCGTTAACGTGCCAGTCATCAGGATAGTATGCAAGTGGAAATACATCCGGCCTGTATTCATAATACGGGAAAAGCAGGCTATCAAGATTGTATAACACTTCTGCCAGTCCAAGAGAGTCAGCTTTAACCAAATATGCCATTTGCAAATACTCGTATTCCGATAGCGGGAACGCTTTAGCAAAATGCGTGACTCCATAATTTGTAAAAGCATCATTTATATCCTCATTGTCAAAAATGGGGATGCCATTTTCATATTCTACAATCCGGTCTTTATCGGTCATGTAGAGGTAAAAGCTCACCTCTTGTGCGGGGGCTGACTTTGCCAACAGGCAAAGCAATACTACTATGAGTGTTTTTCTCATATCACATTTGTTTTTTATATTAAGAAATAGATTACCTGACTACCATAGGCTTTACGGTTATATAGCCATTGCCGGTATACAATTTCAGATAATAATAACCTGCCGGAATATCCTCGATTTCCACGCTGGTTATTTCAAGGGAGGTGACTTCTTTTACCAACTGACCTGTGTGACTTATTATTTGTACTTTATTTATCTTCTCTGTTGTATTGTTCTTGATAGTAATTTTATCAGCGGCAGGTATAGGAAAAAATGTTATCGTATTGCTTTTGTCGTTAATACCATATATATCGCCTGTCTTTATAGTACAGGCACCTTTATAAAATTTGTTCTGAAAGGAAGTTTTTTGGCCATTCTTATACGAGCATAAAAGATACTTGTCTGCCATAAATGAGCCGCCATATAAGTGTTTCCACAATATTCCCATATTGGAACCAATCCCTTCTATTATCGTAAATGGTTCATTATATCCCCCTTGTAATGGTTGATAAATTCCCTTGAAGTAGATGTATTTTAGTCCATTGATGTATCTAATACTGTCTACAACATTCCAAGAAGCGGGGTAACTGCCTTGCAAATAAGAGTTGCTAATATCAAAAGTATCACCGACGTTTAAATCGAAGCGGAAAATCACCTGTTCAACTGTATCGTACTGCGACATTGTATAGTGGATAGCGCGATACCATACTTTACCTGCATTGACATCCTCGCGTAAAAGACCGCCTTTATATCCATTGTTGGGATTGTCTGTTACAAGTTTTTTATAGGTGATACCATTGACGATTGTATCTTTCTCAATATAAGCACTATCCACCACAGGCCCAGGCAAAACTCCATATTTGAATACCCACGACGTTGATGCGCTATCACCAATACCAAATATCGATTGATACGGTTGGGCATAGGTTGGCTGAACGCTCAATAATATGAAGCACGCTATAAGGATAATTAGTCTTTGCATATGCAATAGCTTTCTGGTTTACAATCTTTATATAATTACATGCTCGGAAGCACGGATAGCGTAAATAAGTAGGTTGTGCCTTATTGAGTTTGTATAAGTGGCCGCTGGTGATATTATCACCTTTGAATTACTCAAATATACAGAATATATTTTTATTATGTAAATAATTATGGTGTTTAAATCTCTCAAAATTCATGATTAGGTATTAGCCTTAATCTGCTTATCACCAATAATTTGAACAATCGCTTTTTTTTGATTGACCGCCATAATGATTAATAATACCTGCGTTGCCGGATAGGCTAAAAAATTAAGTATCGGAATCATGCAAGAAAGCATCAGAATACAAAAAGCTGTAGCCAACCCGATAGAAGCTTTTTTTTCGGTTGTAATATTCTTTTGCTTCAGCGTCTTATTTATTTCTATCGCTAATCCTCTGAATGAAACAAATATCCAATACAGGTTGTAGAACGGTATAAATAAGTACCCGATAGCTTTTCCTGGCGTAGTCAAAACGCCCTCTTTTTGAACAAGTTCCCAGTAGATGTAATGGAGTATATAAAAGAATATAAATCCGATAACTAAGAAAATAACACCTATCCCAATTCCTACACAGAATAAGACTCCCCAGATCATTTCAGCTTGTCTATACTCCTCATAATCAACCTTATCATGGTAAATTCCGTATTCATCAACAGTTTCAATGTAACTGTAATCATCTCTGTCAGGCATAAGCGGTAATGCTATAGCCAGCGTAAGGACAATGAGACCTAATCCTATGAAATAGAAAATCAGGAATCTATTAAAGTGCCCGTTTATCTTGTTTTTGGTCATATTTATACCTATTTGTATGCAATAGTAATAAATATTATCTTAAAATGTTACTTTAAAGTATGAATTTTAGTATGGTACTATTAGAATAGCTGGTATTCTACTTTTCTCAACATGAAAAGTGCAAAGAAACTCCGGTATCAGGATCGCGAAGCAACCCTACTTAAAATTGGCCAGCGTATGAAAGAAATACGGAAGCAAAAAGGATATAACAACTATGAAACCTTTGCATATGAGAAAGGGATACCTAGGGCGCAGTATGGCCGGTATGAACGAGGTTCAGACCTGAAATTATCAAACCTGTTAAAGGTTTTGGATGGGTTTAATATGACGTTGGAAGAGTTTTTTAGAGAGGGGTTTGATTAAAGCATTTTTTGAGACTTTTTATCATCATAGGTCTTCCTCATCGATATCTATATATTTATGCATGGAATAAATCGTTATCATTCTTCTAACTACTTTCCAACGATTGTTTTCATAAGATAAATCATAGAGAACTCTATGGTATTTATCTCTTGGATATGGACATTTTTCTGGTAATTCTATATGAGTTCCCCAATATTCACGAACTAACACTATTGCCATGGTTTGAATAACATCAATAACAAAAAAATCTTGCCCAAATATACTTGGCGCATGTTTCTTTGCATGTTCCCCAAGTACAACATTCTTTTTAATTAGCCTATTAAGTTCCTCATGTAAATGAGTATAAACTTCTCCATTAACTCTAAAATAATTTTCAAGATCCTTGAAATCAACATTTGGGAGAGACGCATATGCATTTCTCATTTTCTCCATGGCTTCAAAAAAATGCACTTTTATTTTTTCCTGCTGGATTTCATTATTTTCTACCTTGGATTTATTCTTGCTATTTAAAAAATGTTCCCAAGACTCATACTTCAAATAAAGGGATATTAGTTTTAAAGTATTAATCGACCTATCATCTTCAGGGTTTGGTTTCCACTTATACAATAAAATGCTCTTTAGTAAGGAAATCGAAATCCTTGGATTTATTTTAGTAACAACTTCATTTGGGAAACCTTTACTTCTGTTTTCTTCTTTTAAACGCTCCAATGTGGACTCAATATCATCCTTTAATAGCTCAAATTGTGGCAGACTAAACTTCTTATTTTCCGTGTCAACATCCTTGCCATTGTCTTTGAATGCTATACTATCACTATTAAAAGCCCGATTCTTTTTCATATTCCCAATCAATAGATTGAATTTGATTCTAAATTCAGTTTTTAATTCTGCCACATATTTTTCAAATTGTTTCATGATTTTTTCTTTACAAGATAAAAACAGTTTATTAACTGTTTTTACGTATGTATGTTTTATTTAATTGGTTTTTCTGTTCTACGTTTGCTTTTGGAAATACTGATACAATTGTGCTAATAGAAAAACCACCAGCACGATATGCCAGTGGCTCCAAACTTCAAGGTGTTATACAGCCACCAAGAGGATGAATTCACAAGTAGGATAAAACCACTTACCTACAGGTGCTTTCAGATTATAGCTGTTACGCGTAAGAATGCAAATCAATCTTCTTTAGGTTGTCAACACCGATTGTTCATTATTAAAACAACGGTATGACAAGTTCAAATTCCACTCTTTTGTCTGCTTTGGAGCAAGCCAGGCGTGACGGTTATCTACATGACTTCCACTTTGTTGAGGAGTCCGATTTACAAATTATCGAAGTAATCCCCTGCCTTTCATGCCGGGCAACGCTCTATCGCATTATAGATGACGACATAAAAGGCACGTGGGTCCACCATTGGGAAATCTAAGCATTAATCATTTTTTAAAATCAAATTTTATGACAAAACGATTCTACGTGGTATTGTGTGCGTTCTCTGTAGGGTGCACTAGTAGCGACCTCAAAAAAGAAGAACTAAAAGAGCAACTAACAACACCTACGCTATTTGTCCATGTTGCAGACCTTTCAAAATCGACTACACGGCTAACTGTGTACAACGATACTGCAATAGCTCGAAGTATCTATTACATGCTTGCAAGTCAGGGTTCAGGCACAATAAAGGTTGTTTATATAACCGCTAACAGCTTAAGCGAAGAAGTAGTTACCATACCTGTCCTTTCCCTTGATACGACAAACGTCGATACGATCCACAATAGCTATCTGCGGAGTAAGGCTCTACGAGCGAATAAAGCTGCTAAAGACAATTTCAATCGTCAAGCGGAGGATAATATCCAACGATATATAGCTACTATAAGCAAACCGCACGACCAGGAATATTCAGATGTCCGCAATGCTCTTTCAATGGTTTCTATTATTTGTCGACAATCTATTTTTCAAAACCATCGAAAATTTGTCGGTCTGTTCTCAGATATAAAACAGGACGCAGCCGGACAAGGGAATAATAAACTTCAGCCCGTGCAATTCGATGACGCGACGGTGTTATGTGTCCGACCTGCATTATCCCCTGAGCAACTGAATATTTTATTTTCTCAAAACGTGGAGGTTCTTACAAGTTCCCAGGACATACTTCCATTCATTCAATTTCATCAATTACATTAAAAAACAATTTCAATTATGAACTACAGCGAAGTAGCCCTCGGTGGCTCGTACTTAAAAGCAAAGCAATCAGCGTTTGCGTTTACCGCGGCAGAAAAAACATTCAATGGCTGTTTGCAAAGACAAGAAACGATTATTAAAGGGTTAGGCGATAAAAAGCCTTCCAGTTACCAGATAGTTATTTCCGTCATTGTTATTTTCTTATCCTTCATCTTATGCGGCGCGGAGGCTTCCAATTGTCAACAATCCATGCAAGGTATCGGTGGATTTTCAGAAACGACAGCCTTACTTATGGGCATAGCTGCATCAGCCATTGGGTTATTATCAGGTCATTTAATTCAAAAAGGCATTCAGAAAGATGAATTTTCAGGCGCCCGTACTTATACCTGGCAGTTCTATTTCGGAGGGTTACTCGGATTGACTTATATCGGGTTTCAATTCTTCTTATCGAAAAGTGCCGGTGCAGGCGACAGCAGCATGTTATTCTTCAACATCTATGTAGTGATAATATGCCTGTTAACCATATTTGTCGGGTTCATGCTTCAATCCTCTATCCAAACAATAGCGTATCTCGTGGCAGGACTATGGCAGAAGATCGCTTATCGGAAAATGTGGAAAGCAGCAAAGCAGACAGACTATTACTGGTTACGCTACATCTATGAAATAAGCAACGCTCACTCTCCCGCAACGCAAGCAGAAGAAAGCATCTCAGTAAAACGGGCGAGAGAATTCTATAACAGCGGCGGCACGGTATCGGCAGACGATGAAACTACTTACAACCCTTCACTTAGTTAATCGACAGGTTATGGTAATCATACTCATCATTCTTTGTTTAGGTCTTGGCTTTTATGGGGGCTACCGTTACGGTAGTTTCCATATCGCCAGGGAAAACGACACGCTACGCACACAACTCATGTTACAGGAAAAATTTAGCCGCACATGGGCGGCAGAGGCAACGGACAAGTACACTCTATCAGAAAGGATCGCTGCGCAGCAAACTACCAATCTTGGGACAACTATCAATACAGTCATTCAACTACTTCAGGCATATCAATATCATAATGCGGGAAATACAAATCAACACGAAAATGAAAAGGTATCGGAACTTATTACGAAAGCAAAATCAATCGGAACACTCCACGACTAACGACATGAGCGGGGCTATTGCGAATGGAGGCAGGAGTGGAGTGTTCTGGGTAATTATTTGAATACTGAAAAGGGTGCTTTTTGCAGGTATGGTGCGCTTTTCGGAGCAACGATGGGTGCGGCACATATAACGGCACTTAAATAAACACTTGCAACGGCAGAAAAAATAGTTATATGATAGATAAACAGACATTATTATTGATTTGGCGAAACGCTGTTGTTATTGTCCCACCGTCCTCAAGCGGTGTGGATGACGACAGCGTTTTTTTGGGTGTCATGGAAAATATCACCGATGCACCCGCAGGGGTGGATGCGGTCATGGCATACTGGACAGGTGTCATTGATGTCGCAATGCGACAACCAAATATAAACGACATACAAAAATTAGAATTACTCACTATGCGCGGTTTTACATTCGATGAGTATGCTACCCTCTTTGACATAAGTATCAAAGACTATACACGGTATCCGATTTATCAATCCTTACTTATTACAACGGCGAAAGAACGTGCAGGCGTTATTTACCAATTAAGCAGGGATGACTATGAAAACGGGTATCTGAAACTACTTGGTCGCACTCTACGGTTGTTTAATCCGCTACTGTACAATTTTCTATATGAAACATACACTACACGCACGGATTAAGAAAAGCAGCCTTGAAAGGCACATGCTGATTGTCGGGGCTACCGGGTCGGGTAAAAGCCAGCTCATGCAAGGCATGTTTTGGGATTTGGTCAGAACGAGTAACGTAAAGCGTCAGCACTCAATTTGTCTTATCGAGCCGCACGGGGATTTTTCGTCAAAGATTGCCTTTGCCAAAGACATTCCGTTGGACAGGCTTGTGTATATCAGTTCCACTATCAACCGTGAGGCAGGCACACATGGCTATACCTGTATCGTGAACCCGTTTGAGAATGACGGCAGCGAAGATATGAGGTATGTCCTTACTACCGAATTAACGTCAGCGATAGCTGAACTTTTGGCAGACACTTCTACGCCTTTGACGGTGCAGATGACGATGCTGTTACGCAACATGATAAGTGTAACACTCAAAGCTAAAGCGATTGGTATAGCGCCGTCTTTAGAGGTGTTATGCAGGTTTTGCCTCGATAAAGACGGACAGAATAAAGACCTTGTAGAACTTGGGAAACAGTCAGGCAATGCCCGTGAACGTACATTTTTTACGCACGATTTCCATAGTCAGGAATACACCATTACGAAAAGGTCAATCCGTACAAAGCTGTTATACTTTCTCTCTGATGAATTGCTGTATGATATGCTGTGCGGCAAGTCAACGGTAAACATTGAAAACAGCCTGAATAAAGGCGATGTTATCATTTTTCAGATACCAAAAGGGGCTTCAAAATTTGTGAGCAGCGTGTTTGGCAGGCTGATGATAGCCTACCTGAATACACTTATGCTCCGTAGGGAATCCATAGACCCAAAAGACCGCAAGATTGTTTTTTGCTTTATAGACGAGTTTCAGACCCTCATTACGCAAAGCCTGGCATCCTCATTACAGGAAATCCGCAAGTATCGTATGAGCCTCATACTTGCCACGCAATCGCTGAAACAGGTCGAAAGTCCCACCATGAAAAAGACCGTCATGGTCAATACGGGTATCAAGTGTATCAGTCTTAGTGACAATCAAGACCGCAAAGACTTTGCGGCTGAAATGCAGGTATCATCTGATGAATTAGGGAAACTCCAGCCGTTGCAGTTTATGATTAAGCAGAATGACGGCAAGAGCCAGGCGTTTCGTTTTAAGGTGCATATCCTCAGCAAACACCTGTTTTTACAGGGCAAGGAAAAGCAGGAACGCTTAGACTACTTGGTACATCAATCGGGCATGTATGTGAAACAGCCTGCAATGCAGGTTATACAGGGAAACAACAAACAAGGGACAATGTCCCCGCCTCCCCCGCCTGCACCTCCCCTTGCAACCCCACCCGTACAGCATGAGAAAAGAACGACAGAAAAGAAAGGAAAGAACAATGATAATAACCCGTTCACAGGGACACGTCCCACTTTTACCACTAAAGCAGATTAGCTATGGAACTGATAAATAACATGCAGGCGGATATACTGGAACAGTTAGGAAGGTTTGGCTTTTTAGCCGTGTCGCAGTTTCGTATGTTAACGGGTAAGTCAGTCGGCTATATCCGTGAAATGCTTGGCAGCCTGAAACGTAAGGGCTATATCAATAGCTACCGCATTGAGGTAAGCTACAAGGTAAGGGCAGAGAACATCTATTTTTTGACCCCGCAAGGGAAAGAATTTTTACTTAGTCATAAAAATGTGTTCGCAGATGATATAAAACTGCCATTGGCGAAAAATCCTGTTGTTACCAAAGACTACTGGCATCGCCTTTCATTCATTACGCTGCATATCCATTTGTATAAGTACCTGTTGGAGTGTAATGCGCCTTTGATAGCGTTTTACGCCTACTTTGATAAAGTCGGCAACGTCAAAGCGGGAACATTGACGGCGAAAACGAAAATCCCGTTAGCGAAAGGAGTTTCCTATATACCCGATGGTGTGATGATAACAGGTGAACGCCTGTACCTCTTAGAAATGTACTGTGATAAGGACACCAAGCGTATCATCAACCAGTTAGCACTCCATGCACAAGCGATAACGCTTGCTACACCTGCCAAGACCTTTGATGTACAGGATGACCCGCTGGTATTATCTGTGTTTGCACATGCAAGCATTAAACAGGCTGTTATCAAAAGACTAACACAGAACGAGGGTTTTGCTGCTGTAAGCAGCCTTTACTTTTTTGCGACACTGGAAGATGTGACGAACGATATAGCAACCGCTTTCACCACGATACAGAATACACAACTTTTGATAAGATAAAAAGCATTGAGCGTATGAAACCGAATGAGATAAAACGAAGTATCACGCCTGAAAAAGCGCAGCAAATGTTAGCGGAAATGGGGATAACTATTTCCGCCTCGAAAGCCGCTATGGTATTGGATTTCATGTATAAATACGCTATCTTACAGGTAGGCGATTTCAATAAAGAAAAATGAAAAAAGTAGTAGATTTATACGTGCGGGTAAGCACCGATGAACAAGCAAATAGCGGGTATTCACAACGCTATCAGGAAGAAATGTTGCAGAAGTATTGCAGCCTCAACGGCATAGCCGTTCGGAAAGTGATTTTTGAAGACCACTCTGCGAAGAATTTTAACCGTCCTGCTTTTCAAAGGTTGTTGTCTGAATACAAAAAGCATAAAGGGTTGGTAGATTGTTTGTTGTTCCTTAAATGGGACAGGTTCTCCCGCAATGCGGGAGATTCCTACGCTATGATTGCAACACTGAATAAGTTAGGGATAGACCCACAAGCGATAGAACAGCCGCTTGATTTGTCTATTCCTGAAAACAAGCTGATGCTTGCATTTTTCTTAGCAGCACCCGAAGTAGAGAACGCACGGAGAGCCTTGAATGTCAAAAGCGGGATGATACGGGCATTAAAAGAGGGGCGTTTTATGGGACTTGCTCCTATTGGGTATCAGAATAAGGTGTATGAGAACGGCAGGAAGTACATTACACCCAAACCGCAGGAAGCGGGTATTATCAGCTGGGCGTTTGAGATGCTTGCAACAGGTTCATGCAGTGTCTTGGAAATATACCGAATGACAAAAGCTAAGGGATTGAAATGCAGCAAGAATAACTTTTGGCATCTTATCTCTAATCCCGTGTATATGGGTAAAATCATTGTGCCAAAATACCAGCAGGAGGAAGCACACCTTGTACAAGGAACACACGAGCCAATAATATCAGAAGAACTATTTTATACCGTACAGGACGTGTTATGTGGCAGGAAGAAACCAAAGACAGTGAAACAAGCCGTGCATGAAGAGTTTCCACTCCGTAACTTTTTAGTCTGTCCGAAATGCGGACGGCTGATTACGGCAAGCCGTTCTAAAGGACGGACGCAATATTATAACTACTATCATTGCCTGTCATCATGCGGCTGGCGATATAAAGCGGAACACGTCAACGAGGCACTTGTACAGGAGCTACGGAAGTATAAGCCCACACTTGCCATGATTTCGCTGTATAAGCAGGTCATTTTAGACGTATATCATCAAGTATATGTAGGGAAGCAAGGGCAGAAAAAGGAGCTATTACAGCAGATAAACGAGCAAAACAGCCGTTTGGCAAAGGCAAGGGAACTCCTGTTAGTGGATGCGTTAGATGCAGTTGATTATAAGGCTATCAAGGTTGAATGTGAACGGAAAATAAACCTCTTAGAAGCAAAACTTGCTTCTACCACCACCCCGCAGCAGCAGGAAGATGACATAGAAAAGTACCTGGACAAAGCATTATATAACCTTGCCTATATAGACACACGGTATCAGGAAGCCGATATTAAAAGCAAGCGGCAAATACTTGGTTCGATATTCGTTGAGAAACTGCAATTTTCAGAAAATGGCTATCGAACCACTAAAGTGAATGAAGCGGTAACCATGATATGCACGCTGGAAGCGGCTTTGAAAGGCTGTAAAAAAGGACAGACCAGCGATTTTGCCAGTCTGTCCAAAGAAGTGATCCCGCTGGGACTCGAACCCAGGGCCCATACATTAAAAGTGTATTGCTCTACCAACTGAGCTACGGAATCGCCCTTTTTCCCTTAGTTCTTTTCAGAACGGGGTGCAAAGATAAGGAAACAACATTTTTTACAAAACCTTTTCTGTAAATTTTTAGTTCTAATGTGTTCTTTATGTGGTCTTTACACAGTTATAAAACCACATTCAGCGTCAAAAGTTGATTTTTTCGCCTTTGTCACGCTATTATCATCATTCAGTCTTGCCTTTGTAAATTAAAATTTAATTAAGTATTTTCGGCAGCCTTTTTGAACGACTACAAAATCAATCAGAGTCTTACAGCAAAAAATACGTAAAAATCAGAATGAGAAATTTTTTATCCCTTTTGTGCCTCGCGTTGATGGGTACAGGTGTTGGTGCAGCGGCACATGAGCATGATGAAGTAAATTCACTGAACTACTCGGTTTACCAGTCTTACCGGTATTTAAAAGGCGTAGACGGCGCCAGGCTGGCAGCTACACAGCAGTTGGCCAAAGAGCAATTTTCAGGCTGGAACGCCACGCTGGATAAACTGACAGGCGCTTTCCGCGATATGTATGGCCCAGCCATGCAGGTGCCAGGCAGCACTAACCTACAAAGAGCGCAGGCTTTAATGTCGGGAAAACTGGCTGTGATGGGGGTTAAAAGTTCTGACTGGGTTGTGAGCCGCGACCTTGCCGTTGACCATGCAGCTTATGTAGATTTCAAACAGGTAGTATACGGCCACGAGGTTGTGTTTTCCAATCTTAGCTTCCGGTTTACTCCCGATGGCAGGCTGCAACGTATAAAAATGAGCAGCTTTGGTGCTCCCGAACAGGCCATGCAGCCTGTTTTGAGTGCTAATGATGTACTGAATGGAACCGCCATTTTGAGTGGGATGACCGGTACTTCTATAGAAAAGAAAGAAATTTCAGGCGACTGGGTATGGTTTCCGATACCTCGGCACGATGGATATACCATTCATGCCGCATGGCCCTTTATGATGACGGGTATCGGGCATAACGAAATGCCATTTGAGCTGACCGGGTATATCGATGCCATTACAGGCGAATTGCTTTACCGCTCCAATTCAGTTAACGAGACTTTTGACGTTACAGTAAAGGCAAACGTCCACCTGGCTACCCCGGTAGCGCCTACTACAGAAGTGCCGATGAATGATATGCGCGTATCTATCGGCAGTAATAATTATGTAACTGATAATTCGGGATTTGTAAGTATCCCCAGCGCTATTGCGCCTACTACTGTGACCTATTCTGTTCGTGGCCCATGGTCCGTAGTAAGGGTGGGTGGTAATACACCTTCTTTTACAGCCTTGATGCTTACCTCCCCTGCCACTTATTCCTTACCAATACAGGATACAACCCAGCCCGAATTCAGAGCTGTATCTGCGTTTTATCATGTAAACAAGGTACACGATTTCATGAAAGGCTATTGGCCCTCCTTTACGGGGATGGACGCGAATCCGCTGAATACCAACGTGGACATAAGCGGCAATACCTGCAATGCTTTTTACAGCAATGGCAATTACTCGATCAACTTTTATGCCCCCCAGACAGCCTGTCGTGCTTTTTCTATCGTATCCGATATAGTTTACCACGAATATGGTCATGGTATTTCATATAGGTTTTATAGTGCAAATGGAGGTAGTTTCAGCAATGGAGCTATGGGGGAAGGTAATTCGGACGTATGGGCGATGTGTATCAACCGCGACGGCGTAGTTGGGGATGGCGCTTATATAAACGGCGGTAACATCCGCAGCTACCTGGGTACACCCAAAGTATATCCTAACGATATTATAGGTGAAGTGCATGCCGACGGCGAAATAATTGCCGGAGCATGGTGGGATGTTGCGGTGAATACCGGCAGTATCGATACCATGGCGAAACTATTTACACTAACTTATTATGACCTGCCCAATGGTCCCGACGGCACAGAAGGACAGGTATATCATGATGTGCTCATATCTGCCCTGATGAACGACGACGACGATGCCAACCTCGGCAATGGCACCCCTCATTTTACTGAAATAGTAGAAGCTTTTGCCCGCCATGGTATCTACCTGTTGAGCGACGCAGAAGTAGAACACAAAGAAGTGCCTCACCAGCCTGGCAACACTGCAACTACTATCAATGCAAAGTTGCTATTGAGCAATCCTACGTTCTTCGATAAGTTATACCTGATATATCGCGACCGTTATGGTGCAGGCACATGGGATTCTGTGGCTATGACGAATACATCCGGTAACGATTATACGGCACAGATACCGGGCTTCCCGGGTGGTACTATTGTAGACTATTATTTCAGGGCGCAGGACATCGTATCTGTTTCAGCTTTTGGCTTGCCGAAAGGCTTCAATCCATCTGTAAACTGGTCGGAATTGACTCTCCCGTATCAATACGGTGTGGGTATTGGTTATCGCAGATATACCCAGGATTTCGAAGGTTCGATTGACGGGTGGCAACTGAGCGACCCCGCTGATAATGCTACAGGCGGTCAATGGGTTCATGATACTCCGGTAGCCAGCTCAGACAACGGCCTCATAATACAACCTGGCAATGACAATCTGGGGAATGGCAAATGCCTCGTTACGGGTAATGCCGGATTAATATCCCCGGCCAGTGTAGCAGATGTTGACAACGGTAAAACCACTGTACTTACGCCGTACTTCGACCTGCCGTTCTACCAACCCATTATTGAATACTACCGCTGGTACAGCAATGATAGGGGAAGTAGCTCTAACCTGCGTACTGATTATTGGACCGTGGAAATACATCCGCAGAACAGTATTATATGGAAAAGGGTAGACTATACAAAACAATCTGACCAGAACTGGAGGCGCAGAATTTTCAGGGTGAGCGAGTTTTTTACGAACGTAACTACCATCCAGATGCGTTTTGTAGCTGAGGACAAAGTGTTGAACGGTTATCCTCAAAATGGTCAGAATATAGTAGAGGCCGCAATAGACGACTTTATCATATATGAAGGCTCTCCATTGTCAATAAATGATAAGAGCGCCGTCGAAACAAAAATCTATCCCAACCCGGCTGATGAAATGGTGAATGTCGTGGTGCCGGCCGGAAGCAAAGGTAGCATCACTCTCTACGACGTAACAGGCCGGACTATCACGAAGGTGGAAATAACTGAAGGCACCGATACCTATGGTATCGTTACAACAGCAATACCAGCAGGTACCTACCTGGTGCTGGTGCAAACTCAATTTGCCGTGCAAAACAATAAAGTAGTGATCAGTCACAACTAATTTATAATGCAATAAAAATATGACGCCGCCCGGACACCCGGGCGGCGTTTTTTCTGTATGGATTATGTCCCTGGAACCCCGGGTGCAGGAATCTTTGCAGGGAATGATAATTGTCATTTGACTTTTGGATATAAAAACCATAAATTCATACATCCAAAAAATGAATCTCCGATATACTTATGATAATAGGCGTACTTAAAGAGCAGCATCCGGAAACAAGGGTGTCGCTCGTACCCGAGGTAGTGGCAGCGTTGGTAAAAATGAACGTACAGGTTTCTGTAGAAAGCGGCGCCGGCGATGCTGCGTACCATAGTGATAAAATGTTCACAGACGCAGGAGCGGCAATCACAACACGCGATGCAATTGCGGCTGAAGCCGATATCGTTTTATCGATGCATTCAGCAAACGTTCCTGCCAATATTAAAAAAGATGCGGTAGTGATTGGTGTGTATCAACCTTTGTTTGATGCGCAAAAGATGCAGGAGTTCGCTGCTAAGGGATATACGGTTTTTAGCATGGACACGATACCGCGCACCACGCGTGCCCAGGCTATGGACGTGTTGAGTTCCCAGGCCAATATTGCCGGCTATAAGGCGGTGATACTTGCAGCTATGGAGTACTGCCGGTACTTTCCTATGTTTATGACGGCGGCAGGCAGTATACCTCCTGCCAAAGTATTGATACTGGGCGCGGGTGTAGCCGGCCTGCAGGCCATAGCTACTGCCAAACGCCTGGGTGCGGTAGTGGAAGTGTTTGATGTGCGCCCCGCAGTGAAAGAAGAAGTGATGAGCCTGGGTGCAAAGTTTGTAGAAGTGGAAGGCGCTGCTGACTCTTCAAAGGCCGGTGGATATGCTGTGCAGCAAACCGAAGAATTCCAGGCAAAACAGAAGGCCAAAATACATGAACATGCTAAAAAATCTGACATCATCATTACTACTGCACAAATACCGGGCAAGCGTGCTCCTGTACTGATAACAAAGGCCATGATAGAAGACATGCGCCCCGGTTCTCTCATCATCGATATTGCGTCAGTTACGGGTGGCAACACAGAGTTGACAAGAGATAACGAGCGGGTAGTGCACAATGGTGTTACGATACTGGGCAATTCTTCCCTTCCCTGCTCTGCTCCGGCAGATGCCAGCAAGGTATATAGCAAGAACGTGATGAATTTCATGAAACTGATAATAAATAAGGAGGGTGGCCTCAACCTGGACTTCAACGATGATATTGTGGCCGGAACCTGCATAGCGCGCGGAGGTAATGTAGTAAATGAACGCGTGCTTTCAATTATTAACCCGCAAACAGCGAACGCATAATAATTATGAACGCATTGGATACATTGTTTACAGACCCGGCAACATACAGGTTGCTGACTATAGTGATACTGTCCATTTTCCTGGGCATAGAAGTCATATCGCGCGTGCCCTCGGTACTGCATACGCCGTTAATGAGTGGGGCAAACGCCATACATGGCGTGGTAATTATTGGTGCGATTATCGTAATGGGACAAGCCCCTGCCGATGATTACCTGGCCCTTACGCTGGGCTTCCTTGCTGTTATACTGGGTACGCTCAACGTGGTAGGCGGATTTGTAGTGACGGACAGGATGCTGGAGATGTTTGGCAAGAAAAAGAAGAAGAAATAATTATTTGCAATTATAACTACGATTTGTAATGTCCCAACAGGCAATATTATTACTTGGTTATTTGATAGGCTCAGTCACCTTTATCGTGGGGCTGAAAATGTTGTCGCATCCCGATAGTGCACGAAAGGGCAACCTGGTGGCGGCGGCAGGTATGGTCATAGCTATATTGGTTACAATTTTCCTGTACCGTTACGACCGTACGGATGCCAATCCTGAAGGCTTACCCTTAGGGAATTATGGCTGGATATTTGGCGGCCTGGTCATTGGTACGGTTGTCGGCACTATGATAGCCAAAAAGGTACAGATGACTGCCATGCCCGAAATGGTGAGTTTGTTTAATGGTATGGGCGGCGCCTGCGCTATGCTCATTTCTATCGTGGAATACGGCCATATACAACACAGCGCCAACCCTGTGGCCGGCACGGGGATACTAACCGTCATTGTCTTAGGCATGATTATCGGTACAGTTTCATTTGCAGGCAGTATGGTGGCCTGGGGGAAACTGGCCGGTAAGGTAAAAGACCGAACTATACCTGCGGGGCAGGCCATCAATTTTATGATATTCGGGGCCCTGATAGTATTAGCGGTGATGGTGATAGGCGGATTCACAACATCGCCAATTGTATTTTACAGCATACTGGCCCTGGCGGCGCTATACGGTGTACTTTTTGTAATGCCCATTGGTGGCGCGGATATGCCGGTGGTAATTTCCCTGCTCAACTCGTTTACAGGTGTCGCCGCGGCTTTTGGCGGTTTCCTTTACGACAATCCTGTTATGCTCACAGGTGGTATCCTCGTGGGGTCTGCCGGTACCATCCTTACTATATTGATGTGCAATGCCATGAACCGCTCACTGAAAAACGTATTGATTGGTTCTTTTGGCGGTGGGTCTACAGGCAGCGTAGCCGGCGATAAAGAACAGGGCCATTATAAAGAAATTTCCCTAAACGATACGGCCGTGCTGATGGCTTATGCGCAAAAAGTAATGGTAATACCGGGTTATGGGTTGGCAGTAGCGCAGGCGCAGCATATCTGTCATGAACTGGAAAAGGTGCTGAATGAGAAAGAGGTGGAAGTGGTTTATGGTATCCATCCTGTAGCGGGACGTATGCCTGGCCATATGAACGTATTGCTGGCAGAAGCCGATGTGCCTTATGAAAAGCTGCTTGAAATGGAAGACGCTAACGACCAGATGAGCACTACCGACGTGGTGATAATTATCGGCGCCAACGACGTGGTGAATCCGGCAGCGAAAGACGACCCATCAAGCCCAATATACGGAATGCCTATACTGGAAGTAGAGAAAGCCCAACATGTCATCGTTAACAAACGAAGCATGAAACCCGGGTATGCTGGTATAGAAAACGACCTGTTCTTCCGGCCAAAAACTTCGATGCTCTTTGGCGACGCAAAAAAGGTACTGCAAGACCTTGTGGCAGAATTGAAACAGGTATAATTAAAACAGCCCCGCACAAACATAAGCGGAGCTGTATAAACAAACACTAAATACAAACAAACATGCCGGAAGATCATCACATAAACCGGCAATGATTTTTACAGAATGGTGTCCAGGTTCGCCGCCACAAGCAATAATCCGATTATGGCAGTGAACAATAATATTTTTTGTACTGTCTCGTTGGCAAGGATGGACTTAATGTAGCCAAGCTTTTTCTGAATACTGCTTTTGATGGGAATGCCCGCAGTCTCTTTATAGCTGATACGTGTAGTGTGTGGCATGTGTGTGTTTTTGTTTTGGCAAATCTGCCAAAAGGCAGTTTTGGGGTGTTTTCGTGGTAGTAGGAAAGGAGTGGTTCTTTTAGATGTGCTGCAGGATGTATACCAATGCAGAACAGCATACGGCGCATGTCACGGCCAGTATTTTAATGTGCAATTCCTTAATAGTGAAAAGTTTATTCACTGTAGGTGGTTCCAGGTCCCCTTTGCGGGTGTTGTACGCGATTGAAGTTGAGTAGTTCATCTCTATATGTTTTTTATTTATGAAAATGATTTCTGAAATTCCCTTAGATAATTACTGCCAGTAATAAACAAACCAATATACCGGCGAATAACATTGTTTTGGTACGAGCCTCCTTACGGATGATGGCAGTAGCGGGATTAGCTTTGAAGGCTGCTGTTTCCTGTGCGTAGTAAAAATTAATTGTTGCTTGCATGATCTTGTTTTTTTGTTTGTGTTTTGTTAGTTGTTGTTTTCTTTTTTGTCTTTCGGGTAATGTTGTTCGTCCCGTTTGACAATGCAAATATGCGATGCGCAACAGCCCCTTTCCAAAAATCCGTTAATGGTTAACCCTTGCTTTGTAAATGGTTAACAGGCGGATTTGTTAACCGTTAACCAACCGTTAAGAAACCGGGCTGGCATTTTTTACTTAAATCGCCCGGGAAGCCAGCCAAATGGGGTGTTAAACTTATTTCCCGATGAGCAACCTGGTGTATTGTGTTTCACCGGTGGCGGTCAATTTCAGAATATAGGCGCCGGCGGGGATATTATTGGGCAGGTGAACGTTCATGATTAATTGGTTGCCGGTTGGTTCTCTCAATTCGCTGTACACAACACGTCCTGTTACATCTGCAATGGAGATTGTTACCGGGGTAGTAATGTTTTTTGATGCTTCCAGGGTGAAATGTCCGTTACTTGGGTTAGGATAAACCGAAAACGGATTGAAAGATATACTGTAGACACTGTTAGTGAAATACACTGTGACAGCGCTGCTCATCACGCTATCAACTGACAGGCACTTATTTGTCGTGTTTTTCACAATCACGGATATCCTGTCAGAGGAACTTAAAGATGGATATAATGCAATGTATGTTTTCCTGGTAGCTCCTGGAATGGGGACGTTGTTTTTTAGCCATTGATAACCTGGGTGTATGCCGGTATCGGTGGCGTTGGCTGTAAAGGTAATATGCGTTCCCTGGGGTACGATATTGCCAGGCTGTGCCGTAACAGAGACTTTTGGCAGCGCGGTATTTGAGTCGACAAACATCACGATATAATCACTGGACAACCTGCCCATGGGGGCGCAGGTGACATGGCTGACAAAGCTGCAGAAAAAAGTGTCGAAGGAATGTACATAACGGGTTATTAACGTGTCATCAGCCGCCGGAAAGCTAATACCCGGGCGGTTTTTTATGTGCCACCCAACCGCATTTGCTGTACCGATGTTTATATTACTTATGTAGAATGTAGCGGTGTCATTTATGCAAATACTATCATCCGGGGCAACACTGATGTTAGCTGTAATGGATGGGATAGTATCCACCCCCGCTATATACGGTGTGGATACAACGGTATCGCCGGCCCAGCAGGCATGAGTGCTGGTCATAATGCACCTGAAGGTGTCGTTATGTGCGGCAGTCCTGGTTCCA
Source organism: Bacteroidetes bacterium UBA6221 (assembly GCA_002421685.1). Lineage (GTDB taxonomy): Bacteria > Bacteroidota > Bacteroidia > Chitinophagales > Chitinophagaceae > UBA5543. The sequence continues at coordinate 42,796 of DISB01000017.1, forward strand.
TAGGTGGCCATTGTCGCGCTGGGTATATTTACACCATTCTTTTGCCACTGGTAGGTTGCGGGGGTTACTCCCAGTCCTGTCATATTTTCGGTACGCAACGCCATTGTATCTCCCTTGCAAATTCCGTTTGTCGGAGGATAATATGACACTGACTCCCGGTAGTAGAAAACTGCGGTGGCCGAAGTATTCTTTTGAGGATGATAGTTAAAGTAGTATTCGTAAGTTGTATCGGCGGGAGCCGATGAGATAAGCCTTATAGCATACCAACCCGTGGGCGTATTAACGGGTATTGTGCAGGGAATAGTGCCGGAAATATTGGTACTGTCGCGCCCTATTTGTATAGGCGATGCAAAACTGCCGTTAGTGTCAGACATCTGTACTGTGAAGACGTTGGTATTTCTGAAATTTTCGGAAACAAGATATTTCACGTTTAGCCCCGTGCCTGCGCATTTTACGCTGTCGGCAACGCTCATATTCAAAGCAACGGTGGTATCATAAAAATTAAACGGATAAGTAACTATCTCATCATAGGCCAAGGCTCTGTTATATAGGCGGAGATCGTCCATAATGCCCATAAATGGTGCGGTAAATTGGAGATAATGTAAGTCAAAATAACCGCCGATATACATGGCTGTAGAAGCGGTATCCTGAAATGGCCTGGTTGAAATATAGGTGCTCTTTAATGAGCCATTTACATATGTTTTGAATGTGTCTCCATCGTATGTCACAACCAGGTAATACCAGGTACTGTCCTTGGCTGAAGGGTAATATAGAAGGTCCTGGTAACTATGGTAAGGGATGGTCGGTTCAGATTCTGGCATAAAGCAATAGTTAGGGCTATTCGCAGGATTTACCATTACCGCGGCGTAGGATGCGAGACTGGTTATGCCGTACATGGATACACGGTAGAGTAATGTCGCATAAGAACTTAGCGTATCGAAATTTACCACGGCGGCTATGCTAAAGCTATCTAAATTAAGGTCTGGTTGGTATTGCGCCTGCATTTGAACGTCAGAGCGGAATTGAAACGAACTGCCAGGGTTGCCATTTATTCCAGGCCTGTATACCTGGGGCGGAGTGCCTGTATGGTAGTAAAAAAGACTTGCATTGTGCCCTCTTCCGGTGACATCGTTTATGTTGCCGTTAAAGGCCCAGTGTGCTATTAATCCATTGGTGTCCAATTGGCTATAAGCGCAGGTAGTGCTTGCCAATACCAGAGCCACGAGTAAAATATAGGTTTGCCTCATAGGTTATACTTTCGTATAAAAGACTCCTGAATACCTGTGCAGGTTGGTCAAAACACAAAAAAAAGCCCTTAAGAATAAAGGCTTTCTTACATATAGAGGATAAGAGAGAAATTGGTTGCCGGAACTGCCTGTCATCTCAGTTCTCGTATTCAGGCAGCCGGCAGTAAGGTCAAAATGACTTATATAGTTACGGCCAATACCAGGCAAGCCAGTATTGCTGCAAAAAGTATTATTTTGGTGGTGGTTTCCTTCCTGGCTATTGCCGGCACCTGCACAGCGGCTTTCACCGGCTCATTTTCTGTAACTACGATCTTAGCAGTAGGCTGTGCTTGAACGAAAGATGAAACGTAAGACATAAATCGTGTTTTAAGTTTTTGTTTGCCGCCGTAGACCGGCGGTGTGTTTTTTATTTTTGCCTAAAACGCCCTGTGCGTCATTAGCAATACAAATATGCGACGCCTATGTCCCTTTCTCCAAATATTTTCAACGCTTTAACCGTTGATTTAGAGGTAGTTAACTATTGTTTGTGTTAACCGTTAACCAGCCATTTGCAGGAACCTGTAATATCTCAATACCATATGCGGATATGATGCAGTGCAGGCGCGAAGTATTATATTTACATGAAATACCAGGGATATGAGAACCTTAATATTAGTATTGTCGCTGCTGATAACAAGCGAATATGTATTTGCGCAACAAGCAGATAACAAAAAGCCGAAACAGCAGACGAGCAAGGACAAACAGCATTTGAAATTGTATCCCACGGAAGCTACAGATTACGTGAATGTCTATGTAGAATACGATCAACCTACAGATTTTGTTATAATCATAGTAGGCTCACCGCTGAACAACGAGCAAAAATGGCAGATTAAGGCTAAAACATCCTATCAGCAGAGTATTGATGTAACACAACTCCCGACGGGCTCCTATACCATCACTCTTGATGGTGGGGGTGTACATGAAAAAGCTCAGTTCACGGTAAAGCGATAATGTTTTATTTGTCCGTTAACTAAATGTCATTTCCTGTTCTTTTCGGTCATTACGCCGTCACAATTTTGTCATAAATACTTCGGTATATGATTTTATGACAAATGTTATTGTTAAATTTATATTGAAAATGTAAGCACGCGATGTGATCTTGGGCCTATTAAGTAAATTTTAAAGCCGTACGATATGCGAAAACTACTATGTACTTCGGCTCTTATGCTAGCAATTATTTTCCCGGCTATTGCAGGCCAGGAAGGGGTGGAAGCCAACGTGACCGGCACGCCCACTGTGGGAGGCCTGTTCCCGCACTTCGGGCTTGGGGCAGGTTCCAATGTTACAGCGCCTGAAAACGAAAGAATGATTGCAAAAACATACCTTCAGTATCGTGATGGCAATTTTGTTCCTGTAGATTCAATAACCTACCAGTATAGCAACGGCCGCGGAAGCTTGCCCAACCCCGACGATATTAATAATGACGAACATATTCTTTTTGATCTAAGCACTACTTATGTTTTCAATGCTTCTGTAGCAGGCTACGAAAATAGTAAACAGCGGGTGCAGTATTTCAGTAATAATAAAGTGAGTGAACTCGTGTACAAGAAATGGCACGACCTTTCGTCATCGTGGAAAAACGCGGAGCGTTATATCTACACCTATGATAATTCAGGCAAAATGCACTCCTCACTATTGCAGTTGTGGTATGGCACTTTGTGGACCAATGATATGAATTCAGTGTTGAACTATGACAATAACAATAACATAGTGCAAATGAATTCACCGACTTATACCATCGATTTTGTGTATGATCAGAATAACAATCTTGTATTAATAGAAGATAAGGTTCTATCCCAGGGCGGCGGATGGACTAATAACGAAAGGAAGAGATATAAGTACAACGGTACTGAGGTTTCCGAGTACGTACTGGAAAAATGGGTAAATGGCAGTTGGGTAAATATCTCAAAATGGGAATATGCTCACGATGCGCAATTTAATGTAATACTGGCTACTGAATATACATGGAGTGTTGGTGGGTGGCTGCAGACCATCCAGGAGGAAAATGTATATGACCCGGATGGCAACTTATTAAAATCAATAGAGAAAACCTGGAATGCTGCGACAGGAACATTCGTTAACAACAAAATGGAAGAGCGGGTGTATAATAACAGCGATTTGCCCATAATGGTCACCACCTGGAGCTGGGACGGACAAAACTGGATGCACAGCTCAAATGATATACAAGTCCGTTATTATTATGAAATATACTTCCCGGCCTCTGTAAATGCTATTACTACCCTTGCTGATATTAAAGTATTCCCGGTTCCGGCTACCGATATTATTAACGTAGCATTGCAGGTAGATAAACCGCTGGATGTAGCCGTTAGCTTAACTGATGTCACCGGAAAGCTGGTTTATACTGAAGAAGTACGATATACTGGTGGCTATACCCATGCCATACCCGTCCGGCACCTTGGTACAGGTAATTATGCGCTGCACATATCCGGCCAGGGTGTGAATATTGGCCGCACAGTAGCCGTCAGCCATTAATTGCTACAGGCCATTCTCACTATAAGTCGTTCCGCATGCTGTGGAAATACTGCTGTTTTTGCTATTTTAGCATATATGAAGCAAGTCCTGGCCTTTTTATTATTGTTACCCTGGGCGTGCCACGCGCAAACGGAAGATGAATTTTTGCCCCAGGTACGTACGCTTGTAATGGATAGCACAGAAAAAGCTGCTGAAACTTTCTGCAAAGAAGTAATGGCCACCGTGCCGGGCTACAAATTCGCCTTCGTAGACAGGGAGAACATAATGATGTCCAAATACTTTTATGACAACGGAAACTTCGAAACTATCAGATTTGAGTTCCAGTTCACTATTGACGAACAAACACTTCCCGATAGCACAGTAAAGAAGAGGCGGGTAGTACGGTTCATGAGCGTTTCGGCAGAGTTATCTGCAATGACAAACATTTATAACTATATATTCAACACCGCACATACACCCGATAATATAATGGCTATTAGTGTTTATGACAAAACCATAAGCTACAAAGGCACGCCCTACAACAGTTCTATAGTTGCCGACGATATGAAAGCAGGCTACTGGATATTGAGTTTTTTCCGGTTATAGTTTTATCCAATTCACCTTATAACTTCAATCTATCTTCAAAAAAATGGGTGTTTTTCCCCTGTTTGGGTAAAAGTATATAACGTATTTTTGCCACCGCTCTTCACCATTTTAAAGATGTTTGTTTGTTTTGTTTGATAGGGGGACCGCTTTTTTTGGCAGTTCCCCGTTTTTTTAAACCTGCGATAACGGCTTTTTTGTTATTGTTCTGCCTTTTCTTCGGGCTCGTGATGTGGATGCTCAATATCATCCGGCGCGACGTGCTCCGGTCTAACCGGCCGCATCAGCATATCAAGGCGTGGTGCCGGTATTCTTGTTATCACCAGCATACTCTTATTTAATTCGAAGGTGGCTAAATTGCCAATGTCATGTGCCGACGGCAATATATTACTGTAATGTATAGGGGTAACGGCAAGATTTCCGGTGAATGAATAAGGGGTTTCAGCCTGTATTTCGCGAAACAGGAGCATACATTCAGGCTTAGTTGTATCGTTTTTTATGCCTATTGTTCTATAGCATATATTCACCTGCCCATTCTTTTCACGGGTTCTATATGCAATCAGCGGATTCCCAGGCGCGTTTATGAAATGGCTGAACGGCAATAGTGAAGACTTGCTCAGCCAGGTGCCCAGGTCGTATGTATTTATTGACGACGTATTCCCTTTTATTTCCACCCTGCCGTTGCCTGAAGGTGTGGAAACTGCTTCTTTGAATTGCTCGTCTATGCTGAACTTTACGGTAACAAAGTCACCGAATTCTACTACCGTACCACCCTCTTTATCCTGGCGTGTTATGATTTGCCCGGCTAAAATGAAACTCTGTGTCTCGTGCGACAGGTAGCCGCCTGTTAAAATAATAGCAGTATTCTCACTGGCCAATTGGCTTCCGACAGTGCTTTTCAGGTCTTCTATTACCTGGCTATAGGGCACCTTCGCCGATTGTTGAACACGGCCTTCAGGAGAAAGCTGCGCGAAAAAAATACCTTCAGGTTTCGCTTTGTAAATGCCTTCCGTAAAGTAATACCCCCCTGTGAAGTTCATTCCTTCTTTTTCTGAAAAAAAGGTCGGGTAAAATTTTATGTCTCCCGATACTAAAGGAACCTCGGCCATGTCTTCGCCACTGTCCATTTGCAGGTAATGTGCAGAAAATTCATACCGGCTTCCGGCTTTTGAGTCCTTACCGCCTTTCGTGTCTTTGCGAATCACCTGCAAGCGGCCCATGTCTTGTTTAACGGTAATAATTTCCCTGTTTACCCCTGAAGGCGGTGTGAATTGTTTTTTCCATTTGCTTTCCAGGTTTGTGCTCACCTGCTCGGCAGTATAGTTGCCCTTCGGCCCGATTGCAACGATCAAAAACTCTTCCGGCGTGCCGTTGCCGGAAAGTACATACGTATCCCCGCTAGCCTTGATGGTCTTTTTTTTGTTGATATTGCCTGCCGTGGTGGAAATAAATATATCTTCCTTCTTCGCTTCATCATAAAAGTAAAGCAGGTAGGATGTCCCGTTGAATGTAGCTGCTTTTAAAGTGTAAGTAGCAGGCAGCTCAAAGCGCTGGACCTGTTCTTCTGTAAATGTCTGCCCGTTAAGTTGGCGGATGATGAAATTGTTTTTATCGGCTTTATTGGTACTGAAGTAAGGAACGAAGACAAACTGTCCCATTTCTCCACCTTGCATTACTCCTATGAACTTTGATTTGTCAATGCTGTCTATTGCCATCTCCTGGGCGGTACCCTGGAAGATAAAAGCTGGCAACAAGGCGAAAGACGTTATCCATTTTTTCATATCTGTTTACATTTTCGTAGCTAAGTTAATGTATAATGACACATGCCTTACGATAAAAAGAACCGGGCAGCGGATAAATTTGCTAAAAAAATATTTAATACACCGTTAAAAATCACACCCTTTTGTTTCAATTTTATGTTTAAACCGTTTTACATCTTTTCTGTGCAGTGCAGGTAGACTATCTTATTATAGGCCAGGGCATCTCAGGTACATTTTTGAGCTATTATCTTTTGCAAGCCGGCAAGAGGGTCCTGGTAATAGACGAAAATAACCCGGCAGCAGCCAGCCGCGTTGCCAGTGGAATTATTAACCCTGTGACGGGCAGGCGGGTTGTTACCACCTGGATGATAGATGAGCTATTGCCGTTTGCAACTAAAGCATACGAAGACATCGGCCATAGCCTCGGCTGCAATGTAGCCGATGAAATAGATATGGTGAGTTTTCACGCTACCCGGCAAATGCAATCGGCCTGGACAGACAGGGTAGCAGAAGGTGCCGACTATATCAGCCATATTCATGATACAGCGCGTTATGAGAAATACTTCCATGCTCCTTATGGGGCAGGCTTAACTTTTCCCTGCCTCCTGGTTGACCTGCATAGTCTGTTGCCTGAATGGCGACAGAAACTCAGGGAATCGGGTTCATTGCTTGAAGAATGGTTTGATATAAAACAGGTAAGAGTTAGCCCCGGCGACGTAAACTATAAAGATATAAGGGCGGAAAAGCTAATACTCTGCAACGGGACAGGCGGCTTTGATAATGAATTTTTTGGCCGGTTGCCTTATACAATGAACAAGGGCGAAGCTTTGATTGTCAGCATCCCCGGTCTGCCGGGAGGCGCTATCTACAAGCAAGGCATGACAATTGTTCCAATGGGCGGAGACATATTCTGGATAGGTTCTTCTTTTGAATGGGCCTTTCAGCATTCCGGGCCGACAGCCGAATTCAGAACAAACGTGGAGTCAATTCTGTCTGGGTGGTTAAACCTGCCTTATTCGGTAATAGAGCATAAGGCAGCGATAAGGCCCTCAAGTGTAGAACGCAGACCATTTGTAGGCTTACATCCCGCCATGCCCTCAGTAGGTATACTGAACGGTATGGGTACCAAAGGATGCTCACTGGCGCCTTATTTTGCGCACCAGCTTACCGGCAGGCTTACCGTAGGTTCTGGAATACATCCCGAAGCTGATGTATTGAGATTTCAAAGCCTGCTTTCCCGTGGATAGGGATATTTTGGACATCATTCCCGGGTTTGCACTCATTTCTTCCGTAACATGTTGCGGGCGTTTTTATATACTGTAAACGCTAATGTATGCTGTAATTGTATTAACTTACGGGAGAAATACAGGTAAACTTTGTCCTTGGCAGCCCGTTCGATATTATCTATTGTTTTTTTCCTCTGCCTGCAGTACCCGCTTAGGGCAAAGGAGGTTGGAGAATTAAATTTCATCCCCAACAATGGCCAGTGGAACGATAAGGTATTATACAAGGCAGATTTGCAGGATGGCGCTGTGTTTTTTATGGCTAATGGCTTCAGGTATAACTTTTACGACCCAGACGATGTGCAGGATATCCATGACAGCCCCCGGAAAGAAAATTATACCGTTTCGGGCCACGCTTACGATGTGGTTTTTTCCGGCAGTCGCCTGGCTGCCATAGAGGGCGGGGATAAGCGCAGCTATTATCACAATTATTTTATGGGCAGGGACACAACAAAATGGGCAGCGAATGTTCCAGTCTTTCAGGATATAAAATATAGAGGCCTCTACCCCAATATACACATGAAGATATACAGCCTGGGAACTTCGCTGAAGTATGACCTGCTGGTGGAGCCTGGTGGCGATGTTCGTGATATCCGGATGCAGTTTGACGGTGTAGAACCCTATGTGAATGAAAATGGCGACCTGGTAATACAAACCTCGGTGAACACTGTGACGGAACAGGCTCCCTATGCATATCAAATCGTCGACGGTATTGAAACAGAGGTACCGTGCAGGTACTATATGAAGGACAGGAAATTGTCTTTCGACTTTCCGGCAGGATATGATAAGAACAGGTTGCTGATAATTGATCCCGTTTTGAAATTTGCAACTTATTCGGGCTCTACAGGGCAGCTATGGGGTTATTGTGCCACTTATGATTCTTCAGGCAATTTTTATTCAGGATCGGCAGCATTCAGTACTGGATTCCCGGTTACAACAGGAGCCTACCAGGCGACCTATAATGGGAATGATATGGCTATTAATAAATACAATGCGGCAGGGGATACGCTTTTGTATTCCACTTATTGCGGTGGTACAACCGGTAGCGAATATCCGCTGACAATGGTAGTGAACAACAGCAATGAGTTGATAGTATGTGGTCATAGCTATTCTGCTGACTATCCTGTTACCGCCAGTGCTATTGATACCACATACAATGGCGCCGGCGATATCGTGGTGACTGTATTTAATGCGGCAGGCACGGCGTTAACAGGGTCTACCTACCTGGGTGGCAGTGGTGTGGAAGGTGTATCTGCATTCGCTTTCCACGATTATGACCAGAATAAGGTGGGATTATGTTCAGATGCGCAGGGCAATATTTACATCGCGGCGTCAACACAATCCAAAGATATTCCGGTTAGCCCATCGGCTTTTCAGTATGTTCACGCTTCTACTTACGATGGGTGCATTTTTAAGATTTCCCGTTCTTGTTCCTCGCTGTTGTACAGTACCTATTTAGGTGGTGATCATATTGATTGCATTTATGACTGCAAACTGTCCGGCAATAACCTTATCGTTTGCGGCAGAACAATAAGCAGTAATTTTCCTCTTAGTAATAATGCATATTCAGACTCGGGAAATGCATTTGTTAGCATACTCAGCGCAACTGGCCAGTTCCTGGTCGCTTCTACTAAGTTAGGACCGCATACAGAGAGTGCAATAAAAATAAGCCAGGATGACAATGGGAATGTTTTTGTGTGTGGTAATAACGATACGGATTTCGTAGCCAGCCCCGGCACATTCAATGAGGATGCGGGAAAGGTGTTTGTAGCCAAAATGACTCCTGCCCTGGATTCAATGATAAGGTGTACTAAGTTAGTCGCACAGGAAAAACCCGGCGTGACGGGTTTCGTTAATATCTGCGGTGATGTGGTCGGGTCGGTTTTACTGAAGGAAATAAAAACCTTGCCGGTCACCCCGGACGCCTACCAGTCTTCGCCGTCGGCTTACTATTTTTTCCACCTTAGCCCGGCTATGGATACATTGGTGTATGCCACATTTTATGGAGTGCCTAACGACCCCATAAAAGGCGGCCATGCGCATAGTTGGAGCGCTATTGACACTAACGGTGTAATATGGCTGTCCACCTGCAATAAAGATTCCAAATATTCAATCCAGGGTACAAGCAACAGTTATGCACCCGGCAGCCTCAGCGGTGTACATAACTATGATCATCTCAGCGCGAAGTTTGACATGGAAGTTTTGCCGGCTAAGCCCCTGGCCCATGCATTGATACCTGATACCGTTTGTGCAAGAACAGATATCTATTTCGGGAACCAGTCTGCAAAGGCGTATAACTATATCTGGTATTTTGGAGACGGAGATACCAGCCATGCAAAATACCCGGTGCACCGGTACGATTATCCCGGCTATTATACGGTGAAGCTGGAAGCATATAATCCTTACTCATGCCGCGCCGTTGATAGTATGGTACACACTTTGTTTGCCGACACCAACGAAATTTACAGCAGTTTCGTGGCCGGAGATACGGCCTGCCCCGGCAGAACAGTTAATTTTTATAATACATCAAAAAACGGTGTATCCACCTTGTGGCTTTATGGAGACGGCAGCACGGCTACTTCATTTCACGGACAGCATGTGTACAATGCACCGGGAACATACCTGGTCCGGTTGGTCACTTACAATCCCTTGTTCTGCAACAAAACAGATACTGCCACGCACCTGCTGGTAATCGACACAACCAATCCCGGCGCTGCATTCTCAATAAGCAATGTCATTTCCTGCGCCGACAAGCCGATACAATTCATGAATAGCACAAAGCGCGGCATAAGCTATGCCTGGGATTTTGGCGATGGGAGCACTGCTAATGTACTCAGTCCGTTGTACATCTATAAGACCGGTGGTAAACATACGGTTAGGTTGATAGCAACCAATAATAATCTTTGTGTTCCGCACGATACTGCATATGGCAGCATAGAGATACTGCCACCACTGCAGATAGACTTGGCCGATACATTTATCTGCGGTGGTAAAACGCCGGTAAGCTGGGGGATAAAACTGGTACATGTCAATAGCTTCCCTACTTATAAATGGGAACCGGCAAATGCCGTTATTTCAGGCGGCGCCCAATCCGTGGCGATAGTTGACCCGCGTATTGCGACAAAATATTTTGTGACAGTGACTGACTCTATCCCGGGTATGTGCAGCCATATTCGCACCGATACGGCGGTACTGTCTATCCTGGATTATCCGGAGGGCGTATTTGCAACAGCCAATAGCCCCCTTTGCGAGGGAGATACGTTGCGGCTTGAAGGGGTGGCATCATCCAACATTCCGCTGCTTACCTACAGGTGGACCGGCCCTGATGCTTTTTATGCTTCCGGCCAGTCTGCAGGGCGCGGACCGATAAAGCGGCACCAGGGAGGGAAGTACAAGCTCGGTGTCAGCAACAATGGCTGTGAAACTTATGCGGAAACAGATGTTGTAGTGAAGCCGGCGCCGTTTGTAGAGGCGGGTAGCAATAGCCCTGTATGGTCGGGCAGTGAGTTGAGGTTGACGATGAAGTCGGATATAGAGCCGGACACATTTTTCTGGGCTGGCCCCAACGGTTTTTACTCTTCAGAAAAATTCCCCGTTATCAATCCCGTTAAACCACAGAACGCGGGTACTTATACCATCACCGCTATGCGCGACGGCTGTATTGGAGGCGACATTACAATTGTAACCGTCCCGGAGCCGGACAGCCAGTACCTGCGTTTATATCCTAATCCTAACAATGGCACTTTCTTTATAGAAGGTAAAGGGTACAACGAGCAGCAGGTAAAAATGCTCATAGTGAACTCCATAGGGCAGAAAATATACCGCGCCGACGTAAATACCGAAAAAAAACATTTCCGTCACCAGGTAGCATTGCCTGCAGTATCCGGCGGTGTATATATCATGTGGGTGTTGCTGGACGGCGAATACCGGCCTTTACCCTTTACAATACTTAGAAAATAGAGGCTACTTTTTTTCTTCGGTTTCTTTAACGCGCGGCGGGGGAACATATGCACATACCCCCGACGCACAGCCGAAATTGAATATCCCCATTGACGCAAAATATGCCCCGAACAGCACGATGAAATATTGGTGGGTAAGTATTGCCTGGCCTATGATGAAACCGCCCATTGCGATATACAATACCCGCCTGAAATTCCAGCCTTTTAATATCCTGTCCTTCATATTTATCTCAACTTGTTCTGCAGGCCGGCCCAGCCGCCGCCGTTATACACTTCTGTATAACCGTTCGATTTCAATATTCCCCTTGCCGACGAACTGCGCATGCCCGAAGCACAGCAGGTAATGACCGGCTTGTCTTTTTTTATCTTTTTCAGGTTTGCCTGTAGTTCATTCAAAGGGATATTAATGCTGCCCTTCACGTTGCCCGTAGCATATTCCTGCCGGGTACGTACGTCTATTATTTGCGCGCCATTTTTTACCAACTCCGCATAGTCGGTGGCTGGTGCGCCGCCGAACAGTTTTTTAATCAATCCTATCATTATTAATTGTTTTTATAGTAGTTAACATCCATCCAGCCGCCGCCGTTATATACATTCCTGAAACCTTGTCCCTGCAACATCTGTGTGGCGATACTGCTGCGTCCACCGCTGGCGCAGCACAATACGATGTTGCCATTTATTTTGGTCAGGTCGCCTACATGGGCGGGCAATTCCTGTAATGGAATGTTGATGGAGTTTGCCACATTCCCGCCGCTGAATTCCTGTGGTGTGCGTACATCCACTATCACTGTTTCGTTCTGTTTGATAATTTCTCTGATACTCATAAAATGTTATTTGTTTGTTTTGTTTGACTATTTGTTTTGTTTGTCACAGATGCTGGTCTCCAGCAGGTAATATGTCGGGCTAAACCCCGAAAAACCGGTGAACAGCAGCAGTATTGACAACGCTACGGATGCTACCGCTATTGCATTTGGCACGCTGGTACCCATCAGCGCTACGGCTATTGTCATAGCCATCAGCACTCTTGTAATACGGTTGATGCGCCCTATGTTAGGTTTCATATACCTGTTGTTGATAAGCAGGTACAAAAGTATAACGGCGCCACTGCGCAGATAGTAACATTCGTTACATATCTTTCAGCAGCTTTATCTGGTTGCGGTAGAGGAGTAATTTTTTATCATTTTCCAGTTTCTTCAGCAGGCGGGATATTACTACACGGCTGCTGGCCAGTTCGTTGGCTATTTCCTGGTGCGAGAGGTTGAGCAGGGACGAACCTGTGGCTCTCGCTTTTTCTTTCAGGTAGGCTACCAGCCGCTCGTCCAGCTTTTGGAAGGCAATGCTGTCGATAGTGTTTAACAGTTCGTTGAAACGGATACGGATCGTACGCATCACGAAATTTTTCCACGACGGATATTTTACCAGCCAGCTATCCATTAAGGCCACCGGTACGGCCAGAAATTCTACATCATCCTCTGCAACGGCTTTTATTTCACTCAGGCTGTGCTCCATACAGCAGGTAAAGGTCATAGCGCAGCTCTCGTTTGCATTCACATAATACAGCAGTAATTCCCTGCCTTCATCGTCCTGGCGCAATACCTTCACAGAGCCTTTGGTAATGATGGGCATCTGCCTGATGGTTTGCCCGTAATCCAGGATGGTTTCCCCCGCTTTTACCGACATCGGTTTGGCGGTATCGTAAATTTCGCGCACCAGGTCGCGCTCAAATAATGCTTCAAAGTTGTTTGTTGTGTCCAAATCCGGTTGTTTGTGTACCGATAAAGTTACTAACTATTACAAAATAAGTAAGCCGCTTGCAGGAAGGCGGCACATTGCTTATATTGGTTTACTTGTTATGAAAGCTATTCTGCCCGCTCTGTTTTTTTTATGCTTATGCCTTCCGGCTAAAGCGCAAATGGATACCACCAACGGTTTTACCGCCCCGGCTAAGGTGACCGGCAACGCCCGCGACCTGGCCATCTACCTCTGCGACGGCGTCTATAGCGATACACTGAAAGCCAACCTCATTTACAACTGGATAACCCATAACATAGAATATGATATAAAATCGGCCAAAGACCCAAACCGCCCGCCCGCCGTGGTGCAGGATGTCTTAAAAAACAAAAAAGCGGTTAGCGATGGTTATGCATTACTGTTTGAAGCAATGTGCGAGGCTGTTGGCCTGGAGGCGGTGCGCATTGACGGTTATGCAAAGGATTGGAAGTTTGATAACGGGGATAAGTTCTACATCCCCCGGCACGAATGGTGTGCGGTGATGATAGACCGGCGTTGGGAATTGGCTGACCCCACCATCGGCGCGGGGGGGATATCTCATGCACCGGGATGGTTTCGTACGCAATTGAACCGTATTGCCAAAGAAAAGGTGGTCTATTCCAAAAAAGAGGTCTTTGAATTCCGTTACGACCCGCAATACTTCATGAAAAACCCCATGGAATTCCGTCGCACGCATTTACCTGCCGACCCGCTGTGGCAATTGGCCAAGGCGCCTCTCCCACTTGATATTTTTGAGCAGGGCGATTCAGCGGTGCTGCAGTTTAATGCAGACAACGATGGAAGGATAAACAGGGCGGCGGAACTGGAATATATTTCCCGCCTGAATGAGGACCAGAAATTATCGGAGGCAGCCGGGCGCATGTATGCATTCAACCAACGTTTCGATATGGTAATTGCTATCCGCGAACAGTTGCGCGCCGCTGAAGTGTTGGCTAAATATGCTTCGCGCAGGCATGTTCCGCCCCGCAGTGCATTAGAGGACGCCTACCGGAGCATGGTGATGGCCAAAGGGCACCTGGAAAAGCAGCGTAGCTACATGCCAGGCCAGTACAACGAACTGAAGAAAAAGAACGTGGCCAAAAACCGCGAGGCCAATGACCGTATACGCAAGGTAAGGGTACATAACAAAAGCCTTATTTCACAATGCCGCATGCACGCCACCTCGGCACAACGTAAGTTAGACGCGCTGTCCGGTAAACAGGAAAAGGCCGAAGCTGTCATGGAAAAAATATCCCCGGGGCGCATCGACAGTATTAAAACTTCCGCCATGCCCAAAGAAGCAAGCTCACCAGCCTTGCGGGCAATTACCGATTCGATTTCTGTGAAAAACCGAAAACTGAAACAATTGAATTTTGCGATAGTGGAGAAAATGCAGGCCATAACCTTGTTGCAGGAGGAGAACAGGGCATTGTCGGATATGCTGTCCCGGATAGTGCCCTATGCAGATACGGTGCTGATGGCGGAAACCGAATCCAGGCTTAATTTCAGGGATAGTTACGACGACGATGTCAAAGTATATATGCAGGTGTTTGACCGGTTACGATTTGCTGAGGGAGATTCAATACAGAATTCCTATTTCGACAACTGCGATACACTGGTGGCATATTACGAAGAACTGCTGAGGCTCTATTTGCAACAGGGTGACCTGTACAGGACTTCACTTCGTGATATGGAGCAATATCGCCGGTTGAATAGTAGTAATGAAAACATTATTACATCGTATGGGCAGGCCTGTAAAGGATATGCCGAATGTATCGCCCAATACCGCCAGAATATGGATGTATATGCCAACTACCTGGCCGACAACAAAGACGCCTTCGGGGCAATGGCGAAGATATACGAAGAGGAACTGGACCTGCTGGACAGGATGGGCGAGGGTGAAGCGGCGAGAAAGGAGGCCGAAGATACCGCGCTGGAAGAAAGCCGGTCGTTTGACGAGAGGGAAAATGACAGGCAGCAGCAGGCTGCAAAAGATATGCTCCAACAACTGACTGACATACTCACAAAATAAATACGATAACGGAAGATGACAAAAGTCATTTTTGGGGTCGTATTACATCATTTTTTACCCTTACGCATGCAGATATTTTTGTGTAAAGTAAATCTGCAATGGCGGCTATTCTTTTTGCAAAATTCCGGTCATACGATATTGACGAGCTGATAAGCCGGCTGGACACAGGCTATTATGCCGCATTGGATATCGTTTGTAGTAATGCGCGCAACTGCGCATCCCAGTTGAGCGCAGACGAATCGCATCCTTCCATTGCCCTGTATACCAGTATTTATTCTGCCCTGCTCGACGAGATTCAGCGTTTGCTGGTATTTCGGCGTACAGTGGTTATCCCATATGTAAAGGAACTGGTAGCCAAAGTGGCGGACGGGCACAATTGCAAAAACTGCTCCGGCAACTGTCACGTAGGGCACAGCGCGCAATTACTGACTTTAATGGAATCGCATAACGATATCAAAGAAGTTCTGGCCGGGTTGCATGCTGCTGCCATGCCTTCGTATGGCGATATGGAATACCCTGTGGGGTATAAGATACTGCGCAACGAAATAGCAGTGATAGACACCATGCTCACAGAATTATTTTATATAGAAGAATCAAGCCTGATACCAAAGGTAATAGAGGCGCAAAATGCAATCAATGCCTGAAATATCTACGGGGAAGAATACCGTAATAGTTAGAAAGAGTATAGACACCGGCGCTCACAAGTTATGTTATCACTGCGGCGCTGAGTGCGGTAATGCAAATATTACTATCGGTGATAAACTGTTTTGTTGCGATGGCTGCAAACTGGTGTACGAGATACTGGATAAGAACGGCATGTGTAACTACTACGAACTGCAATCTCATCCTGGCCTTTCGCAAATAAAACCCTTGCGCAGCGATAAATATGCTTACCTGGATAATGAACAGATAGCTGAAAAGCTGTACAAGTTTACAGATGGCAACAATACCATTGTTACGCTCTACATTCCCGGTGTGCATTGTAGCTCGTGCATGTGGCTGCTGGAGCATATGGGCAAGCTCAACCCCGCAATAACCGAAAGCCGGTTGAACTTCACTAAAAAAGAGGTAACCATACACTTCCGCAAGCAGGAGATGAGCCTGAGGCAAATCGTGGAACTACTGGCCACTATAGGGTACGAGCCTTATATCAGCCTCGATGAGTCGGACAAAAAAGAGAAAAGCAGTTTCGATAAAAAGCGGATATACAAGCTGGGCGTAGCCGGGTTTTGCTTCGGCAATATTATGCTGATGAGTTTCCCGGAGTACCTGTCTTCCGGCAATGACATAGAGCACCAATATGCTTCATTGTTCAGGGTGCTGAACCTGGCTCTTTCACTGCCTGTGTTCTTTTACAGCGCATCAGAATTTTTTACCAATGCCTGGGCGGGTTTAAAGCAAAAAACGCTGAATATAGATGCGCCTATCGCCCTGGCTTTGCTCATCACGTTCCTGCGCAGCCTGTACGAAATAGGTACCGGCACGGGCGCGGGTTTCCTGGACAGCATGAGTGGTATAGTATTCTTCATGCTGGCCGGCCGTATAGTTCAGGACAGGACATTCCAGTCCATCTCCTTTCACAGGGATTATAAAGCATATTTCCCGATTGCGGTAAATGTAGTGACGCCGGCGGGCGTTGTGAGCCGCCACCTGCAGGACCTGGAAGAAAAGGATGTCGTGGAACTGCATAACGATGAGATTGTTCCAGCAGACGCCGTAGTGGTAGATGGAAGGGCGAAGATAGATTACAGCTTTGTAACCGGGGAGAGTGAGCCTGTAACCGTAGAGGTTGGCAAGACAGTGTATGCAGGAGGCCGGCAAACCGGTGAGAAGCTGACGGTGCAACTGGTGAAACCTGTTGCAGGCAGCTATCTTACATCTTTGTGGAACCATAATGCTTTCGCCAAAAATAAAGTGGAGCAAAACAGGAAGGACAGTATCATCCACTTGCTCAGCAAATATTTTACCATCGTATTGCTCGGCCTGGTAACGCTTACAGCAATTTATTGGGCGTTCGTAGACGCATCCGTTATCATGCCTGCCATTACGGCCATGCTCATTATAGCCTGCCCCTGTGCACTGTTGCTGGCAGTCACGTTCACCCATGGCAACCTGTTGCGCCTGCTTAGCAACAATGGCCTGTACCTGCGCGACGCCTTTGTAATAGAGCAGTTAGGATATATCAATCATATAGTTTTTGACAAAACAGGTACGCTTACCGAGGATGCAAGCGACTATAGCATGCGTGGCGATGCCTTTTCAGAACGGGAAAAAGACCTGGTATATACCGCCGCATTATCCAGCAACCACCCTTACAGCAAGGCACTTGTCGCTTTCCTGGGTAAAAGAGAAAGGGTGCAACTCGGTGAGTGGAAAGAATTTACCGGTAAGGGTGTCAAAGCAATCTCCGGGGATGACTATATATATATCGGTTCTTCCCGCTTTGCAGATAATGCCGGAAATACCGATACAGACCATGCCGCCTGCTACATACGTGTTAATGATAAGCTTTCCGCTTTTTACATTACACCCAAATTCAGGCAGTCACTTCCCGGTATCATGCCCCAACTTGGCGAAAATTACAAGCTGTCGCTGCTATCGGGCGATAATGACAGGCAAAAACCCGCGTTGGAACGCCTCTTTGGTTCCGGGGGCAATCTGTTGTTCAGGCAGCAGCCGGTAGATAAGCTGAATTACATCGCCGGCTTGCAGGAAAAGGGTGATAAAGTAGTGATGATAGGCGACGGGCTAAACGATTCCGGTGCGCTGCAGCAGAGCAACGTGGGCATTACACTTGCCAGCGATGTGAATAATTTCACCCCGTCTTGCGATGCGATATTGGATGCCAAACGTTTTGCCTGGCTGCCCGGCCTGTTAAAGCTTGCCAGGTCTTCCAGGTATATCATCAATTTTACATTCGTTATATCTATAGTATATAACATCATCGGCTTAAGTATATCTATGCAGGGCCTGATGAGTCCGCTGATAGCAGCTATACTGATGCCCTCAAGTACCATTACCATAGTATTGATAACTACCGGCCTCAGCAGCCTGATGGCCAGGCGCTATAAGCTGCACCTGGATGCCCCCGTGACAAAAACATGACGATAATCACCATTTTGGTTGAGTTAGGTCATAAACCGTAAAATGCCGCGATAATATTTTTGAATACTGATTTTTTAACACCCAAAAAAAATGAGCGCTTTATATCTATTGGTTCTGGCAAGTATAGCCGTCGCCGCTTTTTTCCTGTTCGCATTTATATGGAGCGTCCGCTCCAACCAGTTTGAAGACCAGCAAGGCTCTGCTATGAGAATGCTGCACGATAATGAAACTCCACAAACAGATAATAGAAAATTTTAAAACGGTATAAGCAATGAATAACGCTTCGGAACAAGTTAACATGCACAGTTCAGTCGCACTGGATAAGTTCTTTTACGACAACAAGATCGTAAAATGGTTTGCCTACGCCACCATATTCTGGGGGCTTGTCGGTATGCTGATGGGATTGCTCGCAGCATTCCAGTTGGTTTTCCCCGTGCTCAACTTCAGTACGGCCGAGACTTCTTTCGGCCGCGTAAGGCCGGTACACACCAATGCGGTGATATTCGCGTTTGTGGGCAATGGTATTTTTATGGGTGTTTATTACTCGCTGCAGCGGCTGGTAAAGGCGCGCATGTTCAGCGACCTGCTCAGCAAGCTTCATTTCTGGGGGTGGCAGCTCATCATCGTCCTGGCTGCTGTTACACTGCTCCTGGGCTATACCAGCGGTAAAGAGTATGCCGAGCTTGAGTGGCCCATAGATATACTCATCACCCTGATATGGGTAGTGTTTGGTATCAACATGTTCGGCACCATCATCAAACGCCGCGAACGGCACCTGTATGTGGCTGTCTGGTTTTATATTGCCACGTTCATTACAGTGGCTATGCTACATGTGGTCAACTCGTGGGAAATACCTTTTTCTGCGTTGAAATCTTATTCATGGTATGCCGGTGTGCAGGACGCGCTGGTGCAGTGGTGGTATGGTCACAACGCTGTGGCCTTCTTCCTCACTACGCCTTACCTCGGCCTGATGTATTACTTCCTGCCGAAGGCTGCTAACCGTCCCGTTTATTCTTACCGCTTATCCATCATACACTTCTGGGCGCTTATATTCATCTATATATGGGCAGGCCCCCACCACTTGCTATACACTGCTTTGCCCGATTGGGCGCAGTCACTCGGTACCGTATTCTCGGTGATGCTGATAGCTCCCTCCTGGGGTGGCATGCTGAACGGTTTGCTGACGCTTCGCGGCGCCTGGGATAAAGTGCGCGAGGACGTAGTGTTGAAGTTCCTGGTGGTAGCCGTTACAGCATATGGTATGGCCACTTTCGAAGGGCCGATGCTGAGTTTGAAAAATGTGAACGCCATCAGCCACTTTACAGACTGGACCATTGCACACGTACACGTAGGCGCCCTGGGGTGGAACGGTTTCCTGACCTTTGGCGTGCTGTATTGGCTGATACCGAGAATATTCAGGACAAGCCTATACTCGCAGAAATGGGCCAACTGGCACTTCTGGATAGGCACGCTGGGTATTGTGTTTTATGCTGTGCCTATGTACTGGGCGGGATTCATGCAAAGCCTGGCATGGAAAGAATTTACTCCATCCGGCCAGTTGAAATACCAGTTCATGGAGACTGTTGAGCAGATGAAGCCCTTCTTCCTGATGCGCGGTATTGGCGGCTCGCTTTACCTGTTAGGTGCGATATTGATGACGGTAAACCTGGTGAAAACCATCAGGAAGGGTGTGGCGCTCAACGATGAGGCAGCAGAAGCCGCTCCTTTGGCTAAGGTATATGTGGAACATGGCAAAACTCACTGGCACAGGTGGATCGAGCGTCGCCCTATACAGATGCTGGTAGCAAGCCTGGTGGTAGTAGCAATTGGCGGGCTGATAGAAATCGTGCCCACATTTATGATAAAATCAAACGTACCTACCATCAGCAGTGTAAAACCATACACGCCGCTGGAGTTACAGGGCCGCGACATCTTTGTGCGCGAAGGTTGCTATACCTGTCACAGCCAGATGGTCCGTCCTTTCCGTAGCGAGGTAGCGCGTTATGGCGAATACTCTAAAGCGGGCGAGTTTATTTACGACCATCCCTTCCAGTGGGGTAGTAAGCGTACAGGCCCCGACCTGGCGCGTATAGGCGGCAAATACCCGGATAGCTGGCACTTCAACCATATGTATGAGCCAACAAGTATGTCGCCCGGTTCTATTATGCCCAACTATCCCTGGCTGATGGAGAATACAATAGACACCGCGATTACGCCAGCCAAGATACGGGCGATGCAAACACTGGGTGTGCCTTACCCCGAAGGATATGACCAGATAGCGAACGCAGACCTCTTCAAGCAAGCTGACAAGATAACTGCCAGCCTGGCTAAGGACAAGATAGAAGTGAAGAACAACAAAGAAATAGTGGCCTTGATAGCTTACCTGCAGAGGGTGGGAACTGATATCAAGCTGGAACAGAAAACAGCCGGTAAATAATTATTAATTGTTTAAAACAACAATACAATGAAATTCAGGAATTATTTAGAAACGATCGCAGGTGTGGATGTTTACCCCATGATATCGCTGTTGATATTCTTCACCTTCTTCACAGGGCTGGCTATCTGGGCTTTCAAAGCCAATAAACAGTATATCAACGAAGCTAAAAACCTGCCACTGGATAACGACAACAACTAAATGATAAATAATATAGTCATGCGTAAGTATTTGAATAAACATATCCTGGTATCTATAGCCATTGCGCTGGCGCCTGTTACAGTATTTGCGGCTGAGGCAGCAACCGGCAAAGGCAGTAGCTTTAATCCTCTTCTGCTGGGCCTTTTATCGCTTATCATCGTCCTGTTGTTTGTCATAGGCATGATGGGCAGCACGCTGGTACAGTTGGGTTACGCCTATCGCGACAAGATGCGTAAAGAACGCGACGGTGCGTCAGGTACGGCTAAGGCATTGTTGTTATTATTGGCAGCAGGCGCCATGTCATTTGGTGCTAATGCCCAGGAGGCTACAGGAGTTGCGGTAGCGGCTGTTCCTGAAGTAACGTCTGTGGGCGGCATTCCCAAAGCTGAGTTTTATCTAATGATCGGCGCCATTATGCTGGAACTGCTGACTATAGCGGTGCTGATAGCCCTTACAAAGGTCCTCATTCGCGCTATAATGGCCAGGCCGGGCAACGAAGCGGCACATGCTGTGGCAAAAGCCAAACGTGTTCCCTTCTGGGACAGGTTCAATGCGGCGGTGGCAGTGGAGGAAGAGCGGGACATTATGCTCGACCACGACTACGATGGTATTAAAGAATTGGATAACAGCTTGCCACCCTGGTGGAAGTATGGTTTTTACCTCACTATCGTTGTAGCGGTTATCTATGTGTGGTATTATCATTTTGGCGGTGGCCCCAGCCAGCTTGACGAGTTCCAGGCGGACGTGAAGAAAGGCGAAGCCCAGGTAGCGGAATACCTGGCAAAGACAGCCAGCAACGTGGACGAGAACAGTGTTGCAATGCTTGATGCGGCGGGTATTGAAGCCGGTAAAGGCTTGTTTGCCGCCACCTGCGGTGCCTGCCACGGTCCTGACGGCGGCGGCACCGTTGGTCCCAACCTTACCGATGAATACTGGCTGCATGGCGGCAGTATCCAGGATGTGTTTAAGTCAATAAAATATGGTTGGGCGGATAAAGGTATGAAATCATGGAAAGATGACTATTCACCTGTACAGTTAGCGCAACTGGCCAGCTATGTAAAATCGTTGCAGGGTACCAAGCCCGCAGCGCCAAAGGAAAAACAGGGTGAACTCTATATAGAAGCATCTGAAAGTAAGGAAAAGACTGATAGTACAAAAAATGAGGCAAGCGGCCCCGGACTGGCCGCGGCAGAATGAAACAAACAGACATGGACGGCAGTGCATCAAATACATCATTCAGGGATAAAGTAGCCACGGTAGACAAACAAGGCAAGCGGGTATGGGTGTTCCCGCATATGCCAAAAGGAATGTTTACCAAGGCGCGCACATGGTTGAGCGTTTTATACCTGGTGGTGTTTTTCACACTGCCGTTCTTTAAGTACAACGGTCACCCTATTTTCCTTATTAATGTACTGGAGCGCAAGTTCATACTCTTTGGCCAGATATTCTGGCCGCAGGATTTCTTCATCTTCGGTTTGGGCATGGTCATCTTTATCGTGTTCATCGCCCTGTTTACGGTGGTCTTTGGCCGTGTGTTTTGCGGCTGGATGTGCCCCCAGACTGTTTTTATGGAAATGGTCTTCCGCAAGGTGGAATACTGGATAGAAGGCGATGCGCCCTCGCAGAAGATATTGGCCCGCAAGCCGTGGAATTCAGATAAGATTTTTAAGAAAGTGATGAAATGGACGGCTTTCTGGGCCATCAGCTTCATTATAGCCAATACATTCCTGGCATATGTCATAGGTGTTGACGAACTCAGGATGATAATCAGCGAACCTGTGAGTAAACACATGGGCGGGTTCATCGCTCTGGTGATATTTACTACCGTCTTCTTCCTGGTCTATTCATGGTTCAGGGAGCAGGTATGCACCGTGGTTTGCCCTTATGGCCGTATGCAGGGTGTGCTGCTCGACCGTAATTCGATAGTCGTTAGCTACGACCATGTACGCGGCGAGCCCCGGGGCAAGTTTAAAAAGAACCAGGAACGTGAAATAGGCGACTGTATAGATTGCCACCAGTGCGTGAACGTATGCCCTACGGGTATTGACATTCGTAATGGTACACAACTGGAATGTATCAACTGCACAGCCTGTATAGATGCCTGCGACAAGATGATGACCGCAGTCAACCTGCCAACAGGGCTGATCCGTTATGCTTCCGAAGCAAATATTACCGATAAACAACCTACGCGTTTTACATGGCGGATGAAAGCGTACACAGCCGTCATGGTAGTATTGCTGGGCGTTGAAGCGTTTCTTTTGCTTAGTCGTACAGACGTGGGTGTTTCTATCCTGCGTGCACAGGGCCAGTTGTTCCAGGAGCATGCCAACCAGAAGTACAGTAACCTGTACAACTACAAACTGTTGAACAAAACATACCAGGAGAAGACACTGGAGCTGAAGCCGGAGAACTTCGATGGGCGTATTGAACTGGTGGGGAAAAGAGAGCTGGTAGTGCCCAGGGAGGCCGATATAGCCGGCAGTATGTTTATCTATATCGACAAAGAAGACATCAAGCGCAGAAAAACCAAATTGAAAATAGGCGTGTATG
The DNA here is from genome assembly GCA_002421685.1 of Bacteroidetes bacterium UBA6221. Classification (GTDB taxonomy): domain Bacteria; phylum Bacteroidota; class Bacteroidia; order Chitinophagales; family Chitinophagaceae; genus UBA5543. The sequence goes on from DISB01000017.1 coordinate 66,251, forward strand.
AAGAAGGCCAGAAGATAGATGTTATCACTACGTCTTTCCTGGGGCCATTTACAGCCAATTAAAGAAATATTGAAATGAGCACGATGAAATTTGGATGGGGTAGCAGGATAGCGGTGTTATACGGCGGTTTTGTAGTGTTGATAGCCGCACTCGTCACCGGCAGCATGAGGCAGGATTTTGACCTCGTGGCCGACGACTACTACCAGCAGGAGATAGCATACCAGGGAGTATTGGATGCCGGCAAAAACCAGTCCGCTCTTTCAGCCCCGGTACGTGTATATGCCAACGAAACGGCTGTTATGGTCGAATTTCCGACAGATTTCACCGACCAGTTGATCAACGGCTCAATACATTTTTATTCTCCTATTGAAGAGTCGTGGGACAGGGAAATAAAGTTGGCAAATGTGCTGGGCGGTATCACTATTCCGCGCAACGAATTGCAGAATACGCGCTATAAAGTAAAAATTCGCTGGACCGTGAATGAAAAAGAATATTACCAGGAATCTGAAATAACACTGAAGTAAAATGGTAACGCTCACGCTCACAATGGCTTTGGTAATGGGGCTTACGGGCAGCCTGCACTGCGCGGGTATGTGCGGTCCCATCATTTGGGTAATGCCGTTTCAACGCCTGGGGGGCTTTAAAAAATGGCTTGGCCTTGCCCTGTATCATTTTGGCAGGATAACCGTTTATGCTTTGCTGGGCGCAGTACTTTATTCGTTCAAGTCGTTGTTTCACCCGCAGGTGCAGCAATATATCTCTATTGCGCTGGGCGCTATGCTGCTGGTGTTGGGCATCATGGCTTTCTTTCCTTCCTCCAGGTTTACAGTAAGGTTACCCTGGACTGGTTTTGTGCAACGCCGCTTAGGTGCTTTTATGGGCCATCCTTCTGTATTTTCTTTATTCATCACCGGTATGCTGAACGGGTTATTGCCTTGCGGACTGGTGTATATGGCCCTGTCTGCTACAGTGATGGCGCCCACGGTGTATAACGCTATGCTCCTTATGTACACTTTCGGGCTGGGCACAGTGCCCATGATGGTGGCATTGACGATAATAAAAGACAGGACGCGTATCATGCACGCGGTTCATTTCAGGAAATTTGTGCCCGTGGTTATGTTGTTCTTCGGTTGTCTTTTTGTGTTGCGCGGCATGAACCTGGGCATACCCTATGTCAGCCCCAAGGTAACCATCGAACAGAATGAAGTAAAGGCATCTTGCTGCCATCCCGAATAACCGTTCTCCTTATTTCACTTGCAGGATAATTTTTTCACTGTTGATAGCAGGCGGCAACCATCCTACTACTATATCCAGGTATAAGTTATAGGTTCCCTTCTCTTCGGGAGCCTGTATATTGATGGTGTATGTTTCTCCGTTGCCTATCATTAAGTCTTCAACGAAGAAATCTTCCCGCTCATCTTTTACCAGCTTATTTTTCTTAAAGAGCATACTGTGTATCTCGGCCACAAAGCCGGGGTTGCCGCCTAATATCCAGGTACTGTCAGCTGTATATATCCTGAAGCTTATGTCCCTCATTTCCCCGGGCGCTAAGTGTATTTCTTTTTCGGTAGGTATTATACGTATGTGCGATGCCGAACGGAAGTTGTCAATATAACTATATTGAAAAATGCCTTTCCCTGTATTGAACCGCTCCATGCCCTGTGCGTCATAGTTAGGCACCAGCATCACGGTTTTGCCTTGCAGTTCCTGTTCATCCCGCCATATATTGTACTGGTTCTTCCTGCCCATCCTGTTGTTGAGCGATATGGCCGGCTGCCCGGTATAAAATTCATACCATGCGGCGTATTGATATTTGTTCATGAAAGCTACCGGCTTATCACCTGCCATGTTTTGTATGTCTTGCGCCCACCGGCGGGTATGGTGCAATGTTTCTTTGGCGTAGGCGAATATCTTGTTATCGGGTAGAAAATCGTACACCAGGTATATTCTCAATGTACCGATAAGCGCCAGGGAAATCGCGAAACCGGTTTTTGTAAACCCGGGAAACCATTCTTTTTGTTCGCAATGCCGGTAACCCATAACAAAAGCGGGAATCAGCGCAAGTGCCACCCAGTTGCCCTCGCCTCTTCCTTTAAAGGTCATGACGAAGAAAAATACCAGCGTGCCTGCTGTCATCCATTTCAATGCGCGTTGAAACTTATCAGCCGGTTTGTTTTTCAATGTATGCCATGCAAACACTATACCTGCCAGGGGGCTGAACATAAGTATGACCGACAACAGGTAATTCAGCGTAAAATCAATGGAGTAAGGTTCAGGGGAACGCTCATAAAGGTGATACTTGACAGACGGGAAATCATGCGCCGCCTGCCATTGTATATGAGGTATGAACAGGTTCAGGCTCAGTAATGTTATCAGCCAGAATGTTTTCCTTTTCAATAATTGAGGATTGGCCAGTACGGCGAAACCAATCACTAATATGCCGTGGTACTTGCTCAGCAACAACAAGGTAGCGTTGAGCGCAAGCAGCAGCGATACTCCCCAGCCGTCTTTTTGCAGGTATATCCTGTACAGGTACAGGAATGTTGCGGTAAATAATAGCAACGGCATATCCGGCAATGCCAGGAAACCGATAAAATGAAAAGCCCCTACGGATGCCACCGACAGGTAAAACAATACCAGGTTCTTTGGACGTACCAGCAGTTCCAGCACATATAGCATCGCTGCACTGCTGAGCACAAACAACAGCCTTACCCCCAATTCATTCTGCAATAACCAATACCCGGGTTTCAACAGGGCGGCTACCACGGGAGGGTGGTCAAAATATCCCCACGCTAAATCCTGTGCGTATTTCCAATAATAAGCCTCGTCGGCCAACAACTCCGTAAAGTTGGCCTGTGTCAACGAAACAGCCAGCCATGCAATAAAGAAGCAGGTGCGTACGATGGCGTTCTTACGGCTGTTACCCATTCTTGGTTAACTATGGTTGCATGTAAAGGTATCAAACAGCGGAATAATAACTAACGCAAATGCACCGGTGAATACATGGCAGTTATAAAAAGTCCTCCCCTTTAGGGGAGGTAGAGGGGCTTCTCGCGCCGATTGCGCATCACTACTATTCTATCAATATCACCATCCCTTTGGTAGCAATATTTTTATCCCCGGTACACTTGCCGCAAAATGCGCCCAGGTCTTCAATAAAAATCCTGTCGCCGGTCGAAAGGGTATAGTCCATTTTTGCCGCACTTTCTACAATGCTGCCTTGTTGTTGTTTCAGTTGGCCCACTACTTTGGCAAATTTTCTGGACATAATGCTTACCGTATAACTGGTTATCGCATAGTCATGATTTTTATAGGTCATTTGAATATACGGTGCGGCTGCAAGGTCCGATAATGCCAGCTTATAGCTTGCAGGTTCTTCTAATGTGGCTTGTTTAACGTTTCCACCTACGAAGTACACTAATTCGCCACCTTTGTCTTGAGCCATGGCCCCAAAAGGTAAAAGAAGATATGCGAGGGTTATTCTTTTAATCAGGTTCATATTAAAGGTTTTTATAAAAATAATTCAAAAACTGATTTTTCAGCTTATTCCAGCTCTACAGCAATCCCCGGTACTGCTACCGGCTTAGGCGGTACACAATCCCTGCAGGCCAAAATTATTTTATCATAAAATACTTTTGCCCCGGTTTCAAAATGTCTGTACATCTTATCAAGTATATCCTGTGCGTTGTTTTCTTTTATCGTAAAAGGGCCTATTATGTTTTTATCATCTACCTGCACGGCTATATCGTATTGGGCGATAATATAGCTGTTGTTACCTGATTCGGTGTTTACATACAGTTTGGGGTCACTCCTAAAAACCGCTGTAGTCATACGTTCTGATATTGCCTGGCCGGTTACGGGGTATTGGTTTCCTTTTTCACCAATGGATAATTTGGGGCCATCCTGGGCGGGGCTGGTATAACTCAACGTGAGTACGACGAAAAATGCAATGAAGTAACGCATGAATCACTTTTGACAATATGAATTTACATATATCTTTTGCTTATTCAAAATAAGTTATTAAACAGTATAGACCGAGAATGTTGCCGGAATAAGAATATTTAAAAGTATATATACGCGCACACCGCTACAAAGAGGTACGATGCTGTACGCTGCACACTCTTGCGGTAGGCTATATTCTTGCTGCCTTTGGCTATTTTATATATGCACACCAATATGGCAGGCAATAACACCAGGATGCCCAGCACCGTCAGTACGTTGGCAGACGGCCAGTGCATAGCCTGGAACAAAACCGACACCAATGCGAATGCGATAGCTACGCCCGAATAGGTAGCCAGTATTTTATGTTTGGTAGATACTTTATATAATGCTCCTTTTTTTAATGCACGCCTGATGCTGATATTGTTGAAATAGGCCGTGCTCAGGTAGGCGTAAAAGAAAGCAAGTGTGAGCGTGGTAACAGTAAGCAATATACCGGCCCCCGGCACATTGAACGACAGGACAATTATGGACAGGGCGACGGCTGCGATTAATGAAAACTCAACCTTTCTCATAATTATACCAAATAAAAAAGCCGGATAGGAATTCTATCCGGCAATTAAGATAATAAAAATGATTAATCTTTCAGAATCGTCCTGCTGATAACGATTTTCTGTACCTCGCTGGTACCCTCGTATATCTGTGTGATTTTCGCGTCGCGCATCAGGCGCTCTACGTGGAATTCCTTCACATAACCATAACCGCCGTGTATCTGCACCGCCTCGTTGGTCACCCACTGGGCTATTTCACTTGCATACAGCTTGGCCGTTGCCGCCGGCAATGTATAATCCTTGCCCTGGTCTTTGGTCCAGGCGGCTTTCAGGCACAGCAGGCGTGCTGCTTCTACGGCTGTAGCCATATCCGCCAGTTTAAAGGCTATGGCCTGGTGGTTAGATATTTCAGTGCCGAATGCTTTACGCTCTTTAGAATATTTCAGCGCCAGTTCATAAGCGCCGCTGGCTATTCCCAACGCCTGTGCGGCGATGCCTATGCGGCCACCCGCCAGTATCTTCATGGCAAACGAGAAACCGAAACCATCATCGCCTATACGGTTCTCTTTCGGCACTTTCACATCCTGGAACATGATGCTGTGTGTATCGCTGCCACGTATGCCCATTTTGTTTTCTTTGGCGCCCACGGTTACACCCGGCCAGTCTTTATGTACTATAAAGGCGTTGATGCCCTTGTGTTTCTTTTCAGGATAGGTCTGGGCAATTACTATGTAGTACGATGCTGAGTTGCCGTTGGTTATCCAGTTTTTGGTGCCGTTCAGTATATAGTGGTCGCCCTTGTCTTCGGCGGTAGTGCGCTGAGAGGTAGCGTCGGAGCCGGCTTCGGGCTCGCTCAGCAGGAAGGCGCCCAGCTTCTGTCCGCTGGCCAGTTCCGTCAGGTATTTCTGTTTTTGCTCTTCATTCGCGTAGGTTTCCAGTCCCCAGCATACCAGCGAGTTGTTCACGCTCATACATACGGAAGTGGAAGCGTCTATCTTCGATATTTCTTCCATGGCCAGTACATAAGAAACCGTATCCATGCCTGAACCCCCGTATTTAGGGTCAACCATCATGCCCAAAAAGCCCAGCTCGCCCAGTTCTTTTATCTGTTCCGCCGGAAACTTCTGGTGCTCGTCACGCTCTATAACGCCGGGCAACAGTTTGTTCTGCGCAAAGTCGCGCGCTGCCAGTTGTACCGCTTTTTGTTCTTCTGTAAGTTGAAAATCCATATTATGAAAATATCTTTACTGATTTGTGCAAATGTGCTGCAAATGTAGCTTTTTAGGTGTACAAATTCAAGTTGTAGCAGGTATAGTTCAATCCTGCTTAATACCTTTATACTCCTCCTTCAGCAACGCATAACAGGCCGAGTTCTCATACGCACCGTTCTTTAAATAATGCCCGCGCATCAGCCCTTCGTATTGGAACCCCAGGTTTGTTAGCAGCTTGATGGGCTGTATGTTTTAGGCTGCCCAATAGAGAACTTCATCATACCCAACCTTTTTAAAAAATACGGTTGTCTTAATAGGTTGAAAAAATACCATTTTATGAAGCCTTGCACCCTTTTTCTCGTATTGCTATTACCTTTTTACCACATCGGCAATATATCTGCCCAGACAAATATCGGAGGGCCATTCTATTCGGACTCTGTACTGACCAAAGCCAATAGTCCCTATATAGTCACTTCTGATATTACAGTCTTTCAGGGAAATACTTTGACTATCGAGCCGGGCGTAGAAATAATATTCGATGTATTAAAGAAAATTATATTGAAAGGGAGCCTGCATGCTGTGGGGACTGTTAGTGATAGTATCCGTCTTTCGGGAAAAAATCATGGAAGATATCAGGGAATTGAAGTCTGGAGCAATGATAGTGCCCGCGACTATCAAATGAAAATGCAATATTGTGTAGTAGAAGACGCTGGAAACGTCGTGTTTTTTCAACTGTATATGCCACGGGGCCGCTTTGATTTTAAGCATTGTTCATTCAGGAATAATTTAGATGTGTTTATGGACCATCCTGGTTATGTAGATACTACTGTTTTCGACAGTTGTAGTTTTATAGGTAATAACGACTGCATTAATGGAGGTGGGTGGTCTTCCAATGCTGTGATAATCTCGAACTCATTTTTTAAGAACAATAGAATCGGTACGACAGGTGGCATAATAACTAATTGTGTATTTATGGAGCATCGGGATTATGCCGTTACAAATCAGGTTTTACTGAAAGATTGCATTTTGTATAACAATAAAATTGGGTTAGTAGGGCGCCAATACGACGGGGCAACTGCCATAAACAACCAAATAATATATAATGAAGTGGGCGTAAACATCATGACATGGCAAAACGGCCCTCAAAAAAATCTAAAATTGAAGGATAATATCATCTGTCACAACAAAAAGTGGAATATAGAATACAAGTTTAACAACAATATTACTCTGGACACAAATTGCTACTGCCTTAGTGATTCCACGCAAATCAGGGCGACAATAAGCGACGGGTATGTAAACCCAAGCTACGGCCTTGTGACCTTTTCTTATAAGGATTCTTGTACCCCAACAATGGGTCCTCCGCCCCCACCACCCACCTCTGCATCATTGCAGATGGTGCAGGCAATTAATATAGACATTTACCCTAATCCTGCTTCGGGGAAAGTTACAGTGAAATGGGATGAGCATAATACAGAAATTCGCAGTGTACACGTTACTGATGTTTCCGGTAAGGTGATAGTGCCGGTCACTAGTGTGACAGGCAACAAGCTGGAAATCGATTTGTCAGGATTCGATAGAGGCATATATATTATCAAACTGATTGACAGGAGTGGATTTGTAACGTCAAAGAAAGTAGCAGTTCAATAGACTTTCTGTTTCGCAGGGGCTTCGGTACGAGACCCCTGCGGAAAAAGCACGTTCTCATTTCCTCATTTGGTCGGTCTTTCAACCGTACCAATCAGCCCACATACTCCTCCCTCAGCAGTGCATAACAAGCCGAGTCTTCATACACACCGCTCTTTAAATAATGCCCGCGCATCAGCCCTTCGTATTGGAAGCCCAGGTTTGTTAGCAGCTTGATAGAGGGTGTATTTTGCGGACTGGTAAATGCCTCTATCCTGTGCAGTTGCATTTCGGTAAAGCCATGTGCTACTATAGGGGCTAAGGCTTCGCCCATATATCCTTTTCGTTTTATGTCCGCGTTGTTCAGGGCATAGCCTATTTCAGCTTTGTTATGGTCGTTATACCATTTATGGTATCCGCATTGGCCAATGGTTGTACCGCTTGCTTTGTCCACCAGCATAAAACGCCTAAAGGTTTGGTAATAACACACCATGCTCTTTTTATGCCTTAGTTTTTCCGACTCCAGCTCCTTATTTGTCGCATACCCGAAGAATGCCTTTAGCTCATCATCAGTTTTATTCATCATTAAGTATTCGTACAACTCAGGTGTTACTGCTTTCAATAACATCCGCTCCGTTTCCAATACCATCATCTTTGGTTCCATCCCGCAAAAATAAAAAGAGCGTCGTGAGCGCTCTTATTATTTTTCGGTGCATTCAGTTACGCTTATGGTCTTCAGTACGAGACGCCTGCGAAAAATTATTTAGAGCTTTTCAGCATATTGTCACCGACTAACACGCCTATGGCTGCCACCACCCATACTCGGGCCATTGGTAGGAGAAAGGATACACCAGCAGAGAGATATTAGCCGCAAATTTCCCCGTGAGGGAATAATTGCCTGAAAGGCTGTTGAAGACCTGTCCTTTTTGAATATACTCCGGCCCGCCAAACATGAGCAATGCCCGCACCTTCATCAGCACCCATATCCTTTGGCCATACTCCAGTTTAACAAATGGTACCGGCGCCTGGGTGACATTCCATGCCTCCTTAAAGATTTTCTTGCTCGGCGCGGTAAAGGCGATATAGGGACATACACCCCCGCCTATGCTTGCCGACCATTTGTGGTTGAAAGAAGGGCCGGCATCCGCGCCCAGCTTCAGGTCCAGGCCTATGGGTACGCCCATCTGCAAGGTGAAATCAGTCGCTTTATGTTCTTTAGGTGTGGCCTGGTAGGCAAATCCGCTGTCCAGTTCCTCCCAGGGCAGGAAGTTGTAGGTGAAGTCCGTAGATAAGGCCAAGGCGGCGATGTTGGAATTGAACCTGGTGAGCGTAAAAAAACTCCCCAGCGTGAATCCGTAACCTCCTATGGTACGTACGGTCCTGGATACTTCCACCTCGGTTAGCGTTTCCGGTGGTGTTAGTTTAGTCTCAGTACGCTGCTGGGTGGCAAAGGCGGTATGAAAAGTATACCCGATATGCATTCGTTGGTGTGGTTGCACAGGGCTGCGCCTTATTTTGCCGTCCAGTTCTTTGCGGCTGCTGTAAGCGCTTATTTGTTGGGCGTCCGATTGCGGGCAGATGATGCATAAGCAGCAAAAAAAGAGCAGAAGTGATTTTGCCATAGGGATGTATTTTGACTCTAAAGAAAATACTTTGAGGGTATTAAACCAATAGTTTAATGTAAATTCCCAATTAAAATAATTGTGGAATAACCAGCCTGGTGCATCATTAAATAATAAAGAGATTTTGGCCGGCAACCAACATAGCGACGAGGAACTATTATCCGTCTTCCGCAATACGGGCGACAATCGCTGGCTGGGTATATTGCTGCAACGCTATACGGTACTGCTGCTGGGTGTGGCCATGAAATACCTGAAAGACAAGGAGCTGGCCACCGATGCGGTGCAGCAGGTATTCCTCAAAACGCTTACATCCCTGCCGCCCGATGTGCAGAATTTCAAGGGATGGCTGTACATCCTCATGCGCAATCATTGTTTCCAGCAACTTAGGGATAAGAAATACGTGCAGGGAGAGGAAGCGCTGCTGTATAGCACTGCCAACCCGCTGCCAGATGTGCAGGAACTGCACCGGCAGGAGCAGGAAATAGACCGGATGAAAGACGCGCTGGGCGAACTGGACGAAGGACAGCGTATATGCATCACTATGTTCTACCTCGAAAAAAAGAGCTACCAGCAGATAATGGACGAAAAAGGGTATAGTTTTATGCAGGTAAAGAGCTATATACAAAACGGCAAACGCAGGCTGAAAGTGATGCTGGATAAAAACAGGAAAGAAACATGAGCGCCCAACAGGACATATCGCAACATGGCAAGGACCGCCTGCCCGAAGATAAGCTGCTGGCTTACCTGGAAGGAAGGCTATCGCCTGCCGAACAGCGCCAGGTAGAAGCCCTGCTGGCCGAAGAAGGTATGGAGAGCGATGCGCTGGAAGGGCTGCAACAATTACCGGCCGATAAAACCCGCCATATGGCGGAACGTATCAACTACCGCCTGCAGCACGAGCTGAAAAAGAAACGACATCGCGGCAGAAAAGGTTTTACCGATAACAAATGGGCGTGGGTGGCAGTGTTAGTGGTGTTAATGGTAGCTGTATTGGCATATCTGGTTATACGCATGTCAACCCGGTAGTGTTATTCCTGGTCTTTATTTATATAATCACTGTATAGATTCGTTTTTTTACATAAAATTATTGTATATTTGCATGTGTGTCTGAATGCAAGCAGGCACTGAAGATCTTTGTTTAGAGGTATTGGGAGAACTCCCATCCTGTTTTAGGAGCGCTCAATTGACCTTTGGCCTTCAATCCAGATGCCGATGGGAGGGAGTTAACTCGCGTCGTGCAATCGCTAAAAGACAATAAATCACAACAACTTACCCCGATGGTTTAGCGGGAGAATCTTGTTGTAATATTTGAAGAAATGCAACAAAATACAACAAATAAAATCACAACCCATTGATTGTCAGAGCCGGAAATTTTGTTGGGCTAAGATTGCAACATTTTACAACAAAATCTCAGGAAGAGTCACAAAAAATGCAGAGCAACATCTGTTTTTAAGGTTGGGAGCTTTCGAGATGGAGACAAAAACTGGCATCATTTTGGAACATTTCGGGTGATAGCCCTTAGTCAAACGACTGGTTGGAGGCGGCGGCGATTTTGGTCAGGCGCTCGTATTCTGCCGCCGTCAGGTCGTTGAAAAAGAAGTGGATGGGGTCAATCTTTTCCCCATGCTTGATTATTTCGTAATGCAGGTGCGGGCCTGTGCTTTTGCCTGTGCTGCCTATCCAGCCTATCACTTCGCCTCTCTTTACCCGGTCGCCGGTACGCACTTTTATTTTTTTCATGTGTGCGTACAGGCTTTGGTAGCCATAGCCATGGTTGATAATGACATTATTGCCGTAGCCGCCATTATCATACCCCGATTCCTTCACGGTACCATCGCCGGTAGCATATACCGGGGTGCCCGTAGCGGCGGTGAAGTCGATGCCGGTGTGCATCTTCGGGGTCTTATATATGGGGTCTATCCTGTACCCGAAGCCCGAGGCCACCCGGTCCAGTGTCCGGTTGGAGACGGGCTGTATCGCCGGTATGGCCGATAGCATATGTTCTTTGGTTTCCACCAGCTTTTGCAGCGTGTCGTATGAGTTAGCTTGCAGTTGTAGCCTGTGGCGCATATTATCCACGGCCGTGTGCATGGTCTCCAGCAGGATGGTGGTATTGGCAAAGGCCAGCATGTTTGGATCGGGTTTGCTGTAATCTTTGCCTAAGCGTACACTGTCGGGTAGGGGTGGGGCTTCAAATACGGCGCGGTAGATATTATTGTCACGGTGTTCCAACTGGGCCAGCTCCTTGTTTAGCTCGGTCAGTTCGTTCTGCAGCCCGGTATAGCCCTGGCGCAGCGCCTGCATTTCTTCCTTCAATTGCTTTTCTTTGGGCGAGTCCAGGAACTGGAATGCGATGGCAACGGTTATAGTAGCCGTCACCAATGCTGCCGATACAAAGCCCAAAATCCTGAGCAGCCTCGCTTTCCACGAGACTTCCAGTTTCTCAAACCTGTGTGTATCGGTATTGTAGTAATATTTCCTGACGCGCTTCAATAAACCCTTATTAACGGGTAAAAATAGTTTTTATGGGCTTAAGTTCTATATCGTGGGAAGCGCATTTAACAAAACAAAAAAAATGCCGGATGAAATGTATTATAAAAATACGGCCCCTTATACCGGGGCCGCTGCTTTCGCCAGGGGCAAATAGATTATCTATTACTCGGCACAAAATTACCTGTGGAGGCTCCCATCTTCAATACCGCCGTTACGGTAAATCCCCTCCGTGCTGGTACGGATATTGTGAAAACCTTTAACACAATGCTATGACAGTAAAACAACCGCCGTTTTGTTATATTTGCCAACTTCTAAAAAAGAATACAGGCCCCGCAAATGCGCAGTATATTTATTAAAGAGATCAACTCTTTCTTCAGTTCCATAGTAGGTTATGTGGCCATATTGGTCTTCCTGGCTGCATGCGGATTGTTCCTTTGGGTATTTGAAGACTCCAGCGTGCTGGCTTATGGTTATGCCACTATGGACAGGTACTTCGAGTTGGCGCCCTGGCTGCTGGCCCTCCTCATTCCGGCCATCACCATGCGTTCTTTCGCCGACGAGTTCAAGGGTGGCACTATCGAATGGCTGTCTACCAAGCCGCTTACCGACCTGGATATTATCCTGGGCAAGTACTTTGCTTGCCTGGTGCTGGTGGCCTTTGCCCTGCTGCCTACGCTGGTATATGCTTATACCATCGCCAATCTTTCGATGATAGAGAACTCTGTGGATTTCGGAGCCATAGCCGGCTCTTATTTCGGGTTGTTGTTCCTGGCGGCCAGTTTTACGGCTGTCGGTATTTTCTGCTCTTCGCTTACCAACAACCAGGTAGTGGGCTTTCTGATCGCCTTGTTTGGCTGTTACCTCTTGTACAGTGGTTTCGAATCGCTGGCTACGCTACCCGCTTTTGCCGAAGGCATAGATTACTACCTCTCCATGGCGGGCATGGCATTTCACTACAAATCTATCAGCCGCGGACTAATAGACAGCCGGGATGTAATTTATTTCCTGTCGGTAATCATATTATTTATTGCATTAACACGCTTTTCGCTGAACAGCCGCACATGGGATACCGCGGCGCAGGATTGATAACATATGGCAACGAACGGATCTAAAAAACGGAAGCAACAAAAAAGGCAGGCTGTTACCCGCATCGTAATATTGGCGGCCATATTGATATGCGTGAATATGCTGGCGGCCAGGTTTCATGCCGGGCTCGACCTGACGAAAGAAAAAAGGTTCACGCTTACCCACGCTACTAAAAACGTCCTGCACAACATGGACGATGTAGCGGTTATCACCGTCTATCTCGACGGCAAATTCCCCGCAGGTTTTCAGCGCCTGAAAGAAGCTACCCGCGAGCAATTGCAGGCGTTCCGCGACCAGGTGGGGGGTAATGTCAAATTCCAGTACAACGACCCGTTCGCCGGCAAGTCTGACGAAGAGAAGGTAAAAGTAGCCAAGATACTGGCCGGCAAAGGTATCTTCCCGGTCAACTTGCAGGTGCAGGGCGAAGAGGAGGGTTATTCTGAGAAATTCATTTTTCCCTGGGCATTGGTGCAATACAAAGGAAGGGAAACTGCTATAAGATTGCTCGAGAATAAAATGGGCCTGTCACCGTTGGAGAACCTGAATTATTCCGAGTCTCTTCTTGAGTACAAATTTGCCTCAGCCATTCACAGGCTGGAGAAGGCTACCCGCGACGAAATAGCCTATATAGTAGGTCATAATGAAACGCTGGGCATGAATACTTACGACTTGCTCACCAGCCTCAGCGAACAATATAAAGTGGATACGCTGGACCTGCCCAACAGCCTGTATATCCCGAAGAGTTACAAAGCCATTATTATCAACAGGCCTACCTTACCTATCGACGAAAAGGACAAGTTCAAAATAGACCAGTACATCATGAATGGTGGGCGGGTGCTTTGGGCAATAGACCAGCTCAACACACCTATGGACAGCCTGGCTATGAACGGCTATGTAATGTCCCTTGATTATGGCCTGAACCTAGATGACCAGTTGTTCAAATACGGGGCGCGCATCAATACTACCCTGGTGGAAGACAAACAATGCCTGCCCATGCCGGTAATGTTTGGCCAGCCGGGCGATGCTCAGCCGCAAATGCAGCTCCGCAGTTGGATGTACTTCCCCGTTTTTATACCGGAATCAAAACACCCGATAGTAAAAAATATGGACCCGGTTTTCGGGCTCTATGTGAGCACCATAGACACGCTGGGCAACCCGGAAGTACGTAAGACAGTACTGCTGCAATCAACAAAATATGGCCGCAAAACATCATCTCCTGCAAGGGTGAGCCTCAGCATGTTGCAATACCCCATGGATGCGATGTTCAAAGATGTGCGTACGCCTTTGCCGGTGTCTGTACTGCTGGAGGGTAAATTCAAATCGGTATTCCACAACAGGCTGCATCCCAGTTTTCTACAGGTACTGAGAGATTCGCTGAAGCAGGATTTCAAATCAGGTTGCGATACGGAAAACCGCATGATCATCATTGCCGATGGCAATATGCTGGAGAATGAATATTCAGAGCGTACCGGTCCTTCAGAGATGGGCTATTGGAAGTTCACTAATGAGCGTTTTGCCAACAAGACCTTTGTGTTGAATTGCGTGGAGTACCTGGTGGATAACAGCGGCTTGCTGGAAGCACGGGCGAAAGATGCCAAACTCAGGCTGCTGGACGGCAACCGGGTGAAAGCGGAAGAACGGAAGTGGCAGTTCATTAATATTGGCGTGCCGGTGATATTGGTGCTCGTATTTGCATCAGCTTATATCTTCTTCCGCAAGCGCAGGTACGAAAAACCTGCAGGCAATGCATCATCAAAACAACCGAAGAACAAGGATGCGTAAGACGATAGTTTATATAGCGATATTGGGGCTGCTGGGCTACGGAGTATGGTTTTTTCTGTTCAAGGACAAGAGCGTATTTGAAGAAGATGAGGCCGGCTTCACCATAAAAGATACTGCTGCTGTTTACAAAATATTCCTGGCAGATAAGCGTGGCGACACTATTTCGCTATCCAGGACAGGAGAGGGTTGGATGGTGAATGGCCGGTACGGGGCGAGCAGGGGGATGATGGAAACGCTTATGGAAACTATTCACAGCCAGGCTGCTGCTTATCCCGTGCAGGAAGCAGCACATAACAATGTAATAAAGCAACTGGCAGTTTCCGCAGTTAAGGTGGAGCTGTTTGACAAAGACGGCGAATTGATACGCACCTTTTATGTAGGAGGGCAGGTTTCGGGCAATAACGGAACCTACATGCTGGTTGAAGGTGCGCAACGGCCTTATGTAGTACAATTGCCGGTTTACCAGGGCTACCTTACACCGCGCTACAGCACTAGCCTGAAGGATTGGAGAGACAGGACCGTGGTGGATTTGTCTCCTAAGCAACTGGAAAGCGTGGAAGTAAAGTATATTTCTCCCGATGAGTACCTGAACAGTTTTACTCTCTTGCGGAAAGATGATGGTTCATTTACAATCAATACACACCCTGAATTAAAAATGGGAGGCGAACCCAACCCGCGCAGGGTAAAAACCTATGCGGGCTATTTTCAAAAACTGGGCCTTGAAGGTTACCTGGATGGTGTTCAAAAACTGGATTCTATCATTGCTTCTGTTCCCAGGCGTTGCGAAATTACCGTTCACGGACAGGGAGGATATACGCAGAAGATGGACATTTACTGGATGTTCATTGGCAAACGGAGTAAGAACCAGTATGAAGACAGCACGGTTGTGCCGGATATATATGATGCCGACCGCATGTATGCTATAATAAATGGTGGAAAAGATACTGTAATAATCCAGGCACATGTTTTTAACAAAATACTGCGCCGGGGTTACGAGTTTTACGGGGAAGACAAGCAGGAGGAGTAAAATACCCGGGGTAGTTGGCATAATATTTTCCGGTAGGGTGTTATTACTTAATCTACTGTTTCCCATATAATGCAATACCAGGCTACAATACTTATGACGCCGACGTCGAAAGAGCGGAAAAAAGACATAGAGACCATTTGCGGATGGGTGAACGGCATTTGGCTGCGAAACACGGGTACGGGCATGGTAGAAGAGCTATGCATAGACAGCAGGAAGATAGCACACCCTGAAACTGCATTGTTCATCGCCCTGCAAACCCGCCACCGCGACGGACATGCTTTTATAGGCGATGCCTACGACAAAGGCGTGAGGAATTTCCTCGTAAGTTCCGATGTGGATACAACTCCTTATGCAGGGGCTAATTTCATTAAGGTACAGGATACGGTTGCAGCGTTACAACAGCTTGCGGCGGCCAACCGCAGGCAATTTGACCTGCCATGTATAGGCATTACAGGCAGCAATGGCAAGACCATCGTAAAGGAATGGCTGTACCAGTTGCTGGCCGAAGACTATAACGCCGTGCGGAGCCCGAAGAGTTATAACTCGCAGATAGGCGTGCCCATGTCTGTATGGCTGCTGAACAAAAAGCATGAGCTGGCCATTTTTGAAGCAGGCATCTCGCAGCCCGGCGAGATGGAGAAGTTGGAATATATCATACAACCCTCCATAGGTGTATTCACTAACATCGGTGAAGCGCACAGCGAAGGTTTTCTGAACAACAGGCAGAAGATAAAGGAAAAGCTGTTGTTGTTCCGGCACGCAAAACAATTAGTGTATTGCAAAGACCACCACGAACTTAACCAGAGCATTGTAGAATACGTAAGACAGATAAAGGATGATAACGACTTGCAATTATTTGCATGGTCTGCCAAGAAAGGTGGAGACCTTTGGGTGAAGAACGTGTCAAAAGGCCCTGCAAGCACAACTATTGAAGCCGAATATAACCACCACCAGGTAAGTATTACCATTCCCTTTACCGATCCTGCCTCGGTAGAAAACGCCATACACTGCTGGTGTGTTTTGTTGTTGCTCGGGGTAGAGCAGACATCTATTAGCGACCGGATGTTGCACCTGGCGCCTGTTAGTATGCGCCTCGAGCTGAAGCATGGTATTAACGACTGTACCTTTATCAATGATACATATAACTCCGACCTTACTTCCCTGCTCATTGCATTGGAATACCTGGAGCAACAAAAACAGCATCCGCACCATACCGTTATCCTCTCGGATATGCTGCAGATTGCCAGGCCCGATGGTGAGCTCTACGAAGAAGTAGCGAACATTATCAGCAGCAAGCACATACAGCGTTTTATAGGTATAGGCCCTGCATTGTACAAGAACAAGGCCCTGTTCCGCAAGCACAAACGGATACGCAGTATTTTCTTTAAATCCACTGATGATTTTCTGAAAAGCTTTCACCTCATCACCTTCAGCAACGAAGCGATATTGCTGAAAGGTGCGCGCGTATTCACTTTCGAACGGATAGGTACATTGCTGGAGCAGAAAGTGCACCAGACGGTGCTGTCTATCAATCTCTCATCATTGATACACAACCTCAATGTGTTTCGCAGCAGGCTGAAACCGGGTGTGAAGACGATGGCCATGGTTAAGGCATTTTCTTATGGCAGCGGCAGCTATGAGATAGCACACAGGTTGCAATATTCAGGGGTGGATTATTTATCGGTGGCATATACCGACGAAGGCATTGCCCTGCGTAAAGCAGGCATCACCATGCCTGTCATGGTAATGAGTCCCGACGTCCATTCATTCGACAGGATGATAGCCTGGAAGCTGGAGCCCGAAATATTCAACACCTACTCCCTCCAGGCTTTTATGCAAATAGCCAATACACTGCATATAGAGAATTACCCGGTACATATAAAACTGGATACTGGTATGCACCGGCTGGGTTTCACCAAAGATGAAACCGACGGACTGGCATTAATGCTTAAAGACAACCCATATATAAAAGTTGTGAGCATCTTCAGTCATCTTGCAGCCAGCGAAGACAAATCACTGGACGATTTTACCAGGCAGCAGGCGCAGGAGTTTGAAGAAATGTGCGAAAAGATAAATGCGGTATTGTCGTACCAACCTATGCGCCACCTTTGCAATTCGGCCGCTATCGCCCGGCACCCGCAACTTCATTACGAGATGGTGCGCCTGGGAGTTGGTCTATATGGCATTGATGGCAGTGGCCACCTGCAAAAAGAGTTGAGGCAATTGGGCACCTTAAAAACTACCATCGCCCAGGTAAAAACAATTCCCCCCGGCGACGGTATCGGTTACGGACATACCGCTGTTTCTGATATGGAAAGAAGAACGGCGACTATCAGTATCGGCTATGCCGATGGCTACCCGCGTGCGCTCAGCAATGGTGAAACTTATGTGCTCATCCATGGTAAAAAGGCAAAAATAGTTGGCCGCATCTGCATGGATATGTGCATGGTAGATGTAACGGATATTCCCGAAGCGAAGGAAGGCGATGAAGTGATCGTCTTTGGCGAAGGCTTACCCATTACCCGGCTGGCAGAATGGGCCGGTACCATAGCTTACGAATTGATGACCGGCATATCGCAGCGCGTGAAGCGCGTGTACGAGAACGAGATTTAAGTAAAAGTGGGCGGTTCGACAACCGCCCACTGCTGTTTTTCTTTTATTGTTTTACCAGTTTTGTTATTCCGGCTGTGCCGTGTTCATTTTTGTCCATTACGGTGAGTATGTACAGACCGGCGTTAAACTCTTTTCCCGGGTCGAATAGTTGGCGTCCGCCGCCTTTTAATTCCGCGCGATAAATTTCCTGCCCGGCGATATTATACAGCGAAAGCCAATAGTCATGCCCTGCATAGGTACCACCCGTGAGCAATAACTTGTTGCCTGCAAAAGAAGCCTTAACGTCCAGGGAGGTTATTGGCACATCCGATATTAACACGGGGTCTTCACTCAGCAGGTAGTATGCTTCCTGCGATTTCGAGCCGCCGATGTCAACGGAGTCCAGCCTGAGCAGGGGAGCCCTGTGTGCCAGGTTGTACCAGCGATAGCTCACTGTTCTGATAGTTACAGGATTGCCGCCTACCGTGCCATCAATGACTTCGGTGATGCGCATGCGTATCACATTCTCAAAAGTATCCCCCGGTAGTATCAGCTTACCGAAAGACTCCACAGTGTCATGTATCACCCCGACGCCCGAATCAGCTCCGCCCGACAGCGCAAAACTGTCTGTATAACCCTGGTTATAGGTAAAAGGGTGCTGCATTATTTTTTTACTGTTGGTATAGGTAATCGTATCCGGTGGGTTGCTGCTGCTGTCCAGGCTCCCCAGTTCATACACTCCGTCTGCCATATATTCGTAAAAGGTATAGTCGCTGCCGTCCTTCATTACCGCGCTAGCGTTTGCGAAGGGCATAGCCGGGTTCCGGGGTATGTATTGTATACGGGTAGTGTCATTGGCATTTAGCGGTGTCAGTCCGCTGAAATCCCAGGTACGTGCCGAGCCGGTGGCTCCGTGTGACATGAATTGGCATCGCATCGCCTTTACCACCATCCAATGTGTATATTTTTCTGCGATAACGGTGCTGATTTGTGCGTATAGCTGTATGGGTAATATAACAACCAAACACAGGAGGAAAAGTACATTTCTCATAAACATATGTTTTTGGTCCATAGAGATTGCCACAAAAAATGTACCACGTATTGTTAAAAACTAATATTTATCCTGTTTTGTTTTGAGCCTTATATTACCTGTAGAATAATGCGTTTAAAAAAACTTCCGTTTATTACCTTTGCACTACTTTGAAATTTTCTGCGACAAAAAATATGTTGAGAGAACAGCCTATGAGGGTAAAGCGGCATATGCTGCTACTTAGCCGTACCAGAGACTATAGCCTGCTGCTGAAGCCAAACCTCAGTTTCATGGTGGTCTTTTCCAGTGTGATAGGTTACTTGCTGGCGCCCGGCATTGCTTTCGACTGGACTAATGTTATTATACTTTTTATAGGGGGCATCCTGGTAACCGGCGGCGCCAATACCATTAACCAGGTGCTGGAACGCGAAGGCGACAAGATGATGACGCGCACGCAAAACCGCCCCATACCGCAGGGACGCATCAGCGTAAGAGAAGGCTGGATGGTTGCCGGGGTTTCAGGTATCACCGGTGCTATGTTGCTGGGTTATCATTTTAATGCCCTTGCCGGTATTCTCAGTTTTATTTCTTTATTGCTGTACGGGTTTGCTTATACCCCCATGAAACGGGTACACCCGGTAGCCGTTCTTATAGGTGCTTTTCCGGGTGCGTTGCCGCCATTATTGGGCTGGGTAGCTGCTACCGGCAGCGTGGGCCTGGGCGGATGGGTATTGTTCCTTATCCAGTTCTTTTGGCAGTTTCCGCACTACTGGGCCATTGGCTGGGTAGGCTACGACGAATATAAAAAGGCCGGCATCAGCATGCTGCCCTCGCAGGAGCGCAGTTCCAGGTTCACCGCTTTGCAATGTATGTTCTATAGTATCGTACTGATACCCATCGCCATCGTGCCGCGTTATATAGGCCTTACGGGCAATATCGGCATGTGGATCACGATGCTTTGCGGAGTTATATATTTTGCCGCTACTGTGCTTTTCTTTATAAAAAACGACTACCCCTCTGCAAAACGGGTGATGTTCGCGTCGTTCATATACCTGCCCGTAGTGCTGCTGGCGATGTTGTTTGATAAGATATAATTTAATAACCTGATGGAGAAGATAATGGAACAGCCGGAACAGAAGAGGAAAATGCACCCGCACAAGTTCGCGCTGTATATTGCCATGGGCAGTATTGTGATGATGTTTGCGGGATTGACCAGCGCCTATATAGTAAGGCAGGCGCAGGGCAACTGGATATACTACCGCCTTCCCGTTACTTTCTGGGTGTCGACAGTGGCCATATTGATAAGCAGTGTTACCCTGCATATGGGTGTCAGGGCTTTCAAGCAACGGTTGATACCCCGTTACCGCAGCTTGCTTACCATCACCGTAGTTTTGGGCATATTGTTTTGCGTATTGCAGTGGGTGGGCTTCAGGCAGCTTACGGCTCACAATATCAGGCTGAACGGCAACCCCAGCGAGTCATTTTTGTTTATTATAGCAGGGCTGCATTTATTTCATATTATGGGTGGGATAATTGCACTGATAATTGTATTTTTCCGTGCCTTTAGAACAAGGGTAAAAGTCTATAATGCAACTGGCCTCGAAATAGTGGCCTCATATTGGCACTTCGTCGATGTATTGTGGATTTATTTATTTGTGTTCTTTCTGGCAAATCAATAAAATTGTTGCGAAATTCGCAGGCGGATTTACAACTGTAATATTATTATTTAAAACTATTTATGGCAAACTCTACGGCTACGACTGTCGAAACAAAAGTATGGGGTGGCGGACGCTCGCCCTTTAACGTGAGCTATGGCAAAATGATGATGTGGTTCTTCCTGTTGTCAGATGCCTTCACTTTCGGCGCTTTCCTTATTTCTTACGGTACTAAACGTTTTTTCAGCGCCGTATGGCCCGACCCCAACCATGTGTTCCATGCATTCCCGTTTATGGGCCATGCCAACCTGCCTTTGCTGTTTGTTAGTTTGATGACCTTTATACTCATTATGAGTTCGGTAACAATGGTGCTGGCTGTCCACGCCGGTCACTATGGCGACCGCAACGGCGTGATCAAATGGATGCTGTGGACGATAGTTGGCGGTATCTGCTTCCTGGCCTGCCAGGCCTGGGAGTGGACACACCTTGGTCACCTCACCGGCGGCCTTTGGGGCACTTTCACCGATGGCACCGCACCTAAGGCTATCTACGAAGGTTATTACAATACCTCTTCCGAGGCGTTTATCAATGCAACACCCGCGCAACTATCGGATGCCACGCACAGCTTTTACAACTTTTTCTTTACCATTACGGGTTTCCACGGTTTCCACGTACTCAGTGGTGTCGCCTTCCTGACAATCATACTGATAAACGTAGTGAACGGTACTTATGCCAATAGGGGCCACTATGAGATGGTGGAGAAAGTAGGCCTTTACTGGCACTTTGTTGACCTGGTTTGGGTATTCGTATTCACCTGCTTTTACCTGTTGTAATAAAAAAACTTTCACAGCTAATTAATTAATAAAAGATGTCAACGCATAACCATAATACAGACGACGCTCAGCATTATTACGAAGGCGATCAGTCTAAGCTTTATTCAGGTATCATGTCTCATCATACGGATGTGAAGTCTCCGGAAAGCAGGAAACAAATAGGCCGCATCTGGAAAGTATTCTGGATACTCCTGGCAGTGACGATTATAGAGGTAGTAATGGGTATGTTCTTCAGCCACTCTATGCCGAGGGCGCTGATCAACACTTTCTTCCTGGTGCTTACATTGTTCAAAGCCGGTTATATTGTCGCAGTGTTCATGCACCTGGGCGACGAGGTGAAAAACTTTATTGTACTGATACTGATACCGCTTACGCTGTTTATCTGGTTTGTCATAGCATTCCTTGCCGATGGTGATTTCTGGTTGTTCATGAACACGACAGCACCCGTCAGATAAGTAGTGGCTGAAATACGAAAATGACTGATAAAAAAAAGAATAGAACGTTTTTGTTAGGACTGGCGGTAGCGATTTTGCTACCGCTGTCTTTTTATATGATAGCCAAGCTGCTGTCTAAGGATAGAATTGACCTGCCTGATTTTTACGTGGTGGACAAAGTAGATACCGTCATCGAAGACGGGGAAACCTACTACGATAGCGTATATCACCGCGTGGCAGATGTAGAACTTGTCAACCAACTGGGTGATACCGTCTCCATTAACCGCGACCTGGGCGATAAAATAGTTGTCGTGAATTTCTTTTTCACCACCTGCCCGACGGTATGCCCGAAATTGACACAGCATGTAAAAATGCTGCAAAATGCGTTTAAGAAAAATGATACTACCGTGCACCTGGTATCCATCAGCGTTGATCCGGGAAAAGACAGTTTCCCTGCGCTGCGACTGTATGCCGACCAACACGGCGCCGACCACGACCATTGGTGGTTCCTTACAGGAGACCGGGATAAGATATATAACTACGCCTACAACGAGCTGCGTGTGGTAATGGGCAGGGAAGAAGAAGGTATAGACAAATTCATACATACCCAAAAGCTGGTGTTGCTGGACAAAGACCGCCACATAAGGGGGTACTATGATGGTGTAGACACCGCCGAATTGCGCCGTTGCGCCGATGACATAATTTTGCTGACGCTGGAAAAAAAGCGCAAAAGGAGAAGGTAATATGTTAGTCCCCGTACTGAAGAAGAATGATAAGCAGGCCAGGCTGCTGATATTTACTGTATCATTCGTGGTGTTTGCTGCGATAGCGGTTTTGTCACGGGTAAAGCTGCAGGTGGACCTTGGTTTTGATATTCATGTCTTTGCACTTATCAACGCCATTATCAATTCCGCCGTGTCCATATTGCTGGTATTAGCCCTGGTAGCGGTAAAAAGTAAAAACTTTGTATTGCACAAGAGGCTGATGCTCACGGCTATACTGCTTTCAGTACTGTTCCTGGTGTCTTACATTGCCCACCACCTGCTGGCCGGCGATACCGTGTATGGCGGCGAGGGCAACATCCGGTATTTTTATTATTTTATTCTTATTACCCATATATTCCTGGCGGCTATCATACTGCCGTTCATACTGTTTACCGCCTACCGTTCGCTTACCGGCGAATATGCCCGTCATAAAAAGCTGGCGCGTTATACCTGGCCACTGTGGCTTTATGTAAGCGTAACCGGCGTACTGGTTTATCTTATGATATCACCTTATTATTCAGCCTAAATCCCCTAAATTTGTGTTATGGGCAGGAGATTATTGATTGTGCTGATGTTGATGTGTACCGCACCTGCGGTATATGCCCAGGGCTGCTCCTTGTGTACCAAAACGGCTGCGGGACTGGATGATAAAAGCGCGAAGGGTCTGAATGGCGGTATTCTTTACCTGGCTGCATTGCCATTGGCTATTATGGGCACGGTTGGTTTTGTGTGGTGGAAACACAATAAGAACAACAAATCTTAGTTTTTTAAAAATATCTTCATGACAAATCAATTGCTCAAGGCATCGTTAGCGTATGTCCTGCTTGCAGGCCTGTTCCTGTTTTCTTCCTGCAAAGAGAATGTGGTGCGCGGCAAAGGCAGTCTTACTACGGAAACAAGAGAGGTACAGTCATTCGATAAGATAATCATTGACGTAGCCATTGATGCCAATATCGTAGTGGGGGGCACGCATTCCCTGGAAATTAAGGCCAAGGAAAACCTGCATGACCACATCAAAACAGAAGTGAGCGGAACGACACTCCGTATTTACAACGACGATATCATATACAACCGGGATGATATAACGGCTACCATTCACCTTCCGGCTATAAGTATGCTGGAAATAAACGGCGCCGCAGACGCTGTAGTGAGGGGTGATGTGAAGGGCCCGAACTTTGAGTTGAAGGTCTTTGGCGCGTCGGAGGTGGATATAGAGCAGGTGCATGTAGACAGCATGAGCGTGAAGCTATCCGGCGCCTCCGAATTGAAGATAGCCGGCGGTACGGCAGGCACGGCCCGGTATAAAGTGACAGGAGCCGGCGAAATACGCGCTAACGGTGTGGAAACAAAAAATGCTACCGCCAAAGTTTCCGGGGCGGGGGAGATGGAACTGTTCGTGACCGAAAAGCTGGATGCCGATATTACGGGCGCCGGCGAAATAAGTTATAAAGGCCATCCGCAAATCACATCAGACGTTACGGGGGCGGGTGAGCTGATAGATAAGAACTGAGTTGTTTTTGACTACTATTGCTCTGCACTTATCCTACCTCCTCCCGCCAGTTTGCTACCGGTAGTTATTTGTAAGTTCAGTTTACGACTGAACAACAACTAAAATAGAAAATCAATTTCCGGCAATCCCTTATCGCCGATATAGTCAATACAACTACTAAAGGTGTAGTATTCCAAGCTGGTTACCTAACCCGCAGAACCGGCCGTAGCGTTGACTATTCCATCCCGCCAAAAAAATCGTAAATTCAACCCCGATGAATACATCGCTGGAACACTTGCCGCCGCTTAAGCGGGACGACCTTCGCCGCATAACGGATATCATCGTGCAGAAGATACAGCCTGAAAAGGTAATACTCTTTGGCAGCTATGCCCGTGGCAACTGGGTGGAAGACCGTTACAGCGAGGGGCTCATCACTTACGAGTACATCAGCGACTACGATATACTGGTCATCACCCAGCAGGGCGAACGCCGCAAAGACTACGAAGTGCAGGATATAGTGGTAAACACTTTTCGCCCGCGCACACCCATCAATATTATAGCCAACGATATAGACTTTGTGAACAAGGACCTGGAGCGCAACCGCTATTTTTTCAGCGATATAAAGAAAGAGGGCATCATGCTCTACGATGCGGGCAATATCCCCCTGTCTGACCCACGCGAACTAAGCGCCGCTGAAAAGAAACAGATGGCGCAGGATGATTTCGACCATTGGCACGGCAACGGAACAGATCTATTAAGAAGCGCAAAAAGGAACTTTGAAGAAGGAGCTAATAAACTCGCGCTTTTTGAACTGCACCAATCTGCAGAGGCCATATACAATGCTGTGATGCTGGTGTTCACGGGTTATAAACCCAAGACGCATAACATAGAGATGTTGTACCATTACAACAAGAACCACTCTAAAGAGCTGGCTATGGTATTTCCCCAAAACACCCCGGAAGAAAAACACTACTTCGACCAACTGAAACGCGGCTATATAGATGCACGTTACAGCAAAGACTTTGTAGTCACCAAAGAAGAGCTGGAAGTGCTGATAGACCGCATAACCCGCCTGCACGCTATTGCCGAGGCCATCTGCCAAAAGAAGATATCGGCTATGGATGTGCCTGGGGTATAGACAGGTTACCTTCAAAAAATCGTATTCTCACCCTCGCCGGGGTTCGGTTAGCGGTCCAGCCAAATATTTCGTATACTCGTATCAAATTTGTGAAGATGAATACATTGGTTATTGATAATAAATCGTATGTAGTTGTGCCTGTAAAAAGTTATGAAGCCCTGCAAAAAAGAGCTGCCCTGAAAACAAAGCCAGAAAAGACTTTTTCTGTAGAAGAAGCACGTGCCCACAGCAAAAAACTCATAAAGAAGTGGGCAGCAGAAAAATAATTATTAAAGAATCTGTTGCTACCAATATTGCTGCGATACCGGACGCTTCCTGCCTTGAAAAATCGTATTTTCACCCTTGAAGAAATCATTGCCAATATAATGGAACTACAAGGCTACCATAAGACATATACTGTAAAAGATGAGCATATAGATGTGCAGGATATTATGGACGGGTTGTATTACCCGTTTTATATGGAAGACTGCAGGCACGCTTTTATCAAAGACAGGCTGGGCTTTGACCTGGAAGAGCAGGCAAGGCAGGGCGTGAACATGGTACTGTCTAAATACACCATTAGTTTTTTCCGCTCGCTGAGGCGGGGCGATGAGTTTGCCGTGACCTGTGAATTGTATAAAGACCCCTCCGGCCAACCCAAACTGCATATGGTGCAGCATATACTGAAGAACGGGAAGAAGTACACAACAGGCGTGTTTACCGGCACCTGTGTTAAGTCAACCGGGGGCAGGCCATTTCTGCCCGGGGGCCTGGGCGAGCTGCTGAAAGATGCTCCCGTACTGGAGGCGGAATGAGCATCACATGATTCGGATAGAGTGCCGGGTTTATAAAACCACACTCGTCCTTGTCTGTGCGACGAGGATGAACAGGTGTGGCGTTTGTAACGCCGGAAAAGTGTACAGGTATCTCTTGCTTAACCTCATTCTGAAAAATTGGTAAAAGATTTTCCATCATAACGATATAAACCAATATTCCTGGTGCCAAACCAGATATTCCCGCTACCGTCTTGTAACATACACCATACGCTGTACCCACCAAGGCTATCCTCGGGGAAACCTTCCAGGGATTTACCATTGTAACGCTGTACGCCGCCGTCGCTTGCATATCCGTCTTTTTCTCCTCCGCTGAACCAGATATTTCCGGTTTTGTCTACCAATGCAGTAAGTCCGATATTATTCCCAACCTTAAAACGGGAAAAGGTCCTGCCATCATAATGCCAGATACCCGCGTGCCGGGTACCGATCCAGATATTCCCGCTTTTATCTTCCAGCATATAACGTATCCATCCATCACCATCGGGTTTAAAAGCGGTTAACATACCTGAAGCCGGGTCATAACGACAAATTCCTTCGTTCCCTGGTATCATCCCGGAACCGATCCAGATTATTCCGTTCTTGTCTTCCAGCATGCACTCAACCATCACCAGTCGCAGGCTATCCTTGTTCAGCACTTTATCATTATCTAAAAAGCGGGTAAAAAGGTTTCCGTCATAGCAATAGAGGCCGTTCCTGGTACCGAACCAGAGTTTCCCGCTTTTATCTTTCATCATGCTCCAAACTTCGTTTTTTGCTGATGGGTCATAGTTTGGTGACGTGTCGAAAGGCATGTATAAACTTTCAGCTACCACTATTGGCACGGTGGTCAATGTTTGCCCGTTATAGCGGCAAATACCGTAGTTAGTACCAAACCAGATATTCCCGCCATTATCTTCCAGAATCGACCAGACCACATTGTTAGTCAGGCCATTTTCAACCGTAAATTGAGTAAAATACCGGCCGTCATATCGATAAACACCCTCTCCCATTGTGCCGAACCAAATGTTCCCGGCCTTGTCCTGCAGTCCGCATTGGATATTAGCATATTTGTTTGTGCCTTGTGTCTTTACAATTTTTGTTGTCTGGTCCGGAACAATTTCTTGTTGGCTCGTTTCATCGGTGTGTGTTTTGTTCTGACCATTGCAAGAAACGACGGATACAATCAACAACGGCAAAAAATAAAGCAGCTTCATTTGTCTATTGGAGCAAATTAGGGCGTCCGGTGTATATGACAATGCCCAAAGAAAATACGTTGGCGCATTAACTTTTTTTATAAGATATTTTATTCAACATACTGAGGCGGTTTTCCCAGATAGTTTAATACCGGCATCATTCTTTTATCCGTAAATTGTAGATAATAAAATTATCAGTCTATGCGGTACCTGGTATTGATGGTAGCTTTCCTAACACAAGCCGCTGCGTTTGCGCAAGACCCGATAGAGGGACTTTGGTACAACGAAGAAAAGACCGCCAAGATAAAAATCTACAAAGCGAAGAACGATAAGTTTTACGGTAAGATAGACTGGCTGAAAGAACGCGTAAGGAACGGTAAGCCGCGTACAGACGAGAACAATCCCGACAAGAGCCAAAGGAAGGAGCCGTTAACCGGGTTGATCGTCCTGAAAGGCTTTGAAAAAGACGGTGTTAACAAGTACGGAGACGGCACTATTTACGACCCCAAAAATGGCAAAACTTATTCCTGCGTCATCACGTATAAGGGTGATAAACTGGAAGTGCGCGGCTATGTAGGCATATCGCTGATAGGCCGCACCGCAGTATGGACCCGCGTCTCGGAATAATAAGCATACGCGTAACTCCTGTCCCCCGCCGGCGGGAGGTGTCGCGTAGCGACGGGGGTGGGAAAGCTCAATGGGATATCCTGACGTACAGAGTTCGCACTTCCTTAAAGTAACTACCGCCGCGCACCAAATACCTGTGTATAAAACTGCCCGCTACGTGCCATGCCCATTTCTTTAAATTTTCCGCTCATGATATTTTTACAATGTCCCTTGCTTTTTAACCATCCCTTTATTGCAGCTTCTTCGGTAGGGTAGCCCGCAGCCACATTTTCCCCGTACGACATCCAGTTATATCCTTCTTTCGATATTCTGCTGCCTGCATCGGAGCCACCCCTGCCCGCATGAGATAGAATGTTTCGCTGCTGCATATACCGGCTGTGTTTTTTTGCCGCCCGTTCCAGTTGGTTATTCCACTTCACTGGCGGTACCGGCTTATAATATCTTCCACCACACCTGCATCCCCTGGCCCGTGCGTCATTTACCAGCTTCAGCAGCTTTTGCCGGCTGCTGCCGGTTACCTCCTCTCCGTCTGCAATGCTCTCTTTCTTCCCCTTACCTGCGTTGTATGTGGTTGGCCCCAATGCGGCTGTAAGCGGTTCTTTCTTTTCTACCGGTTTGCCCGGGGCTTTAGCCTTTGCTTCTGTAGCTGCTTTTACGGCTGTATCTGCCTCGCTGCCGTTAGTTTTTCCCGTTACATCTTCTCTGCAGGCTACCAGCCCGCATAACAGGTATAATACAAGGATGAGAAAATTGCCTTTATGCATATGCCCCGGAATTGTGCGCAATTTATAGCTTGATAAAAAATTGTGCCCCGGTGCGCGGCATTTTAAAAGGAACCCTGGCGGAGATAGCTGAGTACTATAAATTAAAAAAAAGCGGCTGAAAATTCAGCCGCTCGTTTGTGAGTTCTGTCCTTATGTCGCCTTAGTTAGCCAAATCGTTGCCCATGCCACCCCCGTTCGCATCATCCAGTCCGGCTTGTGGCCTTTCTTCATATACAGTCACCTTGCTGATGTCTGCGCAGGGCAGTGTCATATACGAGTAGTACAGTTTCCCGTTGCGGAACACCCATACGAACCATTTATTGTCTTTATGCAGGTTTTGTTGTATCGTAGGGGGATTGCCATAGTCTTCCAGCTTGTAGCCGTATACATAGTATGCGGGTATGTCTTTCTTGCCTTCGTAGGCCTGCAGCATAGCCCTTACTACATCGCTTTCGTCGGCATATGCCTGCCATCCGCCTACCGGCCCCTGCAGTAGCTCGCCGGGATATTTTTTGCTTATTTTTTTAAACAAGGCCAGGTCGCTGAAGTACACTTCTATTTTGTCCTTCTTTAGTACGGGCTTGTCTATATTAACCGAAAACTGGCAGTGCCCTGCTGCTTCGTTGGTTTTTATAGGGTCCATATTCACAAGGCTGTTAGCGTTGGCAAAAGCCCTGTCGCCGCTAGCCACTTTCATATTCACATAGTCGTACAGGTTCAGGTATGCTTCCTGTATCACTACGTCCACCATATCGTTGCCCCAGCTTTCGTCTATTACTTTATATACTGGCGCCGATATTTCGTACAGGCTGTACCTGTGTGCATCGGCAGAAGATATCCTGCCCAGGTTTTTAATGTTGTTGTACAAAACCTGTACAGCGTCTGAGTAATCGCCGTAGCCGTTAACGCCGGCTATCTTCGGCAGTTGGCTGAACTTGTTCAGGTAGGCTACAAACTGTTCCCTTGAAATATAAGGTTTCAGGTCGCGCCTGGAGAAACTGTCGAATGCTTTTATCCTTGTGTAGAATATCTTGCCGGTGCTGGTCTTTGCCAGTTGTTTGTCCTGCTGCGATACACTGAAAGTATTATTCTTGTATTGGTATTCCACCTTATCGTGCTGGGCGAAAGCACCGGGGGCGGCCAAAAGAAAAGCCAGGGAGAGTATCCTCGTTTTCATAAAAAGTATTTTAACGTATAGATTGTGTTACTGCTTTAAAAATATAAAAAACAATGGCATTTTCACAGAACTGCGCCATTTAATTCGGCAAATCAACCACCATCATTTTAGCGGCAAAAAAAATCCCCGGCTTGATGGCCAGGGATAACTTATTCATTACTCATGTTTTATATGGTCATGATTTCTTTGTCTTTGTCTTTGCAGTGCTGGTCTACCAGGGCTATGTACTTATCGGTCAGTCCTTGTATCCTGCCTTCGGCCTCTTTGGCTGCGTCTTCGCTCAGGCCGTCTTTCTGCTCTTTTTTTATTTGCTCTATGGCCTCCCTGCGTATGTTGCGTACGGATATTTTAGCCTGCTCGCCTTCGCCGTTCACGCGTTTCACCAGTTCTTTACGGCGTTCCTCCGTCAGCGGCGGCAGAAACAGGCGGATGATATTACCATCGTTCTGTGGGTTCAGGCCTATATTGGAGGCGATTATAGCCCTTTCTATCGGCGCCAGCATGTTTTTTTCCCATGGCTGCAGGCTGATGGTGCGCGCATCGGTAACGGTCACGTTGGCCACCTGGTTCAGCGGGGTGGGGTTGCCGTAGTACTCCACTGATATTCCGTCCAGTATCTGGGGGGTAGCTTTTCCTGCCCGTATGCGGCTCAGCTCTGTCTCCAGGTGGCTGATGGCCTTCTTCATCTGCTGGCCGGCATCATCCGCAATCTTGTCAATTACCTCGCTCATATTGCTTGTTTTTGGGAAGGCAAATATAAAAAGGTTCAGGTACAAATGTAATACCGATTGTTTTCAATATATTTAAATGTTAAATGCAGACTTTAACTATACTTATTTGGCAGCCCCTTCATGCATTGGTAACTTTGCAGAGATATAATTTGATAACCAGAGATGAATACAACCATTAGTGCGCCGGTATCTTTAACGCCCGGAGCCATTGCGGAAGTAAAAAGATTGATGAGCGAACCCGGTTTCGATAATACGCAATTCCTACGCGTAGGGGTAAAAGGCGGGGGCTGCGCCGGTATGACCTATGTGCTGGGCTTCGACCAAAAAGAGGCCGACGATGCGGAGTTTGAAATTGACGGCATTACCGTTATTATGAAAAGCGCCCACGGCATATACCTGCATGGCATCGAAGTGGATTTTCAGCAGGGGTTGAACGCCCGGGGTTTTGTTTTTAACAATCCTAATGCCAGCAGCACCTGCGGTTGCGGCACATCCTTCGCAGTATAACCAATTGAATGATTATCAGAAAGCTCATACCTGTTTTGTTGTTGATGGCAATGACTACAGCCGCCATGGCCCAGCAGTTGCCCGACCGTAAGAAAACAAAAGAGCCGCTCAACCGGTACGATGGCAAAGGCCTTAAAGATGGCCTTTGGATCAACCGCATGCCCGAGCACAAAGGTGAAGCGCCCTATACAGAATTTGGTTACTATCATCGCGGCGAAAAAAACGGTCTGTGGTACAAGATGAATAGCGAGGGAGACCTCTCCGCGATAGAAAATTATAAGCGCGATTTTTTTGACGGAGAGGTAAAATATTTCACCAAAGGGCAGGTAACTGTCATAGGTAAATATCGTGGCCTCAACCCCGATGTAGTGATTGATACCATCATGGTAGAAGAACCCGTAACCGGCGAACAGCAACTTGTGGCCGTTAAGTCCGACCGCGGTACGGTACGTCACGGTACCTGGCGTTTTTACAACGAGCGCACCGGTCGACTGGAGAAAGTGGAGGAATACCAGGTGGACGAATTGATATACGAAGAACACTTCCCCATGTCAAAGGCCGACAGCCTCTACTACGAAAAGCGCAACGCCAACCTGCCCCATATGAAGAAAGGCAGCGACAAGCCCCAGCGCAAAATGCACAGCTACCTCAATTAATTTGCCCTAAATTCGCGGCATGAACGGTACCATCATCAGTGTACAGAACCTGGTTAAGAAATACGACAACTTTACTGCGGTAGACAACCTCAATTTCGAAGTGCATACGGGCGAGATATTCGGCCTGCTGGGGCCTAACGGTGCAGGCAAGACCACTACGCTGGAAATCATCGAAACCCTGCGTCCCAAAAACTCGGGCAAAATCATAGTTGACGGCCTGGACATAGACAGCAAAGCCCGCGAAATAAAGAAGATAATCGGGGTGCAACTGCAGGCGGCGGGTTATTACCCCAACCTCAACCTTCTCGAAATAATACGCCTCTTTGCAGGACTGTACAACCGGCACGTAGAGCCGCTGGAACTGCTGGACCTTGTGAACCTGCGCGACAAAGCCAAGGCCAAATACAAGAACCTATCCGGCGGGCAGAAACAGCGTTTCTCCATCGCCACTACCCTTATCAACGAGCCAAAGATTATCTTCCTGGACGAACCTACCACCGGGCTCGACCCGCAGGCCCGTCGCAACCTGTGGGAACTCATCCGCAAGGTGCGTGACAGGGGCGCAACCATCGTCATTACTACTCACTATATGGATGAAGCGGAAGAACTCTGCGACCGTGTGGCCATCATGGATGCAGGTAAAATAATAGCGCTGGACACACCCGACAAACTGATAGACAAACTGGTGGCCGGCGGCTTTACCCGTCCCAAACCTGTAAAAGAAGCCAACCTCGAAGACGTATTCCTCAACCTGACGGGTAAAGAACTAAGGGAAGATTAACATATCCCCACCAAAAAAACATTCCCCTCTTGGGAGGGGTGTGTGCAGGCTTGTGCGGTTGCGAGGTGGGTTAACTCCCGTCGTACTTGTCCCCCACTGCCTGTCCCGACTATTTCGGGAGCGGGGGTGTCTGACCGACTCCGCCCGTGGCGGACGTGTCAGACGGGGGTGGAACACTCGCGCTAGAAAATCTTCCCCTCTTGGGAGGGGTGTGCGCAGGCTTGTGCGGTTGGGGGGTGGGTCCAATCGCACAAGCCTGCGCACACAACACAAGTCCCTACCTCCTCCTCTTCCCACTCACCCCCAGCGACCCCAATAAACTCCGCACCAGCATATTGCCTGCCGTGCGCAGCATACTGCGCACTATTGTATTATCCCCTGTTTCTTCTATCACGCTCTTTTCTTCCTTCGCTCTCCGCTCTTTCGTTTCCGGCTCTGCGGCCTTGGCGGCCTCTATCTTTTCGCTCAATATTTCGTGGGCGCTCTTGCTGTCTATCGTGCGGTTGTATTTAGGCGCCAGTACACTCTTGCGCACCAGTGTGTCTATCTCCTGCGGGCTCAGTATATCCATCCTACTCTGCGGCGGACATAGCATAGTAGCTGCCAGCGGGGTAGGGATGCCCTTTTCGTTTAGTAGTGTGATGAGCGCTTCGCCCGTACCCATACCGGTGATGATGTCCTCCGTTTTGTACCAATTGCTCAGCGGGTAGTTCTCCGCTGTTTGCTTGATGGCCTTACGGTCTGCAGCGGTAAAGGCGCGTAAGGAATGCTGTATCTTCATGCCCAGTTGGCCCAATACTGCAGGTGCTATGTCCACCGGGTTTTGAGTGACGAAGAAGATGCCCACCCCCTTGCTGCGTATCAGCTTGATGATGGTCTCCAACTGCGTCAGCAGCACCGCGTTGGCATTGCTGAACACTAAGTGCGCCTCGTCTATCAACAATACCAGCTTCGGCCTGTCCACATCGCCCGCCTCGGGCATAGTGGCATACAGCTCGGCCAGCAGTTGCAGCATAAATGTAGAGAACAGCTTCGGCTTGTCCTGTATATCCGTTACCCGCAGTATGCTGATGATGCCCCTGCCGTCTTCGGCTATCCGCATCAGGTCGTCTACCTCAAAGCTCGGCTCGCCAAATATATTGTCCGCCCCCTGCTGCTGCAGCTCTATCACCTTGCGCATGATGGTACCCACCGATGCGGGGCTCAGCGCGCCGTACTCGTCCTTCAGTTCGGCCTTGCCCTCGTTGGCCGCCCATTGCAGCGTGCGGCGCAGGTCTTCCAGGTCCAGCAGGGGTATGTCGTTGTCGTCGCAATACTTAAAGAGCATGGCCAGTATACCCTCCTGCGTGCTGTTGAGGCTCAGCACCTTGCTCAGCAGCACGGGGCCAAATTCTGTGACCGTTGCACGCAGCCTTACTCCCGGCTCCGCGCTCAGGCTCAGCAGCTCTACAGGGTAGGCCGTTGGGCTGAACCCGATGCCCAGCTTGCCCGCGCGCTCGTCTATTTTAGGGTGCGGATTGCCCGGCGCCGCCAGCCCGCTCAGGTCGCCTTTTATGTCCATCAGCAGCACCGGGATACTGGCGTTGCTCATCGCCTCGGCCAATACCTGTAGGGTCTTGGTTTTGCCCGTGCCCGTAGCCCCGCTTATCAGCCCGTGGCGGTTCAGCGTAGCCAGCGGGGCGTACACCGCCGCCCCTGTTACCACCTCCCCGTTCAGCATAGCGCTGCCCAGCCTGATCGCTTCCCCTTTGAAGCTGTACCCTTTGATTATCTCCTCCGCAAACTGTTCCCTTTGCTGCATGACGTATGTTTGGCATTGAAAATAATACAAAATCAGGAGTTGGGGGCGCATGTTATGGTGACCCAATCTCGATGTCACCAAAACATGCCCGTTTCCCATTTTGTCCTACCTGATTATGTCGCGCCAGCAAGTCCCCGGTTCGCAAAATCATTTTCAACAACTCCAGGGTAATTTTTTCGAAAGGATATAGCCGCAACCGGTTAGTGTCCGGGTTTAGGCTCCGTCATGCTGAACCAGTTACCACAGCCGTCGGTTACAATACATTCTAGACCGTAAAACTGTTCCTTAGGCTCTGTCACATTGATGCCCTTAGCTTTCATTTCTTCATATGTAGCACGGCAGTCGGGCGTTTGCAACACACCACCTCCCATTTGTCCCTGTTCCAGCAGCGTTTTAAAGGCGTTGCGTACATCATCTTTCATCATGGGGTTGTTGTTTACGGGTATCAGTACCACCTGCAGGTCGGGCTGGTCGGGAGGCGTCAGTGTCAGCCACCTGAAACCGTTGTCCATTTTAACGTCGGTATGCACTTTGAAACCCAGTTTGTTTACATAAAAGTCGTATGCCTTGTCCTGGTCGAGGACATAAAAGGACGTGTGTGATAATTTAGTTACCATAAATTTGAATTTAGAACAAAGCTATGCAAGCCGCACATTACCCGTTTCTCGAATCTTGCTATTCTGTACCCTCGTATCGGCTGAGTACGCAATGAGGAATAAATATTTCAGGCTGTTCATCAGCCGCTTTTCGCCGCTCCAGGGCGCTGTTACGGTACACCTGCGGGCTTACCCCGTTTTTCTTCTTAAACATGGTGCTGAACGAGCCCAGGCTTTCAAACCCCACGTTCATGCATACCTGCGATACACTCGCGCCCTGCTGGCCCAGCATCTTTTTGGCGGCTTCTATACGTACCTGCGTCAGGTATTCGTGCGGTGTCTTTTTATAGATACGGGTAAACAGCTTATGAAAATGAAATGGCGAAAAGCATGCCTGTTGCGACACCTGTTCCAGCTTTATCGGCTCGTGCAGGTTGTCGTCTATATACATTTTGGCGGCAACCACCCGTTTGTATATATCGGCATCTATTGACATGAAGTAAAGATATTGGATTTATATGGAAGATTGCATATGATTTTTCTTTGCCCGGTATTGTTACTGCACCAATAAAACTTTTATTTTAATAAATAACATTATTTGCGTATTTTTGCTGTAGTAAATTTGAATAAATTTACGGAAGTCCCGCTGGTGCGGGATACTGATAAAAAGCCCTGCAGCCAGGTTTATACCGTAGAGAAATTAACCCTTCTCTATTCCGGCCTCATACAGCAGCATATCAGCACGCAGTTATGCATTCAGATCATAGAGTAGGGCCTGCGCAGACTCACATTTAGGAGAGATAGAGTGGATTCCCGCACAGGAAAGAAATAGAAAGATCCCAAAATGATACAAAACGATACTAAATGATACAAAATTCACAAAACGCTCGGGAATTAGTCTTTTCGTCTCAGGCGGAGAGACAGAGGCTTCCCGCACAGGAAAAAATAGAAAACTCCCAAAACGATACAAAACGATACTAAATGATACAAAATTCCACAAAACGCTCGGGAATTAGTCTTTCCGTCTCAGGTGGAGAGAGAGCGAAGTTCCACAACAATCCGAAACACTTGTTTCGCCAGGGCGGTGATTTTGACCACCTCCGTGTAACAAGCCGTAACATTCTGAACAAATTTCACTCATCCCCCGTAACCATCCGTAACAATGTAGCCGTAACCATTTGTAACAATACGACCTGCCCCGCCGCGGCGGGGGAACTAAAAAGAACCAAACCACCAATCATGAAAAAATGCATCAATCATAACCCTTTGACAATAAACCACATCATAAAAGGCAAAAACCTGTTTTCGCACCCATCTCAAAAAAGCACAACAAAACGCAACTAAACGGACAGAAATATCCTACTGGGCTTTTCTGTCCCCCGAAAGGGTGGAGTTGTTTGTGAGCCTCCCCAACACCAATTACTTAACAAAAAATCATCTTTTCATTTCATTTTTTTACGCTTTACTTTTGACATAGATATGGCAGATAATAACAATCTATATACGGAAGACAGTATCAAATCCCTCGACTGGCGCGAGCACATCCGCCTGCGCCCCGGCATGTACATAGGCAAGCTGGGCGACGGCAGCAGCCCGGACGATGGTATATACATACTGCTGAAGGAAGTGATAGACAACTGTATAGATGAATATACCATGGGCTTCGGCAAGCGTGTGGAGATAAATATTGATAAGGGTGTAGTAACTATACGCGACTATGGACGGGGCATACCCCTGGGCAAGGTAGTGGATGTGGTGAGCAAGATAAACACGGGTGCCAAGTACGACAGCAAAGCCTTCCAGAAATCGGTGGGGTTGAACGGAGTGGGTACCAAAGCGGTAAACGCCCTGAGCAACTACTTCAAGGTGGCCGCCTTTCGTGATGGCAAGATCAAGGAGGCGGAATTTGAGCGGGGGGTACTGACAAAGGAACATAAGGAAGCAAAAACTGAAGAGCCCAACGGTACGCTGGTTACCTTCATACCTGACGATACGGTATTTAAAAACTACCACTTCCTGAATGAATACATCGAAAACCAGATATGGAACTATTGCTACCTGAACGCGGGGTTGCAGATCAAGTTCAACAACAGGGTATATGTGTCTAAAAATGGCCTGCTCGACCTGCTGGAGAACAAGACCAATACGGAAACCAACCGCTATTCAATCATACACCTGAAAGGTGATGATATAGAAGTGGCCATCACGCATACAAACGATTATGGCGAGGATATCTACTCCTTCGTCAACGGGCAGCACACCACGCAGGGTGGTACGCACCAGGCAGCTTTCCGCGAGGCTTTTGTAAAAGTCATCCGCGATTTCTACAAAAAAGACTATGATGCTACCGACATACGCCAGAGCATCAGCGCTGCCGTATCAGTACGCGTGCAGGAGCCGGTGTTCGAATCTCAGACTAAAACCAAGCTGGGTTCTCAATACGTTTCAGAGGGCGGTCCGTCAATGAAATCTTTTGTGCTCGATTTCCTGTCAAAAGAGCTGGACAACTACCTGCACAAAAATCCCGCTACGGCCGATGCGCTGAAAAAGCGCATAGAGCAGAGCGAGCGCGAGCGCAAAGAACTGTCGGGCATACGCAAGCTGGCCAACGAACGTGCCAAAAAAGCCAACCTGCACAATAAAAAGCTGCGCGACTGCCGCATACATTTCAATGCGGAACCACCGGCAAAAAACAAAGAGGAATTCATCAATAAACAAAACGAAAGCACCATCTTCATTACCGAGGGCGATTCTGCCAGCGGTAGCATCACCAAGAGCCGCAATGTGGAATCGCAGGCTGTGTTCAGCCTGCGGGGTAAACCGCTCAACTGCTTCGGTCTAACTAAAAAAGTGGTGTACGAGAATGAAGAATTCAACCTGCTACAACACGCGCTGAACATAGAAGAAGGTATGGAGGGGCTGCGCTACAACAACATCATCATAGCTACCGATGCCGACGTGGATGGTATGCACATCCGCCTGCTCATCATGACTTTCTTCCTCCAGTTCTTCCCCGACCTGGTAAAGGGCGGCCATGTGTACATACTGCAAACGCCGTTGTTCCGTGTGCGCAACAAGCAAAAGACCATCTACTGCTACAGCGACGAGGAGCGCCGCAACGCCATAGCCGAACTGGGCAGCAAGCCGGAGATAACACGCTTCAAAGGGTTGGGTGAAATCAGCCCCGAAGAGTTTGCACAGTTTATTGGCGATGATATGCGCAAGGATCCTGTATTGCTGGGCAAAGAAGACATCAAAGAACTGCTAAGCTATTACATGGGTAAAAACACCCCTGAACGGCAGAAAGACATTATTGAAAACCTGCGGGTAGAAAAGGATTTGGCGGAGGAGATAGCAGCGGCGTAACCATGAAATACAATATAAACATCATTCTCTCCCTCTTAATGTTATCAATGTCTTTGGTAACATCAGCCCAATACTCCATCAAAACCACAAAGGTGGATAGCAATATTTACCTCTACACCTCTTATGGTAGTGCTGGTAGTTATAAAAATGTAGATGCTAATGCGGTGGTAGTGG
This sequence comes from Bacteroidetes bacterium UBA6221, assembly GCA_002421685.1. Taxonomy (GTDB): domain Bacteria; phylum Bacteroidota; class Bacteroidia; order Chitinophagales; family Chitinophagaceae; genus UBA5543. The sequence goes on from DISB01000017.1 coordinate 104,687, forward strand.
TTTCGGGTAATGATGCTATGCTGTTCGACACGCCCTGGGATAGTGTACAGGCTGGGCAATTGATAACATGGATAACAGATAGCCTGCGGAAGAAAATCACCTTATCTGTCATCACCCACGCCCATGCCGACAGGATTGGCAGTATAGGAACAATGCACAGTTATGGTATCCCTACCTACAGTCACTACCTCACTGCACAGGAAGCTGTTAAAAGGGACTATCCCCAACCACGGCACATCTTTTACAACGACGATACCACTTTCCGTTGCGGCGATATAGAAGTGGTTGCCTACTACCCCGGTGCAGGGCATACTATCGATAATATTGTGCTGTACATACCCTCCAAAAAATTCCTGTACGGTGGCTGTTTTATCAAAAGCGGTTTCAGTACCGATATAGGCAATATAGAAGATGCGGATGTAGTCGCCTGGCCGGAGAGTCTTATGAAGATGAAAAAGCGTTTTAAGAAAACCGGCATCAATATGGTAATACCCGGCCACGGTAGCTGGGAATCGGACAAGGCAATGAAAAATACGATGCACCTGCTTACAGAAACCAAGGAAGGCAATTATTAACTGAATTTATTTTTCCCCTATATTCGAACCATGGAAACAACATTAGGCATAGGCTCCAGGGTGGAGCATCCTCATTTTGGCAAAGGTGTGATTGTAGATGTATCCAGTGAGTTGTACATCATCTGGTTCAAGTCGCAGGGCGGCACCAAAAGCATCAACAAAGAATTTGACCTGAAAGTAATTGAAGCTGTAGAGGGTGGCACCGCCGCAGCAGGCGGAATTACCTTGGCCGACATAGAGCAGGCATTAGATAATATACTGGAACGCCGCCTGCACGAGATGCAGCTGGTGCCTATGGCCAACAAATGGAATAATGGCATGTTGATATTAAAGCCTGCAGAAGAATCTATGCAGGCCAAAGAAATGCCTATCGAAACCTTCTTTCATAAAATAGTGATGGTGCGCGACAAACTGCGCCTGGTAGAGCAGAAAATAAACGCCCACAAAGTATTGACTGATGAAGAAAAAGTGGACCTGCAGCAATACATCACGGGTATATATGGTTCGCTCACTACGTTCAATGTGTTATTTAAAGAAACGCACCACCAGTTTAAAGGAAGCGGGGGATAAGTATTATATCCCCCTCAACCCATAATGTGCAACCATTTGTAAATTTCCTGCTTGGTTTTGCCTGTTCTTTCGCGAAGCCTTTCCAGTAGTTCTACCTCCCTGCCTATCTGGTACTCCAGCTCGTGCTCTTCAATGTCTGGATGTTCCCTTTTGATACGCTCCTTTATTTCCGGCCACCGCTTCTGAAAATCTTGTGTGTCCATCTCAGCCCAATGATTTTATCCAGTCAACTACTTCATCGCGGGTTTTTCCGAGTTTCTGCTGCAGGCGCCCTACCAATTCATCTTCCTTGCCTTCTTCATACATCAGGTCATCGTCGGTCAGGTCGGCGTACTGTTGTTTGGCTTTACCTTTCAATTCATTCCAGTTCCCTTTGATCTCTAATCTGTCCATTGTTAGTTGTTTTTTTGGTTACAGGTTAATAACACAAAAAACACCGGCAATGTTTACCGGCTATGTTAATCCGGTAATGATTTCGGCGTGCGCAGGAAAAGCGGCTAGCAAATTTTCCCTGTTCGCGAGATCAAAATCTTCAAAGTCAAAACCGGGCGCTACGGTGCATCCACAGAGCGTGTAGCTGTTTTCCTGTTCTACCCGAGAGCCAAACCAACTACCCGCCGGTATGATCACCTGCGGCCGTTCACCCTTGTCGAAATCTTTACCCAGCAGGTGTTTTACCAGTTGTCCATCCTGCTTTATTTCGTAAATGTATAAACAGGCCCCATCGTAATGATGCCAGAGCTCGTCTGATGCTATGCGGTGCAGGGCTGAGAATTGCCCGTGTTCCAGCAGGAAGTATATGCTTGTAGATGCTGCGCGGTCGCCCTTATGTCCGGCTTTTAACAGTTCTTTGGGTAACAGCAGTTCCGACCTGTATATTTCCCTGAAAGCGCCGCCCTCTATGTGGCTTTGCAGTTGCAGCCTGTCTTTCCAGTATGGCGCGGTGCGTTGTATATCCATGATACAAAGCTATAAGATTTGTTAAATAGGCTGGGCACCACGTTTGAGTGGCATGTTTGTTGTTTTACATTTGGCATAATAAAGAACAAGATGATGCTCACACGAATAATCATGGCTACGTTTGCGCTAAGTACGCTTTTCATCACCTCCTGTGTGAAAAAGGAGTATTATACTGTTGAACCGCCCACAGAACCCAAGCCCCCGACCTACAATTATATATTTGACGACGACTTCAACAACAATATCAATAACTGGGCCTTCAGCGATCCCGCAAATGCTGCCTATGTTACTATTGGTAATAGTTGGCTGAAATACACCTATATGCCACCCAACGACGGCACCAATACGGTTGCCATTAATACCGGCGCCAAACTGCACCGCAATTTCCTGGTGCAGACACGTATCAGGTCGGACTATGCAATGGGTTTATGCTTCGGTGTTTCCAACAGCGATTACGGTTATTCGTTCTTTATAGACAACGAGGGATTCTTTGCCGTATTCAAAGAAGGCAGCGCTGGTGAAGGAGTGCAGACCATCATGGACTGGCAGGAAAGCGACGCCATATACCGCAACGGCTGGAATGATATCGAGTTTGAGCAAACAGGCAACTTCTGGATAGGTTATATTAACGGTGTGAAAGTGTTTGAAATACAGGCAAAATACCTGGATGGGCAAAAAATAGGATATATAGTGCTGGCAGGCACTACCGGCTATGCCGACTACCTCACGGTACAATGGTAAGCCCACAGGATATTCGTATCTTAGCGTAGTAATAGCAGGATGGAAGCATGAATGGAACCCCGGCGGATAATAACCAGAACAATATCTCTAAAGAAGAACGGTACTTCCTGGAAGGGCCACATTCCCGGTGGGCCGAATTCAAATTCATCGTCAAGGTAATGCGCGAATTCGTTCGCGGCGTGCGTAAACTGCATTTCATTGGTCCTTCCGTTACAGTCTTTGGTTCGGCAAGGTTTGGAGAGGAGCACCCGTATTATCAGCAGGCCAGAGAGATCGGAAGCAAGATAGTTGACCTGGGATTCAATGTAATGACCGGTGGCGGGCCGGGTATAATGGAGGCGGCCAACAGGGGCGCCAAAGAGGCGGGCGGAAGGTCGGTAGGATGTAACATAATTTTACCGCACGAACAGATGCCCAACGCTTACCTGGATATCTGGGTGGCTATGGACCTTTTCTTCGTGCGTAAAGTGTTGCTGTCAAAATATTCCTATGCTTTTGTTGTGTTGCCCGGCGGCTTTGGTACGCTGGACGAATTTTTTGAGGCGATAACCCTCATACAAACCAACAAAGTAGCACGTTTCCCTATCGTGCTGATGGGCAAGGAATATTACAGGTTCATTTATGACCATGTTGAGGAAATGATAGTACAAAAAACCATTAGTCCCGATGATAAGAACCTGTTCCTGTTTACCGATTCAACCGACGAGGCTATTGCACATATACAGAAATACGCAGTAGAAGGTTTCGGGTTAAAAAAGAGAAGAATGCTTACGCCGATACCTGTGTTCTTTGAGAGGAGACGCTGGCGTTAAGCGTATTTGATGATCATGGCTTCCAGTACATTTATTACGTCTCCGCATTTCTTGTTCAGGTTCAGCAGCACGTTGTAATGGTCTGAGAGTTTTATAGTTTCCACCGTTTCTGCTCCCACCTTGAATACGCCACCGAGGGCTCTGCTGATAATGCTGTCTGAAGTAGCCACAATGCCGCGCATTTTCTCCAGTGTCTCTGTCTGCATATGAATTCCCTTGTGCTCGCTCATGCGGCTGATGGCAATTTTAAGATGCCCGACATAGTGCACCAGGTTGTCTGCTACAATGGCTGTAGGGTCGTTTTGTCCCCAGATGTCGAAATAATACATCTGTTTGGAGGTGCCCCATATGAAATCTGCGATATCGTCCAGTGACGAGGCCATATAGTGAATGTCTTCCCTGTCCAATGGCGTAATGAAGTTTTTGCCGAGTTCCACAAACAGCCTGTGTGTCACTTCGTCATTCTTGTTTTCGAGCAGTTCTATTTTGTCCAGGATGGATTTTCGTTCGGGCCGGTTACTCACAGGTATGTATGCGACGAAATAATCCGCCATATTGCCCAGGTTGACGGCTACCTTTGCAAAGAGGTCATAGAATTTTTTACCGGCAGGCGTAAATAGTTTGGCAAGAACATTCATAACGGCACGCTTTGTTCAAAGCTACATCGTTATACTGCCCGGGAAGACAGTACTATAGTAACTTAACCTTAAGATAATATTGGCACCTGCCGGTTACCCTTATATTGATATTTTCGTTAACTTGCATACTTCCAAAATCCCAAAACGGGTATAATAAAAAATATGAGTGAAGTTAAGTTAAGCCTGGTAAAGTTCGCACCGAAAGGAGCAGACAATTTCCACGATGCAGTGAAGGCGAGGGTAGAGGAATACTTTAGCAGGAACAATATTTCAAAATTGTACACACCGGCAATGGTGGTGAAAACCATTGCCATGCTGGCCATGTATTTTGTGCCGTTCGCACTGATAGTGACCGGTGTTGCGTCGGCCAATATGATACTGTTTTATGGCTCTTGGCTGCTGATGGGAGTGGGCATTGCCGGTATAGGTACGTCGGTGATGCATGATTCTAACCACGGCGCGTATTCCAACAACGAAAATGTGAACCGCGCATTGGGCTGGCTGCTGAATCTTTTAGGCGGTTACGACCGCAACTGGCGCATACAGCACAACGTATTGCATCATACCTATACCAATGTTGACGGGTTGGATGAAGATATAGACGCGGGAATATTGCTGCGCATGTCGCCCAACGCAAAGCATATAGGCATGCACAAGTACCAGCACCTGTACGCATGGCTGCTGTACGGCATCATGAATATATACTGGGTAACCGTAAAGGACTATAAATGCCTGCTGAAGTACGGGAAGAATGGCATGATAAAAAAAGAAAAAATAACCCTGGCCAGGGCCCTGGTGGAACTCACAGCGTATAAGCTGTTGTATTTTGGTTATGTACTGGTATTGCCTTTATTCTTCGCGGGTGTAGAATGGTATCATGTGGTACTTGGCTTTGTTGCCATGCACCTGGTAGGCGGATTGCTGCTTGCCTGCATTTTCCAGCTGGCGCATGTGATGGAAACATCAGAGTACCCCAGGCCCGGCGACAGCAATAAAATGGAAAGCAGTTGGGCTGTGCATCAACTGTTGAACACAGCCAACTTCGCACCCAACAATAAATTACTTTCTTGGTACATAGGCGGGCTCAACTTCCAGATAGAGCACCACCTCTTCCCGCAGATATGCCATGTGCATTACCCCAAACTTTCTAAAATAGTGGCGCAGGTGGCTGCTGAGCATAATGTGCCGTATAACGTGCAGCCCACTTTCCGGAAGGCGCTGAAGCAACACGCGTTGATGCTGAAGCAGCTGGGAAATCCCCGGAAAACAGCTTAATTGTAATTATTTTTTAATAACTTTCATGAGTGTCAAAATCGGTACTCATGAAGAAAGTTATACTCTTTACCGTTGCGATTTGTATCGCCGGCTTCTCTCGTGCGCAGACAAATATGCTGTCTACCAACCCCGTGGCCGAGCAGGTGGTGCTGGGCAATTATAACCCGGCTACATATCAGCCTGCTACGGTGATAGACAAAGCGGCAGACATCAGCCAGGGTATTATGACTAATGTATCGCCGGATTCTCTGAAGTCTTACCTGGAAATGCTGCAAACTTTTGAAACAAGACATACAGCGTCCGATACAGTGTCTGCCACCAGGGGCATTGGCGCCGCGCGGCGGTGGATATATAGTAAGCTGGAGCAATTCAGTGCGCGAAATGAGAACCGGCTCATAGCTTCTTACCTGCAGTTCGACCAGCAAATATGCAGTGTGAACCAACACAGGAATGTTTTTGCCGTGCTGCCGGGTTCTGACGTGACGGACAATTCCGTAATGATAATTGAGGCGCACTTCGACACCCGTTGCGCAGGAGATTGCGATACCGCATGCCTGGCACAAGGCATGGAAGACAACGGCAGCGGTACAGCGCTCGTAATGGAACTTGCAAGGGTTATGTCGAAATACAGTTTCAAACATACACTGGTGTTTATACTAACTACCAGCGAAGAACAGGGACTGAACGGCGCACGCGCTTTCGCGCAATATTGCAAGCAAAAGGGCATCAAGATAAAAGGTGTTTTCAATAACGACGTGGTAGGCGGTATCATTTGCGGGCAAACCGCTTCGCCGCCGGGTTGTATGGGCGCAGGGACAATAGACAGCACCAACCTGCGCATATTCTCAGGTGGCAATTTCGATTCACCCCATAAACAACTGGCGCGTTTCATAAAACTGGAATATAAAGAGATGCTCAGGCCTATCGTAAATATACCGATGACGATAAACATCATGACGCCGCTGGACCGTACAGGCCGTGGTGGCGACCATATTCCGTTCTACGACGAGAATTATACTTCTATCAGGTTTTGCTCGGCCAACGAACACGGCGATGGCGGCGGAGGCAATCCCAACTATAGCGACCGCCAGCACACTAGCGACGATATATTAGGCGTAGATACGGATAACGACCAGGTGATAGACAGCTTCTTTGTGGATTTCAACTATCTCGGGCGGATGTCGGTCATTAATGGAAATGCGATGGCTATGGCGGCAATCGGGCCAAAGACACCGACATTTGAGATGTCTATGGACCCGCTGGGCTTTACCGCATACATTACTTCTGAAAAGCAATATGGGAAATACCGTGTAGCTGTGCGCTCTACCACGCAAGACTGGGATTCTGTGTACACCATCACAGGAGATTACGGGTATATTCATGTAGGCGCCATAGGGCCGCGTTATGTGAGTGTTGCTTCGGTGGACGCGGAAGGAGTGGAAAGCCTGTTTTCGGGGGAGAAAATAGCACGCGTGGGTGTTAACGACCCGGCATATGAACAACAACCCGTTGAACTGATGCAAAACCATCCCAATCCATTCGACGGCGAAACAATTATATCGGTTTTAGCTAACGAGAAAATGAAAGATGCCGATGCGTATATATCCATAGCGGATATTGCCGGTAAGGAGATAAAGCGGCTGAAGATAACACTGAACCCAGGCATGAACGAAGTGAGCTATGAACACGGTTATAACGTGGCCGGAACCTTCATCTATACACTGGTAGTGAACGGCCGGAAGCTGCAGAGCAGGAGAATGGTATTTACGAATTAGAGTTGCGGGACAAACTTAAATAAAAAAGGATAGCGAAAATGCTATCCTTTTTCCTGAGTAGTCCGACCAGGATTCGAACCTAGACAGACAGAACCAAAATCTGTAGTGCTACCATTACACCATCGGACTAATCACCCCGTTGGGGGCTGCAAAGGTAAAGAGAGTGAATAATTTGCCAAAACTTTTTTCAGAATTATTTTTTCAATTACGTTTGTGATAGCTTTATAGGAATAGCATTTCAGCAGCATGTCATTTGCTTCAACGCCGCGCAGGTACGTAATATGGTCGATTTTTACAGGTGTCGCTTTGGTGATAATAGTTAAGCTATTATTTCTGCAGGTGTTCAACGACCAGTACAAAATACTGGCGCAGGATATAGCTATAACAAAAAAAGTAATATACCCGCCCCGGGGGGTGATATATGACAGAAGGGGCAAAGTGATGCTGTATAACCAGGTGGTGTACGACCTGATGGTTACAGCATACGAGGTGCCTGATAACATAGACACCATGATGCTGTGCAATGCCCTGGGTATAGATACGACTGAATATAAAAAGCTGTTTCACAGGGCATCGGTAAAAAACGGGCCGCGTCGCAAGAGCGTGATGATAGAGCAATTGACACCCGAACAGACCGCCCGGCTACAGGAAAACATGTATGCGTTCCCGGGATTTGAACTGAGCGAACGTTATATCAGGACATACCCGGACCCACATGCAGCGCTGATATTGGGTTATATCGGCGAAATTTCACCGTCAAAGCTCAAAGAGCAGAGGTATGCTTCTTACAGGCAGGGAGACTACCTGGGTATAAACGGGCTGGAATATACTTACGAAGAAGTGCTGCGTGGACAGCGCGGCATACATTTCCTGGAGCGGGACAACTTTAACCGCCCCACGGAGCCTTACCGTAAGGGTGCCCTGGATACCCCCGCCATAGCCGGCAAAAGCCTGGAGCTGTACCTGGATGCAGAATTGCAGGCATATGGAGAGCAACTGATGGCTAATAAGATAGGTAGTGTGGTGGCGATTGACCCAAAGACAGGTGGTATATTGGCTATGGTGAGTTCGCCCTCGTACGACCCCAACCTGCTGAGGGGCAGGCACAGGTCGAAGAATTTTGCCAGGTTAGAATTAGATGCAACCAAGCCCCTGTATAACAGGGCGATAAAGGGCGAATACCAGCCTGGCTCTGCTATGAAACCTATGACTGCATTGGTGGCGCTGGATGCAGGGGTAATCACACCTTCATTTGGCTTTCCATGTATGGGTGGGTATTATAATTGCGGCAGGAGGATAGGTTGTACCCACTCGGGCGGGGGGCACGCGGCCAACCTGAGGCTGGCGCTGGCCAATTCATGTAACGCCTATTTTGTGCATATTCTTCGGTTGCTGGTAGACTCGAAAAAATTCGGCAGTGTGAAAAAAGGTGTGCAGCGCTGGCACGATTACTATTCTGATTTCGGTTTTGGCCATCCTACCGGTGTGGATCTTCCATACGAAAGGGGAGGATTGTTACCGGACTCTTCCTACTACAACAATATGTACCGGGGCAACTGGAACTCATGCAATATGCTGTTTGTGGGTATGGGGCAGGGCGAGGTGGCCCTGACGCCGGTACAACTGGCTAATTCCATGTGCATCATTGCCAACAAAGGATACTATTACACGCCTCATTTGGTGAAATCAATAGGTGGCAACCCGAAAGATACCATACTAAGAAAGTATCATGTGAAGCATAAAGTGACCAATATACCCGATACTGTATACAATATAGTGGCGCTGGGTATGCAGGATGTGGTGGAGCGGGGCACCGGGCGCGTGGCCATACTTCCCGGCGTGAGCGTGTGCGCCAAAACCGGTACTGTAGAAAACAAAGCCATTGTTGACGGACAGGTGGTAAAAATGAAAGACCACTCGGTATTCGTAGCTTTCGCGCCCAGGGAAGACCCTAAGATAGCGATAGCCGTGATAGTAGAGAATGCAGGCTTTGGCGCTACATGGGCAGGGCCTGTAGCCAGCCTGATGATGGAGAAATATCTGACCGACAGCATTGCTACCAACAGGAAACACCTGGAAACCAGGCTGTACAATGCCAACCTGATTAATCCATATGTGTACACCATAGATGCTGCACAAAGGTTGAAAGACAGGTTGCGATGGGAGACGAGGATGGAGCGTACCAGGATGAGCGACAGCCTGCAGCATGCGCAGGATTCAATAAGGATAAAAAGATGGTTCAAAAAAACCTACGGAATATAACTTATGACAAACACCAGTAAATCGGTTTTCGGCAGGGTGGACGGCATTACATTGCTGCTGTACCTGGCATTGGTATTTGTAGGTATGCTGGCTATTTTTTCCGTAGAATATCGCAGTACCGACCCCTCGATATTTATGATGAGCAAAAGCCATATGCGGCAGTTTATATGGCTGATAATATCCTTGTTTGCAGGACTGCTCATCATTTTTACGGACAGTAAGTTCTTTTCATCGGTTGCGTACCTGTCCTACACGGTCGCCTTGATATTACTTATACTTACCGTGTTTATCGGTGTTGGGGTAAAAGGCTCAGCGTCATGGCTGGGTTTTGGGAGTGTGAAATTTCAGCCAGGGGAGGTGGCCAAAATATTTACCTCCTTGGCCATTGCAAAATTCCTGTCATCGCCGGAAACTAACTTCGCTACGTTGAAACACAGGTTGATCGGCAGCGCCCTTGCTCTCACACCGGCAGTGCTTATTGTATTGCAACAGGAAACGGGGCTGGCATTGGTATATATGTGTTTCTTCCTGGTGATGTACAGGGAAGGCTTGCCCCATATTGTGCTTATTATAGCCTTCTCGGCAATAGCCCTTACACTGGCTACATTGCTCATTGACAAAACTGTCTTGTTGTATATCGTAACGGGATTGGCCCTGGCTGTCGCCGTACTGATGCGAAAAGTGCTGCGTCGTGAAAAGACAGTTGCGATAATATTGGTAGCTGTGTGGGGTATTTGCGTGTTATTCTCGCAACTCGTGGTGCCGTTCGTATTCAAAAATGTATTGCAGAAACACCAGGTGGAACGCATTTACACAACAGTGGGACAGGATGTGCCGGATGAATATCTCGCGCCGGAGGACCGGGGCAAGGGAAGTACAATATCCGGTTATAACGTGTGGCAATCGAAGATCGCTATCGGGTCGGGTGGATTAACGGGTAAAGGCTTCCTTAATGGTACATCTACCAAAAATGAATTTGTACCCGAGCAGAATACAGACTTTATATTTTGCGCCATTGGCGAGCAATTTGGCTTCCTGGGTAGCGCGGCGTTGGTATTGTTGTACCTCGGGTTGATGTTGCGCATATTGGTGCTGGCCGAGCGACAGCGCTCAGCCTTCAGCCGGATATATGCATACTGCGTGGCTTCAATTTTCTTTATACATTTCGCAATTAATATATCCATGACGATTGGCCTGGCACCTGTTATAGGTATTACGCTTCCTTTATTGAGCTACGGAGGAACATCCCTTTTATCGTTCAGTGTGCTGATATTTATACTGCTGCGGCTGGATGCCGATCGTCAGGTTATGATACGCTGATACTGTAACTTTGCAATCCTATGGCAGAAGTATTTCCTTTATCGGAAGGTGTGTTTACGGTAGGACATGATAAGCAATTTGTTCCCTTCGACCAGGATAATGATGAACTGAATGACAGGCCAACCGGCTCGTTACTGGTAGATATATTGCCTTTCCTTGTAGTGACGGACCGGGATGTAATAATGCTGGACACGGGATTGGGTTATGAAAAAGATGGTGAATTGCAGATACATACCAATCTCAGAAAGCACGGCTATGATCCTGGAGATGTGACCAAGGTACTGCTTTCTCACTTGCATAAGGACCATGCTGGTGGTGTGGTGTACAAAGGCCAGGATGGTTTGGTGAAGAATACTTTCCCCAAGGCGGACTACTATATCTACAAACCGGAAATAGCGTTTGCCATGGAACAGGGTTATCCATCATTTCATGTGGACGAGATAGAACCATTGCTGACATCTCCGCAGGTACACTGGCTTGATGGGGAAGAAGGGGTGATAGATGGCTATATAAAATATTTTCATTCAGGGGGACATAGCCCGCAGCATGTCGTTTTTCTTATAGATGATGGCAAGGACAAAATATTTTTTGGTGGCGATGAAGCACCACAGCTAAAACAAATGAAAATAAAGTACGTGGCCAAATACGACTATGACGGGAAAAAGGCCTTGGCCTTGCGCGAGCAGTATGCCGGACAGGGAAGGGCTGAGGGATGGAAATTCCTGTTTTACCACGACGTAGGTCACCCGGTAGCTACATTGTAAACTACCTTCTTCCGCGCGGCGGACCGTCTTGCCTGCGGCGGAGCTCTTTCAACAGCATTTCCTTAAAACCGCGTTCAGCCATATAGAGTTCTGCCAACTGCTCTGCGGAAATTATTTTCAGGAATTCATCCTTGTATTTCTTTTTCAGCTCCAGGGCCTGCTCCTGGAAGTCGAGGTTAGCATCGATATATTCATGCGCCCTGCGCTCGTCCGATGCGGGGTTTTCGTCCCGGTACTTGTCCATAAAACCCCGGTGGAGGTTATGCATTTCTTTTTCGAACCGGTTGTACACCGGCCAGAATTTTTCAGCCTGTTCCGTACTCAATTCCACCTTTTCGGTGATGTAAGCTATTTTCAATGCTTTAATGCGCTCGCGTTGTTCCGGCGTGCCGGGTTGCGCCCATACCGTTGTACAGGCAATAAGGAAGATCATTAGCAGCAATCCAGTCTTTCTCATAATCATCATTTTTTTATTGCCATCCCGCTTCTTCGAGATAGTTCTCAATGGCTTCGTTGTTCAAATTTAAAGATGAAGAATTTACATCAGTCGTGCCGATATGGTTGGCTATGGTTTCTGTTTCAAAAGCATAGATATTATCTTCTACATAGGATACAATCGCTTCGTCCGACAATGCCTGCAATTGTTGCTCCACTGTTTGTGTTTGCGGCACCAGGAAACGATAAGAACCCAGGCCGATGGCAATGATCAGGATGGCCGCAACTGCCCAACGCATACCCGCCCACAAGTTTATTCGCTTACCGGGGACGGGAACAGTTCCCGTTTCCTTGTCTTTTAAGGACCGGATCAGTTCTTCAGGCAAATTGTCGAAATAACCTTCCGGTACTATATGTGGCATATTCTTTTCAGCAAGGCTAACTTTTTCAGTTGCCCTATGTAATACACTGCCGGGAAGATTATTGAAATAATCTGCCGGCACCTCGAATAGCATATCCCTGCTCAGACCGGCGAGTACGCTGTTCATTTCGCGTAATTCCTTTAATATGTCCTTGTCAACTGCCATTTGTTGTTTGACTATTATTATTCTTTTTCGTTTAACTCTCTTTTATAAATGTTTCCACCTTTTTCACTGCGTGGTGGTAAGAAGCTTTTAGCGCTCCTTCCGAAGTATTCAGCACTTTGGCCATTTCTTCATAAGGCATTTCATCGTAATACCTGAGGCTGAATACAATGCGTTGTTTTTCAGGTAGCGATTGTATGGCCTGTTGCAGTTTCCACTCCAGTTTATTTGCATCAAAACCTTTTTGCGCTTCCAGTTTATCGGCCAACATATTTTCTTCCGTATCCAGCGGTAAAGCTCTGCGGCGCTTTTCTTTTTCCAGCCAGGTGAGCGTTTCATTGGTGGCGATACGGTACAGCCATGTGTACAGGTTGGCTTCACCACGGAAGTCTTCCAGGTTGTTCCACATTTTTATGAATACATGCTGCAGTATATCGTTGCTGTCCTCGTGCTCTATCACCATCCGGCGTATATGCCAGTATAATTTTTGCTGGTACTTCTTTACAATCGCGGTAAAAGCAGATTCCCTGGTATCCTCATCCCTGAAGAAGGCCAGCAAAAGGTTGTCATCTGTTTCATAAATAGTCCTGGGCATATTGAAACCGCGGGTACATAAGGATAGACTAAATTAGGTGTAAAAGGTTTAAAATACTGTGATTAATATTAACAAGACCTTAGCTTTGCAGCCTTATTATGCCTGCTTTTAAAGATATACGGATAGTTTTTTTGGGTACGCCGGAGTTTGCGGTCGCCTCCCTCAGGGCGCTTATTGACGGCGGGGCAAAAGTAGTGGCGGTGGTAACCGCCCCGGATAAGCCTGCGGGCCGGGGTATGCAGCTGCAGCAATCTGCCGTAAAACAATATGCCCTGGCGCAAAACCTGCCCGTGCTACAACCGGAAAAGTTGAAGGACCCCGGTTTCCTGGCCGACCTGGCGTCTTACAAAGCCGACCTGCAGGTGGTAGTGGCCTTCAGGATGTTACCAGAGGCTGTATGGAATATGCCACCACTGGGGACTATAAACGTGCATGGCTCCCTGTTGCCGCAATACAGGGGTGCGGCCCCCATTAACTGGGCCATTATCAATGGCGAAGAAGAGACGGGCGTTACTACCTTTAAGCTGCAACACGAGATAGATACAGGGGATATATTATTGCAAAAGCGGATAACCATACTGCCTGACGATAACGTTGGAACGGTGTATGAAAAACTGATGCATGCCGGGGCGGAACTACTTGTGGAAACAATAAAAGGACTGGCAGCGGGGACATTAAAAGAAACATCGCAAACAGAAATTCCAGTAACCGGGCTTAAACACGCACCCAAAATCTTTAAAGAGCATACCCAAATAGATTGGAACAAGCCTGCAGGGGATATTCATAACCTCATCAGGGGTCTGTCTCCATATCCTGCAGCGTACACTATGTTGCAAGGCAAAGTATTTAAGATATACCGTTCGCATATTCAACAGGGAACACATGACGCCACGCCTGGTGCCTACGATACCGATGGCAAAAGCTACCTGCGTTTCGCAGCCGCAGATGGCTGGGTATATGTCGATGAGGTGCAGCATGAAGGGAAGAAGCGTATGGATATAGCAGCTTTTCTACGAGGCTTTCGTGCCTGAATTGATAAAGTACTGTAAGGCCAGTTCGTAGCCCATAAGGCCTAATCCTGTAATACAACCAATGCATTTTGAAGCGGTAAGCGAGGTTTTACGATATTCCTCGCGGGCGTAAATGTTGGAAATATGCACCTCCACTACGGGGATGCCAATGGCTGCGATAGCATCTGCAAGGGCCACGCTGGTATGGGTATAACCCGCACCGTTGAAGATTATCCCTTGCGCTTTACCCCGGCAATCGTGCAGGTAATTGACCAGTTCGCCTTCTACATTGCTCTGGTAATAAGAAAAAGATACGTCCGGGTACTTCTTTTTTAGCCCTTCCAGGTAAGTTTCAAAAGACATATTCCCGTATATATCTGTTTCCCGGGTGCCCAGGAGGTTGAGGTTGGGGCCGTTCACAATAGCAATGCTGAACATAATATTTGTTTGAACAATATTAATAAATACCGCTATTATATACTTTTGCAGGAGCCATTTATTTTAAAAATCAAGTTTATGCCCACAGTTGAAGAGCATTTGATCACCAAGCCGATAAAAGACCCTTATGTAAGGGCCTTTCTCAATGTCATGTTTACAGGGGTATGGCTGCAACAAAAAATGGGGCAATTGTTGAAGCCGTTTGATATTACAGAGCCGCAATACAATGTACTGCGCATACTGCGTGGACAAAATGGCGAAGCCATGAACCTGTATGAAATACAAAACAGGATGATACAGAAGATGTCCAACGTGTCGCGGCTGATAGACAAACTGGTGGCGAAGAAACTGGTAACCAGGAGAGAATGTAAGGAGAACCGGCGCAGGGTAGATATAGGTATTACCCAAAAAGGCCTGGATCTGCTGGATGCCATAGACCCCGCAATCGAGCCTTTTTTTAACCAACTGAATGAGAACCTCACCAAAGATGAAGCCCGGCAAATGAGCGAGTGGCTGGATAAAATGAGAGATGAGTAAGGAATATACAGTATGGCCGGCTTACCTGAAGGGATTTAAAGCCTACCTGCAACTGGAACGTTCCATGTCGGACAATACGGTGATGGCTTACCTGCACGATGTAGAGATGTTGGGAGAATTTATTTTCAGCCAATACAGCAGTACAAACATTTCATCTATTGAACTTACACACCTTCAAAATTTTCTTGCGCACATCAACGAAATGGAACTTACCGCTAACACACAGGCGCGTGTCATCAGCGGTATCAAGTCATTTTTCCGGTACCTGCTGCTGGAGGAAGCCATAACGCAGGACCCCACTGTATTGCTGGAGGCCCCGAAACTCCGGAGAGCGTTGCCTACGCATCTTGCCCTGGAAGAGATAGAGCAACTGTTTGCGGCAATAGACCATAGTAAACCTGAAGGCCAGCGCAACCGTGCCATGTTGGAAACCATGTACAGTTGCGGCCTGCGTGTGAGTGAGTTGACGGGGTTACTTATATCGAATATGTACCTGGACGTAGGATTTATAAGGGTAGTGGGCAAGGGCAACAAGGAAAGATTGGTACCTATTGGCGGCGAAGCGGTAAAACAGGTAAAATTATACAAAGACCATGTGCGCGTTCACCTGAAGGCAATAAAAAAAGGCAGCGAGGATGTTTTATTCCTCAATCGCCGGGGTGGGCAGTTGTCGCGGGTGATGGTGTTTATGATATTGAAAGACCTGGTAGCAAAAAGCGGTATCAGGAAGAATATCCACCCGCATACATTGAGGCACTCGTTTGCCACCCACCTGGTAGAGGCCGGGGCCGACTTACGCGCCGTGCAGGAGATGCTGGGGCATAAAAGCATCACTACTACGGAGATATATACTCACCTGGACAGGTCGTACCTACGGCAGACATTGGAGAAATATCATCCACGCTTTGGGGGATAAGGCAGCCTGATTTTATTACTTTTGTCGCGATAACAACCGCATATGAAATTAGCCAAAGCCATCACGTACCTGCTACTTACAACAGTTTTGTACCTGTTTGCCTGTAATAGCAGTAAGAAAACTCAATCTTCGCCGGTTGCGGAAGAAATATTCGTTCCTGTTTCCAACATTGCATTGTACGATAAGCCGCTTGACACTATTAAAAAACACGTGACCGGGCAGAAATGGCGTATGGTCTATTCCATCGGCGGCATTACCGGCACAGACAAACACACTTTCGACAACGTTTACTATACACTTACCAGGTCTGGTAAGATGATAATAGAAAAGGGCGATAAAACCGAGGAGGTGCCTTATAGCTGGGAGGAAAGCCGCGATATTTTTACCGGCAACAACATTTACGTAATTACAGGTGTTGTGCAATGGAAGGTTGAAGGTATTGATAATGATACTCTGCGATTGGCCGATAATTATGTAGATGGTTATGGATACGCCCTGGTGCGGATGAAATAATTTTTTCGTGACTATTTAATTTTGTTTTACCTATATTGTACCTACAAACTTAACCCCTATGTATTTTAATCGCAGGAACTTTTTACGTTCCGCATCCATATTAGCCGCATGTTCACTCGGTGAATTTGATGTAATGGCGGCCGCCATGCAGGCGAAGACTCACGGCAATAAGGTAAGCGAAGATGACGATGCTTACTGGAATAATGTCAGGCAACTCTTCCCGCTAACAAGAGAAAGAATATACCTGAATACCGGCACAATGGGTGCATCGCCCTACCCGGTAATCGAAGCTGTGCGTGAAGGTATGATGAAGAGCGATGAACACGGAGATTACGGTGGTTATGAAAACAGCATAGAGGTATTGGCCAAGTTTACAGGGTGTAGCAAAAACGAAATTGCGCTCACGCACAATGTCACTGAAGGCATCAATATAGCTTGCTGGGGACTACCGCTGAAGCGGCGCGACGAAGTGATAATAAGCGACCAGGAGCATGTAGGCAACGCCCTGCCCTGGCTGAACAGGCAGAAGCTGCACGGGATAATTCTGAAGACATTTACGCCGGCTGCCACAGCTGATGAGACGCTGAACAGGATATCTGCTCTTATAACAAAAAGGACCAGGGTAATTGCCGTACCGCATATACCGTGTACGCAGGGGCAGGTATTGCCGGTAAAAGAGATTTGCCGGCTTGCAAGGGAGAAAGGGGTGTATTCCTGCATTGATGGCGCCCATGGCCCCGGAATGCTGCAACTTGACCTGCATGATATGGGTTGCGATACCTATGCCAGTTGCTGTCACAAATGGATGCTTGGCCCCAAGGGCACGGGGTTCTTATATGTTCGCGCCGGCTTTGGTTCTGTCTTGCAGCCTTATTTTGTGGGCGGCGGCAGTTCAGGCGGGGAGTGGGATATGGTGCTGAAACCTGAGTATATGCCCCCTTATGCTGATAACGCGCATCGTTATTTTGGCGGCACGCAATCGTTGGGACTGGCAATGGGTGTAATGGCTGCTGTCGATTTTCTGAACAATATTGGCATGGATAACGTCCATAGGCGGATTAAATATTTAGGCAGCTACCTGCAACAAAGATTACTGGCCCTGGATGATAAAATAGAACTGCTGACGCCAACTGAAGAAAGTTCATTTTGTGGTGTCAACAGCTTCCGTATCAGGAATGTACCTTACTCCGATTTTTATAAGCTTTGTAGCGGTGAAGGTATACGTGTACGGGGGGTTCCTGAAAATGGCATCAATTGCACCCGGGTGTCAACACATATATACAACGACACCCAGGAGATAGACAAACTGATGAAGGTAGTAGAAAAAGCAGCAGTTTCCGGGTAATATGCCGGTAATTTTTCCCCGTTATTCGAACAAAGCTATTCAGGCAGTCGTTATAAATGCATGCCTGAAGGTCCTTCTATTGTTATACTGAAAGAGCTTGTTCAGCCTTTTGTTAATAAAAAGGTGGTAAAGGCGGAAGGGAATTCAAAAACTGATATCGGGCGGTGTACTGGCAAAAAAGTGATAGCATTCAAAAGCTGGGGCAAGCATTTCCTTATTTGTTTTAAGGGGTTCACGGTGCGAATACATTTTATGCTTTTCGGTACTTACCGTATCAACGAGCGAAAGGAGACAAACCCAAGATTGGCCCTGGTATTTACAAATGGTGAATTGAATTTTTATGCATGCTCCGTTAAGTTCATTGATGAACCGTTGGATGAAGTGTACGATTGGAGTGCCGATGTTATGTCTGACCGGTGGGATGCAAAAGCCGCAAGACAAAAGTTATTATTAAGGCTGGGCATGTTGGTTTGCGATGCATTGCTGGCACAGGATATTTTTTCCGGTTCGGGTAATATCATCAAGAATGAAGTATTGTTCAGGATAAAGGTGCATCCCGGCAGCAAAGTTGGCTGTTTACCCGAAGAAAAACTGGATCAATTGATTGCAGAGTGCAGAAATTATTCCTTCGATTTCCTGGAGTGGAAGAAAAAATACGAATTGAAGAAACATTGGCTGGCGCATACAAAAACTATTTGTCCCAGATGCGATATCCCACTTCGAAAAGCATATATGGGTAAGACCAACCGCCGCACCTTTTTCTGCGACAACTGCCAGGTATTGTACGATTAGAAATTATTGCTGGATAAATCCCTTTTTTATGTAAACGGTAGTTTCAGCAGTGATTGTGCTGTCATACTTATACCTGGCCACGAAACTTACTTTGTCAAAATCAATTTTTGCCGGTTTTATCCATTCCATGTCCTGCATCGTGCCACGGCTTGCTGCAATATTTACATGCGACACATCTAAGGGATAGATTTTACCATTGCTGAATACACCTTCGACGTTTAGGTAATAGTTCAAAACAGGCTTGATGCTGTCAGCATAGAGATTAAAATGTATCTTGGTAAGTACAGGTAAGGTAAGTGTAAGGTTGTGTACTTGTTTATTGTATGTCAATGTAAAATGGAGGGTACCCGCGTTTCTTTGTACTACCGCCCTGTCAAATTTCAACACCTTGCCTTCTATCGTACCTGTTTCTGCCTGTAGGGTATACCCACTTCTGATTACTTTATAGCCGCCGCTACCGGTCGATTGCTGCACTGCTAATTCTACCTCATCATACAATTCCGGAATGTTGCGGCTATCGTAAGACAGCTTGTACTGTTGGCAAATTCCTGTATGGCAATACAGTACGACACCAAGAATTATTAACCATTTCATGGTAAGTATTTTACAAAAAACATTCCCTTTACTATAGGTGACCTGTTAAAATAACACCATTATTGCACCTTCCATACTTTCAGCATATTGGTAGGCAGGTGTTGTTTTACCGGCGTGCTGCCCGTGCTTACTATGATATCACCTGTTTTTATCAATCCTTTCGCTTTCAATATTTCCACCTGGTCGTTGAAAATATCATCCAGGCTTTCTTCCAGTGTATAATAAAATGCCTGTACCCCCCAGCTCAGGCTGAGTTGATTGACCAGGGATTCGGTTTTGGTAAATATGAACAATGGCGAGCGTGGCCTGTAGCTCGATAACATAAAGCCTGTATACCCCGATTGTGTCATACCTACCAGGGCGTTCGCTTTTACATCTTTAGCTATTTCGCATGCATTATAGCAGAGTGCGTCACTGAGAAATGAAGGAGAGTGAGGTTGCGGAGTCAGGTTGCGGTTATAGACCATTTCCTCTTTTTCCACCTCGTGTATGATACTCACCATGGTTTCCACCACTTCCACCGGGTATTTCCCCATTGCTGTTTCACCGCTGAGCATCACGGCATCAGCACCCTCAAGAACAGCGTTGGCCACGTCGGTGATCTCGCTGCGGTTGGGGCGGGGGCGGTCTATCATGCTTTCCATCATCTGGGTGGCAATGATCACCGGTTTGGCCCGGTGAATACATTTCCTGATGATGTTTTTTTGTATCATGGGTATTTGCTCCAGGGGCAGTTCAACGCCCAGGTCGCCACGCGCTACCATTACAGCGTCGCTGGCCAGTATTATATCGCGCAGGTGCACGAGCGCTTCCGGTTTCTCTACTTTGGCAATTATCTTGGCGTGGCTGCCTTTTTCTTTTAGCAGGCTTTTCAGCGCCAGTATATCGTCGGGCCGGCGTACAAAAGAAAGGGCTATCCAGCCAATATCCTGGGAAATGATAAAATCCAGGTCGTTCAAATCTTTTTCCGATAGTGATGGCAGAGATATACTGGTATCAGGCAGGTTTACGCCTTTTTTTGACGACAGAATACCCGGGGCTGTTACGCGTGCCCGCACCCGCTTGTCCGCAGTTATTTCCACAACTACCATTTCAATTTTGCCGTCGTCCAGCATGATGGTTTCGCCTATTCTTACGTCTTTGTAAAAGTTGGGGTAAGACATGTAAATATTGTCCATGGTACCCATCACTTTTTCGTTGGTAAAGTAGACTTCGTCATCTTCTTTCAGCACCAGGGCGTTATTTTCTACTTCGCCTATGCGCAGTTTAGGGCCCTGCAGGTCGGTCAGAATGGCTATGTTGAATGGGAAGTCATTGTTTATTTTGCGTATATGCGCTATTACTTCTTTGTGCTGTTCGTGTGTCCCATGCGAAAAATTGAGCCTGAACACATTTACCCCGGCCTCAACCAATTCCAAAAGTTTTTCATATGTATTGCAGGCAGGCCCGACCGTGGCGATTATTTTGGTCTTGTGCAGTAATCCGTCTGTATTTAGTCCCGGCATTGTCTGAAAGTTCTGTTTGTGTTACGATGGCAATGATAACAGCCAGTTAAGTATATGCTATTATTTGTTATGTCTATATGCAAAGCTAAGCAATAAAGAACTATGCCCTTAGCAGGAATAATTGGAAACAGGTAGGAGTACCGCATTTTTTGCCTTTTGGCGGTTAGGTTTGAAGCTTTTTTGTCGTACTTTTGCGCCCAGTTTAATATTCATATTCAGTTTTAATATGTCAGGACAGCTTAAGGAGGTTCGTAACCGCATAAAATCAGTTACTTCTACACAGCAGATAACCAAGGCCATGAAGATGGTGAGTGCGGCTAAACTGCGCCGTGCTACGGACGCTATTGTACAGATGCGCCCCTATGCAGAAAAACTGCAGGACATGCTGAGCAATATCGTAAGTAACAGTTCGGGCGACGTGGACCTTTCGCTGGCCGAAGAAAGGCCGGTAGAGCGCGTATTGCTGATAGCGATCACCAGCGACCGTGGATTGTGCGGCGGCTACAATGCCAACGTGATTAAAACCGCGCGCAAATCAATAGCCGATAAATATAGCCGGCAACATGCCAAAGGCAATGTTGTCATACTGCCCATAGGCAAGAAGGCCTACGAATATTTCACCAAACATGAATATCCGCAGGTGACAGACTTTTGGGGAACTTTTGCCGATCTGAGTTTCGATAACGTGCGCAAAGCTGCGATATACGCACAGGAAGCATTTTTGAGAAAGGAATTTGACAAGGTGGAGCTGATATACAGCAAGTTTAAAAATGCCGCTACCCAGGAATTTGTGGCTGAGGCTTACCTGCCGATACCTAAAGTGGAAAATAAGGAAGGAAAAAGCAGCAAGGCGGACTATATTTTTGAACCCTCGGAGGAAGTGCTGATAAAAGAGCTGATGCCTAAAATACTGAACACGCAGGTGTACAAAGCTATCCTGGATGCCAATGCCTCTGAGCATGGAGCACGGATGACGGCTATGGATAAGGCCAGCGAGAATGCCAACGAACTGTTGCGCTCACTGAAAATATCTTATAACCGCGCCCGCCAGGCCGCCATTACTACCGAGCTTACCGAGATAGTAAGCGGTGCAGCCGCCCTGCAGGGTTAATAATGATAATTCAAACAATTGGGAAAACCGCTGTATAGCTATATGCAGCGGTTTTCTTAATTTTATACAAAATGAACAGGATGAACAGAGCTATACTTGCTATATTGTTGATTAGTTTGTCGCATTTAGTGTACGGTCAAAATTTGCAGCGCCATTCCTTCACTGCAAAACTTGAGGGGATAGCTGTATTGAAAGATATAGAAGCAGACCCTTTTGATCCCCAGATAATTAACCTGGAGGCCCCCAATCCCGATGGTAATGTAGATAAGATGAAACTACGTGATGCGAAACTAGAGTCAGCACTACGTTTCCCAAGGAGAATACCTGGTGCCTCGCGCACTGCGCGTAAAACCACTGCCGCACCTGCGCCCATAGTAGCGCAGAATTTTGTGGCTGATTCGTTAACTCAGATCCCGCCCGATAATGATATGGCAATCTCAAAAGAGGGCAAAATTATTAATGTTTTGAACGCCAGGATCACAGTGCTGGATGGACAGAGCGGCAATATGAGTCGACGTGTTGACCTTAAGACATTTTCGCAAAAGGTAGGACTGAATAGCTTAATAGGTGATAACAGGTATGATCCCAAAGTACTGTATGACCCAAAAGCCGACAGGTATATATGCGTGATGCTGAACGGCACCAACAGAGACAATTTTATAGTTATCTGTTTTTCACTTTCAAATGACCCGGAAGGCGCCTGGTCTTTCTATAAATTTCCCGGGGACTATAAAAATGATACTACCTGGTTTGATTATCCTGCTATATCCGTTACAGATGACGAGATATTCCTGACGGGCAACAAAATAAAAGATAACGTTAGCTGGCAACTTGGTTTTACGGAAACTGTCATTTACCAGGTCGACAAAAAATCCGGTTACGACAGTGCTGCCAGCCTAAACTATAAAATATGGGATGGAATTACCCATGACGGTAGGCCTATACGCAATTTATTTCCTGTGAAGGCAGGTTGGTTGCCCGATGGTAACGAGCAATATTTTTTATCCAACAGGAATTTTGACGTGCAGAATGACACTATCTTCCTTGTAAAAGTACCGGGCACATTGGCAAGCGGCGGAAATCTGTCTGTTCAGGCATTGAAATCGCCGGTGGCGTATGGTGTTCCGCCAAACGGAAGGCAGCCGGATACATCTGTAGTATTGGCAACTAATGATGGGCGTATATTAGGAGCCTATGCCAATGCCGAAGAGATACAGTTTGTCAGCACATCTATCGATACCAATAACGGTTCGTCCGCAATATTTCATGGTAAGATCAGCAACTACAGAACCAGTCCCGCCGTTTCATACGCACATTTTATCAGCGTCGATACACTGGATTTCGGGTATCCGAATATTTCATTTGTGGGTAATGGCTGGGGGCTTAACCAGTCTATCATCACGTTTAACTACACCGGTCCGAATGATAATCCAGGCTTCGCGGCAGTTTTGTATGACGCCAAGGATTATTCAGAATTCGTGAAGGTTAAAATTGGTGAAGGAGTCATCAAGCGACCAATACCTGGCAATGAACAACGCTGGGGCGATTATACAGGCTCCCAGGTAGACTATAATTCATATGGTTCTGTATGGGTAGTAGGCATATACGGCAGAAGTGATAAAGATTATGGCAACTGGATTGCCAAACTTAATTCGCCTGTTGTAGGTGTTGAGGAGAAAGCTATGAAGGAAAATAGCAATCAGCTTTATCCCAATCCTGTAAATACATATCTGTCTTATTCTTTCCATCTTGAGGCTGAATCACCCGTAACCTTCACGATATATGATATTAATGGCAGGGTCGTTCATGAACTGCTAACTAAGAAATGTAAACGTGGGAACAACCTGGTTCAATTCAATACAGCATCACTGCCAGCCGGAACCTATATTCTACGCGGAACTTACGCTGAGGGTAAAGAAGTGATGGCCGAGCGTTTTGTAAAACAATAGTGACGGGAATGACAAGGCTTCTGTTCAATCTCAATCTTGCTTATCGCGCTATACGCGGCAATCGCCTGCGTTCTATGATCACCATCGCTATTATCGCGCTTGGTATCACTGCGCTCATAGGTATTCTTACATCAATTGAGGTGATGAAGGCCGGCGTATATACCAGCTTCAGCCAGATGGGTGCCAACAGTTTCCAGATAACCGGTGATATTATAAAACAAAAGCGTTCACGCGGCATTCATATCAGTGTACGGGAGGGAAAAAATATTACTTACCTGGAGGCTAAGGAATTCAAAAAGAGATATGAATACCCGGCTGATGTCAGTATGTCAATGTCCGGCAGCAGCATAGCCACAGTTAAGTACAGTTCAAAAAAAACCAACCCCAATATCAATGTAATGGGCATTGACGATGCCTACCTGAAAATATCCGACACGGATCTTGAGGCCGGACGCGATTTTTCACAGTCAGAACTTGAATTTGGCAGCTCGGTATGCATATTGGGCAACGGTGTGGCCAACAATTTGTTCGGCGCGCGATATAAAAGCGCTGTAGGTAAGATCATCTCTATAGGTGACATCAAATATACGGTTGTCGGTATCGCTGAGTCGAAAGGCGGAAGCATGATCATGAATGCGGACAACCTGGTATTTCTTCCATTGGAAACTGCAAGGGCCGTTTACGGACAGGAAGAACGATTTGTGTTGAATGTAATGGTAAATGATATCGCTAATAAAGAATTAGCTCAGCAGGAAGCGGAAGGATTGTTCAGGGTGATAAGGAAACTCCCCGTAGGTATGGAAAACGATTTTACCATACAGCAAAACGACAGCCTGGCCACGATGTTGTTAGACAGTATCAGTGTTATTAGCTGGGCGGCGCTTTTCATAGGTATCATTACCTTATTAGGTTCCGTTATCGGGTTGATGAACATAATGCTGGTGTCGGTGGCCGAGCGCACGCGCGAGATTGGTATCAACAAAGCATTAGGCGCCAGGTCGTCAACCATCAAACAGCAATTCCTGACTGAATCGGTGCTGATAAGCCTGATAGGCGGAGTAACCGGGATAATATTGGGTATACTGATAGGTAACCTGTTCGGGCTGATATTTGAAACAGCTTTTATAGTGCCTTGGGGGTGGATCATCATGGGGATAAGTCTTTGTTCCCTGGTGGGTATCATTTCAGGAATATACCCGGCGCTGAAGGCTGCCAGGCTGGACCCTATAGTTGCGTTGAGATACGAATAACCAGGAACCTATGTCTGAACAAAAAGGGTTAGTATATAAATCTACGGGAAGCTGGTACCTTTTGCGCGATGAGCAGGGCGAGTTCAGGAATGCCCGGATAAAAGGCAAACTGAAAATAGATGAAGAGATTTCTTCCAGCAACCCTGTAGCGGTGGGCGACTATGTACTTTTTGAAACAGAAGAAGGTGAAGAGAGAACAGGTATTATTCATGAAGTGACTGACCGCACTAATTATATTGTAAGGGTATCACCGCAAAACCGCAACCAGAAACACATTGTAGCATCTAATATAGACGCGGCACTCGTTATTGCCACCATTGCCAATCCCCGGACATCTACAGGTTTTATCGACAGGTTCCTGGTGACTGCCGAGGCATATCATATACCTGCTATTATAGTGTTCAATAAAATCGATTTGCTGAACCAGAAGCAGCAGGCGGTTTTGGAAGAATGGAAGGAGATGTATATCAACGCAGGCTATGAAGTATTTACAATATCTGCCCTGGATAAGGAAGATGTAGGGGTACTGGCTACGCGCCTTAAAGGCATCACTACCTTATTCAGCGGGCACTCTGGCGTAGGTAAGAGTACCTTGATCAATCAACTGATACCCGGTAAAGTTTTGAAGACAAAGGAGATTTCCGACTGGAGCGGAAAGGGTCAGCATACAACAACATTTGCCGAAATGTTTGATATACCGGGCGGTGGCAGAATAATTGATACACCGGGCGTAAAGGAATTTGGGCTGATAGATTTTGAGCGTGAAGAATTGGCCCAATACTTTCCTGAAATGCGCGCGCTGATGAGCGGGTGCAGGTTCAATAACTGTCTTCACATCAACGAGCCAGGCTGTGCTATAAAGGAAGCCGTGATGGAGGGGAAAATAGCGGGAGAGCGTTACGCCAACTATTTGTCCATAATGGATTCGATAGAAAAAAAATGGTGAGCGTTTAAAAAAATAAGTTAGCATGATACTATATAACGTTACAGTGAAGGTTGACCCCGGCACATCGGAGGAGTGGGTGAAATGGATGCAGGAAGAGCATATACCTGAACTGATGGACACAGGCTTGTTTGTTGATTCAAAACTGTTCAGGCTGCTGGATATAGATGAAAGCGACGGTATTACCTATGCGGCACAATACTTCTGCAAAAACATGGATAACTACAACAGGTACATATCCCTGCACTCGGCTGCTATGCGCGAAAAGGGCTTACAGAAATTCGGGAACAAATTCATTGCTTTTCGTACGGTGATGGAACTGATTTAAATCAGTATTGTAATATCCCTGAAATCCTTGCTGTATGGGACTTCCTACATAGCAAATTTCCTGCCAATATGATGAAATTAGCGTCAAATAAGGCCTTCAGAAGGGGGAAAAGCAGGCCGGGAGGACTGTTTTTGTGAATAAACTGTGGAAAGCCTATACTGGCAAGGCTTTTAACGGATAAAAAAATGTTGCGGGATATTTGGAACTGACCCAATCGTGAGTATATTTGCCCTAACACGAAACAAGTTTTATTTACAACCAAACACATTGAGTCTATGAACAAAGCTGAATTGATTGACAAAGTTGCAAAAGATGCAGGCATTACTAAGACACAAGCTAATGATGCATTGGATTCTTTCACAGGTGCGGTTACAGCTGCTCTGAAGAAAGGAGACCGCGTTACGCTGGTAGGTTTCGGTACATTCTCTGTATCTGAGCGTTCTGCACGTAATGGCCGTAACCCCCAAACTGGTGAGGTTATCAAAATCAAAGCACGTAAAGTGCCTAAGTTTAAGGCTGGCAAAGAATTTTCTACTAAGATCAGCGGCAAAAAATAATTTCTCCGTTTATCTTACAACAAAAGGCAAGGACGTAAGTTCCTTGCTTTTTTGTATTTTAGCAATCTCAAAAAAAACAGGTTATGGGAAAAGGCGACAAACGCACGAAAAAGGGCAAGATATTCATGGGTTCAAACGGCGTGAGCCGCCCCGCACGCCCTAAGAAGGCAGACAAGAAAGCTGAGAAAAAAGCTTAGGTCATAAGAAGCCAAAAAAATTGCCGTTCAACACCAGGACGGTTTTTTTTGTGCCTGTAATTAATTCGTTAACGGCGGGTTAGCGCTTCCCGGTTTTATGTATTTTACTATATGTTTGCGCAGCCGGGGAAAGGCCTGGGCATTAATTTATAAAATAAACAGTTACAGATGTCGCTATTTCACACGGAGGATATTAGTAAATCATCATTTTTAGTTACCGGCGGTGCAGGGTTTATCGGCTCGCATATCACTGAATACCTGTTGAAGAACGGTGCCGGTAAAGTGCGTGTGCTGGACAACCTGGCTACCGGTTTTAAGAGTAATATAGACCTGTTTACCGGTTACGGCAATTTCGAGTTCATTGAGGGCGACATCCGCGACCCGGAAATATGCCGCAAAGCCTGTGAAGGTATTGACTATGTAAGCCACCAGGCCGCACTGGGTTCTGTGCCACGCTCTATTAAAGACCCTATAACCAGTAACGATGTGAACGTCGGAGGTTTTGTGAATATGCTGACCGCCGCGAAAGATGCGGGGGTGAAGACGTTTGTATATGCCTCCTCTTCCTCGGTATATGGCGATGAGCCGAACCTGCCTAAACGGGAAGAGAAAGTGGGCAATCCCTTGTCACCCTACGCTGTTACTAAAAAGGCTAATGAACTGTATGCTGGTGTGTTCGCACAACTATACGGCATGAAGCTGATAGGGTACAGGTATTTCAATGTATTTGGCCCCAGGCAAGACCCCGATGGCCCTTATGCAGCTGTAATACCCCTGTTCGTAAGTGGTATCATGAAGAAAGCACCTGTATATATTAATGGCGATGGCGAGCAAACCCGCGACTTTACGTTTGTAGATAACGCAGTGCAGGCCAATGTGAAAGGCATGCTTACCAGGAATGAAGAAGCTTTTGGTAAAGTATATAATATAGCGGTAGGCGAAAATTTCTCCGTTAATTTCCTGTACAACGAGATACGCGACATTCTGAAAGCAGACCATGAGGCAACTTACCGTGAGCCAAGGGCAGGAGACGTGCGCAACTCACTGGCGGATATTTCACTGGCAAAGAACCTGTTGGGTTATGAGCCCACCAAGCGATTTATGGACGGCCTGGTGCAGACGGTGGAGCATTTTAAAGCAATGAATTAGTATTCCTCAAGGTTGGACGACACAGGGCGAATAGGTGGTTTGCGATAATCAACGCCTGCCAATGCCAATTGCTCGTAGTAATAAGCGGACATATCTTTTACCAGGCGTTGGTAAGAGTAATGCGTTTGTGCAAAGGTGCGGCCGAGTTGCCCGAAGTAGTTTCTTTTTTCAGGATTATTGATGAGTTTTAGCAAGGCTTCGGCGAATGTATCAGCGTCGCCCGGCTCGGTGATGTAGCCTGTCTGGTTGTCGGTAACTACATCTTTTACACCGCCTACGTTGGTTGACACAACAGGACGTGCAGCCGCCTGTGCTTCTATCAGCGATACCGGCGTACCCTCATTGTGAGAGGTGAGCGCAACAATGTCCAGCCCCGATAATACATAGTCCATTTCTGTTTGCCAGGAAGTACAAAGTGCGGTAGCCTCGCGGGGGTCAACAGGATAGTAGGTATAGTCAATGCCAGCGGCGGCAAACTCTGCTTCCATCTGCGGGCGCATATCGCCATCGCCTATTATTACAAACTTTACTGGCAATGAGGTTTGGTCAAGTACTTTTTTTGCAGCAGCCACAAACAGGCTGTGATTTTTTACGGGCACTACACGGCCTATAATGCCGATGGTTATATCGTCTGGTTTCAGGTCAAATTGTTTCCTGAATTCAGCGCGTTTCATATCCTGCTGCACCTGGAACTTATCCAGGTCCAATCCCAGTGGAATGATTTTTATTTTCTTTTCATCGCAGATATGGTACACATTGGCCAATTCATGTTTCTGCGTTTCGCTGATGGCTATGATGCCTGTTGAGCGCCTGGCCAGGTAACGTTCTATCTGTATGAAAGTATTCGTCTTGAACTTGCTGAAATAACTATGGAACACATGCCCGTGAAAAGTGTGTAGTATCACAGGTACTTTACAGGCGTCGGCCGCCAGACGTCCTATAACGCCCGACTTTGCAGCGTGTGTATGCACAATGTCCGGGCGGAATTTTTCAATCAGCTTCTTGATTTTTTGATAGGCAATCCCGTCGTTGAGCGGGCTGATGTCCCTTTTCATTTCGGGAACTACTACCGGGTTCAATCCCAGGTTGGTGATCAGGTGGTCGGCATCCTGTTCATGACTGTCCTTGTCGCCTATTACCAGCATGGTCTCAAATTCAGGTGCCATGTATTTGGTCAGGTAAGTGACGTTGATGGCAGGGCCTCCTATGATCAACCTGTTATGTATGCGTAATACCCTCGGCATGTAACTTTAGTTGTGCAATGATACAATAATTTGACTGCCTGTCCAACCGGTAACAGGCCGTTAACTGATGAAATACTTCTTCCACCAGTATTGGAATACAATCAGCGCCCAGATGGTAGCGTGGCTATCTTCAGGGCTGTTGCTGTGCAGTTTTTTCTTGAGCTGCTCTACTGCATCCACATTAAATATGCCCTGTTCCCGCACAAACGATTTCTCCAGCAAATCCTCATTTATCAACCCCCATAGTTCTTTGCGGAACCAATCGAGCAACGGTATTTCAAAGCCATGCTTGGGGCGGTTGTATATCTCGTCGGGCAACATGCTGCGGAAGGCATCCTGTACGATGCGCTTTTTCATGCTGCCATTTATCTTGTATTGCTCCGGCAGCGAGAACGCGAAATCCACGACTTTATAATCGAGGAACGGGCTGCGCACTTCCAGGCTGTTGGCCATACTCATCATGTCCACTTTAACCAGCATATCTCCTGTCAGCACCAGGTTCATATCGGTAAGCAGCAGTTCGTTGAAGTCATTACTGTCCAGATATTTCAATATTTCCTGCCGCTCGCTTTCCATCAGTGGATAGTCCACTTTGGCAAGGGAAGCATCACTAAGTAGTTTGTTTGTTTGCGCAACCGTATTAAACGAGGCCCAGCGCCAATACCTGTCTTTGATGTTCAAACTGCCACCTTCGGCAAACCGGTGCAACTGCCTGAACAGGTTGGTTATTTTATTGCTCCTGCCACGTGGCAGTACATTCCACAAAGGCTGTCCCGCTTTTACTAATGAGTTTATAAACGAACTCTGCCGCATCTTCCATTCGGCAGCGTGTTTGTTATAACCTGCAAATACTTCGTCGCCGCCATCGCCGCTCAATGCTACCGTCACATGCTTGCGGGTATGGTGGCAGAGTATATACTCCGGGATGGCCGATGAATCTGCAAATGGCTCATCCAGATAATCCAGCACATCATACACATGTTCCAGGAAGTCGTTATTAGTGAGGGAGAATACAGTATGGTTCGTTTTGTATTGCTCAGCAACCAGTTTTGCATATTTTGTTTCATCAAAAAATGCGTTGTCCTTATATCCTACAGAGAATGTGTTGAGGTCTTTGGTGTACTTGCTGGCCAGGGCTACCACTACCGATGAGTCGATACCCCCGCTGAGGAAGGCGCCCAGCGGCACGTCTGAAATCATTCTTTCCCGTACGGAAGTATCCATACGTTTCACCAGTTCCTGTTGTGCCGCATCGTATGTGTAATTGTCGTAAGCGGATTTATTGATGTTGATTTCATAATAAGGCTTGTATTCCTGCACTCCAGCCGCATTCATAATGATATAATGCGCCGGCTTTAGTTTGGCTACTCCCTCTATCATGCTTTGAGGCTGAGGGATATAATTAAGCTGGAGGTACTGGTGCAATACTGAATAATTCAGTTTTTTAGGTATTCCCCATTCCAGCAGAGATTTCATTTCCGACGAGAAAGCGAATTCATCATTGGTTGCATAATAGTTCAGCGGCTTCTTGCCATAACGGTCACGCGCCAGCAGCAGGGTGCCTGTTTCTTTATCGTAGAAGGCGAAAGCGAAAAAGCCGCTCAGCCACTCCAGGCAGTCTTTGCCATATTCTATCAGCAGGTAGAGCAGTACTTCGGTGTCCGATGTTGTTTTGGGTCCGCCGCTTCTTTGCCATACTGCAGCCAGGTATTTACCTGATAATTCCTTGTAATTAAAAATTTCCCCGTTAAATGCTATAGTATACCTGCCGCTGGTATCACTCATCGGCTGCAAAGCGCCGGTAGAAGTGTCTATGATGGACAGCCTGCGGTGGCCGAGCGCTATGTTATTATGTGTATAAATATCCCCGCAGTCGGGACCGCGCAAATACAATTTTTCAGTGGATTGTTTTACCTTTACTATATTGCTTAAAGCGTTATTGGTAAAGGCATAATAACCGGTTATACCGCACATGCAGAGAAGTGTTTTTTGACAAATTTAGGAACAAAGAAACCAGGGGACAATGTACCAATCAGATTATCTGCAATTTATAAATTTTCTGGACTATTTGTTATTGCCTTTTTACTTGGTCGCTATCTTCTTTGTTGCTTACCAGATACGCGAACGAAGATACCCGGTGGGGCATCCATGGAGGAAATACTTCATGCCGGGTCTTATTTTTAAAATAGGCGGAGCGATATTCATCAGTCTTATTTACCGGTATTATTACGGCTGGGGAGATACGGCCCTTTACCACTGGCATGCCAAGCTCATCAACAGCGCATTTGATGAGAGCTTTACCAAGTGGTATAATATGCTGTTCAGGATACCGGAATGGTATGAAGGGGGCTATACCAAGTATATATCGCAGATGGATTGGTACCAGGCGCCAGCGGAGTACACAGTGTGTACTATCGTTGCCATCATCATGATATTCACGTTCAACACCTTTTTACCTACCGCAGTGATAATAGCGGCCCTTGCTTTTTCGGGAATATGGGCCCTGTTTCGCACCTTCGCAACCAAGTTCCCGGATTATACACGGTATATCGCAATCGCAACCCTCTTTATCCCCAGCACTATTATGTGGGGGTCGGGTATATTCAAGGATACGATATGTATGTTCAGCCTGGGTTGGATGACTTTTGGTGCTTTCCGCCTGCTGATAAACAGGGACTTTCGTTTCAGAACCGTAGCAATAACGATCGTTTCATTCTTTTTGCTGGCTACTATTAAACTATACATTCTTATAGCATTTATTCCGGCCATTATTTTCTGGATTCTCTCCAGCTATTCTCATAAGGTACGGAGTGCCTTTATGCGGTTTATATTGAAATTCGGTGTGATGGCTGTCTGCGTGGGAGGCTTTGTATATGTGATGCAGGAATACTCCGAGGTGTTTGGTAAGTACTCGCTGGATAAGATCGCAAAAACATCATACCTGATCAGTAGCTATATACAGGAGCAGTCGGGTGACGAGGGTAGCGCATATAACCTGGGGGAAATGGATCCATCAGCTTTTGGTATGCTAAAGAAGTTTCCCGCTGCGGTAAATGTAACATTGTTCCGCCCCTACCTGTGGGAAACGCGTAAGGTGATACAGTTGATCAACGCCCTTGAGGCAACGATACTTTTGCTGATAACCATAAAAGTATTTGTTTCAGTAGGTTTTATGCAATTCTGGCGAACGGTGTTTTCAGACCCTACCATACAGTTTTGTATGATATTTACGCTTGTATTCGCTTTCGCGGTAGGGGTATCTTCGGGCAACTTTGGTACCTTGTCGCGCTACCGCATACCCTGTCTGCCTTTCTATGGATTGACCCTGGTATTGGTGTACTACAAGCACTTCCCGGTACAAATCAACCTGCTGTCGTTCGGGTTGGTCAGCCGCAGAAAAGTAGCGTGGCTCAATAAAGGAATAGCCGGATAAATTTTTCTTTGTTGGCGGCTATGCTGTATTCGTTCTGCATTTTTTGCCTGCCTGCCATTCCTGCCGCTTTTCTTAATTCTGTGTCAGGCACAAGGGCCTTCAATGCTGCCTTCCATTGTTCTGTTGAGGTACACAAGTAACCATTTGTACCTTCGTCAATTATTACTTTGTTGACACCCACAGGGCTCGCTACCGCAGGTATGCCCAGCGACAGGTACTGTATGAGCTTAAACCCGCATTTACCCTCGCTCCATGCATCGTCTTTCAGGGGCATTACCCCAATGTCTATTTTCAGCAGGTCCTGTATTTCCGTTGCCTCGTTCCAGTTAATGAATTCCCAGTTCTTCAGCGGCAGTTCAGGCTTTTTATTGGCAATGAGGATGAACTTTGTGTTTAATTCTTTTTCAGCATACTGCAATACGTCCATTATCTCATCCAGGTAGGGGATGGTGCTGTGACTGCCCGTCCATCCGATTGTCACCTGTCCGCTTTTATGTTCTTTTACACCGTTGTGCATACGCTCCATATCTACGCAGGTAGGTATCAGCACCACGTTGTTGTTGTATTGCCTTGCATAGTTGCACAGGTATTCATTACCACCTACAACTGTATGCGACCATTTACAGATATAGCGTACTTTCCAGAATGATTTCAGCCAGGATGCCAAACGGTTTTCGGTGCTGGTGTTCGGTATCCATATGGCATCGTCAAAGTCGTAAATCATTTTCTTACCCCACAGCTTCGATACTATCCACTCAAATACAGGCGGCCCCATGGGAGCTCCTTCCCGGTGTACAAATACATAATCATATTTGTGTACGTCAAGCAATACGGTTTTCAGGCGTTTAAGATACCCTTTTATGATACCGCCTGCTTTCTGTATAGCGGAACCTTTTTTGTATAAAATATCCCAGGTGCGGGCACTGATGAATGGGGCGATAGAATATTCAATGCCTGCTTCCTGCAGATACGGTTCAAACAACTCAACACGAAAACGCTGCGAGGGCGCGTGCCTCACAGGGTAGGGAACCATAAATAATATTTTTACTTTTTTCCTGCTCATGTCTCCGTCGCCAGTATTTGCCGCATTTGCTGTTTGTATGTTTCTATGTTGAATTTATTCCTTACATATTCTTTGCCTGCTGTAGCATATTGTTTGCGTAATGTATTGTCAAACGCTAAAGTCAATATGGCGTCTCTCATAGCATTAATATCTTTCACAGGTACAGTAATACCTGTGCGCCCGTGTTCAACTATTTCCTCCGGTCCCCCGCAACGTGTGGCAATAAGGGGCGTGCCGTAAAATGCCGCCTCAAGGCAAGTCATAGAAAAAGATTCCGCTTCCGAAAAGTTGAGCACAATATCAGCTTCTTTTATGGACTCCTCAACATTACTGTTGAACGGAGCAAATTGAACTGCATCCCCAAGGCCAAGTTCTTTGGAGTGCTGTTCTAATTTGTATTTAAACTCTTTGTTCTTGTCCAGTCCCATATCCCCGCCCATAAAGATGAGCCTGATGTTTTTATTTTGCTCGTATGCCGGCGCAAAAGCATCCAGCGCGGCATCCTGTCCTTTGCCCTGTATATAGTTGGCAAGGTATAATATGGATATAGTGTCTTTTGCTGCATAGTCCTTTGCAGGCAAATTTTCAGTGAGTTGTACGGGGTCATACACTCTCATAGCTTTGGCGTGTGCAGGTAGTTGCTTCAGCACGGTATCCGATACCGCAATTACCCTGTGCGAATATCTCAACCCACAGCTTACCCAAAGTTTACGCAATGGGCCGGGCATTACAGAGGGCAGAAACCGGACATAGGTCAGTAGCTTTCCTTTGAAACCAAATATCCTGGACATAGCCCCCAGCAGGTTGTAAAAGTCGTTCACCTGCACTGCATCCACCTGTTCTTTTCGTATAATGTTCAGCAGGCTGAAAGTATTACGCAATAAAGCAAATGGATATAGCAATAAAACTCCGATAGAACGTTTGATCTCTACCATGGGTAGGGTATATACAGTTATCCCTTTCCCCTTTAATAAAGGTATGAGTGTGCTATTGTTGTTCAGCACAAAAACGAACCTGTGTTCAGTTGATAATAGTACAGCCTCATTCAGGGCGCATTTGAATGCACCTGTAAAAGCTGTTGAATTATCTATTATCAGTATCGTCACGCTCGTTTTATTTTTCTATTACCTGTCGCCACTCTTCCAGCAGCGTATCCAAAGTAAAGCGTTTTGTCAGTTTATTGAACTCTTCTGCGGACGGAGCAGGGCTATCCAGCCAGTAATTGATTTCATCCGTCCACTGGCTGACAATATCTTCGGTAATATCATGCAGCAAGGGCAGTAGCGTGCCCACAGGGGTGCGTATAGCCCGTGTTATAGGCTCGTGGCCAAGTCCTTCTACATGCAATATCTCCCGCGGGCCTGTGGGGCAGTCGGTACTCACTACCGGTTTGTTACATATCAATGCTTCCGCCAGCACGTTTGGAAATCCTTCCCAGGATGAGGAAAGTGCGAATAATGTGCTGTGTTTGTAATACTTAAAAGCGTTTTTCTGAAATCCCATAAAGTAGATGTCCGCTTCTTCATATTTGCCTGCCCAGTTACATACCTTCAAACCCAGGCTCGCCCCAAGTGCTTCCAAATCTGAATGTAGCTCTCCGTCACCCAATATCATCAGCCTTGCATCTGCATGTTCTTTTACTCGCTTCAGTATTCTTATCAGTTTATCATGCTCTTTCGCTACATGCAACCTGCCCGAAGTAATGATAACCTGTTTCGAAAATATCTTTTCTTCGCCGGCAGTTAACGGTTGGTTGGCGTTTTCCAGTATTTCTTCTACCTCATAGAAGTTGAAAATTATTTTCAGTTTACCGTAGCTGATATTGAAATAGGTATGAAGTTCCTCAGCAAGGGCCTGTGTTACACAAACTATGGTATCCGCCCGTTTGTACAGGAAAGGTATCAATGCCTTTTTACGCACAGTACCCATCCATCCGCTTATTACTTTGTCAAACATCTTGGAACCCCTGATGCTCAGTACTACTTTTTCCCTTCCTTTGGTCAATACATTCACATAGTCGGGCCCTTCCAGGAAGCTGATGGATACATCAATTTTGTATTCCTTTTTAATCTGCTTTATGCGTTTCAATCTATATCTCCAGGCGCCTATCTTTTGTATGGCATTGCTGCTCTCGGGCGGGTCTACAAAAATTACTTCTTTGCAGGTTTTATAATACTGTATCCTGTCTTTGCCCGAGAGTAAGCACAGCACTACATTATACCCAGCTTGCTCCAGGTGGTAGCTCAGCAGGGAGATGGAGCGCTCTGCGCCCCCTTTGCCCAGTTCTGAGCCTAAGAGTAATATGTTTTTTTTACCTGCCATTTAATTCGTTTGCTAAATAATCACTTACTTCTTTGATGAAACCTTCAAAACTGTAATTATCCATATTTTCTTTCGCGTTCAGTCCTATATCGGCATTTTCTTTCCTGTTAGTATAAGCCCAAAGTATTTTTTCTTTTATGGCTTGTGCATCTCTTATAGGCACTATATATCCGCCTCCTTTTCCGCGGCCTATCAGTTCGCTGGAGCCGGCATTATCCGTAATAAGTACAGGCACAGCATAATGCGCTGCCTCCAATGCGGAAACAGGCGCTCCGTCTGTCAGGCTGGGCGCTGCAAACAAGTCCAGTTGTTGCATAAAACCTGCTATATCCGTCACCTGCCCCAGGAATTTTACTTTGGTGAGATTGCTGAAACGTTTTTTTACATATTCATCTACAATAGGGTGGAGTGGACCGCCAATCAATAGTTCTACGTCCGCATCCTCATTTTCTTTTATTATTTCTTCCCACGCCTCCAGTAAATAATGCAGCCCTTTTAATACAACGGTATAAGCAAGGTATCCAACAACGAATTTTCCGCTCGCAGGTTTTCTTTTGCTAACATCGTAAGCCGGGAAGTCGGGCGTCATATGCCCGGTCATATTCAGGTTCACCCCTTTGAAGACCCGGGACGTAGCGTATGTTTTATAGGCGGTCGGCAGCGAG
Source organism: Bacteroidetes bacterium UBA6221 (assembly GCA_002421685.1). Classification (GTDB taxonomy): domain Bacteria; phylum Bacteroidota; class Bacteroidia; order Chitinophagales; family Chitinophagaceae; genus UBA5543. The sequence goes on from DISB01000017.1 coordinate 141,854, forward strand.
CCAATTACCACGTCCAGGTGCTGCATGGTACCATTAAAATATTTGTTCCTCCTGTCGTATGTGTACGAATCTATTTCAGTAGCCCCTAGTTTTTTATTTTCTTCGCTTACTATATCATACATATAGTTGTCCTCCGGTGTGCCGGACAACAGTATGGTTTTAATGCCGAGTTGTTTCGCTTTCCTGAATGTGCGTTTCAGGTAGGGGTGTGTAGCGAATACTATATCTATTGAGTTATCAATTTTTTTAGCGCAGAACCAGTCAAACAATCGCTCCTGCAGAAAACGAAACCTATGTGTTTTGAAGTTGAAAATATTGTTCAGCTTGTTCAGGATAAACAGGTAATACCTGGAAAAGAACGATACAGGCTCGCTGGGAAATGGTGTTTCAAATTTCCCTTTCGAGTGCACCACGAAAGTTTTCAGCAATCCCCGGCGGTGCAGTTCTTTCGACAGGATATATCCGAGCCTGGCCATACCTTGCCCGCTGGTAGCGGTGAGCGATTGAAATGAAACGACCATTACTTTGCCCATAGCTTATTGTTTCTGTTCCTCCAATTTTTGTTCAAGATAATCCGTGACTTTGATAATAAATTCTTTCATGTTGTAATCGTCCAGTAGTTCTTTTCCTGTCTTACCCATTTGCTTCGCTGCCTCTCTGTTGTGGTAGCTCCACAATATAGCTTCCTTAATGGCGGCGGCATCCCGTATCGGGATTATTTTACAGCCACCCTCTTTCCTGCCCAGCAGTTCTGCCGAGCCGCAATTTTCTGTCAGCACTACTGGAATTCCGTAATGCGCTGCCTCAAGAGCCACATAGGGGCCGGCATCGGTCAGGCTAGGTACTACGCACAGGTCTTTAGTTTCAAGCATAGTAGTCACATCCTCTACTCTTCCATGATGCTGCACGTTTCTTAACTTCCTGAAACGGGTATCCAGGTATTCTTTCAATGCCTCGTCGATGCGCCCTATAATATGCAGGTGTAATTGATTATTCTCCTGCTGTTCCATTATTTGCCTCCATGCTTCCAGCAGGTATTGCAGCCCTTTCAGGGGCACTGTCGTAGCGATATATACGACATTGAATGTATCACTGGTAGGTTTCACCTTATATTCATAAGGTTTAAAGTCCGGTTTCAGATGCCCGTTAAGTTTTATTACTTCATGAGCCTTGCCTGTATCGATATACGACTCATATACGGTAGGGTAAGTGCAAAGTACTGTATCCACGTACCCTATTGAGTCATTATATAGTTTGATCCTTGGAGCGTAAGTATAAGGTTCCGGCCTTGTAATGCCCAATTTCGTGTTCTCTTCTGATACAATTTTATAGATATAATTCTCCTCATGATTAGCAGGGACGTAAATGATTTTTATGCCCATTTTTTTTGCTTTCGCAAAAGTCCTTTTCATATGGGCATTGGTTGTGAACAGTATGTCGATATCAGGGGTGATGTGCGCCCGGCATTGTATATCATACAAATGTTCCTGTATCAGCCTGAACTTGTAATCAGGCATTTTAATATACCTGTTCAGCTTGTTAAGTATAAACAGGTAATACCGCGACCAGCGTGATACAGGTTCACTCGGGAAAGGAGTTTCGTATTTACCTTTCGAGGAAACAATAAATTTTTTTAGTAAACCACGTTTGTGGAGCTGTTCAGAGACATAATAGCCCAGCTTAGCCATGCCGCCACCACTCTTAGCCGTCAGCGACTGGAATGAAACAACTAATATTTTTTCTTGTCTGCTCATTTCAGCATTTCAGATAAAGACATTTTTTGCACCCTGTATTTAGACACATAGTCCAGGAAGTCTATCAGCACCTGCTTCATAGTCAGTTTCTCATCATATACCATCGGGTAGTCAAACTCCACATAATGGGTGGACAGCACGAAATCGCCATCGTATTTCCGTACCATATCGAAATCGTATTTTAGTTCGTCTAAGCGTGTTGTAGGCTGCAATGGATAGTGGTAGGCTATCTCATTGTGATTTTTATACCGCAGTACGCGCGGGTAGTCGGCGTCTCTGTGCAGCAATTTAAAGGATAGTTGTTTGCCGATATTGAACAGCCCCTTCAGGTTCTTTTCCTTTTTGTAAAACGGTATGCCGCCTCCGCATAAATTAAGCCCGGTGTCTAATACCGATTTGTATCCGGCTTCGCTCAGCAGGTTCTGTGGAGGTGTAAATACGGTAATTTTTGCATCAAATAGTTTATCAAGATGTGTAATCTCGGCTTTTATCTCACCGGCCAGGTAGCGGCTGGTGTAATATTCAGCCCCCAGCACGTAGTTGTTGCTCCTGCTTTCCGGCGGTACGGGGTCGCCATTCCTGTGGTGTTTGGCATGAAAAGATATATCCAGTTTACCTGCGGCAATTTTCTCTTTCAGAAAAGATACCAACAACTCATTTTTTTCTATGGGATGAATAATATCATCTGCTTTCCACGCTTCCCAGTCTGTACCTTGTTTGTCTTTATATATCTGGTGTACCCAATATAACCAGTTGCCTTTTACTTTGGATATAAGGCTGAGTGTGGGCGGGAAATCATTCCACACCTGGCTGTAGCAGTTTTCCAGTTCTTCCGGTTGTGTGTAATAATTGGTATCATCGTCCCTTATGGCAAACCTCATAGCTCTGTTATTTATGGTGTTGATTTATCGCGTTTTGATAAACTGCCGTATAAGCCTCAACACATTTCTTCATATCAAACATGCGGTAGCATATCGCTGCATTAGATTGATGCTCCCTGTACAGTTCGTTATCAGCCAGGTATTTACTCATCGCTTCACTTATTGATGAAGAATCAACTTTGCCATCTTTAACAGGTACGATAATACCGGCGGGATTGTTCTGCTGTCCTGTCATATTCACAATCTCTCCCGCATCACTGGCTATTACGGGTATGTTGCAATACAGGTATTCTATAATCACCGTAGGCAGGCTTTCAGAAGGATATGTGGATGGCAATAACCCCACGTCGAAAATATTTATCCAGTTGATAGGGTTGTCAGCATGGCCTGTAAAATGTATCTGTTCCCGGGAGCTGTATTTTTCTTTCAATGCAGATATATATTCTCCCGAGCCTGTAAGCACCAGGTGTGCATTGGGCTTGTTCAGTAGCAGGAATGCGTCGATTGCTACCTGCCATCCTTTTTCAGGTATCCCGCGCGATACCATCCCGAATACAAAATCATCCTCACCTATACCAAGGCGCTTTCTCAATTCACCGCGCCCCTCAGTTATTTTACCCTCATACCCGTTGTATATCTTACTTACTTTCCCTTTTGTCTGCTCAGGAAATTCCGTGCCAAAAAAACTTACCTGCTTATCTGATATGCAAACCACGGCAGAGAGTTTGCCCAGGTTGTCTTTTGCTTTACGCAGGTAGTTGAGCAACGGTATGGCAATTCCTTTTTTTGTTTTCTCAAAAAACTGAAGGTAATCGCCGTGTATGGTATTAACAACCGGGATATATTGAGGATGAGCGACATCAAGACATAGGTTATCCACCTTCAACAAGTGGCTGTGTATGATGTTTGTTTTTTGTTGTTGTATGAGTCTGTTCAGCGATTTCCTGATAAAAATATTCCTGGTGCTATAGTCAATACCCAGGCGAAAGAACAAACCGTCAACCTTACCCAATAATCCGGCCATTGGTATTTCAGCGGCAACTATTTCCACATCCGGCGCCAGTATCTTGCAGAGTTCCCGGTTCAGCAGGTGATTGTAAAAAACAAATACACGCGCATCATGGCCCTGTTGTTTCAGGGCCTGCGCCAGGCGAAGGATGAATGTTTCCGCTCCGCCGGGGTGTATTACTTCCGATGCCAGTATGATGTTCATCCCTTGCCTAAGTACCTGCTGCGTATATAATATAACAATGTCCTGTAACCGTCTATATCCGTCTTGCTCTGGCTAAAGTGTTTTTTCAACAGGTCTTTGGCCTGCGCCCAGTTCTTCTTATCTACTGCCTTTGCGGCCCACATGCCATAACGCTTGGCCATCAGTGGCTTGTTATTGAAAAGTTGCTGTTCAAACGCCAGGCCTTCCTCGGGTTTATCTTGTTCCAGCCAGTCCGTTCCTGTCTCTGTCACCAGCCTGTGCAACTCGGCTATCACGTCCTGGGCTATCAGTTTCCTTTTGTCATCCAGTACATTGGTTATCGAACCCGGATTGATACGGTAGTAATACAGGCAGCCTTTTAGGAAATATATAGGATACTTCTGCACGGCCTTAAAACTCCAGTAATGGTCATCGCCATATATCCCGCTGAAGTATTCGGGGAAATATCCCAGTTCATCAAACAGTTCCCTGCGCCACATCAGCCCCGGAAACCAGAACGGGTATTCCAGCGCGGGTTCGGTTATCAGGAAGTCTTCAGCGTATTTCTTTTCTTCATTTGGGTATAACGGTTGGTCATCTACACCTATGGCACGGAAGGCACTGCTGCATATTTTTATTTCAGGATTTTTGATAAATACACTTACCTGCTTTTCAATCCTGTCAGGCGGGCACATATCGTCAGAGTCCAGTTGTGTCACCAGGTCGCCCGAAGCACGGCGCATGGCAGAGTTTTTGTTTTTTACATACCCCTGGTTCTGCTCCTGTATGTATAGTTGTATGCGCGCGTCGGAAAGGTAGGGCTTGATCACCTCTACAGAATTGTCCTTCGACCTGTCGTCGCTTATTATCAGTTCCCAGTTGGTATATGTCTGCGCCAATATGCATTCGATGGCCTTGCCAATGTAATGGCCGGTATTGTACGAACACATTATGATACTCACCTTCATATACTATACGTTGGTTTTTATTTTCGACCTGAGCAGGTATAGCAGCGACTGATAATTTTTTATAAGCCCGGGGGATATACTAATCGCTTGTTTTAACAAGGACCATCCGTTTTTATATCGCCCATTGTCTATTTGTATGCAGGCGAACATCCTTACTTTATCAGCCAGGTAGTTTTTGTCATTCATCAGCTTCTGCTCATAATCTTTCAACGCCTCCATATTCCCGTCCTTCAGCCAGTCGGTCCCCGTTTCTATACGCTGTTTTTTCAGGCACTTATATATGTCGAACGATATCAGCTTCCTCAGCCCTGCTTTGTCCGTCAGGTCTATGCTCCTGTGGTCTGAGTCGGGCCTGGCCAATACGAAGTAGAGGTATTCATCTAAATAATACCCTCCGTATTCGCCGATGATGCTCATGATAAAATAATTATCATAGCTGGTTAACCTGTCCCAATAGAGGTGGTAGCCTGGTATGGTCTTCAGTATTTCTCTTTTGAACATGATGGTAGCCGGCGCCCAATCTTCCTGGTCTATCTCTACTATCCCCGAGCCGGGTTGTTTAGGATATTCGGCCTCAGAATGTGCATAGTAAAACACGGAGTTGGTCATACAACAGCCTACATTATAGTTGTCCAAAACGGTTGCCTGTTTTTCTATCCTCTGTGGGTCGCACCAGTCGTCAGAGTCCTGTATCATGATGTAGTCGCCCTTCGCTTCAAAGAACATCCTGTTGTAACAGAGCATTCCGCCAACGTTCACTTCGGTTGTCAGCACTCGTATCCTGCTGTCTTTAGCAGCCCAGCGGTTAATTATTTCCAGCGAGTTGTCAGTAGATGCATTATCACATACTATGCACTCAAAGTTGGTGTATGTCTGGTTCACTATATGCTCCAGGCATTTATCCAGGTATGGCGCGCAGTTGTAATTGGGTACTACTACTGATACAAGTTTGCTCATTTTTTTAAAATACGGTTATTTAGCTAACATGCTGCTCTGTTTCCATCAGCCTGTTATAACTAAGTTTCTCTGTTATCGTGCCCTTATCTATCCTGTAAATCTGGTCGCAATATTTCAACGATGTGTACCTGTGCGCAATGATGATGACTGTCAGGTCTTCTTCTCCCAACGCACGTATAGAGTTGGTAATTTCTTCTTCGGTCCTTGAGTCGAGGGCCGAAGTGGCTTCGTCAAATATCAGCACCTGTGCGCCTTTGTATATAGCACGCGCTATGGCTATTCTTTGCTTCTGCCCGCCCGACAGGTTATTGCCCCGTTCGTTCAGCATGGTATTGGCTTTGTCGGGCCAGGAGTCCACCAGTTCTTTCAGGCTCGATAATTTGATGGCGCGCTGCAACCTCGCCATATCTATTTCATCTTTGGGTATGCCTATGGCTATGTTTTCCATAAAGGTGGTGTTCATGATAAACACTTCCTGCCTCACATAACCCAGTATCTCCCACCACTTATGTATATTGTCTTTGGTCAGCTGGGTATCGTCAATATGTATGCTGCCGCTGGTAGGGTACAGGAAACCGAGAATATTGTTCACCAACGTGGATTTACCCGCACCCGAACGCCCGATGATACCTATCGACTGTCCGCGCTTTATTTCCAGGTTGCAGTCCTTTAGTATCTCTATGTTGGTGCCGGGGTATTTATAGCCGACATGGTTAAACTGGATGCCATGGTTGAAGGTCATCGCACCGGGTTCTTTTTTTACTTTGTCTTCTTCTTCCGTTGGTGAGAAGTCCACGTCTTTGAATATGAAACCTGTAGACGTCAGGTTATTCATGGAGATCACAAAGCGGTTGATAGAGGGTATACTGCGGTAGGCTACTACCGAGAACAAACTTACCGTGGTAATGATTTTTTCCGTGTCTTTCAGTACAAATACACCATACACCAGTATGAGTATGATACAAAGGAATATGGCTATCTCGATGATGCGGGTAGGGATAAACATCATGAAGTCTATCTGCGCCTGGTTGTGGCTGTACTTCTTAGCAAAATTGTAAAACCTGTTTTTAAACCTGTCTTCCGTGCCGGCAATTTTTATATCCGTATAGCCGAATATCATTTCCTGCGCGTAGGCGTATAGTTTAATACTGTTTTTACTTTTCTCTTCACCGGCTACGCGTATCATATTTTTTACTTTGGCGTAGAAGGCCCCCATGGTAGGTATCAGTACGCCTATCAGCAAAAAGAATAGTTGCCAGTTGTACAGGCAGATGATTAAGCCTGTCAGGAAAAACACTATAGCCTCGTTGATGAGAATGAGGCTGGAGATGGCAGCACTACTGCACAAGGCCGACTGGTAGTAGGTCAGTTTGCTCACCAGTTCGTTCGATGTTTCTTTCTGCATGTCCAGCATCGAGCGATTGTAAACTTTGTCCAGTACGTTCATCGACGAGCTGACGTACAGCTTGCGTACAAAATTTACCTGCAGCCAGTTAATAAGCAGGCCAAATGCGTTTTTAGCCACTATCAGCAGGAAGAATGCGGCAACGGTATATATCAGCAGTTCGTTTTTGCTAAAGCCCCCTAGTACCGGGTAATTAGTAATAACGGTGGTGTAGAACGTCTCCGACATCACCAGCCCTACTACGGGTATGATGAGCGAGAGGCCCAGGAGATCGGTGATAGAACTGATGAAGGTCCAGAAGACCAGCCAATTGAAGGTTTTCTTCTGCTTTTGGTTGAATACATTATACAGCTTCGCTACGTACGAGAGCGCATATCTTTTTTTCAGTTTCATCAGCTATATGTAATAATTTTTCCTTCTGCAATGATATTCTATTTGCTATACAAGGGCTTAATAAACCACTGTTGTTAACATGCGAATAACCTGCGGGAGGCGTTTCTCTCTCTATTTGGTAAAGAACCGTTTTATCAGCCCTTTCTTTTTCTTTTTTCGTTTGCTGCTGCTGTCGTCGTAGTAGCCGTAGCCGCTGGCCTGGTAGCCATACACATATCCGTAACCATACCCGGAACTGCCGCCATATCCATAGCCGTATTTTCTCAGGAATTCCACCCCGTTGAATATGATGGCAGGGTTTTGAATTTTACCGTCTTTATGCAGCACGTCAAACATCCGCACCTGGTCTTTTACGGTATACGATTGCCTTATGATAAACAGGTTGGTGCTGGCGTATTGTGACAATATCAGCGCGTCAGACACCATGCCGATAGGCGCGGTATCCACGATGATAACGTCAAACATTTCCTGCAGTTCTTCAAACAGTTGCCTTGTTTTGTCCGACACCAGCAACTCGCCTGGGTTGGGTGGTATGGGTCCGCAGTTGGCTATATACAGGTTCTCGTGTATGCCCGATGCCTTGATAACACTTTCCAGCCCACACATGCCTGCCAGATACCCGCTTATGCCGCCGTCGTTGGGCAGTCCCAGGTATTGGGCAATTTTCGGTTTGCGCAGGTCAAATTCCATCACAATAACACGCTTCTTGGCCAGTGTCATGGTAATACCCATGTTGATGGATATGAATGATTTTCCCTCGCCGCTGGTGCTGGATGTCACCATATAGATACGGTTGTTCCTGTTGGCCGACATAAACTCAAGGTTGGCGCGTATCAACCTGAATTGCTCGGCTATACCTGTACGCACATGGGGGCCTACCACTATGGTAGCGCCGTTGGTGTTGGCGTGTTCCGCGCGGCCAATTGAACCGATGAGCGGTATTGAAGTTTGCGACTCTATATCGTTCTCATTGATTACTTTGTTGTTCAATACTTCCCGCAAAACAACAACAGACCCCGGCGCCAGCACACCCAGCAGGAACATCATCATATATATCCGCTTGGGCACGGGTGTAATAGGCGCACCTGAAGCGTATGGTACTACTACTACTTTCGACTTGTTGGTAGCTGCATATACCGATATCTCGTTTTCAACCAGTTTCTCATAAAGCAAGAGGTATATATTCTGCAGAACAGGATAGTTCCTGTTTACGTCTTTTATCTCTTGCTCTATTTCGGGCGCCATGCGTATCCGTTCAGATAGCTGCTGCTCGTTTTCACGCACCTGCGCCAGTTCCCGGTTCACCGATTTTAATTCTTTATTCGCCGCATCAATTACGCGTTTTCTCAGCGCGGCTATCTCGCTCTCTATCTCCAGCAGTTGCGGGTGTGCTTTGCCCCAATTACGCGACAGGGTTTCGCGTTGCCGTACTGCCTGGTTGTATTCCTGCACAAAGGCGCTTAGGTTCGGGTCGGTAATATCCACCCCGGCTATTATCTCATATTCACCTGTATAGGATGTTTCCAGGTTGCTCTTCAGGTTTTCTATTACCTGCCTTTTCATAGATAGCTCGTCCATTCTGCGCGCCCACTCTGTTTTCTGGGCCATCAGGTCGGTGGTTTCGGTCTGCACATCTACTACGTCATTGGTCTTCTGTATATCCACGGTCATTGAGTCCAACTGCTTCAGGTTGTCGCCAATGCTGGCAGTCCTGTCCTGTATGAATTCGCGTGTTTTCTCAGCAGTGTAGTTGATATTCTCCAGTTCGTTTTTCTGGTAGAAATAGATGAGCGTATTCAGGAAATCCACACCGCGTTCTCTGATATTGTCGGTATAGTATAGGTCGAGCAGGCTGGTGCGGCCGTCCTGGAGTTCTACGCCAAAGCGCCCCCCTATGCGTCCTGTTGCATTATCGGGGTGCTCTATCTGTACGATAAAATCGGTCGATTCAAGGTAACCTCTATTTACGTCCGGTCCTTCAACATATAGTATCTTGAAACGGCCCCAGTCTCTTTTTATCCATGTCCCGTACAATACTCTTTCCGACCGCTCACCTTCTATCAGTTCAAACTGGCCTTCCACGATTTGCCGGATAGTTACCTGCCGTCTGCTGGCCTGCATCCCTTCTTCGTCAAATTCTATTTTTATCGGGCAGTCTTTGTACAGTTCCGTTTCCTTTACGCGGCCTATCGCCCAGTAGCGGACGTTGATGTCCAGCGAGTCCACCACTTTCATGATCATGTCTTGCGACTGAAGGATTACTTTCTCGTTGAACAGGTTGATACGCGACTTGTCTTTTTCGGGGTCTATGCGGCTTAGCAGGCTTTGCGCGGGGTTTTCCTTGTCTTCCTGCATCAGTAGCGAACTGTAGATGGCGTATTCGGGTGTGGTGTACCTCAGGTACAGGAAACCCGCTGTGAGTGTTATGGACAGTGTCAGCACAAACCAATACCAGTTGGTCAGCAATGCTCCGAACAGTCGCTTGAAATCGAATGTCGAGTTAAGCTGGTTAAGCAGCCTGGTTTGTATTTGCTGTTGACTTTGGTCCATTCTTAGTGGCTATGCCGCTCTTACTTCACAATTTGTGTCACACCATATATCGCAATCGCCGTTGATAGCAGCGAGGTCATCGTAGGCAGGTAAAACCTAAGGAAATCATTGCTCTCCTGTCGGCGTACCCTGGCCGGTTCTACGTATATGATATCATTTTGTTTCAAATAGTAATACGGGCTGCTGAAAACATTCCTGCTGTTCAGGTTCAGCCTGGCGTATTCTCTCCTGCCTTCAGTTTCGCGTATTATGAGTACGTTGTCTTTCCTGCCTGTTATCGGCATGTCGCCTGCCAGTGCTATTGCGTCCACCACGCTTAGTTTGTGGTTAGACGCTATGATAGACCCCGGCGATCCCACTTCTCCCAGTACGGTAATTTTGTAGTTGATGATACGCGCTTCCACCACCGGGTCTTTTACGAAGTCTTCCAGTCTTTTGGCCAGCATATCTTTTACCTGGCGTAGTGTCAAACCCGATACTTTTACTTTCCCCAGTACCGGGTAGTCGATAAAACCGTTTGCGTCCACCAGGTACGCCTTGTTGCTTCCACCGCCGCTTTGGCCGCCGCCTATCGAAGATGTTATGTTGTACACGGTGCCGCCTTCGTTGAAAATGGTTACGGGGTCGCTGGTACCCGAGCCCGCGGTGATGCTGCTGATGCTGCTGACGTTAATGGCAAGGATATCATCCGGCAGTACTACTATCTCCTTGCGTTTTTCAATATTCTCTACCTGCACATGGGGGTCAAGCGGGGCGTTCTCAGCAAAGTAAATGGTCTTTTGCGGTGCGGCACAAGACGTTGCCAGCAATATTATTGCCATGGCAACCAGGTTATACAACTGTCGCATCTTGCTTTTTTTTGTTGGGTTAGTAATCTGCATTCCTGCTTATTTCAATTCACAAATAGCCGCACACGTTCAAGGGGAGTTGCCAACTCCCGTATTTAACCGATGATATTTTTTTATTGTACTGTGCACTTACCAGGAAACAGGGCAATAAAACCGCTGCAGGGCGATGTTTACAACCGCTGTCCCATATCTTAAATCTGTTATGCAAAATACGCTCTGTTGGTTACAGGATAAACAATTGTGGATAACTTATTCACAGGTAACTAACAGGTTATCCACAGGCTACCCTATATGTACTATTGCAAATTTAATGCCTTATGCAGGGGATTTATCATGGTGGGCTGTTATTCGCTTGTTAAGCCGCTAAGCGCCTGGCTTCTGACTATTTACAAATCTGCTGATTCCTATATGTCGGCGACGGGCTGTAAGAATGCCCTCAAATGGGAAAATGAAATTGAAATGTTATGGGGCGAGGCGCATTTTTTTCCACACGCCTTCTTCATTTTTTTTGAACAGTATCCTGTCGTGAAGGCGGCTGATACGCCCCTGCCAGAATTCAATGGAAACGGGCTTTACGCCATATCCCCCCCAGTGTTCCGGCCGGGGAATGCGCTTGTTGGCAAATTCCTTTTCGTATTGCAGGTAACGTTCGTCCAATACATTCCTGTCGGGTATTACGCTGCTTTGTGGTGAGGTCCAGGCGCCTATCTTACCGCCGTCCGGCCGTGAGTGAAAATATTCGTCGCTTTTTTCAGCAGCTATCTTGCCGGCAATACCCTGTATCCTTACCTGTCTTTCCAGTTCTTTCCAAAAAAACATCAGGCACACATTAGGATTGGCGGCTATGTCACGGCCCTTTGCACTGTCGTAATTGGTATAAAAAACAAACTCTTCGCCTTCCAGCCCTTTCAGCAGCACCACTCTCGCATGGGGAATGTTGTCTGCATTGACCGTGGCCAATGTCATGGCATTTACTTCCGATAACTCAGCCTTTTGTGCCTCTATAAACCATTGGGTAAAAAAAGCCACGGGGTCGTCACCTACGGTCACTTCATCAAGTGCGGCCATCTGGTATTCGGTCCGTATGTCGGCAATATCTTTCAAAACTGCGTCGGCGCCTACAGGTCTATTTTTTATCCCCGCCAAGGTATTTGGCCATCACATAGATTATCTCAATGGTCATCAGGATCATGAAAATATAGCAGAGGGTCATGCCCAGGCCATATTGCACCGTGTCGTAGAAGGCGTTGTGAAGTACTATTTCCATTTCTTATGCAAAATTTCGCCTGCAAGATACAAACTGCATCGGTATTTTGCTATTTTATGTAAATCCCTTTTTTGTGAGTATTTTTCGGATTATAATTATCGCCGGGTTATGTTTTTGCGCCATATACCTTTTTTGAGGGCAGTACTTTTATACTCCCTCACTGCTTTTGGCGGCCCCCACGGACATATAGGTATGATGATGCGCACTTTTGCACAGAAGCGCAAAGACGTATCGGAGCAGGAACTATTGGAATACAATGCGTTTTGCCAGATGTTGCCCGGCCCTTCGTCTACGCAAACGGTCACGCTCATAGCATTGAAAAGAGGGGGTGTGCCCCTGGCCATCGTCACCCTGTTGTTATGGGTCATGCCGGCTGCTATACTTATGGGCGCTTTCTCCTTCCTGGTGTATTACATAGATGCAAGGGATATTAATACGAACCTGTTCCGTTACATTCTTCCCATGTCTGTCGGGTTTATATGTTTTGCGGCAGTACGCATGATGAGGGCCAGCGTTCGCCACGTGGCTACCTGGGCTATCATGACGGGGTGTATTATTGTCACCATCTTTCTTCAGTTCCCCTGGATTTTCCCGGTGCTCCTGCTTTTGGCGGGCGTTATCAGCAATTTCAGCAACAAGCGCATTCCCGACACCAAAGAAAAGCCCAAACCCATCCGCTGGATGAACCTCTGGATATTCGCCGCCATTTTTGTCGCAGCAGGTATATTGAGCGAGGTTGCCCGGCTATACGATTTCCAGAATGCCAGGATATTCAACCTGTTCGAAAACTTTTACCGTTTTGGTGCTATCGTATTTGGCGGAGGCCAGGCTTTGCTGCCTATGATGCTCTTCCAGTTTGTAAACCGCCCGGCTCATATTGGTATGCAACCTTTCATGTCGGGCGAACAATTATTGACGGGTTATGGTATGGTGCAGGCAGTGCCGGGGCCGGTATTCGCTATCGTCTCTTACGTAGGCGGAATGGTAATGAGCCAGTACGGCCCGGTGTGGCAGGCTATCGGATGCCTGGTGGCTACTTTCGCGGTGTTTCTGCCCAGCACCTTATTACTGTTTTTTCTTTTCCCGGTCTATCAAAACCTGCGGCAATACGTGGTTATCTATCGTGCATTGGAGGGTTTTAACGCAGCTATCGTTGGTTTCGTCTGGGCTTCGGGCATTGTGTTGTTCCAGGCCATGCCTTTCGAATGGACCAACGTTGTAGTCGCTGCTATTACTTTCTCTATTCTTTTCTTTACCAGGATTCCAGCTCCTCTTATAGTATTAGGCTGGCTATTGCTCGGCTGGACCATGAATATCTGATTCAGACAGCGGTTTCTCTTTCAGCAACATTTTGATGTCGCCTATCAACTGGTTTACTTCTCCCATATCCGTGCCTTTGTAAAATCTGCCGCGTATATACCCATCCCCGTCTACCAGCACAAACCGGTCGGTATGGATAAAATCACTTTGTATGTCCACGGTGGCCGTATCATCTGCCGCGCTGATGAGATAACTATAGCGGGCCGCATCATAGAGTTCTTTTTTATCCCCTGTCAGGAACATCCATTGTTCCGGGTCTGCCTCAAAGCGCAGGCTGTATGCTTTCATTGCTTCCACGGTATCCTTCTTGGGGTCAACGGTATGGGATAGTATCATTACCCGCTCATTTCCGCGAAAAGCTTCGTACACCTTGCTCATATTTTCATTCATCCGGGGGCATATGCCTTTACAGGTAGTGAAGAAATATTCCACAACGTATATTTTCCCCTTCACGGCATCCTGCGTTACTGTATCGCCTTCCTGGTTCACAAATTTGAATGGCTGCACCTTGTGGCCGGTATTAGCTCCCATCACGGGCAAAGTCTCGGGCTTGTCTAAATATCTCAGCGAGTAAGTGACGAATGCAGTTGCGAGTATTATAAAAAATACAATGAGGAAGATCGCGGTCTTATTAACTTTCATAACGGGTGCAAAGTTAAGCAACCCCCGGCTAATTAGAGCTTATGATTTGCCTTTGCCCGTAAAAGCCGGGTAGGGGATAGCCAAGCTCCTCCATGATATTTTCCAGCATTATTTCATTATCAGGATTATACTTTCTGCCCAGGTTGAAGCCGTTCAGCCTGCCCCATGCCAGCCATTTTGTTGCTGCAAGCCCGCCCTTATACTCCTGCAACATATCATATATGTTCATGCCTGTCTGGCGGGCTACCAGTTTTACCAGCAATACGCCCTGCGTCTCGTTCAGTCCCTTTATTTCCGCGTTAAATCGTTGTTTCAGTTCCGCCTCCCTGTTCTTTACAAAAGCTCTTCTTTCCTTTCGTCCTGCACCGTCGCCGGTCCTGGTTTCCAGTTCGTTATATAGTTTTACGGCTTCGTTTACATATGGAAGGACGGTTGTAACATAATACTTCGTCTGGTTGTAGCGGTAGCGCACCGTGTCATTAGCCCACGCCCGCTGTGCTTTTATCAGCACGGTGTCCATAGTTACATGCAGTAGTGTATCTGCGGCCTGGGGTGTTTGTGCTGTAGAAGAACGACCGCCCAGGCATAATAAGATAACTGCTATGCTAAAAAAAAACTTCATATATGCACCGGTGCAAGCTTTGTGCCACAATAACCTTAAGAAAAGTTAAGGCCTATTGCCGTACTATAGTGAACCGTACGCGCTTTTCTTCTGCATCTTGTAACACTTGCAATATATACACGCCGCTGGCCGCACCCCGTAGGTCTATCATGGTTTTAAATTTTGAACGTTCAGGCACCGCTTCGCCCTGGTACATAACTTTCCCCTGGTGGCTGAATATGGTCATTTTCAGCGGTGCATCTGTTTGGGTAATTCCCGCAATGGTAAATTGCCCGTCGTTGGGATTCGGATAAAGGTTCAGCGTAATGCCCAATATGTCTTTTACCTCCACTACGGTGAAGGCGGTAGTAGTGCAGCCGTTGTATACTGAGAAGAGTTCATACTTCCCGGCATTCCTGAAGGTAGCTACCTGTATTTTAGGTTCACGTTCATTGGAAGTAAAGCCATCGGGCCCGGTCCAATAAAAGGCCACGCTGTCCTTGTCATTGTCGGCAAACAGTTCGATGATTTCGCCTTCCTTCAAGGGGCTGTTGCTCCTTGCTTTGGATATGCCCGGCCCTTCGCGTGTTATCACTTCAGTTGTTTTAGCCGCCGACACACAACCGTCGCTGGTGGCCCGCACACTGTACATGCCCTCCATTTTGTCCAGGAAGTATGCTGACGGGTTCTGCTCTGCCGATGAAAAACCGCCAGGCCCTGTCCAGGAAAATGTTGAGTTGTTCAAAGAACTTTCCGCAAACAGGTTGAGATCGGTATAGAGGCACACCGGGCTGTTGCTGCTGATATGTGTTACTTCCGGCATCGGTTTAATAGTTACATGGGTGGTGTCGGTTTCATCGCAGTACTCCAATGTTGTCGTAATGGTATATACGCCTTCGGCGTCTTTAGTTACATTGTTCAATTCCGGGTTTTGCGCGTTCGATGCAAAACCGTTTGGCCCGGTCCAGCTATATGTACCATTATTGGTGGTTGCAGCGGTTAGTTCCAGCTTTTCACTGATGCACAATGGTCCGTTGTTCTTTGGCTGTGGCGCCTTTATGTCCGGTATCTTTATATTTATGTAAGAAGGCGGCGACTTGCAGCCCAGCACTTCTTGCGTCACCACATACAGCCCCGCGTCTTCCGCCGTTACGGCGGCTTTCCCGTAACTACGGTTAATGCTGATGACCGTGCTGTCGTTGGGTAGCTTCTTCCATTCAATGCCTTCGGTCGTAGCGCTTTGGGCAGACAGTTGCAACTTATCGCCGGGGCATAGTAAACTATCGCCAGATATCGGCAGCGGCACCAGCGGTATGCCTACCTTTACTTCTGTTATACCCGGTTTGGACTCGCAGCCATTTTTCACGGCATATAGTTTCCAGTCGCCTTCCTCGTCTTTGCTGATGTTGGGTATGGTTACATTCAGGTTGTTATCCGATTGGCCCTTTGGCCCTTCCCACCTGTAGCTTACGCCCGGTGTGGTACTGCCGCCGCCCAGTACAAGCGTTTCACCCACGCACAGCGGACCGTTGTTGGTAGCCGTTGGTGTATCTGGCAGAGGTTTTATCAGCGTACGGGAACTATCGGTCGTCGAGCAATTTGTACCCTTTATCTTTACTGTGAGCTTGAACCATCCGTCGTTGCTTACTTTGGTGCTCAACAAATTGATAGTAGATTGACTGGACGTCATATTAGGGGGGTACTCCCAATAAAAGTCAAGTAAATTGGCCGACAGGTTGCAGATATTGCAACGTGGAGATATCGAAAATGCTTGTCCTTCGCAGGCAAACGAATCGGTTTCAAAGGGCATGCTCCAAAATACGGGTTTAGGTATCACCAGTACCTTCACCGTATCTTTCGAGGTGCAGTTATAGCTGGTTACTGTAACAATATAATCGCCGCTGTCGTTACCAGGCACCGTTGGCCTCGATGGGTTTTGCGTGTTAGTTGCGGTCCATCCGTTTGGCCCCGTCCAGTTATATTTGGGCAATGCATTCGGGCTGGTAGCGCCCAGGTTCAGCGCGCCGCCTTCGCACAACGGACTATTAGAGGTTGCTGTCACCGTCGGCAGGTCCGATACCCTGATGTTCTTATTGTTGGGGCCTGAGGTATGTGCCGGGTGATTGGTAACCACGCGCAACCGGTAACCGGTGCCCGCCGTTACCTGCGGTGGCAATGTACAGTTGGCCGTTGATGAATTTATTCCGCTTCCGTATGCATATCCTACTATTACGGGATTGGCAAAACTACCTGTAGCATTAGACATTTCTATCCTAAACACATTGGTATCATCAAATGGGGTAGAACCAATAGCCAGCGGAACGGCAAAACTACCATGGACACAGAGCAAGGTATCTGTAAAATTGGGAGATATATCGGCTGTCTGGCCCTTGGCAGTGTATGAATACAAGCTCACAAGCAAGCACGCGAGCGCCTTTAATGTACTTTTAAACCTGTTTGGCATAAAATTATTTACCTGTTATGCAATGTACTTAAGGTACAATTTGTATAAAATTAATATTTATTAACATTTTTTAATCGCTTTTTTTAGGGGATGTTATGCAATAGATTTGCACTGCTTATGTGCTACAGGTTCATATTCACAATATTATTGGCACTGGCTATAGCAGGCTGCATATCCGACAAATGCGGTTCTGTCAATTGCCTCAACGAGGGGGTATGTGTCCGGGGGGAGTGTACTTGCCCTTTTGCATGGGAAGGGGAGTTTTGCCAGTCAAAGTGGAACGATAAGTTCAACGGCCAATGGGTATCGCTGGAAACTGCCGGCGCCGATACTTTGCGCAATTACCCGCTGAATGTTGTTGCCGGCAGTTCTCCCGATTCATTCTACATACTTCACCTCGCGGAGTCTGTTGATACCGTTTTTTGTACAAGAAAGGCCTACAAAACATTCACCATGCACGAAAGGATATTACCCGACAGCTCGAAAATACAAGGTGGCGAAGGCGTGTACAACGAACTTAACGGTAAAGTCACGGGAGTGTATTCTTTTCATAAACAGGATGTTGTAACTACCATAAGTTTTACCTGGTCAAAATGATTATCCTATTTTTGGCGAAACTCCGCAGAAAGATGCAATTGTTGAAAGGAATAACGGGTACGGCCCTATTGGTTGTCTTGGTTTTTACGGTTACAGTCTATACGGCTTGTAAAGACAAATATGTTGCATCGCCCAACGCCTGTACCGGTATCGTGTGCCAGAACAACGGCATTTGCCTTGATGGCAAATGTGACTGCACCTCAGGTTATACAGGCGAGTTTTGCCAGGACAAAGCCATAGCGCCATACATTGGCAGGTGGCGGGTAACCCAGGAGATCGTCAGCAGGAATGGACAGCCCGTCAGCGGTATGACTACAACTTACGAAACCACCATTACCGAAGATCCTTCCGGGGTCACCATACTGAACTTCAGCGACTTTATGGGCCAGCCGGACTTTGATAACGTACTGGGACGCATCGGTACCTCCATCGAGCTTATTAAAGACGATAATGGAATTTATGTAGAAACGGAAGGACCCTCCGACCCCGCAAATTTACATTCAGACGCTACCAGTCGCTTGGCCAGTCAAACAAACAATTGCTGAAAGGAAAAGGCTCTATCAATTCTATAGGTACACGGCTCACCGGCGAATTCTATATCATCTATGCCGATTCCACCAAAGCAATAGAAGACCGCATCACTTTTTCTGCCACGTACCAGGACTGATATTCATGCTTTCATGCAATACAAACATGCGTGCAATTTTCCCGGCTTCACAACTACACATGTAAGCATATTATATGCTGCTAAAAATGGCTCGAAAAAAATTTGCAATAATCATTTTGTTACCTACTTTTGCAATCCCCTTTCAAACGGGGGTAGTTCTTTAAAATAAATATAGGCCGCTTTAGCTCAGCTGGTAGAGCAACTGACTTGTAATCAGTAGGTCGCTGGTTCGATTCCGGCAAGCGGCTCTTTTTTTCGGAGAGACAGGTAACAATGCCCTTTCCAAAAAATACCGGGCAGATACCCAAGCGGCCAACGGGGGCAGACTGTAAATCTGCTGTCTTACGACTTCGGAGGTTCGAATCCTTCTCTGCCCACACAACCATGTTTGTTGTGTGTTATTACAACAGGCATTTACCAGGCGGGAGTAGCTCAGCTGGTAGAGCGACAGCCTTCCAAGCTGTAGGTCGCGGGTTCGAACCTCGTCTCCCGCTCTTATTTAGTTCTTAAGCTGTTGTAGCTCAGTGGTAGAGCACTTCCTTGGTAAGGAAGGGGTCACGAGTTCAAATCTCGTCATTGGCTCTGATTTAGTTTACTGAAAGTAAGTTTCAATTTACATTAACAACTCTTATTTAATATGGCAAAAGAAAAATTTGATCGTTCCAAGCCGCACGTTAACGTCGGTACCATCGGTCACGTTGACCACGGTAAAACCACCTTAACCGCTGCTATTACCCTCACACTTGCTGATGCCGGGTTATCGGAATTCCGCTCATTTGACTCAATTGACAATGCTCCTGAAGAAAAGGNNCTTCCTTGGTAAGGAAGAGGTCGGCAGTTCAATCCTGCTCAACAGCTCTCTTCCTTTCTACCATATTCCGGCAGTTCTCCCGATAGCTAATCCCGTACGTACGGGACTCAACAGCTCTCTTCCTTTTTCCAGATTCGATACTTATAGGAAATGTTACGAAACATCTCCCTTTAGGGCAGGGCCTTTTCGCATTGTACAAGAGAATGTTTATAATAAATACTACGAAACACCTCCCTTTAGGGTTGGGGCCTTTCGCGCAGTACAAGGCTACTTATAAAGAAGTATTACGGAACACCACCCTTTAGGGCCGGGGCCTTTCGCACTGTACAGACTACTTATAAAAACATTACAAAACATCTCCCTTTAGGGCCGGGGCTTTTCGCGCTGTACTGAGACATGCTAATAATAAATATTTAGGCAACATCTCCTTTTAGGGCCGGGGGCTTTTATACTATAAATACTGAAGGCAAATCCTCCTGAAAAAAGTATCAGGTCACAGGAAAAATAAATTTCTTTGAAACAAAAATAACTTATATTTGCACTCTTTTTAAAGGAAATACTAAAAATTTTAAACAGAAAATACGATGGCAAAAGAGACCTTTCAGCGGGACAAACCCCACGTAAACATTGGTACCATCGGTCNNCACGTTGACCATGGTAAAACTACATTAACTGCAGCGATCACTTCTATCCTGTCAGAAAGAGGTTTGGCGCAGAAAAAAGGATATGATGAAATTGACGGTGCGCCCGAAGAAAGGGAGCGCGGTATCACTATCAATACTGCACACGTTGAGTATGCAACTGATAACCGCCACTATGCACACGTTGACTGCCCCGGCCACGCTGACTATGTGAAGAACATGATCACAGGCGCTGCGCAGATGGACGGCGCTATCCTGGTGGTAGCTGCTACCGATGGTCCTATGCCTCAAACTAAAGAGCACATACTGCTGGGCCGCCAGGTAGGCGTTCCCCGTATGGTGGTGTTTATGAACAAAGTAGACCTGGTTGACGATCCTGAGATACTGGAACTGGTTGAAATGGAAATACGCGAGCTGCTGAGCAAATACGAATACGATGGTGATAACACACCAATCATACAAGGTTCTGCTACAGGCGCACTGGCCGGCGAAGCTAAGTGGGTAGAGAAAGTTCTGGACCTGATGAAAGCTGTGGATGAGTGGATTCCTCTGCCTCCGCGCGCTGTTGATCAGCCGTTCCTGATGTCTGTAGAAGACGTGTTCACTATCACCGGTCGCGGTACAGTGGCTACAGGCCGTATCGAGCGTGGTGTTATCAAAGTAGGTGACAACGTAGAGATCGTAGGTTTCAACGAGTCTCCGCTTACTTCTACCTGTACAGGTGTTGAGATGTTCAAAAAACTCCTCGACCGCGGTGAGGCTGGTGACAATGCCGGTATCCTGCTGCGTGGTATAGAGAAGAAAGACATCAAACGTGGTATGGTTATCTGCGCTCCTAAGAGCATCACTCCGCACACTGAGTTCAAAGGTGAGGTGTATGTACTGAGCAAAGAAGAAGGTGGACGTCACACTCCGTTCTTCAACAAATACCGTCCCCAGTTCTATTTCCGTACTACCGACGTTACAGGTGAGTGTCACCTGCCCGAAGGTGTGGAAATGGTAATGCCTGGTGATAACGTTAACCTGCATGTTACTCTTATCGCGCCTATCGCGATGGAGAAAGGTCTGAAATTCGCGATACGCGAAGGTGGCCGTACAGTAGGTGCCGGTCAGGTTACTGAAATCATCAAATAATCAATAGCGGCCCCGCCGCATGATGATAAACTTGAAACTGTCCCGCTTTTGCGGGACAGTTTTTTTACTATTATAATGTAAACATAACGCCGGTAATAAACCCTTATCGTTATTTAATTACTGTATTAGCGTCTCACTTATTTGTACAACCTGGAGGGCCCTGGTGTTTAGATAACGGCAGTTCATACAGGTATGTTTATCAGCCTGTATTTAATGGCAAACAATACCACTCCTGTTTCCGATTTTATATTGAATTTCTCAAACAGTGCTTTGCGATAGCCATCCACAGTGCGCAGGTGCACACCCAGTATATCCGCCATCTGCTCGTAAGTATATTCCTGCTCGTTACACACCAACCGCAAAAAATCCAGTTCACGGCCGGTGAGTTGAGCCATGACATGTTCCCGTTCATCAGACTTATGATGGGCGTTGTTCGACAAGGCTTTAACCAGCAATTCATTGTGATAATAACTTGTCTGCACGATATTGTCTATGCCACTTTTCAGTTCTTCTGGTGTACAGTTTTTGCGCAGGTAGCCATGTACCCCCAGTTTGAAGAATTCGATGATATTACTTTCCGTTGTGTCCTGCGTCAGTATCAGTACGGGAATCGTTATTTCATGTTCGCGAAAATACTCCATCACCTGACATCTGCCTTCATTGAAAATTATTTGAGTAAATGATTATTACGTTGTATTTTTGTAATGATAAACTAATACGATGAATACACCCAAAACCCGGCATTACCCCTGTTGTTTCACTCTTGAATCAAATCCCGGCCCTTTTGCCGGGATTTTTTGTGCTACAGGAAATTTTTTATTCCATTTTATGGCATCATTTTGGAACATTTTAACCAACCAATTGATTGTCAGTTCGTTGGGAGGTGGTGGTAAACCCGTTGAAGCCCATAATAAGGGCAAATTTTGTTCCCAAAGCAGGGAAAAGGAACAAACATGGGGGAGTGAGAGCAAAAAGCGGGGTATGGGAACAGTTTATACAGCTATTGCTAAATTGTCGAATTGGCTAATTGTCGAAATAAATACTTTTGCACCATGAAAAAACTGGATATACTGGCTATAGCTGTTCACCCCGATGACCTGGAATTGGGCGCCTCCGGTACACTGATAAAGCATGTGCAGATGGGGCAGCAGGTGGGCATTATCGACCTTACCCGTGGCGAACTGGGCACCCGCGGCACACCCGAACTGCGCGTGCAGGAGGCCAGGAATGCGGCAGATATCATGGGTATAGCCGTGCGGGAGAACCTGGGCATGGCCGATGGCTTTTTTCAGAATGATAAGGAACACCAACTTAAACTGGTGGAATATATACGCAAATACAGGCCGGAAATAGTCATAGCCAATGCTTTGGAGGACCGTCACCCCGACCACGGACGCGCGGGCAGGCTGATAGCCGATGCCTGTTTCCTGGCGGGACTGGCCAAAATAAGCACCACTCATAATGGGGAAGAACAAACCGCATGGAGGCCCAAACGCGTCTATCATATGATACAGGACCGTTTCCTGGAGCCGGACTTCATAGTAGATATATCCGGCGCCTTCGGCACTAAAATGGAGGCTATAAAAGCCTACAGGAGCCAGTTTCACGACCCCAATTCGGCGGAACCGGTGACATATATAGCCGCCAGCGGTTTCCTCGATAAAATAGAGCACAGGGCCTCATTGCTGGGCAAACGTATCGGTGTGGCTTACGGCGAAGGCTTTCTTTGCGAGAACACCCCCGGCATAGCCAGCCTGGACAGCCTGCTGCTGCCCAAATTGGCATGATGGAATTTTTTATGAAATTTATTTTGTCATTACGCAAAAAAAAATGACCTTTGCAGTCCCAAAAAATCTAAAGTATGGCACGTGTTTGTCAGGTAACAGGAAAAAAGCCGATTACAGGTCACAAAGTATCTTTCTCTAATAAGAAAGCTAAACGACGTTTCCTGCCCAATCTGCAGGTAAAACGCTTTTTCCTTGCCGAAGAAGACCGTTGGATAACATTGAAATTAACAACAGACGCTATGCGTACTATCAATAAGAACGGGTTGCTGGCTGTTGTAAAAGACATGCGCGCGAAAGGCGAAAAAATTTAATAAAGAAATAAACTCCATATACAATGGCGAAGAAAGGAAACCGCGTTCAGGTGATTTTGGAATGTACAGAGCATAAAGGTACCGGTCTGGCCGGCACCAGCCGTTACATTACTACCAAAAACAAAAAGAATACCCCTGAGCGTATCGAACTGAAAAAGTATAATCCTTTACTGAAAAAGGTAACTGTACATAAAGAAATTAAGTAATTTTTTAAATATATTTGAGTCATGGCAAAAGCGGCAAAAACGGCGATAAAGACAGATGCAAAGAATGCTGATGCAAAGAACTACACGAAAGTGATAAAAACTGTTCGCAGCCCAAAGACAGGTGCATATACTTTTAAGGAAGCTATTATGCACAAAGACAAAGTGAAAGACTTTTTGGCAAAATAAGTCGGCCTCTGTAAACTACAGGACTTATAGACGAATTACTATTAACAAAGCTGCCCAAATGGGCGGCTTTCCTGTTTAAGGCCCATGCTGTCAATATGGCATTATTTCATCGGTTGGAACAATGCTTGCAGATATTCCAATAGCTAAAAACACATGTAAATACTATGCAAGAAAAAGGTACTATTTCCATTCATACCGAGAATATTTTCCCCATCATTAAAAAGTTCCTGTATTCAGACAACGAAATATTCCTGCGGGAACTGGTAGCCAATGCCACGGATGCGATACAGAAATTGAAACGCCTTTCATCCCTGGGTGAGTATAAAGGTGAACTGCCCGCCCCGCTGATAGAAGTGAAACTGGACGAAGCGGCAAAGACTATTACCATATCAGACAACGGCCTGGGCATGACGGCCGACGAAATAAAGAAATACATCAACCAGATTGCCTTTTCCGGAGCTGAGGAGTTTGTAGAGAAATTTAAGGAAGCAAAAGACGCTAACGAGATAATCGGCAAGTTCGGCCTGGGCTTTTACTCAGCCTTTATGGTGGCCGATAAGGTGGAAATCAACACCCTGTCTTACAGGGAAGGGGCAGAGCCGGCCCGCTGGGAGTGCGATGGCAGCACGGAATTTGCGATAAGCACGGGCGATCGCCAAACCGTGGGTACAGATATTATCCTGCACATCAACGAGGACTCCAAAGAGTTCCTGGACGAATACAGGTTGAAAGCGATATTGGATAAGCACTGCCGTTTTTTACCCGTACCTGTTAAGTTTGGCACACGCACGCAGCAGGTAGAAGACGGCGTGGACGAAGAAGGAAAGACGAAATACAAACCGGTAGAGGTAGATAATATCATCAACAATACTACGCCCATATGGACCAAGTCGCCCACCGACCTGGAAGATAAAGACTACCTGGATTTCTACCGCGACCTGTACCCCATGAGCGAAGATCCCCTGT
Organism: Bacteroidetes bacterium UBA6221; assembly: GCA_002421685.1. Lineage (GTDB taxonomy): Bacteria > Bacteroidota > Bacteroidia > Chitinophagales > Chitinophagaceae > UBA5543. The sequence goes on from DISB01000017.1 coordinate 166,402, forward strand.
TCTGGATACACCTGAACGTGGATTATCCTTTCAACCTGACGGGGGTATTGTACTTCCCCAAGCTGAAAAAGGATATGAACCTACTGCAGCAGAACAAAATAAAGCTGTTCAGCCGCCAGGTGTTCATTACCGACGAGGTGAAGGAGATAGTGCCGGAGTTCCTGATGCTGCTGCACGGAGTTATTGATTCCCCGGATATTCCGCTGAACGTATCCCGCAGTTTCCTGCAGGCCGACAGTAATGTGAAAAAGATTAATGGCTACATCACCAAAAAAGTAGGCGATAAGCTGGCCGAGCTGTTTAAGAATGACAGGGCGGCATACGAGCAAAAATGGCCGGACATTGGCCTGTTTGTGAAATATGGCATGGTGACGGATGAGAAGTTTTACGACAAGGCGAAAGATTTCGCATTGCTCACCAATACCAAAGGCGAGTTCTACACGCTGGAAGAATACAAAAACAAAGTATCGGCGGCGCAGACCGATAAGGACGGGCAACTGGTATATCTCTATGCCAACGAGCCGGAAAAACAGAACTTCTATATACAGGCCGCGCATAAACGCGGGTATGATGTGCTGCAGATGGACTCGCCCATAGATAAACACTTTTTGAGCTACCTGGAGTATAAACTGGAAAAGACCAACCTGAAACGTGTGGACTCGGACGTGATGGATAACCTCATCAAAACAACCGATGCGCCGGAGCACTTGCTTACAGAAGATGAAGCCAAAAAGGTAAAAGAGATATTTGAGAAGGCTGTGACTAAGCCAAACATGAAGGTGGAAGTGGAAAGCATTAGCCCGGACGAACTGCCGGTAACCGTAACAATGGACGAAATGAGCCGCCGCATGAAGGAGATGGCTGAGATGAACGGTATGGCCATGTTTGGCGCAATGCCCGAGAGCTATAAGGTGGGCATCAACGGCAACCATGCACTCGTCAGCAAGATACTGAAGGCAGGTACTGAGGACGAACAGGTGCGCATAGCCCGTCACGCCTTCGACCTGGCGCTGCTGTCGCAGGATATGCTAAAGGGCGAAGACCTGACCAACTTCCTGAACAGGAGCGTGGCGATGATGTAAACAAAAACAATTAAGCTAAGCAGTAGAGGGCTAACCCTCTGCTGCTTCATACTATCACTTATCTTTGCGCCCTATGCATTACGTGTCGGCGGAAGGGCTAACCAAATCATACGGAGTTAAGCCATTATTCGAGAATATTACTTTCCACATCAGCGAGGGGGATAAGATAGCCCTGGTAGCCAGGAATGGCAGTGGCAAATCTACCCTGCTGAAGATACTGGCGGGCAAGGACGTGCCCGACAGCGGCAAGCTATGGATACACAAAGATGTAACGGTAGCCCTGTTTGAGCAGGAACCGAAGTTTGAAGAGCACCTGTCTGTACTGGATAATATATTCCACTACAAACACCCTGTGGCCGAGGCCCTGCGCGAATATGAGGGCATTATGGAGCAGGCGGATAAAGACCCGGTAAAGCTGGGCGAAGCACTGGCTAAACTGGATGAACTGGGCGCCTGGGATTTTGAAGCCAAGGTAAAACAGATACTCGGCAAGCTGAACATCCACAACCTGGACCAGCGGGTAGATACCCTGTCGGGTGGGCAGCGCAAAAGGGTGGCGCTGGCGCAAACACTCATAGATATTGGTTTTGAGCACAAGCATGTATTGCTTATCATGGACGAACCTACCAACCACCTGGACGTGGCTATGGTAGAGTGGCTGGAGCATTACCTGAACCAGGAAAAAGTAACCCTGCTGATGGTGACGCACGACCGCTACTTCCTGGATGCCGTGTGCGATGTGATATGGGAGATAGATGGTAGCGAAATGTTCACTTACAAAGGCGACTACGAAACCTACCTGGAAAAGAAAGCCGCGCGCATAGAAAATATGCAGGCCAATATTGATAAGGCGAAGAACACCTATCGCAAAGAGCTGGAGTGGATGCGCAAGCAGCCCAAAGCCCGCAGCACCAAAGCGCAAAGCAGGATTGATAACTTTTACGAAGTAGAGAAGCAGGCTAAGAAGCGTATAGAAGATAACCAGTTGGAACTGGAGATGAAGATGAACCGCCTGGGCGGTAAGGTGGTAGAGATGAAGAAGGTGTATAAAAGCTATGGTGACAAAGTTATCATGAAGGGCTTTGACTACACGTTCAAGAGAGGGGAGCGTGTGGGTATAATCGGCAAAAACGGGGCGGGTAAATCTACCTTCCTGCAGGTACTGCAACAGCAGGAGCTACAAGACAGCGGCAAGGTGAACATCGGCGATACGGTAGTCTTTGGCAATTTCTCGCAGCAGGGATTGGAGATAAAGGAAGACATGCGCGTGATAGAGTATGTGAAGAACATTGCCGAAAGCTTTCCGCTGGCTAAAGGTGGCACGCTGAGTGCGGCACAGTTCCTGGAGTTGTTCCTCTTTCCGCCGGAGCAGCAATATACCTATTTGTCAAAGTTGAGCGGGGGAGAGAAGAAGAGGTTGCAACTATTAACGGTCTTGTTTCGCAATCCTAACTTCCTGGTGCTGGATGAGCCGACCAACGACCTGGACCTGCCCACGCTGGCTGTGCTGGAAAACTTCTTAGACAATTACCAGGGCTGCCTGCTCATCGTATCGCACGACAGGTATTTCATGGACAGGCTGGTGGACCATATGTTCGTGTTTGAGGGCGACGGCGTCATACGCGACTTCCCCGGCAACTATACCCAATATCGTATATGGCAAAAGGAGCAGGAGCGCAAAGAGGCGGAAGAGCGCAGGATACAGGCTATTGACACTGCACAGATACCCGTAACCGCTGAAGAAGCAAGCACTCAAAAGCCAAAGGAGAAAAAGAAACTATCTTACAAAGAGCAGCGCGAGTTTGAGCAACTGGAGAAAGACATTCCCGCACTGGAAAAGGAAAAGGCTGAACTGGCCGACCGCATGAGCAGCAATATACCCTACGAAGAACTGGAACAGGTAAACAAGCGCATGATAGAGATAACCACCGCACTGGAGGAAAAAGAAATGCGCTGGCTGGAGCTCAGCGAATGGGCGTAGAAAAGCCCCGCAAGTCGCAGGGCTGTATATGATGTTTTTAGTTTCTTACACCAGCATTGTCACCGGGTTTTCCAGGTGCGCCTTCAGCGTTTGCAGGAAGCGGGAACCTACGGCCCCATCCACTACGCGGTGGTCGCAGCTAAGGGTTATCTTCATCAGTTGACGGACAACCACCTGGCCGTTTTCTGCAACCGGGGTGGGCGTTATTTTACCCACAGCCAGTATACATGCATCCGGCGGGTTGATGATGGCTGTGAACTCATCTATATCCATCATACCCAGGTTGGATATGGTGAAGGTATTCCCCGTGAATTCAGGCGGCTGTAATTTCTTATTGCGCGCTTTATCGCTCAGCGCTTTCGACTCATCCGCTATCTGCGAGAGCGATTTCTGGTCGGCGAATTTGATAACAGGTACAATCAGCCCGTCGTCAATAGCTACCGCGCTGCCGATGTGTATATGGTGGTTCTGGCGGATCTTATCGCCCAACCAGCTACTATTTACATAAGGGTGCTGGCGCAATGCCATAGCGCAGGCTTTTATCACCAGGTCGTTGAAGGAAACCTTAACAGGCGATATATTGTTGATGGCTTTGCGAGCTTCTATCGCTTTGTCCATGGTAATGGTCATGGTGAGATAGAAATGCGGGGCCGTGAACTTGCTTTCGCCCAGCCTCCTGGCTATTACGCCACGTATCTGCGACACCGGAATATCTGTATAGCTTTCCTCTCCCAACGCCGCAGGGGCCGCTACAACGCCTTTGCCTGCTTCCGTCTGCTGGGCCGATTTTGCCGATGGCTTATAATTGTCAATATCTCTTTTGATGATACGTCCGCCGTCTCCGCTGCCCTGCACATCTTCCAGGTCTATGCCTTTGTCTTCCGCCAGTTTTTTAGCCAGGGGAGATGCTTTTACGCGCCCCTCGTCGCTGGTTGAAACATCAGCTTTCGCTTCCTGTTGTGCAGGCTGTGCTGCTTTCGCTTCAGTAGTGCTGCCACTTGCCGGCGCCTCTTCCGCGCCCTCATCGTGCAGGTATGGTTCTATATCCGTACCTTCTTTACCTACTATAGCTATGATGTCGTTTACCTTAGCGGCGTTGCCTGCCTCTACACCTATATACAGCAGCGTACCTTCTGCATAACCGATTACCTCCATAGTGGCCTTGTCGGTTTCCACATCGGCCAGCACGTCGTCACTTTTCACTTTATCGCCCACCTTTTTGTGCCATACTTCTATCTTGCCTTCCTTCATGGTGTCGCTCAGCAGCGGCATGCGTATCACCGTGGCGTCGCCCGACTTGGGTTTGGCGGCTTTCTTCTCTGCAGGCGCTTTTTCGGCAGGAGCCTCTTTTTCTTTCGGTTCTTCCTTTGCCCCGGGCTTTTCCTGCGGCTTGCTGCCTGTATCGTCCAACAGGGCCTTATAATCTTCCCCTTCCTTACCTATGATGGCTATGATATCGTTCACTTTGGCGGCCTGTCCTTTTTCTACACCTACGTACAGCAATGTACCGTCCACATAGGGCATTACTTCCATGGTGGCCTTATCGGTCTCCACGTCGGCAATTACGTCATCGCTTTTTACCTTATCCCCTACTTTTTTATGCCATTCGGCTATCACACCTTCCTTCATCGTATCACTCAGAAGTGGCATACGTATCGCTTCGGCCATAAATGCTCCCTGCTTTTAGATTTTAGATGTCAAAAGTAAACAATTCCGATTTTTATTCCAGTCTTAATTTACCCCGCAGCACTCGTATATGTATATTCAGTTATAACTGTCCGCTACGGAGTAGCTGTTTTGTATAACATCACAGCCGTGTATATGTTGCGGAAAGGGCCGGGACCTAATACTCCAGGTGCAGACCCAGGGCATCTTTCAACTGTGCCAGCGCGGGATTTTTAGCGGCCATGGCTTCGTACATGTCCTGTTTGCTCAGCACGGTTTGCTGTTGACTGGCGTTTATCTCTTCGTTCAGCCTTACTTCTGTCGTTACCCTTACCAGCACGCCTGTTTCGCGGCGGTAATATTCCAGTATCTCGTTCTGCTGGCTGCGGGCGTAGGTTTCTGTGAGTACCGATGGGCATATAAGGCGCACCTCGTGCTCGGGGTGCAACTCTACTTCCATCATCTTCAGTTGGGCGTATATCACCATCTTGTTATCCGCCAGTATGCCCTGTATATAGCTTTCGTACAGCGCATATATAGCCTCCTGCGACAGTTCTTTCTTCACCTCTTCTACCGCTACGGCGTTGTTCAGCGCATCATCTATCTCGCTCATCAGGCTGCTGCTGATGCGGCGGGCAGCGCCGTTACCATTTGCCTTTGTGGGGCGGGGCGCTGTATATGCTGCAGGTTGTGGCCTGGGCTGTGGTGTGGGTTGCGGCGCCGGAGTCGGCTGCTGTTGTGGCTTTGATGGTTCTTCCACCCTTGCGGCAGGCGCGGGAGCCTGGTATGTAGCAGGTGCCGGCGCAGCCTGTGGCAGGGGCTGCGGAGCTATGCTATCAGACTTTTTTTTTACATCCCCGGGTTGTGTGGCCTGCAGCAGGTAGCACATCCTTATCAGGCACATCTCTACATGCAGCCGCTTGTTGTTGGCATTGCGGTAGTTCAACTCCGCATCGCTCACCACGTTCAGCGCCGATATGATGAATGACGGCGGCGCCTGGTTCGCCTTTTCGTGATAGATAGCTTTGTGCTCGTTGGGCACATCCAGCAGGCGGGCCATGCGCGGGTCTTTGCACAGCATCAGGTTGCGCAGGTGCTCCGCCAGCCCCTCCAGTATCACATCCCCTTCAAAACCCCTTTCCAGTGCGCCGTCCAGTTGCAGCAGCGTACCGCTTACGTCCTGCGCCAGCATATGGTCCGTCAGGCCGAAGTAAAAGTCAGCGTCCAGCAGGTTCAGGTGCTCCATCGTATTGTTATACGTCAGCATACCGTTGGTGAAACTCACTATACGGTCGAACATGCTGAGGGCGTCGCGCATACAGCCTTCGCTCTTCTGCGCTATTACGTGCAGGGCGGCCTCCTGCGCTACTACGCCTTCTTTGGTAGCTATACTGTGCAGGTGGTTCGCTATATCTTCAGATACTATCCTTTTAAAATCGAATATCTGGCAGCGGCTGAGGATGGTAGGCAATATCTTATGCTTCTCCGTTGTAGCCAGTATGAATATGGCGTATGGCGGCGGCTCTTCCAGCGTCTTCAGGAAGGCGTTGAAAGCCGAGGCGCTCAGCATATGCACCTCGTCTATGATATATATTTTATACTTGCCGGCCTGTGGTGCGAAGCGTACCTGGTTCACCAGCTCGCGTATATCGTCCACCGAGTTGTTGCTGGCGGCGTCCAGTTCAAATACGTTGAAAGAAGTATGGTTGGCAAAGCTCTGGCAGGTGCTGCATTTGCCGCAGGCCTCCATATCGGGCGTGGGGCTTTCGCAGTTGATGGTCTTGGCCAGGATACGGGCGCAGGTAGTTTTGCCCACCCCCCGCGGACCGCAAAACAAATACGCATGCGCCAGGTGGTTGTTCCTGATAGCATTTTTGAGGGTGGTAGTGATATGCTCCTGCCCTACAACCGTATCAAATGTCTGGGGACGGTACTTACGTGCCGATACTATATAATTCTCTGCCATGCCTTGTTCATTCAAAAGTAAACCAAATGTGCTAATTCGACAATTCGGCAATGCGCCAATGTGTAATAACTGCTGTTGGCTGTTGATAAATTCTTTCCCCGACCCCCTCCCGCCTGTGGCGGGATAAATGACGGGGAGCACCACCGCATCCCGAAATAGTCGGGACAGGCAAGCTCTTCAGTTCTCATTAGTTCTTTTTGGTTGCGGTTGGTTGCGGATTTTTGAAGATGTGTAAAAAACTGCTTTTGACTCGTCCTGAAAAAGGTTTA